>NZ_CAJZAR010000049.1 GCF_914484835.1 Paraburkholderia tropica
GCCTTGCGCGACCAGCACGCGCAGCACCGTGCCGTGACCGGGCTGCGACCACAGCGAGAACTGGTCCGAGAGCCGCCGGATCGCGCCGAGCCCGGTGCCCGGCGTGCCCGCGGTCGAGTGGCCGTCGGCGAGCGCGGCGTGCACGTCGCTCATGCCGGGGCCGCGGTCGAGCGCGATCAGCTCCACGCCATGGTCGAGCGCGCGCACCAGCAGTTCGCCGTGACCCGCGTGCTTGAGGATATTGGTGGCCGCCTCCGTGAGCACGATCGCGAGCCGCCCGGCGCGCGTCTCGTCGAGACCGGCCAGATGCGCGGCCTGCGCCGCGCCGCGCCGCGCGAACGCCACGCCGCTCGCGTCGCCGATCTCAAAGGAGCGATGCGTGCCGCCGGCCATGCCGGAGGCGCCGTCTAGCGTACTTTCCATTTCGTGATGGTCACGGTGGTGCCGTTGCCGGGCGTCGAGTCGATCGAGAATTCGTCGCACAGGCGGCGCGAACCGCCGAGCCCGAGCCCGAGGCCGTTGCCGCTCGTGAAACCGTCCCGCAGCGCGCGTTCGATATCGGCGATGCCGGGGCCGCCGTCGATGAACGTCAGGCGCAAGCCCACGCGCACGCCGGACGTCAGCACCTCGACGCGCGCGTCGCCGCCGCCGCCGTGCTGGAGCGTGTTGCGCGCGAGCTCGCTGGCCGCCGTCACGAACTTGGTCTGCTCGATCAGCGAAAAGCCCTGGGCGATGGCCTGGTCGCGCACGATCTGGCGCAGCCGGACGATCTCCTCGTCCGAGCGCAGGCTCACCTCAGCCACAATCTGTGCGCTCGCGCCGGTGCCGTTCATGTCGAAAGCAAACGCCATGCTAGGCGCGACGCTGCTTGAGCAGCGCCATGCCCTTGTCGACGTTCAGGGCGGTGCGCACGCCGTCGAGCGTGAGCCCGAGTTCGACCAGCGTGATCGCCACCGAAGGCTGCATGCCGACCACCACGGTCTGCGCATCGAGCACCATCGCCATCGCGGCGGTGTTGCTGATCATGCGGCCGATGAAGGAATCGACCACGTCGAGCGTGGATATGTCGATCAGCACGCCCTTGGCCGACTCCTTGACGATGCGCGCCGTGAGGTCGTCCTGTAGCGCCATTGCGAGACGGTCGTGCATGTCCACCTGAATCGTGACGATCAGGCAGTCGCCCATGCGCAGAATCGGAATGCGGTCCATTGCGCGTCCTCCTTCGTCGTGTATCCGTGCGCCGTCGTTCACGTCGCCCGGTCGCTCGCGCCGTTCAAGACGCGGCCTTCGGCGTGACGATGGTCGAGCCGGTGCGTTGCAGCGCGACCGTGAAGGCGTCGGCGAGCGTGGATTTGGTGGTGACGTTGGTCAGATCGACGCCCAGATGCACGATGGTCTGCGCGATCTGCGGACGGATGCCGCTGATGATGCAGTCCGCGCCCATCAGGCGCGCGGCGGCCACGGTCTTGAGCAGATGCTGGGCGACCAGCGTGTCGACGGTCGGCACGCCGGTGATGTCGATGATCGCGAGACTCGCGCCGGTATCGACGATCTTCTGCAGCAGGCTTTCCATCACGACCTGGGTGCGCGCCGAGTCGAGCGTGCCGATCAGCGGCAGCGCGAGGATGCCTTCCCAGAGCTGCACGACCGGCGTGGACAGTTCGAGCAGTTCTTCCTGCTGGCGCGTGATGATCGCCTCGCGGCTTTTCTGGAACGCTTCGGTCGTGTAGAGGCCGAGGCCGTCGAGCAGCAGATTGACCGACCAGCTCAGGTCGGCGAGTTGCGCGGCGTCGCTCGCGAACGCTTCGCGCAGGCGCGCGTAGAGCGGCTGCTTGAGCGAGAACACGAAGGTGGCCGTCTCGACCGGCGTGTAGCCCTGGCGCGCGCGGTGCGCGGACATGTCGGCGAGGAAGGCGCGCACCGGCTCCCATTCGGGACGCAAGGCGTCGAAGGTCTCGGCGCGCGCGAGCGTGTCGAGAAAGGTGTTCAGAAAGGCGGAGAACTGTTCGCGGATCTCGGCTTCCATCGCCAGGCCGCGGCGCAGCGCGATCGGCAGATGCAGGCGGATCCAGTCGGCCAGCAGGGCGTCGCGGTGCTGATTCAGGACGTCCGCGAGGCGGGCCCGGTCGGGTGTAGTCATGCGACCTCCTCTCCGTGTCGGCGGTCTCTTTTTCGAGACGAACCGCTGAACCTTACACCATCCACCCGATTGAAGCTATTACTCACACGGAAAAGGTTCGCGAACATGAAGACGGCCGATACGTGCCTGAGCGCACCTTCGCGGCCCGCCAATCCTGCTGTAATCACGGGGCTTTTCGCTTTTTCATGGCGTGCTTGTAGTTTTTACAGAGTCGAGGCGATGCGGGCGCGCGAAGCAGGGCGCGCCCGCACCGCGCGGCCTTGGTGCGGCAACGCACGCAGCGGGGAAGAAGTCGGCTTGCAGGCCGAAAACGCGGCTGGTACGGAGCTTGCTCCAGTTAGCCCGCCACACACAAAAACGAGGAGAGGGGTGCCACATGAAGATCGATCCCGTTTCACGACAGGAATCGACGCCGGGCAGTCTTGCGAGCGGAACGGCAGGGGCCGTGTTCACCGCGTCGCCGGGCTTGCCGGACGCGCAATCCGGGGACGAGCAGGATGCAGGGAGTGTTTTAGGCGGCGACGTGCTGTCACGCTTGTCGTGGTGCGTCGCCTGGCTGTTCGGGCTGGAGGCGTTCTTCGCCGAGCCCACGGCCCAGACCGGCTGGCAGATGGCTAACAGGCAGGGTAGTGTAGGGAGGAAGCGCGATTGAGCTGTTCATAAGCGCGCAATCAGGGCCGGTGCGGCGCAAGCCGTGCCGGCCGTCACATTTTATCGATCCGCGTTTCGGCGCTTCTGCGGCGCATTTGCGGCACATCTGTCATCCCGAAGTCATCCCCAAGTCACGCGCCGACAGATGCTGGCCGTCACCGGGAAACATCTGTAACCAGGTTTCTTCATATGTAACGTAACGTAACAGCGCGCCTCGGGCGCAGCCCGGCGTTGCGTTACGCTTGCGCACTTCCGGTCGACTTCGGGCGACGTCGAACCGCGACGCGGACTCCGTCACGGGCCGATGTCACTGGCCGCAGTCACTGCGCGATCGCCGCCGCGATTTCAGTCAGTTTCAGCCAGTTTTCAGTCCGCCCGGCACCCGCCGCGCACCGGCCCGCTGCCCGCATCGCGGCCGCGCTGGCGGCGACGCTTTAGACTGGTCGTCAGCGGTCCTCGCGCCGCCCATCCGCCCCGCGCCCGCGCAGCGTCGCGCGCCGGCCCGCTTCCCCACGATCGAGACGGACGAGATATCGAATGAAGAGGCTCTTTTTGCTTGCCGCGCTGTTCACCAGTTTCGTGACGGGCTTCGTCCCGGCCGCGCGCGCCGCGCAGGAGGTCGACCAGTCGGACCCGCAGGCGCTCATCAAGACGGCGACCCAGCAGGTGCTCGACGAAGTGCGCGCGCAGTCCATCGCGCCCGACGACATCGCCCGTATTCGCGCCATCGTCGATCGCGACATCCTGCCTTACGTCGATTTCCGCCGCACCACGCAGCTCGCGATGGGGCCGCACTGGCGCCAGGCGACGCCCGCGCAGCAGCAGCAGGTGATGGAGCAGTTCCAGCTCCTGCTGATCCATCTGTATGCGGGCGCGCTCGCGCAGCTCAAGCCCGACCAGCAGATCGACTATCAGCCGATGCGCAACGCGCCCGGCGACACCGACGTGGTCGTGCGCACGCTCGCGCAGACGAGCGGCAAGCCCGTCGAGATCGACTACCGGCTCTACAAGACGCCGCAGGGCTGGCGGCTCTACGACCTGAACGTGCTGGGCGCGTGGCTGATCCAGACCTATCGCGCGCAGTTCAACGAGAAGATCCAGCAGGGCGGCGTCGATGGGCTGATCCAGTTCCTCAGCTCGCGCAACCAGGAGTTGCAGGCGGGCAAGCCTTGACGTGCCGCGCCGGAGCCGTCTGGAACTGCGCGGCGCGGCGCACATGCGTTACGCTCACGTCCCGGCGCGCGCCATGCTCTGAATGACCGGGACTAACACGCAAACCCGCACGCAGACCCGCCCGCCGCCGCGCCTGGAGCCGGGCGACTACGATGAAAACCAGACGGGCGCCGACGCCCGAACCCTTACCGCAACGCTGACCGCTTCGCCATGAATTTTCCGCTGCCGCCCGACGCGTCGTCTCGCCGACCGTCGGATTCCGCTTCCGAGGGGTCGCATGCCGCTTCCGACGGCGCCGCCGAGCGCCTGTCCGACGACGCGTCCGGCCGACCGTACCCCATGCCCTGGCAGGTGCCGCATCCCGGCTCGGCCACGGGCCGCCGCAACCGCGTGTTCCCGCCGAGCACGCCCACGGTCCACACGCTCGCCTCGGTCATCACCGGCGTGGCGGTGGTCTGCGCGCTGTACTTCGGCCGCGCGGTGCTGATTCCGATCACGCTCTCGGTGCTGCTGAGCTTTCTGCTCGCACCGCTCGTCAACACGCTGCGGCGCGTGCGGCTGCCCGAGTTCCTGTCGATCCTGATCGCCGTGCTCGCCACGGTGCTCGCGCTCGCGGGCGTGAGCGCGCTGATCGGCGCGCAGATCGTGCAGCTCGCCGCCGACCTGCCGCAGTATCAGGAGGAGATCGAGCAGAAGGTGCAGACGGTGCAGCAAAAGACCGTCGGCCGCGCCGATTCGCTGATGACGCGCGCCGCCGTCGCGCTGCAGCGCGTGACGCCCACGCCGCCGCCCGCGCCGCCGCAGCCGCGCGGCCGCGCCGCGCGCAACCAGCCGCAGCAGCCGATGCCGGTGGAAGTGCACACGCCCGCGCCCACGCCGCTGCAACTCGCGCAGCGTGCGTTCTCGCCGGTGGTCGCGCCGCTGGAGACCGGCTTCATCGTGCTGGTGGTGACGATCTTCATCCTCTTGCAGCGCGAGGATCTGCGCGACCGCCTGATCAGCGTGTTCGGCTCCGACGACCTGCACCGCACGACCACCGCCATCAACGACGCTTCCGAGCGCCTGTCGCGCTACTTCGTCGCCCAGCTCGGCGTGAACGTCTCGGTGGGCGCGGTGCTGGCGATCGGGCTGGCGGGCATCGGCGTGCCGGGTGCGCTGCTGTTCGGCGCGCTCTCGGCGCTGCTGCGCTTCGTGCCGTACATCGGCATCTGGATCGCCGCCGTGCTCGCCACGCTGCTCGCCGCCGCCATCCAGCCGCAATGGACGATGGCGGTGTGGACGCTGGTCTTCTTCATCGTCGTCGATGTGGTGGCGGGCCAGTTCGCCGAGCCGATGCTCTACGGACGCCGCTCCGGCCTGTCGCCGCTCGCGGTGGTGGTGGCGGCGATTTTCTGGAGCTGGCTCTGGGGGCCGGTCGGGCTCGTGCTGTCGACGCCGCTCACGCTGTGCATCGTCACGCTCGGCCGTTACGTGGATCGCCTGAACTTTTTGACCATCCTGCTCGGCGACCAGCCCGCGCTCACGCCCGCGCAGACCTGCTATCAGCGTCTGCTCGCCGACGATCCGCACGAAGCGCTGCTACAGGCCGACCGCCTGCTCAACGAGATGCCGCTGATCGACTATTACGAGCAGGTCGTGTTCGAAGGCTTGCGCTTCGCGCGCAACGACGTGCTGCGTGGCGTGCTGCCTGTCGAGCAGATCGCGCGCATCAACCAGGCGCTGCTCGATATCGTCGAGGATCTCGATTCCGTGGACGATTCGCGCCATGCGTCGCGCGGCAATGGCAACGGCAACGGCGGACACGGCGCGCGCAAGCAGAGCGCCGCCGGGCTGGCGGCCGAACTGCCCGCCGAGATCCCCAACGACGGCCGCGCGGTGCTCTGCGTGCCGGGGCGCGGCGCCTTCGACGACGTGGCGGTGGCGGTCGTCTGCCAGCTGCTCGGGCGCGCGAAGATTCCGAGCGCGGCGACCACCTACGAGGAAGTGCGCGCCACGCGCGCGGGCATGGTGGATGCGCAGACGAGCGCGGTCTGCGTGGTGTCGCTCGACGCCGCGGAGTCGCCGCCGTACCTGCGCAACCTGGTGCGGCGGCTGCGCGAGCGTGCGCCCGACGCGTCGATCGTGGTGGGCATCCGCGCCGTGCGCAGGGAGGAAGGCATGAGCATCGCCGACGACGCCCTTACGCAACTCGCGCCGACGCTGCGCGATCTGGTGGAGGCGTGCGGCACGGCGCTCGTCCAGCCGCGAGGCTGAGCGAACGCGTCGGCGAACTCGGCGATCCGGGCAGACGGGGAAAGTGTGGCGAGCGTGGCGAACGTTGTTTGCGCGTGACACGCAATATGACAGTCACGCGCGCGTCACATTGGACCTCGATCATATGCGGCCCTGCGCCCCTGGTTGCATTCCAGAGGTGTCGATCAAGGAGAGGAGAAGTGCTAAGCCCCCACGAGTTTGCCACGCTGATGCTGATCCGCCACGCGCCGGAGCAGATCGATATGAACCGCCACGAACTCGATATTCTGTTCGAGCGGCAGCTCGTCGCGCTCGAACAGCGCGCCGAAGGCATTCGCCGCCTGTCGCTCACGAACGCGGGCCGTTCGCTGCTCGAAGCGCTCGGCCGCGCGGAAACGTGCCTTGTGCCGCACGAGGAAGCCGGCAGTTACGACGCGCATTGAATGTCGATTGAGCGTCCATTAAACGTCTATTGAACATCGAACGCGGCGCGCGCAACTGAGCGTGCCGCGGCGATATCTGTTTCGGCGAAGTTCTTTCGTCGTTCGAACTATCCCCGTTTTTTCTTTTTCTTCGCTTCCGGCGCACGCAAAAAAAAAGCGCCGGCGGCTTCCCGTCGGCGCTGAATACTTCGACTCTGCATGGTCCCAGAATGAACGGGGACAGGGTATGGCACGCGGCGCCGGACCGGCAAGTCAGGCGGCCCATCGCCGCGCTCCATGAACGGATTAACGGATGACACCGCGATTCGGTGCATCAGGACAAACCCGTCCTTTCGCCGGGTGTCGCGGCATGTCGCGACGTATTGCGGCATGTCGCGTCCTGACGTTCAGCATCGCTGAACGTTTTCGGCTTGAGCTTTGCGCTCGCGTGCCGATTCCCGTGCGCTTAGCGGCGGTCGGTCCAGACCGTCTGCACGTTGCAGAACTCGTGCATGCCGAAGCTCGACAGCTCGCGGCCGAAACCGCTTTTCTTCACGCCGCCGACGGTCACGCGCGGGTCCGTCGCCACGTCGCCGTTGATGAAGACCGCGCCGGTTTCCATCTGCGCGGCCATGGCGTCCGCGCGTTCGAGGTCGCGGGTCCAGATCGTGCCGCCGAGACCGAATTCGCTGTCGTTCGCCATCTCGACCGCGTGCTGCGCGTCGCGCGCGACGATGATCGACGCGACCGGGCCGAACAGTTCCTCGCGGAACGACGTCATGCCGGGCTGGACGTCGGCGATCACGGTCGGTTCGTAGTAGTTGCCCGGGCCTTCGACCTTGTGGCCGCCCAGCACGAGGCGCGCGCCTTCGGCGAGCGTGCGCTCGACCTGGCCATGCAGCTCGTCGCGCAGATCGTAGCGCGCCATCGGGCCGATGAAGTTTGCTTCGTCGCGCGGCGAACCCATGCGCAGCGCCTTCACGGCTTCGACGAAACGCGCCTCGAATTCGGCGGCCACCGGCGCTTCGACGATCAGACGCTTGGCCGCGAGGCAGACCTGGCCCGTATTGCCGAAGCGGCCCAGCACGGCGGAGCGCACGGCTTCGTCGAGATCGGCGTCGGCGAGCACGATAAAGGCGTCCGAGCCGCCCAGTTCGAGCACGCACTTCTTGAGCGCCGCGCCCGCGAGCTGGGCGATGGCCGCGCCCGCGCGCACGCTGCCGGTCACGGCGACGGCGGCGATGCGCGTGTCGGCGATCACCGGCGCGACGTCTTCCGGCGGCAGGTTCAGCACTTCGAACGCGCCGGCGGGCAGGTCGGTGGCGGCGAGCGCGTCGCGCAGCAGGTAGGCGCTGCCCATCACGTTGGGCGCGTGCTTGAGCACGTAGGTATTGCCCGCGAGCAGCATGCTCACCGCGCCGCGCAGCACTTGCCAGATCGGGAAGTTCCACGGCATCACCGCGAGAATCGGGCCGAGCGGACGGAATTCCTGACGCGCCGTGCCTTGCAGGACCGGCGTCGGCGTGGGCGCGAGCATGGCCGGGCCGTTCTCCGCGTACCACTCGCACAGCGCCGCGCACTTCTCGACTTCGCCGCGCGCCTGGGCGATGGGCTTGCCCATTTCGTCGGCCATCATCAGCGCGAATTCGGTCTTGCGCTCGCGCAGCACACGGGCGAGCTGGACCAGCACGTTCGCGCGTTGCGCCACGGGCGTGTCGCGCCAGATGCGCGCGGCGGCGGCGGTGCGCGTGAGCGCCGCCTCGACGGCCTCGCGGCTGTCGAATGCGTGACGGGCGATGATCTCGCCGGTTGCGGGATTGAGCGAGACGGCGTGTTCCGTGCGGGTTGCTGCGGTCATGGTGGGCTCCTTGAGCGAGTGATTGCTGCAAGGATACGGGCTGGTAATGCTCAGTGAAAGTGAATAATATTGAACAAATTGTTCTCTCGGAGCGAATGCATGGAACTGGCCCAATTGCAGATTTTCAGGGAAATCGCCGACGCGGGCAGCGTGCAGGCCGCCGCGCAGCGCCTGCATCGCGTGCCGTCCAATCTCACGACGCGGCTGCGCCAGCTAGAAGAGGAACTGGGCGCGGAGCTGTTTATCCGCGAGAAGATGCGGCTGCGGCTTTCGGCGACGGGCGCGGCGTTTCTCGACTACACGCGCCGCATACTCGATCTCGTCGACGAAGCAAAACTCTCGGTGGCCGGCGACGAGCCGCGCGGCGCGCTACCGCTCGGCTCGCTCGAAAGCACGGCGGCCGTGCATATTCCGCCCGTGCTGGCGGCGTTTCACCAGCGTTATGCCGATGTGACGCTCGAATTTTCGACGGGGCCGTCGGGCGAACTGATCGACCGCGTGATCGAAGGCGAGCTGGCGGCCACTTTCGTGGACGGCCCGGTCGCGCATCCGGCGCTCACGGGCGTGCCCGTTTTCGACGACGAACTGATCCTGATCTCCGCCGCGAACCGCGCGCCGATCAAACGCGCGCGCGACGTGAACGGCGCGAATCTCTACGCATTCCGCTCGAACTGCTCGTATCGGCGCACCTTCGAGCGCTGGTTCGAGGAGGACGGCGCGGCGCCGGGGCGTATCTTCGAAATGGAGTCGTATCACGGCATGCTCGCGTGCGTCTCGGCGGGCGCGGGGCTCGCGCTCATGCCCGCGAGTCTGCTCGACAGCCTGCCGAACCGCAGTGCGGTCAAGGCGCATCGGCTGCCGGCGGCGTATCGCAAGGTGAATATCTATCTGGTGTGGCGGCGCGATTTGCGCTCGCCGGCCGTGCAGCGGCTTGTCGAGATGCTGGAGACGCAGCGCAAGGCGGGCGCGCAGACCGGGCAGACTGGGGAAAGCGCGAGCGCGTGAGGGCGTGTCGGTGAAGTGCTAGCCGTGCTTGGGCGGCAAGGGTTGATCGAGGCCCGGCTCGGTCGGCGCGGGGACGGCGTCGCCGAATGGCCGGGGCAGGTCGGCGGGCGGAGCGTCTTGATCGGGCGCGGGTTCGGGCGTTTGGTCCGGCCTGTCGTCGGACTTGTCGTCAGGCGTCTTGTCGCGCGATTTCGGCGGCAGCGGCTGGTCGAGGCCCGGTTCGGTCGGCGCGGGAATGGCGTCGCCGATGGGTTTGGGCAGATCGGTGGGGCGGGTGTCGTCGTTGGGCGGCGTGTCGGGGGCGTCGGCGCGCTCGTCACGTGCATTGCTGTCGCTGGATGGCGTGCTCATCGTTTGACTCCCTGAATCGGGTGATCGTGCTCGATGTTCTGCATGGACCATGCCAATCGCGGCCTTGCCCCGTCTGACGGTGCATCTCAGGCGCGACGGCGAGCGGTCAGATTGATCGACGCGGTAAGCGCTGCTCTGGCGCTTGAAAAATCTGCGCGCGCGGCGCGGTGACGCGATCCGATATAGTGTCGGCGCGTAGTTTTCTTTGAGCCTGTCTTCAAGCCCTTCAGCAAGCGAACCCCATGCAAATCCTCGTCGATGCCGACGCGTGTCCCGTCGTCGTGAAGGACATCCTGTTTCGCGCGGCGCGCCGCGTCGAAGTGATCGTGACGCTGGTCGCGAACCAATATCTGCGCACGCCGACGTCGCCGTTCATCCGCTCGATTCAGGTGCCCGCCGGCTTCGACGTGGCCGATAAACGCATCGTCGAGATGGCCGAGCCCGGCGATCTGGTGATCACGGCCGACATTCCGCTCGCGGCGGCGGTGCTGGACAAGGGCGCACGCGCGCTGGATCCGCGCGGGAGCTGGTTCACGGCTGAGAATATTCGCGAGCGGCTGACAGTGCGCGACGCGATGGAGCAGCTGCGCAGCGCGGGGATCGACACCGGCGGCCCGGCGCCTTATGCGCTGCGTGACAGCCGGACCTTTGCGGGCCAGCTGGATCGATTCCTCGCGACGGCCGCCACGCCGAAGCGCGGGACGTCATGAGTCGACCGGATGAGTGCGGCCAAACCATGCAATTAATGCATGCGACCGACGAAAACAGCCGTGCCCGCGCCGCGCGCTACCGGGAGGTGCGCGGGTAAGCGGGCACACGCCGACGACGGCCTCACCCGGGCATTCGCGCCGGGGACGGCCGTTCAGCGGCTAACTGCGGGCTAACTGCTTAGCGGCGACGAGCTTGCGCCGGACGCGGGCCACCGCCCGATGCATCCTTGTGGCGGAAGTTGATGCGGCCCTTCGTCAGGTCGTAGACCGACAATTCGAGCGTGACGCGGTCGCCCGCGATGATGCGAATGTGGTTCTTGCGCATGCGGCCCGACGCGTAAGCGTTCACGACCACGCCGTTTTCGAGCGTGACGCGATACTTGCTGTCCGGCAGCACTTCGTCGACGACGCCGTCGAGTTCAAGCAGTTCTTCCTTCGCCAAATCCATTCCTCCTGAAATACACAATGCCGCGCTCGCGGGGAGCGCGCTGAGATGCCCTGTACGAACGCCGTCGGCTCGCTACGGTTGCCCGGTGCCCCGCGCCCGCGATGCACGCGGACGAGACGGCAAATGCGCTCGGGAACCGGCAACGGCGAGGCCCTCGGCCGCCAGAATCAGGCGATCCCGCACCGCGACGTTCGTCCGCCAATGCGTGGGCAACTCGTGCTCTTGATGAGCCAACCGTGAACACGGACGTGCTGGCGTGAGCCAGATTATCCGCCGGAACGACCATCGGGCGCGTGTGCACCAGGTGTCCTGGCCTGCGGGCGCAGCGAACACAAACGCGGGAACACGCACAAGATACGCGTGGCGTGTGACAGCCACGGTCTGAGACAGGGCAAGCGCGTCCAGCCAGAGGCCGGACGCGATGCAAACACCTTACAGCGGCGTGATGTTCGAAGCCTGGAGGCCCTTCGGACCACGCTTGGTTTCGTAGCTGACCTTCTGGCCTTCTGCCAGGGTCTTGAAGCCCGTGCCACGCACTTCCGAGAAGTGAGCGAACAGGTCGTCGCCGCCCTTGTCCGGGGTGATGAAGCCAAAGCCCTTGCTGTCGTTAAACCACTTGACGGTACCGGTTTCCACTAGAAAATCCTTGAATAAACAATAAACACACATGCGCCCCGGAAAAGGGCGAATAAAGTATCAAGCAGGAGAGGTCAACGAGAGCCGCTAATGTCGATCAGCCGAAGCAGACCGGTAGCGGCAAAAGATGAGCAGACACAGCTGAAGATTTACCTGTCGACATTACACGAAGTCGGGCATCTGGTCAAGTGCTTGTGTGCGTGCGGCGTTGCGGATCGCTCGCCCTTTTAGGCGAAGTGCGCGACGGGCGCCTCATACGTCACAGCGGCATTACAACGCCGCCCTCGACCTTGAACCCGGCGATCAGCGTATTGAGCGAATTCGCGTGCTCGGCGAGCGACGACGCGGCCGCCGCGCTTTCTTCGACCAGCGCCGCGTTCTGCTGCGTGACTTCGTCCATCTGCGTGACGGCGAGGCCGACCTGCTCGATGCCGTCGCTCTGCTCGCGCGAGGCGGCGGCGATTTCGTGGATCAGCGTGGCGACGCGCGTCGTCGAGGTCTGGATCTCGGCCATCGCGCCGCTCGCCTCGGTGACGAGTTCCGCGCCGCTCGCCACGCGTCCCGTCGAGCCCGCGATCAGCGCGCCGATCTCGCGCGCGGCCGCCGAGGCGCGCTGCGCGAGATTGCGCACCTCGCCCGCGACCACGGCGAAGCCGCGTCCTTCCTCGCCCGCCCGCGCCGCTTCGACCGCCGCGTTGAGCGCCAGGATATTCGTCTGGAACGCGATGCTCTCGATCGTGCCGATGATGTCGGTCATCTTCGACGAACTGGCATGAATCTCGTGCATCGTCTGCTCCATGCGCGTGACCGCGTCGCGGCCGCGCCCGGCCACGTCGGAGGCGCCGAGCGCGAGTTCGCGCGCCTGCTGCGCGTGGACCGCGTTGGCCTGCACCGTGCCGATCAGCTCCTGCATGGCCGAAGCCGTCTGCGCCAGCGACGACGCCTGTTCCTCGGTGCGCTGCGAGAGGTCGAGATTGCCGGTGGCGATTTGCTGCGTGGCGGTCGCCATCGCGTTCGCGCCGCTGCGCACCTGCTCCATCGTCTCGCGCAGGCGCGTCTGCATCGCTGCGAGGCTGTCGAGCAGCAGGCCCATTTCGTCGGCGCGATGGGCGGTGACGCGGGTCGTGAGATCGCCGGCCGCGATTGCCTCGAAATGCGCCATCGCCGCGCGCAGCGGGTCCATCACCGCGCGACGCAGGCCGCGCCAGCTCAGGAACGCGATCAGCAGCGCCAGCGCGATGCTCGCGCCGCACACCACGCCGAGCGTGTGGAAGCGCTCGCTCGATTGCGCGTCGGCGCGTCGCGCGGCTTCGTCGAGATAGTTTTCGAGCGCGCCCTGGCTCGTGTTCATCGCGGTGTAGAGGCCGATCAGCTCGGCGGCGCGGTGCTCGTCCATCCAGCTCGTGTCGCCGCTGCGGATGGCGGCGATCAGGCGGTCGATCGCGTCGCGCCGCACGGCGCCGCGTTTGGCGTCGAGGTCGTCGGTGAGCGCCTGGAGTTCGGCGGTCTTGGGCAGCGCGCGGAACTGCTGCCACCAGCGGTCCGATTCGGCGAGCAGCATTTGCGCGCGGTCGAGCTGCGGGCCGAGTTGCGGCGAATGCGGATTCGCCACCGCCCAGTCGAGACCGAAGCGCGCGCGCGACATGGCCGTGCCCGATTTGCCGAGCGCCACCGCCGATGCGAAATGCACCGCATACGCGTCGTGCTGCGCGCGATTGGTCAGATCCATGCCGATCAGGCTGACAACGCCCATCGCCACCACTAGTGCCCCGAGTGTCACGACCGTCAGCGCGAGTCGCAAATTGATAGTCAGGCTTTTCATTATTGTTCCATATACGAAACATCATGCCGCGTATGGAAAGTATAACGGCACGTTCGCACTGGAAATTAATCGGGTTCGTTGGGTGTTTACCCTTGGGGCTGGCGAGCGCTCGGGCGCAATTTATACAGTTTATATGTACAGTTAAACTGTACATATGCTAGTCTTCGCCCATGACAACGCGATCCCTTTCCCACTCGACCGATAGCGCCACCAATAGCGCCATAGACAGCGCCACCGATCTGCCCGCGCTGGCGGGCGAGTTGCGCGTGGCCGTCGGCAAACTGGTCCGGCGTGTGCGCGGACAGGCGCAGGCCGGCGATTTCACCTCGTCGCAGAAGTCGGTGATCGTGCATCTGGACCGCAGCGGTCCGGCCACGGTCTCCGAACTGGCGCGCGCCGAGAGCGTCAAGCCGCAGTCCATGCGGATCACCGTGGCGGGGCTGGAGGCGCTGGGCGTGGTCGAGGGCGAGGCCGATCCCGACGACGGGCGCAAAACGCTCATCAAGCTCACGTCCGCGTTCCGGCGCAAGCTGCACGCGAGCCGCGCCGCGAAAGAGGACTGGCTCGTGCAGGCGCTGCAGGCGCAGCTTTCGGCGAAAGAGCGGGCCGCGCTCGCCGATGCCGTGAAGCTGCTGCAACGTCTCGCCGACTTCTAAACCGCTTCGTCACGCCAGTCACGCCACGGAATCTCATGCCTTACACCGCGCTCGACCCCAACACGGCGCTCATCGTCGTCGACTTGCAGAAGGGCATCGTGGGTGCGCCCTTCGTGCATCCCATCGAACCCGTGATCGAACGGACCCGCGCGTTGCTGCGCGCGTTTCGCGCGCGCGGCTTGCCGGTCGTGCTGGTCAACGTGGCGGGCGTCGCGCCCGGACGCACGGAGCGGCCGCGACGCCACGACGTCCTGCCCGAAGGCTGGACGGATTTCATCGACGATCTTGACCAGCAGCCCGCCGATATCGTCGTGACGAAGCGCACGTGGGGCGCATTCGCCCACACCGCGCTCGACGCGCGTTTGAAGGCGCTGGGCGTCACGCAAGTCGTGATCACGGGCGTTGCGACCGGCACCGGCGTCGAATCGACCGCACGTCAGGCCTACGAACTCGGCTTCAACGTGAGCCTCGCGATCGACGCCATGACCGACGCGCGCGCCGAGGCGCACGACTACAGCATCGCGCACGTTTTTCCCCGCCTGGGCGAAACGGGCGTGGCTCAGGACATCATCGATTTACTTGCCGCGAGGAGCGTCTGAAATGGTTGGGTCACAGGTTGTTGCGTACTTCTTTGGCGGCGCATTGCTCGCGAATGCCGTGCCGCATTTCGTCGGCGGCGTGATGGGCGAGCCGTTTCAGACGCCGTTTGCGAATCCGCCGGGCAAGGGCTTGTCGTCGTCGACGGTGAATGTGCTGTGGGGATGCTTGAATTTCGTCGCGAGCTATTTTCTGGTCTGCCGCGTAGGCGATTTCTCGCTGAAGACGAGCGCCGATGTCGTGCCGTTCGGGCTCGGCGTGCTGGCGATGGGGCTGTTCGCGGCGCGCCACTTCGGCGCGCTGCATGGCGGCAATACGCCGAAAGGCACCTGATTCAAGGCCTTCGGCACGCATAAAAAAACGCGCCTCGTGAAATACGAGGCGCGTTTTATATTTTCGCGGAATGCGCGGATGACGAAAATAATTCGCCATCCGAATCAATTATCAAGCCGCTGCAATTTCGATTACGTCGTCGGCTTCTTCGATTGCCGTGGTTTTCGCCGCGTGCTCGCGAATCAGGCGATACACCGTTTCGCCCGGCACCGTTTCCTCGTCGAGCAGCCGGTCGGCGATGGCGCGCAATACCGGTTCGTTCGCGCGCAGCAGCGCGAAACAGGCGTCGTTGAGTTCGTGCAGCAGCGCATTCGCGTGCTCGATCGCGCTCTTGAGTTGCAGTCCCGCCACCTGCTGCGGCAGCGCGGCGAGACTGAACAGATTGCCGTCGGCGTTGAAGCCGTGTTTCGACACCATGTCGAGCCCGATGCGCGACGCTTCCTGCAAGTCCTGCGCGGCGCCGCTCGATGCTTCGTCGAACATCAGCAGTTCCGCGTTGCGCCCGCCGAGCAGCACCTGAATCTCGTTGCGCATTTCCGTTTCGCGGTACAGATACTTGTCCTGCATCTTCGTGATGAGCGCCACGCCGAGCGCGCCGCCGCGCGGCAGGATCGTCACTTCTTCGAGCACGCCGGTGCCGAGCAGCGCGGCCACGAGTCCGTGGCCCGCTTCGTGAATCGCGATGCGCGTGCGTTCGTCGTCGGACAGCGCGCGCTCCGCGCCGTTGATATCGCCGATGCGCGCGATCTTGATGGCTTCGAGAAAATGCGCCGCGCCCACATGGCGATCGCCCGCCTTGCGCGCGACGAGTCCGGCCTGATTGACGATCATCGAGAGCGTGGCGGGCGAGAGGCCGGTCGTGAGCCGCGCGAGCTGGTCGAAATCGATGTCGTCGGTTTTCGTCTTCAGATTGGCCGCGTAGAAACGCAGGATGTCCGCGCGGTCTTCGAGATCGGGCACGCGCACGGCCACGGTGCGATCGAAGCGGCCAGGGCGGCGCAGCGCTTCGTCGAGATTGTCCGGATGATTGGTCGCGGCCACGATGATGATGCCTTCGTTCGACGCGAAACCGTCCATTTCCGCGAGCAGCTGATTGATGATGCGGTTGCTCTCCGCTTCGACCGGGCCGCCGCCCGTGTCGGTGCGCTTGCCGAGGCCGTCGGCTTCGTCGATGAAGATGACCGTGGGCGCGTTCTTGCGCGCGAGTTCGAACAGGCGTTTCACTTTCTGGATGCCGACGCCGTAATACTTCGCGCTGAAATAGCTGCCCGTGATCGCGATGAAGCTCGCGCCGCATTCGCCCGCGAGCGCCTGCGCGAGACGCGTCTTGCCGACGCCGGGGCCGCCCGTCATGAGGATGCCGCACGGCGCGCGCACGCCCATGCCGGTGAATTGCGCGGGTTCGGTGAGCCACGCGCGCACGTCGGCGAGCGCGGATTTGGCTTCGCCCGCGCCGATCACATCGTCGAAACGGAGCACGGGCGGCTTGCCGAGCAGTTGCGCGCCGCCCGTCATTTCGCGGCGCACGAACCACGCGAGGCCGCCGAGCATGAGCACGGAGAGCAGCAGGCTCAGCGCGTCGCGCACATGGTCGAAGGTGTCGCTCCAGCGCGCGAGGCCGGTGCGCACGTTGGCGTCCGGCAGCCACACGAGTTGCCAGGGCGCGGCGCCGTCCGGTTTCAGGTCGCCGAGCAGCAGGGCGTTCGAGAACGTGCCGTTGTGATCGGCGACGTAATATTTATCACCTTGCAGGGTCGAAACCAGAATCGCGTCGCGGCTCACGCCGATGGCGCGCACGTCATGCGCGCGGATATCGCCGAGCATGGCCGACACGTCTTTCTCGCGATGCGTCCACGCGGACGCGTCGTGACGCATCTCGCTCGCCACGCCGCTGAGCGCTTCGGGCTGGGACTGCGTGACGGGCTCGGCCGGCTGTTGCCGCCAATGCAGAAAACCCACGGTTGCCGCGAGCGCGGCCACCGCCGCCCCGCACGCCACATAGCGGCCAACACGTGACCAGAGCGAATTTCTTGCCGGTTTCATCGAACACTTCCTGCGCGGGCCCGCTGGCGCGGTGCCCGAAAAACATCGTACGGGAGGGACTGGCGGCGCGAATCTCGGATGGTCGAGCGTTCGGCCTGAATGGAGGCGGATTGAAAAATCCCGACTGAAAAAATCGTTAGCAATGCGAACACGACCCTGTTTACTCGCATTTCTCCATTGGCATTATGCCCGCGCATTATGCCTGCGTTAACCGGCAATCAAAAACCGGGAATAGCACAACAAGTGGTTTCAATCCGCGCATATGATTGGGGACGGTGCGCCGGTTCGGCGCGGGAATGGCGCTTGCTCAATGACCCAGACCGCCCTTGCATCGCGTCGGGCGTACGACACATCCCACACCGGACGGAGGTCACATCATGCTGTATTACGCGCTGGTATTTTTCATCGTCGCGATCGTTGCGGCGGCTCTGGGCTTCGGCGGCATCGCGGCTGGCGCCGCCAGTATCGCGAAGATACTGTTCTTTATCTTCCTCGTTATTTTCCTCGTCACGCTCGTCATGGGTCTGGTGCGACGATAACGGCGCGTGGATTCATAGGTGTTCGAAGTAATTGAGAAGATAAGCGGATTTATTGTGCGGGCGGCGACTCCTCCGGTCGCCGCCCGCGCGAATGCGTTTTCACGCGCTTGACCATTGCGCCCGTTCGACGTTAGCATCGTCGGCATGAATCTTTTTTCCGCCTCCCTCGTTTTCATCCCGCGCGCATGTTGTCAGCCCATGCCGGGGGCAGGCTGCGTCTAGCGTCGGTACACGTCGCGCTTTACGACAACCCATTGCCATCTGGCCGCCCGTTGAAAAACCGGCGGCCTTTTTGTTTTTCCCCTTTCGTTTTTCTTCCACCGCTATCGAACCGGAGAAGCCCGATGCCGCTCGCGCTGTACGACACCTGGTCGCGCGCCCTGCGTCCTTTCACGCCCATTCAAGCCGCTAGCGTGGGGATGTACTGCTGCGGACCGACCGTCTACGACCACGCGCATATCGGCAATCTGCGGACCTATGTGTTCGAGGACGTGCTGCGCCGCGTGCTCGCGCGCAACGGTTATACGGTGCGGCACGTCGTCAATATCACCGATGTCGGCCATCTGACTTCCGATGCCGACGAAGGCGAGGACAAGATGGAAAAAGGCAGCCGCCGCACGGGCGAATCGGCGTGGGCTATCGCGCGGCGCTATACCGAAGCGTTCGTCGGCGACTGGCGCGCGCTGAATCTGCTGGAACCCACGGTGTGGTGCCGCGCGACCGATCACATCGGCGAACAGATTGCTTTCATCGCCGATATCGAGCGCGCGGGTTACGTCTATCGCACGGACGACGGTCTCTATTTCGACACCGCGAAGCAGGACGATTACGGCTTTCTTGCGCGCCTCGAACGGGCGGGCTTGCAGGCGGGCAAGCGCGTGGCGCTCGGCGCGAAACGCAACATCACCGACTTCGCGCTATGGAAGTTCAGCGCGCCCGGCGTGCAGCGCCAGATGGAGTGGGGCAGCCCGTGGGGACGCGGCTTTCCGGGCTGGCATATCGAGTGCTCGGCGATGTCGGCGAAATACCTGGGCACGTGGTTCGATATTCATTGCGGCGGCGAGGATCATGTCGCCGTGCATCACAGCAACGAAATCGCGCAGACCCAGGCGGCGCACGGCACGCGGCTCGCGAACTTCTGGCTGCACGGTCACTTTCTGACGCAGCAGGGCGACGCGAAGATGTCGAAGTCGGGCGGCGATTTCATTCGTCTGCAGACGCTGCGCGAGCGGCAGGCGGAGCCGCTCGCGTATCGCTATCTGTGCTTGACCGCGCACTATCGGAGCACCCTGCAGTTCAACTGGGACGCGCTGCGCGCCGCGCAAACGGCGTTGAACCGGTTGCGGCGGCTGTATGTCGGCTGGCCCGAAGGCGGTGTCGCCGATGCGGATTACGTCGCGCGTTTCGATGCCGAGGCGAACGACGATCTGAACTTGCCGAAGGCGCTCGCCGTGCTCTGGGATCTCGTCAAGAGCGGCTTGCCGTCCGCGACCCTGCGCGCGACCGTCGACGTATTCGATGCGGTTTTAGGCTTGGGTCTGAGCGACTGGCGGCCTGCCGAAACGGAGATTCCGGCAGACGTTCAGGCGTTGCTGAACGAACGCGAACAGGCGCGCGCGGCGAAAGACTGGGCGAGCGCCGATGCCTTGCGCGACGCGCTCGACGCGCAAGGCTGGCGCATCGAGGACGGCGCACACGGCCCACACCTCGTGCGCCAGACGTCGCCCGCCACAAGCCCGTGATCAGCGCCATGAGCGCATTGCATCACGCCTGCTGCGGATGCAGGCGTCGATGCATCGGCCCGAGCGCGAGCGAGATCAGCACGCAGACGCCCAAAATGCCGACCAGCGCGAACATCGAAATGCGAAAGCCCTGCACGTAATCGAGCGCGGCCGGATGCGCGCCGAGGTGCGAGAAGAACACGCCGCCGAGCGTCGCCGCGCCCACGGCCGCGCCGATCTGCAAGGTCGCCGTGACCATGCCGGAGGCCACGCCCGCGCGCGCCGGCTCGACTTCCGCGAGCACGATGCGCACGACCGAAGGCAGCACGAGGCCCTGGCCGACGCCCATCGCCGCGAGGCCGAGGTAGAAGCCCGCGCCGGGAGCACCCACGTTCGCGAGCGACGCGGCCGCCGCGAGGCCGAGCGCGATCAGCGCGAAGCCGAGCGTCAGCACGCGATAGCCGCCGAGGCGGAACACGAGGCGCGGCATCAGCAGCGGACTCGACAGAAAGCCGAGACCGAACGGCAGGATCGCCACGCCGCAAGCGAGCGGCGTCCAGTGCAGCGCGCCTTGCAGATAAATGCCGTAGCTCAGGAAGAACGCGCTCAGCGTGTAGAACAGAAACGCGAGCGTGAGGCCGAGCGCCACGACCGGATTGCGAAACAGGCGCACGTCGAGCAGCGGATCGTGGCCGCGCGCGAGACTGCGTGCTTCCACGCGCAGTAGCGCGCCAAGCATCGGCACCGAGGCGGCCAGGCAGATCAGCATCCACGTGGGCCAGCCTTCCTCGCGTCCGCGCGTGAGCGGATAGACGAGCATCAGCAGAAAGAGCGAGAGCAGCACGGTGCCCGGCACGTCGATGCGCGCGCCGCGCGGCGGGCGGCTTTCGGGAATGAAGCGCCAGCTCCCGAGCAGCGCGAGCGCGCCGATCGGCAGATTGACGAGAAAGATCGCGCGCCAGCCGAGCCCGAACGGATGCAGGCTGATGAGCGCGCCGCCGCCGAGCTGGCCGATCACCGCAGCGACGCCGAACACGAAGCCGTAGAAGCCCATCACGCGCACCTGTTCGTGCGGCGTGAACACGCTGCGGATGGTCGCGAGCACCTGCGGCGCGAGCACGGCGGCGAACAGCCCCTGGAGGATGCGCGCGCCCACCAGCATCGCGCCCGAGGTCGCGAGCCCGCAGAGCGTGGAGGCGAGCACGAAGCCCGCCATGCCGATCATGAACATGCGCTTGCGGCCGTAGAGGTCGCCCAGGCGTCCGCCGGTGATCTGCGCGACCGCGTTGGCGCAGGCGTAGGCGGAGACCACCATCTGGAGCTGCGCGGCGCTGGCGGCGAGCCCCGTGTGGATGGCGGGCAGCGCGAGATTCACGATGAAGTAATCGACGGGCGGCAGGATGGCGCCCACCAGCAGGACCACGAGCGCCCAGCCGTGATGGCTGCGCGCGGCGGGGGCCGAAGCTTGGGCCGAAGCCGGCGTGGGGGCGGCTGAAGGGCAGACCGCCACGCTCGGCGCGGCGGCAAGTGAAGAGTCGGTCATGATGAACCTGTGTCGAAAGCGGGGGCGGATCGATGGAGACGACATCGCCGCCGATGAAGCCTGAACGAACCGGTATCTTAGGCGTCGCGCATCCTCCAGAAAAGCCGGAATTTGCGGTAGTATTCATCGAGTAATTCGATGGATAGGAGCAGGCCGTGCGAGGCTTCGAACTCGACCAGTTGCGTACCTTCACCGTGGTGGCGGAAGCGGGCAGCCTGACGGCGGCCGCGCCGTCGCTGAATCTTTCGCAGTCCACCGTCAGCGACCAGATGCGCAAGCTGGAGGCGCGCGCGGGCGTGCCGCTGTTCGTGCGCAGCAAGCGCGGCGTCGAGCCCACGCCCGCGGGGTCGCGGCTGCTCACGCACGCGCGGCGCATCGTGGCGCTCAACGAAGCCGCCTTCGACGAAGTGCGCGGCCAGGCGATCAAGGGCGAACTGCGCGTGGCGATCACCGACTATTTCCGCACGCACGAGGTGGCGGGCATGCTCGCGCGGCTGCGCGAGTGCTACCCGCAGCTGAGCCTGCACGTCAGCACGATGAAAAGCACCGAGATCGAACTCGCGCACGCGCGCGGCCAGATCGATATCGGCGTGGTGATGAACATGTCGAACGGTCCGGTGCGGCCCGCACAGGGCGATCCGCGCTGGGTGCTGCGCCGGGAGCCGCTGCACTGGGTGGCGTCGCCGACGCTGGCCGAAGCGCTGCCCGAGCCGCTGCCGCTCGTGCTGCTGCCCGGCGACTGCATGCTGCATCAGATCGCCGTGAGCCTGCTCGAGGCGCACCGACGTCCGTTCGTGATGGTGCATAGCGCGTCCGGCGTGGCGGGCTTGCAGTCGATGCTCGCGGCGGGCCTCGGCGTGGGCTGCCTCTGCGCCTCGGCGATCACCGACGGGCTCATGAAGCTCGGCGCGCGCCACCGTCTGCCCGCGCTGCCCGAGGCCGTGTTCTCGCTCACGCCGCCGCTGCCCGGCGAGCGCGAGACGGTCGCGCAGGCGCGCGAAGTCCTGTCGCGGCAATTGCTGGTCTGATATCCCCGCATCCGAACGACTGAATTCCTGACCCATGCCCTTGAGCCAAGACGCGCTGGACCGGCCGCCGTTGAACCACGCCGATGCCGCAAATACAGTGAATGCAGCCGATGCCGCCGATGCCGGTACGCACGCCGAACCGCTCGAAGCGTCGCCGCGCGACGTGCTCAAACGCGTCGTGAGCGCCTCGCTCGTGACGGCGTTCGAGATGTTCGACTTCACGGTGTTCGGTTATTTCGCGGCGATGATCGGCGCGAAGTTCTTCCCGGCGAGCGACCCGATGACCTCGCTGCTGCTCGCCGTCGGCACCTTCGGCGTGGGCTTTTTCATGCGGCCGCTCGGCGCGCTCGCGCTGGGCGCGTACGCCGACCGCGTGGGCCGCCGCGTCGCGCTTACGCGCACCGTCTGGCTCGCGGGGCTCGGCACGGCGGCAATCGCGCTGTGCCCGGATTACGCCACGATCGGCGTGGCTGCGCCCCTCGTCGTGGTGCTGGCGCGCGCGCTGCAAGGCTTCGCGCTCGGCGGCGACATCGGCGTGGCGGCGGCGTATCTGCTGGAAGCGGGGCCGGCGTCGCGTCGCGGCGCGCGCCTGAACTGGCAGATCGCGAGCCAGGGCGCGGCGGCATTGCTCGGCGCCGTGTTCGGTCTGGTGCTCACGCATCGGCTTTCCCCGCAGGCGCTCGAAGCGTGGGGCTGGCGCGTGCCGTTCTGGTTCGGGCTGCTCGTGCTGCCGGTCGGCGTGTATCTGCGTAGCCGCCTGCACGACATCGACGATATCGGCAACAAAGGAGATACACGCGACACCCCGCGCGAACCGCTCGCGCCCGCCGCGCCGCCTTTCGTCGAACTCTGGCGCGAGCATGGCCGCACGCTCGGCCTCGCGATGCTGATGGTCATGGGCCAGACGATTCCGGTCTACGCCATCGTCTATTTCATGCCGAGCTATGTGATTCGCGTGATGCATCTGCCCGCGAGCACGGGCTTCGCGGTGTCGGCGTTGTCGGCGCTGCTGCTGTTCGCGCTGCCGCCCTTCGTCGGCCGTCTGCTCGACCGCCTGCCGCGCCGCAAGCCGGTGGCGCTCGCGGGCATCGCGGCGACCACGCTGCTGAGCACGCCCGTTTTCCTGCTGATCGACAACGTCCGCAGCCTGCCCGCGATGCTGGTCGGCGTCGGCCTGATCAGCGTGTCGATGACGTTCAGCGCGGGCACCGTCGCCTTGCTCGTGCTCGAAGCGCTGCCCGCGCGCGTGCGCGCCAGCGGCCTCGCGCTCGCATATGCGCTGAGCGTGGCGCTGTTCGGCGGCACCGCGCAATTCATCGTCACGGCGCTGGTGAAGTGGAGCGGCAATCCGCTCGCCGCCGCCTGGTACGTGACGCCCGCGTGCTGCGTGAGCCTGTGCGCGGTGGCGCTGTTCAAGGAGCGGCGCGAGGAGGGATAGGCGCGACGAAGGCGGCGGCGGAAGCGGTGACGAAAGCCGCGCGCGGCGTCTTGTAAACAAGCAGCCGTCGGCCGCGATGAGTGGCGATTGCACTAACCCAGAGCGCGAAGGTGGCGCGGCCGGCTCAATCGCAGTTCGGACTGGCGCGGCGCGAGCAGGAGAACGTCCCGCTTACGTTAGAGACGTTTCCCCTCGCTGCCTGTTTGCCTCGCGTGAACCAGGGTGGCAAGGAAGGCGGGCGACCGGCGCAGTGCGACTCGTTGCGGTCGCAGGCACTCGCGTGAGGTCGAGGTCCGCTTCCAATGGTCCAGCAGTCCGTCGTGCAAGGACGAGGGCTGCATCGGTCACCGTGGGTTTCGGCATCGAAACGGCGCAACGCTCTGTCGCAGGTGCCACGAGGACTTGTTGCCCTCAGGTCGGGCAGCCAGGCGAGGTAGAGGATGCGCTGACGCATCCCTCCAGCCCCGCCTTCCCGCCCATCAGGACGCGGGCGTCGATGCCAGATCGAGTGCCAAGGCTTGTGCGACTTCGATGCCGTCGATGGCCGCCGAATAGATGCCGCCGGCGTACCCGGCGCCTTCGCCTGCCGGATACAGACCTTCGACGTTCATGCTCTGGAAATTGTCTTTGCGGCGAATCCGGATGGGTGACGACGTGCGCGTCTCGACGCCGGTTAGCACGGCATCATGCATCGCGAAGCCTGCGATCTTCCTGTCGATCTGGGGGAGTGCTTCACGGATTGCTTCGATCACGTAGTCGGGCAGCGCCGTGCTGAGATCGGTCGGGTGCACGCCCGGCTTGTACGACGGCACGACAGAGCCAAGCGACGTTGACGGCCGGCCCGCGATAAAGTCTCCGACCAACTGACCGGGCGCCTGGTAATTGCCGCCGCCGAGTTCGAACGCCCGCTCTTCCCATTTGCGCTGGAACGCGATGCCCGCCAGCGGCCCCCCCGGATAGTCGTCCGGCGTGATGCCGACGACGATGCCCGCATTCGCGTTGCGCTCGGCGCGGGAATACTGGCTCATGCCATTGGTGACGACGCGGCCCGGCTCGGAGGTCGCCGCGACCACCGTGCCGCCTGGGCACATGCAAAAGCTGTACACGGCCCGCCCATTATTGGCGTGATGGACCACCTTGTAGTCGGCCGCGCCAAGTTGCTTGTGGCCCGCAAACTTGCCGAAGCGGCTGCGATCGATGAGCCCCTGCGGATGCTCGATGCGAAAACCCAGGGAAAACGGCTTGGCTTCGATGTACACGCCGCGATCGTGCAGCATCTGGAAAGTGTCGCGGGCGCTGTGGCCAACGGCCAGCACGACGTGGTCGCACGGCAGCGTTTCGCCGTTCGAGAGCTTGAGCGAGCGCACCTTGCCCTGATCGATTTCGATGTCGTCAACCCGGGTTTCGAAACGCACTTCACCGCCCAGTTCGTGGATGGTAGCGCGCATCTTTTCTACCATGCTGACGAGGCGGAACGTGCCGATGTGCGGACGGCTCAGATACAGGATGTCTTCCGGTGCGCCAGCCTTGACGAACTCCTCGAGCACCTTGCGGCCATAGTGGTTCGGGTCCTTGATCTGGCTGTACAGCTTGCCGTCGGAAAACGTCCCGGCCCCGCCTTCGCCGAACTGCACGTTGGATTCCGGATTGAGCACGGACTTGCGCCACAGGCCAAAGGTGTCCTTGGTGCGTTCACGCACGGCCTTGCCGCGCTCGAGAATAATGGGGCGGAACCCCATCTGCGCGAGGATCAGTCCCGCGAACAAACCACACGGCCCCATGCCGATCACCACGGGACGCGGACGAGTCGTGTGCTCGGGCGCCTTCGCTACAAACCGGTACGTCATGTCGGGCGTCACCCCGCAATGCGGCCGGCCGTCGATCTGCTTGCGCACCGCCGCTTCGTCCTTGACTTCGATGTCGACGATATAGGTCAGCTTGATATCCGAGCGCTTGCGTGCATCATGGGCGCGGCGAAATACGGTGTAGCGGACAAGCTCGTCTGCGGCTATGCCGAGATCCGCGAGGCGCGCGCGAACAGCGGCGTCAAGATCGGTTTCGGCATGGTCGAGAGGAAGTTTAATTTCGGATAAACGTAACATGGGTGCCAAGGTGCGATCGCCACGGGAATCGTGGCCAACCGGTATTTTATAGCTTTGGCGGATTCCCAAATGAAAAGGCGCCGTACGACGAAACGCCAGCGCTTCAGTGACAAGCGGAATGTGACTGTGTGGAAGCTGGCGGAGAAAGCCATGCGGGTGGCGGAGTTCGCCATGTGGACGGCTCGAAGCAGACCGCCGATCGGGCTGAATCGTGGCTCGACGGGATTTCTCGTCCGACCGGATGATATCGCGATCAATGGGTACGCCGAGATCCGTTCTCCTGGGAGCCGACGTTCGAATGTCCTCGCGCGGGTGCAAGCCAACGCCCGTTTCTGGCCGGCTACCGACCCATGCGTCGTGGAGGAGGGCGTTGCGATGATGGGCCGGCTCAGTGCGACCCATCTCGGACGCTCGTTTGCACATGCCTTCAACGGCAGGTTGCAGAGGTACAACGGTCGTATTCTTCGTGAACTGGCGCGCGGCGCCTTAGGTTCACTCTCACGGTGAAACCCCGAACAACTGAGCGACCACCCCACGCAGCCAGCGATTCCCCGCCTCCTGGTGATACCGCGCATGCCAGTGTTGCCGCACGGCGAAGCCATCTACGGGAACCGGGCACGAATGAACGGCGAGATCGCCCGCCTGCGCGAGCGTTTCGCCGATGTGACGTGGCAACGTGGCGACCAGATCGGTGGTCTGGACGATCGTTCCGAGCCCGAGGAACCCCGGCAGTTGCAGCACGACGTCACGCTCGATCCGTTCGCGCGCCAGCGCCTGTTCGAGCAGTTGCGCACCCGTGCCCGATTCGATGGCGACGTGCCCCTCCGAACGGTACTGCTTCAAACCGAGGCGCCCGCGAACGCGCGGGTGATGCCGGTTGGTCAAGCATACCCAGTCCTGCTGATAGAGCTGCTGCTGATAAATGCCGCCGCTGAGCCACGGCACATAGCCGATCGCGAGGTCGGCTTCACCCGACTCCAGCGCGCGCTCCGTGTTGCCATCGATTCCCGCAGCCTCGAGCCGGATGCCGGGCGCTTGCGCGCGCACGTGCGCGAGCAGGCGCGGCAGCAGCGTGATGTGGCTCGCATCCGTCATGCAGATGCGAAAGCGCCGCTGCGCCGTCGCGGGATCAAAAGCGATCTCCCACGCGACGAAGCGCCTGAGCGATTCGAGAATTTCGCGGCAAGGTCCGATCAGCGCGTCGGCTTGCGGCGTCGGCGCCATGCCGCCAGGCGTGCGGATGAAAAGCGGGTCCTGCAGCGTTTCGCGCAGCCGCCCGAGCCAGATGCTGATGGTCGGCTGGCTTTGCCCCAGTTGTTCCGCGACGCGCGTGACGCTGCGCGTGTCGTACAGCAAGTCGAAGAGCTGCAGCAGCTTCAGGTCGGGTAAATCGGGCGGCATCATGGTGTGGCGGTCATTATTGTCTGGGGCAATGACGTCATTGTAGTCATTGCATTGCCGATATGGGCGGCAACTCCTATCGTGTGCCTACACGTCAAGGAGATGCTCAGTGAAGATTGCGATTCTCGGCGCCGGCGCACTAGGCTGCGCGATCGGTGCCACCCTCACGGAGGGCGGCCACGAAACCTGGCTGCTGGACCGTTCGCCCGTCCATGTCGACATGATGCGTCGCGACGGTCTGCAGGTCGACGACGATAACGGCACGCGGCGCGTCGCGGTGCGCGCAGCGACCCACGCGAGCGAAGTCGGCGTGGCCGACGTGGTCGTCGTGCTGGTCAAGTCCTTCCACACCGACGCGGCGATGCGCGGCGCACTCGCGCTGATCGGGCCCGAAACGCTCGTGCTTTCGCTGCAAAACGGACTCGGACACGAAGACGTGCTCGCCGACATCGTGGGCCGGGAGCGCGTGCTGGCAGGCAAGACGTATGTGGGAGGCGTGCTGCGCGGTCCGGGGCATATCCAGTCGGGCGTCACCGGCAAGGCGACCTATATCGGCGAACTCGATGGCCAGATCACGCCTCGCGTGCAGGCGATTGCCGACGGGTTCAACGCCGCCGGGCTGATGACCACGGTCAGCGACAACATCATGGGCACGATGTGGGACAAGCTGCTCGTCAACGTCGCCACGGGCGCGATCACTGGCATCACGCGGCTCACCTACGGTCAGCTTTATGACGAGCCGTTGTTGAAGGCGACGGCGCTCGCGGCCATCGGCGAAGCCATGGCGGCTGCGCAGGCGGCGGGCATCGCGCTGTCGATGACGGACCCCGAGCAGGCTTGGACACTCGCAGCCGCTGGTCTCTCTCCCGCGTTCAAGACGTCGATGCTGCAGAGCCTCGAAAAAGGCTCGATCACGGAGATCGATTTCATCAACGGCTCGGTGGTGCGCTGGGGACAACGGCTCGGCGTGCCGACGCCCGTCAACGCGACACTGGTGGCGTGCATCAAGGGCATCGAGCGCGCAATGGCCGACGAACAGCGCAAGGAGGTGACGGCATGAGCGGCTCGAAGGCTTATCTGGAGCATGTCGCCATTTGGGTGAAGGACATCCAGTGGCATATCCGCTTCTTCGAAGACGTGCTCGGCATGAGCATGCGCGAAGTCGACGGCACCGTCGAAGCGCCGCGCCAGTACTGGACGCTCGGCGGCCTGCAGTTCATCCATGCGCCGCAACACGAAGGCCCCGAAGGGCGCCTCGCGCATCTTGGCGTCATGTGTGCAGACCTGGAAGCGGCATTGACTGCGGCCAAGGCCTATGGCGTAAGCGAAATGCCGCAAGGGCGCAACTGGCTGCGTCTGCCCGACGGCCTTGCCGTCGAACTGATTCAGGCGAGGCCCGCGTCGTGTGTCGCGCAGGCGCTGAGCATCAACCCGCGCGTGGAGGCGTGAGCATGACGATTATCGACAAGTACTGGGACGACGCCCGCGAAGGCGACGAGTGCGCGAGCCCGAACTACACCGTGACGAAGGAGCGCATTCTCGCGTACGCGGACCTCACGGGCGACCACACGCCCGTGCACGTGGACGAAGCGTATGCCAACGCGAGCCACTTCGGCTGCCTCGTCGCGCATGGGCTGTTCGGGCTCTCGATTGCGGACGGCCTCAAGACCCAGAGCGACTATCGCTTTCTGCCCGGCATGTCGCTCGGCTGGACGTGGGATTTTCTGCAACCTATCAAGGTCAACGATGTGCTGCACGTGAAGTTTCGCGTCGGCGCCATGCGGCCCAGTAACAGCCGTCCGGGCTGGGGCATCGTCGTGCTGCCGTCGGAATTGATCAATCAGGATAACCAGGTAGTGCAACGCGGCGAGCATCGTCTGATGGTGCCGCGCCGGCCGGGAGCGTTCTGATGCAGGCTCGTCCCCTCGAAGGCATACGCGTTGTCGACTATAGCCACTTCCTCGCCGGTCCCTACGTGGGCCGCTGCCTCGCGGCGCTCGGCGCCGAAGTCATCAAAGTCGAACGCCCTGGAAGCGGCGACGCGGGACGCCAGCACGCAACCGTGCTAGACGACCAGCAAAGCGGCTATTTCCTGCAACTGAACATGGGCAAGCGCGGCGTCAGCGTCAACATGAAGGACGCGCGCGGCAAGGAGTTCATGCGCCGCCTGTGCGACTCCGCCGATGTGTTCGTCGAAAACTACCGCCCAGGCGCGCTGGATAAACTCGGGTTGGGCTATGAGGCGCTTTCCGGGCGCAATCCGGGTCTCGTCTATTGTTCGATCTCGGCATACGGCCACACGGGCCCCGACGCGCATCGCGCCGGCTTTGGCCTGATCGCGGAAGCGAAGAGCGGCATCATGCAGATGGTAGGCACGCCCGGCGAGCCCCCGCCGCTGCTGCGCATTTCGCTCGGCGACATGTACACCGGCATTCACGCAGTGGCGGCGATCAATGCGGCGCTGCTTGGACGTGTGAAGAGCGGCCGCGGCCAGCACATCGACATGGCGCTGTACGACACGCTCGTTTCGATGCACGAGTACGCGGTGCAGTGCTACACGCTGCGAGGCGTGCTGCCGGAGCAAACCGGCCACGACATGCCTACCTCGACGCTTTACGGCGTGTTTCGGGCCGCAGACGGCGACCTCGTGATCGCGGCACAAGTGGATGACGCATGGAAACGTCTCGCCGCGCTGATCGAAACACATGGCGGACCAGCCGGATTCGGCAGCGATTCGCGCTTTCACGATAGCGTGGGCCGCAACACGCATCGGCAGGCGATTCTCTCCGTCGTGCAGCCGTGGGTTGCCGCGCGGCCCGTCGCACAGGTGCTCGAATTGCTGGATGGCATCGACGTGCCTTGCGCGAAGGTGCAGCGCATTGACGAAGTGCTCAACGATCCACAGATCCAGGCGCGCGGCATGGTGGTGGAACAGGATCATCCGCGTTACGGAAAGCTGCGTCTGCCCAACCTGCCATTCCGCTTTTCTCATTGCGACACGACCATCCGCGACTTCGCGCCCGATCTCGGGCAGCACAACATGGAGGTCGCGCAATCGCTCGGCTTCTCCGCCGCCGAAATCGATGCAATGCAAACCGAAGGCGTTCTCTACTCGAAGTGAGGCACCATGACTGACCCGTATGCAGTGATCGGGAATCCGATCGGACACACGAAATCGCCGTTGATTCATGGCCTGTTTGCTGAGGCGACACAACAGGCGATGTCGTACGTCGCGATCGAAGGTCCGCTCGACCCCGACGATGGATTCGCAAGGATAGTACGCCAGTTCGCCGACGAGGGTGGCAAAGGCATGAACGTCACCGCGCCGTTCAAGCTGAAGGCCTTCGCGCTCGCCGACGAACGCAGTGAACGCGCGGCGTTGGCGGGCGCGGCCAATGCGCTCAAATTCGAGAACGGCCGGATCATTGCCGAGAATTTCGACGGCATTGGCCTGTTGCGTGATATCGAGGTCAATCTCGGCGTTCCGCTCACTGGCAAACGTGTGTTGATGCTCGGTGCCGGCGGCGCGGCGCGTGGCGCGTTGCTGCCGTTTCTCGACACGGGTCCCGCCGAACTGGTCATCGCCAACCGCGATGTGTCCAAGGGCGAGGCATTGGCGGGCCAGGTCGGCGCGCGTGGCGCCGCGCTGCGTGTTCGCGGCTATGGCGATCTGCCTGCGATGGGCCGATTCGATCTCGTGGTCAACGCGACCTCCGCGAGCCTGACGGGTGAGTTGCCGCCTGTCCCGCCGAGCGTGTTCAGTCCCGATGGCACCGCGTATGAGCTGGCGTACGGCAAGCGGCTCACACCGTTCTTGCGGCTCGCGCGCAATGCAGGCGTGCATGGCGTCGCCGACGGCGTCGGCATGCTGGTCGAGCAGGCCGCCGAAGCGTTTGCATGGTGGCGCGGCGTGCGTCCGCAAACGGCCGCCGTTATCGACCGTCTCACTGTGCCGCTCGACTAGGCTAGCAAAGGAGAATCCGATGAAAAATGTCCTGATGCTCCATGGCATCAATCACAACATGTTCGGCAAGCGCGACCCCGCGCAGTACGGAACGGTGACGCTCGCCGATATCGACGCCAGGTTGCTGGCGCTGGGCGAAGAACTGGGCGTGCAGGTCGAATCGTTCCAGACGAACAGCGAAGCGGCGATGTGCGAGCGCATCCATCACGCTTACGAAGAGGGCAAGGACGCCGTGCTGATCAACGCTGGCGCGTGGACGCATTACAGCTACGGCATCCGCGACGCGCTTGCTATCCTGACCTGTCCGGTCGTCGAACTACACATGTCGAACATTCATGCGAGGGAGCCGTTCCGGAATCACTCGGTGTTCGCCGATATCGTCAAAGGGCAGATCTGCGGTTTCGGGATCGAGAGCTACCTTCTAGCACTGCGGGCGGTCCATGCGGACGTCTGTGCTTGAGTGGCGCGCGTGAATCGCAATCCGGGTACTTCCGCGGCGGTAAGTGATACGGCGAATGACGGCTCCCGGATGCAGTAAGGACCGTCAAACGTCACCGATTCAATACTCATGACTGGCCGAAACTGGCCGACTCGTGCCTCCTTGCGTCGGTTCGAATCGACCCAGATGAGGTCAGGCGAAACGGTGAACGATTGGCGACGATATCTCCTTTTGCGCGCGTCACGACGAGGTGTGAATCTGAACGCCTGGCCAATCGAGTCGAAGGAATCCGGTTGAAATAGCGGGACCATCGATTGGGAGCAAGCAATACTCGACACCACCTGGCGCATAACCCATCGATCCCCCATTCGTCGAGATAAGCCTCCCCCATAAATAGTGATCGGTTTTCACTGCGTTTCGCATCCTGTTTTGTGGCAATCCTGGGATATCGAGTTTTGACAGGAGGTGGGCCGCAACGTCCTTCTGAGTAAACAGATGCGGCGATCACATGATGATGGGATCGTTTAAATTCCCTTGACATGCGCAATTTGGCTTTTTACATTCGCTCCGACTGAGGCGTGACGTCGATACGTTCGACGCGCACCTCCGCGGCAGCGTTGCCGCGCGACATATGGAAGGCTACGTAGCCCCCGAACTTGCGTCTCATGACGCCGGTTTGGGGGCTTTTTTGTTTTCTGGAGATCAAAACACGATGGAGCCGTACCCCAGCGCAGGTCCGCCACCCGGCAGTTTCACCGTCGCGTGCGTGCAGATGGAGCCGCGCGTCGGCGCAGTCCGCGAGAACGTCGCGCGTGCGTGCGCGCTCATCGAGACGGCCGCGCGCAACGGCGCGTCGCTCGTGGTGCTGCCGGAGCTGGCCAATAGCGGTTATGTGTTCGAGAGCCGCGAGGAAGCGTACGCGCTCGCCGAATCACTGCCCGACGGCGAGACGGCGCGGGCCTTCGACGCCCTCGCCAGACAGTTCGGAATCCATATCGTCAGCGGCATCGCCGAGCGTGCGGGCGACCAGCTCTACAACGCCGCGCTGCTCACGGGACCGGCGGGGCCGCTCGGGATCTATCGCAAGCTGCATCTCTGGAACGAGGAAAAGCGCTTCTTCGAGCCGGGCGACGTGGGCGTGCCGGTATTCGCCACGCCGCTCGGGCGCATCGCCATGGCGATCTGCTACGACGCGTGGTTTCCCGAGACCTTCCGTCTCGCGGCGATGCAGGGCGCCGATCTCGTCTGCGTGCCGACCAACTGGGTGCCGATGCCCTCGCAGCCCGACGACCGCCCGGCCATGGCGACGACGCTCGCGATGGCCGCCGCGCACAGCAACGGTCTCGCGATTGCCTGCGCCGACCGCGTGGGCACCGAGCGCGGCCAGCCCTTCCTGGGCCAGAGCGTGATCGTGGGCGGCGACGGCTGGCCGATCGCCGGCCCCGCGAGCCCCGATCGCGAAGAGATCCTCTACGGCGCGATCGACGTCGCGCGCACACGCGCCGGACGCACGCTGAATCCGCGCAATCACGTTCTGCTCGACCGGCGCGTCGATCTGTACGACGCGCTGCTTGGCACGAAGATCGGCACGAAGATCGGCACGAAGATCGCGCGCCGCCCCTGAATAGACGTACCCGCATGACCGCACCACGCATCCACCACGAATCACCACAACTACGAGGAAGCATCATGACGTCGTTCAAACGCATCATCGCGGCCGCCGTTGCGGCGACGGCCGTCGGCGCCTGTCTGGGCGCGGCGGCGGCCGAGCCGATCAAAATCGGCGTCGCGGTCGGCTTGTCGGGCGCCAACAGCGTCGTCGCGCCGGCCGTCGTGCAGTCGTCGCAACTCGCCGTCGCCGAAATTAACGCGGCAGGCGGCATTCTGGGTCGCCCGGTCGAACTCGAAATCGCCGACGACGCCTCCGGCGCGGTCGGCGCACAGAAGGCCTACGACACGCTCGTGTTCCAGAAGAACGTGGACGCCATCATCTCGATGGAAACGAGCGCCGCGCGCAACGCCGCGCTGCCCATCGTCGCGCGCGGCAAGAAGCCGTTCATCTACACGTCGTTCTACGAAGGCCGCTCGTGCAGCCCGTGGATGTACGTGAACGGCTGGGTGCCCGAGCAGGTCGTGGCGCCGATCGTCGATTACTTCAGCAAGACGAAGGGCGCGAAGACGTTCTATCTGGTCGGCAACGATTACGCGTTCGGGCGCGGCATGCTCGACTTCACGAAGCAGTACATCGAGCAGCACGGCGGCAAGGTGATCGGCGAGGAATATCTGCCGATCGACGGCACGGACTGGACGCCGGTACTCTCGAAGATCCGCGCGGCGAAACCCGATGCGCTGATCAGCGCGACGGCGGGCGGCGCGCCGAACGTGGCGCTCGCCAAGCAGTTGAAGAGTGCGGGCCTCACGCTGCCGTACGGCAATCTCGCGATCGACGAAGGCACGGCTAAAGGCATGGGCGATGTCGCGAGCGGCGTCTATCTGGCCGCTTCGTATCTCACGAGCATCGATACGCCGCAGAACAAGAAGTTCATGGCTGCGCTCGACAGCAAGTTCGGCGCGGATGTGAAGACGCCGAACGAGTTGTCGGAGCCGCAATACGAGGCGTTTTTCCTCTACAAGGCGGCCGTCGAGAAGGCGGGGTCCACCGATCCGGCGAAGGTCGTGAAGGCGCTCGGCGAGGTGTCGTTCGACGGCCCGCGCGGCACGGTGCAGATGAACCGCAGCCGCCACGTGCCGCTCGCGATGCGGCTCGGGCAGATTCAGCCCGACGGCTCGGTGAAGGTGTTGCAGACGTTCAAGGATGTGGACCCGGGCCTGCAGTGCCCGAATCTCAAGTAAGCGCAGGCGCGATATCGGGCGCGTGCTTCCGCGAGGACGCGCGCGCCGAACGAGCAGGAGGCGACATGGCTTTGGTATTGGACATCGGCACGACGGCGGCGATGCTGTTCATCGTGACAGCCGGTTTGATGGTGATTTTCGGCGTCATGAAAATCGTGAATTTCGCTCACGGCGCGCTGCTGACGCTCGGCGGTTACGCGAGCTTCGTGGTCACGCAACTGAAACTCGATCCGTGGTTCGGCTTGCCGCTCGCGATTGTCGTGGGCACGGCGGTCGGCATGATCGTCGAGTGGGTCATCGTGCGGCCGCTGTATAAACGGCCGCTCGATGCGATTCTCGCGACGTGGGGGCTCGGCATCGTCATCGGCCAGATCATTGTGATGGTGTTCGGCCGCGAGGTGCAGTTCGTGCCGACGTCGATCAAGGGCGCGGTCTCGATCGCGGGCACCGAATATTCGGCGTACCGCTTGTTGCTGATACCGGTTGCGCTCGCGTTGTGCGCGGCGCTCACGCTGTTGCTGTCCGGCACGCGCTTCGGCGTGAAGACGCGCGCGGTGATCATGAACGAAGACCTCGCGCGCGGGCTCGGCATTCACTCGGGGCGCATCCGCTTCATCACGTTCAGTCTGGGCGCGGCGCTCGGCGCGCTCGCGGGCGCGCTGATCACGCCGCTGTCGAGCGTGGACCCCGACATGGGCGTCGCGTGGATCGTCAGCGCCTTCATGCTCGTGATGGTGTCGGGGCATTCGATGCTCAGCTTGCTCGTCACCTGCATCGTGTTCGGCGCGTGCCAGGTGCTCGTCAGCACGTTCGTGAGTCCGGTGCTCGGTGGCCTGACCATCGCGGTGCTGGCGGCGCTGACGCTGCGCATCCGTCCGCGAGGCTTCGCTCATGGCTAAGATCGACGTCTCGTTGTCCCACGATCGGACCGAAGCGAATGCGCTGGCGGGCGAGGGCGAAAGCGCGTCCACGCATCGCGCGCATCTTACGCATCGCGCGCATCTCGCGCGTCGCCGCCAGTCGTGGCGCGATCTCTCGATCGTGTTCGGCTGCGCGCTCGCGCTGCTGATCGCCGGGCCGTTTCTGTTCGGCTCGTATCTGCTCAACATCCTGATTCAAGCCTTTTTCTTCGCGGCGGTCGCCGTCACCGTCGATCTGTTGTGGGGCTACACCGGCTATCTGACGTTCGGGCAGTCGGCGTTCTTCGGGCTGGGCGCCTATGCGGCCGGGCTGGTGTTCACGCACGCGGGATTCTCGCCGCTGCATGCGCTGCTCGCCGCGGGCGCGGCCATCGCGGCGCCGGTCGTCGTCGCGGCGGTGGTCGGGTGGCTGTCGTTCTATCGCGGCGCGTCGCCGTTCTTCGCCACGGTGATGTCGCTCGTGCTGCCGATCGTGCTGACTCAACTGCTGCTGTCGGGCGGCACGTGGACCGGTTCGAGTTCCGGCCTCACCGGCTTCGAGACCTTCGATCTCTCGCTGGGCGCGTGGTACGGCATCGCGGGCGCGGCGCTGCTGGCGGTGGTCGCCGCCGCCTGGTGCTTCGTGCGCAGCGACGGCGGCCGTCTGCTCGCGGCGATCCGCGATAACGAGTCGCGCTGCGCCTATCTCGGCATCAATACGTCGCGGATCAAGATCGCGCTGCTGGCGGTGACGGCGGCAATCGCCGGGCTCGCGGGGTTTGGCTACGGCGCGTTCAGCGGCGTGGTCGCGCCCGAACTGTCGGGCTTCGTGCTCGGCACGCAGCTCATCATCTGGGTTGCGCTCGGCGGGCGCGGCACGCTGTGGGGGCCGGTGATCGGCGCGTTGCTCATCAACGTCGCCAGCGCCTATCTGAGCGGCAGCATGCCGTTCGCGTGGCAGCTGATTCTGGGCGCGGCGTTCGTCCTCGTGATTGTGCTGCTGCCGCAAGGGCTCGTGCCGCTGCTCGTGAAGCCGCTGCGCCGTTTCATGGCAGGCAGCACAGGCGCGCCCGCGTTGACCGAACGCGCGCCGCGCGACGATCACGCGCCGCAGCCCGGCCAACCGGCGCTGCAAATGAGCGGCGTGACGCGCCACTTCGGCTCGCTGAAGGTGCTGCAGGGCATCGACCTGGTCGCCGACGGCGGCGAACTGGTCGGCCTGATCGGCCCGAATGGCGCGGGCAAGACCACGCTGATGCGCTGCATGAGCGACGGCGCGGAGCGTTCGGCGGGCACCGTGATGCTGTGCGGCAGCGACATCGGCACGCTGGCGCCCGAGGGCTGCGTGAAGCTCGGGCTCGGACGCAAGTTCCAGAATGCCAACGTGTTCGAGACGCTGACGGTCGCCGAGTGCCTGCGCGTGGCGCGCACGCTCGTCGAGCGTCCGTCGTTCGTGCGCCGTTCGCCGACGCTCGCGCTGCCGCCGTATGCGCTCGACGTGATGCGCGCGACGCATCTGGATCGCAAGCTCGACGCCGTTGCGAAGGATCTCTCGCATGGCGAGCAGCAGGCGCTCGAACTGGCGATGGTGCTCGCGCTGGAGCCGCGCATCGTGCTGCTCGACGAACCCACGGCGGGGCTCACGAAAGTGGAGCGCACGCAGATCGGCGGCGTGCTCGCGGCGCTCGCGCATCGCTACGGGCTCTGCTGTCTGCTCGTCGAGCACGACCTCGATTTCGTGGCCGAGGTCGCCACGCGCATCGTCGTGCTGCATCAGGGCACGATGGTGATGCAGGGCAGTTTCGACGAAGTGGTGAACTCCGATCTGGTGAAGACCATCTACGCGGGCAGCGCGCAGGAGGCGGCATGAGTGAGATGAGCGAGATGAGTGATACGGCACTGGACGTTCGCGACATCACCAGCGGATACCGCAACTCGATCGTGCTGCGCAAGCTGTCGCTACGCGTGGCGGCGGGCGAAGCGCTCGCGCTGCTCGGCAAGAACGGCATGGGCAAGACCACGCTGCTCAAGACGATCATGGGTTATCTGCCGACGCAAAGCGGCACGATCCACGTGCGCGGCGCGAACGTCACGCGGCTCGCGCCGCATCGCATCGCGCGCGCGGGCGTGGCCTACGCGCCGCAGGAGCACGCGCTGTTTCATGACCTGAGCATTCGCGACAATCTGCGTCTCGGGCTCGAACAGGCGTCGACGTTCGACGAACGCTTCGCGCAGATCGAGCCGGTGTTTCCGGTGTTCAAGGATCGTCTGCGCCAGATGGCGGGCACGCTCTCGGGCGGCGAGCAGAAGATGCTGCTGGTCGCGCGCGCGCTGATGATGGCGCCGTCGATGATCCTGCTCGACGAAATCACCGAAGGGCTGCAACCGTCGGTCATCGACCGGCTCGCGCAGGCGCTGCGCTGGGAGCGCGAGCGGCGCGGCACGACGCTGCTGCTGATCGAGCAGAACGTGCCGTTCGCGCTCGCGGTCGCCGACCGCTACGCCGTGCTCAAGCAAGGCGCGATCATCGAGGAGGGCGACGCGAAGACGGACCGTGCCGCGCCCGCGATCTTCGCGCATCTGCGGGTCTAGGCGCCGTTACGTGAGTTCGATGTGCCGGAGCGCGTCTTCGAGTACGATCGAGCGGCGTAGCGTTGACGTCGGGCGCGTGCCGCGTGCCTCGTGCTTGATCCCGGCCGCCTCTAATCAGGAGAGAAGCGTCATGCAGTCCACATCACAACAGTCGCGGGGACAGCCGGCCACGGAGGCCGGATGGCGGATCGGCGTGCTGTACTCGCGCACGGGCGTGACGTCGGCGACCGAGTCCGAGCATTTTTTCGGCACCGTGCTCGCGATCGAGGAAATCAACGCGGCGGGCGGCGTGGACGGGCGCTTGCTCGATCCGGTCGTCTACGATCCGCGCAGCGACCCGGACGAATACCATCGGCTCGCCTCGCGTCTGCTCCAGGACGACGACGTGACAGTCATATTCGGCGGTTCGACCTCGTCGAGCCGCAAGGCGGTGCTCCCGCTGATCGAACGCTATAACGCGCTGCTCTGGTACTGCTCGATCTACGAAGGTTTCGAGTATTCGCCGAACGTCATCTATACGGGCGCGGTGCCGAATCAGAACAGCATGCAACTGGCCGCGTATCTGCTGCGCCATCATGGTCAGCGCTTCTTCCTGGTGGGCGCCGATTACATCTATCCGCGCGAATCGAACCGCATCATGCGCGACATGGTCGAGCAGCACGGCGGCGAGATCGTCGATGAAATCTATCTGCCGAGCGATGCCGAGCCGGCCGCGCTCGACGAGGTCGTGCGGCAGATTCGCGCCGCGCAGCCCGACGTGGTGTTCTCCACGCTGATCGGGCGCGGAGCGCGCAAGTTCTATCAGCTCTATCGCGAGCACGGTATCGACCCCGCGCGCATTCCCATCGCGAGCCTGACGATGACCGAGGGCGAGACGCATATGATCGGCCCCGAACTCTGCGGCCACCATATCGTCGCGGCCAGTTATCTGAACACGCTCGAACTCGCGGGCAACCGGCGCTTTCTCGACGCGTGGCGCGCGCGTTTCGGCGATCAGCCTGCCAGCATGTGGTCGGAGATGGCGTACAACCAGGTGCATCTGTTCGCGCTCGCGCTCGCGCGCACGAAGACGCTCGACACTGCGAAGCTCGTGGAGGCCGTGCACGAAGTCGAATTCGATTCGCCCGAGGGTCTCTTGCGGATCGACCGCGAGAACAATCATGCGATCCTCACGCCGCGCATCGCGGTCTGCCGCCCCGATGGCGCGTTCGACATCGTCTGGGAAGGGCGCGCGCCGATCAAACCCGATCCGTACCTGATCTCGTACGGCTTCGGCGAATTCTGGCTAGACGGAGAACGGCCATGACGACGTGGGCGCGCCGCCTGTTCGACGATCTGCGCACGCTGCGCGTGCTCGTCATCCATCCGCCCGGCGACGACCGCAACGTGCTCGACGAGCAGTTGCGCCGTATCGGCTGCCTCGTGACGGTGGTCTGGCCGTTTCCGTCACAGCTGCCGAGCGACGCCGACGTGGTGTTCTTTCTCGTGGGCGCCGATGTGCGCCGCGCGGGCAACTGGTGCGCGGCCGACACGCAGGCGACGCTGATCGCGCTCTCCGACTATGAAAATCCCACCGCGCTGAAGATGCTGCTCGATACGCAGGCGCACGGCGTGATCACCAAGCCTTATCGGTCGACGGGCATTCTGAGCACGCTGGTGCTCGCGCGCGCGGCGTCGGGCTACCAGCAGCGGCTGCAAAGCAAGATCGGCAAGCTCGAAGATGCCATCAAGGCGCGCCGCCACATCGAGCGCGCCATGCGCATTCTGATCGACGTGCACCGGCTCAGCGAAAACGAGGCCTACGAGCATATCCGCTCGCGGGCGACGCGCCTGCGAGCGACCGTCGGCGAAGTGGCGACGATGGTGATCGACGCTCATGAAGCGATGGAGAAGCTCGGTCTGGATAAACGGCCCGGTTGAGCGAGCGAGTCGATCGAATCAGTTGAGCGACCCGGGCCGGGCGGACCGCCGCGCCACGTGCAATGCGCGGGGCAGGTGATCCACGCAATCGAGCCCCAACCCGTCGCCACGATCACGCCCGACGACGACCGCGATTCGCAGCGCTCGCCCCCTTCAATCTCGTCGAGCGAGCAAGCGTGCGCGCGCGGACCGAATCGACCTAGAACTTCGTGCGGATTCCCGCGCCGAAGGTGTCGCCGCTCGACAGCTTGTCGAAGTGGTCGTACATATACGCCGCATAGACATCGGTGCGTTTGGACAGGGCATAGTCGTAGCCGAGCGCCGCGGTTTGCCGCGTCTGGTCGAGGCCGCCGCTGTCGCGCGAATACGCATACGACGCCATCACCGTGCCGCCGCCCAGCGCGACCGATACACCGGTCTGGTAGGTGTTCACATGCCAGCTGCTCGCGAGTTCGTCGTTCTTCGTGTACATGTACTGGCCGAAGAATTTCACCGCCTTCAGATCGTAGGACACGCCGACCTGCGCGACGCTCTGGCTGCGCATGCCTTCGACGAGCGTGCTCAGATCGCCGGGCGTGCTGTTGAAATTCGCGTATTGATAGACGCCGGTGGCCGCGAACGGACCATGGAAATAGAGGAATTGCGCGCTCCATTTCTTCGCGCCATTTTCGCCGGCCTGATTGCCGAGGCCATACATCAGCGAGCCGGAGAGGCCGTTATAGTTCGGCGTCGAATACTGCACGGTATTGCTCCAGCCCGAGTCGCCGATCACGCCCATGTCGGTCGTATAGCTCGGGCCGCTGCCGAGGCCCAGATACGTGTGCCAGATCATCGGCGAGAATTCGTATGAGTCCACGAACGGGTTGAAGAGGATCGTCGAGATAAAGAGCGGCGTGGTTTGGCGGCCGAGTGTCAGCGTGCCGTAGACCGATTCGATGCCGACGTAGGCGTTGCGGGAGAAGAAGGTGTCGCCGGTGAAGCGGCCCGCCTGGCCGTTTTGAGGCAGGAAAAAGTCTTCCAGGGCGAAGACGGCCTTGTAGCCGTTGCCCAGGTCTTCCGAGCCTTTCAGGCCCCAGTATGAGGTGGACATGCCGCCGCCCGATACTTCCCATGCGCGTTGGCCGCCCGGCATTTTTTGTGCGCCGATCCATGTGTCGACCTGGCCGTAGAGCTGGACGCTCGATTGTGCGTGGGCCGCAGCCGAGGTGAGTGCGAGTGTCGCCGCTGCGAGAAGCAGCCGTGCTGCTGGGTTTGCTGCCGATTGGTTTTTTGCTGGGTTTTTCATTTTGATTAGCATGGCTAATATTTCTTGTGAAAATTTTTTTGCGGGAGCGTGGCTGCTAGTTAATACTCGTGCGTTTTCTTCTCGTGTTGGCCTTTCCTTGTTTTCTTGTCGGTCTGCATGCGTTGCCCCTGTGCGGGGCGGCACCTACTTTTCTTTGCAGCGGCAAAGAAAAGTAGGCAAAAGAAAGCCGCTCACACCGCTAGTGTGACGCCGTCCACCACGCGCCATCCGCGGTAGTGGTTCCGGGGCGTCTGGCATCACGCGGCCACCAACGGAGTGACAAGGCAATCATTCATCCCGCTGCGCGCGATGCGCGCAGCGGTTGGGTTTGCTCGGGAAACCCGCAAGGTTTCGCCCTCATCGGGTGAAGGGGCGGGTTAGTGACGGGGGGGCCGTTTGGCGGCCCATCAGGCCTGCTACCGCGATCAGTGCGAGCAGGTAGGGGAGCATGACCAGTAACGCGGTCGGGACGTGCAGGCCGAACATCTGTAACTGGAATTGCATCGCCGTTGCCGCGCCGAATAGCAGGCATGCCAGTGCCGTGCGGCCGATCTTCCAGTTGCCGAAGATGATCGCCGCGATCACCAGGTAGCCCGTGCCGTTCGTCATCCCCTCCGTAAAGGTGTGGATGTCGCCGATCGAAATGAAGCAGCCCGCCGCCGCCGACATCACGCCCGAAAACAGCACCGCGCCGTAGCGCAGTTTCACTACGGAGACGCCTGACTGGTCGACCGCGCGTGGGGACACACCCACCGCATGCAGCGCGATGCCCAGCGCCGTGTGGCGCATCGTCCATGCCGTGGCGGCGAGGATCGCCAGCCCGGCGTAGAGCAGCCAGACCTGGTGGAAGACGGCGTCGCCAATCAGCGGCAATTGTCCGAGGCCCGGCGGCGACCAGCGGGCGAGGCCCGGAATCGCCGCTTCCGAGCGTGAGCCGAATATCTCGCGATACGCGAGCGTCGTGCCGCCCAGCGCGAGAATGTTGATGCCGATGCCCGTCACCACCTGGTTCGCGCGCAGCGTCACGCTCAGGAACGCCTGGAGCAGCGCCACCGGCAGCACGCCCAGCACGCCGCAGAGCAGGCCGATGGCCGGGTTGCCGGTCCACCACGAGGCCGTCGCGCCTACGAATGCGCCCGTCAGCATCATGCCTTCCACGCTCATGTTGAGCACGCCCGCGCGCTCGCTCACGAGCTCGCCCGTGGAGGCGAGCAGCATCGGCGCGGCGAGGCGGATCGACGAGCCCGCGAATACAGCGAACAGTTCCGCGTTCATTGACGGTCTCCCTTGCGTTCGAGCCAGATCGCGCCGCCCGCGAGCGCGATCGTGACGATGCCCTGCACGATCAGCACCAGCGCCGACGGCACCGCCGCGACCATCTCCATGTTGATGCCGCCCGAGCGCAGGAAGCCGAACAGCAGCGCGCACGCGAACACGCCTGTGATCGAGCCGCGCGAGAGCAGGCCGACCACGAGGCCGTCGAAGCCGTAGCCCGACGAGAAGCCCGCCTTGAGCGAGCCCTGATCGCCTTGCAGCATCAGCGCGCCCGCGAGCCCGCCGAATGCGCCCGCGATCGCGAGCGCGGCGACGATCGTCGAGGTGATCGGCAAGCCCGCGCGTCGTGCGGCCACCGCGTTCAATCCGGTCGTGCGCAAGGCGAAGCCGAAGCGCGTGTAGCGCAGCATCAGCGTTGCGGCGACGGCGAGCACGAGCGTCACAGGCAGGCCGATATGCAGGCCGAGGCCGCTGTCCGCGAACAGGGCGGGCAGGTGCGTGGCATCGGGAATCTCCAGCGATTCGGGCAGCGTGGCGCCGCTGGTCATCGGCTGGCGCAGGAGCGCTTCGCTTTGCACGCACCAGTAAAGCAGCCACACGGCGACGAACGAGAGCAGCAGCGTGCTGATGACTTCGCTCGTGCCCGCCTTCGCTTTCAGCACGCCCGAGACGCCACCCCAGAGCGCGCCCGCAGCGGCCGCGCAGAGCATCGGCACGATGAAGGCGAGGCCGAGGGGCAGGCCCGCGCAATGGCCGTACAGGCTCATCGCCGTCGAGACGATGCCACCGATGGCGATCTGTCCTTCCGCGCCGACGTTGGTCAGTTGCGCGCGATGCGCGATCACGAAGCCGATGCCGACGAGCGCGAACACGAGCGCGCGATTGACCGACGCGCCCACGGCGTACGGCGAGCCCCATGCGCCGTCGGCGAATGCGGCGAGCGCGTCGCGCACGTTCACGCCCATCAGCGCGATCAGGCCGAGCGCGACGCAGAACGCGAACACGATCGCGCCTCCGATCACGCTCGCGCCGCGCAACGGCGATGCGCCGCTGCGTGCGGTATGCGACGCCAGCGGCCAGGCGCGCGCGGCCAGCGATTTACGAAGCGAATTCATTGCGAGTCTCCTGCGCCGGCCATCCATGCGCCGATACGTGAGCGATTGGCCGCCTCGGGCGTGCAACTGCCCATGATGCGGCCGCGATACAGCACGACGATGCGGTCGGCGACGCTCATCAGTTCGTCGAGTTCGGACGAGATCAGCAGCACGCCCACGCCGCGTTCGCGCGCCGCGCGGATGTGCCGGTAGACGGCGGCCACCGCGCCGACGTCGAGCCCGCGCGTCGGTTGCGCGGCCAGCAGAAAATGCAGCGGATCGAGCGTGAGTTCGCGCGCGAGCACGGCCTTTTGCTGATTGCCGCCCGAGAGTCCGCCGAAGATCGCGTCGGGCCCGCTCGCGCGCACGTCGAAGCGTTCCATCAGTTCGACCGCGCGCTCGCGCATCGCGCGGCGTTGCAGCCAGCCCGCGCGCGAGTAGCGATCGAGATGATTGAGCATGAGGTTGTCGACGAGGCTCATGCCGGTCACGCAGCCGACCGCGTGCCGGTCCTCGGGCACGATGCCCACGCCCGCGCGTGTGAGTTCGCGCGGCGTCGCGCGCGTCATGTCCTGGCCCGCGACGAAGAAGCGGCCCGCCGCCGCGGGCATCATGCCCGCGAGCACGGCGCCCAGTTCGCTCTGGCCGTTGCCTTCCACGCCCGCGATGCCGACGATCTCGCCGCGATTCACGACGAGCGTGCAATCGGCGAGACGCAGCACGCCTTCGGCGTCGCGCGCGGCGAGGCCGTCGATCTGCAACACCTCGTCGCTCAGCGCGCGCGACCACGGCGAGCCTTCATGCGGCTGCGCGAGCGACAGTTGCGCGTGCAGATCGGCGGCTTGCGCGTTCGACGCGCGGCGGATCATCGCGTCGACGAGACGGTCGATGTCGTTCGCGGGCGCGTCTGAGCGCGCGACCACGCGGCCCGATTGCAGCACCGTCGCGTGCGTGGCGATGCGGCAGATCTCCTTGAGCTTGTGCGTGACGAGCACGACGGCGCAGCCGTTCGCGGCCACGCGTGCGCAGGTGTCGAGCAGCGCGTCGATCTCGGCGGGCAGCAGCACGGCGGTCGGTTCGTCGAGCAGCAGCAGACGCGGCTCGCGCATCAGACACTTGACGATTTCCACGCGCTGGCGCTCGCCCACCGAGAGATCGGCGATGCGCGCGTCGAGCGGCAGCGTCAGGCCCACGCGCGCGAGTGTCGCTTCGACGCGCTGGGCTTCGCGCGCGCGATCGATACGCCCGCGCGCCTGGCCGAGCAGCAGATTGTCGAGCACGCTCGCATCGTCGACGAGACTGAAGTGCTGATGCACCATCGCGATGCCGTGCTCGATCGCCTCGCGCGGATTGCGCGGCCGGTACGTGACGCCGTTCATGCGCATCGCGCCCGCGTCGGGCTGATGCACGCCGAAGATCACGTTGCAGAGCGTGGACTTGCCCGCGCCGTTTTCGCCGAGCAGGCAATGCACATCGCCGGCCATGAGGTCGAGCGACACCTCGTCGAGCGCCTGAAACGCACCGAAGCGCTTGCCGATCCCTTCGAGCGACAGCACCGGCGCAGGCGCGGGAGACACGACGGCGTTCATGATCAGCCTTCCATGACCTTGATCTTGCCGCTCTGGATGTCGTCTTCGATCTGCTTGAGCTTCGTGTCGATCGCAGGCGTGGAATGACACACGGCCATGCCCGACGACTTCGGCCCCATCGCCAGACCGAAGGCCTTGTAGCCCGGCTGCCACGTGCCTTTCTCCAGTTGCTCGATCGCGTATTGCGCCTGATAGCCGACGCCCGTGATGCTGTACGCGACATAGAGCGGATCGCTGCCGCAACGGTCGGTGTAGCTGCCGATGATGTGCGTGTTCTTTTCCTTCGCCGCCTGCTCGATGCCGCGCAAGCCGAGATTGAGAATGTGATAGTGAATGTCGGCGCCTTGCGCGATGGCGGCGGCGGTGGCTTCGCGCGCTTTCGCTACGTCGTCGAAATCGCCGGTGTAGCTCTCGAAGTACTTGATCTTCGGATTGATATAGCGTGCGCCTTCGCCGAACTCCTTGCCCGCGTTCACGATCGACGGAATCTCCATGCCGCCCACGTAGCTCACGGCGTTGGTCTTCGTGAGCATCGCGGCGGCCGCGCCCGCGACGAAGGCAATTTCGGCCTGCTTCACGTCGTAGCCCGCGACGTTGGGCGGCATCGCCTGCCCCTTGCTGCCGCCGACGATCGAGAACTTCACTTTCGGAAAGCGCTTCGCGATCTTGATGACGGCCGCCTGCGTCTGGCCGCCCACGCCGATCACGAGTTCGTTCTTCGCGGCGAGATTCGTGAGCGCCTGCTCCATGTCCGCGTAGTTGATGTTCTCGATGATCTGCGTCTTGAGCTTCGGGCCGAATTCCTTTTGCGCGGCCATCACGCCGTCATAACCGGATTCCATCCAGCCTTTGTCGGTCTTCGAACCGGGAATCAGGACGCCGACATGCATGGCGTCGTCGGCGGCGTAGACGGCGGGCGGCGTCACCGCGCCCAGTCCCAGCGCGAGGCCGACCGTGGCGAGCACGCGCAGACGCAGGCGCGCCGGTGCAGGGCGTTGCGGGAATCGATTCGAAAGCAGCTTCGCGGAAGACATCGTGACACTCCTTGTTTGCCGTAGCGTTTGAGTTTCGTTTTGCAGTTTCGGTAAGTGAACTCTTCATGAACGAAACGGATAAAAGCAAGTTGAATGCCATGTATGTCGAACGCATGTCATCGTTTTGGCGAAAGCGGCGAGATGTCCATTCGCAGCGGGGTTTGCGCGTGGTGTGAGGCTGTGAGCGTGGCGTTGAGCGAACGCGTGCGGACACGCGCGAGTGCGCCGCGCATGCACCAAATCCGTCTTCGATGCCTGCGCGCGGGGCGTGCGTGCAAGCGATGGCGCGCGTACGCACCACGGCGGCGCGCTGCGGCTTCGCGTCACTCGATGCGGTATTCGTTGCGGTATTCAACGCAGCAATTCATGCTGCAATCGATGCAGCGGCCCGCGAGTTCGCACAGTGCGCGCCGTGCTGCTATATTCGCGGCAAGCGGCGCATGCGCCGATGGATTTTTCTTCAGCACGAACGAACCTACTTTTGCCATGACGCGTGTCGCCGCTCGCTCCGCCAGTCCTTCGAAGCCGAAAAAAACCGCTGCAAAAAAACCGGCGCGTGTCGCTGCGGAAGAGGCGCAGGAACCCGTGCGCGAAACCATGCGGCAGCGTCTGGCGGCGGCAACGCGCGGGCGCATCTTTCGCGTCGCGCTCGCGGAATTCGCGGAGAAGGGCTTGAGCGGCGCGCGCGTGGAAACCATCGCGAGCCGCGCGAAGGTCAACATCCGCATGATTTATCACTACTTCGGCGGCAAGGAAGCGCTCTATCTGGAAGTGCTCGAATTCGTGCTCGGCCGTTTGCGCGCCGAAGAACTCAAGCTCGAACTCGACGTCGATCGCGTCAAGCCCGTCGAAGGCATCGTGCTGCTCTATGAGTTCATCGAAGGGCATTTCGCGGCGCATCAGGAACTCGGCAAACTGCTGTCGTTCGAGAACCTGAATCGCGCGCGCGTGATGAAGCGTTCGAAGGCCATTCCCGAAATGGCTTCGCCGGTGCTCGTGCTGTTGCGCACGCTGATCGAGCGCGGCGAAAAGGACAAGACGCTGCGCGCCGGGCTCGAACCGCTGCATCTCTACGTCGCGCTCGTGAGCTTGTGTTCGTTCCACAAGTCGAACGCGTACACGCTGTCGTGCATCTTCAATGCCGATCTGCTCGCGCCGAGCTGGCAGGACGAGCAGAAGCGGCAGGCGCAGGAGATGGTGCGCGCGTTCGTGCGCGCCTGAGGTCGTCAGTCCAGGGCGAACGCGTGCGCTTGCCGGCTCGCATCGGCGGCCATCGCGAGACCGTCGCTGCGCGGATCGTGCGCGCCGAGCGCCCAGCCATCGGCGTCGATGCGGATCACGCCGGGATGTCCCGCGAGCGGACTCTGCGCCGCAATCGTCGAGACCTCGTGGCCGCGCGCCGAGAGTTCCGCTAGCACCGTCTCGCCCGCATCGGCTTCGAGCTTGAGTGCGTCGCGCGTGTCGGAGAAGGTCCGGCCAAGCAGAAAGCGCGGCCGCGCGAGCGCCGCGAGCGGGTCCATGCGGTAATCGATCAAGCGCGTGAGAATGGCCGCGAGCGTTTGCGGCTGACCGTCCGCGCCCTGCGTGCCGAACAACAGATGCGGGCGGCCATCGCGCAGATACATGCCGGGCGTGAGCGTGTGGAACGGCCGCTTGCCCGGCGCGAGCGCGTTGGGATGCCGTGCGTCGGTGCCGAATGCCGCGCCGCGGTTATGCCAGAGAATGCCGGTGTCGCCGGCCACCACGCCGCTGCCCCAATCGAAATACACCGTTTGCAGCAGGCTCACCGAGCGTCCCTCGCGATCGGTCGCGCCGATGAACACCGTGTCGCCGTGACGAAAACGATGCGGCCATGCACGCGCGCGGCGCATGTCGATGGAGCGCGCGTGCGCCGCGAGTGTTTCGGGCGCGAGCAGCGTGTCGACGGGCACCTCGGCGAAATCGGGATCGCCCACGTAGCGGTCGCGATCGACGAACGCGCATTTCACGGCTTCCACGAGCAGGTGATAGTAGTCGGCGCTGCCTTCCTCGATATCGGCGAAATCGAAATGCGCGAGCGTGCCCATGATTTCCAGCATCGTCACGCCTTGCGTGGGCGGCTGCAAACCGACGAGTTCGCCGCCGCGATACGGCACGCGCAAGGGCGCTTCCTCGCGCGCGCGCGTGCTGGCGAGATCGTGCATATCGAGCGGCGAGCCCGCTTCGCGCAGACCTCGCACGATACGCTCGGCCAGTTCGCCTTCGTAGAATTCGCGCGCGCCATATCGCGCGATGCGTTCGAGGCTGCGCGCGAGCGCCGGTTGCGCGAAGCGCGAGCCGGGCGCGGGCGCTGCACCCGTTGCGTCATCGGGTGCGAAGGTCGCGGCGAAACCGGGCTGCGCGTTCAATTCGTCGGCGCGCAGCGTTTGCCAGAAGTGCTGCGACTGCGTCACGGCAAAGCCGTCCTTCGCGTATTCGATGGCGCGTTCGAACAGCGTCGACCACGGCAGCGTGCCGCCCCATGTATCGCGTGAATGAGCGAAGGCGCGCGCCCACGTGTCGAGCGTGCCCGCGCTCGTGAGCGCCGCCGCGCCGCCGCGCAGCGGAATCGCGGCGCCGTTGTTGGGGAGTTGCATGGCCGCCTGGCCCGCGCCCGAAATCGTGCGCACGTCGCCGCTGCGATCGGCGACGACCCAGAAGGCGTCGCCGCCCAATCCCGTGAAATGCGGATAGGTCACGCACAGCACCGCGCCGATGGCGATGGCGGCTTCGATGGCGTTGCCGCCCGCGCGCAGCACATCGCGCCCGGCGGCGCTCGCGAGCGCGTGCGGGCTCGTCACCATGCCATCGCGCGAGCGGGCGTTTGAAGCATTCAAAATTTTGGACTCCGTTATAGTTTCGCGGTCTCGCCGTGACGTGCGGACAGCGTTTGCGCGAGCCGCAGCAGTGCGCGGTCGGTGCCGCGTGCGCCGATCAGCGAGAGCGCGAGCGGCCGGTCGCATTCGTCGGCGAACGGCAGCGTGATTTGCGGCAGGCCGCCGAGCGAGGCCACGGCGTTGAGCGTGAGCGCGTCTTCGTAGAAGCGCGCGAGCGTGTCGCCGTCGGCGTCCTTCGCGAGCAGCGCGCGCGGTGTGGTCGGCATGACGAGCACGCAGTCTTGCAGCCGCGCGTCGAGTTGCGCGGCGAGCGTCGCGCGCAGCGCGCGCCAATGCGGCGTGCGTGTGCGGTCGTAGGCGTCGATGTGCGCGAAGCGCGGCGCGATCGACGGACCGAAGCGCGGTTTCGCCGCGCGTAGCCACGCACCGAGCGCGTCGTCGATATCGGCTTCCTGCACGGCCTGATAGCACGCGAGCCAATCCGCGGCCGCAATGAGATCGAAGATCGGGACGGTGTCGTGCGCGCCGAGCGACTGAGCGAGTGCGTCGAGGGGTGCGGCATCGTTGGGTTCGTGTCGCGCGCGGCGCGCGAACGCTTCGTCCACGCGCAGCAGCTGGAGCGATGACGTCGCGCGATCGGCGGGTAAGAGCACGTCGCCGACGCTCGTCAAAAGATCGGCGGAGCGCGCGAGCCAGCCCACCGTGTCGAGGCTCGGCGCGAACGGCACCACGCCGTCGAGCCCGATGACGCCGTGGGTCGGCCGCATGCCGTAGAGCCCGCAGAACGCAGCGGGTACGCGCACCGAGCCGCCCGTATCGGTGCCGAGCGCGAAGTCCACCGTGCCCGCCGCGACCGCCGAAGCCGACCCGCTCGACGATCCGCCCGGCAGCGCATGCGGCCAGCGCGGATTCAGCGGCGTGCCGTAATGATGATTCGCGCCTTCGAGGCTATAGGCGAGTTCATCGGTGATCGTTTTGCCTTCGAGCGCCGCGCCCGCGCGCAACAAGGCCGCGACGCAGGACGCATGCTCGCGTGCGGGCGCTTGCGCCGCGAGCCAGTCGGGATTGCCGCCGCCCGTGCGCACGCCCGCCACGTCGATCAGATCCTTGACCGCGAAGCGCAGACCGTCGAGCGGGCCGCGCGCGAGCGGCGCGACGCGGGTGGCGTCGCCGGGCACGAAGGCGTTCACGCGGGCTGCTCCACCGCTTCGATCGCTTCGACCGCTTCGACAATACGCTTCGAGTCGGTGACGAAGCCGAAGCATTTCTTCACGTTCCAGATCGTCGCTTCGGTGCAGAACGCGGGCGAGGACGTCGCGCAGCAATCCTCGACGAGCACGCAGCCGTAGCCGAGAAAGTTGGCGTCGGTGAGCGAGTGCAGCACGCATTGATCCGTATTCACGCCCGCGAACAGTAGCGTGCGCACGCCGAGATTGCGCAGGATGCTGTCGAGCGGCGTGTCCCAGAAGCCGCTGATGCGATATTTATCCACGCAGATGTCTTGCGGCAGCGGCTTCAGTTCGTCCACCACGGCGGCGGCCCACGAGTCCTTTTCAAGCACGTGCGAGCCATTGCTCGCGAGCGGCTCGCCGAGACCGGTGCCGCGTCCCGTCGGCTTGTAGAGATGCAGTTGATTCGGCGGCATGTTGGCGAGGTCCGGGCGGTTGCCCCAGTTCACCCAGATCACCGGCACGCCTTGTGCGCGCAGCGCGGGCAGCAGCGTTTGCAGCGGCGCGATGGGCGCGCGGTCGGCGCTGTAGTCGCCGCCGATCTGCGAAACCCAGCCGCCTTCGGTGCAGAAGTCGTTCTGCATGTCGATCACCACGATGGCCGTGCGGCTCAGGTCGAGACGCACGTGCTGCGGCTCGCAGGCGAGCGTCGCGAGACGCGGTTCGGGACCGCGCGCCGACATGTCGACGAGCGCCGGGCTCGCGAGCCAGTGATAGGCATCGGCGCGGCCGAGACGGTTGGCGGCGGCGGGCGCGTCGTTAAGAAGGTTGGCTTCGGACATCGGCTGGGGCTCTCCGCGAGTAGCGTTCGTTCATGAATAAGATACTTACTGAAACATGCAAGATCGGTGCCAGTGCGGAGCGCGGGCGCCAGCGCTTGCCGCAGCGAGGCGACAAGCGAAATCAGGCGATGAAGTTGTGCGCGCGGCGATCCGGCGTGGCGCGCGTATGCCCCGAAGCGGGGCGCGCTGCACGAAGTTGCGACGGCGGGGTGCGTGCACAGGCAACGTGAATCGTTGCACCTTCACGCGACGCTAAATGGACCACCATGGACCACGATGGCGCGCGAACCGCGCCGCGTGCTGCGTGCACGGCATGTGCATGATTGCCGGACAAGCACGCCAGGCAAGCTTTCGCAGCGCGTGCATCGTCATCTGGCATGGATGCTGCGTGTTGCGTGCCATCTTGTATTCAAGATTGAACGCATGCCACGCTCCCAACCGTTGAAAGTCCGCGCATTGCTCGACGCCTATCGACGTGGCGAGACTTCGCCACGCGAAACGATCGACACCGTGCTGCGCCGCCTCGCGGCCACGCATCGTCCCGAAGCGTGGATTCTGCGTGTCGCCGACGCCGATCTCGTGACGCGCGCGGCCCAACTCGAACAGCAGCTCGACGACGAAGGCCCGGCGCTGTTCGCGCGCATGCCGCTGTTCGGCGTGCCGTTCGCCGTCAAGGACAACGTCGATGTCGCGGGCTTGCCGACCACGGCCGGCTGCGCGGCGTTCGCCTACACGCCCGGCGAAACGGCGTTCGCGGTCGCGCGTCTGCTCGACGCGGGCGCGATCCTGATCGGCAAGACGAATCTCGATCAGTTCGCGACCGGCCTCGTCGGCACGCGCTCGCCCTATGGCGCGGTGCGTCAGGTCGATCACGACGATTACATTTCGGGCGGGTCGAGTTCCGGCTCGGCGGTCGCGGTGGCGGCGGGCATCGTCGCGTTTTCGCTGGGCACCGATACGGCGGGCTCGGGGCGCGTGCCTGCGGGCTGCAACGGGATCGTCGGGCTCAAGCCGTCGCTCGGACTCGTCAGCAAACGCGGCGTCGTGCCCGCCTGCCGCACGCTCGATACGCTCTCGGTGTTCGCGCACGATGTCGCCGATGCGTGGACGGTGCTCGACCGCCTCGCGGCCTTCGATGCGTGCGACGGCTATTCGAAGCCGCTCGTTTCGCGCGGCCTGGCGCATGGACCTTTGCGTATCGGCGTGCCCGACACGCTCACGTTCTTCAACGACGAGCACGCGCAGCAGGCCTTCGCCGCGACGCTCGACGGCATCGCCACGCATCTGGTGCTCACGCCCGCGCGCTTCGCGTTCGCGCCGCTGCAACAGGTCGCGGCGCTGCTCTACGACGGCCCGTGGGTGGCGGAGCGGCGCGCGGCGCTCGGTGAGTTCTTCGATACGCATCGCGCGGAAATCGACCCGACCGTGGCGAAGGTGATCGGTCAGGCCCAGCGCTTCGACGCGGCTACGGCATTCGACGGCCAGTACACGCTCGCGCGTCTGAAGCGCGAGGCGGATGCGCTGTTCGAACAGTTCGATATCCTGATCGTTCCGACCGCGCCGACGCATCCGACCATCGCCGAGGTGCAGGCGAATCCGGTCGAGGTTAACAGCCGTCTCGGCGTGTATACGAACTTCGTCAATCTGCTGGACTGGTGCGCGCTCGCCGTGCCGGGCGTGCCCCGCACCGATGGCTTGCCCGCCGGCGTCACGCTGATCGGGCCGTCGGGCGCGGATCAGCAACTCGCGGTGCTCGGCGCGCGCATTCAGGCGCTGTTTCGCGAAGCGGCTGAAACCACCGCAGCACGCGATGCCGAGGCGATCGCCGCGAGTCCGCTGCCGATCCAGGAACCGAGCGTCACGCTCGCCGTGGTGGGCGCGCATCTGCGCGGCGAGCCGCTGAACTGGCAACTGTTGCAGGCGGGCGCGCGCTTTATCGAAGCGACCACGACGGCGCCGCATTACCGCCTTTACGCGCTCGCGGGCACCACGCCGCCGAAGCCGGGACTCGTGCGGCAGAGCGCGGGCGCGGAAGGCGACGCGATCGCCATTGAACTGTGGGATGTGCCGTTGCGCAGCTTCGGCGCGTTCGTGGCGGCCGTGCCCGCGCCGCTTGCGATCGGCTCGCTCGATATCGCCGATGGGCGCACCGTGAAGGGCTTCGTCTGCGAGCCGTCGGCGCTGGCCGCCGAAGCGGGCGCAGCCGATATCACCGCTTACGGCGGCTGGCGCGCGTATCTGGCGCACCGCGCGCCGAAGCGCTGAACCGAAACGCAGAACGAACACCGCAGCGAACACCGAACGCAGTGACCGACAACCATCAGGAATCCAAATCATGACGCAACGTCGCGACTTCATCAAACAGGCCGGCGCGCTCGCGCTCGGCAGCCTGCTGCCTTTCGAAAGCGTGTTCGCCGCCGAAAAGCTGACGGTCGGCGTGATCTACGTGGGCTCGAAAGGCGACTACGGCTACAACCAGGCGCAGGCGCAAGCGGCGGCGGTCATCAAGAAGCTGCCGAACGTGAAGGTGGTCGAGGAGGAGAACGTGCCGGAAACCGTCGCGGTGCAGAAGTCGATGGAAGCCATGATCGAGCAGGACGGCGCGACGCTGATCTTCGCGACCTCGTTCGGTTACTTCGATCCGCACGTGCTGAAGATGGCGGCCAAATATCCGAAGATCCGCTTCGCGCATTGCGGCGGCCTGTGGAAGCAGGGCAATCCGCCCAATATCGCGAGCTACTTCGGCTATATCGACGAATGCCAGTATTTGAACGGCGTGGTCGCGGGCCATATGAGCAAGACGAAGAAGCTCGGTTTCGTCGCGGCCAAGCCGATTCCGCAGGTGCTGCGCAACATCAATGCGTTCACGCTCGGCGCGCAGTCGGTCGATCCGTCGATCACGACGCATGTGATTTTCACGGGCGACTGGTCGATGCCGGTGAAGGAAGCCGAGGCGACCAACAGTCTCGTCGATCAGGGTTGCGACGTGCTGACCTGTCACGTCGACGGTCCGAAGGTCGTGATCGAAACGGCGGAAAAGCGCGGCGCGATGAGCTGCGGTTATCACGCGAGCCAGGCCGCGCTCGCGCCGAAGGGCTATCTCACGGGCGCCGAATGGGATTGGGCGACGCCGTACCAGACGCTCGTCGCCGACGCGCAGGCGGGCAAGCCGCAGCCGAACATCCTGCGCGGCGGTCTCAAGGAAGGCTTCGTGAAGATGTCGCCGTATGGCGCGAAGGTCACGCCCGACGCGAAGAAGAATGCCGACACCATCAAGGCGCAAATGATGGCGGGCCAGTTCGCGATCTTCAAGGGTCCGCTCAAGGACAACAAGGGCGGCACGGCCATCGCGGCGGGCACGAACTACGCGCAGACCGATATCACGCTCGAAAGCATGAATTACCTCGTCGCGGGCGTGGTCGGGCAGATCTGAACGATGACTCTGTTCCGCGCGACTGCGCTGTGACGTCCGAAACCGCTCAACCTCGCAAGGAGAGATCATGCGCGCTCCCGCTCCCTCGGTGACGTCGGCCGGCGCCCGCGCGCTGATCGGCTTGCTGCCCGCACTGCCGACGCTCGCGGCCATCGTCGGCACGCTGCTGCTGTTCTCGCTGTTCTTGCTGATCGAAGGCCAACCGGCGGGCGAGGCGATCGCGCTGATCGCGCAAGGCGCGTTCGGTTCGTCGTTCGCGTGGCAGAGCACGCTGCTGCGCGCCGCGCCGCTGATGCTCACCGCGCTGTGCGTGGCGCTGCCCGCGCAGGTCGGCCTGATCGTGATCGGCGGCGAAGGCGCGCTCGCGCTCGGCGGGCTCGCGGCGGCGGTCGTGCCGTCACTGCTGCCGCACGGCACGCCGTGGTTCGTCGCGACGCCCGTCATGGCGCTGGCCGGCATGATCGTCGGCGGCGCGTGGATCGGCGCGGTCGGGGCGTTGCGGCAGTGGCGCGGCGTCAACGAGACGATCAGTTCGCTGCTGATGTCGTATATCGCGATCGCGGTGTTCAAGTTTCTCGTCGAAGGACCGCTGCGCGATCCCGCGAGCCTGAACAAGCCGTCGACGCCGCCGCTGCCCGATGCGTTCTCCATCGGCTCGCTGCCGGGGCTCGAGGTGCATTGGGGCCTGTTCTGGGGCGCGCTGGCGTGCGTGGCCGCGTGGGTTTTCGTGCGCCACAGCACGAAAGGCTTCGCGATGCGCGTGACCGGCGGCAACGCGCGCGCCGCGCGTCTCGTCGGCCTGCCGGTGAATTCGCTCGCGCTGACCGCCTGCGTGCTGGGCGGCGCGGCGGCGGGTCTCGCGGGCATGTTCGAAGTCGCGGCGGTGCAGGGCAGCGCGAACGCGTCGCTGCTCGCGGGCTACGGCTACGCGGGCATTCTCGTGGCGTTCGCCGCGCGCCAGAATCCGCTCGCGATCATCGTGTGCGCGCTGATGATCGGCGGCATCGAGGCGAGCGGCAGTCTGCTGCAACGCCGTCTCGATCTGCCCGACGCGACCACGCTCGTGCTTCAGGGCCTGCTGTTCGCCAACCTGCTCGCGTGGGAGGCGCTCGGCGGACGGCTCGCCGCGTGGCGCGTGAAATTGCAGACCGCCGCGCCATCCGAAGCGGCGGCTTCGCTGGAGCAAAGCCATGTCTGATCTGCATTCGCCGATTGCTGTGCTGCTGCTTTCGCTGATCGCGGGCGCCGTGCGCGTGAGCACGCCCTATCTGTTCGTGAGTCTCGGCGAATGCCTGACCGAGAAGGGCGGGCGCGTGAATCTCGGGCTCGAAGGCATTCTCGTGACGGGCGCGATGAGCGGCTATGCGGGCGCGTATCTGAGCGGCTCGCCGTGGCTCGGCGTGTTGCTGGCCGGTTGCGCGGGGCTGCTGCTCGGCTGTCTGCATGGCTTGATCTGCTCGCTGCCGCGCGTCTCGGATATCGCCTTCGGCATCGCGCTGATGCTGTTCGGCACCGGTCTCGCGTTCTATCTCGGCAAGCCTTTCATCGAGCCGCAAGCGCCCATGCTGCGCTCGTTCGATTTCGGCGCGTGGAGCGCGTCGCCGCAATTGCATAACGCGCTGCACGTGAACCCGCTGTTTCTGATCGGCGTGGCGATGGCGTTCGTTCTGCAATGGGGTTTGCGCTCGACGCGCTGGGGCATGACGCTGCGGCTCGTCGGCGACAACGCCGAGAGCGCGCGGGCAATGGGCTATCCGGTCACGCGCGTGCGCATTGCCGCGACGGCGGTCGGCGGCTTCTTCGCGGGCGTGGGCGGTGCGTATCTGTCGCTCGTCTATCCGGGCAGCTGGAACGAAGGGCTCTCCAGCGGGCAGGGGCTGATGGCGGTCGCGCTGGTGATCTTCGCGCGCTGGCAGCCGCTGCGCTGTCTGTGGGCCGCGCTGCTGTTCGGCGCGGCGGGCGCGCTCGGACCCGCGCTGCAAGCGATCGGCGTGACGAGCGGCTATTACCTCTTCAACGCCGCGCCTTATGTGCTGACGCTCGCGATCATGATCGTCAACTGCCGCCCGGACCGCACGCTTGCCGGCGCGCCTGGGGAATTGAGCCTCACGCGCTGATGCCTCCCACTACGCCATCGACTAATCCCGTCTCACCGGAGACCGACATGACCCGTTTCATCGAAGCCCGTCCGTATCCGTGGCCCTACGACGGCGCGTTGCGCGCCGATAACACCGCGCTCGTCATCATCGACATGCAGACCGACTTCTGCGGATTCGGCGGCTATGTCGACAAGATGGGCTACGACCTCTCGCTCACGCGCGCGCCGATCGAGCCGATCAAACGCGTGCTCGCGGCGATGCGCGCGCTTGGCTTCACGATCATCCACACGCGCGAAGGCCATCGGCCCGATCTTTCGGATCTGCCCGCGAACAAGCGCTGGCGCAGCCGCCAGGCGGGCACGAACGGCATCGGTATTGGCGACGACGGTCCGTGCGGCAAGATCCTCGTGCGCGGCGAACCGGGTTGGGAAATCATCGACGAACTCGCGCCGCTGCCGGGCGAGATCGTGATCGACAAGCCGGGCAAGGGCTCGTTCTGCGCGACCGATCTCGAACTCGTGCTGCGCACGCGCGGCATCGCCAATCTCGTGCTGACCGGCATCACGACCGACGTGTGCGTGCACACGACGATGCGCGAGGCGAACGATCGCGGTTTCGAATGCACGATCCTCGCCGACTGCTGCGGCGCGACCGATCAGGGCAATCACGACGCGGCGCTGAACATGGTGCTGATGCAGGGCGGCGTGTTCGGCACGGTGTCCGATTCGCACGCGCTGCTCGCGACGCTCGGACGCTGATCATGTCGACGCTCGCCAGCATGAAACCGTTGCCGCCGAAAAGCGGCGCGCTCGGCGTCGAAGTGCTCGGCGCGAGCAAGCGCTTCGGCGCGTTCCGCGCGCTCGACGACGTCACGCTCAAGGTGCGCGCGGGCACGGTGCACGCGCTGCTCGGCGAAAACGGCGCGGGCAAGAGCACGCTCGTTAAAGGGCTCGTCGGTTATGGCCTGCTCGACAGCGGCCAGATCGTCGCCGATGGGCGCGAGGCGCGTATCGCTTCGCCGCGCGATGCGCAGGCGCTCGGCATCGGCATGGTCTATCAGCATTTCACGCTGGCGTCGGGCTTGTCGGTCGAGGAAAATCTCGTGCTCGCACGCGGCCGCATGCCCTGGAAAATCGATTGGGATGCCGAACGAAAAGTGCTCGATGCGTTTATGCGGGAGATGCCGTTCCGGCTCGCGCTCGACGCGCCCGTGTCCGGGCTCGCGGCGGGCGAGAAGCAGAAGCTCGAAATTCTCAAGCAGTTGTATCTGCGGCAGCGTCTGCTGATTCTCGACGAGCCGACTTCCGTGCTCACGCCGCAGGAAGCCGACGAAGTGCTCGGCCTGATGCGCGATCTCGCGACGCGCAACGAGCTGACCGTGCTGATGATCACGCATAAATTCCGCGAGGTGATGGCGTATGCGGACGATGTGACGGTGTTGCGCAAAGGGCGCCTCGTCGGCAGTTGCGCGGTGCGCGACACCGACCGCGACCGCCTCGCCGCGTGGATGATGGGCACCGACGCCGACGCCGACGTCAATGCCGCCGCCCACGCCGAAGCGCGCGCGACGGCGGGCATCGATACCGCGCGGCCCGCGCGCAAGCCGCTCGCCGCCCATGCGCCGGTATCGCTCGAACTCTCGAAGCTGACCGTGCTCGACGACCGCGGCCAGGCGGCCGTGCGCGAGGCCTCGCTGGCCGTGCGCGCCGGGGAAATCCTCGGGCTCGCGGGCGTCTCGGGCAACGGCCAGAAAGAACTCGTCGAGGCGCTGGTCGGCCAGCGCCGCGCGCAATCGGGCGCGATGCGCGTGAAAGGCGAGCCGTATTGCGCGACGCGCGAAGCGATGACGCGCTTGTCGGTGTTCGCGCTGCCTGAAGAACCGTTGCGCAATGCGTGCGTGGCGAATCTGAGCGTCGCCGAAAACCTCGCGCTGCGCGATTTCGACCGCGCGCCGTTGCGCTCGGGCGGCTGGCGTCTGAACCGGCGCGCGCTGCGCGAACGCGCGAAGCAGCGCATCGCCGAATTCAACGTGCGGCCGCCGGTGCCGGAGCGCGCCATCGGCACGCTTTCGGGCGGCAACGTGCAGCGCGCCGTGCTCGCGCGCGAGCTGGGTCAGCCGGTCGACGTGCTGATCGTCGCGAATCCGGTGTTCGGGCTCGACTTCGCGTCGGTGGCCGATATCCACGCGCGCATTCTCGCGGCGCGCGACGCGGGCGCGGCCGTGCTGCTGGTGAGCGAGGATCTCGACGAACTGCTGGAACTGGCCGACCGCATCGCGGTGATCGCGCAAGGGCGGCTCGTGTTCGAAACCGCCGTGGAAAACGCTGACCGCGTGGTGCTCGGCCGCCACATGGCGGGCCACGGCGACGATCGTCAAACCGAAGCGGCGGTTCCGTCCGCTGCCTTACATGGAGCCTGAGCAATGAGTTCGAGTGGACTCGGCGGATTGAACCGCTCGCCCGCGGGCGTGGTGATCGGCCTCGTGCAACTGCGCAATCCCGATGTCGAAACGCCCGCGCAACTCGCGGCGCAAACGCAGCGCATCGTCGAGCTGGTCGGCAAGGCACGGCGCAATAACGCCTCGATGGATCTCGTGGTGTTTCCCGAATACGCGCTGCATGGTCTGTCGATGCGCACCGACGACGCGATCATGTGCACGCTCGACGGTCCCGAAGTGGCGGCCTTGAAGGCCGCGTGCGTCGAGCATCGCATCTGGGGCTGCTTCTCGATCATGGAGCGCAATCCGCGCGGCAATCCCTATAACAGCGGCCTGATCATCGACGATCGCGGCGAGATCCAGCTTTACTATCGCAAGCTGCATCCGTGGGTGCCGGTCGAGCCGTGGGAGCCGGGCAATCTCGGCGTGCCGGTGTGCGTGGGGCCGCGCGGCGTCAAGCTGGGGCTCATCATCTGTCACGACGGCATGTTCCCGGAGATGGCGCGCGAAGCCGCGTACAAGGGCGCGGAAGTGATCGTGCGCACGGCGGGCTACACGGCGCCGATCCGGCACGCGTGGCGCATCACCAATCAGTCGAATGCGTTTCAGAATCTCGCGCAGACCGCGAGCGTCTGTTTGTGCGGCAGCGACGGCACGTTCGATTCGATGGGCGAAGGCATGTTCTGCGATTTCGACGGCACCGTCATGGTGGACGGCAGCCATCGCCCCGATGAAATCATCACCTGCGAAATGCGGCCCGATCTGGTGCGCGAGGCGCGCGTGCATTGGGGAGTCGAGAACAATATCTATCAGCTCGGCCATCGCGGCTATGTGGCCGTGAAGGGCGGCGCGCAGGATTGCCCGTACACCTTCATGCAGGACATGGTGCGCGGCGAATATCGTCTGCCGTGGGAAAGCGAGGTGCGCGTGAGCGACGGCACGTCCTGCGGTTTCGCGCCGCCCGAACGCACTTACGAGGGTTGATCGACCATGCCGATTCTTGCTTCCGCACGGCCATCGCCGTTTGGTTTCGAGGCCTCGAAGACGGCGCTCGTGGTGATCGACATGCAGCGCGATTTCATCGAGCCGGGCGGCTTCGGCGCGGCGCTCGGCAACGACGTTTCGCTGCTGGGCGGCATCGTGCCGGACGTCGCGCGTCTGCTGGATCACGCGCGCGAACAGGGCTGGTTCGTCGTGCATACGCGCGAATCGCACGCGGCGGATCTCTCCGATTGTCCGCCCGCCAAGCGGCTGCGCGGGCTGCCGAGCGCGCGCATCGGCGACGTTGGCCCGATGGGCCGCATTCTCGTGCGCGGCGAGCCGGGCAACGCGATCATCGACGCGCTTGCGCCCATCGGCGGCGAACTCGTGATCGACAAGCCGGGCAAGGGCGCGTTCTACGCGACGCGGCTCGGCGAGGAACTGGCGCAGCGCGGCATCACGCATCTGGTGTTCGCGGGCGTGACGACGGAAGTCTGCGTGCAGACGTCGATGCGCGAGGCGAACGATCGCGGTTACGACTGCCTGCTGATCGAGGACGCCACCGCGAGCTATATTCCCGCGTTCAAGGAGGCGACGCTCGCGATGGTCCGCTCGCAAGGCGGCATCGTCGGGTGGACCGCGAGCCTCGCGCAATTGCTGGAGGCCGACGCGTGATGATGAAAACAAGCGAAAGCACGAGAGATAAAGCGATGATCAACGATCCGGCCATCGTCGCCGAAGTGACGGCCGCGTTCGAAGCCTACGAACGCGCGCTGATCGACAATGATGTCGCCGCCATGAACGTGCTGTTCTGGGACGCGCCCGAGACGGTGCGCTACGGCATCGCCGAAATCCAGCACGGCGGCGAGGCGATTCGCGCGTGGCGCGAAGCGTGCGCGCCGGTGCCGAAGTCGCGCAGGCGGCATCGCACGGTGGTGACGACGTTCGGCCACGACTACGCGACGGTGAGCACCGAATTCACCAGCGATGCGACGCCGCTCGTCGGCCGCCAGATGCAGACCTGGGCGCGGCTCGGTTCGGCGGATGCGGTGTACGGTGGCTGGATCATCGTGGCGGCGCATGTGAGTCTGATCGACGCGCCCGATGTGATCGCGGCTTACGAAGCGCGCGCGTGACCCGCAAAGCGACGAGGAACGGGCAGGAGAGTGGTCATCGAACCGAAACGGCAAGCCGAAGCACTGCACCCTGACGCGAAGGACGTGAAGGACGCGAAGGACGACGCGACTGCGAGCGCGGAAAAAGTGGTCTATGGCGCGAATCCCCTGGCGGAGCAGGTCTATCAGCGGCTCAAGCACGATATTTTCGATTTCCGGCTGTTTCCCGGCGATCGCTTTTCGGAAACCGATATCGCGCAGCATTACGGCGTCTCGCGCACGCCGATGCGCGATGCGCTGTTTCGTTTGCTGCGCGAAGGCTATCTGGAAGTGGGTTTCCGGCGCGGCTGGAAAGTCTGCGATATCGACTTCGAGCGGCTCGATCAACTCTACGATCTGCGTATCGTGCTGGAACTCGCCGCGATCGAACGCGTGGCGAGCGCGCGGCCGCCGCATCCCGCCATCGAAGCGCTCAAGGCGCTCTGGTGCGTCGCGCCCGACGCGCGCGAGAGCGATCCGGCGCGGATGTTCCGGCTCGACGAGGGCTTTCATCGCGGCCTCGTCGAAGCGACCGGCAACGCGGAGATGCTGCGCGTTCACAACGAAGTGACCGAGCGCATCCGCATCGTGCGGCGCCTCGATTTCCTGAAGCCGCATCGCACCGATGCGACCTACGACGAGCACGCGACCATGCTCACGCTGATCGAGCGCGGCAAGGCCGCCGAAGCGGGCATTCTGCTGCGCGCGCACGTCACGCAGAGCAAGCTGGAGGTGCGCAAGATCACGGTTTCGATGCTTGCGCAGGCGCGCCATAGCAAGCTGCCGTTCGTGAGTTGAATGACGCGAGGGGTCTGCGCACAGACCGGACGGCGTCACCAGTCGATGCGGTGTTTCGCTTCGGTTTCGCGATGGCGGCGGTCGTCGTCGCTATGCAGATAGAGGCTCGTCGTGCTGATCGACGCGTGGCCGAGGTTGTCGCGCACCATGCGCAGATCGACGTCGCCATCGGCCATGTGCGAGCCCGCGCTGTGGCGCAGCCAGTGCGCCGACGCGCTCTCCAGCAGCGCCGCGCGCGCCATGCCGCTGGCCGCGCGCGCGGCGTCGGTTTGCTGTTGCGCCGCGTCGCGCAGACGCTGCGCCGCGCCCGCGAAAATCCCCTTGACGATGGTGTGCAGCGCCGCGCGCGTGAGCGGCTTCGTCGACTGGCCGATGGGCAGCACGAGCGGCGTCGCTTCGTTCGGCGCGGGTAAGGCGCTCAGGCCGCGCTGCTCGCGATAGCGCGCGAGTTCGGCCATCAGCTCGGCGGTCGCGGGTACGAGACGGCGGCGCTCGCCCTTGCCGAGCACGTCGAGCCACCAGCGCTCCTCGCCCGAGGCGTCGCGGCGCGCGAAGAAATCGCCCATCGTGTTGATGCCCACTTCGGAAATGCGCAGGCCGCCGAGATAGAGCAGCGTGAGCAGCCAGCGCGCGCGGCTGTGGCGTTCGCGTTCGCGCGCGCTCTCGCGCGGCAGGGCGTCGACGGACGCTTTCACTTCGTCCCAGAGACTGCGTTCGAGATAGCGCGTGATGCGCGGCTGTGCGCGGCGCGCGCGCTGGCGCGACAGCGAAAGCGGATTGCCCGCGAGATACCCGGCGCTGACGAGCCACGAAAACAGCGCGTTGAGGATCACCATCGCCTGGCGCTGGCTCGCGGCGGACAGCGGGCCGTAGAACGGACGCCAGCGCGGATCGTCGCGCGCGTGCTTGCGGCCGCCGCCCGCGCACCAGCGCGCCGCCGGTTGCGGATCGGCGAGAAAGCGCTGATAGGCGAGCAGATCCTCGTGCGTGAGCGACGAAAGCGGCTTGCCGAGCTGCACGATGGCCCAGAGCAGCAGACGCTCGGCTTCCTTGCGATAGGTCTCGAAGGTCGCCTTCGAGTCGGCGACGCGCGCGAGCCAGGCGCGGATCGCGTCGAGATCGTTGGCCGCCGCGATCTGCATGCGGCCGCCCGCGCGGTTCAGGCCGTCGCGGCCGTCGAGATCGGCGGGCAGTTCGAGCGCGTCGAGCGGACGCGGGGCGAGGAGAGCGGTGTGCATGGACAAGCGAGGCAATACGGTGAGGCGCGCATGATGCGGCGGCGATCGCCGACTATAACGCGGATCGCGCACGATCATGCGCATCACGCGATAATCGTGTCCGCCGGATCGGCCATGGCTGGCCGGTCAATGCCCGTTCAATGCCCGTTCATCAACCGCCGCCGACCGCGATGAAACTCCACGCTCCCATTCCCATCCTGCGCATGTTTTCCGTCGAGAAAGCCTACGCGTTCTATTGCGGTTATCTGGGCTTCAAACCCGACTGGGAACATCGCTTCGAGCCCGATCTGCCGCTCTACGTGCAACTGCACCGCGACGCGCTCGTGCTGCATCTGAGCGAGCATCACGGCGATGGCACGCCGGGCACGGCGCTCTTTCTGCCCGTGGAGGATATCGAGGCGTTTCATCGCGAGCTGGCCGCGAAACCGTACGGCTATGCGCGGCCCGGCGTGGAGACCCTGGACTGGGGCCGCCAGATGCAGATTCACGATCCGTTCGGCAATATTCTGCGGTTTTGCGAGTTGAGCTGACGAAGTGTCGATGGTGTCGATGGTGTCGATGGTGTCGATGCGGATGTTTTTCGCGCTTTAAACCCGCGCCACCAGAAACGACTCGCCTTTTGCCGGTTTCAAGCCGTCGCTGCGACCCGCGAAATACTGCTCGACGAGATCGGCGGTGCCCACATGGCTCACCTCGGAAAACCCCGCTTCGCGCGCGAGCGCGAGCATCTCGTCGGGGCGGAAGAAGCTGACGAACGGCGTGCCTGCCGCGCGCGCCCGTTCGTACACAGCCGCGTGCTGCGAGCGCTCGGGTTCGTCGATGAGATCGAGCGGCAGCGTGAAGGTCATCGCCAGCGTGGAGCCGGGCGCGAGTTGCGCGATCTGGCGCAGCGTGGCGAAATTCGCCTCGCGTGTGAGATACATCGAGACGCCCGTCGACGCGATCACGGCGGGCCGCTTTGCATCGAAACCCGCTTGCACGAGCTGCGTCCACCACGATTCGCCCGCCTCGAAATCGACCGGCACGAAGCGCAGCCAGTCCTGCTCGCGAAAGCCGAGTTCGACGAGCCGCGCGCGCTTCCACGCCTGCGTGCCGGGCTGATCGACTTCGTACAGATGCAGCCACGAAGCGATCTCGGGCCGGCGCTGCGCGAAGGTGTCGAGTCCCGCGCCGAGGATGACGTACTGCGTCACGCCCGCGCTGGCCTGAGCGGTCACGAGATCTTCGATGAAGCGCGCGCGCCCGACGATCGACGCACGATAGCCGCGCGTGCCGTCGGGGTCCATGTCGCCCCGCTTGCGCCAGTGAACGTCGGGCGCGGCCAGCTGCATGCCGAGTTCGTCTTCGAGCACGTGCGGCGCGGCGTCGACCTGCACGTGCAGCGCGCGCCAGAGCGCGACGCGCACGGCGCTGCTGTCGGGTGCGGCGGTGTGGGGCATGGGCGTCTCCTTGGTGCGTCTCCTTCGTGTCAGCGCCAGTGTAGCGAGCCCGCTGCGCGCTCGCGCGGCGCGTGCATCTAGGCCCCGTCGCGCGGCCCGTAAATCTCCGCGCTCACCGCGCGCAAGGCCTCGATCATGACTTCGGCGGCGGGCGACAGCAGCTTATCGGCGCGCGTGATGATGCCGAAGTCGTCCATCTGGCAATCCATCGGCAGCGGCAGGATCGCGACCATGCCGTGCGCCGCGTAGTAGCGCGCGACGTCCCCGGTGAGCACGGCGATCATGTCGCTCTGCTCCAGCACGCGCGTGATGAACAGCAGCGCGGGCGTCTCCACCACGTTCGACGGCGGCGCGAGGCTCGCGCGCTGGAACATCAGTTCGAAGCGATGGCGCAGCACGCTCGCGAGCGGCGGCACGACCCAGGTGGCGCGCGCGACATCGGCGAGCGCGAGCGGCGTGGTTTCGGCCGTCTCCAGCAACGGATGCCCCGGCCGCACGACCGCGCAGACCGGCTCGCCCGTGAGCGCCTCGTAGCGCAGCGCGAGCTTGTCGTGTTCGGCGGAAAGGCGGCCGAGCACGATATCGAGCCGGTCTTGCGCGAGATGTTCGAGCAGCACGTTGGACGCGTCGATCTCCACCGAGATGCGCATGTTCGCGTGCGTGCGCTTGACCGCCGCCACGGCGGCGGGCAGCACGCTCACGCCCGGCGAGGTGATCGCGCCGACCGCCACATGGCCGAGCCGCCCGGCCTTCAGCGCCGTCAATTCCTCCTGCGCCTGATCGAGACTGCCGAGCACGGCGCGCGCGTGGCGGATCAGCGCGTCGCCGTACAGCGTGGGCTTCATGCCGCGCGGCATGCGCTCGAACAGCAGCGCGCCGAGCATGTCCTCCAGTTCGCGCAGCAGTTTCGATGCCGCCGGCTGCGTCATGTTCAGCGCCGCCGCCGCGCGATGAATATTGCCTTCCTCCGCGAGCGCCACCACCAGCAGCAACTGGCGGGTCTTCAGGCGCGTGCGCACGTACCAGGGGCTTGTCTCCAGCATGGTGTTCCGCCTCTTTACGGCCTGTGGGGGGCCGATTTCCCAAATAGTTTTAAGTGTTTATACCAATGCCGAAAACGATATCGGAAAAGGCAAATATTTCATTAGAAGGTTATCAGAGATCTCCTTAGACTATGTCGAACATTTGGCCCTACAGAACCTGAGAATGTCGGCAACGAAACCCAAACTTCGCTCCCAAGAGTGGTTCGGCACCACGGATAAAAACGGCTTCATGTATCGAAGCTGGATGAAAAACCAGGGTATTCCCGATCACGAATTCGATGGCCGTCCGATCATCGGCATCTGCAATACCTGGTCGGAACTCACGCCCTGCAACGCGCACTTCCGCAAGCTCGCGGAACACGTCAAGCGCGGCATCTATGAGGCGGGCGGCTTCCCGGTCGAGTTCCCGGTGTTCTCGAACGGCGAATCGAACCTGCGTCCCTCGGCGATGCTCACGCGCAATCTCGCTTCGATGGACGTCGAGGAAGCGATTCGCGGCAATCCGATCGACGCCGTCGTGCTGCTGTGCGGCTGCGACAAGACCACGCCCGCGCTGCTGATGGGCGCGGCGAGCGTGGACGTGCCCGCCATCGTCGTGACCGGCGGCCCGATGCTCAACGGCAAGCTCGAAGGCAAGGACATCGGTTCGGGCACGGCTGTCTGGCGTCTGCACGAATCGCTCAAGGCGGGCGAGATCGACCTGCATCATTTCCTTTCGGCCGAAGCGGGCATGTCGCGCTCGGCGGGCACCTGCAACACCATGGGCACGGCCTCGACGATGGCCTGCATGGCCGAGTCGCTCGGCGTCTCGCTGCCGCACAACGCCGCGATTCCGGCTGTGGACGCGCGCCGCTACGTGCTCGCGCACATGTCGGGCATCCGCATCGTGCAGATGGCGCTCGAAGACCTGAAGCTCTCGAAGGTGCTGACGCGCGAAGCGTTCGAAAACGCGATCCGCACCAACGCGGCGATCGGCGGCTCGACCAACGCGGTGATCCACCTGAAGGCGATCGCGGGCCGCATCGGCGTGCCGCTCGAACTGGAAGACTGGCAGCGCGTCGGCCGTGATACGCCGACCATCGTCGACCTGCAACCGTCGGGCCGCTTCCTGATGGAAGAGTTCTACTACGCGGGCGGTCTGCCGGCGGTGCTGCGCCGTCTGGGCGAAGCGAACCTTCTGCCGCACCCGAACGCGCTCACCGTGAACGGCAAGTCCATCTGGGACAACGTGCGCGAAGCGCCGAACTACAACGACGAAGTGATCCGCCAGATCGACAGTCCCCTGATCGCGGACGGCGGCATCTGCATCCTGCGCGGCAATCTCGCGCCGCGCGGCGCGGTGCTGAAGCCGTCGGCGGCGACGCCCGAACTGCTCAAGCATCGCGGCCGCGCCGTGGTGTTCGAGAACTTCGATCACTACAAGGCGACCATCGCCGACGAATCGCTCGATGTGGACAAGGACTCGATCCTCGTCATGAAGAACTGCGGCCCGAAGGGTTATCCGGGCATGGCGGAAGTCGGCAACATGGGCCTGCCGCCCAAGCTGCTGCGCCAGGGCGTGAAGGACATGGTGCGCATCTCGGACGCGCGCATGAGCGGCACGGCTTACGGCACGGTGGTGCTGCACGTCGCGCCGGAAGCGGCGGCGGGCGGCCCGCTCGCGGCGGTGCGCAACGGCGACTGGATCGAGCTGGACTGCGAGAACGGCCGTCTGCATCTGGATATCAGCGACGAGGAACTGCAACGCCGCCTGAGCGACGTCGATCCGGCCGCCGCGCCGGGCGTCGCCGAGCAGCTGGGCAAGGGCGGCTATGCGCGCCTCTATGTCGATCACGTGCTGCAAGCCGACGAAGGCTGCGACCTCGACTTCCTCGTGGGCAAGCGCGGTTCGGCCGTGCCGCGCCACTCGCACTGACGCGCACTGACGCATACGCAAGGACTGCCATCATGACGACGACTCTCACCGGCGACCTGCTGATCGGCGCGCTCGCGAAGCGCGGCGAAGGCGCGGCGTTCCAGGCGATCGACGCCGCGAGCAACACGCCCATCGCGCAACCGGTTTTCCACGGTGCGCTGCAAGCCGATGTCGAACGAGCCTGCGATCTCGCGGACGCCGCGTTCGACACCTACCGCACGCTGCCCGCTGAACAACGCGCGCAATTCCTCGACGATTGCGCGGCGCGCATCGAAGCGCTCGGCGAGCCGCTGATCGAACGCGCGATGGCCGAAAGCGGCCTGCCGCGCGCTCGCCTCGAAGGCGAACGCGCGCGCACCGCGAATCAATTGCGCATGTTCGCCACGCTCGTGCGCAGCGGCGACGCGCTCGACGTGCGCATCGAACCGGCGCTGCCCGAACGTCAGCCGCCGCGTACCGATCTGCGTTTCTGGCGCATCGGCGTGGGCCCGGTCGCGGTGTTCGGCGCGAGCAACTTCCCGCTGGCGTTTTCGGTGGCGGGCGGCGATACGGCGTCGGCGCTGGCGGCGGGCTGTCCCGTGGTCGTGAAGGCGCATCCGGCGCATCCGGGCACCTCGGAACTCGTCGGCCGCGCGATCCAGCAAGCGGTCGCGGCGGCGGGCCTGCCCGAAGGCGTGTTCTCGCTGCTGTTCGACGCGGGCCATGAAGTCGGCAGCGCGCTCGTGCAGCATCCGGCGATTCGCGCGGTCGGTTTCACCGGCTCGCGCGCGGGCGGTCTTGCGCTCGTGAAGCTGGCGGCCGCGCGTAGCGAGCCGATTCCCGTCTACGCCGAAATGAGCAGCGTGAATCCGAATCTGCTGCTGCCGGGCGCGCTCGCCGCGCGCGGCGAGACGCTGGCGCGCGACTACGCGGCATCGACGACGCTCGGCTGCGGCCAGTTCTGCACCAACCCCGGCCTGATGCTCGGCCTCGCGGGCGCGGACTTCGAGGCCTTCGCTACGAACGCCGCGCGCGAATTCAGCGCGGCGGCGGCGGGCGTGATGCTCACGCCGGGCATCCTGCGCGCCTACGAGCACGGTATCGGCCGTCTGGTCGAGCATCCGAAGGTCACGACGCTCGCACGCGGCGCGGCGGCGCCCGGCCGTGCGCAGGCAGCGTTGCTGCGCGTGAGCGCGAGCGATCTGCTGGCGGACGCCTCGCTCGGCGAAGAAGTCTTCGGCCCGAGCAGCGTGCTGGTCGAATGCGCGGACGAAGCCGAACTGCGCGCCGTGCTGCGCCATATCGAAGGCCAGTTGACGATCACGCTGCACGCGGACGCCGCCGACGGCGATCTCGTGCGCGCACTCCTGCCGCTCATCGAGCGCAAGGCGGGCCGTCTGCTGGCGAACGGCTTCCCGACCGGCGTCGAGGTCTGCGATGCGATGGTCCACGGCGGCCCGTTCCCGTCGACCTCGGATGGCCGCAGCACCTCGGTGGGCACGGCGGCGATCGAGCGTTTCCTGCGCCCGGTCTGCTACCAGAATCTCGCCGATGGCTGGCTGCCCGACGCGTTGCGCGACGCGAATCCGCTGCAGGTGAAGCGGCGTTTCGCGGGCAAGCCCGAACGCGCCTGACACGCGCCAGAAGCGCACCGCCGCAAAAAAGAATCAAGGAGACAGGATGACGAATTCGCAGGCGCTGAAAGCCAGCAAGACCGGGTCGCGTAACACCGGAGCGCACGCGAGTGGCGCGAGCGAGGAAGAAAAGCACATCGTCGCCCATATCGCGCGCCGCCTCGTGCCCTTTCTCGCGCTCATCTACGTGGTCGCGTATGTCGACCGCACCGTGGTGGGTTTCGCCAAGCTGCACATGAACGCGGCGATCGGCCTGAGCGATGCCGCCTACGGCATGGGCGCGGGCCTGTTCTTCGTCGGCTACTTCCTCTGCGAAGTGCCGAGCAATCTCGCGCTGTCGCGCTTCGGCGCGCGCGTGTGGTTCGCGCGCATTCTCTTCACGTGGGGCGCGATTACGATGGCGATGGCTTTCGTCAGCGGTCCGAAGAGTTTCTATGCGCTGCGTTTCCTGCTCGGCGCCGCCGAAGCCGGGCTCTATCCCGGCATTCTGTATTTCCTCACGCACTGGTTCCCGATGCGCCATCGCGCGCGCGTGATCGGCCTCCTGGTGCTCGCGCAGCCGATCGCGGGCATCGTCACCGGTCCGCTTGCGGGCGTGCTGCTCGAAACGCACGGCTTTTTCGGCCTGTCGAACTGGCAGACGCTGTTCGTCGTGAGCGGCCTGCCCGCCGTGCTGCTGTGCATCCCGACGTTGCGTCTGCTGCCCGAAACGCCCGCGCACGCGCGCTGGCTCGACGACCACGAACGCCAGTGGATCGAACGCGCGCTGGCCGCCGACCGCCGCAGCTATTCGCTCGATCCGCACCGCAATCCGTTCGCCGCGCTGAAGGATCGCCGCGTGCTGCTGCTCGCGCTGCTGTTCCTGCCGTTTCCGCTGAGCATCTACGGTTTGTCGCTGTGGCTGCCGACCATCATCAAGGCGTTCGGCGTGACCGATTCGACGGCGGGCCTGCTGTCGGCGGTGCCGTATCTGTTCGCGGTCGCGGGCCTGTTGATCGTGCCGCGTCATTCGGACAAGCACCGCGAGCGTTACGGCCACATCGTCGTGGTCTCGGCGTTCGCCGCGCTGACGATGGCCGCGAGCGCGTGGTTCCGCACGCCCGCGCTGCAACTGTTTTTCATCTGCCTGACCGCGTTCTCGATCTACTCGATCCAGGCCGTGGTGTGGGCGCTGCCCGGCGAGTTTCTGACCGGCGCGAGCGCGGCCGTGGGGATCGCGATGATCAACTCGCTCGCGAATCTCGGCGGCTATCTCGGGCCCTATGGCATCGGCATCATTAAAGACGCGACGGGCAGTCTCGCCGCCGGTCTGTATTTTCTCGCGGCGACGCTGCTGTTCGCGGTGCTCATGGCCTTCGTGGTGCGCGCCGCGCTGCGTCCGCAGCCGCGCGCCGAAGGCACGCTCGCGAGCGAGTCCTGAGCGTCTCCGGCAGATAGACACAGCAAGCGTGCGCGCGCCGCACACCGCAATTTTCGAAGCAGGACAGACAACATGACTACGAGCCGTACGCCCCGTTACACGGGCATTTTCCCCGTCGTGCCGACCACCTTCACCGCAACCGGCGAACTGGATCTGGCGAGCCAGAAGCGCGCCGTCGATTTCATGATCGACGCGGGCTCGGACGGCCTGTGCATTCTGGCGAACTTCTCCGAGCAGTTCTCGGTCACCGACGAAGAACGCGAGCTGGTCACGCGCACCGTGCTCGAACACGTGGCGGGCCGCGTGCCCGTGATCGTCACGACCACGCACTACGGCACGATCGCCTGCGCGGCGCGCAGCAAGCGCGCGCAGGAGCTGGGCGCGGCGATGGTGATGGTGATGCCGCCGTATCACGGCGCGACCTTCCGCGTGCCCGAACAGCAGATCTACGAGTTCTACGCGCGCGTCTCGGACGCCATCGACATTCCGATCATGATCCAGGACGCGCCCGCGAGCGGCACGGTGCTGTCCGCGCCGTTCCTCGCACGGATGGCGCGCGAGATCGAGCAGGTCTCGTACTTCAAGATCGAAACGCCGGGCGCGGCCAACAAGCTGCGCGAAGTGATCCGCCTCGGCGGCGATGCGATCGAAGGTCCGTGGGACGGCGAGGAAGGCATCACGCTGCTGGCCGACCTGCATGCGGGCGCGACCGGCGCGATGACGGGCGGCGGTTTCCCCGACGGCATCCGCCCGATCATCGTGGCGCACCGCGAAGGCCGTCTCGACGACGCCTTCTCGCTCTACCAGAAGTGGCTGCCGCTGATCAATCACGAAAACCGCCAGGCGGGCCTGCTCGCGTGCAAGGCGCTGATGAAGGAAGGCGGCGTGATCGACTGCGAACTGCCGCGCCATCCGCTGCCCGCGATGCATCCCGAGACGCGCAAGGAACTCGTCGATATCGCGCGCCGCCTCGATCCGCTGGTGCTGCGCTGGGGCAAGTAAGGCGTTGATTCGCGATCCGGATTAAATGCGCGAATTAAATGCGCGAATTAAATGCGCGAAATAAGCGCGCGAAATAAGCGCGCGAGATACACAAAGGTTGGGAGATCGGTATGAATGCGTCGTACAAGCTGGGCATCGTCGGCGTGGGCAAGATCGCGCGCGATCAGCATCTGCCCGCCATCGCGGGTAACGCGGGCTTCGAGCTGGTCGCCGCCGCGAGCCGCAACGCGCAAGTGGACGGCGTGCGCAATTACGCCGATATCGGCGCGCTGCTGGCCGCCGAGCGCGACCTCGACGCCGTGTCGCTGTGCGCGCCGCCGCAGGTGCGCTACGAGCAGGCGCGCGCCGCGCTCGAAGCGGGCAAGCACGTGATGCTCGAAAAGCCGCCGGGCGCGAGCGTGAGCGAAGTGGAAGCGCTGCGCGAACTCGCGAAGCAGCACAAGCGCACGTTGTTCGCCACGTGGCATTCGCGCTGCGCGAGCGCCGTCGAACCGGCGCGCGCGTGGCTGGCCGAGCGCACGATCCGCGCCGTGCATGTGCGCTGGAAGGAAGACGTGCGCCGCTGGCATCCGGGCCAGCAATGGATCTGGGAACCGGGCGGCCTCGGCGTGTTCGATCCGGGCATCAACGCGCTCTCGATCGTCACGCGCATCCTGCCGCGCGAAGTGCTGCTGCGCAGCGCGTCGCTGCATGTGCCGTCCGACTGCTCGACGCCGATCGCCGCCGAACTCGACTGCATCGACACCGACGGCGTGCCGGTGCGCGCCGAATTCGACTGGCGTCACGGCCCGGTCGAGCAATGGGAAATCGACGTGGAGACCACCGAGGGCCTGCTCTCGATCTCCGAAGGCGGCAAGCGCCTCGCGATTGCGGGCGAGCCGGTCGAGCTGGGCGCCGAACGGGAATATTCGGCGCTCTATGAACGTTTTCACTGGTTGATCGCGCACGGCACCGACGACGTGGACGTGCGCCCGCTGCGCCTCGTGGCCGACGCTTTCCTGCTCGGCCGCCATATCGAAGTCGAGGCCTTCGGCCACTGAGACATCGCCGCACCCGACATAGCCACATAAACCGCTTCACCACACGCAATAGCGCTATCAGAGGAGACATCAGCATGACCAGCAACATCCGCCGCTTCACCCTTCGCGCCGTGCTCGCGGCCCTGTGCGTCGCGCCGCTCGGCATGAACATGGCGGCGCACGCCGACTCGCCCACCAAGATCGGCTTCCTCGTGAAGATGCCCGAGCAGGCGTGGTTCATCAACGAGCAGAAGGCCGCCACGGCGCTCGGCCAGAAAGAGAACTTCTCGGTCGTCAACATCGGCACGCCGGACGGCGAGAAGGTGCTGGCCGCGATCGACAACCTCGGTGCGCAAGGCGCGCAGGGCTTCGTGATCTGCGCGCCCGACGTGCGTCTCGGACCGGCCATCGCGGCCCGCGCGAAGCGCTACAACATGAAGTTCGTGACGGTGGACGATCAACTGGTCGACTCGTCGGGCAAGCCGCTCGGCAACGTGCCGCACCTCGGCATGTCGGCGTTCAAGATCGGCAATCAGGTCGGCACCGCCATCGCCGACGAAATGAAGAAGCGCGGCTGGAAGCCGGAAGAAGTGGGCGCGCTGCGCATCACCGACTACGAACTGCCGACCGCCAAGCTGCGCACCGACGGCGCCACGGCCTCGCTGATCGCCGGCGGCTTCAAGAAGGAAAACATCTTCGACGCGCCGCAAAAGACCACCGACGACGAAGGCGGCTTCAACGCGGCTTCGCCGGTGCTGGCCCAGCATCCGAACATCAAGAAGTGGGTGATCTTCGCGCTCAACGAAGAAAGCGTGCTGGGCGCCGTGCGTGCGACCGAGCAGCTGCATCTGCCGGCTTCGGACGTGATCGGCGTGGGCATCAACGGTGCGGGCGAAGCGTTCGCCGAGTTCCAGAAGAAGGCGCCCACGGGCTTCTACGGCACGATCGCCGTCAGCTCGACGAACCACGGCAAGGACAGCGCGCAGAACCTCGTCGACTGGATCCGCAACGGCAAGCAGCCGGCCGCCGACACGCAGACCACCGGCAAGCTGATGACGCGCGACAACTGGACGGCTGTGCGCAGCGAACTGGGTATCTAAGGAATCCGTAGCAATACGGAGGCGACGGCAAGGGCAGGGATGCAATGACTGAAACCATGACACATGCAGATGCCGCGAACGCGGCCGGTACGCGCCAGGCGGGGAATCAACAGGGGAAGCGCGCGTATCTGGAGCTCGACGGCATCACCGTGAGCTTTCCGGGCGTGAAGGCGCTCGACCGCGTGGCGCTCGACGTGCGCGCGGGCGAGGTGCACGGCCTGATGGGCGAGAACGGCGCGGGCAAGTCCACGCTGCTCAAGGTGCTCTCGGGCGTGAACCAGCCGCAGGCAGGCACGTTGTGCCTGAACGGCGTGGAGCAGCGCTTCACGACCACGCGCGCGGCGCTCGACGCAGGCATCGCGATCATCTATCAGGAATTGCATCTCGTGCCCGAGCTGACCGTGGCCGACAACCTGATGCTCGGGCAACTGCCCAACCGCTTCGGCGTGCTCGACGAGCAGACGCTCGTCAAGCGCGCGATGGAGGAATTGCAGCGTCTCGGCGAGCGTATCGATCCGCGCACGCCGGTGAAGAATCTCTCCATCGGCCAGCGCCAGATGATCGAAATCGGCAAGGCGTTGATGCGCGACGCGCGCGTGATCGCCTTCGACGAGCCGACGAGTTCGCTCTCGGCGCGCGAAACCGAAAACCTCTTTCGCATCATCAACGCGCTGCGCGCCGACGGCCGCGCGATCATCTACGTCACGCACCGCATGGACGAAGTCTATGAGCTGTGCGACCGCGTGACCGTGTTCCGCGACGGCAAGCGCATCGAGACTTTCGATTCGGTCGCCGACCTCGATCGCAATCGCCTGATCGCGGCGATGGTGGGCCGCTCGATCGAGGACGTCTACGGCTATCGCTCGCGCGAAGCCGGTCCGGTGCTGATCGAAGCGAAAGGGCTGATGGGGCCGGGCCTCGCCGAGCCCGTGTCGTTTCAGGCGCGGCGCGGCGAGATCGTCGGCTTCTTCGGGCTGGTGGGTGCGGGGCGCTCCGAGCTGATGAAGCTGCTCTACGGCGCCGAGCGTCCCACCGCGGGCCATGTGGAACTCGACGGCAAGCGCGTGAATTTCGCGAGCCCGCGCGACGCGGTGCGGGCGGGCATGGCGCTGTGTCCCGAGGACCGCAAGCAGGAAGGCATCGTGGCGATCGCCTCGGTGGCCGACAACCTGAATATCAGCGCGCGCCGCCATTTCAGTCCCGCGCGTTTCCTGCTGGACGCGAAGCGCGAACGCGCGCTGACCGACGACTACATCAAGAAGCTCGCGATCAAGACGCGCAACGGCGACACCGCCATCGGCACGCTCTCGGGCGGCAACCAGCAGAAGGTGATTCTGTCGCGCTGGCTCGCCGAACGCATCGAGGTGTTCCTGATGGACGAACCCACGCGCGGCATCGACGTGGGCGCGCGCGCCGAGATCTACAACCTGCTGTACGAACTCGCGGAAGCGGGACGCAGCGTGATCATGGTGTCGAGCGACCTGGCCGAAGTGATCGGCGTGGCCGACCGCATCATCGTGATGCGCGAGGGGCGCATCGCGGGCAGCGTCATGAAGGCCGACGCCTCGCCGGACGAACTGATCAAGCTGGCGCTGCCGCGCTGATTGTTTCGCGAATACCCCTTAAAAGAAGTTGTTTTCTGGACGCGCGCCGCAGCAACGCAAGCCGTAGCGCTATCCGCAGCGACACGCGCGTCCGACCCGTAACGATGAACCAGAGATGAGTGAAGCCATGCAGCCACAGGGCACGCCTACCGTCAACGAAGCCGCCGCGCCGATCACGCCGTCGCGTGCGCGCGCGTGGGACATGATCAACAAGTCGGGCATCGTCGTGGTGTTCGTGGTGCTGTTCGCGGTGCTTTCCGCGACCGTCCCCGATTTCCTCACGACCCGCAATATTCAGGGCCTTTTGCTCTCCGTGACGCTGATCGGCTCGATCGCCGTCACCATGATGTTCGTGCTCGCGCTGGGCGAGGTCGATCTTTCCGTGGCGTCGATCGTGGCGTTCTCGGGCGTGGTCGCGTCCACCGTCATCACGCAGTCGCATAGCGTGATCCTCGGCATTATCGCGGGCGTGCTCGCGGGCGGCGCCGTGGGTCTCGTCAACGGCGTGCTGATCGCGCGCTTCAAGATCAATTCGCTGATCGCCACGCTCGCGATGATGGAAGCCGTGCGCGGTCTCGCCTTCCTGACCTCGAACGGCGACGCCGTGATGATCTCGGAAGAACGCTTCTTCGATCTCGGCGGCGGCTCCTTCCTCGGCATTTCGTTTCCGATCTGGAGCAACATCATCGGCTTCGTGGTGTTCGGCTTTCTGCTGAAGAAAACCGTGTTCGGCAAGAACGTGCTGGCTGTGGGCGGCAACGGCGAGGCCGCGCGTCTCGCGGGCCTGCCGGTCACGCGCATCAAGATCACGGTGTTCGTGCTGCAAGGTCTGGTGACGGGCTTCGCGGGCGTGATGCTCGCGTCACGCATGAGCCTCGGCGACCCGAAAACCTCGGTCGGCCTCGAACTGGGCGTGATCTCGGCGTGCGTGCTCGGCGGCGTGTCGCTCACGGGCGGCGTGGCGACCATCTCGGGCGTGCTGGTGGGCGTGCTGATCATGGGCGCGGTGCAGGACGCGATGAGCCTCATGAACGTGCCCACGTTCTACCAGTACCTGATTCGCGGCGGCATTCTGTTGCTCGCGGTGCTGTTCGACCAGTTCCGCCGCAGCAAGCGCGCGGTCTGAGCATGATGCACGGCGACGCGCGCGCGACACGGCGCTTGAGCACCGCATCGTGCTCAAGCGCGTGTTCAGGTCTCCAGCGCCGCGCCGCCGAGTATGGAATTGGCGTCCTGACGCGCGTTGTCGAGCTGCACCACGCTCGCCTGGCGCGCGGCCAGCGCGTCGCGATGCTCGATGGCCGTGAGGATCGCCTTGTGGCGCGGCAGCGACAGCGCGTGCGTGTTCGGATGCCGGCTCGTGAACTTGATCGACTCGGTCAGCGCGAGCGAGAGCATGTTGCCGATGTAGGCGAGCATGTCGTTGTGCGTCGCGGCCATGATCGCGCGATGGAATTCGAGGTCGGGTTCGAGCAGGTCGGCGGCCGTTTTGGCCTGCTCCATGCGCGCGTAGGCCTTCGAAATGCGCACGCGTTCCTCGTCGGTCGCGGAGATGGCGGCGAGTGCCGCCGCCGCGGGCTCGATGATCTGCCGCACCGTGAGCAGCGCGCGGAAGAAGTCGCCCTCGGGAATGCTGTTGACGGTCCAGAACAGCACGTCGGGGTCGAGCATGTGCCACTCGTCGCGCGGGCGCACGACGCTGCCCACACGCGGCTTCGACACCACGAGACCCTTGGCCACGAGCACGCGTGTGGCTTCGCGCAGCACCGGGCGGCTCACGCCGTAGGTCTCGCACAAGGTGGGTTCGGCCGGCAGACGCTGGCCCGGCAACAGCTTGCCGCCGACGATCTGCATGCCGAGTTCCTGCACGATGCGCCCGTGCTGGCTCTTGCGTTTCTCTAGATTGCGGTAATCCATATTCGTCCTGCCGGATGCCCGGCGAGGGGCTCCGATCAGGCGTCCCCCCGTTGTGAGGGCCGCTACGCGCTGGTGGCGCGCATGGCCCGATATTCCCGCCGCACGATGTCCATGAGCTCCGCCACCGAAGTGAGCGCGCTCTTTTGTTCGTAAGTTACACGGCCACGCTGCATCAACATCACGCGATCCGCGATATCGAGGGTCTGCGCATAGTTGTGCATGATCATGATAATGGATAGCCCGCCTTTTTCCTTCAGACGAAGGATCAGGTCGATGATGAGCCCCGCCTCGCGCGCGCCCATCGCGGCGAGCGGCTCGTCGAGCAGCAGGATTTTCGCGTTCGAATGCACGGCGCGCGCCACCGCGATCGCCTGGCGCTGACCGCCCGAAAGGCGCTCCACCGGCAGATCCACCGAAGGCACGTGCACGCCGATATCGTCGAGACATTGGGCCGCGCGCTCGCGCATCTGCTTGTGATCGAGCAGTTTGAACGGGCCGCGCCGCACCAGTTCGCGATTCAGGAACATGTTGTGGTAAATGCTCAGCGAATTCGCGAGCGCGAGATCCTGATAAACGCATTCGATGCCGAGCGCGCGCGCGTGATCGACCGAACGCAGCAGCGTTTCCTGGCCGTCGATATACAGCGTGCCGCCCGTCTGCTGATGAAAGCCCGTGAGGATTTTCACGAGCGTCGATTTGCCCGCGCCGTTGTCGCCGAGCACGCCGAGAATCTCGCCCTTGCCGAGCGTGAGCGAGACGCCGTCGAGCGCCGTCACCGCGCCGAAGCGCTTGACGAGCTTGTCGCCGCGCAGCGCGAGCGGCGGCTCCGTCACGGCGGCGTTGCCCGCATTCGGGCCGTTGAAGGCCTGCGATTCGTCCATCAGCGTGCTCCCCGGCGGCGGATGCGGCCCACGTGGATGTTGAAGATCATCGCGGCGAGGATCGCGGCGCCCAGGATGATGTTGAACGTGAACGCGTTGATGCCGATGAGCGTGAAGCCGTCGTTCAGAATGCCCAGCACCGCCGCGCCGATCAGCCCGCCGACGATGGTGCCCGAGCCGCCCGTGAGCGGCGTGCCACCGATCACCGCCGCGGCCACGGCGAGGAACATGATCTGGTTGCCGCCCGCCTGCGGATCGATCGAGGTGATGCGAAAGCCTTCGAGAATGCCCGTGAAGCCCGCGAGCACGGCGGCCAGCACGAAGTTGCCGAGGCGCAGCCGGTTCACCTGAATACCGGCCTCGCTCGCGCCGACCGGATTCGCGCCCGCCGCCTGCGTATGCAGGCCCCAGCGCGTGTGCCGCAGCAGCACGTGCATGACGAAGGCGAGCGCGATCGTCCAGAGGATTTCGCTGTAGCCCCACGCGCCCATGAATCCCGCGAATTCCGGCGAGCCCGGCGTGGCAGCCGGCGTGCCGCGCGACAAGGTCAGCGTGATGCCGTTGATGAGGAACAGCGTGCCGAGCGTGGTGACGAAAGAGGGCAGACGCAGCCACACCGTCACCGCGCCGTTCACGAAGCCGATCACGGCGGCGGCCACGAGCCCGGCGATCACGGCGAGCCACATGGGCGCGCCCGCGTCGTTCGCGAACACCATCATGAACGGCGCGAACGCGAACACCATGCCCGCCGAGAGATCGATGTCGCCGCCGATCATCAGCATGATTTCGCCGAACGCGATGATCGCCACCGGCGCGATGAACTGCGAGAGGTTGACGAGGCTGGCGTTGGTCAGCAGGAAGTCGTGGTTCGCGAATTCGAAATAGGCGGCCAGCAGCAAGGCCACGAGCAGGATGCGCAACTCGGGCGCCCAGTGCGATGCGAACGAAACCCCCGCGCGGCGGGGCGCGCGGGAGGTTTCCAGCTTGCGAGGTTCGTTCACCGTATCCATCACGACTTGATTGCGCCGCTCATCGGCACGATTTGCGGCTTGGTGGTCTTGCCTTCATAACGCGTCGAGGTGTTCAGGTACGGCTCGACGGTCGACTTCGTCACGAACTTCAGACCCGTGTTGATGTTGGCCGGCCCGACGAGGCCGCCCGAGGCGAGGAACACGAACGCCTCCATCACGGTATAGAAGCCTTGCACGTAGGGCTGCTGGTCGATGGTGAAATCGAGGAAGCCTTCGTGAATCAGCTGGATCGTGGTGGGCAGCAGATCGAAGCCGCCGCCATGCACGCCCTTGGCGGGCAGATTCGATTCCTTCATGACCTGCGCGACGCCCTGCGTGCTGCCCGCATCGACGGCGAACATGCCCTTGAGATCCTGGTGGCCCAGGTAGAAGGACTTGATCTTCGAGAGTTCTTCGTTGACGGTCGCGCCCGTGGCCACGGTCTGAATGTCGATCTTCTTGCCCGACTTCTTGATGGCGTCGCTCGCGCCGTCGAGACGCGGCTGAATGTTGAGCTGCCCCGGCGTGGCGATGAAGAGGGCGACCATGCCGCTGTCGATCAGACTGACGATGCGCTCGCCCATCTGATACCCCGACAGATACAGATCCTGGCCGATATAGGCGAGACGCGGATTGGTCTTGCCCCGCGGCGCGTCGGCGTTATAGGCGAACACCGGAATGCCCGCGTCGAGCGCGGCCTGAATCGGCTTGTCGAAGGCGCTCGGATCGACGATCGGCACGGCGATGGCGTCGGCCTTCGCGGCAATCGCCGAGTTCACGGCGCGCACCATTTCGCCCGCGTCGGACGTGGCCGAGCCGGTCCACTGATAGTCCATGCCGAGCAATGAACAGGCATCCTGAATACCGTACTGCGTGGGCACGAAGAACGGATTCGTCGTGACGTGGTTCACGAACACGATCTTCCATTTCTTGTGCGCGGGGAACGCCGCCTCCGCCGCCTGCGCCGACGAGATCAGCCCGCCCGCGCCGCCGCCAATGCCACCCACCGCACCGAGCAGCGAGAGCGCCGCGCCCAGCCCCGCGCCTTGCATGAGGCCGCGCCGCGCGCTGCTGAAAGCGCCGCTTTGCTCGTTACCGTTGTTGTCGTCTTGTTTGCCGCTGTGCTCGTCATCCCGTTGCTGCGCCATGTCTTCCTCCGGCTCTCTTCTTCGTGGTCGATGTGGTCGACTGTGCGTCGACGCGCGTGCGTGCAGATGCTGGACGGCACCGGAAACTCGCGGACGGACGGCTTTCGGGCGCAAGCGCCGTGAAAGCGCCGAAAGGATCGTGAGCAGGACAGCGGCGCGTGTCGCGTTCGGACATGTTCGGCAACATGCGTTGCGCGCCGTGCGGTACCGCAAAAAATCTTAGTGCAGCGGTGTTGCGCCTCCTAATCCATGTATACCCCTAACTAGTCCGACTATTAAAATCGGCGCGCGTTGGGTGGCGTGGTCGAGCGTGCGGACGATGCGAGTCTGTGATGAAAAACCGCGAAGACGAAAACGCGAAGACTTAAACCCTACGCGCGACGCGGCGGCGGCGCGGCGGCCAGCTTCGCCTGATCGAGCGGCGCGGCCGGCTGCGTGCGCGCGTTGCGCGTGCGCGGCGCGCTGCGTCCGCCGCCGGTCGACTTGCGGCGCGCCGCGTGACGTTCGGTGGCGCGCTGCATCAGGCAGAACGCGCAGAGCAGGGCGCCGATCACGATGCGCGTCCACCACGAACTGAGCGTGCCGTCGAAGGTAATGAGCGTCTGGATCGTGCCGAGAATGCCGACGCCGAACACCGAGCCGATCACGTAGCCCACGCCGCCCGTGAGCAGCGTGCCGCCGATCACCGTGGCAGCGATGGCGTCGAGTTCCATGCCCTGCGCCTGCAAGCCATAGCCCGAGAGCACATAGAGCGTGAACACCACGCCGCCGAGCGCCGAGCAGAAACCGGAGAGCGCATACACGCCGATCTTGGTGCGCGCGACCGGCAGACCCATCAGCAGCGCCGAGCGTTCGTTGCCGCCGATCGCGTAGACGTTGCGGCCGAAGCGCGTGAAATGCGCGATCAGGATCGCCGCGGCCAGCATCGCGAGCGCCGTGAGCGAGCCCGTGGTGAGCGAGCCGCCGCCGACCGGAATATTGAATTCGGAGAGCGCGTGAAAGCCCGGGTCGTTGATCTGGATGGATTCGGTCGTGATCAGGAAGCACGCGCCGCGCGCGAGGAACATGCCCGCGAGCGTGATGATGAACGGTTGCAAACGGAAGAAGTGAATCAGCGCGCCCATCGCCGCGCCGTAGAGCGCGCCGCACAACAGCACGAGCGGCACGACCACATAGACGGGCCAGTGCAGTTTCTCGGTGCCGACGGCGCACAGAATCGTGGTGAGCGCGACCACCGAGCCGACCGAAAGATCGATGCCGCCCGAGATGATCACAAACGTCATGCCGATCGCGACGATCAGCAGGAACGCGTTATCGACGAGGAGTCCGAACAACACCTGCAACGAGAAGAAACCGGTGTACATCACCGAGCCGAAACCGAACAGCGCGGCGAACAGCACCACGGTCACGACGATCGGCAGCACGCGCGGATCGACGAATCGCGCGACGCCGCGCCTGAAGGCGGAGAGCGGGTTCGAATCGGTGGCTTGCGGTGGGCGGTTCATGCTTGACATCCCCGAAATGGTCCTTGTTTGGCGTGTGGCGTCATGGGCGCGGCGGTCAGGCGTTCGAGGCGCGCGCGCGGCGGCTCATGGCGAGACGCTTGAGTTGCAGCGCCGCGAAACCGCGCGCGGCGGGCGACTGGATCACGCAGACGCACAGAACGACGATGGCCTTGACGACGAGCGTCGCTTCGGGCGGCACGCCGATCGAATAGGTGGTGTAGGTGAGCGTTTGAATGATGAGCGCGCCCAGCACCGTGCCCGCGAGGCTGAAGCGCCCGCCCGAGAGCGAGGTGCCGCCGAGCGTCACGGCCAGAATCGCGTCGAGTTCGAGCAGCAGGCCCGCGTTGTTGCCGTCGGCGCTGCGCACGTTCGAGCTGATCAGAATGCCCGCGATCGAAGCGGTCAAACCGCAAAACGCATACGCGCCGAACACCACCGCTTGCGACGACAAACCGGCGAGCCGCGCGGCCACCGGATTCACGCCGATCGAGCGGATAAAGAGCCCGAGCGCCGTGCGGTTGACGATCAGCACGGTCAGCAGCGTCACGGCGATGGCGATCCACACGGCGCAGGGCACCAGCGCGAAATAGCCGCCGCCCGCGTAGAGATAGCCCTTCGCGCCGATCGGGATGATCTGCCCGCCCGTGAGCAGCTGCGCGACGCCGCGCCCGGCCACCATCAGGATCAGCGTGGCGATGATCGGCTGCATGCCGACGAAGGCCACCAGCAGGCCGTTCCACATGCCCGCGGCGAGGCCCACGAGCAGCGCCGCGCCGAAGGCCACGCCCACGCGCGACGGATCGGCGGCGAGCACCGTGGCGGCCGCCGCGCCCGCGATGGCGACCACCGCGCCCACGGAAATATCGATGCCGCGCGTGGCGATCACGAGCGTCATGCCGAGCGAGACCACCACGAGCGGCGCGGCGCGCATGAGGATGTCGATGGGCGCGCCGAACAGATGGCCGCCGAGCAGCGTGATGGAGAGGAAGTTCCCGCGGTGGGCCACGTCCACGGCGAACAGCGCGATCAGCGTGAGCGCGGGCCAGACGAGCGGATGCTTGAGCAGCAGCGAGAGCCACGCGGGCAGGGCGCCGCGCTTGGGCGGATCGATGGGCGGCAGAGTCATCGGCGATCTCCGGCGATGAGGTCGTAGACCTCGTGTTCCGAGCGCTTCGCGCCCGCGAGTTCCGCCACCTTGCGGCGGTCGCGCAGCACGGCGATGCGGTCGCTCACGCGCACCACCTCGCTGATCTCCGACGAAATGAACAAGATCCCCAGCCCTTTCGCGCAGAGCGCGCGCACACGGTCCATGATTTCAAACTTCGCGGCCACGTCGATGCCGCGCGTGGGTTCGTCGAGAATCAGCAGGCGCGGCTTGGTCGCGAGCCAGCGCGCGAGCAGCACCTTCTGCTGATTGCCGCCCGAGAGCAGGCCGATGGGCTGTTCGGCGTCGCGCGCCTTGATGCCCAGTTGCTCGATGTATTCGTTGGCGATTTCGCGCTGACGCGCGCGGCTGATCATGCGCCACCAGCCGCGCTGCGCCTGGAGCGCGAGCACGATGTTTTCGCGGATCGACAGATCGGCGACGATGCCTTCCTTCTTGCGGTCCTCGGGGCAATAGGCCATGCCGTGACGCACCGCGTCGCGCGGCGAGGACAGCTTCACGGTCTTGCCGTCGATGCGCACGTCGCCCGCGTCGGCACGGTCGGCGCCGAACAGCAGACGCGCGGTTTCCGTGCGCCCCGACCCGAGCAGCCCGGCGAGACCGAGAATCTGCCCCGGCTGCACTTCGAGATCGAGCGGATTGAGCACGCCGCGCCGCGCCACGCCTTGCGCGGCGAGATAGGGCGCTTGCGTCTGCGCGGTCTCGGCCTGCGTTTCGGCGCGCGGCGGTTCGGGATGCACGAGCCGTTCGCCCGCATCCTTCAGGCCCACCATCTTCGCGACGAGCGTCTGCACCGGCAGATCGGCGGCCAGATATTCGCCCTCGCGCTCGCCGTTGCGCATCACGGTGATGCGGTCCGAGATCGCGTAGGTCTGCTCCAGAAAATGCGTGACGAACAGAATCGCGATACCCGACGCCTTGAGCTTGCGCAGCACGTCGAACAGGCGCGTGACTTCGCCTTCGTCGAGGCTCGAAGTCGGTTCGTCGAGAATCAGAATGCGCGCGTCGACCGACACCGCGCGCGCGATCGCCACCATTTGCTGCATCGCGATCGGATAGGTGTCGAGCGACTGCGTGACGTCGAGCGAGAGATTGAGTTCGGCGAGCGCGTCGGCGGCGCGCCGGTGAATCGTTTTCCAGTCGATCAGGCCGCGCTTGCGCGGCTGACGCCCGGCGAAAATATTCTCGGCGACCGAGAGATTCGGGCAGAGATTGACTTCCTGATAGAGCGTCTGGATGCCCGCCGCCTCGGCTTCCTGCGGCGTGGCGAAACGCACGGCCTGGCCCGCGAGACGGATCTCGCCGGCTTCGGGTTCGTGCACGCCGGTGAGCACGTTGATCAGCGTGGATTTACCCGCGCCGTTCTGGCCCATCAGCGTGTGAATCTCGCCGGGGAACAGACGAAAATCGACCCGGTCGAGCGCACGCACGCCGGGGAAGGTTCGCGACAAACCGAGGGTTTCGAGTAGGGGCGGGGCGCTCATGGGCTCAATCGGAATGATCCGAAGTGCTAATCAAATTCGTCGGATGCTGAAAACGGGCGGCGAACCGAATAATGCGTCGAACAATGCGTTAAACAGGCGCCGAAAAAATCCTGGCGCGCATCACGCCATGCACGTGACGCGCGCCGGGCGCGTAACTTCCGCGCTCAATGATCGCTTGCTACCTGGTACAGCCTGCTGCGCTTCAAACCTGTTTCAAACCTGCTTCAAGGTGTTGGCGATTTCAGTACTTGCGCGAGGGGAGAACCTGCGCGGCGACGTCCATCGGGAACACCGTTTCGTTCGTGACGATGCGCTTGGGCAGCTGCTTGCCCGCCACGACATCCTTCACCGCCGTCATCAGTTGCGGCCCGAGCAGCGGGCTGCATTCCACGTCGACGTTCATCTTGCCGGCGATCATCGCCTCGAAGCCGCCCTTGGTCGCGTCGAACGAGACCACGCTCACGTCCTTGCCCGGCTTCATGCCTGCTTCTTCCATGGCCTGGATTGCGCCGAGCGCCATGTCGTCGTTATGCGCGTAGACCACGTTGATCTTGTTGCCATACGTCTTGGCGAAGGCTTCCATGACCTGCTTGCCGCCCGCGAGCGTGAAGTCGCCGCTTTGCGACGCAATGATCTTGAACTTCGGATCGTTCTTGATCACTTCGATCAGACCGGCGTGACGGTCGTTGGCGGGCGCGGAACCCACCGTGCCTTGCAGTTCGACGATATTGATCGGGCCGGGATTGCTCTTGTAATGATCTTCGAGCCATTTGCCCGCGCGGCGGCCTTCTTCGAGGAAGTCCGAGCCGATCATCGTCACGTAGAGCGACTGGTCTTTCACGTCGATATTGCGGTCGGTGAGAATGACCGGAATCTTGGCGCGCTTGGCTTCCTGGAGCACCGGCTCCCAGCCCGATTCGACCACCGGCGAGAATGCGATCACATCGACTTTCTGCGCGATATACGAGCGGATCGCCTTGATCTGGTTTTCCTGCTTTTGCTGGGCGTCGGAGAACTTGAGGTTGATGCCGGCGTCCTTGGCGGCCGCCTTCACCGACACCGTGTTGGCTGTACGCCAGGCGCTTTCGGCGCCGACCTGCGCGAAACCGAGCGTAATCTGTTTATCTTCGGCGTGGGCGACGCCCGCAGCCATCGAGAAAGCCGCCGCTGCTGCGACGAGCCCGCTCACCATGCGTGTAGCGAATTTCATGCGTGTCTCCGATGTGTAGCTCTGTAGTTTTTTAATTCATGGCGCTACACCCGCGTCCATCACGGCCGGACAGTGTCACGAGTATGTTCGCGCCATCCCACGCCGCCGGTTGGAGACCGGCAGCCGTTCGCCTGCAATTTGAATAGCCAAACTATATGCGACGCCATTTGCGGTTTTTATTAGCGTTTTCCCGATCCTCTCGAGTTATATAGTCATGCTATTTATGGGACTTTCTCACTAAGTGGGTCACGCCATGAACACTCGCAAGACGCGCCTGCGCTCGGCCGCGTGGTTCGGCACCACGGACAAGAACGGCTTCATGTATCGAAGCTGGATGAAGAACCAAGGAATACCGGATCACGAGTTCGCGGGCAAGCCGATTATCGGCATTTGCAATACGTGGTCGGAGCTTACGCCCTGTAATGCGCATTTTCGAAAACTCGCGGAACACGTGAAGCGCGGCGTGTATGAAGCGGGCGGATTTCCCGTTGAATTTCCCGTGTTTTCCAATGGCGAATCGAATTTGCGGCCCACGGCGATGTTCACCCGCAATCTCGCGTCGATGGATGTCGAAGAAGCGATACGCGGCAATCCCGTCGATGCGGTCGTGCTGCTGGTGGGCTGCGATAAAACCACGCCCGCGCTGCTGATGGGCGCGGCGAGTTGCGATGTGCCCGCCATCGTCGTGACGGGCGGGCCGATGCTCAACGGCAAGCATCAAGGGCGCGACATCGGCTCGGGCACGGTGGTGTGGCAATTGAGCGAGCAGGTGAAGGCGGGCAAGATTTCGCTACACGATTTCATGTCGGCGGAAGCGGGCATGTCGCGGTCGGCGGGCACCTGCAACACGATGGGCACCGCGTCGACGATGGCCTGCATGGCCGAAGCGCTCGGCGTGTCGCTGCCGCATAACGCGGCGATTCCGGCCGTGGACGCGCGGCGCTACGTGCTCGCACAGATGTCAGGAATCCGAATCGTCGAAATGGTGTTCGAGGATTTGCGGCTCTCGAAGCTGCTCACGCGCGCGGCGTTCGAGAATGCGATTCGCACCAACGCGGCGATTGGCGGCTCGACCAATGCGGCGATTCATTTGAAAGCGATCGCTGGGCGCATCGGCGTGCCGCTCGAACTCGACGACTGGACCCGCATCGGGCGCGGCACGCCGACCATCGTCGATCTGCAGCCGTCGGGCCGCTTCCTGATGGAAGAGTTTTATTACGCGGGCGGCTTGCCCGCGGTGCTGAGGCGTCTGGGCGAAGCGAAACTGCTGCCGCATCCCGACGCGCTCACGGCCAACGGCAAGACGCTGTGGGAGAACGTGCGCGACGCGCCCAATTTCAACGACGAAGTGATCCGCCCGATCGGCGAACCGCTCGTGCACGACGGCGGCCTGTGCGTGCTGCGCGGCAATCTCGCGCCGAACGGCGCGGTGCTCAAGCCATCGGCCGCGACGGCGAAGCTGCTCAAACATCGTGGCCGCGCGGTGGTGTTCGAGAATTTCGACGACTACAAGGCGCGCATCGCCGATCCCGATCTCGACGTGACCGCCGACTCGGTGCTCGTGATGAAGAACTGCGGGCCGAAGGGGTATCCGGGCATGGCCGAAGTCGGCAACATGGGCTTGCCGCCTAAGCTGCTCGCGCAGGGCGTGACCGACATGGTGCGTGTTTCGGACGCGCGCATGAGCGGCACGGCTTACGGCACGGTGGTGCTGCACGTCGCGCCGGAAGCGCGCGCGGGCGGCCCGCTGGCGATCGTGCAGAACGGCGACTGGATCGAACTCGATTGCGAGCACGGCACGCTGCGCATCGATATTACGGATGCCGAAATAAACGCGCGGCTCGAAGCGTGGCGCGCGGCGCAACAGCCCTTGCCCGCCGATGGCAGCGGTTATCGCAAGCTCTATGTCGAGCACGTGCTGCAAGCCGACGAAGGCTGCGATTTCGACTTTCTGGTGGGTTGCCGGGGCGCGGACGTGCCCCGGCATTCGCATTGAGCGCGTTTTGAATGCGCATTGAGCGCGCATTGAGTGAGACGGCGCGCGGCGCATGACGCGCCGCGCGCAGCAAGCTTCAATCCGGCGGATTAAAGCTGCTGGATGCCCGGAATCGCGACGTCGGGGTTGACGTCGGCGGCGTAATCCACGCCTTCGATACCGAAGCCGAACAGACGCAGGAACTCGGCCTTGTAGCCGGCGAAATCGGTGATCTCGTAGAGATTTTCCGCGCTCACCTGGTCCCAGGCGGCCTTCACCTGCGCCTGGATTTCGGGCGCGAGTTCCTTGTAGTCGGCGCGCAGACGGCCTTCGTCGTCGAGCACGGGCGCGGCGTTGTAGAGCGAGTCCTTGTACAGACCGTAGACCTGCTCGATGCAGCCTTCGTGCGAGCCGTTTGCCTTCATCGCGCGGAACAGCAGCGAGAGATAGAGCGGCATGATGGGAATCGCCGAGCTGGCCTGCGTGACCACGGCCTTGAGCACGCTCACGCGCGCGTCGCCGCCGCCATGCGCCGCGAGCTTCTCGCGCATGCCCAGCACCTTCTGGTCGAGATCCTTCTTGGCCGCGCCGATCGAACCGTTCCAGTAGATGTCGTGCGTGATTTCCGCGCCGAGGTACGTGAACGCCGTGGTCTTCGCGCCCGGGGCGAGCACGCCCGCGTCGAGCAGCGCGTCGATCCACATCTGCCAGTCCTCGCCGCCCATCACGGCCACGGTGCCGTCGATTTCCGCCTGCGTGGCGGCTTCGAGCACGGTTTCCTTGACGACTTCCTTGTCGGTGTCGATGCCGCGCATCTGCAGCGTCTTGCCGACCGGCTTGAGCGTCGAAGCGTGCACCGCGCCCGTGACCGGGTGCGTGCGGCGCGGCGCAGCGAGGCTGTAGACGACGAGATCGACCTGGCCGAGATCGCGCTTGATCGTTTCGATCGTGACGTCCTTCACGGCGGTGGAAAACGCGTCGCCGTTGATCGACGTGGCATACAGGCCCTGTTGCGCGGCGGCCTGCTCGAAGGCGGCGGTGTTGTACCAGCCGGCCGTGGCGGGGCGCGTTTCGCTGCCGGCGCGCTCGAAGCAGACGCCGAGCGTGGCCGCGCCGCTGCCGAACGCCGCCGAGATGCGCGCGGCGAGGCCGTAGCCCGTCGACGCGCCGATCACGAGCACGCGCTTCGGGCCGTTGGCGATGGCGCCGTTCGCTTTGACATATTCGATTTGCTGGGCCACGTTGGCTGCGCAACCGGCGGGATGTGCCGTCACGCAAATAAAGCCGCGAACGCGCGGTTCGATAATCATCAGACTTCTCCGTCTATCTCAGGTACTTGCAGGGACGGGGCGCATTGTACGCGAGCCAGCGCCGCGCGGCGCGCGCGAGGGGTGTTTTGAGGCGCGCCGGGGCTTTCCGGCGCTTTCGCGGGCTTTCCGGTGCTTGCGCGCCGAGGCCGCGCGAAAGCGTGTCGGGGCGGGCAAAAGCGTGCCATAGCGCGTGCCGGAACCGGTTGAAACATGCCGGAAAGCGGTCTCGCGCGTCAGTGCCCCGCCGCCAGCGCCGCAACCGGCGCGCCCAGACAGCCCAGACCGGCCAGCGACGCCTCCACGGCCGCGTCCAGCGGCGTGTGCGGCTCGCGGCCGAGCGTGCGCACGAGGCGCGCGTTGTCGAGTTCGAGCGCCTCGCGCCAGAGATAGCGCATTTCCAGCAGCTCGCGCAGCGTCGTCGAAAACAGCGCGCCGACCCCGACCAGCGGCCACGCGAACGGCTTGCGGCGCGCCGCGAGGCCGTGCCGCTGCGCGACGCGGCAGAGCGCGGCGGCCATCTGCGTGCCGTCGGCGTCCCAGTGGCCTTTCATATGAAAGCGGGCGAACGGCGCGAGTTCGGCGCGTTTTTCGATCAGTTCGATCATCGCGCGCGCCACGTCGGGCACGTAAGCCCACGTGTGGCCGACGCCCGGCCGCCCCGGCTCGCGCACCGTGCTCACGGGCCGTCCGGGCTGCACGAAGCCCTGCGCGAGCCAGCTATTGCCGACGCGCGGACCGAAAAAATCGCCCGCTCGCACGATGATCGCGCGCGCGCCGTGCGCCGTGGCGGCCTCGATGCGCCGCTCCAACTCCACGCGGATCGCGCCCTTGCGGGTGCGCGGCTGCTGCGGCGCGTCCTCGCCGACGAGCGGCAGCGTCTCGGGCCCGAAGTTGTAGACCGTGCCGGGCAGCACGACCGTGGCGCGCCCGGCCTGGGCGGCGGCGAGCGTGTTGTCGATCATCGGCAGCACGACTTCGGCCCAGCGCTTGTAGCCGGGCGGATTCACCGCGTGGACGATCACCGCGCAGCCGCGCGCCGCGCGCAGGACGGCCTCGCGGTCGAGCGCGTCGCCTTGCAGCCATTCGATGCCGCCCTCGTGGCGGGTGCCGTTCTTGGCGTGCGTACTGCTCTTGCCGCCAAGGCTGCGCTTGAGCGCGCGCACGCGCCAGCCCGCGTCGCGCAGCTGCCGCGTGACCTCGCCGCCGATGCCGCCGCTCGCGCCGAGCACCAGCGCGGTGCGTGTCGTGTCAGGAATTGCCGCCATTGCCGTTCTCCGTTGGGGATGCGATGGCTGCATTCTGCGCGGATCGGTGCACATTAAAAATTGCCGAAAACAGTCGATCGGCTATACATTTCTGTATGGCCTCGAATCTGAACTGGGAACTCTACCGGACCTTTCTCGCGGTGCTCACCGAGGGCTCGCTCTCGGGCGCGGCGCGCGCGCTCGGCATCACGCAGCCCACGGCGGGACGGCACGTGGCCGCGCTCGAAGAAGCGTTCGGCCAGCCGCTGTTCACGCGCTCGCCCGCGGGCTTTTTGCCGACCGAAGCGGCGCGCGCGTTGCGCGGCCACGCCGAAGCGATGCGCTCCACGGCGGCCGCGCTCGAACGCGCGGCGGCCGGGCAGGGCGACGGCATGCGCGGCGTGGTGCGCGTCTCGGCGAGTGAAGTGGTGAGCGTCGAGGTGCTGCCGCCCGTGCTCGCGCAATTGCGGCGCGCGCATCCCGAGCTGGTGGTGGAACTGGTCGCGACCAACCGCGTGCAGGACCTGTTGCAACGCGAAGCCGATATCGCCGTGCGCATGACGCAGCCGCAGCAGGAGATGCTGATCGCGCGGCGTATCGGCGAAACGGAAGTGGGGCTGCACGCGCGCGCCGATTATCTCGACGCCAACGGCACGCCGCGCACGCTCGCCGATCTCCCGCAGTTCGCGCTGATCGGCTATGACACGGTCACGCCCTTCGTGCGCGAGGCCACGCGCAAATGGCCGTTCTGGAAGCGCGAGGCGTTCGCGCTGCGCAGCGACAGCGACGTGGCGCAGTTCGCGATGATCCGCGCCGGTTGCGGCATCGGCGCGTGCCAGGTCGGTCTCGCGCGGCGCGACGCCTCGCTCGTGCGCGTGCTGCCGCGCGCGTTCGCGCTGCGCCTGCCCGTCTGGATCACGATGCACGAGGACTTGCGCGGCAATCGACGCTGCAAGGCAGTGTTCGCCGCACTCGCGAGCGGGCTGGAGGCGTATCTCGCGAGCGCGCGTGCGTGAAGGGATTTACGCGGGACTTACGCGCTCGCGTGCTCGATCACCGGCTCGCAGCGAATCGGAAAATTGACCGAGTTGGCGATATAGCACTTCTCATGTGCCGTGTGATGCAGATGCTCGGCGAGCGCGCGGTCGTCGCCGGCGCGAATCGTCACGCGCGGATGCAGCACGATCTCCTTGAAACGGCCTTCCTGCGCGGTGTCGATCATCGTGCCTTGCGCGTCGTCCGCGTAATCGAGCACGGCGATGCCCGCGTCGGCGCACAGATGCAGATACCAGAGCTTGTGACAGGCGCTCGCCGAAGCCACGAGCAGGTCTTCGGGATTCCAGCGCGCGGCGTCGCCGCGAAACGCGGGATCGGCCGAGCCGGGAATCGCGGGCTTGCCCGCCGCTTCGATCAGGTGGTCGCGGTCATAGTCGCGATAGCCCGAAGTGCCGCTGCCGCGATTGCCGGTCCATTGGACTTTCACCTTGTACGTGTGTTCGCCGTGCGCCATCGTCGTTCTCCGTGTGGTCGGTTGGCGCTATTGTCTCATTGATGTCTATTTAGTTTCACCTTGCGTTATTTAATTCGGATGCCGAATCATCAGGCGAGAAAAAAATCACACCGTATTCACACGAACCGTCACGATTTTTACAGGATTTTTTCTTGAGGCAAGGCCGCGGCGACCCTAGACTTCGGCTCAGGATAACGACAGGAGAAGCCATGTCGACTCGCCGCGCCCCGCAACGACACGACGAACGGATCATCTGCACGCCGCCCGGCATGGGCCGTCTGGTGCTGCGCCGCTTCGATCCGCAGCGCGACTCGTGGGAGCATCTCACGCAGTTGCTGCATCGTGCGTTCGCGCGGCTCGCGTCGGTCGGCTTGCATTGCGCGTGCGCGGATCAAGCGGCGGGAGCCACGCGTTCGCGCGCGCTGGCGGGCGAGTGTTTCGTGGCGGTATGCAGCGGCCGCATCGTCGGCACGCTGACGATCGAGGGCCGCGACGGCGACTCGCCCTGCGAGCAGTACCGCGCGCGCGGCGTGGCCTCGGTCCATCAGTTCGGCGTCGAGCCGACGTGGCAAAGCCGGGGCATTGGCCGCGCGCTGCTGGCGTTCGCCTCGCATTGGGCCGCCGCGCGCGGCTGCACGCAACTCGCGCTCGACACGCCGTTTCCCGCCGCCGGCCTGATTGCGTTCTACCGCGCGCAAGGCTTCAGACTCGTCGACGTGGTGCGCTTCGCGGGCCGTGGCTACGACAGCGCGATACTCAGCAAACCCGCCGCCGCGAACCTGCCTTTCGCAGCGGCGAGGCCCGGCATTCAGCCGTCGACGGGCTGCGCGGGCGTCGCCAGATTGAGCTGGTAGAACGCCGCGTCGAGCCAGCGGCCGAACTTGAAGCCGACTTCCTTGATCGTGCCCGCGTGCGTGAAACCGAGCCGCGTATGCAGCGCGATGCTCGCGGCATTCGTGGCGTCGATGCAGCCCACCAGCACGTGCAGTTCCTTCTCCTGCGCGCGGCGGATCAGTTCGCGCAGCAGGCGCTCGCCGAGCCCGAACCCGCGCGCGTCGCGATGCACATAGACGCTGTGCTCGACCGTGTACTTGTTGGCCGGAAACGGGCGGAACGCGCCCCAGCTCGCGAAGCCGAGCAGCTTGCCCGTTTCGTCCACCGCGCCCACCACGGGAAAGCCGTTCGCGCGCTTGACTTCGAACCACGTGCGCATGGCCTCGGGCGCGCGCGGCTTGTAGTCGTAGAGCGCGGTCGAATTGACGATGGCGTCGTTCAGGATCTCGAGAATGGCGGCGGCGTGTTCGGCCTCGGTGCATTCGATGAACGTCGCGCGGTCGCGCTGCGATTCGGTATTCATAGGGATTCCTATACAAGCATGGTGAGAATTCGGCGCGCGCCGCGCCGCTTCAACTGCTGCGCGCGTCGCAAATGGCGACGATGTAATGCGCGGGCTGCGAAGCCGGATTGCTGAAAATCAGCGGCTGATCGCGACGCATCGCGAGGCAGTCGCCCGTTTCGAGCGCGTGCAGCTGGCCGCCGAGTTCGACATTCAGGCGGCCTTCTATCACCCAGACCTGCTGGTGATAGAACGGCTCGCGGCTGCCGGCTTCGTAGGCCACGCGCGCGCCGGGCGGAAAGTCCACTTCGACGAGCTGAATCGGCGAGGGCCAGTTCGGCGGCGACAGGCTGCGCCGCGTGTAGCCCGACTGCGGGTCGCGCCATTGCACCTGGGCGTCGCGCCGCGCGAGCGGTTCGGCGGGCGCGGATTCGCTCGCGCCGCCGAACAGGCTTGCCATCGACACGCCCAGTCCCGCCGCGAGCTTTTCCAGCACGACCGCCGTGGGGCTGGCCGAGCCGCGCTCGATCATCGAGATCATCGAGCGGCTCACGCCGCTGCGCGTGGCCAGCGCTTCGAGCGTGAAGGCGCGCGCGGCGCGCAATTCGCGCACGCGCTGGGCGATGCGTTCGTTGATGCCGGTGTCGGCCGAGGTGTCGTCGGCGGCTGCGGACGGGCTGGGTTCTAGCATAGTGGACGCATTATCCACTAAGTTGGAATTAACGGTCAATATGCTGGAAAAGGGGCGCGACGGCGGGATTTACGCGCCGGGCGCGGCGTGGGCGGTGTCCGTGTCCGCGCTCTGGGCGGTGGCCTCGCCTTGCGCCGACTCGACCCAGCGCACGAATTCGGCGGCGGGCATGGCCTTCGCGTAGAGCCAGCCCTGCGCGTACTGCACGCCGCGCTCGCGCAGATACTCGGCCTGCTGCTCGACCTCGACGCCCTCGGCGATCATCGTCAGCCCGAGTTCGTGCGCGATGCCGATGATGTGCGGCACGATCGCGTTCACTTCCGCGCCGGTCGCGAGCGCGTTGACGAAGGCCTTGTCGATCTTGATACCGTCCACGGGCAGATCCTGCAAGTACGAGAGGCTCGAATAGCCGGTGCCGAAATCGTCGATCAGCACCTTGTGGCCCGCGTCGCGATAACGCTGCAGCACGGGCGCGGCCTCGCTCGCGTCGATCAACGCGCGCTCGATGCATTCGAACCAGATCTGCTCGCGGCGCACGTCGTGCTTCGCGAAGCCGCTTTGCAGCGATTGCAGCGCGCGCGACGACATCAGATCGTCGCGCGTGACGTTGATCGAGACATGCAGATCGCGGCGGCGCGCGAGCAACGCGCCCGCGCCCTCGAACACCGACTCGATCACGCGGTCGGTGATGGGCTGGATCAAGCCGAGCGATTCGGCCATCGGAATGAAGGTGTCGGGCGCGATCACGGTGCCGTCCTCCAGTGTCCAGCGCACCAGCGCCTCCGCGCCCACGCAGCGCCCGCTTTGCAGATCGACGATCGGTTGCAGCCACGCCGCGAACTGCCGCCGCCGGATGCCTTCGAGCAGTGCGCTGCGCGGCGTGCGCAGCTTGCGCCGCCAGCGCAGCGCGAGCCACGTCAGGAACGCGCTCGCGAGCAGCGCGGGCGCGGCGAGCAGTTTCAGTTGCGCGAACACGTTGGGGCGCATGCGGTCGGCGGGCTCGTAGGCGATCACCGAAATCGGATAGCGGTGCGAATGCTCGACCACGTAATAGCGGTTCTCGAAAAAGGGCTCGGCGTCGTCGCGCGTGAGCGCGGCCTGCATCAGTTGCGCATTGGTACGCGGCCAGCGCGCGACGATCGTGCCGTCGCTCGATTCGAGCAGCGCGAGTTCGATGGTGTCGTCGAGCGGCACGATGTCGAGATAGAAGCGCGGATCGATCACCACGACATGTTCGCCGAGCCGGATGTTCAGCATGCGCTGCTCGTTGCCGCGTTTGCCGATTTCCGAGTGCCAGGCGGTGAAGCCCGCGCCGTAGCTCCATTCCGACGACGGCAGGGCGCGCACGGCGTCGCCGTACTGCGACGAGCAGCGGATCGACTGCCCGTCGGTCCAGGCCACGTTGCGGATGTAGCGATGCTGTTCCTCGGTCTGCTGCAGCGCCTGCCGATGCGCGGGCGTGCAGGGCGTGCCGTCGAAACTCGCGAGCGCGCGCAACGCGGAGACGGCTTCGTCGGTGACGACTTCGGCGCGCATGAGCGCGCGGCGCGAATACTCGTCGACCCGCTGCCGCTGATTGTGCTCGACCACGGCATCGGCCGCATACGTCACCGCCGCGAGCGTTGCCGAGAGGGCAAGCGCCACGAGACAGAACATCGTCAGCGCGGTCAGGCGTCGTTTCATGCGGGGAACGGGCGCGAGGGTGAAGCGTTGTGCCCGATGTTAGCGGTTTTCGCCGCGCGCCGATGCGGCGCTGCGCGGTGGTGATTCGTTGCGCATGAAAGCGTAGAGATCACCGCGCGGCGCGTTTTTTGCGCCACGGATCGCGCCGCGATGTGCCACCGCGTGCGCCACTACGCCCCAAGCGTTTGCGGATCGGCGACCACGACGCGGTTGCGGCCGCTTTCCTTCGCGACGTAGAGGCGACGGTCGGCGACCTGGAGGACGGCTTCGTAGTTCGTAGGGCCGTCGGCGGGACACACCGCCACGCCGATCGACACCGTGAACGGAATCGCCTCGGGATGCGCCGCGCTCGCGGGACCGGCGAGGTGCTGCGCGTGCAGTTCGACCGCGAGGCGCACGCGTTCGGCCACGGCGCTGGCGGTCGCGAGATCGGCGCCAGGCAGCAGCGCGGCGAACTCCTCGCCGCCGAGACGCGCGGGCACGTCCACGCTGCGCAGGTTGGCGCGCAGCATCTGCGCGAGCAGCGTGAGCACGACGTCGCCGGCCGCGTGGCCGTAGCGGTCGTTCACGCGCTTGAAGTAGTCGATGTCGATCATCAGCACGGCGAGCGTGCCGTTCTCGTGCGGCGCACCGTCGTCGTTTTCTGTGTTCGCTGCGTTGGTGTGTGTCGCGTGGTTCGCATCGTCGGCGCGCTGCGCGCGTTCGACCGCTTCGTCGAAGGCGTCCTGAAAGCGCCGCCGATTCGCGAGGCCCGTGAGCGGGTCGCTGCGCGCGAGCGCTTCGAGCCGCCCGCTGGCCTCCACGTAATTGCCGAAAATATTCTTGACGATAAAGAGCGTGCCGACGAGCAGCAAAACCAGCACCGCCCAGGCGGCGATCAGCGGACTGCTGAACACGCGGCGCGCGGCGGCGAGCGTGAGTTCGCGGTCGTTGGTGGCGGCCATCAGCAGCCAGTGCGTCTGGCCGATGCGCTGATACAGCAGGTAATCGCCGCGCCGCTCGACATAGCCCGAGCCGCGCCGCATCCAGCCGTCGACCGAATCGCGCGCCACTTGCAGCAGCGCGAGGCTGAAGCGGTGCGGACGCTCCTCGGCGAGCATGCCGTTGCGGAAGTAGACCACGCTGCCGTTATTGTTCAGGAGGCCGAACTCAACCGGCGCGGCGACGTTGTCGGCTTCGCCGGGATCGGCGGTCGCGAGCTGCAAGGACAGCAGGCGCGACTGCGTGATGTCCATCACCACCGCGCCGCGAAAGCGGTCGTTCAGATAGACGGGCGCGCTCAGCGTGGAGATCGCCTCGCCTTTTTGCAGGCCCGTGTAAACGGGCGTCCAGAGCACGTCGCGCGACGGATTGCGGTCGGGTAGCTGGCCGCGATAGTAGTTCATCGCGCTGAAGCGGTGCAGCAGATCGGGCACGCTCCAGTTGTGCTGCTCGGGCGCGATCACGAAAACGCCGTTGGTCGAAATGAAGGCGACGGTGCTCTGCACGGCGTCGGCGTGCTGGCTGATTTCCACGAGCGGACTGAGCGCGCGGGCGAGCGCGATGTCGCCGGGCAAGTCGGCATCGTCGCGATGAAAACCTTCGAGGCCGACGAGCGTCGCGGCATTGGTGCCGAACACGGGCGGCCCGTTCAGTTCTCCGCTGGTCTGCCACGCGGTTTGCGCGCTGATTTGCAGCGCGCGCTGCACGGCGGGGTCCTGGATGTTCGCGCGCTGATCGGCATCGGCGGCGAGCACGTGCTCGGCGTAATTGCGCAGGAAGGAGAGGCGGCGGCGCTCGGCTTCGATCAGCGCGTCGACGCCCACGGCGCGCACCTGGAGATCGCGCAGACGGCTCTGCAGGTCGTAGCGCGTCATGTTGTAAAGCTGGCGCAGGCCGACGAGCGCCACGAGCAGCATCGCCACGCCGAAGCACAGCGTGACCACGAGATGCGGCCGCTTCATGATCATGCTGGAGAGTGAGCGGACCGGCTTGCGGTTTGCCGTGTCCTGCGCGCTGCGCTGCATCGTGCCCGGCCCCTTCGGAGATGTGCCCGTGCGCGGCGGACGTTGCGAATGCGTGCTGCGTGTCTTGCCCGTCCGCCCGCTTGCTTGTCGCTTGCTTGCCGCTTGTTTGTTGCCTGTTCGCTGCTTTCCTGCCGGATTGCCGGGGTCAAGCATAGCATCGGGTGGCGGCGCGGCGTCCGATGCGTGACGCGCTCGCGGCGCGTCCCTGAAGCGCGTCGTTCAGTGCCGATCGGCGTGCCTCGCCAGCGCCACGAACTGCCGGAGCGTGGCCGAGGGGTCGCCCTCGCGCCAGCCGAGCGAGAGCTTCGCGCTCATCCGCACACCGGTCACGTCGAGATAACGCACGCCCTTGACCTGCACCTGGGCGATGGCGGCGGGCACGATCGACACGCCGAGCCCCGCCGCCACCAGATTCACGACCGAGGCGATCTGCGGCGCGGGCTGCGCGAGGCGCGGACTGAAACCCGCTTCGGCGCAGGCGCGCACGATTTCCTCGTGCAGCGTGATGCCGGCCGGGCCGGGCACCAGCACGAAAGATTCGTTCGCGAGCGCGGCGAGCGGCAGACGCCGCCGCGCGGCCAGCGGATGCGCCGAGGGCAGCACGATCTTCATCGGCTCGTCGGGCAGGCGATGCACCGCGATGCCCGCGAGCGCGCTCGCATCGCTCAGGCTCGTGCGGCCGGGGCGGAAGAACACGGCGTCGTGGCGGCCTTCGGCGAGGCCTTGCACCAGCATCGGCGTATTGGCTTCGTCGAGCGTGAGCTGGACGTCGGGATAGCGCTGCGTGTAGCGCTGGATCAGCGTGGGCACGAGCGGATTGAACGCCGCCGAGCCGGTGAAGCCGATGCGGATCTGTCCCGATTCGCCGCGCGCCGCGCGTTGCGCGGCCTGGGCGGCGCGCGCGGCGTCGTCGAGCACGCGGCGCGCTTCGACGAGAAAGGCCTCGCCCGCGTGCGTGAGCGTGGCGCCTTGCGGCGTGCGCACGAACAGCTCGACGCCCAGTTCGCGTTCGAGGCTCTTGATCTGCTGGCTCAGCGGCGGCTGGCCGATGCCGAGTTTTTCGGCGGCGCGCGTGAAATTGCGTTCGGCGGCGACCGCCATGAAATAGCGCAGATGACGAAGTTCCATGAGTGGCGTGGTGAGGGACGATGTGCGCGCGATGTATGCGCGGTGTACGCGTGAAGGGCCAGTGCTAAAACATATCGCACTAGCCAGTTCCATATATTGGACAGTATAACGAACGAGCGGGACAATTTGCCTCGTCATTGCAGATCGCCGCGAGGCTTCGTCATCATGAGCACCCAGCATCCCGCCGCAACGCGCCGCGCTTCGGCCGTCGCGCCCGCTTCACAGTCTTCCGTTTCACAAGCTTCCTCATCCGCCGTTTCGTCGCCCGCGAGCCGCACCGGCGTCGATCCGGGCTCGCCCGCGTACCGGCGCATCAGCCTCGCGCTGTTTCTCGCCGGTTTCGCGACGTTTTCGCTGCTCTATTGCGTGCAGCCGCTGCTGCCCGTGTTCGCCAGCGAATTCCACATCGGCGCGGCGCAAAGCTCGCTCGCGCTTTCGCTGTCGACCGGCCTGCTCGCGATTTCGATTCTCTGCGCGGGCGCGTTGTCGGAGCGCGTCGGGCGACGCGGACTGATCTTCGGTTCGATGACGCTGGCCGCGCTGTTCAACGTGGCCGCCGCGTTCGAGCCCGCGTGGCACGGCATTCTGGTGGCGCGCGCGCTCGAAGGCTTCGCGCTCGGCGGCGTGCCCGCGGTCGCGATGGCCTATCTCGCCGAAGAAATATCGGCGGGCGGACTCGGCCTCGCGATGGGGCTGTACGTGGGCGGCACCGCGTTCGGCGGCATGGTGGGGCGCGTGGGCATGAGCTGGCTCGCGGAGCATCTGTCGTGGCGCACGGCCATGCTGACGATCGGCGTGATCGACGTGGCCGCCGCGCTGGCGTTCTTCGTGCTGCTGCCCGCGTCGCGCAACTTCGTGCGACGCACCGATTTGAGCCCCGCGCATCACGTCGCGCTCTGGCGCAAGCATTTGTCGGCCTCGACGCTGCCTGCCGTGTTCGCGACCGGCTGCCTCGCGATGGGTGTGTTCGTGACGGTCTACAACTACGCGGGCTTTCGTCTGCTCGCGCCGCCTTTCGACCTGAGCGCGACGCAAACCGGCATGATCTTCTGCGCGTATTTCGCGGGCATCGTGGCAGCGTCGGCGGCGGGCGCGCTCGCGGATCGCTGCGGCCGCGCGCCGGTGCTGATCGGCGGCGTGATCGTGGCGGCCATCGGGCTCGCGCTCACGCTGTCGAGTGTGCTGGCGCTGGTGGTGATCGGCATCGTCGTGCTCACCGTGGGTTTCTTCACGACGCATTCGGTCGCGAGCGGCTGGGTCGGGCAACTCGCGGATGGCGCGAAGGGCCACGCGACTTCGCTGTATCTGCTGGCCTACTATCTGGGGTCGAGCGTGCTGGGCTCGTGGGGCGGCTGGTTCTGGCAGAAGGGCCAGTGGCCTTCCGTGGCGGGCTTTGCGTTCGCGATGCTGGCGGTGTGCGGCGCGCTGGGCTTCGTGATCGCCCGCAAGCAGGCGGGTGTGCGCGTGAAGATCTGACGCGGAAATTCGATGCAAGCAGGCGCGCGCCGGTCAAACCGGCTGCGCGCCTTTTTCATTTCTGGCGTCCATCGCGTGAAAAACACACGATAGGGACGCGAAATTCACGCGCCCCACGCCGAACGGCGAATCACGCTGCAAAAGTTGCCCGCGTGGAAATGCGGGTCTTTATCGGCGATCACATCGGCTTTCACGTTGCCGAAGGTCGTATCGGGCTTGTGCTTGATGCCGTCGTAGAAGGTCTGGATGATGTCTTCCTTGAAATGCGGCGTGCGTGGATGCGCGTGCACGACGGCGTCGCGCTCCATATGGCTGTACTCGTGATACGTGAGGCCGAGCACGTCCATCTCCACGCCCGCCGTCACCAGCGCGATCACGGGATGCATATGCTGAGGAATACCAGGCGTGGTGTGAAGCGCGATCGAGGTCCACACAAGGTCGATGTCCTGTTGCGCGATGCCGCGTGCGCGCAGGAACTCGCGCGCGGCGTTCGCGCCATCCACTTCGAAGCGCTCATGCGCGCTGCTGTGCGTAGGCATCAGGCCGACGTCATGGAACATCGCGCCCGCATAGAGCAGTTCGCGGTCGAACTTCAGGCCGCGCTTGAGGCCCGCGAGCGCGCCGAAGTAATAGACGCGGCTCGAATGGTTGAACAGCAAGGGCGATTCGGTATCGCGCACGAATTCGGTGATTTCGCGCGCAAGCTGACTGTCGGGGATGGCAACGTCTGCGAGTTCGAGGCTCATGGCGGGACTCCGTCGGGTGGGTATGGACGCTATTCTGGGCTGTGCTAGCATTGTCCAGAATCGACTGAGTACGTCGATTTCTGCCATTTCGCGTGTAATCAGGACATAGCGCGAGCCGCGCAGAAAAATGGCTGAAATCGACGTAAAACGCGCGATTCAGCCGCGCGGTTTTTCTCCCCGGAATCCGACCCTCATGCCGAAAATCGTCGCCATTCTCGCGCTGCCCGGCGTGCAGCTGCTCGACGTCAGCGGGCCGCTCGACGTCTTCGCACAGGCCAATACCGAATCGGGCCGCGCGTTCTACGACCTGCGCGTGATCGCGTGCCGCGCGGGCCCGATCCGCAGTTCCTCGGGCGCGCGCCTGTTGCCCGATGCGGTGGCGGGACAGACCACGGAACGCATCGACACCTTGCTCGTGGCCGGTGCGCCCGACGCCGCCACGCAGCAGCTTGCGCCGCGTGTGCGCGACTGGCTGCGCGCCACGGCGGCGCGTTCGCGGCGCTTCGGCTCGGTCTGCACGGGCGCGTTCGCGCTGGCGGCGAGCGGCCTGCTCGACGCGCGCCGGCTGACCACGCACTGGGCGTCGGTGGACGCGCTCGCGCAGGCGTGTCCCGGCGTGATCATCGAGCCCGATTCGCTCTACGTGCGCGACGGCAAGCTGCGCACGGCGGCGGGCGTGACGGCGGGGCTCGATCTCGCCCTGGCGCTCGTCGAGGAGGACCTCGGGCGCGAGATCGCCATGCGTGTGGCGAGCCAACTGGTGATGTTCTTCAAGCGGCCCGGCGGCCAACTGCAATTCAGCCGCAAGGGCGAGACGCGTCCCTCGGGGCGCTCGGCGCTACAGGAATTGCAGCGCTGGGTGGCGGCGAATCCCGAACTGCCGCATCGCGTGCCGGAACTGGCGGCGCGCGTGGGGCTGAGCCCACGGCATTTCGCGCGGCTCTTTCAGGCCGAAGTGGGCGTGACGCCCGCCGCGTGGGTGGAGGCGGCGCGCGCGCTGCTCGACACGCACGGCGAGGCGCCCAAGCGCGTGGCCGCGCGCTGCGGTTTCGCGAACGCCGACACGCTGCGCCGCGCGTTTCTCAAGCACGTAGGCGTGACGCCTGCCGAATATCGCCGACGCTTCGCGGGTGACGGCGATGGATCGGCGAATGCGACCCGTCGCGCATGAAACGTGCATGAAGCGCGGCATTGGCGGCAATATTTCAGACAGAAAGCGTCGATCCCGGCGATAATCGCGGGGTTCGAACGGCCCGGTGCATCGGCTGATGCAGGGCGCATCGACAAGCGGCGTTCCGGTCGGAACAGGCAGCAAAGCAGCGAAGCAGAAAGGGCCGCACGGGGACATCCCGTCAACGGGAGACGCGGCCAGTGGTTTCAGTGTGGAACCGCAGCGTCGAACCACAGCGTCATACCGCGCGCACCGTCGCGTGCAACACGAGAATGCACCAGAAGCGGGCGCGGAGGTTGCGCAGGAAACGATGCGCGATGTGTGCGTGCCGCGCGCTGTTCAGCAAAAACAAAAACCCACGCGACATTTTATGTACTCGATCTTGCCCGCGTTCGTGTCCGCGTTGTTTCTCGGATTCGGCGTGTACGTACTGCTGACGGAAGGCGTCACGCGGCTCTCGGTGCCGTTCGCATCGATGTGCGCGACCACCTTCGTCTGGCAAGGCACGTGGGCATTCCTGTTCCAGACCTCGGACCCCGACCTCGCGGACGCGCTGGTCAAGTTCGGCTATCTCTTCATCCTGTTCCTGCCCACCACGTTCTATCACTTCGTGATCGAAGTGAGCGGGCGGCGCAGCGAACGACCGCTGCTGGTCGCGTCGTATGGGCTCAGCGTGCTGCTCGCGATGCTGCTCGTGGTCAGCGACGAAGTCGTGGCGGGCTACGGCAGTTTCTTCTTCGGCAAGTATCCGCACGCGGGCCTGCTGCATCCGGTGCACGTCGCGCAGACGGTGCTGCTCGCCTTGCGCAGCGGCTGGCTGCTGCTCGCGGCGCGCCGACAGACCGAGGCGCGCGACCGCCGCAAGCTGCTCGATCTCTGCCTGGTGAGCCTCGGGCTCTACGGCGCCGCCGCCACCGATTACGCGGTCAATTACGGAGTCGCGTTCTATCCGGTCGGCGCCGTGTTCATCGCCGTGAGCCTCGGCATCCTCGCCGTCACCATCGTGCGTTACGGGCTGATGCGGCCGTATCTGCTCGCCGCCACCGTGGCGCACGAAGTGGCGACACCGCTCGCGGCCATCGGCATGCACGCGGAGGAGATCGGCAACGTGCTGCCCGAACTCATGCGCGGCTATCAGCTCGCGGTGCAGCACCAGCTTTGCGTCGATGGCCTGTATCCGGGGCAATCGGAACGGCTCTCCTCGCTCGCCACTTCGATTCGCCGCCAGGTCGACAGCACCAGCACCGTCGTGGAGATGTCGCTCGCATCGTTCACGCTCGACCGGCTCGACCGCCGCAGCTTCGAGGCCTTTCCGATCCGCTCGTGCGTGAATGCCGCGCTCGAACGCTTTCCGTTCCGGCCGGGCGAGCGCGAGATGGTGCGTGTCGATGCGATCGATCCGCAGCTGTGCTTTTCGGGCTCCGATTCGCTCGTCGTGTTCGTGCTGTTCAACCTGCTGAAGAACGCGATCTACGCGATTCATGCGGGCGGCGGCGGGCGCGTGGAGATCGGCGCGGCGAGCGAGAACGGCTATTGCGTGCTGCGCTTCACGGACAGCGGGCCGGGCATCGCGCCCGACGTGCTGCCGCATATCTTCGAGCCGTTCTATTCGACCAAATCGCATGGCAAGGGCGCGGGCATGGGGCTCGCGTTCTGCCGCCGCGTGGCCGATGCGCTGGGCGGCACGATCGTCTGCGAGTCGGTGCCGGGCGTGGCCACCCTCTTCACGCTGCAACTGCCCGAGCCGGGCTCCCCGGCGGACCGCGCGCTGCACGACGCGCCGGGGAAGCCCCGCCGCACGGCGGGGCAGGATCACACGGGCTGAACGCTAACGGACGTTCGGCGTTCAGTTCGCGCTGGTCGGCAGGACGAGCTCATACTCCTTGACGCGCTCGATGATGCCCGGCGGGAAACGGCGGATCCGCTTGTCGGTGCCGGCAAAGAGAATCTGCTGGTAGCCGAGCGAAACGGGCCGACCGTCGACGCAAAAACGAAACACGAGATAGGCCGAGCACTGGCGCACCTGGAAGGTGTTCATGTAGCAATCGACGCGCTGAAACGGAAACGTCTCTTGCACATATTCCTGATGCGCGCGCTTCGTCACGAAGACGCCGCCCGCCGCGAGCAGATTGTTATGGATGCACTCGTGGAACCAGCGCTCGCGGCAAATGCCCTGCCACTCGAAATAGCGGGCGAAATAGGTGTTCATGAAGGCATTCGAGTCCTTGAGATAAATGTCGATGACGTGATGGAAGGTCTTGCTCGGCGTCGCCTCCATGATCTCGTTGGAAAATCCGTTGGCGCCACGGGAAAGAACTGCGGGGATCGATTCACGTGCATTCATGCGATTGACTCCAGATCGGAATGGCCGCTGGCGGCGGCCTCGCATGCCTTCGATGTTTGAAGACATGCCCCCAATTCTGTGCGCGTTCACGGGCAGCCAATACCGCATCGGTCACATACTTGAGGCCGGCCTCGACGCTTTGCGCGAATTCATGCGGCGCGGCGGGGCGCGCAAACGTTTGATGCCGGCTTGCATGCGCATGGATGCGAAGTGAATCGCGTCGAGCGGCGAACCGGGACTGTCGCGTTCATGCCTGGCGAATGGGCGAACGCGTGGGCGAATGGTTGCCGAGTGCGCCCGCAAGGCCCCATAATCACCGGGCGGCGGCAGCTTGCCGTATCGTCGGGGGCAACGCGGGGCGCGAATCGCCATGCGGAGCGAGGCTCCTGCCGCCATCGCATCTGTTCATAGCGCACGAGACGTGAAGGCGCGGCGCAAGACGGCGCGTTCACCGAGGCAAAAACATGAGTTCCATCGTCAGACAGCCGGTTTTTTATCCCGTATCCGTGGTCTTTCTCGACGACAGTGCGGATTTTCTCAATGCACTGCGCGGCCTCTTTCCGAACCTGCCCACGCATCATTTCTTCACCTCGCAGCAGGAAGCGCGTGCGTTCATCGAACAGCGCGGCGCGGGCGGCGCGGCGCATAGCCCGATGTCGGGCGAGGCGTGGTCGGAGTTCGAAAAGAAAGGCGGCAACGCGCTCGGTCAGGACGCGCTCGCCGACGCCGCGCGTTTCGAGGAAGTCGCGGCCATCGTGGTCGATTACGACATGCCGGGCCAGGACGGCCTCGAATTCCTGGCCTCGGTGAAGGACACGAACTGCACGCGCATTCTGCTGACCGGCACCGCCGACGAATCGCATGCCGTGGACGCCTTCAACGCGGGCCTCATTCACTTCTATCTGAAGAAGTCCGACCCGGGCATGACGCGCAAGCTCGCGCATGCGCTCGCCAACGCGCAGCAGAAGCATTGCGCGGGGCGCGGGCATATCGGCGTGCATGGCGTGGGCGCAATCTACGCCGACCGCCGCACCAACGACGCCTTGCATGCGCTGGCGCAGCGCGAGCGGCTCGTCGAATATTATTGGCGGCCCGAGCAGAACGCCGTGCTCACGTTCGACGCGTCGGGCAACCCCGGCGTCTTTCTCGCGTGGGACGCGCACGACTGGGACGCGCAATGCGACGTGGTGACCGACGAAGGCGGTCCTTCGGCGCTGCGCGAGGAGATGGAAGGGCGGCGCATCATGCCGGTGTTCTGGCCGAACGAAGCGTATCGTCCGGGCATGGCGCGCGTGGAATTCGCCGAGCCGCAGGTGCTGCCGGGCGCGCCCGACGCGCACTATAGCTGGACGCGCATCGAAGGCGTCGAACTCGCGCAGGAGTGCGTGACGTTCGCGCAATGGCTGCGTACGCGGCGCGAAGCGTGATGAATTAAACGCGCGTTCATGCGGACGATAAAAAAGGCGCACGCTTCACGGCGTGCGCCTTTTTTCATGGCGTTTTGCGTTGACGGCGCGAGGCCGTCGGGCGCGGATTAAAACGTTTCCCAGTCCTCATCGCTGCCCGCGGATGCGACGGCGGGCGAGGGCGTTGCGGGCTTCGGCGCGGCTTCGCTTTTCGCTTTCGCCGCGAGATTCGGGCGCTTCAAAACCTCGTTCGATTTCGCGGCTTGCGCAGATGGAAGCGCTTGCGTGGATTTCGCGGCAACAGGCGCGCTGCGAACCGCTTGCACGGCGCGCGTTGTACGGCGCGCGGATTGCGTCGACGCTTGCGCGTTTGTTTGTGCGCTCGTTTGCGCGTTCGTCTGCATCGCCGTCTGCGAACCGATGCGGAACACCGCCACCACATCGCGCAAGCCGTTCGACTGCGCGGCCATCGACTGCGCCGCCGCCGACGCTTCTTCCACCAGCGCCGCGTTCTGCTGCGTGACTTCGTCCATCTGCGAGACAGCGCGGTTCACCTGCTCGATGCCCGTGTGCTGTTCCTCGGAAGCCGCCGCGATCTCGCCCATCAGATCGGCCACGCGGCGCGCCTGTTGCACCACTTCGTCGATCGTCGAACCCGCTTCGTCGACGAGCTTCGAACCTTCCACGACCTGCGCGACCGATTGCCCGATCAGCTCCTTGATTTCCTTCGCCGCGCCCGCGCTGCGTTGCGCGAGCGTGCGCACCTCGCCCGCGACCACGGCGAAGCCGCGTCCCTGTTCGCCCGCGCGCGCCGCTTCCACGGCCGCATTGAGCGCGAGAATATTGGTCTGGAACGCGATGCCGTCGATCACGCCGATGATCTGCTCGACGCGCTTCGACGTCTCCGAAATATCGTGCATGGTCTGCACCACGCGGCGCACCACGTCGCCGCCACGCGCGGCCACGTCCGACGCGTTCACGGCGAGCGTGTTGCCCTGGCGCGCATTGTCGGTGTTGTGCTTCACCGTGGTCGTGAGCTGCTCCATGCTGGCGGCCGTTTCCTGCAGCGAAGCGGCCTGCTCCTCGGTGCGCGACGAGAGATCGAGATTGCCCGCGGCGATCTGCTGCGCGCCCGTGGTGATCGATTCCGCCGAGGTCTGAATGCGCTGCACCGTATCGACGAGCTGATGCTGCATCTGGCTCATCGCATGCAGCAGGCTGCGTTCGTCGCCGCTCGCGACCTGCACGCGCGCCGTGAGATCGCCCGAGGCGATGCGCTCGCAGATATCGGCCGCATAATCGGGCTCGCCGCCGAGGCTCGCGCGGATGCTGCGGATCAGCCAGAACATGCCGAGCGTGAGCGCCGCGCCGATCAGCATCACGAGCGCGAGATTGCGCAGCAGCGAGCCGTAGAAGGCGTCGTCGATATCGTCGACGTAGATGCCCGTGAACACGTGCCAGTCCCAGTCGGGAACGAGGTCCGCATAGGTGATCTTGCCGACCGGCTTGTCGTGGCCGGGCTTGGGCCAGACATAGGTGCTGAAGTGATTGCCGCCCGGCGACGAGCTTTTGACGATCTCCGACGCCACGGGCGTGCCGTTCGGATCGGTCATGTTCGCCTGGCTTTTGCCTTCGAGTTCGGGCTTGGGCGGCACGAGCAGCGCGAGCACCGAGCTGTCGTAGATGCCGAAGTAGCCGCTCTGGTCCGCGCCGTAGCGCATGACGCGCAGCGCGCCGATGGCCTGGCGCTTGGCCTCGTCGACGGACAGATGGCCCGCCGCCGCTTCCTTCTGGAAGTAAGTGACCGTGCCGAGCGCGGTCTGCGTCTGCTGCGCGAGCGACGCCTTGCGGTCCTCGAGCATGCCGGTGCGCGTCATGATCGCGTTGACCACGACCATGACGATGAGTGCGATCCACAACAGCGCGACGATGCTCCACGCCTTCTGATTCAACGATAGTCGCTTCACGTTTTCCTGATTCCCGTGCGGCTCCAGATGGAGCGGTCCCCGTTCCTTGGCGGGCCGTCGCGACACGCGCGCGTCGCGGGGCAGCCCGGTTCATGGCGAAAAGGCGATGCATGGCCGCCTTCCCGACCTGTTTATCGGCGCGGGCGAGGGGAACTGAAGGCGCGCGATGCGCGGCGCATGACATTTCGCAAATCGTTTGCGATCGTCTGGATAGGCGCGGATTTCAGGGCTGACGCTCCGCCGCGTGACTTTCAGGACGCGGCTTCGATCGCCTCGATCAGCGCTTTCAACACGCTTTCTATCGCCGACGACAGGCGCCGGTCGCGCATCGTCGTGATGCAGAGGCTGCGCTGGCTCAGCTCGGGTTCGTCGATGGGGCGCGCGACCAGCGCGAGGTCGTCGGCGAGATGCTGGAGGCCCGCGAGCGAGAGGCGGCTGCCGAGCGTGATGGCGTTCGCGAGCGCGGCGAACGCATGCAGCGCGCTCGAATTGTTGCTCGTGAGGATCGGCTCCAGCTGGACGCCCTGGCGCGCGCAGCATTCGTCGAGCAACTGGCGCGCGGTGTTGCCGCGTTCGAGCAGCGCGACCGGATAGCCGCGCAGGTCCGCGAGCGTCAGCGACGCGCGCTGCGCGAGCGGATGCGCCGGATTGAGCAGCGCGCAGACGCTCGCGCGCGCGGTGTATTCCACGTGCACTTTCGCCGGATCGCCGCCCGAAAACGCGAGGCCGAGATCGACTTCGCCCGCCGCGACCCAGTGCTCGACCTGTGCGGGCGTGCCCGCGCGCAGCATGAAATGCACGTGCGGCACGGCCGCGTGATGGCGCGCGAGCACGCTCGGCAGGAACGAGCGCGTGAAGCCCTCGGTGCAGCCGACGCGCACGATGCCGCGTCCGAGCGCCTTGGCGGCGGCGATATCGGCGAGCACGGCGTCGCCTTCGAGCAGCGCGCGGCGCGCGTGCGCGGCGAGCCGTTCGCCCGATTCCGTGAGCACCATGCCGCGCGGCATGCGCTCGAACAGCGGCGTGCCGACGTCCTCTTCGAGCTTGGCGATCTGGCGGCTGATGGCCGAGACGGCCACGTGCAGCGTCTGCGAGGCGGCGGCGAGCGAGCCGGTGCGCGCCACTTCGACGAAATAGCGCAGGGCGATGCCGTGCAGCATGAGGACACTCTCCGGGGATGGAATCGTTGTGCGTTGCCTTTTCGGCAATGCTATCCGCAAAATTTGAAATTGTTGCGAATTTTTGGCGTTCCTAGACTGGTTTCCATTCCGCAGCATCGCAATCGCAGCGAATTCGAATCGCAAATCCATCGAAAAATTCGCATCGCCGAAATGAAAGGAGACTTCGTGAACGCCAACGTCAATGTGGACAGGAACGCCGTGCAACGCCAGCAGGCCATCGACGCCGCGCTGCATCACTTCGATAGCGGCGACTTCCTGCGCGACCTCGAACGCCGCGTGGCGTTTCGCACCGAAAGCCAGAACCCCGCGCAGGCCGACGCGCTGGGCGCCTATCTGAGCGACGAGATCGCGCCCGCGCTCGCGCAACTGGGCTTCACGAGCCGCCTCGCCGCGAATCCGGTGAACGCGCGCGCGCCGTTTCTGATCGCCGAACGCATCGAAGACCCGGCGCTGCCGACCGTGCTGACCTACGGTCACGGCGACGTGGTGCGCGGCTACGACGACCAGTGGCGCGCGGGCCTCGCGCCGTGGCGCGTGAGCGTCGAGGACGACCGCTGGTACGGACGCGGCTGCGCCGACAACAAGGGCCAGCACTCGGTCAACTTCGCGGCGCTCGCGGCGGTGCTCGCGGCGCGCGAGGGCAAGCTCGGCTACAACGTGAAAGTGATCTTCGAGACCGGCGAGGAAATCGGTTCGCCGGGTCTCGACGAAGTCTGCGCCGCCGAGCGCGACGCGCTGGCCGCGGATGTCTTCATCGCCTCCGATGGTCCGCGCGTGAGCGCGCAGCGCCCGACGATCTTCCTCGGCTCGCGCGGCGGCGTAACGTTCGAACTCCTGATCGATCTGCGCGAGGGCGCGCATCACTCGGGCAACTGGGGCGGCGCGCTGCGCAATCCGGCCATCGTGCTCTCGCATGCGATTGCGAGCCTCGTCGACCGGCAAGGCGCGATTGCCGTCGAGGGGCTGCGTCCGCCGCCCGTGCCCGCGAGCGTGCGCGCCGCGCTCGCCGACATCGAACTGGGCGGCGACGAGAACGCGCCCGCCGTCGACGCCGACTGGGGCGAGCCGGGCCTCACGCCCACCGAACGCGTGATCGCCTGGAACACGCTCGAAGTGCTCGCGTTCAAGTCCGGCAATCCCGATGCGCCCGTCAACGCGATTCCGCCGCGCGCGCAGGCGACTTGCCAATTGCGCTTCGTTGTGGGCACCGATTACCAGCGCGTGGGCGAGCATCTGGAGGCGCATTTCGCGCGGCTCGGTTTCGCCGACGTGCGCGTGCGCGTGACGCAGACGGCGGCCGCCACGCGTCTCGACCCCGACGACGCCTGGGTGCACTGGGCGCTCGATTCGCTGCGCGCGAGCACGGGCAAGAAGCCCGCGCTGCTGCCGAACCTGGGCGGCACGGTGCCGAACGACGTGTTCGCGGAAACGCTCGGCCTGCCGACGCTGTGGGTGCCGCATTCGTATCCCGCCTGCGCGCAGCACGCACCGAACGAGCATCTGCTCGGCAGCGTCGCGCGCGAGTCGCTCGCCGTGATGGCGGGACTCTGGTTCGATCTCGGCGAGGATGCGAAGCGTCTTGCGTCAGGTTCCGCGAGCGCTGAAAGCACCGCCGCCCGCTAGCCGTCATCGTCACTCTTGCCTGCGCCGCGCGCGCCCCACACCATGTCCACGAAACGCACGCCCAGTCTCACGCAACTCGTCGTCGCCACGTCGGTCGGCAACGCGCTCGAATGGTTCGACATCGCGATTTACGGCTTTTTCGCGGTGTTTATCGGCAAGCACTTCTTTCCGGCCGCGAACGAGACCGCTTCGCTGCTGCTGACCTTCGGCGCGTTCGGCGCCTCGTATCTCGTGCGCCCGCTCGGCGGCATGGTGCTCGGCGCGTATGCCGACAGGCGCGGCCGCAAGGCGGCGCTGATGCTTTCGGTGAGCCTCATGATGCTCGGCACGGCGATCATCGCGCTAGTGCCCGACTATGCCGCGATCGGCGTGGCCGCGCCGCTGCTCGTGCTGGCGGCGCGGCTCGTGCAGGGCTTCTCGGCGGGCGGCGAATTCGGCGCATCGACCGCATTGCTGATCGAGCACGCGCCGCATCGGCGCGGCTTTATCGCGAGCTGGCAGTTCGCGACGCAAGGGCTCGCGACCTTGCTGGCCGCCTCGTTCGGCTATGGCCTCGCGAAGTCGATGGCGCCCGCCGATCTTGCCGCGTGGGGCTGGCGTCTGCCGTTCTTTTTCGGCTTGTTGATCGGGCCGGTGGGTCTGTATCTGCGACGATTTCTTCAGGATGCCGAGGACTTCACCGAAGGCGAACGCAGCGAATCGCCGGTGCGCGCCGTATTCGCGCAGCAAAAGCGTCTCGTGCTGACATCGATTGGACTCCTGACGGTTTCGACGGCGGTGAATTATCTGCTGCAATACGTGCCGACCTTCGCGATCCGCGAACTGCATCTGCCGGCGGCCACGGGATTCGCGGCCACCATGCTGGGCGGCGTGATTCTCACGGTGGTCACGCCGTTCGCGGGCCTGCTCTCCGACCGCATCGGCCGACGCCGCCAGATGACGTGGATCGCGCTGCTGTTCGCCGTGAGCGCGTATCCGGGCTTCGTCTGGGCGACGGCAAGCGGCAGCGCGTCTTCGCTCTACGTGCTGATCGCCTGGCTCGCCCTGCTGAAGTCGATCTACTTCGGCGCGCTGCCCGCGCTGATGGCCGAAATCTTTCCGCCCGCCACGCGCGCGACCGGCATGGCGATCGGCTACAACGTGGGCGTGACGGTGTTCGGCGGCTTCACGCCCGCGATTGTCACGTGGCTGCTCGGGGCGACCGGCGACAAGAGCGCGCCCAGCTATTACCTGATCCTCACGGCGACCATCAGCCTCGCTGCGCTCGCGTGGGTGAGCCGCGTGCCGATGGAGCCGCTGCCGCGCCGCGCGGCGGCGTGACAGTCGCCAGCGACGCGAGCGACGCCAGCGCCGCGAGCGGCGCGCACGGACTTCACGCTGTCACCGCCGATGTGTTAGGTTGTCCGACGATGCGCGCGTCGGCGCGGGCCGAGCCGCGCGGCGAAAGGACAGGGCATGCAGACAACCGAACTCAGCGACTGGAATCAGTTCATGTCGCTCACCACGCAACTCGACGGGTGGGCGTTTCGCGGGCAGCAGAATGCGCAATGGCGGCTGGAAAGCTCGCTGTCGCGCTATATGCGCGACTATGTGGGCGACCACGAGCAATGGCGCTCGCGCGAGGAGCGCGCGATTCGCGTGTTCCGCCGCAAGGCGCATAACTTTCTCGCGCATCCCGCGATACTCGAAGACGACCTGCGCTGCCTCGCGCTGATGCAGCACCACGGCGCGCCCACGCGTCTGCTCGACTTCACCAAGAGCCCGTTCGTGGCCGCGTTCTTCGCGCTCGAACGCGCGACCGGCGACGCGGCCGTGTACGCGCTCAATACGCCCGCGCTCTGGAATAATCGCGCGCGTCCGAAAACCGATCCCGTGCTCACACGCGACGTAATCGATCCGCGCGTGCCCGGCCACTTCGAACGCTATTTCTTCTGCAATACGAACGAAATTCTCTGGTCCGGCGAGCCGACCGAAATGGACGACCGGCTGGTCGCGCAGTCGGGCACCTTCGTGGTGCCGGGCGTGATCGATAAACCGCTTCAGGCCATTCTCGATGGCTATGAGAGCAACGAAGAACTGCTGCATCAGATCGTGCTGCCCGCGCGCATCCGCATGGACGCGATGAAGTGGCTGTATCGGATGAATATCACCAACGCCTCGCTGTTTCCGGGCCTCGATGGGCTTGCGCGCTCGATTGGCGTGGAACTGGAGATCGTGTGGTCGGGGATGATGCAGGCGCAGTGAACGGAGCCGGGTTTGCGATTGGGCGTCTTCTCCTGGCGCACCAAACGTTAAATGCGTTTTGACTATTAAATCGCATAATTATTGGCAATAGCTATTGTCCGAAAAAGGCGCCGGCGAGCTAATTGCAAAGGCGCGATTTGAGTTTGCGCTACATTTTTTGAACCGCGTGCCGGGGAATGCGCGTGGCGATTGAGCGCCGCGCGCGAATGCCATTACAATGCGGCCCGGGGAAAGCAATGCTGCGCGCGTGAATGCGCAAGGTTGAATTAAAAGACGGCATTGACTCCGTTCAAATCCGCTCGCTGATTCAAAATAATATGTCTGATACGGTTCGCATCGTCATGGTCGGCTTCGGCAATATCGGGCAGGCCGTGGTGCCGTTGCTGCACGCGCATTTTCCCGGTTGTCACGTTATCGCACTCGACCAGAACCGCGACGCCATTCGCAGGGCGCGTGCGGCGAGCATGGGTGTCGAACTGATTCAGTGCCGCGTCGACGCGCTCAATTTTTCTCAGGCCATCGCGCCGCATCTGCGGGCCGAGGATTTTCTGCTGAATCTTGCTCCCGCGGTGAGCAGTTGCGCCTTGCTCGCGCTCGCGCAATCGTGCGGCGCGTTCTATCTCGATACCGGGATCGAACCTTGGGCGTATGCGTTGTCGAACGAGTCCGCCGACGCCACCAGCAATCACGCCTTGCGCGAGGCGATGCTGACCGTGCAGCGTGCGCGCCCCGGCACGCAAACCGCGCTGGTCGCGCACGGCGCGAATCCGGGTTTCGTTTCGCTGCTGGTGAAGCGTGCGCTGCTCGAACTCGCGCGCGTGCTCGAACCATCGCGAGCGGACGATCACCGCGTGCCGCGTACGCGGCAGCAATGGGCCGCGCTCGCGCAGGCGCTCGACGTGCGCGTGATCCAGATTTCCGAATCCGATACGCAGCGAGCCGACACGCCGCGCGCCGCCGACGAATTCGTCAACACCTGGTCGGTCGAGGGCTTCGCGACCGAATGCCTGCAACCCGTCGAGATCGGCTGGGGCACGCATGAGCGTGTCTTGCCCGCAGGCGCGCGCCGCTGGCGCGATGGCTCGCAGGCGGCCATTCAACTCGCGCAGCGCGGCCACGAAATCGCGGTGCAGACCTGGACGCCACTGCGCGGCCCGCTCACGGCTTGCATCCTCACGCACAACGAGTCGATTTCGATCGCGGAGTACTTCACCGCGCCGGTCGAGGACGGGCGCGCAGGCGAAGTCTGGCGGCCGACCGTCTACTACGCCTATCGCCCGTGCGCGGACGCCGTCGGTTCGATGGCGCTGCTCGGCGAGATGAACGAGATGGGCGAGATGGACAAGATGGACAAGATGGACAAGATGGGCGAGACCGGCGGCAACTGGCGCGAACGCGTGATGAAGGACGAGATCGTCGCGGGCGAAGACGAACTGGGCGTACTCGTGATGAGCGGGCGCGGCCAGTCGGTCTGGTTCGGCTCCGCCTTGTCGATCGCGCGTGCCCGCGAACTGGCGCCGTACAACAACGCGACGAGCTTGCAGGTGGCGTCGAGCATCGTCGCGGGCATGCAGTGGATGCGCGAGCACCCGCGCGAAGGCATCGTCGAATCCGACGCCATCGACGACGAAGCCGCATTCGAACGCGCGCGTCCTTACTGGGAGCCGATGCAATGCGCGACGACAGCGTGGCGGCCCGAACCCGCCTCACCCGCGCTCACCTTCGACGAATTTCTCCTGCCCGGCCGCACGCTGGCGACGCCGGACTCGCCCGATCCGGCGCTCGCGCACGCGGCTTGATCATCGCCATTCCACACTCGACACCATGCAACGTATCCGCCAGATTCCACGCCGGGGCTGGCCCGCGCGCCTCGAATCGATTGGGTTTCACTTTCACTCGCTCGACGAGCACGACGTGCCGCAAGCGGTGGACGACCACACCTTCGTGTACTGGCGCGAGGACCACGCCTATCGGTTTTCATCGGAAGAAGTCGAGCGCATCTACGCGGCGGCGCTGGAGCTCAACCAGCGCTGTCTCGACGCGGTCGAGCACGTGATCACGAAGCGCGACTTCGCGCGCCTCGGCATTGCCGCGCCGATGGGCGACTGGATCACGCAATCGTGGGAGCGTGACGACCCCACGCTGTATGGGCGTTTCGATTTCACGCTCGACGCGCTCGGCACGCCGAAGATGTTCGAGTACAACGCCGACACGCCCACCTCGATCATCGAGGCGAGCCTCGCGCAATGGTTCTGGAAGCAGGATGTGCGCCCCGAGGCCGACCAGTTCAACAGCCTGCACGAAGCGCTGATCGAGCGCTGGCGCGCGCTGCGCGCGCATTACCGCGACATCGATCTGCTGCATTTCGCCTGCATGTTCGACAGCCAGGAAGATGTCTGCAACGTCGAATATCTGATGGATACGGCGGTGCAGGCGGGCTGGTCGGTCAAGCTGATCGCGATGCAGGACATCGGCAACGACGGCTGCGGCCAGTTCATCGACCTCGAAGGGCGCGTGATCCGGCTGATGTTCAAGCTGTATCCGTGGGAGTGGCTGGCCGGTTCCGATTACGGCGGCGAATTGCTCAAGGATCGCTGCGCCTGGGTCGAGCCGCCGTGGAAGATGATTCTGGCGAACAAGGGCATCTTGCCGATCCTCTGGGAGCTGTTTCCGCATCATCCGAACCTGCTCGAAGCGTCGTTCGATGCCGCGCGCTTCGCGGGGCGTCCGCATGCGAAGAAGCCGCTGCTGTCGCGTGAAGGCGCGAACGTCACGCTCATGACGCCGGACGGCGTGATCGAGCGCGGCGGCGATTACGGGGCGGAGGGTTTCGTCTATCAGGACTACATGCCGTGTCCGCGCATCGGGACGGCGGAGGGCGAGCGCTTCGTCACGCTCGGCGCCTGGATCGTGGACGACACGCCCGTCGGGCTCTGCGTGCGCGAGCAGGCGTCGCTGATCGCGAGCAATACCTCATGGTTCGTGCCGCACTATTTCGTGGCGGAGTGAAGGCGTTGAAACATCATTCGGGAAGACCTGGCAAGCCATGAGCAAGCGAAACAACAAGAACGCGTCGAATGGCGCGAAGCAGGCACGCCGTGCGCCGCTGGAGAGCGGTTCGCGCCGCCCGGCGTCGAGTAGCGGTGGCGCGGGCAAGGGCGCGCCCACGCCCACGCCGCCCGCGCGTGGCAACTCGAACATGCTGACGCTCGTGCTGATCGGCGTGGGCGGCGCTGTTGCGCTGGGCATGATGCTGCACGCCTGTACCGATGACGACGACGACGATCAGGCCGCGCAGGTCGAGCAGGTCGAGCGCGCGCGTTACGACTCGCAGGCCGCGTGTCTGGCGGACTGGAATCAGCCGTCCGATTGCGGTTTCGTCTGCGAGGCGCCGGACGCGTCCGGCACGGCGGCGAACGGCGCCAGCGCCGCGCTCGCGTCCGCCAGCGACGCGGCGATCGACAGCGGCCTCGCACCGAACACGAGCGCGTGCGCGCAGACGGCCGCCAGCACGCAGACGAGCGGCGGCGGCCATGGCTATGGCGGCGGTGGCGGCGGGCATTCGAGTTTCGTCTACGCAGGCCATTGGTACGGCCCGTACTACACGCAGGCCGGCACGGTCTATCACGCCAACGGCACGCAAACCCGCGACGCCCCAAGCGGCCCGCTGCACGGAACCGCCTCCTCGCTGCTCGTGCGATCGAGTTCGCTACACGCGGGGAGCGACGTGTTTAGCCGTTCGCCGCGTTCGGTCTCGGTCAGCGAAGGCCGCGCCATTTCGCGTGGCGGGTTCACGTCGGGGCACGGCGGCGGGGGCGGTCACGGTTCGCGCGGCGGCTGAACGCCGCGCCGTCTCGCACGCAACGCTCACGCCTGACACACCAACCCCGGCTTAGGCTCCAGCAAATTCCGCAACGTCTGCAGCGAAACCGGCCGCGAGAACCAGAAGCCCTGCGCCTCGTCGCAACCGAGTTCGCGCACGCGCTGCGCCTGCGCGGCGGTCTCGATGCCTTCGGCGGTCACGCTCAGATCCAGCGCGTGTCCCATCGAGACGATCGCGCCCACCAGCGCGTCGCTGCGCGCGTCGGTGCCCATCTTCGCGATGAACGAGCGGTCGATCTTGAGGCGGTTCAGCGGCAGGCTCGCGAGCCACGCGAGGCTCGAATAGCCGGTGCCGAAATCGTCGACGGCCACCTCGATGCCGAGCGCGCGCAACGCGTGCAGCGTGCGCACGGTGCGCTCGGTGTCGGTCAGCAAGAGGCTTTCGGTGATTTCGATTTCGAGCTGCTCGGGCGCGATGGCGGCTTTTTCCAGCGCGCGCTCGATCTGCTCGATCAGACGCGGATTGGCGAACTGCTGCGGCGAGACGTTGACGGCGACCTTCGTGGGCGTGCGCGCGAGGCGCTGCAACTGGCCGATTTCGCGGCACGCCGTGTCCATCACCCACGCGCCGATTGCGTCGATGAGCCCGGCCTGTTCGGCCACGGGAATGAATTCGGCGGGACTCACGAGCCCATATGCCGGATGACGCCATCGTAGCAATGCTTCGGATTGCGTAATATGCCCCGTCTTCAGCGAGACGCGCGGCTGATAGTGCAGAAAAAATTCGCGGGCGTCGATGGCGCGCCGCAGCGCCTGTTCGAGTTCGAGCTGGCGTGTGGCGCGCGTTTCCTGCGCGCGCGCGAAGCGGCAGAGCTGGCCGCGTCCCGCGCGCCGCGCTTCCGAAACGGCCACGCCCGCGCGGCGCACGAGCGTGGCGGCGTCCTCGCCGTCGGCGGGAAAGCGCGCCGCGCCTACGCTCATGGTCGCGCCGCGCGTCGGCTGCGCGCGGTCCGTGCGTGCGAACGCGTCGATCAGCTGCTGCGCGAGGCGGCTCGCATCGTCGCCGAGACCGGGCAGCGCAATCGCGAACTGATCGCCGCCAATCGAGCCGACCACGCTCTCGCCGCACTCGGTCTGCACGAGCCGACGCAAGCGCTCGCCCGCGTATTCGAGCACGAGGTCGGCGCCATCGGGACCGAGCGCGTCGCGCGTCTTGTGCAGATCGTCGATCTCGACCACGAGGACGGTGAGCGCCATGTCCGCGCGCCGGCAGCGCGCGAGCGAGAGATCGAGCCGTTCGAGGAACAACTCGCGATTGGGCAGATGCGTGGCGCGGTCGTGATGGGAAACGTACCAGAGCTGCGCCTCGGCCTGCGCGTGACGCGTGGTGTCGACGGCGATGCCGATGTAACGCGCGTCGCGCGCGCCCGGCAGCGGCGCAAGCGCGAGCGAGACTGGCACGCGCGTGCCGTTGCGCTTCACATAGGCCCATTCGCCCCGGAAACGTTCGATGGCGCTCGCGCCCGCGAGCGGCCCGATGCGGCGCGCGAGTTCGGCGGGATCGTGCAGCGCGATGAATTTTCGCTGGCCGATCAGGTCTTGCGCGCGATAGCCGGTGAGCTGTTCGTAGGCGGGATTCACGCGCGCGAACACGCCATCGGCGCGGCACAGAAATGCGCCGAAGGGCGCGGCGAGAAAGGCCGTTTCGTAGACGGTGGACGTGCTCATCGAAGTCGCGTGTAGTCCGTGCGGGCGTGCGCCGCACGTGGGGTTATGCGCTTCGTTCAAGCAGGAGCCATGCCACGGCGCGGCGGCATCCGGTGCGTGCGCAACGGGCTCGGCGTGTTCCCGGGCGCGCGCAGGTTACGTAACGCGGCGCGCGCGCCGACTGCGCGCGTTACGTTACGCCGGACGATGGCGCGTGGCGGTCACGCGCGCTCATACGCAGGCACGCGCGCGTTACGGCGCTTCGGGCATCGGCAGATTCAGAGCGGGCGCGAGCCGCGTGGCCTTGAACTCGGTGACCGCATAACTGGCGAGCCCTTGCTGCGCGAACGGATCGGCGGCGAGGATCGCATCGAGACGCGCGCGATCCATGTTCGACGCGACGATCACGCCGCCGTCGCGCGGCAGCTTCGGCCCGGCGGCGATGAAGTTGCCGGCGGCGAACTGAGCATCGAGATAGACGCGATGCGCGGGCAGCGCGTCGTCGATGCGTTCGTGCGAGACGAGATAAGTCAGGTTGACGATGTACATGATGATTCCGTGACAGTGGGCGCGGCCATTGTAGCGGCGCGCTGATCAGGCGGCGCGGGGGCGATCCGTGAGGCCGCGCAGCGCCGCATACTGCAACAACATAATCGTTTTCCCATCGACGATCTCGCCGCGCTCGATCATCGCCAGCGCCTCGCGCAACGGCAGTTCGAGCACTTCGAGATCCTCGCCTTCATCCGCGAGCCCGCCGCCGTCGCCGGTGCGCAGCGAGGCATCGTATTCGCCGAGATAGAAGTAGAGCTTCTCCGTCACCGAGCCGGGGCTCATGAACGCCTCGAATACCTTGCGCAGATTGCGCACGCGATAGCCGGTTTCCTCTTCGACTTCGGCGCGGATGCGGTCCTCGGGCGAGGCGTTGTCGAGCAGCCCGGCCGCCGTTTCGATCAGCATGCCGTCGTGGCCGTTGACGAAGGCGGGCATGCGGAACTGGCGCGTGAGCACGACATTGCCGGTCGCGGGATCGTGCAGCAGGATCGTCGCGCCGTTGCCGCGGTCGTAGGTTTCGCGGCTCTGGCGCTGCCAGCTGCCGTCGCCGCGCCGGTAGTCGAACGTGACCTTCTTCAGCACGTACCAGTTGTCGGACAGCAGGGTGGTATCGACGATGCGGACGCGGTCGCGGGTGGCGGTCATGCGAGTCTCCAATGACGGTTTGCTGGGCGCGAGCCGGGACGCAGCGCGTGCGTGAGCAGCACGAATCCGGCTCGATCTGCCTCGCATGGTAACGTGCAGACTCGTGCAATTTCAAGAAAATTCGTGCAAACCGCCGATGGAAAAAAAGGACGCCTATCGGCTCCGGCTTTTCCGCGCCGTCCCCGCCGCGGTTTTGCCACGCGCTTTCACCGCAGTCGCTTCGTCCACCTCAGTCATCTCCGCAGCCGCTTCATGCTGCGCGCGCACGATCTCGATCAACCGCCGCGCGGCGGGCGACAGATAGCCGTCATTGCGATGCACGACGCCGAATTCGCGCGTCATCGTCGTGACCGGGTTCGGCAGTTCGACCAGCGCGGGCGTGAAGCGGCCCGCCTCCAGGTTGCGCCGCGAAATAAAGCTCAGCAGGCCGGTTTCGGCGATCAGGCGCGGCACCGCCGCGATCGAACTCGTCATCACGGCGGCGCGGGGCGCGGGCAGGCCGTGCGCCGCGAACACGGCTTCGAGCCATTGCCGCGTCGCGACCGACTGCGCGGGCAGCACCCAGCCGCACGCGGACATCGCTTCGAGCGTCGCGCGCTTGCCCGCGAGCGGATGCGTGGCGCTCGCGGCCACCACCACGTCGTCGGCGAGGATGGGGATTTGCACCAGCGCGTCGTCGTGACGGCCGAGCGGGCCGATCACCACGTCGAGCTGGCGCTTGCGCAAGGCGTCCTGCAGCACGTCGTTCATGCCGATCTGCAGTTCCACGACCACGGCGGGCGCTTCCTCGTGCAGCACGCGGCAGGCGGTCGGCATGATGAATTCGGCGATGGTGGCGGCCGCGCCCACTTTCACGAGCCCCGACAAGCCCGCGCCGAGCGTGGCGATTTCGCGCTGCGTCTCGTCGAGCGTGCGTTCGACCAGACGCACGCGCTCCTGCAGCAGCCGCCCGGCGTCGGTCAGGCGGATGCCGCGCCCGCTGCGCTCGAACAGCGCCGCGCCATAGGTCTGCTCCAGCCGGTCGATGCACTTCGAGAGCGCGGGCTGGCTCACGTGCAGCGCCTCGGCGGCGCGTCCGAGATGGCCGAGTTCGGCCACTTTCGCGAAATACATCAGGTCGCGCACCTGCAGATTCATGACCATGCGCGCCGCCTTCCGGCGTCTGCGCCGCGTGAGGAATTCATAGCTGACAGGAATGAAAATATGAAAAATCGAAAATAGACATTATGAGTCGCGGTGTCAACAATGGCGTGAGGAAGCCATCAGGCCTTCGCTTTCAACAAGGAGACACCCGATGTCGTATCGCATTCTCGTCACCGCGCCGCGTCTGGCGCCCGCCGGTCAGCGCGTGCTGGCCGCCGCGCAGTGCGAGACCGTCTATATCGACGACGCCCAGGACGCCGCGCAGGTCGCGCGCATTCTCGCCACGCAGCCCATCGACGCGGTCATCTCGCGCACGGTCGAACTGAGCGGCGCGGCCATCGCGGCCTGCCCGACGCTGCGCGTGATCTGCAAGCACGGCGTGGGCGTGACCAATATCGACGTCGACGCCGCCACGCAGCGCGGCATTCCGGTTTTCACGACGCCCGGCACGAACACGCATTCGGTCGCGGAACTCGCGATCGGCCTGATGCTGGCCGCGGCGCGCAAGCTCAACTTCTTCGACAGCGAACTGCGCGCGGGCCGCTGGACCCGCACGGGCGACGGCCGTCAGCTGCATGGCCGCACGCTCGGCCTCGTCGGTTACGGGCAGATCGGCCAGCGCGTCGCGGCGATCGCGCATGCGCTCGGCCTGCACGTGCGCGCCTTCGATCCGGTCGCGAAGCAGGCCGACGCGCAGCCCTTCGTCACGCTCGAATCGTCGCTCGACGCGCTGCTCGCGCAGGCCGACGTGCTGAGCCTGCATTGCCCCGTCAACGCGCACACGCGCAATCTGCTCGACGCCGAGGCCATCGCGCGTTTGCCGGATGGCGCGATCGTCGTCAACACGGCGCGCGGCGAACTGATCGACGAAGCGGCGCTCGTGGCCGCGCTGCGCAGCGGCAAGCTGGCGGCGGCGGGCCTCGACACCTTCCGCAACGAACCGATGCCCGCCGACGATCCGCTCGCCGCGCTGCCCAACGTCGTGCTCACGCCGCACGTGGGCGGCTCGACGCCCGACGCGCTCGACGCCGTGGCCGTGTCCGCCGCCGAAACCTGCCTGCGCTTCCTGCGCGGCGAAGGTGTCGACAGCGTCAATGCGGCCGCCTGCGTGAACGGCGCCGTGCTCAAACATCATCAATCCGATATCAAGGTCATCGCATGAACTCCAACCAGGATCGGGCCGGCTGGCCCGCAGGCTTTTTCGTCGGCCAGCGCACCTCGCTGCCCAGCGCCGCGCAGATTGAGGCGTTCCGCAGCGTGCCGGTCGCGCACGCGGGCGACTGCATGGGCCGCAGCACCGGCGCTTACGGTCTGAGCGCTTATCACCACTCGGTCACGCTGACGATGTGCGGCCCGGCCATCACGGTGCGCGTGCGTCCCGGCGACAACATGATGATCCACAAGGCGATCGAACTCGCGCAGCCGGGCGATGTGATCGTCGTCGACGGCGGCGGCGATCTGACCCAGGCGCTGATCGGCGGGCTGATGCGCACGTCCGCGCTGACGAAGAAGATCGGCGGCTTCGTCATCGACGGCGCGATCCGCGATCTGGCCGAGTGGGCCGAAGGCGGCATTCCGGTCTACGCGCGCGGTCACACGTTCCGCGGTCCGAGCAAGGAAGGTCCGGGCGAGGTGAACGTGCCGATCGCGTGCGCGGGCATGGTCGTGAATCCGGGCGACCTGATTCTCGGCGACGCCGACGGCGTGATCGCCGTGCCGGTCGACCGCCTCGACGCGCTGCTGCCGCTGGTGCGCGCGCACGCCGACAAGGAAGACACGATCCGCGCGACCAACCAGGCGGGCAGCGCGGACCCGGAGCGCTTCAACGCGCTGCTGCGCAAGAAGGGCTGCCCGGTTTAAAACGCCGACGCGAACGCGAACGCAAACGCGAACGCAGCGACATCAAAAAACAAGACAGGAGACAAGGCTATGCAATCGAGCACCCCCGTCGCCGGTGTGCATGATGCGCGCGAGGCGGCCGATGGGCCGCGTGCCGCAGACGGCGCGCACGAAGTCCATCGCGCCTATGCCGCGCCCGAGGTCCACGCGCGCCAGATTTCGGCGCGTCTCGACCGGCTGCCGCCCAGCGCGCCCGTGTGGCTCCTGATCGGCGCGCTCGCGCTTGGCGGCTGGTTCGAGATTTACGACATGTTCCTCACGGCCTATATCGGGCCGGGGCTCGTCAAGGCCGGCATCTTCACGAAGACGACGGCCTCGCTGTTCGATCTCGGCGGCCTGGGCGCGTTCGTCGCGGCGCTGTTTCTCGGGCTCTTTATCGGCACGATCGGCGTGGCGTTTATCGCGGACCGGCTCGGCCGACGCCGCGTGTTCGTCGGCGCGCTGCTCTGCTATACCTTCGCCGCCGTGATGATGTCGCTGCAGGACGCGCCCGGCTGGATCGTGTTCTGGCGCGTGGTGGCGGGCATCGGCGTGGGCGCGGAACTCGTGACCATCGACGCTTACGTATCCGAGTTCGTGCCCGCGCGGCTGCGTGGCCGCGCCTTCGCGTTCGTGCAGGCGATCCAGTACACGTCGATTCCGACCATCGCGTTTCTGTCGTGGCAGCTCGTGCCGATCGCGCCGTTCGGTCAGGACGGCTGGCGCTGGGTCGTGTGGATCGGCTGCTCGGGCGCGGTGTTCGTCTGGCTGATCCGGCTGGGTTTGCCGGAAAGCCCGCGCTGGCTGATCCAGCATGGCCGCATCGCCGAGGCCGAAGCGATCGTCGCGCGGCTGGAAAAGCGCATCGAGCGCGCGACGGGCAAGCCGTTGCCGATTGCTCATGTCCCGCAGGTCGCGCCTCATATCGAGAACGTTGCGCATGCAACTACATCGGCAGAAAGCGACAGCCCGTGGAGCGCGCGCTACCGCCGCCGCACGATCATGCTGCTGGTGTTCAACTTCTTCCAGTCGATCGGCTATTACGGTTTCGCGAGCTGGGTGCCCACGCTGCTCGCCGAAAAAGGCGTGACGCTCACGCACAGCCTCTGGTATTCGTTTCTGATCGCCATTGCGAGTCCGCTCGGGCCGCTGCTGTCGATGCTGATCGCCGACCGCGTCGAGCGCAAATGGCTGATCGTCGGCGCGTCGGCGGCGATGGCGGTGCTCGGCATCATCTTCGCGCAGCAGCGCGAGCCGATGCTGCTCGTCGCGATGGGCCTGCTGATGACGCTCGCCGGCAACTGCATGACGTTCTCGTACCGCACCTACCAGGCCGAACTGTTCCCGACGCGCATGCGGGCGCGCGCCATCGGCCTCGTCTATTCGGCGAGCCGTATCAGCGCGATGCTCTCGGGCTTCCTGATCGGCTTCTTCCTGCGTCACCTCGGCGTGCCCGGCGTGTTCGCGCTGATCGCCGGATCGATGTTCGTGGTGATGCTCACGATCGGCCTGTTCGGCCCGCGCTCGCGCGGCCTGAGCCTCGAACAGATCTCCGGTTAATTTCGCTTAATCTGGTTTTGCCCGAGGGCACCGCATGTTCTATCTCGATGAACCGCCGCGCGTCGTGCAGACGCGCGTGTTTTCCACGATGCCCGCGCGCTTTCGCCAGACCGGCGTGGGCTCGGCCTGGGCCAACGCCAACAAGGCGGGGCAGAGCGTCGACAGCTTTCTCGAAGGTCCGGCGTTCGACGCGCAAGGTCGGCTCTATGTCGTCGATATTCCGTTTGGCCGCATTTTTCGCATCGAAGGCGACGGTAATCGCGATACCGACTGGACGCTCGTCGCGCAATACGACGGCGAGCCGAACGGGCTCAAGTTCCACCCCGACGGCCGCATTCTGATCGCCGATTACCGCAACGGCATCATGCAGCTCGATCCGCAAAGCGGCCGCGTGGAGCCGCTGCTGACCTCGCGCAACGGCGAGTCGTTCAAGGGCTGCAACGACCTCGCGATCGCCGCGAATGGCGATATCTATTTCACCGATCAGGGACAGACGGGCCTGCAGGACCCCACGGGCCGCGTCTATCGCCTGCGTGCCGATGGCCGGCTCGACTGCCTGCTCTCGAACGGCGTGAGTCCGAACGGACTCGTGCTCGATCCGTCGGGCCGCGTGCTGTTCGTGGCGATGACGCGCGACAACGCGGTCTGGCGCGTGCCGCTGCTCGACAACGGCGGCACCGCGAAAGTCGGCCGCTTCTGCTCGCTGTTCGGCACGAGCGGCCCCGACGGCCTCGCGATGGACGAAGCGGGCAATCTCTACGTCGCGCACGCCTCGCTCGGCCATGTGTTCGTGTTCGCGCCGAACGGCGCGTGCATCGCGCGCGTGAAGTCGTGCGCGGGCGAGACGGTGACCAATCTCGCCTTCGGCGGGCGCGAACGCCAGCAGATCTTCATCACCGAATCGAAGCTCGGCAACGTGCTGGTCGCCGACGCCGTCGCGCCCGGCATCGCCTTGCCGCGCGTGGCCTGATCCGCTGCGAGGAGCGCGCCATGACCGCCGCCTTCAGCCTGAGCGACTATCCGCTCGCGAACCATTCCGCGCCGCGCACGGGCGCGTCGCCGCCTGTGCCGCGCCGTCTCGCGCGCGTGCTCTCGCTCGCCGATTTCGAAGCGGCGGCGCGCCGCCATCTGCCGCGCCCGATCTTCGCCTACGTGAGCGGCGGCTGCGAAACCGACCGCTCGCTGCGCGAGAACCGCGCCGCGTTCGATGAGTACGACTGGGTACCGCGCGTGCTCGTCGATACCTCGCAACGCACGCTCGACACGACGCTGTTCGGCCACACCTATGCCGCGCCGTTCGGCATTGCGCCGATGGGGATCAGCGCGCTCTCGGCGTATCGCGGCGATCTGATCCAGGCGCAGGCGAGCGCGCTCGCCAATCTGCCGATGATCATGAGCGGTTCGTCGCTGATCCGCATGGAGGCCATCGCGCAGGCGAATCCGCAGGCGTGGTTCCAGATGTATGTGCCGGGCGAACCGGAGACGATCGCGGCGCTGGTGGACCGCGTCGCGCAGGCGGGCTTTCGCACGCTGGTGCTGACCGCCGATGTGCCGGTGTCGGGCAATCGCGAGAACAATCTGCGCGCGGGCTTTTCCACGCCGCTGCGCCCCGGCCCGCGTCTCGCGTGGGATGGGCTGACGCATCCGCGCTGGCTGCTCGGCACGGCGCTGCGCACGCTCTGGCGGCACGGCATGCCGCATTTCGAGAACTCGCGCGTCACGCGCGGCGCGCCGATTCTCTCGTCGAACGTGCTGCGCGACTTCGGCGCGCGCGACCATCTGAGCTGGGAACATCTGCGGATGATCCGGCAGCGCTGGCGCGGCACGCTGGTCGTGAAAGGCATTCTCGACGCGGACGACGCGCGCCGCGCGCGCGACCTCGGCGTGGACGGGCTGATCGTTTCGAATCACGGCGGACGTCAGCTCGACGGCTCGATTGCGCCGCTGCGCGCGCTGCCGCGCGTGGTGGCCGCCGTCGACGCGGACTGCCCGGTGATGATCGACAGCGGCTTCCGTCGCGGCGGCGACGTGCTGATGGCGCTGGCGCTCGGCGCGCGCGCGGTGTTCATCGGCCGGCCGTTCAACTACGCGGGCGCGGTGGCGGGGCAGGCGGGCGTGCTGCACGCGTTCGCGATCGTCGCGGCGGAAATGCGCCGCAATATGGCGCTGCTCGGCGTGACGCGGCCCGATGAGGTCGATGCGAGCCGGTTGAGGCGGCGCGGCGAGTGATGAGTCAGTAGCGAGTCAATGTCGCGTTAATAACGAGCGCGCGGCTTCGTTCGCCGCGCTTCGCTCAGGTGAGGTTCAGCCCGCCATCCGAGAGCAGAATCTCGCCGGTCAAATAATCCGAAGCAACGAGCATGGCGACCGCCTGAGCGATGTCCTCGGGGCTGGCGGCGCGCCGCATCGGCGAGCGTTCTCTCCAGAGTTGCTGCGCCTGCGTCCACTCCGCGGTGAGCGGCGTATCGACGAGACCCGGCGCGACGGCGTTCACGCGCACATCGGGCGCGAGCGTGAGCGCGAGCAGGCGCGTGACGTGATTCAGCGACGCCTTGCTCGCCGCGTAGGGAATCGACGCGCCCTTGGGCCGCACGCCCGCATGCGAACTCACGTTGACGACGCAGCCCGCCTTGCCGCGCGCGGCGGCCTCGCGCAGCATCGGCAGCGCTTCGGTGACGAGGCGAAACGGCGCGACTACGTTGACCTCGTTCATTTCCTGCCAGACATCGGGCGTGGCGGCCGCGAGATCGTCGTGAGGAATCACGCGGCTGATGCCCGCGTTGTTCACCAGCACATCGAGGCGGCCCCAGACGGCGCCCGCTTCGCGGATGAGCCGGGTTCGATCCGCATCGTTCGCCAGATCGGCCTGCACGTAGGCGGCGGATTCGAGTTCGCGCGCCATCGCGTGTCCGGCTTGCGCCGAACTTCTGGAATGCAGGATAACTGAATAACCGTCGGCGCAAAGACGGCGCGCAATCGCGGCGCCGATGCCGGAAGTCGAGCCCGTGACGAGGGCGACAGGTCGAGTGGTTTGCATGAGGGCAGTGAGGGAGGGGAGCGAGCCAGCCGTCGATTGTCGATGATTCGGCGGAGGCTGTCACCCGTTCTCCTCGCGCAGCCAATCGTTCGACGCCCGCAGCGACGCGCCGTCGCGCGCGACTCGCGTCAGTTCCACTCGCCTGCGGCGTTCGCGAAACAGCGCCGCGCACGCCGCATCGAATCGCCGACGCGTCCGCTTACTTGAGCAGATCGCGGATCGCTTCGCCCACGCCGGTCGCCGACTGCGGGTTCTGGCCGGTCACGAGTTGGCCGTCGACGGCCACGGTGCGGGTCCATGGCGCGCCCGGCTGCATCTGCGCGCCGCGCTGCGCGAGCGTGCTGGAGAGCAGGAACGGCACGACGTCGGTGAGCCCGACCGCTTCTTCCTCGGCGTCGGTGAACGCCGCGACCTTGCGGCCCGCGACCAGATAGCGGCCGTCGCTGAGCGTCACGTTGACCAGCGCGGCCGGGCCGTGGCAGACCGCGCCCACGACGCCGCCCGCTTCCCACACCGCGCGGGTTGTGTCGTTGACGGCCGCGCTCGCCGGAAAGTCCCACATCGCGCCGTGGCCGCCCGCGAAGAAGATCGCGGAAAGCGTGCTCGCATCGACATCGGCGAGCGCTTTCGAGCCTGCAATCGCGGCGCGAAAACGCGCGTCGTTCCAGTAGCGCGCGTTGACCGGATCGTCGAGATCGAGACCGTCCACGGGCGGCTCGCCGCCCTGGATCGAGGCGAATTCGACCGGGATGCCCGCGGCTTCGAGCACGGCGAGCGGATGGGTCACTTCCGAGAGGTAGAAGCCCGTCGGGTCGCCGCCTTCGCCTTTGCTGCCGTGGCTGGTCATGACGATAAGTACCGGTTTCATGTCGATGTGCGAAAGAGTGAGTGTGGGGACAGTGTGTGGGGACAATCAGGCAACGACGTCGTGCGCGCGTTCGTCTGCGCGTTCGTCCGCAACATCGCCCGTGTAATGCGGATAGTCGGTGTAACCGCGCGCGTCGCCGCCGTAGTACGTGCGCTGATCGACCTTCGCGATGGCCCAGCCGTGGCGCAGGCGCTCGACCAGGTCCGGGTTCGCGATATAGGGCGCGCCGAACGCGGCGAGATCGATCGTGCCGTTGCCGATCAGCGTGCTGGCCTTCTGGAAGTCGAGCCCGCCCGCGAGGATCAGCGTGCCACGGTAGGCCTCGCGGAAGCGTTCGAGAAAACCTGCCGGCATGGCGGGCGCGCCGCGGCTCGCCTGATCCATGATGTGCACGTAGGCGATGCCGCGCGCGCCGAGTTCACGGGCGAGATAGAGGAAGGTTTCCGCTTCGCCCTCGAAGTCGCCGAGTTCGTGCAGGCGGCCAAACGGCGAGAGCCGGATGCCGACGCGCTCGCGGCCGATGCGCGCGATGCAGGCGTCCACCACGGCGAGCGCGAAACGCGCGCGGTTTTCCACGCTGTCGCCGCCGTAGGCGTCCGTGCGGTCGTTGACCGCGCCGTTGATGAACTGCTCGACCAGATAGCCGTTCGCGCCGTGAATCTCGACGCCGTCGAAGCCCGCGGCCACGGCGTTCTGCGCGGCGTTCGCGAAGTCCTCGATCACGCGCGCGATCTCGTCGATCGTCAGTGCGTGCGGCGGGCTGGCCGTCACGAACGCGGGCTGGCCGTGGTCGTCGTAACCGAACGCGGAACTCTTCGCCGCCTGCGTGGACGTCGAACTGACCGGCGCCGCGCCGCCCGGCTGCAGCGAGACGTGGCTCATGCGGCCCACGTGCCAGATCTGCGTGAAGATCGTGCCGCCGAGATCGTGCACCGCATCGGTGACGTGGCGCCACGCGGCGACCTGCGCATCGTTCCAGATGCCGGGGCAATCGACGAAACCATTGCCTTCGGGGCTGATCGGCGTGCCCTCGGTGACGATCAGGCCCGCGCTCGCGCGCTGCGCGTAATAGCGGACCGTTTCCTCGTTCGGCACGTGGCCCGGCGCGCGGGCGCGCGTCATCGGCGCCATCGCCACGCGGTTGCGCAGCGGTCGGCCCGCGAGATCGTATGCGTCGAAAAGTGTCGTCATGTGGCTTCCTGTGCTTGGCTGCGGCGTGCGTGCGCCTTCGAGACATCCATTGTGGCCGCCGCCCATTCCTTTTCCTAGCCGGTGCAATGGAATATCATTTATGAATTAAATTCTCGAATAAGCGGTGACATGGACAGTCGAAGCGGAGAGATGCGGGTCTTCACGCGCGTGGTCGAAACCGGCAGTTTTTCGGCGGCGGGCAAGACGCTGGAGCTGACGCCGTCGGCGGTCAGCAAGGTGATCAGCCGCCTCGAAGAACGGCTTGGCGTGCTGCTGTTCCAGCGCTCCACGCGGCACCTCGCGGTGACCAACGAAGGGCGGCTGTTCTATGACAGTTGCGTGCGCATTCTCGACGACATCGACGAAGCCGAGCACGGCATTTCGGAAGGCATCACGGCGCCGCACGGCGCGCTGCGCATCAACGTGTCGATTCCGATGGGCACGCATTACATCGTGCCGCTGATGCCGTTGTTTACGGCGCGTTATCCGGGCATCCGCGTGGATCTGTCGTTGACGGACGCGGTGGTGGATCTGCAGCGCGAACGCGTCGACGTCGCGGTGCGCACGGGGCCCTTATCGGATGCGAATTTCCACGCGCGCAAGCTCGGTTCGACGGGGCGCGCGGTCGTGGCCGCGCCGGGCTATCTGAAGGCGCACGGCTTGCCGCGCGCGCCCGAGGATCTCGCGGGCCACCGCTGCTTCAATTTCAATTTCCGCCGCTCGATGGACGAATGGCCGTTTCGCATCGACGGGCGCACGTTTCACTTTCCCGTGCGCGGCGACATTCTCACCAACAACGGCGCGACGATGCGCCAGCTGACGCTCGCGGGGCTCGGCATCAGCCGCCTCGGCCTATTTCATATCAAGGACGATCTGGCTTCCGGGCGGCTGGTGGAATTGCTGGCGGATTACAACCCCGGCGATATCGAGGATATCCACGTGATTTTCAGCAATCAGCGCCATATGACGGCGCGCGTGCGGGTATTTATCGACTTTCTGGTGGAGAAGCTGGGGCCGGTGTTGCAGGGGTGAGGGTCGAGCGAATCGACGCGACGACCGTGGCGAGAAACTGCGTGATGGCCGCTTCGTTGTCGGGCGTTTGCAGCGTGGTTTTGACGTCTTCCGGCGATTTTCCGACCAGAGGAATGCGCAGAAAGGCGGAGTCGAGAAAGCCCTCGCTGATGGTGGAGAGAACGAGCCGCAGCGAGGCGAGCATGTCTTCGCCGCGATGCGACGCATGCGCGATGGCGATGGGTTTGCCGATCACTTCGAATCGGGAAACCATCCAGTCGATGGCGTTCTTGAGCCCGCCTGGCAGGGCGTGGACGTACTCGGGGCTGGCGATGATGATGCCGTCGGCGCGCGAGACGAGTTCGATGAATCGGGCCACTGGTGCGGGCAGCGCGCCGTGCTCGGCGTCGGGTGAAAAAACCGGCAATTTGTCGAGCCACGCCACGACGGACAACTCGGCGCCTGGCGGCAAATAATCCTGCATCGCCATCAGCAAGGCGGTATTGGTGGACTCGCGGCGCGTACTTCCGGAGATGGCCAGCAACTTCATGTTGTCGAATTCCTGGTCGGAGAATCTGGTCGGTTGAGCCTGGTCGGTTAAGCCTGGTCCCTTAAGCCGGGTCGGGCCGTGATTCAGCAATAGCCGCTGCGCAGCGCCGTCGCCCAATCGGGTCGTCCGTTTTGTTGCGCGATTGCCGAGGCGGTGTCCCAGTCATAGGCCACGGCGCGCAATTCCGCGATCCAGCCCGACTCGGTGAGCGTGGCGAAGGCATAGCGCGCGTGCGGCGAGCCCATTTCCATCCGATGCGGAAATGGCCGGTCGTCCGCGTAAGCCTGAAGGCCGACGCTGCCCGGATTGACGATCAGGCGTCCATCGTCGAGTTGAACCGCGCGCTGAATGTGAGTGTGTCCGCACAGAATCAGCTTCGACGCGACCTTGCCCGCACGCTCCTCGATTTCCTCGACGGTCGCGGCGCGGCATCCCGAAGGCGTGACGGTTTCCAGAAAGTAAGCGAGATCGTCGTCGGGCGTGCCGTGCACCAGCAGAACGTCGTCGCCAATCGCCAGCGTGCCGGGCAAACTTTCAATCCACTGGCGTTGATCGGCGCGCAGGCAGTCGAGCGCCCAACGGTCGGAGGGACCCATGCGCTCGCGATCGCCGGCCAGCACCTGCCGCTCGTGGTTGCCACGGATCGTCGGCAGGTCGAGCGCGATCAGGCGGTCGGCCGTTTCGCACGGATACAGCGCGCCGGAAACAATATCGCCGAGATTGACGATCACGTCCGCGCCCAGCGAACGGATCTCGGCGAGCACGGCGTCCAGCGCGGCGATGTTGCCGTGAATATCGGAGAGCGCGGCGATTTTCATGACGATAAACCGTAAAGGGCGAGAGGAGATTGTCGCCAGTTTCGGGCCGTTGATGCAACGGCTCATTTCAACGCCGATAAAAAGGGAACTGCGCCATCCATCGTAAGCGTGCCGCTGACGTTCTCGAACACCGCATGGAATAAGCGGCCCGCCTCGCGTGTTTCGGTGAGGTTGAGAGTGGCGTGCATAACGGGAGGCATCATGCGGTTCGCGGTACTGGGCGCCGGCGCGGTCGGCTGTTATTTCGGCGGCATGCTCGCGCGCCATGGTCATGACGTGGTCTTGATTGGCCGGGCGGCGCATGTCGCGGCGATGAATCAGGACGGTTTGCGCATTCAGTCGCAATCGTTCGACATTCGGCTGCCCGTGCGCGCCGCAACCGATATCGAGGCCGCCGCCGACGCCGATGTCGTGTTCGTCTGCGTGAAGTCGACCGATACCGCCGAAGCCGCTCGCGGGCTCGACGCGATGCTCGCGCCGGATGCGATCGTGGTGAGTCTGCAAAACGGCGTCGACAACGCCGCGCTCTTGCGCGAACGCCTCGCGCAGCCCGTGATTTGCGCGGCGGTCTATGTCGCGAGCGAAATGGCCGGGCCCGGTCATCTGCTGCATCACGGCCGGGGCGAACTGGCGATCGAAGCGTCGCTTCAGAGCGAAGCCCTGGCGCGCGTGCTGCGCTCGGCCAGCATTCCCACGGAAATCGCCGCGGACGTGCGAACGACGCTGTGGCAAAAGCTCATTCTCAACTGCGCCTATAACGCGGTTTCCGCGATCGTGCAGTTGCCGCTCGGCGCCATGGCGCATCGCGATGCGCTGCGCGACACCATGCGCGAAGTGGTCGCCGAATGCCTGGCTGTGGCCGCCGCCGAAGGCGTGCACTTCGAGCACGACGCGGCGCGCATGGTCGAGCAGATCGAAGCGACGATTCCGGGCGGTCAATATTCGTCCACCGCGCAAGATCTGGCGCGCGGCAAATCTAGCGAGATCGACTTTCTCAATGGCGCGATCGTGCGGCGAGGCGAGATCGCGGGTATTCCAACGCCCGCGAATCGCACGCTGCATACGCTGGTGAAGCTGCTCGAAGAAAAGAACGCACGTCATTTTGAGCGCTGATTTTTTTGCGCGCTTCAGTAATCACGACGATCGTCTTTATCACAATCAGATAACACGTTGAGAATATGACCAACGCAATGAATTACGCAAACGAGTCCGTCGATCTCGCCGTTGCCGCGTGGCATGACGCGATCGAAACATTCTGCCGATTGCAACCGGACGGCGACGTAAAAGCAGAACCGCGCGGCACGCGAGCGATGGTGAGCGGCACGCCGGTATCGGTATTGAACGCGGTCATCAGCACGAGGCGCGAGCCCGATGTGGACGAGTTGAGCGCGTTCGCTGCATCGTTTGGCAACAAGGGCCTTCCGTGGAGCATTCAGTCGCGCGGCACGGGTGGCGATGCTGCGATTGAGCCAATCGCGATGCGCTGCGGGCTGACGCAGTCCTTCGCTCTGCCGTTCATGATGCGGCGTCTGGATGCCGACGTAACGAATGTGCCGCTGCCCGATGCGGTCAGCATTCGGCGTGTTCCTCCGCAAGATCACGAGGCGTATAACCGCGCGCTGGCCTGCGGCTATGAAGCGCCCGAACAGGTCTTCAGAGGTTTCAGCGCGCCCGCTGTTTTGGGTGCCGAAGGCATGACGGCTTATCTGGTTGAAGAAAAGGGCATTGCCGTTGCGACATCGTTCGGCGTGCTCATAAATGGACACGTGGGCGTATTCAACATATCGACGCAACCCGCCTACCGGCGACGCGGCTACGCGCGCGCGGCAACCGCCGCAGTGCTGCGCGACGCGTATTTGCAGGACGCTCACACCGCCTTTCTTCATTGCACGCCCGCAGGACGCGGCGTTTATGAATCGATGGGCTTTGCGATTGCGGAAACGTGGCAGGTCTACGCGACGCCGTAATGTGCGCCGATTGACACACTCGTATAAACGTTGATGCGATGAGGTAAAAACATCATGAATCTGCAACTGAATGGCAAGCGTGCGCTGGTGACGGGTTCGACCGCCGGACTCGGCGAGGCGATTGCGAAACTGCTGGCGGCGGAAGGCGCGACGGTAATCGTCCACGGCCGCAGCGGCGATCGTGCAAGCGCGGTCGCGGAAGCGATCACGGCTGCGGGCGGCCACGCCGAGATCGCGCTGGGCGATCTGGCCACCGACTCGGGAGCGGACGCCGTGGCCGCGCAATCGCGCGAAGGCGGTGCGATCGATATTCTGGTCAACAACGCTGGCTATTATCACCATCTGAACTGGGTCACGGCGTCGCCCGACAAATGGATCGAGACTTACGAGGTCAACGTGCTGTCCGCCGTGCGCATGATTCAGCGTCTCGTGCCCGCGATGCGCGAGCGCGGCTGGGGGCGCGTGATCCAGATCGGCGGCGGGCTTGCGGGTCAGCCTGTTCCCATGCAGCCCGATTACAACGCGTCGCTGGCGGCGCGGCACAATCTGGCGGTGTCGCTGGCGCGCGATCTCAAAGACTCGGGCGTGACCTCGAACATCGTGGCGCCCGGCGCGATTCTCGTGCCGTCCGTCAAGGCGCTGCTGGAGAAGATCGCGCCGCAGCACGGATGGGGCGAGACGTGGGAGGACATCGAGCGCGGTTGTGTGCGCGATATGGTGCCGAACGACGTGGGCCGTCTTGGCCGCCCGGAAGAGATCGCGGCGGCCGTTGCCTATCTGGCGAGCCCGTATGCCGATTATGTGAGCGGTGCGACGATCCGGGTCGATGGCGGCACGATTCGGTCTGCGTTTTGAGCGGGAAAGCGGGCCATCACTTCGGATGACTCCGCCGCCAATCGCGCGGCGTCTCACCAAATCGTCCACTAAACCAGTTCGTAAAAGAGCCTTGCTGGGAATAACCCAGCAAGGCCGCCACGCGTCCGATCGGATAGCGTGGATTGCTCATATACCGCACCGCGAGTTCACCGCGCACTTCTTCCACCAGACGCGAGAAACTGGTTTGCGCCACTTCGAGCTGGCGCTGCATCGTGCGCACGCTCATATGCAAATGACTGGCGACGCACTCGACCGTCGCCTGCTCCAGCGGAAGCAGCAGGTAGATCGCCTTGCGGACTTCGAGCGGGGTCGTGTCCGCGCCCGAGACGTTCAGGGCGTCGGCGAGGCTTTCGGCGTATCGCACCAGTTCGGGATCGGCGGCGGGATTCGGGTAGTCGAGATCGGCGGTTGCGCAGACGAAGCCATTGAAGTCGCTGCCGAATTCAAGAGGACACCCAAAGAATCGCCGATGAAACGTCAGGCTGGCGGGGCCGCGATGAACGAAATGGACTGAGCGCGGCTTCCAGTGTTCGCCGAGCAGCGCGCTGGAGTGACGCGCCAGCACGCCGACCGCGAGTTCGATCGCCTGGTTCGTCGGGGTGCCGGGTTCGACGACCATTTCTTCGCGGATGGTCACGGTTGCGCCGGCATCCTCGACGAACACCGCGAGCGCCTCGTTCAGCAGGTGCCGGTATTCGGCGGTGGCGAGCAGCACTTCGCGCAGCGTGCGCTTGTGCGCCAGCAGGACATTGACCACGCCGGTGCCGAACTTCTGCCGTGTTTCCGCCATCTGCAAGGCAAAGGTGCTGCACGATGCCTGTTCGGCTGTGAGTTCGAGCAGCCGGCAGGCAGCCGCTGCGGAAATGCGTTCGTCGGGGCTCGCGAGCGCCGTGGCATCGATCCCCACCTGTTTCGCCAGTTCGACGGGATTCAGGCCCACACGTCGCGTCACGTCGAAATACCCGCTCAGGGCGACCGAGCGCAGCATTGTCTCCATCGTTGTGTCTCCGTGCTGCGGACGGACTGCGCCTCGCCGTCCGTATCTCCATGTTTATCAACGTTTATTCGTGCGCGCGCGTTGGGATCGGTGTTAACGCCTGGTTTAACGCCGGTGGCATCGAAAGCTAAAACAATGGCGCGCTATCACAAAAGTATAGTGCGGGATTGCCGTATCGTGCCATCTCATCAGTTCGTCATCTTCCGGTCGCAACTCGGGTAATCAACCGATCGTCGTGACCGGAATATCGCCACCCAACACGGAGAACACGATGCAATTTCTAGACGATTCGCTGCATCCCGAGAATCAGAGCAAGGTTGTCATCACGACGGCGCCCTATGGTCCCGAGTGGATGCCCGAGGACTTTCCCGAAGACATTCCGGTGACGATGGAGGAGCAGATCCAGAAGGCGGTCGACTGCTACAACGCCGGCGCAACCGTGCTGCATCTGCATGTGCGCGAACTCGACGGCAAGGGTTCCAAACGTCTGTCGAAATTCAACGAGCTTATCGCGGGCGTGCGTGATGCGGTGCCGGACATGATCATCCAGGTGGGCGGCTCGATTTCGTTCGCCCCCGAAGACGATGGGCAAGCGGCGAAATGGCTCTCGGACGACACGCGCCACATGCTGGCCGATCTCGATCCGAAGCCGGACCAGGTGACCGTGGCGATCAACACCACGCAGATGAACATCATGGAGCTGCTCTATCCCGAGTATCTGGCTGGCACGTCGCTCGCCAATCCGGCGTTCATGGCGGCCTATAGTGAAATGACGGTGCCGGCCGGTCCCGCCTGGGTCGAGGAGCATCTGCGCCGCCTGCAGGCCTCGGGCATCCAGCCGCATTTCCAGTTGACCGGCATCCACGCGCTGGAGACGCTCGAACGCCTCGTGCGCAAGGGTGCTTATAAGGGACCGCTGAATCTCACGTGGATCGGCATCGGCGGCGGCTTCGACGGGCCGAATCCGTTCAACTTCTTCAACTTCGTGCATCGCGCGCCGGACGGCTGCACGCTGACCGCCGAATCGTTGTTGAAGAACGTGCTGCCGTTCAACATGATGGCAATGGCGATGGGGCTGCATCCGCGCTGCGGCATCGAAGACACGATCATCGACCAGCACGGCAAGCGCATGACCTCGGTGCAGCAGATCGAGCAGTGCGTGCGCGTGGCGCACGAACTGGGCCGCGAGATCGCGACGGGCAAGGAAGCGCGCGAGATCTACCGGATTGGTGTGCAGTACCAAACAATCGGCGAGACGCTCGCGGCAAACGGCATGGCGCCGAACCGCGAAGCCGGTGTGAAGAATCTGCCGCTGCGCGTGGCTTGAGGAAGCGGGCGGCCGCGCGGACGCAGCGGCTCGCCAGGATGGGCAAGGCCGGTTCCATCGGAGCCGGATCGAGATGAAGGAGACACACATGCTCACGCATGCGGAGCCCGCAGCGGGCGAAGTGACGAAGGGACAGACGGATGTACGGGCTTATGCCTGGGTCGTGTTCGCGTTGACGGTCGGATTGTTGCTCTCCGACTATATGTCCCGGCAGGTGCTCAACGCGGTATTTCCGCTACTCAAGTCCGCCTGGCAGCTCTCCGACACGCACCTCGGATCGCTCAGCAGCGTGGTCGCGCTGATGGTGGGCGTGCTCACCTTCCCGCTCTCGGTGCTCGCCGACCGCTGGGGCCGCGTGCGAAGCATCGTCCTGATGGCCGCGATGTGGAGTCTCGCGACGCTCGGCTGCGCGGTCTCGGCCAACTATGGCGAGATGTTGCTGGCGCGTGCGTTCGTCGGCATCGGCGAGGCGGCGTATGGCAGCGTGGGCGTCGCGGTGGTGCTGAGCATCTTTCCGGTGCGGTTGCGCGCCACCGTGACGGCGGCGTTCATGGCGGGCGGCGCGTTCGGTTCGGTGCTCGGCATGGCGCTCGGTGGCGCCGTCGCGGCGCACCTCGGCTGGCGCGCGGCGTTCGGCGCGATGGCGATCCTCGGATTCCTGCTGCTCGTGATCTACCGGATCGCGGTCTCCGAAAAGCGCCTCGCGCCGTTGCAGGCCTGCCGCGCAACCCGCCGCACGCCCGCGACGATGAGCCTGCGCAGTCTGCTCCGCGAGCTGTTTTCGACGAGGTCCGTGGTCTGCGCCTATATCGGCAGCGGGATTCATCTGCTGGTGCCGGCGGCGGTGTGGGCGTGGATGCCGAGTTTCCTCAACCGCTACTACGGCATGGCGCCAGGCCAGGCGGCGATGGGCGCGGCGCTGTTCGTGCTGACGACCGCGCTCGGCATGGTCACCTGCGGGCATCTGGCCGATCGCTTCGGCAAGCATGCGCCCGTGCGCAAATGGTCCACGGCGATCGCGTGCTGTCTGCTCTGCTTCGTGCTGCTCGGGATCGGTCTGCATCTGCCCGCCGGGCCTGCCCAGCTGCTCATGATCGCAGCCGGCATGTTCTTCTGCGCCGGTGCCACGGGCCCGTCGGGCGCGATGGTCGCGAATCTCACGCCGCCTTCCATCCATGCGTCGGCGTTCGCGACCCTGACGCTTGCGAACAACCTGCTGGGTCTCGCGCCGGCCGCGGTCCTGACCGGCATGGTCGCCGACCGGATCGGCCTGCTGGGCGCGCTGCAAATCGTGCCGCTCGCGCCGCTGGCCGCCGCCATTGCGTTTTATATCGGGCGTCGCCGCTATGCCGCCGACCTCGATCGCGTGAACAACCTGCGTGAGCAGGCCGCGTCCTGAACGGGCAGGCGGCCTGGCGCTCCGCGCAGTGAACAAGTAATCTGGATAAGCAAAGGAGATTCTCCATGGCAAAAGCAGTGCGTTTCCATGAAACCGGTGGCCCTGAAGTCTTGCGTTACGAGACCGTTGAAGTCGGTGAGCCCGGCCCGGGGCAGGTGCGTCTGCGCCACGAAGCGGTCGGCCTGAATTTCGCCGATACCTATTTCCGCTCGGGTCTCTATCCGGTGCCGCTGCCTGCGGGCATGGGCGTCGAGGCGGCGGGCGTGGTCGAGGCGGTCGGTCCCGATGTGGCCCACGTTGCCGCTGGCGATCGCGTCACCTACACGGGCTTTCTGAACACGCTGGGCGCGTACAGCACCGAACGCCTGATTCCGGCCGCGGCGCTCATCAAGCTGCCCGATGCGATTGCGTGCGAAACGGCTGCGGGCATGACCATGCGCGGCCTGACCGCTGCGTATCTGCTGCGCCGCATTCACGACTTCAAGCCGGGCCAGTCCGTTCTGCTGCACGCGGCGGCCGGCGGCGTCGGCCTGATCGTGTCGCAATGGGCGAAGCTGCTCGGGTTGACGGTGATCGGCACGGTGTCGAATGCGCGCAAGGGTGAAGTGGCCCGTCAACACGGTTGCGAACATGTGATCGACTACAGCCGCGAGGACGTCGCGAAGCGCGTGCGCGAGCTGACCGATGGCATAGGTGTGGATGTCGTGTTCGACAGCGTCGGCAAGGATACTTTCGAAGGCTCGCTCGATTCGCTCAAGCGGCGCGGACTCATGGTGTGCGTCGGCACGGCGTCGGGCCCGATCCCGCCGTTCAATCCGCAAATCCTCGCGATGAAGGGTTCGCTGTATTTGACCCGCCCGGCGCTGGCCGACTATATCGCCGATCCGGCGGAAAAGAACGCGCTGGCCAACGAGCTGTTTGCGCACGTGGCCACGGGCCGTATCCAGATCGAGTTGAACCAGCGCTACGCGCTGGAAGATGCCGTGCAGGCGCATCGCGATCTCGAATCGCGCAAGACGACCGGCTCGTCGGTCTTCGTTATCTGAGGAGGCACGTTGTGCGAGTCGAACCTTTGACCTGCGCGATCGGCGCCGAACTGACGGGCGTGCATCTCGCCGATGCGATCCGCGACGACGGCCTCTTCGCCGAGATCCGCGCGGCGCTGCTCAAGCATCGCGTGCTGTTCCTGCGCGATCAGAACATCACGCGCGCCGAGCACGTGACCTTCGCGCGGCGCTTCGGCGAACTGGAGGATCATCCGGTTGCGGGCAGCGACCCGGAGTATCCGGGCCTCGTGCGCATCTACAAGAACCCGGAGCAGCCCAACGACCGCTACGAAAACGCGTGGCACTCGGACGCGACCTGGCGCGAAGCGCCGCAGTTCGGCGCCGTGCTGCGTTGCGTGGAATGTCCGCCCGTCGGCGGCGATACGATGTGGGCCAACATGGTGCTCGCCTACGAGAATCTGCCGGAACACATCAAGACGCAGATCGCGGACCTGCGCGCGCGGCACAGCATCGAGGCGAGCTTCGGCGCTGCCATGCCGATCGAGAAGCGGCTCGCGCTGAAGGCGCAGTTTCCCGACGCGGAGCATCCGGTCGTGCGCACGCATCCCGAAACCGGCGAGAAGGTGCTGTTCGTGAATGCGTTCACCACGCATTTCACCAACTATCACACGGCGCAGCGCGTGCGCTTCGGGCAGGATGCGAATCCGGGCGCGGGCGATCTGCTGCGTTATCTCGTCAGTCAGGCCTATATTCCCGAGTACCAGGTGCGCTGGCGCTGGCAGCCGAACAGCATCGCCATCTGGGACAACCGCAGCACGCAGCACTATGCGGTGATGGATTACGCGCCTTGCCATCGCAAGATGGAGCGCGCGGGCATTATCGGCGACAAGCCTTACTGAGCGCGCGGGGGAGTGCATCGTGACTGTCGATACGACACCGACCATCCTGATGGTCCCCGGGCTGCGCGATCACGTCGCCGAACATTGGCAGACGCTGCTCGAACGCAAGCTGCCCAAGGCGGCTTCGGTGCCGCCGCTCGAACACGACAAGCTCGGCTGCGCGGCGCGCGTGGCCGCGCTCGACGCGGCGCTCGCGAAGATCGAAGGGCCGGTGATTCTCGTGGCGCATAGTGCGGGCGTGATGATCACGGTGCACTGGGCGCAGTGGTGCCGCCGCCAGATTCACGGCGCGCTGTTCGCCGCGCCCGCCGATCTGGAAACGCCGTTGCCCGCCGGGTATCCCGCGATGGACGCGCTGGCCATCAATGGCTGGCATCCGCTGCCGCGACAGGCTCTGCCGTTTCCGAGCATCGTCTGCGCGAGCCGCAATGATCCGCTCGCGTCGTTCGAGCGCGTCTCGGCCATGGCGGACGACTGGGGCAGCCGTCTCGTCGACCTGGGCGACGTCGGTCATCTGAACCCGGCCTCGGGTTTCGGCGACTGGCCGATGGCGCAGTTGCTGATCGACGAACTGGTCTGAAAACACGCGCCGTTGACGGCGTGATGCTATGGTTTTTAATTTGGATTGCTGATTAAAGGTGGGGCGAATGCAACGTGAAATTCAGATCGGCACACTCGACGGCCTCGCGCCGGGCGAGCGCAGATTGGCCTTCGTCGACGGGCGCAGCATTGCGATCTTCAATATCGAAGGCACGCTCTGCGCCATCGACAACGCATGCCCCCACAACGGCGCAGCACTGGCCGGAGGCCAGCTCGAAGGCAGCGTGCTGCGCTGTCCCGCGCATGGCCTGCGTTTCGACTTGCGCACGGGCCGCATGGCGGGGGCCGGCGGACTGTGCCTCACGACGTTCCCGGTCGAGGCCGTAGACGGGACATGGAGGGTCTGCATCGACGATCCCGTAGCGCCCGGCCCGGCGGCTTAGCCAGCGCCGAAAGCCGGACCTGAACCTGAGAGACAAGCAGTTATATTTCCCACAATAACCCCAAGACCTACGGTGCCGCCACGACAGCGCACGCGGATGTTTCTGGAGGAGACGACGAAATGAAAGTGAAGTTGAGCAGCCTGGCAGCGTTGGCCTTGTTCGCCACGGCCGCCCATGCGCAGTCTTCGGTCACGCTGTACGGCGTGATCGATAGCGGATTCCTGTACCAGAGCACCTCGGCGGCCACGTTCCTGCCTACTGCGAAGAACCAGGGGCATACGTATCAATTGAAGGACGGGGGCATCTATTCGAGCTTCTGGGGCATGAAGGGCAGCGAAGACATTGGCGGCGGCTACAAGGTCAACTTCAAGCTGCAAGGAACGTTCAACAGCACGAACGGCAAGTTCGGGCTCTCCGATACGCCGGGCACGACCGCGATCTTCAACCAGTTCGCGACGATCGGGGCGTCGGGGCCGTTCGGCACGTTCGACGCCGGCCGCCAGATCATCCCGATGATCTACGCGATGGCGGAGACCGACGTTCGCGGCGCGCAGTATTTCGGCAGTATTCTCACGGCCTGGCTGGGCATGAACCAGGCCGCGGGCTGGACCGGCACGAGCACGAACGCGCCGATCGGCGCGCTGTACGACAGCAATGCGCTCGTCTATACGTCGCCGAAATTCCATGGCGCGTCGTTCGCGCTCGAATATGCGCCGGGCGGCGTGGCAGGGCATTTCCAGGGCGGAACGCGCGAATCGGCCGTGCTCAAGTATTCGAACTATGGCCTGAATCTCTCGGCGGTTTACTACAACGGGCACGACACCAATCCGTTTCCGTTGACCTATCCGGCCGCACCGGCAGCCGCGGCGACCGGCGTGGACAACAATCGCTTCTACTACTTCGGCGCGATGTACACGATCTCCGGGTGGTCGGTGTCCGGTTCGTATGCAATCGGCAGGAATCCTGAGAAAAGCAATCTCGTCGACTACGAAATGGCATCGGGCGGTATCGGCTACCAGTTCGGCCCGCGCTTCAAGGTCACGTCCGGTTTCTACTACCTGAAGGACCGCAATCACTCGGCGAATCATTCGACCGAAATCGCCATCGGCGCCGAATACAACCTGTCCGTGCGGACCAAGGCCTATGCCCAGGTCGGCTACGTGGACAACAAGGGGACGATGAACCAGACCATTATCTACGGCGCGCCGGTTGCGCCGGGCGTCTCGACCACGGCGGCCATGATCGGCCTCCGGCACAACTTCTGATCCAGCCATGCTGATCAAGCGGAGCAAAAAACTGATGAAAACATCCACGGTATTCGGGCTGGCGGCGGCCTCGATCGTCGCGATCTCGCTGAGCGCGTGGTCGCAAACGCCGGCAACGGCCAGTGACGCGGCGGTCGGCGCGTCCGGCGCCAGCGCCAGCGCGCCGACGGGCAGGAAAGCCGATCGCGCGCTGCGCAGGAAGGTCTATGCGGAGATCGTGAAGGTCAAGGAGATTCGCGCGGGCGATATCAGCGTGAGCGCGAAGGATGGCGCGGTGACCTTGAACGGCACCGTGACCGATGCGGCGCAGATTCCGAAAGTCGAAGCGATTGCGCGAGGCGTGCCCGGCGTCGTGTCGGTGACCAACAAACTGACGGTGAAGAAGCCGTTTGGCGGCATGTGACGCGTTCGTTCGCGTGACGTCGTAGTTGGGTCATGGCTGTGGCGGGGAATGTCCTCGCCACGGCCTTTTTTTATGGCTTGTCGGACTGCGGCGCCACCAGGTCGTCATAGCCTTTCAGGCGATAGATCACAAACGACGCGACCCACGAAAAAATGAACACGCCGATGATGATGAAACCGAGGTTGTTGAAGTTGTCGTTGAGGCTGCCGATGATGTCCCAGAAGCCGCCGGTCAGGTTGAAGTGGTCCGCGAGCAGCCCGAGCGTTTCGATGCCGCCGATCAGCACCGCCACCGCGACCGAAACGAGCGTGATCGTGAGGTTGTAATAGAGCTTGCGGATGGGGCGCACGAAGGCCCAGTCGTAGGCGCCGAGCATCAGGATGCCGTCGGTCGTGTCGACGAGCGACATGCCCGCTGCGAACAGCACGGGAAACACGAGCACCACGCCCATCGACACGCCTTGCGCCGCCTGGCTCGCGGAAATGCCGAGCAGGCTCACTTCGGTCGCGGTGTCGAAGCCGAGTCCAAACAGAAAGCCGAGCGGCAGCATCCACAGCGGTCGCGAAACGAGACGAAACAGCGGGCGGAACAGACGCGAAAGCAGGCCGCGGCTATTCAGCAGCAGATCGAGATCGTCGTTGTCGTAACGCTCGCCGCGTCGGACCTTGCCGAACGCGCGCCATACGCCGCGCAGAATCACGATGTTCATCGCGGCGATCAGAAACAGAAACAGCGCGGAGACGCTCGTCGAGATGACCCCGCCGATATCTTTCCAGGCCTCGAAGCGGCTCTCCAGCGCCGCCGCGGTCGCCGCGACGGCGATCGCTACGAGCAGCACCACGGCCGAGTGGCCGAGCGCGAAAAAGAAGCCCACGGAGACCGGACGCTGGCCGTCCTGCATCAGCTTGCGGGTGACGTTGTCGATGGCGGCGATATGGTCGGCGTCGACGGCATGCCGCAAGCCGAATCCATAGGCGAGCAGGCCGGTGCCGAGCAACAGCGGCTGGGCGTGAAAGGCGATGAAGGCCCAGATCCATGCGCCGATATTGAATACCGCGAGCACGACGTAAATGCCGGCGACGCGGCGGCGAAGGGCTCCCGGCGCGGCGGCCGTTTCGAGAGCGATGGACATATGACAGTTCCTGAGGTCGGGGCTGTCCTGCAACGGACCACCGCACGAAGCCGTGGTTTGCGCATTGGGACACCCCGCCCGTTGCGGCTGCATGGACCTCGGTCGATGGCAGGTCTCCTGGCTTGCGGGTCACGGTTCCGATGCCGGCCTTCCCGGTTTCCCAGTGGCGCTCAATGGCACGAACTCGCCGCTTACAGTTGCGGGGGCAGCCGCAGACTCGACGCGGGGCGTCGTCACTGCGTTCCCTTTTGATCCCGTTGCCGGGAACCATCAGTGCGCAAGGGTAAAGGGCCGGGGGTTGCGCGTCAATTGCGAGGGGAGAAAAAAGCGCGTGGTCGGCTCGATGAATCGACGCGGTGGGCGTCTATCAACGCGCATCGGGCAGCAACCTCATCGACGGCAAGCGGGTTCCGGTTCAGGCGGAAATTGGATCGAGCACGAGTTTCATCGGCAATTCGGGGACGGGCGAGCGCCGCGAGTGCGAAGTCTCAATCCCGGCCCATGCGTTTGAAAATCGAAAGCAGGATGACGGGGATCGGTAGTGCAAGCAGCAAAATCCAGACGAGCACGTACACCGATTGCAGCCCGTCGTTTTGCAGGTTGACGAACAGTTTGACGGGCACGCCCTGGGGAAAATACGAAAACACCGCTGCAATGCCGAATTCACCAATGGTTCTCACCCAGGCAATGACGGCGCCCGTCGTGATTTCTCGCGCGGCAATCGGAAGATTCACGAGCCAGAATGTTTTCCACGGCGTGCAACCGAGATCTTGTGCCGCTTCCTCAAGCGTCGGCGGTATGTTTTCGAAAGCGGTTTTGGAAGACGTGATGAAATACGCCAGCCCGCCATAAATCTGCGCGACGATGAAAGAGGGTGTGTTGTTGTTGAGCGACAGGCCCAGATGAGCGAGAAGCGAGCCGATTGGCCCATAAGGACCATACGCACTGACGAGCAGAATGCCGGTTGCGAGCGACGGCGTGAGCAAGGAAAACAGCACGAGTGTCTCGACCGTCCGGGCCAGCCATCCTTTTGCTTTCGCGAGCCAGAATGAAAGCGGCGTGCCGATTGCGACGATGATCGCCAGTGCGCAGGTACTGAGGCTGAATGAAACACGCACGGCGTCCCAATCGCCGTAGGCCGCTTCGAGGCGGCCCCAATGTGTCTCCCAGATCAAGGCGAGCAACGGCACGGCAATAATGGCGAGCGCCGGAAGACGCAAAGCCCAGCCGAAAATGCGATGACGCTTTCGGCTGGGCGCAGTGAGGTGGGCAAGCATCGACCTAGTGCAGCGTATCGCCCTTCGGTTGTCCGTATCCTTTTTCCCTGAAAATGGCCTGCCCGCTGGGACTCAGGGCAAACGCGGCGAACTTCTGCGCTTCCTCGGGATGCAGTGCATTCTTCAGGATCGCGACATAAAACACGAGCGGCTGCGGCGTCAGTGTTTTTATGTCGCCTTGAGCATTGCGGATATCGAAAGAGACCGTGTTGTACCAGTCTTTCGCATAAGCCGGATTGCTCAAATTGATCTGATCGGGAAGCGGAATATAGGGCAGGCCGGCCGACTTGACGGCGCTTTCATATCCCGACGATGCGTCGACCTGACCCGCTTCCAGGCGAGTCAGCAGACCGCCTTCCGCAAAGACCTCCTGCGGATTCTCCACGTCGCCGAGAAGTTTTTTCTCGAGACCCGGTTGCCCGTAATAACGTTCGGCCAGCTTCATCGTGAAGATGATGTTCTGCCCTTGCGGATCGATCCTCGCGTCCGTTCGACCAAAGCGCAGGCCCGGTTGCGCAAGCACTTCCCACCACGGCTTCGCGCCGTTGGATTGACTGCTGGCGAGTTGCTGCGCGTAGGCGCTCCTCGGGTTATACGCGATCACCATGCTGGTGCTGGCCACGGGAATCGCTTCATCGATGAGTCCCGCGCGCTTCAGAATAGCCATCGGCCCTGGTGTGATGGAAAAGAATACGTCGGCGACCATTTTCTTCGACGCCAGAAGGCGGGCCATGCCATAAGCGCCTTCGCCTTGCCCCTGGTACTGCACGTTGTTCGCCTTCGCGAAGGCCGGCCCCAGGCCCTGATCCATCACGACACCCATCGAACCGGCATAGGTCACTCTCACGGTGTCTTCAGCATGTGCGGTTCCGAAAGACAGTGCGACGACTGCGGTGGACATCCACGCAGCGATACTTGATTTCATGCTATTCCTTATTCGTGTTTCACAAGCGAGAGGCCGTTAAGCCATCCTCAATGTAGAGTCTCGTCGTTGTATTGGACGATTACAGTTTGCGTATTTCGTATGGACCACAGTGGCGAATGGGATGGAATTAACCAGGGCGCTTCGTTGCCTATACACGTTCTTTCATCAAGAAAATGTTAAGGCGCGCGCGCTTGCGAATGCCTCATCGAAAAAGAAAATCGGAAGGAAATGGTAAGCTTCGTGCAAATAATTCCGATGCAAGAACAATGAGCAGCGAATGGGAAGAAGATGACGGGGAAAGCGGCGAGCGGGAAGAGGCTGCGCCGGAACTGGTCGGTCCTCGATTGCCGTCTGTGAGTGGGATTGCCTGGCGCGTGTATCCGCGCCGCCGCGTGAGCGCAGACGGATTGCGCGGCACGATGGAGCACCGCGCCAATGTGCTCTTTGGTCACGAATTACCGCGTGATCCCCAGGCGGGATTGAGTTTCAAGCGAACGACGCCTGCGCCATTTCAGATCGTGCCATCCGAATTCCTGCGCCGCGCCCAGCGGATGCGGCCGGAAGATCCGCAAGCCACCGTATCGGCATTCTCGCAATGGATCTATTCGCTTTACGCCTCTGCATACGGCGACGAAGAAGATCGCGAACGCGGCAAGGCGCGCGAACCGTTGATTTACCAGACGCGATTGCAGGGGCAAGGCGGCGTCCATAACGGCTTTCTACGCAGCATCGGCTCGGAGTGGCGGCTGATTCACAATGGGCTGCACATGCCCGGTCAGGATCATGTCGATTACTTCACCATCGACTCATTGCGCGTGAACGGTGAGGCGTTGCGAGCGGCGCCCGACCTGATTTATCGGCATCCGCGCTTCAACGAAGTCATGGTGGTGGAGATCAAAAACTCCTGGATGACCATTCCGTCGAATCTGTGGCCCAATATCTGGGGGCAACTCTGGTGCTATGCGCAACTCGACGTTGCCCGAAACGCTAATCGGGTGACGGTTGTTGGCGAGGTGTGGGGCGAGCACAAGATCTGGGTCGGGCGCGGCCGCAAGCGCGAGGAGTATGAATCCGTTTATCTCCGCGCATGCGAGCGCCGCGATCCTCGCGCGCCGGCCTATGACCGGTTCTTTCGCGCGTTATTCGACGTTTACTCTGGACGCGGTGGGATTTAATCGGTCCTTGATCAATCCTCCATGATGGCCGTAATTCTGCCCTCACGAATCGCCTTGATGAATTCCCGATAATCCCGTTTGTTCTGCGAACTGTATTCCGTGGCGAATTCGGTAATGGCATCGTCGAAGGTCTGACCGGATCCCATATAACCGGCAATGGCGGCGGCATCGCCCGAACGCGCGTGCGCACGCGCGAGCGCGTGGGCGCACATGCGTCCGTATTGGCGGAGCATGCCCGTATCGAGCGATTCGATCACCACCGACATTTTCATGTCGCGCAATTGCCGGAGATAAAAATCGCGCCCATTCTTTCCCCGGCACCAGCCGAGGAAAACATCGCTGGCGGACTGCATGATGCGCTGCCCCGCAATCACGCGCTGGCCATGATTCGCATGCAGACTCTTTCCCGCATAGGCTTCGAGCACCGACGCCTTCGCCTCCTTGACCTGCAGAAATAGCGGGTCGTTGTCGGAGGCCATGAACAGGCCGACCGCGCACATCGTCCCGACGCTGCCCACGCCCACCACCTTGATCGCCAGATCGACGAATGTGAACCGGTCGAACAGCACGCGCACGTGCTCGGCCAGGCTCTCCCGATACGAGGCGATCGCCTCGGCATAGCCCGATTCGAGTCCGGGGACGCTGTCGCCCGTGGGATGGTAAATCAGCGGCGGCTCGTCCTTGATGCGCGGATGGCCGCCTGCCTCCGTGACGAGCTTCGGATAGAGGTGGTCGGGAACCGTCTTGCGCCGCTCGGTTTCGATGCGCTGGGCGATGCGCTTGCGCACCCTCTCCACGACGGCGGGATCGCCCGCGCGGTCCTCGTACTTTTGCAGATCGATGCGCTCGTACCAGACATCGAGCGCGCGCATGGACGCATAGTCGAGCATCCGCTCGCGATATTCGCGCGCGAGGTCGGTGGTCACGCGCAGAATGTCGCTGTAGGGCAGTTCCAGATGCTGCGCGGCGATCACGACGCTCGCGGCAAGACGCTTCAAATCCCATTCGAACGGCGCGGGCAGCGTCTCATCGAGATCGTTGATGTCGAAGATCACGTTGCGTTCCGGCGTCGCGAATCCGCCGAAGTTCATCAGATGCGCGTCGCCGCATGCCTGCACGCGCAGGCCGCTGGTGGGCGTCGTCGCGAGGTCCGCGGCCATCACCGCCGCCGCGCCGCGATAGAACGCGAAGGGCGACGCCGCCATGCGGCCGAAGCGAACCGGAATCAGGCCCGGAATGCGGCCTTCGTTCGAGGCTTCGAGCAGTTCGACCAGATCGGGGCGCGGCTCCGGTGTCTTCCACCCGGCCTGGGACGAGCGGGGCACCGCGTCGCGCAGGGTCCGCCCCTGTGCGGCCCGTTCGTCCGGCGAGCTGTAAGCGGGCGCCGGCGTGCCGTGTTGCTGCGCGTTTTTGCGTGAAATGGCCTTGTCCACGACATCTCCCATCAGGTAGGTCAGCGCAGTAGAGGTCACGCCTCCAGACGGCGTGACAGGCCGGGAGCGATGGCTCGAACGGCGTCGATGTTCGCAAACCGTCGTCGAACGCGATACTGGCGGCTGGATCTTATGGTGGCGCGGCGGGATTTTGAGTCAATCGGACGTTGGTCCTATGGCCGTTGACCGGTCGCGCACGGCGACGATAACGGCGGCATGGCAGCGCATTGACATTGCTGCATCGCGTTTCGGCTGCGTGAACTGCGCAGCCGAAGCGATATGGAAGGGGGCGTCGTGTTCGGCGCGATCAGCGCGCGTGTGTGCGTGTGAGGACGCCTGCGCGCACCGCTTCGCGCCCAACGCTTACGCGTAAATGATCTTGATGCCGAGCTTCGTGACCCAGTCGGCGAATTCCGCGTCCAGGCCTTCGTCGGTGATCAGATAGTCGATCTGGTCCATCGCGCCGAACGTGGCGAATTCGCGCTTGCCGAACTTCTTCGAATCGGCGAGCAGATAGACCGTTTTCGCCGCGTCGATCATCGCGCGCTTCACGTGCAGGTCGATGAAGTCGGGATACGAAATGCCCGATTCCATGGCGACGCCGCCCGCCGCGAGAAAGAGCTTGTCGACGAACATGCCTTCGAAAAACGTCGACGCTTTCTCGCCCGACACCGCAATCGTCTCCGCCTTGAAGATGCCGCCCGTGAGCATCACGCGGTTGGTCGGCTCGGCGCCCAGCAGGATCGCGATATTCAGCGCGTTGGTGACGATGCGCAGGTTCTGGCGGTCGAGCAGATTCTTCGCAAGCTCGGTCGTCGTCGCGCCGCAATCGAGAATGACCGCGTCGCCGTTCGCGATCAGCGTCGCCGCCTTGCGCCCGATCTGCGCCTTTTCCTCGCTCGTCGGCAGGATGCTGGCGCTCGGCAGTTTCTGGGCGGGCTCGGCTTGCGCGGTCTTGAGGCGCACGTTGCCATGGACGCGTTCGACGTGTCCGAGGCGCTGCAGCTCGTCAATGTCCTTTCGAATGGTGGGCATCGAAACGCCGAATTCGCTGGAAAGCTCGGAAAGCTTGACCAGCTTGGCCGCCTGCACCTTTTCGAAAATCTTCTCTGTTCTGGTCCTTTGGTCCATGTTTTTTCCCTGCAAGCCACCCGCCCCGCAAATCCGCACGTTACGGCCTGTATTTTGCCCGATTCGAGGCCGTACCGCGACCGGCCTGGTGTTTTCCCTGTTTGCTTTGATTTCTCTTTGACTTTCGATAGAAAGTAACAGAAACTCGATTTCACGCAAACAGGAAGTTCGGGAGCAGGGAATGGAAAACCCCTACAAGCAGTCTGGCGAGCCGCTGCACAGGCGGGCGCAGGAAATCCGCAAGAAGATTTGCACGATGAATTCGGCGGCGAAAAGCGGTCATACGGGCGGCGACATGTCGGAAGCGGACATCCTCGCGGCGCTCTATTTCCATGTGCTGCGCTACGAGGTGCAGGCCGACCGCACCGTGAAGTGGCAGGACGAGTTCATCCTCAGCAAGGGGCACGGCGTGGGCGGCCTCTATTCCTGCTTCGCGGAACTCGGCTGGATCGAGGGCGCCGAGCTGCCCACTTATTTGCAGGACAATTCGCGGCTGCCGGGCCATCCGGTGCGGCAAAAGCTGCCGACGCTCGTGACCGTCAATACCGGCGGCCTGGGCCATGGCCTGCCGATCGCGGCGGGTCTCGCGATGGCGAAACAGCGCCACGCGGAACAATCGGAAGGTCCGACGGGGCGCGTGTTCGTGCTGACCGGCGACGGCGAACTGGAGGAAGGTTCGAACTGGGAAGCCGCCATGGCGGCCGCGCACTTCGAACTGTCGAACCTCGTGGTGATCGTCGACCGCAACCGTCTGCAACTCGCCGATTTCACCCACAACATCATGGACCTCGACCCGCTCGACGAGAAATTCCGCGCGTTCGGATTCGAAGTTCACGACGTCAATGGAAACAATTCCGATGCAGTTTGGAAACTAATCGAAAGTCTCGACTACGCCAATCGCAAGCCGAAAGTGCTGATTGCGCACACGATCAAGGGTCGCGGCGTGTCGTTCATGGAGAACGTGCCGGCCTGGCATCACAAGTTCCCTGACGAGAAACAACTCAAGCAAGCACTGGAGGAGCTGGACCATGCGTGATTCCGCCGATTTGCGCGATGGCGCGGTGAGCGCGCTGAGCCGCCTGACGGCCGCGGGCCAGGACATCATCGTGATGGTGGCCGACTCCACGTCCACTTCGAAGATCGGGCCGTTTCTCGAAAGCTGGCCCGAGCGCGTTATCAACGTGGGCATCGCCGAGCAGAACATGGTCGGCATGGCCGCCGGTCTCGCGCTGGGCGGGCACATCGTGTTCACGGCCAACGCCGCGCCGTTCCTCGTGGGCCGCGCGAACGAGCAGGTCAAGAACGACATCTGCTACAGCGCGACCAACGTGAAGATGCTCGGCCTGAACGCAGGCGTGGCCTACGGTCCGCTGGCGTCGACCCACCATGCCATCGACGACATCTCGATCATGAGCGGCTTCGGCAACGTGCAGATCTTCGCGCCGTGCGACGAAGCGGAAGTGGTGCAGGTGATCGACTACGCCGCCGCCGTCGACGGCCCGGTCTATATCCGCCTCGACAACGCGAAATTCCCCGTGGTCCACGACGCGTCGTATCGCTTCGAGCCGGGCCGTCCCGATGTGCTGATCGAAGGCCGCGGCGTCGCCGTCATCGCGCTGGGCTCGGTGGTCGGCGAGGCGCTCGAAGCCTGCGAGCGTTTGCAGCAGCAAGGCATGAATCCGACGCTCGTGAATCTCTCGTCGCTGCGCCCGCTCGATCAGGACGCGCTCGCCACGATCATCGAGCGGCACGACGCCGTGGTCACCGTCGAGGAACATTCGCTGCATGGCGGGATCGGCGCGATCGTCGCGATGCTGATGGCGCGCCGCCAGATTCCGCGCCGCCTGACCACGCTCGGCGTGACCGAGGGCGAATTCGCGCACTACGGCACGCGCAAGGGCATTCGCCGCCATTACGGTATCGACGCCGATGGCATTGCCGAAGCGGTGCAGGCACAATCCGCGCGCTGAGCCGCGCGACGCATCGGACAGCATCCAATTTCAGCCCCGAGAGGCACAGGAAGGAGACGGAAAAGTGAGCATTCAATATGACATGTCGCTGCGCCACGGCGTCGATTTCGACTTTCGTCTGGACGGCAAGGTCGCGGTCGTGACGGGCGGCCTCGGCGGCATCGCCATGGCGACCAACGCAGCGCTGATCGCGAAGGGCGCGCGCGTCGCGATCCTTTATCCGGCGTTCGAGGAGCCGCGCGTGCAGGCCGCGGTCGAGGAACTGGGCGCGGCCAACGCGAAGGCCTTCGCCTGCGACGTCGCCAACGAAGCGGATGTCGAGCGCGCCATCAAGGCGGCGGTCCAGCACTTCGGCGACCTCCATCTGCTCGTGAACGCGGCGGGCTGCATCACGCTCACGCCCGCCGTGGACATCGGCTTCGACGAATGGCAGAAGCAGATCGGCGTGAATCTCACTGGTCCATTCCTCTGCTCAAAACACTTCGCGCGCCATGTGCTCGCGAGCGGCCACGGCGGCAAGATCGTCAATATCGCCTCGCAGGCGGCGACGGTCGCGATCGATCAGCACTGCGCCTACACGTCGGCGAAGGCGGGTCTGATCGGCATGACCAAGGTGCTCGCGAAGGAATGGGCCGCGCGCGGCATTACCGTGAATACGGTCTCGCCGACCGTGGTGCTGACGCCGATGGGCGCGGCGGCGTGGGACGGCGAAAAAGGCGAGAACATGAAGAAGCTGATTCCGGTGGGCCGCTTCGCCTACACCGACGAAATCGCCGCCGCCATTCTGTTCCTGCTGTCGAACGGCGCCGACATGATCACGGGCGCCGACATCATGATCGACGGCGGCTACACCATTTGCTGACACGGCAGGTCTGGTGCGGACCCGCGCGATGCGGGCCGCTTCATGAAAAAAAGACGTTCAATCCGGAGACAAAACATGTGGAAGAAGCTTGCACTCACGGCCGCGGTCGCCGCCACCTGCGTGGCTGCCCTGCAACCCGTCAACGCGCTCGCGGCGGGTAAAGGCACCATCGCGATTCTCGTGAATGCGCTCGACAACCCGTACTACGCGGCGGAAGCGAAGGGCGCGGAAAAGGAAGCGAAGAAGCTCGGCTACGACACGATCGTGCTTTCACATGGCGAGGACGTCAACAAGCAGAATGAACTGGTGAATCTCGTTATCGGCAAGGGCGTGAAGGGCATTATTCTCGACAATGCCGATTCGAATTCCAGCGTTGCCACGGTTCGGACTGCAAAAGAGAAGCACGTGCCCGTGGTGCTGATCAATCGCGAGATTCCGAAGGACGGCATCGCCATCGCGCAACTGAGCCACAACAATCTCGAAGCGGGTTCGGAAGTCGCGCAGCGCTTCGTCGAAGCCATCGGCGAAAAGGGCGAATATGTCGAATTGACCTGCAATCTCGCGGACAAAAATTGCGTGACGCGCTCGCAGGCATTTCATCAGGTGCTCGATCAGTATCCCGACCTGAAGATGGTCGCGCGCCAGGACGTGAAGGGCGCGCTGCTGCCGGCCAAACAGGCGATGGATTCGATTCTTCAGGAGCATCAGCATATCAAGGGTGTGATCGCCGGCAACGGTCCGGCAGCGCTGGGCGCGATTGCCTCGCTCGATTCGGCCAATCGCAAGGACGTGATCGTCATGGGCATCGACGGCAGCAACGACGAACGCGACTCGATCCGCGCGGGCAAGCTGAAGGCGACCGTCATGCTCCAGGCGCAAGGCATCGCGCAGCACGGCGTCGATCTGCTCGACAAATACATCCGTACCGGCGCGACGGGCGAACCCGAGCGTCAACTCACGCGCGGCATTCTGATCACGAAAGACAACGCCTCCAAGGTGAACGATTTCTACTACACCAAGTAAAAGCATTTCGGTGTCACGCGGGCGCGGCCGGCAAAGTGTGGCATGCGCCGCGCCCGTGGAAGTCTTCAAGTGAGGTCGTCATGGTTGATTCGATTTGCACCGTGGTACGAAGCCAGGGTGGTCGTGCCGCGAAAAGCTGGCTCGTTGTGCTGGGTGTCGCCTCGCTGGCGGGCTGTCATGTCGTGACGGATCAGGAACTGGCCGCGATACGCGCGCAAGGCCAGCATCACGGACCCGATCCGGTCGCGATGTTCAATGAGCAGATGATTCCCTACGCCGACAAGAACGCCAAACCGGCGGCCCAGGTCATCGGCGCGCTCAGCCAGAATTTCGACGACGCCTGCAAGCAATACGGCGTGCGGCAAAGCTCGGCATTCCCCTGCAATTTCTGGATTCGCGTGCAAGGCAAAGTCACGCGTATCGACACCACCTCGCGCGTCGGCCGCGCCTATGTGGACGTGACGCCCGCGAGCGGCGGCGAGCCGGTGCACGTCGCGCTCGAAACCGGCCCGGTCGTGATCGGCACCGGCGTGCGCGACGGTTTCCCCGGCGTGAAATACGGCGACTTCGACGATCAATCGAAGTTCGCGGTGTTCGGTCAGGCAATCAACAAGCTCGTCGTGGCACGCGCGCAGGAATCGCTGAAGCTCAAGGTCGGCCAGACCGTGGATGTCGCGGCCGTCTATAGCAGCTGGAGCGAACCGGCAGGCGAAATTCGGGCGATACCGGTGGCATGGAAATGAGCGAAACGATCGAAGCGAACGAGTCGCGGCTCGCGAACGCCGCGAATGTGATCGAGACGCGCGGGCTGTCGAAAATCTATCCCGGCACCGCGGCGCTCGTGGACGTCGATTACAAGGTTCGGCGCGGCAAGGTCAATGTGCTGATCGGCGAGAACGGCGCGGGTAAATCGACGCTGATGAAATTGCTCGCGGGCGCGGAAACCGCGACGTCGGGCGAGATTCATATCGACGGACAACTCGCGACGATTAGCGACGTGCGCAGCGCCGAGGCGCATGGCGTCGGCATCATCTTTCAGGAACTGAATCTCTTTCCCGATTTGAGCGTCGCCGAGAATATCTTCACCGGCAACGAATTGACGAGCGGCGGCGTGATTCGTTCGAAAGACGAAATTCATCAGGCGAAAATCCTGCTGGACCGCCTGCAGATTCCGATCAATCCGCGCACGCGTCTCGGCGATCTTTGCGTCGGTCAGCAGCAGCTCGTGGAAATCGCCAAGGCGCTGTCGCGGCACATCAAGGTGCTGATCATGGACGAGCCCACGTCGGCGCTCTCGCGGCACGAGGTGGAGATTCTCTTCAAGATCATTGGTCAGCTGAAAGAAGAAGGCGTGACCGTGATTTATATCTCGCACCGCCTTGAGGAAATCATGGCGATCGGCGACTGCATCACAGTGCTGCGCAACGGGCGGCTCGTCGCGGAAGACGATATTGCGAATATCGACATTCCCTGGATCATCGAAGCGATGGTCGGTTCGTCGAAAAAACGTTTCGCGTTCGAACAGCACGCGATCGGCAACGAGGTGCTGAAAGTCAGCGATGTTTCGCTCAAGCGCTCGAACGGCATTTACGCGGTCGATCATGTGTCGTTCTCGGTGCGCGCCGGCGAAGTGATCGGCATTTACGGACTCATGGGCGCGGGCCGCACCGAATTGCTCGAAACGCTATTGGGCGCGCAGCCGAACGCAGTGGGCGAAATCGAACTGGCCGGCAAGGCCATCGAGGATCTGCCGATTCCGAAGCGCATCGAAGCGGGCATCGCGCTGGTGCCCGAGGACCGCCAGAAGCAGGGCATGATCCAGCTGATGTCGATACTGGAAAACATGACCTTGTCGAGTCTCGGCAAATTCGCGAACCGGCTGAAATTCGGCGCGCTCAAGCGCGAGAAGCAGGTCGAAGCGGCCGACGATATCGTCAAGCGGCTCGCCATCAAGGCCGCTTCGGTGGACGCGCCGATCACGTCGCTCTCCGGCGGCAACATGCAGAAGGTGGTGATCGGCAAGGCGCTGCTGACGTCGCCGAAAGTGCTGCTGATGGACGAACCCACGCGCGGTATCGACGTGGGAGCGAAGGAAGACGTCTACAAGACGATCAGCCTGCTCGCGAAGTCCGGCATTGCGGTTATCTACGCGACCTCCGAACTCGACGAAGCCGTGGCGGTTTCCAATCGGGTCTTCGTGATGGCCAGCGGCAAGCTCACGGCCATCATGGAGCGCTCGCAGTTTGACAGCGAACGCATCGTGCGCGCATCGACACCGGCCACGGCAGTGGTCTGAGGCAACCGAGGTAGACACCATGAATACTCCCAATAGCAGCAATCCGTCGCTGCATCCGGTGCACACGAAACACAACCGCCAGGGCGCCTATGTGGCGGCGCGCTTCGCGGTCAATCTGCTCAAGCTGCGCATCTTTATCGCGCTGTTCGCGATCTTTATTGTTTTCTCGCTCACCGCGGACAATTTCCTCTCGACCGGCAATATGCTGATCATGGCCAAGCACGTGACGGTCGTGGCGATTCTGTCGATTGGCATGACGCTCGTGATCCTGACCGGCGGCATCGATTTGTCGGTGGGTTCGATCGTCGGGATCAGCGGCATGGCGGCCGGTTATCTGCTGCTTCAGGGCATACACATCGGCCACTACGTGGTGTTCTTCAATCCGGTTGGCGTCGCGCTGATTGCGTGTCTGCTCGGCGCGCTGATCGGTGCGGTGAACGGTTATCTGATCACCGCGCTCAACGTTGCGCCGTTCATCGCCACGCTGGGCATGCTCTATGTCGTGCGCGGCGCCGCGCTGCTCGTGAACAACGGCAGCACCTATGCGGACCTCGAAGGCAATCCGGCGCTCGGCAACACGGGTTTCGAATTCCTCGGCAACGGCACGATCATGGGCCTGTCGGTGCCGGTGTGGATCATGCTCGCGCTGGCGGCCATCACCATTTTCATCGCGCGTAAAACGCCGCTCGGACGGCGCATCTATGCGATCGGCGGCAACGAGCAGGCGGCGCGTTTCTCCGGCATTCGCACCAATCGCGTGAAGCTGTTCGTCTACACGTTCTCGGGTTTTTGCGCGGCCATCGTCGGGCTGGTGATTACGGCGCAATTGCAGACCGCTCACCCGCTGACCGGCGAGACCTACGAACTGAACGCCATCGCGGCCGTGGTGCTCGGCGGCACCGCGCTGATGGGCGGACGCGGCACGGTGTTCGGCTCGGTGGTGGGCGCGTGCGTGATCAGCATTCTCGGCGACGGCATGGTGATGTGCGGGATCAGCGACTTCTGGCAGATGGTCATCAAGGGGCTCGTGATTATCTTCGCCGTGGTCGTCGACCAGTTGCAGCAGCGTCTGCAATCGCGCATGGTTTCGCTGACCGCCTGATCCGATACCCGGGAAAAAAACATGCACTACGTTCTGGCTATCGATCAGGGAACCAGCGGCACGAAGGCGCTCGTCTTCGACGCCGAAGGGCAGGTTCACGCGCGCGGCTTCGCGGCGGTGGCGTGCACGCATCCGCAGGCGGGCTTCGTCGAGCAGGACGCCGACGCGCTTTACGATTCGGTCTTGCAGGCCGTCGCGGCGTGTCTGGCTGCGTTTGACGGCGAGCCGCGCGACATCGTCGGCGTTGGGATTTCGAATCAGCGCGAAACCGTCGTGCTGTGGGACGAACAGGGCAAGCCGATCGTGCCCGCCGTGTCGTGGCAATGCCAGCGCTCGCTGCCGATCTGCGAGCGGCTCAAGCGCGACGGCATGGCGCCGCTGATCGCGCAGAAAACCGGCTTGCTGATCGACCCGTATTTTTCCGGCACCAAACTCATCTGGCTCAACGAAAACGATGCGCGCGTGCGCGAGCACATTCAGCGCGGCAGCGCGCGCTTCGGCACCGTCGATAGCTGGCTGCTGTATCGGCTGACGAAAGGCGCGGCGTATCGCGCCGACTATACGAATGCGTCGCGCACGATGCTGTTCAATCTCGCGAAGCTCGAATGGGATCAGGAACTGGTCGACGCGTTCGGCCTGCGCGGCTTGCGTCTGCCGGAGCTGAAGCCGTCCGCTTCGCACTTCGGCGAAACGGATTTCAACGGCTTGCTTGCGCACCCCGTGCCCATCGTCTCGATGATCGGCGACTCGCACGCGGCCGCCGTGGGCGAGGGCTGCCTGATGCCCGGCATCGCGAAGGCCACCATGGGCACGGGCTCGTCGATCATGATGAACGTCGGCCGCGAGCCGCAGCCGCCCGCGCATGGCCTCGTCTCGACCTTGTGCTTCGCCACGGGTTCGCGCGTGGACTACGCGATGGAAGGCATCATCATCAGCGCGGGTTCGACGCCGGCCTTCCTCAAGGAGAAGCTGAATCTGTTCGGCGATTTCGCCGAGGCCGAGCGCGCCTTCACGGAGTACGACAACGGCGGCGTGTTTCTGATTCCGGCTTTCTCGGGCATCGGCTGCCCGCACTGGAAATATCCGGGCGGCGCGCAGATCGTCGGCATGCAATTCTCGACGTCATGGCAGCACGTCGCGCGCGCCGCGTATGAATCCATCGTTTATCAGATCAAGGATGTGATCACGGTGATGGAACAGTCCGCGAACGTGCGCCTGAGCGAACTGCATCTCGATGGCGGTCTGGTGCAGCGCCCCTTCCTGCTGCAATACCTCGCCGATACCTTGAATCGCCCGGTCAGCACGCTCGCGCTCAGCGAGATTTCGGCGGCGGGCGCCGCGGCGCTGGCGCTGCTCGAAACCGGCTTGATTCCCTCGCTCGACGCGCACCGCGAAAACCGAGCGATCGCGCGGCGCGTGGAGCCGGGCAGCGGCGTGGAAGCGGCCGCGCGCAATCACGAGCAATGGCTGAAGTGGATCGGCCGTCTTTAAACGCAGGGTTTTGGGAGAGAGCAACGTGAGTGACGAAGCAAAGCGGTTCGTGGGCAAGGTGGTCGTCGTGACGGGCGGCAGCCGCGGTATTGGACTGGGCATTGCCGAGCGCTTCGCGCGCGAAGGGGCGAAGGTGTGCGTGTCGGCGAACGAAAAGAGCGTTCACGACGCGGCGGCGGGCTTGCGCGACGCGGGCTATGAAGCGATCGCCGTCGAGGCCGACGTGACGAGCAAGGCGCAGGTGGTCGCGCTCTACGACGAAGTGGCGGCCAAGTTCGGCGAAGTCGATATTTCGGTGCAGAACGCGGGCGTGATCACGATTGCGAAGCTGCCCGATCTGAGCGAAGCCGATTGGGACAAGGTGATGGCCGTGAACACCAAGGGCGTGTTCCTGTGCTGCCAGGAAGCGGCGACGCGCATGCTGCGCGCGGGCAAGGGCGGGCGGCTGATCAATACGGCGTCGGGGCAGGCGCGTCAGGGCTTTGTCTATACGCCGCATTACGCGGCCAGCAAGTTCGGCGTGCTCGGCATCACGCAGAGTCTCGCGAAGGAACTCGCGCCCACGGGCATCACGGTCAACGCGTTCTGTCCGGGCATCATCACCACGGATATGTGGGCGTACAACGACGAGGCCTGGGGCAAGCTGCTCGGCGACTACAAGCCGGGCGAGCTGATGAAGGAATGGGTCGACAACATCCCGATGAAGCGCGCGGGGAGCGGCAAGGACGTGGCGGGGCTGGTGGCGTTTCTGGCGTCGGACGACGCGTCCTATATCACCGGCCAGACGATCAACGTGGACGGCGGCATGTTCATGTCGTGATGCGGGTGTGATGCAGACGTGATCCATGCGGGCGACACCGTGCGAGGCACCGGCGTCGCTCGCGGCTGCCTCGACGGGCAGCCGCGCGAAAGTGCTCTTTAGCGCACCGGCAGGGCGGCGAGCTTGCTGACCGTATCGGCGCAGGCGTGCGCGGCTTCCGCGCCCTTCACGACGAAGTGCTCGCGGAAATACTTCACGTGTTCTTCGCCGTGGAAATGATGCGGCGTGAGCACGACCGAAAACACCGGCGTGCCGGTTTCCAGCTGCACTTGCATCAGGCCGTCGATCACGGCCGTCGCGACGAAATCGTGACGATAGATGCCGCCGTCCACCACGAGGCCCGCCGCGACGATGCCGGCGTAGCGGCCCGTTTGCGCGAGGCGCTTGGCGTGCAGCGGGATTTCGAAGGCGCCGGGCACTTCGTAGAGATCGACGTCGTCGGCGCTATAGCCGTACTTCTGGATCGACTGCACGAAGGAATGCTTCGCCTGATCGACGATGTCGCGATGCCAGCAAGCCTGGATGAAAGCGAGACGCGGACGGTTGTCGGCGGAGGCAGCGACGGCCTGGGATTCGATGTTGCTAGAGATGTTCATGGACTTCAGCCTGTTTTGTGTGAACAGGGCGAAGGACGGCCGCGCCTCTCGCGAGACGCGAAAATGCGCGGGCCATCCTGTTCTCTTTCATCCGGACTATACCGTCGGCCCCGGAATCCAACCGGGTCTGCTGACCTCTGCGATCGCGTCAAGCAGGTTGCGATGGCAGAGCGCTCGCGGGCTACGTCGTATTGGACGATTACCGCCGGTGGGGAATCTCACCCCGCCCCGAGAACGTGTTCGTGAGCATGCTTATTCACGAACGGGTTGTACGGTAGCACGAATCAGCCGTTTGTGCACAGCCGCAAACAGCCTGAGTTTCCCTTCTAAATCTGGCACTGAATTCAATGCCGACGCCATGCTGGCGGTTGCGGCAGTCGAGCAGACAAGGAGCGAATGCAATGAAGCATGAGCGTGATTTGAGCGTCGGGCGGCGGGTGGGCATGGCCGTGACGAACGGGGCCTCGTCATGGCGTCCGTGAACCGTCGTCGCGCGCCGGGACGCGGCGTGGGCGGACCGCCGCGCTGGTCGAAGCAATGGCTGCTGCCGATGCCGCACGAGTCGGTGCGCAGCCTGTCGCTGAATGCGCATCTCGCGCTGGAAGCGTGCCGTGCGGAACGCGGCAATCAGCACATGCTCAACGAACTCACGCGCCTGACCTACCTGTCGTTCTTCATGTGGGAAGCGGGCGTGGGCCACGCGCAAGCGTGCGTCTATGCGGAAGTGGAGGAGGTACTCAACGTGACGGTCGAGCATGCGGTGCGCAGCGGGCAATGGATCGTGAGCGCCGATGACGTTGCTGCGATCGAGGCCTTGCTCAAGGTGTACGACGAACAGTTGTCGTCTGTGACTGCGCGAGTTTACTGCGATGCCGTTCAGCGGTTGGACAGGCTGCTCGCAACGCCGCAAACGGTATCGCCGCTTGTACGCAAGATGCCGCGCGAAACCGTTTCCGATATCAGTATGTAGGCATCCTGACGAATCTGGCGAACGGCATGGCGGATGCCCAATGCGATGATCAGGCCGCCGCACGCGATATCGATCCAGGCCTTCGCGCGCCGATACGCTGCCGCAATCGACGCATGCGAGAGCACGAGCGCGACCGCGCCGTACCAGCAGCTCGACGTGGCGCCGACGGTGGCAAGCATGGCAACGAAGGTCGGCGCGGAAACGTGGGCGGGCGCCGCCGAGGAAAATACGGCCGCGTAGAAGGCGATCGACTTCGGATTCGCGATGTTCGTCGCGATGCCTTGTATGAAGGCGTTTTTGGAAAGCGGTGATGTCTTCGCAGGAGGCGCGGCGACAGTGTTCGTGCGGGCCGACACAACGAGCTTCAGGCCAAACCAGATCAGGTAAGCCGCGCCGACCAGCCTGACGCTCAAGGCGAGCCACGGGAACATCGCGAACACGAGTCCGATGCCGAAGATGGCGCACGTCGCCCAGAACAGATTCACAGTCACGATGCCCGCGACCAGCGCGAGCGCATCCGGGCGTCTGCCCGCGACCGCCCTGTGCGCTACGGCGACGAAGTTGGGGCCCGGCGTGACGACACCCGCCACGTAGACAGAAAAGACCGCCGCGACCGCAGACGAATCAACCATGGTAAGCCTCGGTAAGGGGTGGCTGCGCACAGCCGGGAACATCGACGCACGCTATTCTGACGTAATCCGCTTGCGTGCGCTGATGGCGAATGCGCCCGTCTGCCGATTCGACAGAAACCTCCCCCCGTGCTACCGTGCAGGCTCGTGAAATTACAAGAAAATTCGTGCACATCATGCTGACGAGCCAACGCAAGAAAGCGATCCTCGACGCACTCGAACGCGAAGGCCAGGTGCTGGCGGGCGAGTTGAGCGCGGCATTCGGCGTGTCGGAGGACACGGTGCGGCGCGATCTGCGTGAACTGGCCGCCGAAGGGCGTCTGCAGCGCGTGCATGGCGGCGCGCTGCCGGCGTCGCCGGCCGTCGCGCCGCTCGCGCAGCGTCAGGACATGGACGTGGCCGCGAAGCAGCGCGTCGCGCGCAAGGCCGCCGCGATGATCGAGCGCGGCCAGGTGGTGATCGTCGACGGCGGGACCACGTCGGCGCTGCTCGTGCAATGCCTCGCGCCCGATCTGGAGGCGACCGTGGTGACGCACAGCCCGAGCGTGGCCGTCGCGCTGGCGGCGCATCCGTCGATCGAGGTCGTGCTGATCGGCGGGAAGCTCTACAAGCATTCGCTCGTGGCGGTGGGCGCGGCGGCGGTCGAGGCCATGTCGCACGTGCACGCCGACCTCTACTTCATGGGCGTGACCGGCGTGCATGCGAAGGCGGGCCTGAGCACCGGCGACTTCGAGGAGGCCTACGTCAAGCGCGCGCTCGCACAGCGCGCGGCGGAAACGGTCGTGCTCGCGTGCGCTTCGAAGCTCAACACGGCGTCGCCGTATCGCATCGGCGAACTCGATCTGGCGCAGACGCTCATCGTCGAAGCGGGCGCCGACGCGCGGCTCGTGAAGCCGCTCGAAAAGGCCGGATTGACGATCGTGAAGGCGTAGCGCGCGGCGCGACTCAAGCGGCGGTAGTGGTGTTGGTGGCGTTAGAGCGACATGCGCTGCAACACGCGGTCGCCGAGCACGAAGCGATGATAGAGCGCGCCCGCCACATGCAGGACGATCAAGCCGAACAGCACCCACGCGAGCACGCCGTGGACGTCGCCCATCGCATGACCGAATGACGAGCCTTGCGCGGCCAGCGCGGGCAAGGGCGCAAGGCCGGCGAGTTCGACCGTCCACGCGCGCGACGACGCATTGATCCAGCCGAGCAGCGGCACCGCGAACAACAGCACATAGAGTGCGCCGTGCGTGAGCGCGGAGACGGCGCGCATCCACGCGGGCAGGCGCGCCGAGAAATCGTCGCGCGGCGGACGGTGCGTCGCGCGCCACAACAGGCGGCACACCATTGCCGCGAGCAGTGCGCTGCCGACACCGAGATGCCACGCGATCTCGCCAACGGGCTGCGTGTCGCGATGCACGTCGGGCATGGTCCAGCCGATCACGAACTGCGCCGCCACGAGCAGCACGACGAGCCAGTGAAGCAGACGGGCGACGAGGTCGTAACGCGCGTGAGTGTCGGCGTGCATGAGGTCTCCTTGGGTCGATAAAAAAACAGTCAAAACCGCGATTTTAGGAAACCGAAACTTAGCGGAACATTAAGGCGTGAATAAGTCGCTGGCCGAAGGTTTCGCGGACGTTTGCAAGCTGCATGGCCGTCATCGTCGGCTTCCGCATCGGCTTCCTCATCGACGTGCGTGTCGAGCCGTTTTTTTATGCGCTAAGATCGGATAAACACGGACTTACGCCCAATAAAACCACGCTCGAACCACACGATCGATAACGTCCATGAAAGACAAGCTCAGCAGCGATCTGATCGTCGCCTCGGCGCATTTGTCGCCCGATGCGATTTTCCTCGTCGATGAGAAAGGGCGCATCCGCCATGTAAGCGCTGCCTGCGAATCCATTTTCGGCTATGTGCCGCGCGATTTCACCGATCAATTCATTATCGACTTCGTGGTGCCCGAGGATCAGGACGCCACGCGCAAGGAAGCGAAGGAAGTGCTGGCGGGACGCAAGCGCGTCGGTTTCGAAAACCGCTACCGGCATAGCGATGGCAGCGACGTGTCGATCTCGTGGTCCGCGCATTGGCTCGCGCGCGAGCGGCTGCGCGTGGGCGTGGCGCGCGACGTGACTTCGCTTCGGCGACCCGATCACACCGCGCCGCTGCTCGCGATGCTCGCGCCGCACGAGCGGCGCGTGGTCGAGTTGCTGCTGACCGAAGCCACGGAAAAGCAGATCGCCGAACGTCTGGGGCTGGCCGTATCCACCACGCATTCCTATATCACGGGAATATTTCGCAAATATGGCGTGCGCGGCCGCGCGGGTTTGATGAGTCTGTGGCTCAAACATCTATCCGGCGCGAATCTGCTTTGACGAACCGCTAGCGGGACTGGGTTCTGGAGGCGGCTTCGGAAGCCGTGTCTGAAGCGGCGCCGCCGTTCATCGCAAGCAGGCCGTCCAGAAGGCGCTGAACGCGCGCGCGATGCGCCGGCAGCAGGCCGGGCGTGGCGTAAAGATGCATCAACCGTTGACGCCAGTAGCGCTGGTCGAAGATCGTGCAGTCGACGTCGATCGACAGCGCCCGTTCGAGATGCGCGAGGGCGGCGTCGATCGTCTTCGCGCAATACGGCGCCATGCCGGGCTCCTGTCCGGTTGCCTGCGCTTTCATTGGGAATCTCTCAGGTTGCTGCGGCGTGTTCGGTTTGTTGCGCCCGTGGCCGACTGCCGTGCCGCGAAGCGCCTGGTTCGCCTGCTTGTAAGCTGATGGTAGCGAAGCTGTCAGACGGCTCATACCCTGCTAATCAGAGGGGTGGTTCGGCGGCGTCGAGCGCATTCATCATGCCGAATAATTACTTTGGAATCCGTAGCATCGACGAAAAATTTAGAGCATCGATAAAAACAATTCGTGTTACGAAGTAAAAGAGAAATTCAGCGCTTTCAAACCGTCGATACGCGATCAATGACGAATGTTTTACGGCTGGCAATGTCCGATCGGTAAAAATCGACTAATGCACCAATATGTTGCGTTTTAAATAGCTCGCACCAATTTGATTCATTTCACTTAAACTGAAATCAAATAGAAATGTTCATTCTGGTTTTTGTAAGTTATTCGACTTCCTGCATTTAAATTTAAAGTGGGTCAATATCCAGGACGCGCTCTGGGTGGTATTTCTGGCGATTTAGAGTGATTTTTCTAATTTCGGTAATCTCCCATCAAAAAAAGTTTACTGAGCCTTTTTTTACTTGCTATCGTTCAGTCCGCCACACGCGTCATGAGTTTCGACACACGATTGTCACCGCGCCATGCGAGGCGCGGCTGTCGAAGCGCCTGAAATGACGCGATGCCGTAGACAGCTTCCGTGCCAGTGCATGAATCGGGTTTGCCGCGACGGTTCCCGATGCAATCCATGCCATTCGGACTGCGAAAGAAACACCTGACTTGATGCGACGCGTCGCGCCGGACTTGCGGCCAGCGTCGCTGCACAGCGGAAAGTGGGCGCAAGGCGCCCGAGGGAGCGAAGGTGGTGATGAAAGGGGAAGTCGCTTTGCAATCGGCGCAATCGGTGGAGTCGGTGGAATCGGCGGGCGCCGCGCTGCAACGGCCCGCGCGGCCTCGCGAGTTCGGCCGCAAGCAGCAGAACCCGGTGCGCCGTTTCGGCGGCATCGCGATCGTCCTGCTGCTGCACATCGTGCTGATCTACGCGTTGATCAACGGCCTCGCGACCAAGGTCGTGCAGGTCATTCAGCATCCGATCGAAACGAAGATCATCGAGCCGGTGAAGCCGCCGCCTCCGCCGCCGTTGCCGACCGTGCAGCTGCCGCCGCCGAAGTTCACGCCGCCGCCGCCGCCGTTCGTGCCGCCGCCCGAGGTGCCGGTGCAGGCGCCGCCGCAGGCGACCATCACGCATGCGCCGACGCCGGTGCAGAGCGCGCCGGTCACGGCGCCGCCCGCGCCGCCTGCGCCCGTGACGGCCCCGGCCAAGCCGGTGAGCCACGAAGTGGGCGTGGTGTGCCCGAACTCGGACCAGATCCGTTCGTCGATCAAGTATCCGCAGGAAGCGCAGGAAAACAACGTGACCGGCGACGTGATGATCGAGTTCGTCGTCGACGCGCAAGGCCATATCACGAACGAGCGCGTGGCGAAGTCCGCCGACGACGACAGCCTCGATCGTGCGGCATTCAACGCGGTGAAGCAGTTCAATTGCATTTCGCAGGGGCAGCCGGTCCGCGTGCAGGTGCCGTTCTCGTTCAACCTCAACTGAGGCGCGGGCGGCAGCATTCGGGTGGCGATTCATTAGTCACGATTCACAAGTTCAACGATTGAACTGGAGCAGGCATGAAGAAGCGTTCTTTCGCCGCACTGGCGGCCAGCATGTTGTTCGCCGTAGCCACGGTCGACACCTTTGTTGCACCTACGCTCGCCAATGCGCAAGCAAGCGACGCGAGCGCCACGGCCTCGGCCAGCGCAACCGCAAGCGCGACGGCCATGAGCGCCGCGGCGCCTGCGCCGGTCCCGGCAGCCGACCAGCCGCCGCCGCCGCCCGCCACGTCCGAGACCGTGAGCAACCCGTACGGCCTCGGCGCGCTGTGGAAAAACGGCGACTTCGTCGCGCGCTTCGTGCTGCTGCTGCTCGTGATCATGTCGATGGGCAGCTGGTACATCATGATCACCAAGTTCATCGAGCAGGCCCGCGCGAACCGCCGCGCCAAATCGGCCGACGATCAGCTCTGGAACGCGCCCACGCTCGCCGACGGCGCGAAGCAGCTCGAAGAAACCTCGCCGTTCCGCTTCATCGCCGAAACGGCCATCGAAGCGGGCGAGCATCACGACGAAGCGCTGCTCGAAGCGGTCGACCGCAACACGTGGATCGACGTCTCGGTCGAGCGCGCCATCACCAACGTCTCGAACCGTCTGCAGGACGGCCTCGCCTTCCTCGGCACGGTCGGCTCCACGGCGCCGTTCGTCGGTCTGTTCGGCACGGTCTGGGGCATCTATCACGCGCTGACCGCCATCGGCATCGCGGGCCAGGCGTCGATCGACAAGGTCGCGGGTCCGGTCGGCGAAGCGCTGATCATGACGGCCATCGGCCTCGCGGTCGCGGTGCCGGCGGTGCTCGGCTACAACTTCCTCGTGCGTCGTAACAAGGCCGTGATGGAGCGCGTGCGCGCCTTCGGCGCCCAGTTGCATGCGGTCCTGCTCGCCGGTGGCAAGCGTCGCGCGCAGGCCGCGTCGCGCGCCGTCGCGATGGCCGAATAACTCTGTCGAGCGAGGTACGCCATGGCCATGAGCGTGGGGCAGGAAGGCGACGACGACGAAGTCATCTCCGCCATCAATACGACGCCGCTCGTCGACGTGATGCTGGTCTTGCTGATCATCTTCCTGATCACGATTCCGGTGGTGACGCACACGGTGCCTGTGCAGCTGCCCAAGCAAACGGTGCAGCCGCTGCAGACCACGCCGAAAAGCGTCGAGATCGCCATCAATCGCGACGGCAACTTCTTCTGGAACGAGTCGCTCGTCGACGCGCCCACGCTGCTCGAACGCCTGAAAACGGCCTCGCAGCAGACGCCGCAGCCGGAAGTGCACGTGCGCGGCGATCAGGGCACGCGTTACGAGTTCATCGGCCGCGTGCTCACGTCGTGCGAGCGCGCGGGTATCGCGAAGGTGTCGTTCATCACGGAGCCGCCCGCACGCGGCGGCTGAGCGCAGCGAGCGGGTTCCATCCGCCCGCTTGAGGGCGGCGGTTTCATAGAGCAGGGGAAAGTCATGGGTATGAACGTGGGGTCGGGCGGGGGCGGCGAGCCGGAAGTGATGGTGGACATCAACACCACGCCGCTGATCGACGTGATGCTGGTGCTGCTGATCATGCTGATCATCACCATTCCGATCCAGATGCATTCGATCAAGATGAATCTGCCGGTGGGCAATCCGCCGCCGCCCGCCACGCAGCCGCAGATCGTGCAGATCGACATCGACTTCGACGGCACCACGACGTGGAACGGCCAGCCCGTGCCCACCGAGGCGGACCTGGAGTCGCGGCTCGCGCAGGCGGCCGCGCAGCCCGAGCAGCCCGAGATTCACGTGCGGCCGAACCGGCTCGTGCCGTATCGCGACGTGGCGGCCGTGATGGCCGCGGCGCAGCGCGAGGGCGCGACGAAGATCGGCCTGATCGGCAACGAACAGTACATGCAGTGAGGAACGACGTGGCGCGTATTTCCCGACGATTCAGACAGGCCGTGCTGGCTGCCGCGCTGGGCGGCGCAGGCGTGTTCGGCGCGGTGCCGTTCGCGATGCAGGCCGCTCAGGCGGCGCCGACCTTGCGGCCCGAAGTGGCGAAGCCGCTCAACGACGCGCAGACGCTTTATCGCGCGCATCGTTATAGCGAGGCGCTCGCGAAGATCGCGCAGGCGGCCGCCGTGCCCAACCGCACCGACTACGAGACCGTGATGGTCGAAGAGATGCGCGGCGCGGCAGCGGTGGCGGCAGGCGACAACGCCACCGCCGAGCGCGCGTACGAAACGCTGCTCGCGGGCGGCCAGGTGAAGGGCGAGGACGAGCAGCGCACGGCGGCCGCGCTCGCCGGGCTGTATTTCCAGCAGAAGGATTACGCGAAGGCGATCAGGACCGCGCAGCGCTATCAGAAGGCGGGCGGCAGCGATCCGCAGATGCAGACGCTGCTGATCGAGGCGTATTACCTCTCTGGCGACAACGCAGGCGCGCTCGCGTTGCTGCGCGCGAATGTCGACGCGCAGGTGCGCGCCGGTCACGCACCCGAGGAAGACCAGTTGCAGCTGCTCGGCACGGTCGCGCAGAAGGCCAACGATCAGGCGGCGTATCGCGGCGCGCTCGAAAAGCTCGTCGCGTATCACCCGAAGCCCGCTTACTGGGACGATCTGATTCACGCGATCCGCGCCAAGCCCGGTTATCTCTCCGCGCTCGACGTCGATGTTTACCGGCTGCGCCGCGCCGCCGGTTCGCTTTCGGGCGCGAACGACTATATGGAATTCACGCAGCTCGCGATCGTGGCGGGCTCGACGGCGGAAGGCAAGCAGATCGTCGATCAGGGCTTTACGAGCGGCGCGCTGGGCCACGACGCGCAAGCGGACCGCGAGCGCCGTCTGCAGGCGCTCGCTGCGAAGCGCGCGAGCGCGCCCGCCGATCCGCAAAATCCGCTCGCGCCGTTCGATGCGGGCTTCAATCAGGTATTCGCGGGTCAGCAGCAGGCCGGTTTCGCGGCGATGGAAGCGGCGCTCGCCAAGGGCGTCGATCATCCGGATATGGCGCGGTTGCGGCTCGGCGAGGCGTATTACTTCGCGGGCCAGAAAGCGCGCGCGGTGACGGCATTCAAGGCGGTCAAGGGCAATGACGGATCGGCCGATCTCGCGCAGCTCTGGTTATTGATCGCGGCGAAATAAACGCGGAAATGCAGCGGTAAGGGAATCGCAATGTCGTTGCAATGTTATTGCTGACGGCACCCAAAGCAGGCGTTTTACTCAGGACGTTGTTCTCGTTGTGCATTCAAACGGTCGAAATAGAAACGGCTCGCTTTACGGAGCAAGCCGATGGAGGTGTCGCGCCATAAAAAGAGGTTCGATCTCATCAAACAAATTTTGACGCGTTATTTTGTCTTGCTATGGTTTCGCCACTTGACGAGAAGGCCTACGTTGCAGCAACCACCGGCCGCCGCATCCGCGCCTTGCGACAGCGCCTCAGGCGCACGTTGCAGGAGACCGCGGAGCTGGCGGGAATATCCAAGCCTTATCTCTCGCAGGTGGAACGCGGGCGCGCCACGCCGTCGCTGCGTTCGCTGATCGGCATCGCGCGGGCATTGGGCGTGACCTTGCAGTACTTCATCGAAACACCGGCGGAAGAACAGGTCGTGCGCCGCGCCGAGCGCCTGAAGTTTTTTGGCTTCACCGGGTCGGCGAATCAGTATGGACGGCTCACGTCGACGGGCGGCGATCGCAAGCTCGACGCGCAGCTCGTGAGAATGCCGGCCGGTGCGCAACGCTTCGACGTCGTCGCGCAGGCTACGGAAGAGTTCTTGTATGTCATGAGCGGAGAAGTGTCGCTCACGCTGGAAAACACGACGTTCGTGTTGCGCGCGGGTGATACCGCGCATTTCGAATCGGCGGTGCCGCATGCGTGGGCCAATCCCTCCGATACGGAAAGCGTATTCGTCTGGGTGGGTACGCCGAAACTGATTTGAGAAACGCCGTTGCAACAGAACAAAGCGCTTCACGGCAATACAGAAATATTAGTAGTCCAAATGTAATGTGAAGACTTCGCCCGCGCGGCGCGCAAGCATAAACAGGGGTTGCCGCGCGGGCACGAAGGCGTCCGCAACGATTGGCAGGGTAGTGCGATTGCGTGGCGCACATGCTTTGAAAGCCGTTAGTAGTCCGATTTCAAAAGGGGTTTGGGTAGATCGCCGCGACGGACGCAACCGCGCCGCCGGAGCGATTTGCGCAATGGGCGCGACGCGACAGCGTCGTCAATCGACGGCGAGGTTCACAAGACCTCGCTCCGCGTGACGTAAGTGGGCGTGACTGACGAGTGAGAAGGGGAAAAAGTGAAACAGAGGGTTTTGGCGCTAGCCATCAAAAGGATAATCTGGGCTGAACTCGCACTATCGGCGGCCATCGCGGCGCCGGTATTCGCGCAAAGCCAGCCTGCCGCCACGAGCGGCGCGACCGCCGGCGGCGGCACCACCACGGCCGCCGCGCCCACGGGTGCATCGGACGCTGCAACGTCGTCTTCGTCGTCCACGACGACCAAGGCGAACGGCGACAACGTCGCGCAGCTCAAGAAGTTCGAGGTGACCGGCTCGCTGATCCGCCAGTCCGACAAGACCGGCTATCAGGCGGTGCAGACGATCACGCCGGAGCAGATCCAGAATTCGGGCGCGACGAGCGTCTCGGACTACATGCGCACGATCTCGGCGAACTCCGCGAACAGCTGGGGCGAGTCGAACGACGACAGCTTCGCGGCCGGCGGCGCCGGTATCGCACTGCGCGGTCTGAGCGAGAAGTACACGCTCGTGCTCGTGGACGGTCAGCGTGTCGCGCCTTACGGCTTCGCCGTGAACGGCACCGACACCTTCTTCGACCTCAACGCCATTCCCCTGAACGCCGTCGAACGCATCGAAGTGGTCAAGACGGGCGCGGTTTCGCAGTACGGTTCGGACGCGATCGCAGGCGTCGTGAACATCATCACCAAGCACGACTTCCAGGGCCTGCAGCTCGACGGCAGCTACGGCGGCGCCACGCAAGGCGGCGCGGGCACGACCAAGTTCGGCATCCTCGGCGGCTTCGGCAATCTCACGAGCGACCGCTTCAACGTGACGGCCACGGCGAGCTACTACAAGTCGAACGGCTTCACGCTCGCCGACCGCGACACGACCGAAAACCAGGACTTCAGCAACAAGGGCTTCGGCGGCTCGGTCCTCTCGCCGTCATACTGGCTCAATCCGAACACGGGCATGGCCGAAGCGCTGAGCCCCTGCTCGGGCACGGTCCAGCCCTACGGCAGCAACATCATCGCGTCGAACACGGGCGCGGCGTCGGGCGGCACGGTGTGCGGCCGCAACACCGCCGAATCGGGCTCGATCGATCCGTGGACCGAGCGCTGGAACGCCAAGGTTCACGCCGACTTCAAGGTCAACGACAACACCACCGCCTGGGCCGACCTCTGGGAAAGCAACATCAAGACGGTCACCAACGACTTCACGTCGTACCTCGGCAACAAGACGGTCTACGACCCGGCCACCGGCACGCTTTCCGCGTGGCAGGCCGTGGTCCCGGCCAGCAACAAGTACAACCCCTACGGCACTGACGCGACGATCTTCACGACGCTGCCGAACACGGTCTCCGATACCACCGAAGCGAACTTCTACCGCGCGGCGATGGGTATCAAGGGCAACTTCTCGGTCTCGAAGGAAGACTGGGACTGGGCGTTGTCGTACGGCCACTCGCAGAGCACGGTGACCAACACCACGACGGGGCAGCTCAGCGTGGCGGGTGTCGAGAACATGCTCGCGAACAGCACCTACGACTTCGCGAATCCGTCGGCGACGCCTAACGGCCTTGACGGCGTATTCACCGACACCAACAACATCGCGGTGTCGAAGCTCGACGTGGTGGACGCCACGCTGTCCACGCCGAACCTGTTCCACATCCCGACCGGCGACGTGGGCCTCGGCCTCGGCAGCCAGTTCATGCACCAGAGCGAGCGCATCGACCAGGGCGCCAACACGATGGACGGCTCGGTGCTGAGTCCGGCGCTGCAAACGGTGGACGGCGAGCGCAACGTCGCGGCCGTGTACTACCAGGTCGACATTCCGCTCTGGCAGCACATCCTGACCTTCAGCCAGTCGGGCCGCTACGACCACTACAGCGACTTCGGCGGCGCGTTCTCGCCGCGCTTCGCGCTGCGCTTCCAGCCGATTCAGCAGTTGACGATGTACACCTCGTACAACCGCGGCTTCCGTGCGCCGAGCTTCGTCGAGAACACCAACTCGACCAGCACGGGCATCTCGCCGGTCGGTCCGAACGGCGCGGATGAAACCGTCGTCACGACCGGCAACACGGCGCTGCAGCCGGAACGCACGAAGAACTACAACATCGGCTTCGAACTCTCGCCGGCGCGCGGCACCGACATCGGTTTCGACTTCTACAAGATTCACGTGGATAACGCGATCGGTGCGGTGGTCGACCCGAGCAAGACGGTCTACAACTCGGACGGTTCGATCGCCTACATGGTCGAGCCGTACCAGAACCTCGGTTCGTTCGACACGTCGGGCTTCGAAACCACGTTCAGCCAGTCGATCAACACGAAGATCGGCCGCTTCACGCTGTCGGCGGACTGGGCCTACGTCTGGCACTTCAAGATGGACGGCATCGGCGGCGATTCGGGCACGACCGACGGCGCGGGCAACGATGCGACGCTCGCCCAGCCGTTCGGCGGCTCGTTCCCGCGCTGGAAGGGCACGACCGATCTGTCGTGGAACTGGCACAAGTGGAATGCGACGCTCGACTGGCAGTACGTCGGCCCGTATTCGGATGCGCTGGGCTACGACTACTCGACGGGCTCGTACAGCCAGTTCAACCTGAACGTCGCGTACACGGGCTTCAAGCACTGGACGATTTACGGCGGCATCAACAACATCTTCAACAAGGCGCCGCCGTTCGATCCGCTCTGGCTCGGCTCGATCGACCAGACCGGTTACGACCAGTCGCTGTACAACTACGTGGGCCGCTATCTCCAGATCGGCGCGACGTACAAGTTCTAAACGCAGTGGCATAGCAGGAACGGGCCGGGCAACCGGCCCAGTCCTCACGAAGGACGCAGCCAGGCCGCGGCGCGCGCATCATCTGCGCGCGCCGCGTGCCGCCAACGCAAACCATGCGGACAGAAAGACCGAAGATGAGACTGACGAAGTGTGCGCGCGTCGTGGCGGCAGCCCGCGCAGCGCTTGCAGCATGCACGCTCGGAGCGGCGTTTGCCGGCGCCGCGCAGGCGGCCACGGCCATCGCGCAGTACGACTCGCCCAAATATCCGCCCGGCTTCACGCATTTCGATTACGCCGATCCCGACGCGCCCATGGACGGCACGTTGAGCTTCCAGAATTTCGATCAGGCGCAGAGCTACGATTCGCTCAATCCGTTTCTCGTGCGCGGCTCGCCCGCGCCGGACATCAAGAACCTGATGTTCGACACGCTGATGCAGCGTAGCTGGGACGAACTCGCGTCCGAATATCCGCTGATCGCGCAGAGCGTGGACGTGGCGCCCGACCTCACATCGGCGACCTTCCATATCGACCCGCGCGCGCGCTTTTCGAACGGCGATCCCATCACGGCCGCCGACGTGAAGTATTCGTTCGACACGCTCACGAGCCCGCAGGCCTCGCCGCTGTTCAACGCGCAGTTCGAGGTGATCCGCCGCGCCGTGGTGATCGACCCGCACACGGTGCGCTTCGACTTCCGCCGCGCCGAACGCGACGCGCCGCTGATCGCGGGCGACCTGCCGGTGTTCTCGCCGAAGTGGGCGAAGCCGGCCGACGGCAGCACGATTGCGTTCAACCAGCTTTCGAACGTGCCGCCGATTGCGAGCGGCGCGTATCTGATCGAGTCGCGCAAGAACGACAAGCAGATCGTCTATCGCCGCAATCCCGATTACTGGGCCGCGAATCTGCCGACGCGGCGCGGCATGTACCGCTTTCAGCGCATCGTCTTCAATCTCTATCTCGACCTTTATACGCAGCTCGAAGCGTTCAAGGCCGGCGACGCCGACGTGCATGTGGAATACAGCGCGACGCAATGGGCGCGCAAATACGTGGGCAAGAATTTCCGCAACGGCATGCTGGAAAAGCGCGACTTCGCGATCAGCCCCGCGCAGTTCCAGGGCATGCTCATCAACACGCGCAAGGATCGTTTCAAGGACGTGCGCGTGCGCCACGCGCTCTCGCTCGCGTTCGACTACGACTGGATGAACCGCATGATGTTCTACGGTCAGTACACGCGCCTGAAGAGTTATTTCGACGTGAGCCCGTTCGCGGCCACGGGCCTGCCTTCGCCGCAGGAACTCGCGCTGCTCGACCCGTATCGCGCGAGCCTGCCGCCGGAAGTGTTCGGCCCGATGATGCAGTTGCCGAACACGCTGCCGCCCAATTCGCTGCGCGGCAATCTGCGCGAGGCGCGCGATCTGCTCGCGCAGGCGGGCTGGCACTATCGCGACGGCGCGCTGCGCAATGCGGCCGGCGAGCCCATGACCGTCGAGATTATCGACGACGAGCCCGGCATGGATCGCCTGATCCTGCCGTACACGCAGGCGCTCGGCATGCTCGGCATCCAGGCGAATCTGCGCGAGATCGACAGTGCGCTCTATCAGAAGCGCATCGACAATTTCGATTACGACCTGACCACCTATATCTACACGCCCACCACGATTCCGGGCGCGGAACTGGTGCGCCGCTTCGGCAGCGCGGCGGCCAGCCAGGTGGGTTCGGAAAACTATCCGGGCGTGAAGATGAAAGTGGTCGATGCGCTCATCGACGACGTGCAGAAAGCCAGCACGCTCGCCGATCTGGAAACGGCCACGCACGCGCTCGACCGCGTGCTGATGAACGAGTATTTCCTCGTGCCCGAGTATTACGCGCCCAACGAGCGCATCGCCTTCAAGACCACGATCGGGCGCCCGAAGGTCTTGCCGCTGACCTATGTGCCGGAGGAGTGGGCCATCGATTACTGGTTCCGCAAACCCGGCGCGCCCGATCCCGCGCGCGCGGGCGGGGCTTCGTCCACCCAACCCGCCGCGGCCGATAAAACCGCCGCCGCCGCGCAGTAAGGAGCCGCATGTACGCCTATATTCTCAGACGTCTTTTGCTGATGGTGCCGACGCTCATCGGCGTGGTCACGGTCACGTTCATCGTCACGCAGTTCGTGCCGGGCGGTCCGGTCGAACAGGTGCTCACGCAGTTGCGCCACGGCAGCGGCGCGCGCGGCGGCGAAGTGGGCGCGGGCGGTGGCGGCTATCACGGCAGCCAGGGCGTGGACCCGCAGCAGATCGAGCAGATCAAGAAGCAGTTCGGCTTCGACAAGCCGCCGCTCACGCGCTACGTGATGATGCTCAAGGACTACGCGACCTTCGATCTCGGCCAGTCGTACTACCAGCACGCGAGCGTGTGGCAGGTGATCCGCGAGAAGCTGCCGGTGTCGATCTCGCTGGGCTTGTGGACCGTGATCCTCACGTATCTGATCTCGGTGCCGCTCGGCATTGCGAAGGCCGTGCGCAACGGCTCGCGCTTCGACACGGTCACAAGCGTGCTGGTGCTCGCGGGTTACGCGATTCCCGGCTTCGTGCTCGGCGTGCTGCTGCTGATGATGTTCGGCGGCGGCACCTTCTGGCAGGTGTTTCCGATGCGCGGCCTCACCTCCGACAACTTCGACGACCTCAGCGCGATCGGCAAGGTGCTCGATTATCTGTGGCACATGGTGCTGCCGGTCACGGCCTCGGTGGTGGGCAACTTCGCGATCGTCACGATCCTCACGAAGAACACCTTCCTCGAAGAAATCGGCCGCCAGTACGTGCTGACCGCGCGCGCGAAGGGCGCGCCCGAACGCGACGTGCTCTGGAAACACGTGCTGCGCAACGCGGCGATCCCGCTCGTCACCGGTCTGCCCGCCGCCTTCGTCGGCGCGTTCCTCAACGGCAACCTGCTGATCGAAACGCTCTTTTCGCTCGATGGCATGGGCCAGCTTTCGTACGACTCGGTGATCCGCCGCGATTACCCCGTCGTGCTCGGCTCGCTCTTTCTGTTCACGCTGATCGCCCTCGTCACCAAACTCATTGCCGATGTCTGCTATGTCCTCGTCGACCCCCGCATCCAGTTCCACCGGCTGGACCGCTGATTCCGCCACGCTCGCGCACGCGCAGCCGGTTTCGCCGTGGCGTCGCACGTGGCTGCGCTTTCGCGCGCAGCGGCTCGGTTACTGGAGCCTCGTGATCTTCATGGTGCTGTTCGTCGTGAGCCTGTTCGGCGAAGTGCTGTCGAACGACCGGCCGCTCGTGGTGCGCTATGACGGGCACTACTATTTCCCGATCGTGAAGAACTATCCCGAGACCTTGTTCGGCGGCGATTTCCCCGCGCAGACCAATTATCTGGATCCGTACATCCGCTCGAAGCTGACTTCGCACGGCAATTTCGCGGTCTATCCGCCGAATCCGTACCGCTACGACACGATCGACTATTTCGCGGCGCGCCCGTATCCCGCGCCGCCGTCGTCGAGCAACTGGCTCGGCACCGACCAGTTCGGCCGCGACGTGGTCGCGCGCCTGCTGTACGGCTTCCGCCTCTCGGTGCTGATGGCGTTCGCGCTCACGGTCTCGGGCGTGCTGCTCGGCGTGCTCACGGGCGCGGTGCAGGGCTTCTACGGCGGACGCACCGACCTGATCGGCCAGCGCCTGATCGAGATCTGGAGTTCGATGCCGGACCTCTATCTGCTGATCATCTTCGCGTCGATCTTCGAGCCCACGCTGTGGCTGCTGTTCATCCTGCTCTCGATGTTCGGCTGGCTCGTGCTGTCCGATTACGTGCGCGCCGAATTCCTGCGCAACCGCTCGCTCGATTACGTTAAGGCTGCGCGCACGATGGGCCTGACTAACTGGCAGATCATGTGGCGACACGTGCTGCCGAACAGTCTCACGCCGGTCATCACGTTCCTGCCGTTCCGCATGAGCGCGGCGATTCTCTCGCTGACGAGTCTCGATTTCCTGGGCCTTGGCGTGCCGCCGCCGATGCCGAGCCTCGGCGAGCTGCTGCAAGAGGGCAAGAACAATCTCGACGCATGGTGGATTTCGATTTCCGCGTTCGCTGCGTTGGTGATTACGCTGCTGCTGCTGACCTTCATGGGCGACGCGCTGCGCAATGCGCTCGACACGCGCGCACGCGGCTCGGCATTCGGCGGAGGCAAATGATGAGCGCACCGTTGCTGGATATTCAGGACTTTTCCGTGCGCTTCGGCGACAAGCTGGCCGTGCGCGATCTGAGTCTTTCGATCGGGCGCGGCGAGCGTGTCGCGCTGGTCGGCGAGTCGGGTTCGGGCAAGAGCGTGACGGCGCTGTCGATTCTCGGTCTCGTCGCGCAGGCGGAACTAGGCGGGCGCATGCTGCTCGACGGCGTGGACCTGTTGCAGCAAAGCGAGCGCCAGATGCGCGGCATTCGCGGCGGCGACATCGCCATGGTGTTTCAGGAGCCGATGACCGCGCTCAATCCGCTGTTCACGATCGGCAAGCAGATCGCGGAAAGCCTGCGCCTGCACGAAGGCCTGCGCCCGAACGCGGCGCGCGCGCGCGGCATCGAACTCTTGCGGCGCACCGGCATTCCCGAACCGGAGCGCCGCATCGACAGCTTCCCGCATCAACTCTCGGGCGGCCAGCGCCAGCGCGCGATGATCGCGATGGCGCTCGCGTGCCGTCCGCGCCTGTTGCTCGCCGACGAACCGACCACGGCGCTCGACGTGACCGTGCGCCAGCAGATCGTCGATCTGCTGCTCGAATTGCAGGAGCAGGAAGCGGCCGCGCGCGGCATGGCCGTGCTGCTGATCACGCACGATCTGAATCTCGTGCGCCGTTTCGCGCAGCGCGTGGCCGTGATGGAAAAGGGCGTGCTGGTGGAAACCAACACGACCGAGGCGCTGTTTTCGAATCCGCAGCATCCGTACACGCAGCGTCTGCTCGACAGCGAGCCGTCGCGCGCGGTGCAGCCGGTCGCGCCCGACGCGCCCGTGATTCTCGACGTGAAAGATCTGGCCGTCGATTACCGCACGGCGGGCAAAGGCTGGCGCTCGCTGTTCGGCGGCGATACCTTCCGCGCCGTGCACGAAGCGAGCCTCACGCTCAAGCGCGGCGAAACGCTCGGCGTGGTTGGCGAATCGGGTTCCGGCAAATCGACGCTGGCCTCGACGGTGTTAGGCTTGCAGGGCGCGGCGGCGGGCGAGATCCGCATCGACGGGCAGCCGCTCGCCGCGCTGCGCGGCGCGGGCGAACGCCTCTCGCTTTACAAGCGCATGCAGGTCGTATTTCAGGACCCTTTCGGTTCGCTCTCGCCGCGCATGACGATCGAGCAGATCGTCGGCGAAGGGCTCACGGTGCATCAGCCGCAACTGAAGGGCGAGGCGAAGCGCCGCCGCATCGGCGGGTTGCTGGAGGAAGTCGGGCTGCCTGCCGAGTCGATGCTGCGTTATCCGCACGAATTCTCGGGCGGCCAGCGCCAGCGCATCGCGATTGCGCGCGCGCTCGCGGTCGAGCCCGAGATGATCGTGCTCGACGAACCGACCAGCGCACTCGACGTTTCCATCCAGAAACAGGTGCTGACGTTGCTCACGGACCTGCAAAAGCGGTATCGTCTGAGCTATCTGTTTATCACGCACGATCTCGCGGTGATGCGCGCGATGGCGCATCGCGTGATCGTGATGAAGGCGGGGCGCATCGTCGAGCAGGGCGACACGCTCGCGGTGCTCGACGCGCCCACGCATCCCTATACGCAATCGCTGCTCGCGGCATCGATGCTGGCGAATCCCGCCACGCGTCCCGTCGCGCTCAAGGAGAACATTGCATGATCGATGAAAGCTGGACGTTGGCTGCGCGCGGACTGCGCAGCGCGGCCGACTTCTGGTCGGTGCGTTTCGTGGACGAACGCAAGGACGATCACGTCGTGCGCAACGACGTGGCGCTGCCGCTGCGCATCGCGCGCGAACGCGGCGCGATGGTGACGGCGTGGGCCGGCGCGGGTGCGGGCTACGCGGCCACGGCGGACCTCACGGCGAGCGGCCTGCAGCGCGCGCTGGAGATCGCCACGGCGCGCGCGCAGGCAAGCGCGGCGCACGGGCTGATCGACCATCGCGAGATCGCGCGGCCCGCGCAGAGCGGCGAATACGTCTCGCCGAACGCGCAGGCGGCGCTGCCGTCGCGGCGCGAATGGCTCGAACGCCTCGCGCACGAATGCGCGGCGGCGAAGCTCGATGCGCGCATCGTGCAGCGCGTGGCGGGCATGGAAGTCACGCAGAGCGACCAGCTTTACCTGACGAGCGACGGCGTGCGCATCGAGCAGCGCTTCCGCTTTTTGATGCCCAATGTCGCGGTGGTCGCGCACGACGACGGCGACACCCAGGAGCGCACGCTCGGCGGCCACTACGGCACGCTCGCGCAGGGCGGCATGGAAATTCTCGGGCGCTATGGCTTCGACGGCTCGGGCGCGCGCGTCGCGAATGAGGCGCTGCAACTGCTCGCCGCGCCGAACTGCCCCACGGGCAAGCGCGACCTGCTGCTGATGCCCGACCAGATGATGCTGCAGATTCACGAGTCGATCGGCCATCCGCTCGAACTCGACCGCATTCTCGGCGACGAGCGCAATTTCGCGGGCTGGAGCTTCGTGAAGCCGGAGATGTTCGGCAGCTACCAGTACGGCTCCGAACTGCTCAACGTGACCTTCGACCCGGACACGCGCGAGGAAGCCGCCGCCTACGCCTTCGACGACGACGGCAGCGCGGCCAGCAAGCAATATCTGATTCGCGAAGGCGTGCTGGAGCGTCCGCTCGGCGGCGCGCTTTCGCAGCAGCGCGCGGGCCTGCCGGGCGTGGCGAACTCGCGCGCGGCGAACTGGAATCGTCCGCCCATCGACCGCATGGCGAACCTCAATATCGAGCCGGGCGACCAGCCGCTCGACGCGCTGATCGCGGGCATCGAGCACGGCATTCTGATGAGCACCAACACGTCCTGGTCCATCGACGATCATCGCAACAAGTTTCAGTTCGGCTGCGAGTTCGGTCAGCTGATCGAAAACGGCAAGCTCACGGAGATCGTCAAGCGGCCGAGCTATCGCGGCATTTCCGCGAGCTTCTGGCGCAGCCTCGCGGCCGTGGGCGACGCGTCCACGCGCGAGGTCTATGGCACGCCGATGTGCGGCAAGGGCGAGCCCGCGCAGGTCATCCGCGTGGGCCATGCGTCGCCGGCCTGCGTGTTTTCCAACGTCGAAGTCTTCGGAGCCGCCTGATGAGCGACACGCTTTTTGCCGGTAAGGACGCCCGCACCGAGGCCCGCACCGAAGCCCGCACAGGCACGCGCGCAGCGGGCGCGTCGATCGACTGGCACGCCCACTTCGCGATGCTCGCCGACGCCATCGAGCGTCAGCGCCAGCCCGGCGAGACCGTGCTCAGCGCGTTCGCGGGCGAGCAGTCCGATTTCATCCGCTTCAACGCGGGCAAGGTGCGCCAGAGCGGCCAGGTGGAGCAGGGGCGTCTGACGCTGCGGCTCGTGCACGGCGCGCGCCAGGCGTATTCGACGCTCGACCTGAGCGGCGACGCGAACGCCGACGTGCGCCACGTCGCCGAGGCGCTCGCAGCGCTGCGCGAAAGCCTGCTCGACGCGCCCGACGATCCGCACGTGCTGTTCGACACCACGTCGTGGTCGCGCAGCACGCGCCGCAACGGCAAGCTGCCGCAGCCGCAGGCGCTCGTCGAACTCGTCGCGCAATGCGCGCAAGGGCTCGATTTCGTGGGCTTCTACGCGGGCGGCACGCTCTCGCGCGGCTTCGCGTCCACCACGGGCAGCCGCGGCTGGTACGAAGTGGAGAACTTCAATTTCAGCTGGTCGCTGTATCAGCCGAACGGGCGCGCGATCAAGACGCGCTACGCGGGCGACGCGTGGGATGACGCCGTGTTCGCGGCGAAGGTGAGCGAGGCGGCGGCGCGTTTGCCGGTGCTGCTGCGCGCGCCGCGCGTGCTCACGCCGGGCGGCTATCGCGCGTGGCTCGCGCCGTCGGCGCTCGCCGAATTCGTGGAGTCGATGGCGTGGGGCGGCTTTTCGGCGCGCGCCCAGGCGGCCTCGACGAGCCCGCTCTACAAGCTCAACACGGGCGCTGCTGCGTTCGATCCGCGCGTGTCGCTGGCGGAATCGCTCGAACTGGGCATCTCGCCCGCCTTCAACGACGACGGTTATCTGCGCGCGAGCGTGCCGCTGATCGAAGGCGGTCGCGGCGTGGGCCAGCTGACGAGCGCGCGTTCGGCGCGCGAGTATGGGCTCGAACCGAACGGCGCGTTGCCGGAGGAAAGGGCGACCACGGTTTCGATGGCGACTGGCGACCTCGCGCCTGAGGACGTGCTCGCGCGGCTGGGTACGGGGCTTTACGTCGGCAATCTCTGGTACGTGAACTTCTCGGACCGCATGAATTGCCGCCTGACCGGCATGACGCGTTTCGCGACCTTCTGGGTGGAAGACGGCGAGATCGTCGCGCCGGTCGACGCCATGCGTTTCGACGACAGCCTGTACGGCCTGCTCGGCGAGCGTCTGGAAGCGCTGGGCGCAGAGTCCGAACTGCTGCTCTCCGATTCCACCTGGGGACAGCGCGCGACCGGCGGCCTGCAACTGCCGGGCGCGCTAGTTAAGTCGTTCGAACTGGTGTTGTAGCCCGCGCGAGCGGGACGGGAGGTCACGCGGCGCGCACGAGGGCGCGCGCCGCGCGTGCATTTCGGCGGTGGAGGAAAGCAGGAAAGCCGGAAAGCAGAAAAGCAGAAAAGCAGTAAAGAACGCGCAGTACGGAAGTGCAGCAAAACGTAAAACAACAAGGATGCACAGATGTCGAATAACGCAAATCCGCAGACGGGCGGGCCGCTCGTGCTGCGCGGCATACGGGAGCGCGACGCGGAGCAACTGCACGCGCTGATCTACTCGCCGTCGATGGCGCACGGCGATCCGCAAACGCCGTTTCGCACGCTGGAATCCACGCGCGAATGGCTCGCCAAACGCACGCCGCAACTCGTCATGATCGGCGCCTGGATGGGCGAGGAACTGGTCGGCGAAGGCCAGGTGCAGATCGGCCGCATGCGCCGCGCGCACGTGGCCGAAATCGGCGTGGGCGTGCACGGCGACTGGCAGCGGCGCGGCGTGGGCACGCGGCTCGTCGAAGAGATGCTCGATCTGGCCGACAACTGGCTCGGCCTGCGCCGCCTCGAACTCAGGGTCTTCGTCGACAACGCGCCCGCCATCGCGCTCTATCGCAAGAGCGGCTTCGAGATCGAAGGCCGGCTGCGCGGCAACACGCTGCGCGACGGCGCTTACGTCGATTCGTTTCTGATGGGGCGTCTGCGCGCGCCGCTTCCTTACGTCGAAAGCGAGGCGTCATGAATCTTCTCCACGATGCCGCGGCCGAGCGCGCCGCATTCGCGAAAGCGCTGCGCGTGCGCGCCGCCGAAGTCGACGACGCCGACGCGATGGCGGCGCTCATGAACCTGCCGGGCGTGCGTCCCGGCACGCTCTCGCACGGCTACCGCACGGGCGAAGCCGTGCGCGCCTGGCTCGCGAGCCAGAAGGCCGACTCGATGACGGTCGTGGCCGAATACGAAGGGCAGATCGTCGGGCAGTCCGAACTGCGGGCGCACGACGGGCGGCGCGCGCATTGCGGCTCGCTCGGCATTTCGGTGCACGACGCGTATCACGGGCGCGGCGTGGGTTCGCTGCTGCTCGCCGCGCTGCTCGACGCCGCCGACAACGCGTTCGGCCTGCGCCGCATCGAACTGCAGGTGTTCGCCGACAACGCGCCTGCGCTCGCGCTCTATCGCAAGTTCGGTTTCGAGGTGGAGGCGTGCGCCCGCGCGGACGCGATCCGCGACGGCGCGCTGCACGACGTGCTGCACATGGCGCGGCTCGTCGATGCGCCCGCGTTCGCGCCGCCCGCCGACACGACAGGCGAGAACGCAAGCGCAAGCGCAGACACCACCCCGGACTCCCCGACAGCCCTCTAAGCCAGGACGCCTCGCGTGCCCTTCTTCTTTATCGACCGGCCGGTCTTCGCGTGGGTGATCGCGCTCGCCGTCATGGTGGCGGGCGCGCTCGCCATCACGCAACTGCCCATCGCGCAGTATCCGCGCCTCTCGCCGCCGCGCATCGTGATCGTCGCGCAGTATCCGGGCGCGTCGGCGCAAACCGTCGACGACAACGTCGCGAGCATCATCGAGGAGAGTCTCGACGGCGCGGACGGCATGCTCTACTACGAAACCACCAGCGACGGCCTCGGCAATCTCGAGATCGACGTGACCTTCGCGCCCGCCACGAATCCCGACATCGCGCTCGTGGACGTGCAGAACCGCATCAAGCAGATCGAGGCGCGCCTGCCGCAAGCGGTGGTGCAGCAGGGCGTGAATGTGGTGAAGGCGTCGAACACGTTCCTGATGCTGGTGGCGCTCACTTCGACCGACGGCTCGCGCGACTCGGCGCAGCTCGCCGACTATCTGAACCGCTACGTGCTGCGCGAACTCAAGCGCGCGCCCGGCGTGGGTTCGGCGGAGCTATGGGACGCCGACGAAGCGATGCGCATCTGGCTCGATCCGTACCGGCTGCGCGAATACGGGCTGGCGGCCAGCGACGTGACCACGGCGATCAGCGCGCAGAACGCGCCCGTCACGGCGGGCACGATCGGCGACGCGCCGTTCGCGGCGGGCCAGCAGACCAACGCCTCGGTCGACGTGAAAGGCCAGCTGGAGACGCCCGATCAGTTCGGCGAGATCGTGCTCAAGGCGAAAACCGACGGCTCGATCGTGCGTCTGCGCGACATCGCGCGCGTGGAAATCGGCCGCAGCGATTACTCGTTCTTCTCGCGGCTCAACGGACGGCCCGCCGCGACCGTCGGCATTCAACTCGGCCCGCGTGGCAACGCGCTCGAAACCTCGGACGCGATCCGCGCGCGCCTCGCCGAACTCTCGAAGCGCATGCCGCCCGGCATCACCGTCGAGATTCCATTCGACAGCGCGCATTTCGTGCGCGTGGCGATCCGCGAAGTGATCATCACGCTGCTCGAAGCCATCGTGCTCGTGTTCTGCGTGATGTGGCTGTTCCTGCGCGATCTGCGCGCGACGCTGGTGCCCACGGTCGTGATTCCGGTCACGCTGATGGGCGCGTTTCTCACGCTCTATATCGGCGGCATGTCGATCAACGTGTTCACGCTGTTCGGCCTCGTGCTCGCGATCGGCATTCTCGTCGACGACGCCATCGTGGTCGTGGAAAGCGTACACCGCGCGATGCACGAAGAAGGGCTGCCGCCGCGCGAAGCTACGCGGCGCGCGATGTCGCGCATCGGCGGCGCGATCGTCGGCGTGACGGCGGTGCTCACGGCCGTGTTCGTGCCGATGGCGTTCTTCACCGGCAACGTGGGCGGCATTTATCGTCAGTTCGCGGTGGCGATGATCGCGTCGATGCTGGTGTCGTCGTTCATGGCGCTCTCGCTTACGCCTGCGTTGTGCGCAAGTATGCTCAGGAAACCGAAGCATATTGAAGCGCACGGCACCTCGCGCGTGGCACGCGTGTCGCGTGGCTATCGCGGCATCGTGATCAAGCTGCTGCGCCGCAGCCGCCGCGTGCTCGCGATTTACGCGGTGCTGCTGGGCGCGGGCGCGTGGCTCTACTGGCAGATGCCCGAAGGCTTTTTGCCCGCCGAGGACGAAGGCCAGTTGCAGGTCATGATCGAGTTGCCGGCGGGCGCGAATCAGGCGCGCACGCTCGCGGTGCTGCAACGCACGGAGGCCATCCTGCGTAGCGAAAGCGCGGTCGAGAACGTCACGGGCGTGGTGGGCTGGAGCTTCGCGGGCAGCGGGCAGAACGTGGGCATGGCCTTCGTCGATCTCAAGGACTGGGACCGCCGCTCGATCAGTGCGCAGGCGCTGCGCGACCGCCTCAACGACAAATTCGCCGCGATCCTGGACGGCGATGTTGAGGCCACCTTGCCGTCGCCGGTGCCGGGCATCGGCCACTCGGAGGGCTTCACGTTCCGGTTGGAGGATCGCGGCGGCGTGGGCATGGACGCGCTCAAGGCGGCGCGCGGCCAGTTGATCGACGCGGCCACGCGAAGCCCCGTGCTCGCGGGCGTGCATTCGGAGGATCTGCCCGATGCGCCGCGCGTCGATCTCGACATCGACCGCGCCAAGGCCTACGCGTTCGGCGTGCCGTTCGACCGTATCGCCGATGTGCTGAGCACGACCTTCGGCTCGACCTACGTCGACGACTTTCCGGCGGGCGGGCGCATGCGCCGCGTGATCGTCTCCGCTGACGCGAACGCGCGCATGGCCGACCGTCAGTTGCTCGACCTGCCGGTGCAGACCAGCACGGGCGCGACCGTGGCGCTTTCGTCGCTGGCGAGCACGCGCTGGACGCGCGGCCCTGTGATGCTCGCGCGCTATAACGGCTATCCGTCGCTCGACGTGAGCGGGCGCGAATCGCACGGCCACAGTTCCGGCGAGGCGATGGGGGAAATGGAGCGGCTCGCGCTCGATCTGCCTCAGGGCGTGGCCTACGAATGGACCGACACCGCGTTCGAGCAAATCGAAGCGGCGCGCGATACGCCGCTGCTGCTCGGCCTTTCCGTGCTCGCGGTGTTCATGGTGCTCGCGGCGCTTTACGAAAGCTGGATCACGCCGCTCGCGGTGCTGCTGGTCGTGCCGCTCGGCACGCTCGGCGCGGTCACGGCGATGCTGCTGCGCGGCCTGCCCAACGACATCTATTTCAAGGTCGGGCTCGTGACGGTGGTCGGGCTCACGGCGAAGAACGCGATCCTGATCGTGCAGGCCGCGAACGCGCGGCGCGAGCGCGGCATGCGCGTGGGCGGGGCCGTGGTGGCGGGTTGCGCGGAACGGCTGCGGCCGATCGTGATGACGTCGGCGGCCTTTGTGCTGGGCGTGGTGCCGCTCGCGCTTTCGCACAGCGCGGGCGCGGAGAGCCGTCACTCGATCGGCACGGGCGTGCTCGGCGGCGTGCTGGCGGCGACGGTGCTCGGCCTCGTGTTCGCGCCGGTGCTCTATTGCGCGGTGGCCGCGCGCTCGCCAGTGCGGCGCGTGCGCCGTCCGCGACGCCCACGCGGTCCGGCGCGCGGCGAGGCGGTGTTCGAGGAGAACGCGCAGTGAAGGCGCAGTGAGGGCGCGCGAAGGCGCGTGAGTGGAGGCGCGCGAACGCGCGTGCAGCGACGCGCGCGCCCGCGCGCTTCGCGGCGCTTAAAACAGCCGCGGCGTGCCGACCCAGACCAGTACGGCTTCGTCGTCGCGCGCGTTGGTCCAGCTATGCGGCACCGTCGATTCGTAGTGCGCGCTGTCGCCCGCGCCGAGCACGAACGACTTGCCTTCGAGCGTGATCGTCACTTCGCCGCTGAGCACGTGGACGAATTCCTCGCCCGCGTGCGTGGTCACCTCGCTCGGACGCTCGCCGGGCGGCATGCGCACGAGAATCGCCTCGAGCTGGCGGCCGCCCGACTGATTCGACAGCCGCGCGAACAGATCGGCGGAATCGGCGAACGCGAAATACTGCAGGTCCTTGCGGCGGCGCACGCAGCCTTCCTCGGTCGGCGTATCGACGAAATAGCTCACGGGCACGCCCAGCGCCTTCGCGATGCTCACGAGCGAGGTGATGGACGGGCTCGCGTGGTCGCGCTCGACTTGCGAAAGAAAGGGCTTGGAAAGCTGCGAGACGGTCGCGATGTCGTCCAGCGTGCGCCCCTGGCGCTGGCGCAGTGAGCGGATCTTGCTGCCGACGGAGACGACGCTCTGGGTTTCGACGGTTTTCGATGCCATGTTGGGGGCGAGTCGTTGGAATGGGTGCGAGAAGTGGTCATCCGCCTGCCGGCGCGCTAGCGGGAATGATTTGTCTGATGGATGCGAATGCGTGCGCATTCGATGCGGATTGTTGCGCGCAGCGCTGAAAAAAACGCGCATTCCGGCTGGATTTCCCCGCTGCGAATCAATTCGCTTCTCTCCATGGATTTCGTTCTAGTAAATGTGCGCGTAAAAAAACCCGCCGACGCACATTAGTGAAAATCAACGATGTCGTATGCATCGGGATCACTTCACTGTGTCTCAAGCATAACATCGCCATTTTTCTGAGGATATCGGAGTTTGTTTCTTATTCTTTCTCTTACATGTGAGCGATGTGCAGGTTCTTGCGCGCCGACTTTCGCGCCGTTTCTGCCCGCTCCCCGCGAAACGCACGCTGCAAGCCGCATCGCGCGTTATTCGGCAGCGCCTGAATGATAAGTCGGCAGCACCCGCATAAATCGGCAATTCAATCGAACTGAATCTCGTCCCGGTTTCGCCCCGGTTTCACCACAGTCGCGCATATTCTCCGACGAACTGTGTTCCAGCGAACGCCGTTCTGTAATTCGATGTGACAGCCGCGCCGCGCCAATATTCAGATTGATTTTTATTCTGCGCGCTGTCCGCATTGCGGCGCTCAGCGGCGAGGGTTTCATGGGGCGTCATCCAGATCCGCCATCGTGGCCGAATCCGCCGATTGATCTTCACGCGGAAGTGGCTCATATTCGTTTCCACTTTCTCGCCCATCCTCCTTCGCGTTGTTCGCGCATCCGGCGCAGCGGCACGCAAATTGCGGCGCTTCGCCATTCGTCATCCGTCGCATGTCGCCTTCGGGCCGCGGCGGCCCTTGAAGCTTTCGAATCGCTAGCTCTTCCCATGTTTAACGAACCAGGTCGAGGCGCCCCCGGTCCGAGGCAGTGTCCCCACTGCGGCAACCGGCTGAATGCGCCATTGATATTTTGTCCCCAATGCGGCGCGAACCAGCTTGCCGGTGCGTCGCGAGGCGGCGAGGGCGGCACGCCCGAGCGGCCGCGCGTCGTCTCGCAGCGTTTCCATACCGAGCGCGGCGCGGTGCCGGCGGGTTTCGGGCGCGAACGTTTTTACGCCGATTACGACGGCTATCGCGCGCACGAATCGCACGGCGCGCGGCGCTCGCGTCTGCCGCTCTACGCGTTCGGCGCGGTGGCGCTGGTCGCGGCCGCGCTGGCGGGCTATGTGATTTCGCATCGCGATGCGCCGGCGGGCGCGATGATCGGGCAGTCGGTGGAGGGCGCGGTGTCGTCGCAGCAGGACGGCACGCGCGCGCCCTCGGCCACGACGGCCACGGTGCATGCAGCGCCGTTGGCCGGACCCGCACCCGCGCATCGCGACGCGACGGCGCGCGCGGTGCCTTCGGTCGCCGCGGTGCCGACCCAATCGGCTCACGCCGCGCCCACACCGCGTAATGGGGCCGTGGACGCTCGCGCATCGGCGGATCAATCCGCGGAGAAAAACGGCGGTACGGCCACGCGCGCTGATGTCGCGCGCAATCTCGCCGTGGCGCGGACGAATCTCGACAAGAACCGCTTGTGGCCCGCGCGCCGCGCGATCACGAGCGCGCTCGCCGCGCAGCCCGGCAACGCCGAGGCACAGCAGATGAAGGCCGATTTGCAGGCGCGCGAACAAGAGCGCGATGCGCTTCTCGGTTATGGGCGGCTTTGCGCGCGCGAGGGCAAGTGGTCGTGCGCGTGGCAGAACGCGGGCCATGCGGTGACGATCGACGCGTCGAGCCAGGAAGCGAAGCGGCTGCTTGCGCGCTCCATCGCCGCGCAGGGCGTGGGGACGGCGGGCCATATCGATTCGGGCTCGCCGGGACCGGATGACGATCAGTGAGTAAGCGAGCGGGCGCGTGCGCGTAGTTGATGTGCGCTCGCGCCGCTCGATGGCGTGGATGTCTGCGCGATCAGTTGCGCGTGGCGCGCCTGCGTGCGCTCGTCGACGCGCAACGTCTGCGCGGCCACATGCTGTGGCGTGTCGAGCGTGCTGACCAGCGAAAAAAAGCGCAGCAGTTCGCTCGCTAGCTTTAAGCCTGCGCGTCACCCAAGGCTCCATTTCAGATGCGGCAGCATAGATCACCATGAACTGCTCTTGCGTGAGTCACGCTCGGCCGACCTTAAAGTTCGGTTTCTGGTGACGGTCACGGGATTTTTCCCATGTCGGGTTGACTTCTTGTTTCTGCCCAACGAAAGGCGTCGGCTAATATCCCGCGCACGAGGGCAGCCATATTCGAGCCTCGCTCCGATGTTGCGTGCTCAGGGCGGGAGCGTAACGATGGCCGATAGCATGAGGAGATTGGCCGGCGGAACGCCTTTCGGTTTGTTCTCGTCAGTGTAGTCGCGCCACCGATGCGGGCTCTTGAGTCCGAGAATCTGCGCCATCTGAATGGACGAGTAGCCGACCGTTTCCTTCCAGAGCTTGATGATGAATTCCTTTCGGATGCCGGCCACGCGATTGCGCTTCCTATGCCTCGAAGCCCAGGCGGATACCGACTGGGCTTCAAGCGAAACGATGCGCCGGCTTCGGGCGATCGATTCTTTGGGGTCACCAAACCTCCAGGGCACGGTGCCTGCGAATAAATGGTAATCCGCACAATTCGCGCATTCTCTTCCCGTGCGTTGGCATTTGCCGTGTGCTTGCCGATAATCACGGCATCAAACAGCGACTACGGGGCGTGTAATGAAAAAAATATGGAACATTGCGGGGCTTCTCATCTTCTATCTGGCCACGTCTGCTTTGCTCGCCGACGTGGATGAAATCTTTCGAGAACTTACGGAGACATTTGGAGCAAAGATCGTCTTCTATGCCGCATTGATTGCAGCAACGGGAATGCTCTGGGACGTCACGAAAGGGGTTCTGATTGATGAGCTTTCGATCGATGTTGGGTGGTTGCTTGCGATGGTCGGATTTGGTCTCGTATCCATAGGCTTGATGAAGGCCGGGCATCGAATCGGCTTCGGGTTTTTCGCGTTCGTGTGCGGGTGTGCCGGGGTGTCTGTGCTTCGGGGAATCGGGACGGCGCGATCGAATGCCGAGAAGGTAAGGGCGCAGTTCGCGCAAGAGAAATTGATTGAAGAAATCGACGCGGTGATTAATGCAGCCATGCAGGATGAAGGAGTGCAGGCACCACGGAAGCTTCCTCCAACAGCGAAGACCAGCGCGAGTAAGGTCGGCGCCTCGCCTTCGAGATCGATAGCTCTTGAACGTATGTTTTGACCACTCCGGTTGACTTTGTGATGTGCTCAGATTCGGAATTGCTAAAGGGTTGAGCACACCCCCAAAACCGTCCAAGGCCGCTTTGGGGCCTCAGGTCGACCAGCGAGGTGGTCCATTGCTTCGATCCGGTTTTACCCAACGAAGCCACGTTCGTCGGCATGAGCGCTATCGCGCAGGCGCGTCAGCGCCTGGGTGATGCGGCTATGGGCTGGCTCCGCCGGCAGGCCGCTGCGCGCGCGACTTCAAGCGGCTGAGCTTGTGGGCAATGGTCGGCACCACGCTGCGTAACCCGGACAGCTCGGCCAATCACGAGCCCTTCGGCGCCCAGGGTTACGCGGGCGGCAAGGTGGCAAGCTACCCGCAGGTGCGGGCTGTGACGCTGATCTTGATTCCGATACATCTCGTTGCGAACCTTGTATTCGGCCGCTACGACATGAACGGGATGATCTATGCCAGGGCCTTGCTGTGCCTTTGAGGCGAAGTGCGAGCCAATCGAACTCGGCTTTGTGCGTTCCCTCCATCTCATCCGGCACGAGATGATGCGGGCTGCGCGCGCCAGCACTCGCCAAGCTCGCCGCCGTTCTCAAACGACTGCGTGAACACCTCAAGCTGCTCACCAATGGAAAACGGCCCGGTCGACAATGCGACTGGGCCGTCAAGTTCCGTCATGCTCGTTATACCGTTCGATATCTTCGGAAAGACCTCAACTGAACGGCATTACTCCCAAGAGCGGCTTTTTCATCAGCGATCCAGCAAAAGATCGCGCAAGCTTCAGTCGTCGAGCTGCGAAAGATCGCGCACGGCGCCCTTGTCGGCCGACATCACGAGCTTGGCATACGCCTTGAGCGCCGCCGAGACCTTGCGCGGACGCGGCTGCACCGGCTTCCAGCCCTTGGCGTTCTGCTCCTCGCGACGGCGCGCGAGTTCCTCGTCCGACACCAGCACGTCGATCGTGCGGTTCGGAATGTCGATGCGGATCTTGTCGCCATCGCGCACGAGGCCGATCGCGCCGCCCGCTGCCGCTTCCGGCGAGCAGTGGCCGATCGAGAGGCCCGAGGTGCCGCCCGAGAAGCGGCCGTCGGTCAGCAGCGCGCAGGCCTTGCCCAGACCCTTCGACTTGATGTAGCTGGTCGGGTAGAGCATTTCCTGCATGCCGGGGCCGCCCTTCGGGCCTTCGTAGCGCACGATTACCACGTCGCCGGCCTTGACCTTGTCGGCGAGGATGTTCGCGACCGCTTCGTCCTGCGACTCGGTCACGTGCGCCGTGCCTTCGAACACGAGGATGCTGTCGTCGACGCCCGCGGTCTTCACCACGCAGCCGTCGAGCGCGATGTTGCCCGTCAGCACGGCGAGGCCGCCTTCCTTCGAGAACGCGTGCTCGTACGAGCGGATGCAGCCTTCGGCGCGGTCGCTGTCGAGGCTCGGCCAGCGCGTGTTCTGGCTGAATGCGACCTGCGAGGGCACGCCCGCCGGACCCGCCATGTAGAACGTCTTCACGGCTTCGTCGTCGGTGCGCACGATGTCCCACTGGTCGAGCGCGTGCTTGAGCGAAGGCGCGTGCACGGTCGGCACGTCGGTGTGCAGCTTGCCGGCGCGATCCAGCTCGCCGAGGATGCCCATGATGCCGCCCGCGCGATGCACGTCTTCGATGTGGTACTTGTTCGTGTTCGGCGCGACCTTGCAGAGCTGCGGGACGACGCGCGAGAGGCGGTCGATGTCGGTCATGCCGAAGTCGATGCCCGCTTCCTGCGCGATAGCCAGCAGGTGCAGGATCGTGTTGGTCGAGCCGCCCATGGCGATGTCGAGCGTCATGGCGTTCTCGAAGGCCTTGAAGCCCACCGAGCGCGGCAGCACGCGTTCGTCTTCTTCCTCGTAGTACTGGCGCGCCAGTTCGACGATGCGGTGACCCGCGCGCTTGAACAGCTGTTCGCGGTCCGCGTGCGTGGCCACCACCGTGCCGTTGCCCGGCAGCGAGAGACCGAGCGCTTCGGTCAGGCAGTTCATCGAGTTGGCCGTGAACATGCCCGAGCACGAGCCGCAGGTCGGGCAGGCCGAGCGCTCGACTTCAGCGACTTCGGCGTCGCTGTACTTCGAGTCGGCGGCGATCACCATCGCGTCGATCAGGTCGAGCTTCTTGACTTCGATGGCCTTCGTGACCGGGTTCGCGAGGCGCGTCTTGCCCGCTTCCATCGGGCCGCCCGAGACGAAGATCACGGGGATGTTCAGGCGCATGGCGGCCATCAGCATGCCCGGGGTGATCTTGTCGCAGTTCGAGATGCAGACCATGGCGTCGGCGCAGTGCGCGTTGACCATGTACTCGACCGAGTCGGCGATGATGTCGCGGCTCGGCAGCGAGTAGAGCATGCCGTCGTGGCCCATCGCGATGCCGTCGTCGACCGCGATGGTGTTGAATTCCTTGGCGACGCCGCCGGCGGCCTCGATCTCGCGCGCGACGAGCTGGCCCAGATCCTTCAGGTGCACGTGGCCGGGCACGAACTGGGTGAACGAGTTGACCACCGCGATGATCGGCTTCTGGAAGTCTTCGTCTTTCATGCCGGTGGCGCGCCACAGGGAGCGCGCCCCCGCCATGTTGCGGCCGGCGGTGGAGGTTTTGGAACGGTATGCGGGCATCGTGGGTGCTATGAAAAGGTCGAAAAGGTCGCAGGAAAACAGCGGGCCACGGGAATAAAGGCCCTTCGCGCGCCCGTGCGGACAACCTTTTGAGCTGCGCTTTGGGCAAACTCAGCGATTATCCCACACCCGCAGCAGGGCCGCCCGGCCCGCCCGCCGGGGCGTTTTTCGGCGCCGCCGCGCCTTTTTCCCCGCATGCCGCCGCGCATCCCCGAACGGGATTAGTCCCGCGCGGAATATCGATGTGCCAATCGCTCGGTTGGGCCGCGCCGGGCGCGCTGCTAGATTGGTCCCGCGTGCCAGGCGCACGCCATCCATCAACGAACGACCTCATCACGCGGAGCCATCCATGGCAGAGACCGGAGACCGGGCCGCGCGCACGACCGCGCGCGTCATCGCCGACGACAACGAAGCGCTCGACGCCGCGCGCGAACTGGCCGCGCGCCTCGCCGAAGACGCCGCGCTGCGCGACCGCGAGCGGCGGCTGCCGCGCGAGGAAATCGAATGGTTCTCGCAGTCGGGCCTCTGGGGCATCACGGTGCCGAAGGCTTATGGCGGCGCGGGCGTCTCGTTCGTCACGCTGACCGAGGTCGTCAAGTTGATTTCGGCCGCCGACCCGTCGCTCGGGCAGTTGCCGCAGAACCATTTCGGGCTCGTAGACGTGATCGCGCTCACGGGCACCGAGGAGCAGAAGCGCTTTTTCTTCGGCGAGGTGCTGGCGGGCAAGCGCTTCGGCAACGGTTTCTCAGAAAAAGGGACGAAACACGTGCTCGACCTCAGGACGCGCGTGCTGCGCGACGGCGACGATTACGTGGTCAACGGCACCAAGTTCTATTCGACGGGCGCGCTGTTCGCGCACTACGTGCCGGTGCTCGGGCTCGACGCGGACGGGCGCGGCTGGCTCGCGTGGATCCCGCAGGGCACGCCGGGCCTCGCGATCACCGACGACTGGTCGGGCTTCGGCCAGCGCACCACGGCGAGCGGCACGGTCACGCTGGACAACGTGCGCGTCGGCGCTTCGCACGTGTTCCCGGCGCATCGCGTCTCCGAGCAGCCGACGCTGAACGGCCCGGTTTCGCAGATCATCCAGGCGGCCATCGACGCGGGCATCGCGCGCGCCGCCGTCGCCGACACGCTGACGTTTGTGCGTGAGCGCGCGCGTCCGTGGGTCGACAGCGGCGTCGAGCGCGCCGCCGACGATCCGCTCACGCTGCGCGAAATCGGCCATCTGCATATTCAGCTGCACGCCGCCGAAGCGTTGCTCGAACGCGCCGCGAGGCTGTTCGACGCGATCGCCGCACAGGACACGATTAGCGAGGACGACGTTGCGCGCGCCTCCGTCGCCGTGGGCGAGGCGAAGGTGTTGACGACCGAAGCCGCGCTGCTGGCGGGCGAAAAGCTGTTCGAACTGGGCGGCACGCAGTCGACGCTGGCGGCGCACAACCTCGACCGCCACTGGCGCAACGCGCGCACGCACACGCTGCACGATCCGGTGCGCTGGAAGTATCACCTCGTCGGCAATTACTATCTGAACGGGAAAAAGCCCGCGCGCCATGCGTGGAATTGAGGGACGGGCGATCGCGCCGCTCTCGCGCTGAAGGCGCGGGAGCCTGACAAGAACGGCACACGCGGGCGGAATGTCCGTCGCGTGTGCCGTTTGCTTTGGGGCGCATTTTTTGGGGCGGCATGCCGAGGGTTTCCCGCCATATGGCGGCGCGCGGCGCTTTTGCGCCGTCGCTGTAGAATGAGGGCACCCCACGAGCCGTTGAAAGCCGGCCGCCGAATCCCATTTATTCGTCGTGAATTCGCGTATCCCTGACCCCTTGCCGCCCGCGTGGCCGTTCCCGCCGACTCGCGATGTGGCTGGCCGCACCTACGGCCAGCTCGTCGCGCTGCGCTATCGCGGCGCGGACGTGTGGCTCTGGCGCTGCCGCTGCGGCGGCCATGTGAGCGCGCGGCTCGATGCGGTGGAGAGCGGCCAGACGCGCGATTGCGGCTGCCGCGAGCAGCGCCAGGTCTGGCGCTCGCGCCCGGGTTCGCCGTCGTTGAAGGGCGGCGAGGTGTTCGGGCAGTTGACGACCGAGCGCTATGCGGGCGATGGCGTCTGGGTGTGCCGATGCGAATGCGGCGCCGAAGTGACGGTCAGCGCCGGACGCCTGCGGCTCGGCCAGGCGCGCTCATGCGGACGGTGCTCGGGTGCGTCGGCGGCTTGAGTTTTAGGCTGAGCGGCGCCTCGGTCAGCGGATTGGCCGGCGCTTCAATCTGTGCCTGAAGGCGGCGCGTTCAAGCGCCGCGACAAGTCATCAAACCGCCTTCAAGCCGCCGACACGCCACGCGCATCGGCGAGCGTCGGGCCTTCCTCGCGCGTCGAATCCGCATCCGCGAGTTCCGCTTCGATCTCGCGCAGCCGATGCGGCGCGACCACGCGCAAAGCCAGAAACCAGCCGAGTCCCGCCGCGAGCAGCGCGCCGAACACATAGGGCAGCACCGCATACACGCCGGGCGCCGCCGGATAGATGCTGCCGACGAACGGAATGCCGATCAGCACGGTGGCCGCCGCGCTGATCGCCACATGGCGCGGCTTGAGTTCGCCGCGACGGCGCAGGAAGCAGGGCGCGGCGACCGCCACGATCACATAGGTCAGCAGGAAGCCAAACGTGGCGATCGTGCTCAGATAGCCGTACGCGTCGAATAGCGACGTCCCCGCGAACTGGAACGTCACCGCGACGATCAGCGAAAGCACCACGAGCAGCGTGACCGCGACGTGCGGCGTGGCGTTGCCCGCGTGCGCGCGGCCCGTTGCTGCGTGCAGCAGGCCCTGGCGCGCGAAGGTGTAGAGCAGCCGAGCGGCGGCGTTGATCGACGAGAAGAACGCGGCGAAGAAGCTCAGCGCCACGCCCGCGTCGATCAGCACGCCGAGCGCGCCCAGATGAATGCCGTGCGCGACTGCCGAAAGCGGCGCACTCGCCTGGTCGAGCGGCGTGGCCGCGCCCTGGAACAGCGCGACGAGACCATACGATGCGGCGAGAAACAGCGCCGCCGGGCCGAGAATGCTGACGATCACGGCGCGCGGAATCAGGCGGAACGGTTCGCGCGCTTCCGCGCCGAGCGCGGTCACGCTTTCGAAGCCCGTGAAGCTGAAGAAGGCGAGCACCATGCCGAGCCGCAACTGATCGGGCTTCACGGCGGCCAGCGTGAGCTGATGCGTATCGACCCAGCGATGCTGCGCGAACAGCGCCGCGACGATCACGAACACAATCAGCGCCACGGTGCTCAACTCGATCCACAGCGTGGTGCGCGTCGAGAGCCGGATGTCGCGCCACGTGATGAACCACGCGCCCAGCGTCACGAACACGGTGATCGCGACCGTCACGGCGAGCCCCGCGCCCGAGGCCACGCCGATATCCTTGAACAGCACCACGATCTCGTTGACCGTGCCTTGCAGAATGCCCGCCGCGCCCACGCCATAGGCGATCAGCAGCGACCAGCCCGCCACCGCGCCCCAGATCGGGCCGAGGCCGCGCGCGGCATAGGTGTAGAGCGCGCCGGGCGAGGCCGTGCGTTTGGCGAACTGCGTGATGCTCCACGAGGCGAACAGCAGGCCCACGGTCGCGAACAGATAGGCGAGCCAGGTGCCGTTGCCCGCTGTGGCGAACACCGCGGGGATCAGGAGCCCCGCGCCGCCCGCCGCGCCGACGAGTCCGATCGATTGCGCAATCAGTTCGGATAACGAAAGATAGCCGCGACGCAAGGTGCCGTCGCGCGCCGCCGTGGCCGCGAGTTCAGTCATAGGTGTGGTCCGGTGAGTGTAGGTGTCGGGATGAGACGCGCCCGGGCCGCCATGGCGCGGGCGCGTGATGAATCCGGCCGCTCAGGCCGTGGCTTCCGCCTGCACGCTGTTCGCGGATGAATGTGTGGATGACTGCGCGTCCGCTTGCGCGTTCACTTGCGCGGCAGCTTCACGCTTCACCCGCTCGATATCGCGAAACTGCGCCGCAGGATGATCAAGCGGCAGACGCGCATCCGCGCCGAACAGCTTCTCGCGCAGCGTGCCGCTCGCATAGGCGCGCGGATACACGCCGCGCCGCTGCAATTCCGGCACGAGATGCTCGACCACGTCCTCGAAGGTTTCGTGCGCGATGGCATACGCGAGATTGAAACCGTCGACATCGGTGGCCTCGACCCATTGCTGGAGAATGTCCGCGACCGTGGACGGCGAGCCCACGAACACCGGGCCGAGTCCGCCCACGCCGCCCCAGCGCGCGAGTTCCTCGATGGTCCACGCCTTGTCGCCGCCCGCCAGATGCTCGACGGCGGAGACGATCGCATTGGTTTCCACGCGCTTCACGGTATCGGTCGGCAGATACTGGCCGAAGTCGATGCCGGTCCAGCCCGACATGAACACGAGCGACCCGTCGTACGAGACGTGCCGCTGATACTCCTCGAACTTCGCCTGGGCCTTGGCGTCGGTTTCGTCGACGATCACGGTCACGAGGTTGTAGATCAGCAGCTGGCGCGGATCGCGGCCCGCGAGCGCGGCCTGGCGGCGCACGTCGGCCACATAGTCGCGCAGCAGCGTCTGGGTGGGCGCGGCCACGAACACGCATTCGGCGTGTTCGGCGGCGAAGCGCTTGCCGGGACCGGATGCGCCCGCCTGGAACAGCACCGGCGTGCGTTGCGGCGACGGCTCGCACAGGTGATAACCTGGGACTTCGAAATATTTCCCCTTGTGGCCGATTTCATGCACGCGCTCGGGATGCGTGAACACGCGGTTCTCGCGGTCGCGCACCACGGCGCCGTCTTCCCAGCTGCCTTCGAAAAGCTTGTAGAGCACTTCGAGATATTCGGCGGCCACCGCATAACGGTCGTTGTGATCGCGCAGGCCCAACTGGCCCACGTTCTTCGCGCCGCTTTCGAGGTACGAGGTCACCACGTTCCAGGCGAGCCGCCCCTTGGTGTGATGATCGGCCGTGGACAGACGCCGCGCGAACGTATACGGATGCTCGAAACTCGTCGACGCCGTGATGCCGATGCCCAGATGCTCGGTGACCATCGCAATCGGCGCGGCGAGCTGCAGCGGATCGTTCACGGGAATCTGCGCGGCCTGATGCAGCGCGTGATAATTGCCGCCCTGATAGACGTCGTAATAGCCGATCACATCGGCGATAAAGATCGCATCGAAAATGCCGCGCTCGAGAATCTTCGCGAGATCGGTCCAGTATTCGAGGTCCTTGTATTGCCACGAGCGGTCGCGCGGATGCGTCCACAGCCCCGGCGACTGATGGCCCACGCAGTTCATTTCGAAGGCGTTCAGGCGGATGGTTTTACTCATGACGTTCACTTGCTCCCACGGCCCGGACCGTTGCCGATCTGCCAGACGAAGGGCGGCTCGGTGCCATTGATGGCCCAGTCGCCGACGATGCGCGCCTTGTAGACGAGCGGATTGTGCGAGGACACCGTGCGCGCGTTGCGCCAGTGCCGGTCGAGTGCGAGGCGCGTGCTGGTGGCCGAGGCGCCGAGCGCGTCGAACAGATGCGTCGCCGCGCGCAGCGCGAAGTCCGACGCCGTGAGCTGGCTTTGCGCCGACGCGATTTCGGCTTCGACGTTGGCGGCGCGTTCGACCGCTTCGTCGCCGCCGAAGCGCGCCTCGTAGGCGCGTTGCGCGGGTTCGGCCGCCAGTAGCGCGACCGCGCGCGCGGCATAGGCCCACGACGCGATTTCGCCGACCACCTGCTGGATCTGCGCGTCCTCGCTCACGTGCGGCGCGTTGCCGTGGCTGTAGACGCGCTTGCGCGTGCGCACGAGTTCGGCGGCGTCGCGCTGCACGGCCTCGGCGATGCCCGCGAGCGTGGCCACGTGAAAGAGCTGATAGAACGCGGTCTGATACTTGAAGCGGCGCGCGAAGTCGATCACGTTGCGCGGTTCGACCACGGCATCGTTGAAGCGCGTCGTGCCGCTGCCGGTGGTGGTCTGGCCGAAGCCGTCCCAGTCGTCCTCGCGCACCACGCCCGGCTGATGCGTGCTCACGGCGGCGATCACGTCGCTGCCATCGGCTTCGCGCTGCGCGTAGACGTCGATCCAGTCGGCGTAGATCGTGCCGGTGCTGTAGTACTTCGCGCCGTTCACGACGAAGCGGCCGTCGCGCTGCGAGACCTGGGTCTGCACCTGGCCGACGGCCACGTTGCCGACTTCGGACCACGCGCTGCCCACGATCTGGCCGCTCGCGAAGCGGTCGAACCACGCGCGCTGATCTGCGTCGGGCGGCACGTTGAGCCAGTCTTCGACGAAAGCGAAATGCGCGCGCAGCGCTTGCGGCAGATTCGAATCGGCTGCGGCCAGTTCGATCAGCAACTGGAACAATTGCGGAATGGACGCGCCCGCACCGCCGTCGCGCACGGGCAGACGCACTGCGCCGAAACCGGCTTCCTTCAAGGCGGCGATGGCCTCGTGCGGCAAGATGCGTTCGCGGTCGCGTTCGGCCGCGCCGCGCGCGATCTCCGCGAAGATCGGGCGAAAACGCGCGGCGAGCGTTTCGTAGTCCGTGCCGGTCGAGAGCGCGGCGGCGTGAAGGTCGGGAATGGGAGCGGATCGCGATATTGTCATGGTGTTCCTCCGGGTTTCTCCATCGGGACTCGGCCTCGGATGGCGTGAAGGGCCAGTATAGAAATGCGCATCGCGGCGCTCCAATAACGGATTCTCGAATCGATATCGGCGGCGCGTATTTGTGCGCGATGCATCGCGTTATCACGGATAAAACGCCGTAAAAACAGCGCTCGCGGGGTTTTGCCGCGTTCAGCCGCCTTATCGATGGCGCGCGGATCAATATGAGCATCGCTTCGTTGGGCGCAACGAAGCGTCTCGCTACGATGACGCCATCCTGTGCCTGCGAGACCGAGACGCCCGCATGTCCGCTCCGAATTCTTCCGCCCCGATTTTCTCCGCCCGCGCGATCGACAAGCGCTTTGGCGCGACCGTCGCGCTTTCGCATCTGGACTTTTCGATTGGCGCGGGCGAGGTGGTCGCGCTGATGGGCGCGAACGGCGCGGGCAAATCGACCTTCGTGAAGATCGTGAGCGGTGTGCAGGGCGCCGACGCGGGCGCAATGCAGCTCGACGGCCAGCGTTACGCGCCGGCTTCGCCGCTGGCCGCGCGCCAGTTGGGCGTGGCGACCGTGCATCAATCGATCGCCGATGCCGTGGTGCCCGCTTCGTCGATCGCCGATAACCTGCTGCTCGACGAACTCTGCGGCGGCGCGCAAAGCTGGTGGACGCCGCGCGCGACGCGGCGCGAACGTGCCCGTGAACTGGCCGCGCGCGTGGGGCTCGATGCCGATCTCGATGCGCCGCTCGGCACGCTCGCGCTGGCCGCGCAACAACGCGTCGTGCTGGCGCGCGCGCTGGCCACGCGGCCGCGTCTCTTGATCCTCGATGAGCCCACGGCCAGCCTGTCCGCCGCCGAGGCCGCGCGCCTGCACGCGCTCGTCGACACCTTGCGCGACGAGGGCGTGGCCGTGTTGCTGGTCTCGCATCGGCTCGCGGATCTGCGCCGTCTCGCGACGCGCGTGGCGGTGCTGCGCGATGGCCGCGTCGTATCGCAGCAAAGCGCGCCGGTCGACTTCGACGCCGCGCTCGAAACGATGATCGGCCGTCCTTTACCGCCGCCGCGTATTGATTCGTATGACGAACTAAATAATGGAGAGGCGATTCTGCAGTTGCGCCAACTGCGTCTCACCGACCGTACCGCTGCATTCGATCTCGACGTGCGCGATGGCGAAATCGTCGCCGTGGTGGGGCCGGTGGGCGCAGGCAAGTCGCGGCTCGCGCAGACGATCTTCGGTGCGACGCGTGCGTTCGCGGGCGAGATGCGGCTCGACGGCGCGCCGTGGCGTCCGCGCACGCCCGGCGACGCGATCCGCGCGGGTGTGTTTCTCGCGGGCGAGGACCGGTGGCGCACCTCGCTGTTTCCTGATGCCGTGCCCTTCGCCTCGATTGCGGGGACGATCGGCTTTCCGTTTCTGTCGCGCTGGAGCCGGGGCGCCTTCGTCGCGCGCGAGCGCGAGCGCGCCGCCGCGCGTGCGGCCATCGACGCGTTCGGCATTCGCTGCGCGGGGCCGGACGATCGTCTGCCGCGACTGTCCGGCGGCAATCAGCAGAAAGTGCTGCTCGCGCGCTGGCACGCCGAACCCGCGCGCGTGCTGCTGCTCGACGAACCGTTTCAGGGCGTGGACGCGGGCGCGCGCGCCGATATCGCGGCGACGCTGCGGCGCGAAGCGCCGGGCCGCGCGACCCTCGTATTGGTGAGCGATCTGGAGGAGGCGCACGAAGTCGCCGACCGCATCGTGTATTTCGATCGGGGCGCGTTAGACCTTGGCGCGTTAGAGACCGCCGATCCGTTTGAAGCCAGCCATCCTGCCGAAGCCATCGAATCGCAATCGACACACTAAGCAACTCAAAAGCGACCATGAAAAGCGCCGCCACTCCGCTCGTCACCGATGTCACCGATCAACCGCTGCCGCACGCGGCATCCGGTACATCACAACCGCGCCGCCTGCTCGTACTGCTTGAACGCAGCGGCCTGCTGCTCGTGCTCGCCGCCATGCTCGTGCTGTTCACCGCGCGCGAGCCCGCGTTTCTGAACGTCGCGAATCTCTTCAGCATCCTGCAGGCGGTCTCGATCGTCGCGCTGCTCGGCATCGGCGTGACGATCACGCTGGCGGCGGGCGGCTTCGATCTGTCCGTCGGCAGCGTGGCGGCGTCGGCGCAAATGGCGGCCAGCTACGTGCTGGTGGTCTGGCACGGCAACGCGTGGGAAGCGGCGGCGGCCTGCCTCGCGCTGGGCGTGGCGGCGGGGCTGTTCAACGGCGTGCTCATCACGCGCTTGCATGTGCCCGATCAGCTCGCGACGCTTGGCACGCTGTTTCTGCTCGCGGGCCTGCAACTGATCCCCACGGGCGGACGCTCGCTCGCCACCGGCACGATCCTGCCCGACGGCAGCGAAGCGAGCGGCACCTTCCCCGATGCCTTTCTCGCGCTGGGCCGCGCGCGTTTCTTCTTCGACGTGGTGCCCGCGCCGGTGCTCGTGCTCGCGGTGCTCACGGTGTTCGTCTCGGTCGTGATGGCGGCCACGCGCTGGGGCCGCGTGATCTACGCGATCGGCGGCAACGAAACGGCGGCGCGGCTCGCGGGCGCGCCCGCCGCGCGCTATCGCGTGGCGGCGTATGTGGCCTCGGGCGCGCTGGCGTCGCTCGGCGGTCTGCTGATCGCGGCGCGCGTGGGACGCGGTGACGTCAGCGCGGGCCATTCGCTGCTGCTCGACGCCGTGGCGGCCTCGCTGGTCGGCTACGCGGTGTGGGGCGCGAAGCGGCCCAACGTGCCGGGCACGGTGATCGGCGCGGTGTTCGTCGGCGTGCTGCTCAACGGCTTGACGATGCTGAACGCGCCGTACTACTTGCAGGATTGCATCAAGGGCGCGCTGCTGGTGGTGGCGCTGGCGTTCACCTTCAGCATCGGCCGCAGAAACGACGCCCGCGCGTGAAGCGTGGGGTCAGGTAGAGAAAATGCGTTTGAATAAAAAGTGGGTCCGATAAACATAGGAAACCTGAATAACAAGAGGAGCAATATGAACAAGTCGATGTCCCGTACCGGCCGCCGTGCGATCGGCGCAATCAGTGCAATCGCCTTGAGCGCGGCGGCGCTGTTCGGCGCCGTCTCCGCGCAGGCCGCGCCGCTCAAGGGCGCGCCCGCGCCGTTCGACAAGGGCGGCGTGAAGATCGCGCTCGTCAACTATCTCTCGGAAGGCGACTTCTTCCAGGCCTACGAGGCGGGCGCGCAGAAGCAGGCGAAGGCGCTCGGCATCGACCTGCGCATTTACGAAGGACGTCAGGACGCTGCGCAGCAGCGCGATCAGATCCAGCAGGCGATCAATCTGGGCGTGTCCGCGATCATCGTCAATCACGGGCTGCCCGAGTCGCTGAAGGACGTCGTGCAGCAGGCGCTCGACAAGGGCATCAAGGTCGTGGCCTTCGACGTCGATCTCGCCAATCCGAAGATCCCGCAGATCGAACAGAGCGATCACGACCTCGCCACGCTGCTGCTCGGCCAGGCCGTGAAGGACAACGGCAACGCGTTCTCGGCGGGGTATGTCTACGTGGCGGGCTTCGCGCCGCTCGATCGCCGCGACGCCGTGTGGCAGGCGTTCAAGCAGGCGCATCCGGGCGTGCGCGAGCAGGCGCGCTGGGGCACGGTCGACAATCCGATCGCGCAGTCGGTGGCGAATCAGGCGGCGGCCGCGTATCGCGCGCATCCCGACATTCGCGTGGTGATCGCGCCCTACGACGAGTTCGCGCGCGGCGCGAGCCTCGCCGCCGACGAGGCCAACGTCGCCAGCAAGCTGCGCATTTACAGCGCCGATATTTCCACCGCCGATATCGAGGCGATCCGCGCACCGGGCAGCGCCTGGGTGGCGACGGCGGCGACCAATCCCGCCGTGGTGGGCGCGGTCTCGGTGCGCGCGGCGGCGCTCGATGTGGCGGGGCAGCCGCTCGCGCATCACATCGTCGTGAAGCCCACCCTGGTCACGCGCGACGATCTCGTGAAAAACGACATCCACACGATCGCCGAGCTGGGCGCGAAATTCCCGGCGTTCCGCGTCAGCGACGCGGCGACGGCGGCGTGGATTCCGGTGGACTGATCGGCCACTTCTACGCTCCCGCTTCGCGCGGATATTCCTTTCGCTGCTTACGATCTGAGCGATTGTTGGTTCGTTCTGGCGTCCGCGCTTCTTATGCTTGGCGAATTCGGGAGGCACATTGCGTGCCTCCCCATGCAGCCAGACAAACAGGGGAAAGCCGATGCGGGACCACACGATCAACCAATTCACGAACACGCACGACGACGCACGCGGGAACACGCCGCTCTGGCGCCGATTGACTTCCGCGTTGCGCGCCGCCGCCGCGCTTGCGCCGCTGGCGTTGCTCGCCGTGTCGCCCTCGCACGCGCAGGCCGCGAGCGCCGCGCCCGCCGAACTCAAGCTCGATTACGCCTACTACTCGCCCGAAAGCCTCGTCATCAAGCGCAACGGCTGGCTCGAACAGGCCTTCGCGCCCGATCACACGCAGGTGCGCTGGGTGCTGAGCCTCGGCAGCAATCGCGCGCTGGAATACCTCAATAGCGGCGCGATCGACATCGGGTCGACCGCCGGTCTCGCGGCGGTGCTCGGCAAGGCCAACGGCAATCCGATCAAGACCGTTTATATCTTCTCGCGCCCCGAATGGACCGCGCTGGTCGTGCGCAAGGATTCGCCGATCAAGACGCTCGCGGACCTCAAGGGCAAGAAGATCGCGGCGACCAAGGGCACCGATCCGTATCTCTTCACGCTGCGCGCGCTGCATACGGCGGGTCTCACGCGCGACGACGTCGAGATCGTCAATCTTCAGCATCCCGACGGACGCACCGCGCTCGTCAACGGCCAGGTCGATGCGTGGGCCGGGCTCGATCCGCACATGGCCGCTGCGCAGATCGACAATGGCGCGCGTCTGCTGTACCGCAACGTCGACTTCAATACGTGGGGCTTTCTGAACGTGCGCGACGATTTCCTCAAGCAGTACCCGGATACCGTGGCACGCGTGCTCAAGGTCTACGAACGCGCGCGCGTGTGGATCGGCGAACATCCGAACGAGGCGGCGCAGATCGTTGCAGAGGATTCCAAAGTATCGCTCGCGGTCGCGAAGCTGCAACTGAGCCGCAACGATTTCAGCCAGCCGCAGCCGGGCGCGAAGCAGATCGAGGCGCTCGAAGCCGCCGCGCCGATTCTCGCGCAGGAAAACCTCGTGAAGCCGGGGACGAATCTGAACCAGGTGATCGAGTCGCTGATCGATACGCAGGCATCGGAGTCGGCGCTGGCATCGGCGCAGCGCCAGTAAGCGCACATAAGCGCAGGTTAAGAGGATTCGCGATGGCTATCGACGAGTTGAGCGTGCCCACCCTGACGCGCGCCGCCGCCGCGCCGGGCTCGCCGGGCGCTCACGCGCCGCGCGTATTGCAGGGCGGGGCGCATGAGGCCGAGCACGCCGATACGCAAACCGGTCAGCAGGAGCATGCAGCGGCAGGCGCGCCGCGTCGCTGGCGCATCGCGGGCGCGCTGCTGCCGTTTGCGTTTCTCGCACTGCTCGAAGCGCTCGTGCGCGGCGGCGTGCTGCCCGACAACCTCGTGCCCGCGCCCAGCGAAATCGCCCAGGCGCTCTGGCAACTGGGCGGCGCGCGGCTTTCGCTGCATATCGCCGCGAGCACGGCGCGCGTCGCGCTGGGTTTCGGCTGCGGCGCGGCGCTCGCCATCGCGGTGGGCGCGGCGATGGGCCTGAGCCGACGCCTCGACGCCTTACTCGACCCGAGTTTTCAGGCGCTGCGCGCGATTCCGTCGCTTGCGTGGGTGCCTGTGCTGCTGCTGTGGATGGGGATCGACGAAGCGCCGAAAATCACGCTCGTCGCGATCGGCGCGTTCTTTCCCGTGCATCTGAGCGTGGTGTCCGGCATCCGCAACGTGGACCGCAAGCTCGTCGAACTCGGCGCGGTCTACCGGCTGCCGCCGTGGCGTCTGTTCACGCGCATTCTGCTGCCCGCCGCGCTGCCGCAGATTCTCACGGGCCTGCGCACGGGGCTCGCGGTCTCGTGGATGTTCGTGGTTGCCGCCGAACTGATCGCGGCCACGCGCGGCCTCGGCTATCTGCTCAGTGACGGACGCGAAACGGGCCGGCCCGACATCGTGTTCGGCGCGATCCTGCTGCTCGGCCTGTTCGGCAAACTCACGGACAGCGCGATGCGTCTGGTCGAAACCCGCGTGCTCGCATGGCGCGACACGGCACACGACGGAGCGCGCGCATGAACGCCCCCGCATTGCTCGATCTCGACATCCGCAGTAAACGCTATGGCGCGCGGCCGATTCTCGACGCGCTGCGGCTTACGCTCGCGCCCGGCGAAGTGGTCGCGCTGCTCGGCCCGAGCGGTTGCGGCAAGAGCACGCTGCTGCGCATCGCGGCGGGACTCGACCGCGACTACGCGGGCACGGTCGCGCTCGACGGCGCGCCGCTGCGCGGGCCGTCGCCGCTCGCGGGCGTGATTTTTCAGGAGCCGCGTCTGCTGCCGTGGCTGCGCGTCGCCGACAACGTCTGCTTCCCGGAGCGCGCGCGTGGCGCGGCGGCGGCGCGCGTGGCCGCGCTGCTCGACGAAGTGGGCCTGCACGCCGACGACGGCGCGCGCTGGCCCAAGCATCTTTCGGGCGGCATGGCGCAGCGCGTCGCCATTGCGCGCGGCCTGTTCGCGCAGCCGCGCCTGCTGCTGCTCGACGAACCGTTCAGCGCCGTCGACGCGATGACGCGCATGCGTCTGCAAGACCTGCTGCTGACGCTCGTGCAGGCGCATCGCATGGCGGCGCTGGTGGTCACGCACGATATCGACGAGGCGCTGTATCTCGCCGACCGCGTCGTGCTGCTGGAACCGGCGAAGGGCGCGGCCACGCGTGCGACGAGTCACGTATTCGACGTGACGCAGCCGCGCGCGCAGCGCCGCGAGCAGGGCGCGGACCGCGCGTTGCGCGCGGAGCTGATGGCGCGGCTGGAGGCCTCGGTGGGGGCGCCGCTGGCGGCTTGACGTGGCGTTGGAGAAGGCGGGCGGCGTGTCACGCTTTCAGGCGATCGTAAGGCGCGCACGTTAGCATCGGTGCCTTGGGTGTGCGCTCGCGCGCGAGCCACGCCGCTTCACCGCTGTCAAAACGATGTCCACCCACTTTTCATGCACGATGTGTGGCCGCTGCTGCCACGATCTGCGCATTCCCCTCAGCCTGGCCGAAGCGCGCGTGTGGCTGCGCGACGGCGGCGACGTCCAACTCTTCTGCGAGGCCTTGCCCTGGCCGGTCGAACCCTCCGCCGACGACGCCCACGCCGCGTACAAACGCGCGCGCTCGTTCGCCGCGATGAGCGGCACGTTGCCGGTGCGCATCGTCGCGATGGTGGTGGCCGCGTTCGACGGCCCGTGTCCGAATCTGCTGCCCGATCTGCGCTGTGGCGCCTACGATCACCGGCCGCGCGTGTGCCGCATCTATCCCGCCGAAGTGAATCCCTTCGTGGCGTTCGATCCGTCCGCGAAGGGCTGTCCGCCCGAAGCGTGGGAATCGCGCTATCCGGTATTTGAAATCGCGGGGCGTTACGTCAATGAGACGGTGCAGGCCGATATCGCGCTGCGCCGCGGTTCGGATGTCGCCGATGTGCCGGGCAAGCGCGCGCTCTGCGGCGAACTCGGCGTGCGCATGGCCGCGCTCGCGAATGAAGGTTTCGTGATCGTCAATCCGGGCCGCGACGCGATGGATGCGGCGCTGGCGGCCGCCATCGCGCACGTCGAAACGTCGGGGCAAAACGCGGCGCAGTGCACGGCGCAGTACACGGATGAAATCGACTCCGGCGCATGGACGGTGATTTCGAACCGGCACGCCACGCGCGCGACGCTCGCTTCAGTGGACGCCGAAGCCGCGCCGCCCGATGCATTGATGACATCGCCGACGCCCCAGCACTACCTGGGTTTTCATGCCGCGAGCGAGGCGTGAGTGACGCGCGACTGACGCATCATAGAAGCGCGTCACAGGAGCGCCACAGCAGCGTGCGAGCCGGGCGGCCCGCGTCGCGTTCAGCACGACATCAGCGCAAGCTCAGCACCACACCACGCGATCGTAGTCCACGGTCCGGCGATAGATGTTCTTGCCGCGCCAGCTCGAAAATTCCATGTAGGCACATTCGAGCACCAGGATCCAGTTCGTCACGCCCATTGCCATTCCCCATTGTTAGTTTGAATGCAAGGCCAGTCTAGGAGCGAGCCCCTGCAGACGAAGCGTCGAGCACAACCGGATTGACCGGTCAGTTCGGGCATTCATGCCAGGTGCCGCGCCGCCCTGGCTTCTTACCTGCATGTTGCGCCGCAACTCGGGTACCTGAAAAGGACTGCGCGCCGAGTTGTTGCGGTTTGCACACACGCGTGCGGGTTATGGGGATGGTTGTGCGCGTGCGTGTTCAGCAAACCTAGCTTCGCGCATGCGCGCGTGACGTTCCGTGCGTTGGCGGACGTTACGGCGCAGGGATTTCGCGTCGTCTGCGTGGCACGCGACATGCAGCGGCTGCAACGGTTAGACTGCTGCCATGACGCGCTGGCCCTTTTTTCGACGGTGCCGTCCGCAACGCAGCATCGATCACGTCTTACCTGCTGTAACTTTTGCCGCTTCATTTGCCGCTTTTTTGTCGCCGATTTTTGCCGATCCCATGCTGAAAAATCTCTGGTACGTCGTGGCCGCATCGGCCGATCTGCGCGACGCGCTGTTGCCGGTCACGCTGCTCGGTCATCGCTTCGTCGCGTTTCGCGACACCGAAGGCCGCGCGCGCCTGCTCTCCGATATCTGCGTGCATCGCGGCGCGTCGCTCGCGGCGGGGCAGCGCGTGAACGGCGAAGTGCAATGTCCGTATCACGGCTGGCGTTATGGCGGCGACGGCGTCTGCACGCATATTCCCGCGCAGCCGCAGGCGCGCATTCCGGCGCGCGCGCGCGTCGACGGCTATCCGGTGGTCGAGCGTCATGGCTGGATCTGGGCGTTCCTCGGCGATCTGCCCGAAGCGGAACGGCCGCCGCTGCCGCCGCTCGATTGGGCCGACGATCCCAACGTGCGCGTCGTGCACGGCACCTTCGACTGGGACGCGAACTGGGAACGCATCGTCGAGAACGGGCTCGATTTCGCGCATGCGCCGTTCGTGCACGGCACCTCGTTCGGTGCGCCGGACCGGCCCGAGATCGACGGTTTCGACGTGAGCGCGCCCGATGCGTGGAGCGGCCACGCGCGGCTCGTGATGCAGCGTCCCGTGCGCCGTGGACTGCTGCGCCGCCGACCGAGCGGCGAGCACGTGGAAGTCGTCACGCAGACGGGTTATCACCTGAGCGGCCCGTGCGCGACGCTCGAATTGCAACTGGGCAACGGCTGGCGCATCTATATCGTGTCGGCGCATGTGCCGGTGGATGCGCTGCACACGCGCACGTACTGGATGATGGGGCGCACGTTCCTGAAGAGTCCGCTGCTCGACGCGCGGTTTCGCGCGCGCAATCTGCGCATCTTCGAGGAGGATCACGCGGTGTTGCGGCGCGTGCGTCCCGAGTGCGTGCCGGATGGCTGGCAGAGCGAGGTGTCGGTGAAATCGGATGCGTTGCAGATTGCGTTTCGCCAGCGCGTGCGTGCGCTTGAAAAGCAGGGCTGGCTCGCGGCGCCGCCGGGTTCCGCTGAAGCGTCAGGTCATGTCGAGAGCAAACGCGCGATCAACGTGATCGCGTGTCCCGCGCGGCGCGAAGTATCGACGTGGGCGCTCGACGGCGCGCTTACGCCAGGCGCGACGACTGTGCCGACTGTGCCAATTGTGCCGATCACGGGCGACAACGCAGCGCCATCGCGCGACTAGAAAAATCACGCGCGGGCGCCTGAAAAACAGCGCCCGCGCGTGTCGATCACCTGTCAAACGTGATCAGTGACGCCCCAGATCGTCGCGCGGCGGCACCACGGGTTCGACGCCTTCCCAGTACGGCTCGCTGCCGTAATAGGCGTGCACGGTGCTGCCCCACTTGGCGTCGGCCATCGCGGGCCAGTGATCCTTGTCGAAGCCCGGTGCGTTGCGCACGCGTTCGGACGACACATTGAGCAGGAAACACTTGCGGTTGGTATCGAGCGTGAGCGCATTCCACGGAATCGCGAGCAGCTTGTCGCCGATGCCGAGAAAGCCGCCGCTCGACAGCACCGCATAGGCGACGCGTCCGCCTTGCACGTCGAGCATGATCTCCTTGATCTTGCCGATTTCCTCGCCATCCGAACTCAGCACGCGATCGCTGTCGAGCGTGCTGGCGGCCATGATGTCGGGGCCGGGACCGGCGGCTGTTTCGCTGCCTTTGCCGACGATGCGCGCGCCCTCGCTGCCTTGGCTCGTGGGCATGTTGCTGGGGGTGAAGGTGGGCATGATCGCCTCCTCTGAAGTGCGTTGAGTTCGGCCGGCGCGTGTGCAATGGTGCTTGATGCGTCCGGCCGTCGTGTCTTCACTTGAGCAATGCCCGTGCCGCGGATATCGCGCGTTGCGGCCTGTTCGAACCCGTCAGTTCAACTGACCGACGGCTCGCCTTCGCCCGGCTGCTTGCCGGGACGGTCGGCGGGCGACTGCTTGCGGTTGCGGTCGTCGCGCTCGGGCATCCTGCTGTGCACGTTGTCGCTGTGCTGCGCGGGCTCGGGATGGCGCAGGTCCTTGGGTTGCGGATTGTGCGGGTCTTTCGCGGTCATGGCGTCGCTCCTGTCGAAGTGGACGTGCCCGATACCGCAAAGTCCGCGCCCGCCGGGAACGCGGTTTTACGACGCCTGCCCCGGTTTCTGCCCGGCCACGGTGTAGCGGTGCGCGTCCTGGAAGAACGCGCGCTCGGCGGCCTGGTTCATCACGAGGATGCTGATGCGGCGGTTCAGCGGACTATCCGCGCTGCCCTGTTCGAGCGGCAGCACGTCGGCGAGCCCGCGCACCTGGAGCAGACGGTCCTCACTCAGATGACCGGCCACCAGCGCGCGCCGCGCCGCGTTCGCGCGCTCGCTCGACAGCTCCCAGTTCGAGTAGCCCGCGAGGCCGCCCGAATACGGGACCGAATCGGTGTGGCCCGCGATCGAGACGCCGCTCGCCACGTCGTTGAGCGCGCTGCCGATCTCGACGAGGATCGCGTACGCATAGTCTTCGAGCTTCGCGCTGCCCGTGGCGAACATCGGCCGCTTGAGCGAATCGACGAGTTCGATGCGCAGCCCTTCGTCGGTGATCGTCACGCGGATCTGGTCCTTGAACGCGCTCAGCGCGGGCTTCTGCTCGATCAGCGACGTGAGCTTCGCCTTCAGTTGCTGCAGACGCGCCTTGTCGGCGGCGTCGGCGGGCGCGACGGCGACCGGTATCGCCCGCGCCTGCGACGGCTGTGCGTTCGCGCCGCCCACGGCGGGCAGCTTGTTCGACAGATCGTGGCCGCCGCCGTTGATGACGCTCGGGCTCGGGTTCGCCGAATTCGGCTTGCCGCCCAGCATGCTTGACAGCGGCGTGTTGAAGTATTTCTCGATGCCGTCGCGGTCGTACTGCGAAGTGGAGCCGAGCAGCCACATGAGCAGGAAGAACGCCATCATCGCGGTCACGAAGTCGGCATACGCGATCTTCCACGCGCCGCCGTGATGCGCGTCGTGGCCGCCGCCTTTCTTCACGCGGCGTATGACCGGCGCGGGCTTGCTGTTCTGGCTTTCTTGCGCGGCGCGCTGTCTTTGCGACATGTCGTTCTCTCCCCGGGTGTTGCGGTGTGCCTGCGTGGCGCGTGCGCCGTGCTTATGTGGCGCTTACCTGGCGCTTACGCGGCCTTCGGCGTCTTGGTGGCGCGCACGGTTTCGTCGAGTTCCTGGAAGCTCGGACGATCGGCGGTGAACAGCACCTTGCGGCCGAACTCCACGGCCACGGGCGGCGCATAACCCGCGAGCGAGGCGAGCAGCACGGCCTTCACGCACTGATACGGCTTGGTGGCGGCGCGGCCCTTGGCGTTGAGCAGATCGGCGATCGGACCGACGAAACCATAGGCCAGCAGAATGCCGAGGAAGGTGCCGACGAGCGCGCCCGCGATCATTTCGCCGAGCACGGCGGGCGGCTGGCCGACCGAGCCCATCGTATGCACCACGCCCATCACGGCGGCCACGATGCCGAACGCGGGCAGGCCGTCAGCCATCTTCTGGATCGCGTTGGGCGCGACCGAGACTTCGGCGTGATGCGTGTCGAGTTCCTCGTCCATGAGGTCCTGCATTTCCATCGGATTGACGTTGCCGCCCGACATCATGCGCAGATAGTCGACGATGAAGTCGAGCAGATGATGATCGGCCAGCACGCGCGCGTACTTCTGGAAAATCGGGCTGTTGTCGGGCGCTTCGATATCGACTTCGAGCGCCATCATCCCTTCCTTGCGGGCCTTTTGCAGCAGTTCGTAGAGCAGGGCGATCAGCTCCAGGTACTGAGCCTTGGTGTAGCCGCCGCCCTTGAAGCACGTGGGCAGCGCCTTGATGGTCTTGCCGAGCGTGGACTTCGGGTTGCTCACCACGAACGCACCGAGCGCCGCGCCGAAAATACACAGGAGTTCGAACGGTTGCACGAGCGCGGGCAGATGGCCGCCCACGCCGACGAAGCTCCCGATCACCGATCCGAGGACCACGATCCAGCCGATTGCGACAAACATGATTTTCCCTTGCTTACCAGAGTGTTGAAACGGATCCGACGCCGATGTGACGCCTGCGCGACACCTACGCCGCGTTTTGCGCGAGCGCGTTGGGACGGTCCACGTTCAGCAGCGCGTCGATGTCCCGCGCGGCCATTGCCTTGCCGAAGTAATAGCCTTGTGCGTACTCGCAGCCCTTCAGACGCAGCATGCGCGCGAGTTCCTGGGTTTCGACGCCTTCGGCCACGGTGGCCATGCCGAGATTCGAGGCCAGCGCGACGATGGCGTCGACGATCTTCGCGCTTTCGCTGCACGACGACATCGAGAGCACGAACGAGCGGTCGATCTTGATCTTGTCGAACTTCAGTTCGCGCAGATGCTGCAAGCTCGAATAGCCGGTGCCGAAATCGTCGAGCGACATGCTCAGACCCGCGCGGCGGAACTGCGCGAGCACGGCGCGCGCGATATCGAAATCGCCCATCAGCGCCGATTCGGTGATCTCGATTTCGAGCCGCTCGGGCGGAAAGCCCTCGTCGGCGAGAATCGGCATCAGCAGCGACACGAGCTGTTCGTCCTTGAACTGCGCGGGCGAGATATTGAGCGCGAGGTGATAGCGCGCGGGCCAGCGCAGCGCGTCGCGGCAGGCGCGGCGCAGGATCGCCGCCGTGAACACCGGCGCGATGCCCATCTGTTCGATCAGGGGTACGAACAAATCGGGCGGCACCCAGCCGCGTTCGGCGTGATGCCAGCGCGCGAGAATTTCGAAGCCGGCGGTCTGGCCGTCGTCGAGCCGCACCAGCGGCTGATAGTACGGGCGGATCTCGCCGCCCGCGAGCGCGCGGCGCACCTCGGATTCGAGCGTGGCCTGCTCGCGCAGCTCGTCGTCCATTTTCTGCTCGAAGAAGCGGTAGGTGCCTTTGCCTTCGCATTTGGCGCGATACATGGCGATATCGGCGGCGCGCAGCAGGTCGTCGGCATCCTGGCCGTCGCGCGGGCAGCAGGCGATGCCGATGCTCGCGTCCACGTTCAGGCGCACGCCGCCCACGTCGATCGGCGCGCGCACGGCGGCCAGCAAACGCTGTGCGAGTTCGCGTGCGACGTCGGCCTGTTCGTCGTGCGGCGCGAGCGCGAGCACCGCGAATTCGTCGCCGCCCAGACGCGCGACGGTGTCGCGTTCGCGCACCGTGCGGCGCAGGCGCGCGGCGATTTCGCAGAGCACGGTGTCGCCCGCCGCGTGACCGTAGAGGTCGTTCACGGGCTTGAAGCGGTCGAGGTCGATCACGATCACCAGATAGCCGCTGCCGCGCCGGCGCGCCTGCTCGAACGCGGCGCCCATCTCGGCCGCGAGCAGGCGGCGGTTGGGCAGCCCCGTGAGCGGATCGTGACGCGCGAGCGCCTGGGCGTGCGCCTCGGCGGCGCGCGTGGCTTCGTGCGCGTCCTTCAGCTCGCGCGACTTCGCGCAGAGCGCGTCGAAGGCCTTCGCCATCGCGCCGATTTCATCGCTGCGTTCGAGCTCGGGCAGCGTCTCCAGGTCCTCGCCGCGCGCGAGGCGCACGAGCGAATCGGTGATCGCGAGCAGCGGCTGCAGCATGGTGCGCTCGACATGGCGGAACAGCGCCACGCCGAGCAGGAGCGTGAGGCAGGCAATGGCGAGCGCCGCTTCGAGCGTGCGCTTGACGAGCCGGCGCGCGTGGCGGGCCGCGTCGTGCACGCCTGCGACGCCCTGATCGTCGTGCAGGCCGGGCGCGCTTTCGGCGCTGACCGTACGCAGGCCGTCGGTGTCGTGCTCGCCTTGACGCGCGGCGAGCACGAGCCGCGCGGGCATGGCGTGCACCGCGTCCACGGTGTCGAGCGCGTGCTCGGGCAGGTCCTGTTCGGCGTGTTCGAGCGCATCGTTGACAGCGACCAGCTGGCTCGTGAGCAACAGCGTTTGCGCGGCAAACAGCGCGATGAAGATGCCGATGTGCAGCTTCGTGCGCGTGCGGACCGAGCGGCGCAACGCAGCGGTCGCGCTGCGCAGCGACCAGGCGTCGCGCGCTTGCGGCGCTCGGGAGACGGGCTTCATCGTGTGGTCCATAGACTTCGTCTCGATGAGCCTCAGGCGTGCCGGGTGCGTTGACGCGCGAGCAGACGACGCGTGGCGAAATTGGTGGCGGCGTCGCTGCCGCGGCCACGGCGAGCGGCGGCCGCACGGCGTGCGTGCGGCGCGGCGCTCACGCGGGCCGCGGGCGTGCGGCGGCCCGCGAGACGCGCGGCGCTGGCCCACGAAGAGGGTGAAGTCAATTTTGCAGCTTGGGCGAGTGATCTCATGATTGTTGCGCGAACATGAAGCTTGGCCATTTTTACGGCGGCGTCGCCGCTTGCTGAAGTCGTCCTGCGAGTTTTTTTTCGGGGGCGCGATCATTGTGTGTCGCATCGGGTTCGTGTTGATTAATCAGGTATCCGTACTAATGGAAGTAAATTGCCGAATACCCATGCGCGCCGCCATTCGGATGAAATCGCGCGCCGCGCTCGATGCGGAGATACCCGTATCGCGCCGCTTGTTTTTGCGTGAACGATCGCGCACGCACGTGCGCTTTTATTCAGCGTTCGCCGGGAAAACGTTTGGCCGGAGCTGGGGTCAGGTTTGCCGCCCGCCTGCCGTTAACGTAGCCGAGACCCGTGTTCGAGCCCCGGCCACGGCGTCACGCGCGACGCGTCCGCCATTGCGAGATCCCGACCCATGATTACTGCTCCGCTTCCGCTCGACGAGGACATCCGCCTGCGCGCCTTGCACCGGCTCGATATTCTCGACTCCGAACCGGAGGAGGCGTTCGACCGCATCGCGCGCCTGGCCGCGCGCGCGTTCCGCGTGCCGATCGTGCTGGTCTCGCTGGTCGACGAAGACCGTCAGTGGTTCAAGTCGCATCACGGCATCGCGGCCTGCGAAACGCCGCGCAGCATGTCGTTCTGCGCGCACGCGGTGCTCAGCAAGCGTTTGCTCGTGGTCGAGGACGCACTCGACGACGAGCGCTTTCTCGACAATCCGCTCGTGCTGGGCGCGCCGCATATCCGCTTCTATGCGGGAGCGCCGCTGCGTCTCGCGGATGGCGAGGTGGTCGGCACGCTCTGTCTGATCGACACCGTGCCGCGCGCCTTCGAAGCCGAGGACGTGCAGACGCTCATCGACTACGCGCAACTCGTCGAGCGCGAACTCGATGTGCGCCGCAGGCTGATCCGTTCGCGCACGGCGCACGAACGCGACCGCCGCTCGCTCGCGATCAGCGAGGCGCGCTTCACGACCGTGTTTCGCGAAACGCCGATCGGCAATGCGCTGGTCGCGCTCGACGGGCGTTTTCTCGACGTCAACCCGACCTTCTCCGAGATCATCGGCTACGACGAGGCGACGCTGCGCAAGCTCACCTTCGCCGAAGTCACGCATCCCGCCGATGTGGCCGCCGACCTCGCGCTGGTGTCGGAACTGCTCGCGGGCAAGCAGTCGACCTACACGATCGAAAAGCGTTACATGCGGCCCGATGGCAAGGCGATCTGGGTGAATCTCGCGGTCACGCTGCTGCGCGACGCGGCGGGCGTGCCCGCGCATTTCATCGCGGCCGTGCAGGACATCGACAGCCGCAAGCGCAGCGAGGAAGCGCTGCGCAACTATCACGCGGAACTCGAAGAACGCGTGCGCGAGCGCACTGGCGAACTGCGCCGCAGCCGCGACGCACTCCAGACCATCACCGACAATCTGCCCGTGATGATCGCGGTGGTGGATCGCGATCTGCGCTACCGCTTCTATAACGACACGTTCAAGCGCGTGCTCGGTCCGCGCGCGCCCGGCGAGGTGGGCGCGAACGTGGCCGAAACGCTGCGCCCCGAGGTGTTCGCGCAACTGCAGCCGCATTTCACGCGCGCGCTCGCGGGCGAGCGCGTGACCTGCGACGAGGTGCAGTATCGCGAGGACGAGGACCGCGTCTGGTGCACAACTTATATTCCGGCGAAGCGCGACGGCCGCGTGACGGGTTTTTACGTGATGGCGCACGACGTGACCGAGCAGCGGCGCACGGAGCAGCGTCTGCGCGAAAGCGCGCTGGTGGACGCGCTCACGGGGCTCGCGAACCGGCGCGCGCTCGAAGAGGAACTGGCGGCGGCGCGCCTCGGCGCGTGCCGCTTCGCGGTGTTCTTCGTCGATCTCGACGGCCTGAAAGGCATCAACGATCGCTTCGGCCACGACGCGGGTGACGCGCTGTTGCGCGAGGCTGCGCGGCGGCTGGCCGCGACCGTGCGCGCGGGCGACTTCGTGAGCCGTCTCGGCGGCGACGAATTCGTCGTGGTGAGCCGTGGCGTGGCTGACGCGCAGGCCGCCGGACGCATCGCCCAGTCGATCTGCCACGCGCTCGCGCGGCCCTTTGTGACGGGCGGCATGCGGGTGGAAGCCAGCGCGAGCGTGGGCGTGGCGATCCGCGAGCCGGCGGGCGCAGGGAGCGCGTTGGGGGCATTAGGCGACGATCTGCTCGCGGTCGCCGATAGCGCGATGTACGAGGCCAAACGCGCCGGGCGCAATACCTGGCGGCTCGGTGGCGCCTGGGTGCAGGGTGCGGACGCTGCGGACGGAACGCTCGCGGCGCTTCCAGTCGTTTCGGCCTAGCCGGGGCGTTCTTCTTCGGTTTTCTCTCTCGCACCTTTCTTTCGCGCGGCGCGGCCACGTTCCGCCCCGCGCTTGCTTCGCCCGCTCGGGCACGGAACCTGCTCAACGACGAACCGTGGTGGCGCGCCTGCGCGCGTCCACGCATGAACGCCCCCGCGACGCGATAATTGGGGCGCGCCAGATGTGCCTGGCGTTGCCGCGCCGGTATCATGCTGGCGAACCCGTTCATCGCCGTGATGGGGCGCTGTCGTATGCTGCGGTTGTGCTGCCGCTTTGTTGCCGTTTGGCTTGATTTGCTTACCAGGACCCGACCGTGACCGCTATCCGATCCGCCGCCGAATCTTCGTTCGTCGATGTCCTCGGCGCCCTGCGTCTCGCGACCGCCGCGCGCCACGAGGCCGTCGAGGGCGCGATGCCGCTCGCCGGTGACGCGCCCTCGCTCGCGCATTACCGGCTGCACCTTCAGGTGCTGCGCGACTGGCTCGCGCCGCTCGAAGCGTGGCTTGAGCGTTTCGCCGATGGTCCGCAGAACGCCGCGAGCCTGCCGCAACTCGCGCGGCTGCCGCTGATCGAGCGCGACCTCGCGCATCCGGCGCTGCGCGCGCATGCGCGGGAAGCCGCCGAACTTGCCGATGCATTTGCTGATTCACGTGCGGATTCACGCAGCGGGCAGCGCGCCGAAGCCCCTGCGCCGTCCGCCGCGCTCGCCGCCGACGTCGCGTGGCGCTGGGGCGCGTGCTACGTGATCGAAGGCTCGCAACTGGGCGGCGCGGTGCTGCTGCGCAAGCACGCGCTGGCTTTCGCGCCGCATCCGCTCGATTATCTGAGCGGCGACGGCAACGCGCCCGGCCCGCGCTGGCACGCCTTCATCGCGGCGATGCGGCGCGACGTCCATACGCCCGCCGACGTCGATCGCGCCTGCGCGGGCGCGCGCGCCGCGTTCGACCGGCTGATCGCGCTGCTGCCGCAAGCGTCGCAGACCGAAGCCGCGACGGCGATGCCCGAGGCGCGCGTGGCCGCGGCCTGAGCGGCACGCGGCGTGGGCGCTTCATCGCGTCATCGCCTCATCGCCGAGCCCGAGCCCTTGCCCCTGTCCCCGCCGATTTCCGAATCGATCCCCGAGCCGATGTCCGAACCTCTATTCGATCCCGAGTCCATCGAGTCCGCCGAGTCCGAGTCCACGGCGGCGTTCGATGTCGCCGATATCTTCGAGGCGCTGCCCGATGCGTGGCTGATCCTCGACGCCGACGCGAACGTCGTCGCGGCCAATCGCGCCTATCTGACGCTGGTTTCATGCGAGCGCGAGGTGATCGTCGGGCAGTCGGTTTATGCGATCAATCAGGCGGGCTCGGCGACGCAGCGCGAGGCGCGCCGCCAGTGGCTCGAAAGCCTGCTTGCGCAAGGCGCGCCCGGCGAGAGCCGCCTCGCGCCGCCGCTGCGTTACGACCTCGCGCTCGACGGCGTCGGGCCGCTCGTGCCGCGCTACTGGCAGGTGCGCGCGACGCTCATGCGCACCGCGCGCGGCGAGCCGCTCTATGGGCTTTGCGTGCACGACATCACCGAACGCATGGAAGAAGAAGCGCGCGAGCAGCGCGAGCGCGCCAAGCTGCGCTCGCAGGCGCGGCTGCGCCAGGTGCTGGTGGACGAAGCCAACGAGCAGCTGCGCATGCAGCAGGAACAGTTGCAGCACGCGCTGGCGTTCGCGAGCGTGGGCGCGTGGGAATTGCAGACGCGCACGGGCGTGTTCACCTGCAACGAGCAGTTCAAGACGCTGCTGGGTCTGCCGGGCGCGGCGACCATCACCGAGCGCCGTCTCTTCGAGGAACTGATCGACGAGGCCTATCGCGAGCGCGTGCGCAGCGCGTTCGACGCCGCGCGTCACACCGATATGCCCGTGGAAGTCGACTTCCGCGTGACCTGGCCGAACCGGCAGCGGCGCTGGATCCTGCTGCGCGCGACGCGTCCGCGCGGGATCGAAACCATCGAGGGCATCGAGCAGCCGGGCGCGGCGGTGTCGATCATCGGGCTCGCGCTCGATATTTCGATGCGCAAGGAGTCGGAGCTCGAACACCAGGCCGCCGCCGTGACCGAGCGCGCCGCGCGCGAGCGCAGCGAGGAGGCCACGCGCGCGATGGATCATTTCGTCGCCGCCGTGAGCCACGAACTGCGCTCGCCGCTCGGCGCGATCCAGTCGTGGGCCACGCTGCTGCAACGCTCGGCCGACCTCGCGCACATGGCGCGCGCGGGCACGGTCATCGAGCGCAACGCGCGTCAGCTCGCGCTGATGGTCGACGACCTGCTCGACAGCGGCGCGATCGCCACGGGCAAGCTGTCGATCGAACCCGCGCCCGTCGATCTCGGCGCGCTCGCGGGCAATATCGCCGAGGACATGCGCATGCGCATCGAGGAAAAGGGCGTGCGCCTCATCGCCGACGATCTCGAATCCTGCATCGTGATGGCCGACGAAAAACGGCTGCGCCAGGTGATCTGGAATCTCGTGTCGAACGCGCTCAAGTTCACGGAAGCGGGCGAGATCGCGGTGAGCGTCGGCGTGCGCGGCGAGCAGGCCGAACTGCGCGTGCGCGATACCGGACGCGGCATCGGCGCGGATGTGCTCGAACGCATTTTCGAACGCTTCTATCAGGCGGGCGGCAGCGGCCGCGCGTCGGGACTCGGGCTCGGCTTGTGGCTCGCGCGCAGCATCGTGCGTTTGCATGGCGGCACGATCCACGCGCAAAGCGAGGGCGCGGGACGGGGCGCGACGTTTGTGGTGGTGGTGCCGCGGTATCGGTGAGGGCGCGCAATGGGTACGACGCGCGGCGGTACAATCGCCGCTCCGATTCCTTGAGCGCCGCCGACATGACCGACTCCACTCCCACGCCGCTCGACGCGCTCATCGCGCAGGTGCTCGCGTTTCGCGAGGCGCGCGACTGGCGGCAGTTTCATACGCTGCGCAATCTGATCGTGTCGACGAGTATCGAAGCGGGCGAACTGCTCGAAACGATTCAATGGAAAGACGATGCGCAGATCGCGGCGATGCTCGACGATCCCGCCGCGCGCGCCCATCTCGAACAGGAATGCGCGGACGTGTTCATCTATTTGCTGCTGACCGCGCACACGGCCGGTTTCGATCTGGTGAAAGCAGCAGCGGACAAGGTGCGCGTGAACGAAACGCGCTATCCGGTCGAGAAGGCGAAGGGCAACGCGAAGAAGCACTCCGATCTGTGAAGATCAGCGCGTATAAGGCGGCGGCTCGTTGAGCACGGCCCAGAACACGCCGAGATCGTTGATCGCTTCCATGAAGTCGTCGAATTCGACGGGCTTCACCACATACGCATTCACGCCGAGATCGTAGCTGCGCAGCAGATCTTTTTCCTCGCGCGACGACGTGAGCATGACCACCGGAATGCGCCGCAAATGCGCGTTTTCGCGCACGACTTTCAGCACTTCGTGGCCGTCGAGCTTGGGCAGTTTCTTGTCGAGCAGAATGACGGCGGGGTTTTCGTCGGGGCGATCGGCCCACTGACCTTCGCGGCGCAGATAGTCGAGCGCTTCGGCGCCGTCGCGCAGCGCCACCACCGGGTTCGCGAGGCGCGCCTTTTCGAGCGCGATCAGGGTGAGCTCGATATCGTTCGGATTGTCTTCCACGAGCAGGATGGGTCTCAGCACGACGGTGTCCTCTTTCTCCCGCGCCTCAAGGCGCGTTGGTATGGGTGCACGGTGTTGGCGGCATGCGGCTAGTCCGGCTTGCGCACGTTGCGAAACGGCTGCGCGCCGGGCGTCACCGACGCGAGCCGCGCCACGGCCGCCGCCGCCGATTCATCGTTGCGCGCGCCGTCCTGCATGATGCCTGGCGCAGTTTGCGCGGCCCGCGCGAGCGACACGCGCGGCATCGCGAACGACACGGTAGTGCCCACGTTCAGTTCGCCGTCGGCCCACGCGCGTCCGCCGTGACGCTCGACGATGCGCTTGACGCTCGCAAGTCCGATGCCCGTGCCCTCGAATTCCTCGAAGCGATGCAGGCGCTGGAACACGCCGAACAGCTTGTCGACGTAGCGCGCATCGAAGCCCACGCCATTGTCGCGCACGAACACGATATCGTGATCGGCGAGTTCGCCTTCGCCCGGCGCGCAGCCGATTTCGACGATCGCGCGCTCGTCGGCCTCGTCGCGATTGCGCGTGAACTTCACGGCGTTGTCGATCAGATTGCGCAGCACCACATGGATCAGCACCGGGTCGGCCGTGAGCGTGCAGAGCGTCGCCACGCGCCAGTCGATCGCGCGCGCGGGATGCTCGCGCTGCTGATCGGCGATCAGTTCCTTGACGAGCCGGTTCAGATCGACGGCCTGCTTGTGCAGCGCCGCGCGTCCCATGTGCGAGAACGCGAGCAGGTCGTCGACGAGCTTGCCGCCGAAACGCGCCGACGCCGCGATGCGCTCGACGAAATGCTTTCCGCGCGTGGAGAGCGCGTCGGCTTCGGTGTGCGCGAGCAGATCGGCGAAACCGGCGATATGGCGCAGCGGCGCGCGCAGATCGTGCGAGACCGTGTACGAGAAGCCTTCGAGTTCTTCGTTCGCGCGGCCCAGTTCGAGCGCGAGTTGCGCGAGTTCCTCGGCGCGTCGCAACACGATATCGAGCAGTGCGGCGCGGAATTCGCGCGCGATGTCGACTTCGGCGGCGCGCCACGGCAGCGCGCGTTCGCGCACGATTTCGGTCCAGACGTCGAAGCTTGCGCGCGGCGAAAGCGCGTGCGAGGCCGTGGCATTGTCCGCGTCCGCTGTGGATGGTGCGAGCTTCTCGCGCGGATCGCCGGCCCACTTCACAGCGCGCACGACCTCGGGGCGGAACCAGATCACGTAATTGCGAAAGAGCCGCGAGATCGAGACCGCGAGCATGCCGGCCGCGTCGTGATGGAACGCGGTGCCCGTGTCGCGCGCGAGCTGTTCGCTCGCGTGCACGTCGCCGTGCTGGTTGTCGAGCCAGTTGAGGATCCGTTCGAGCTGCGTCTTGTCGGGCGTGACGCCGACCGTCACGATGCGTCCGTCGAACACGATGGCCGCGCCGCTCGCGCCCGTGAGGCCGAGCAGTTCGTGCGGCTCGGCGGCCAGTGCGCTCACGAAGTGCTCGCTGTTCGCCATGCTCGCGAGCAGGCGCGAGAGCCGGCGGCGCAGCGCGAGTCCGTATTCTGCCTGGGCGCCGTCCTCGCGCGCCTTGATCTGCAAGGAAAGCATCTGCGCGATGTGCTCGCAGGCGGCGCGCACTTCGAACGCGGGCAGGCGCGCGCTCGCGTGATGGCACGAAATCAGGCCCCAGAGCTGGCCGCGCACGACGATCGACATCGACATCGACGAACCGGTGCCCATGTTCTTCATGTATTGCACGTGCACGGGCGAGACGCTGCGCAGCGAGGCCCACGTGAGATCGGTCGGGCGTCCCGTGGCGGGATGCAGCGGCGGCACGAGCGGCACGCTCGCATAGTCGGCGTCGGCGATCAGGCGAATGCGGTTGTGCACGTAGAGCGCGCGCGCCTGGGACGGAATGTCGGCGGCCGGAAAACGCTGGTCGAGATACGAGGCGTAGCCGGGATCGAGCGCTTCGGCGATCACGTGGCCGTTGCCCGCTTCGTCGAATCGGTAGACGAGCGTGCGCCCGTAGCCGGTGATGCGCTTCACTTCGCTGGCGGCGAGGCGCGCGAGTGCTTCGACGCTGGGGCTCGTTTGCAGGCCGCGCAGGAAGGTGCGCACGAGCGGGTAGAGCGAGGAGAACACGTCGCCGGTGCCGAGCGCCGGTTCGAGTTCGACGATGGCGACGCCGTCGTGGCGGTGCGCGACCACGGCGAGCGGCGCGCGTTCGCCGCCGCGCG
>NZ_CAJZAR010000050.1:0-121 GCF_914484835.1 Paraburkholderia tropica
GTCGCGCGCGCTCGGCGGCAGCTGCTCGGTGCCGCTCGCGGCCTACGCGCAGTGGCAGGACGGCAAGCTCGCGTTGCGCGGCACGATTGCCACGCCCGACGCGAGCCGCGTGCTGGCCGCC
>NZ_CAJZAR010000050.1:131-94804 GCF_914484835.1 Paraburkholderia tropica
TCGCGCTCGGCCGCAAGGTCGCCGACGAACTGATCGCCCAGGGCGCGCTCGAGATCGTGCGCGCGCTGTCTGAAGCGGGTCCTGAAGAACAACGCGTGCCGAATGCCCCTCCGGCCTCCTCCGGCAACGCCAACCGCGCGGGCGACGATCCCGCCGAGCCGCGATGACTGCCGGCCCGTGGCAGCCGCGCCAGGGCGGCCCGGGTTCGGCCCAGCCCGACGAGTGGCGCGGGCCGGCCGATTCGGCCGTGCCGCGTGAGGAAGCGGGCGGTGATATCGCGGGCCATGCCGCCGCTGCCGATTTCACCGTCGTCATCACCCGTCCGGCCGGTCAGTCGGATGCGCTCTCGGCGCAACTCGCCGCACGCGGCCTGCGCGCGCTCGAATTCCCGCTGATCGCCATCGCGCCCGTGGGCGACGACGCGCCGCTGCGCGACGCGCTCAACGCGCTCGACCGTTATGCGCTCGTCGTGTTCGTGTCGCCGAATGCGGTGGATCGCGCGTTTGAGTGCTACCGCTCGATTTCGTCGATCTGGCCGCACGCGCTGCCGGTCGGCGTGGTCGGTCCGGCCAGCGTCGTCGCGCTTGCGCGCCACGGCGTCGCCGCGCCCGAGCATCGCGTGATCAGTCCGGCGGGCTCCGCCGACGAGGAACCGGCGCGCTTCGACTCCGAATCGCTGTACGCCGCGCTCGAAAAGCAGTTCGGCGAGAACGCCTTCGCCGGCAAGCGCGTGCTGATCGTGCGCGGCGACGGCGGGCGCGAATGGCTCGCCGACCGCCTGCGCGAAGCGGGCGCGGAAGTCGAAGCCGTCGCGGCCTACCGCCGCATCGTGCCCGAGCCGCCGATGGGCGCGTGGGCGGCGGTCCACGCGCTGCTCGAAGGCGCGCCGCACGCCTGGCTCGTGACCAGCTCGGAAGGCGTGCGCAACCTCGACGAACTCGCGCGCGAGCACCTCACGGCGGGCGAGATCGTCGAGTTGCGCCACGCTCAACTGGTCGCACCGCATCCGCGTATTGCCGAGACGGCGCGCGGATTGGGTTTTGATAGGATGACGGTGTCCGGCGCGGGCGACGAGCGCATCGTCGAGACGCTGCTGGGGCTTGCCGCTTCTGCGTCAGCGTCCGCCGCCACGGTTTCTTCCGATCTCTCTCCAGCCGCTGCTTCAGCGGCTCAACCGGTTCAGAACACCCCGGCCTCGCCGCCGGCACAACCACGCATGACTGATTCGAACGATTCCAGCCACGTTCCCAATCAAGGCGCCGCTTCGACGGGCGCTTCGCACACCGCATCATCGTCGGCTTCCTCGTCTGCGAAGCCTGCCAGCGCGAGCGCGCGGCCCGCGTCGTCGTCGTCCTATGCGTCGGCGCCGCTGACGCCGCCCGGCAACGGCGGCGCGCGTCGCGGCGCCGGCAACGCGATCCTCTGGCTCGTGGTCGTGCTGCTCGCGGCCGGTGCGGCGGGCGGCGGCTATGCGCTCAACCGCAAGCTCGACCGCGTCGACGCCTCGCTCGCGCAGCGCCAGCAAAGCGCCGACCAGCAGACCGCCGCGCTGCGCGCGCGCGCCGACGAGGCCGCGTCCAGCGCCCAGCAGATCGACAAGCAGATGGCGCAGCTCGAAGGCAAGATCGCCGACGCGCAGAATTCGCAGCAGGCGCTCACGCAGCAATACGCCGACCTCGCGCGCAACCGCGACGACTGGATGCTCGCCGAAGTCGGCCAGATGCTGTCGAGCGCGAGCGAACAGCTTCAGCTCACCGGCAACACGCAGCTCGCGCTGTTCGCGCTGCAAAGCGCCGACACGCGTCTCGCCGCGTCGGCCAGCCCGCAGGCGCTCGCCGTGCGCAAGGCCATCGCCGCGGACATCGACAAGCTCAAGGCCGCGCCGTCCACCGACCTCGCCGGTCTCGCCATCAAGCTCGACACGGCGCTCGCCGAAATCGACGCGCTGCCGCTCGCGGGCGAAGCGCTCGTCGCGCACACGAAGCCCGAAACCGCCGCGCCCGCCGACGTCGCCGTCACGGCCGCCGCCACGGGCGAGCCGCGCTGGAAGGCCTGGCTCGACACCTTCGTGCACGGCATCGGCCAGCAGATCGCGAGTCTCGTCCAGGTGCGCCGCATCGACAACGCCGACGCCATGCTGGTCTCGCCCGATCAGGGCTACTTCATGCGCGAGAACCTGAAGCTGCGCCTGCTGTCGGCGCGCCTGTCGCTGCTCTCGCGCAACCCGGCCACGCTCAAGTCCGATCTCGCCGCCGCCGACGCCTCGCTCGCGCGCTACTTCGACAGCGCGTCGAAGGAAACGCAGAACGTGCGCGACCTGCTCAAGCAGGTGGACGCCGGTTCGGCCGCCGTCGCGCTGCCCACGCTCGACACGAGCCTGAAGGCGCTGCAGCAATACCAGAGCCGGGGGTAAGCATGGCGATCCGTGGACTTCTCTGGCTCGCGCTCCTGTTCGTCGTGGCGGTCGCGCTCGCGACCGTCGGCCGCTTCGACGCGGGGCAGGTGCTGCTCGTCTATCCGCCGTATCGCGTGGATGTCTCGCTCAATCTGTTCGTGGTCGGCATCGTGGTGGCGTTCCTGCTGCTCTACGCGATCCTGCGCTTCGTGCGCAACATCGTGACGATGCCGCGCCGCGTGGCCGCTTACCGGGCGCGCGCGCGCAAGGAAAAGGCGCATTCGGCGTTGCGCGACGCGGTCGGCAATCTCTACGCGGGCCGTTTCTCGCGCGCCGAGAAGGCCGCGCGCGATTCGCTCGCCGACGACAACAACAAGGGCGCCGCGGGCCTGATCGGCGCGAACGCCGCGCATCGTCTGCACGAATACGCGCGCCGCGACGACTGGCTCACGCAGGTCGACGACCCCGAGTTGCAGGAAGCGCGTCTGATGGCGACCGCCGACATGCGCGCCGATGGCCGCGACGCGGACGGCGCGCTCGCCGCGCTCACCGAAATGCGCTCGCAGGGCGGCCGCCGCATCCACGCGCAGCAAATCGCCTTGCGCGCGCAGCAGCAGCTCAAGAACTGGAGCGAGGTGCTCAAGCTCGTCAAGACGCTCGAAAAGCGCGAGGCGCTGCATCCGGCCGTGGCGGTGCGTCTGCGTCAGCTGGCGGCGGAAAACCTGCTGCGCGACCGTCGCCATAACGCCGACGCGCTGCTCGAACTGTGGCACGCGCTCTCGCCGGTCGAACGTCATTCGCCGCGTCTGGCCGATTGCGCAGCCGAACTGCTGATTGCGCTGGAGCGGCCGGCGGACGCGCGCAAGATCGTCGAGGAAGCGCTCTCGCACAACTGGGACGCGCGCCTGCTGCGCCGCTATCCCGACACCGCGGGCGACGACGCGCTGCCGCTCATTCAGAAAGCCGAGGCGTGGCGCAAGGAGCGTCCCGAGGACGGCGACCTGCTGTTCGCGCTGGGCCGCCTGTGCCTGAAGCAGCAGTTGTGGGGCAAGGCGCAGTCGTTCCTCGAAGCGGCGCTGAAGTCGGCCAACGCGCACGGCAACGAGCCGCTCAAGATCCGCTCGCATCGCGCGCTCGCGCGTCTGCACGAGCAGCTCGGCGACGCGGACAAGGCCGCGACGCACTACCGTGAAAGTGCGATGTCGATGAACGTGGTGTGACGCTGCGTTCGCGCACGAAAGCAGCACTCGCTGCAACGAAAAACGGCCGCTAAACCAGCGGCCGTTTTTTTATCGACGGATGTGTGGCGCGTTTATCGATCCACCAGCGCCTTCGGCGCCGAAAGCGCGAGCAGCCCACCGAGAATCATGAACGCCGCGAGCATGTACATGCCCGAGTCGTTGGCCGCGGTAGCCTGCTTGAGCCAGCCCACGGCGTAGGGGCTCAGGAAGCCCGCGAGATTGCCGATCGAGTTGATCAGCGCGATGCCCGCCGCCGCGCCCGTGCCCGCAAGCCACGCCGTGGGCAGGCTCCAGAACAGCGGCAGCGTGGTGAGGATGCCGAAGGTCGCGAGCGTGAGCGCGGCCATCGCGAGCGTGGTGTCGTGCGCCCACGTCACCGAGAGCACGAGGCCGAGCGCGCCCGCCGCCGCCGGAATCGCGATGTGCCAGCGGCGCTCGCGGCGACGGTCCGCGCTTCTCGCCACCAGCACCATGCCGACCACCGCCGCCGCGAACGGAATCGCCGAGAGCAGCCCGATCGCCAGCGCGTCTTTCACGCCGGTCGCCTTGATGATGGTCGGCAGCCAGAAGCTCACGCCGTACAGACCCATCACGAACGAGAAGTAGGTGAAGCTCATCAGCAGCACGCGCGGGCTCGTGAGCACGGTGACGAGCGGCGGATCTTCCTTGGTGGCGTCCTCGGCGGCGATGTTGCGTTCGAGCAGCGCGCGTTCCTCCGCCGTAAGCCACTTCGCGTTGGCGATGCGGTCGTCGAGCACGAAGAACACCAGCACGCCGACGATCACCGAAGGCAGCCCTTCGAGCAGAAACAGCCACTGCCAGCCTTGCCAGCCGTTCGCGCCGTCGAAGGCCTTGAGAATCCAGCCCGACACCGGCCCGCCGATCACGCCCGAGAGCGCGATCGCCGTCATGAACCACGTCGTCATGCGGCCGCGCCGGTGCGCCGGATACCAGTACGTGAGATACAGAATGATGCCGGGAAAGAAGCCCGCTTCGCACAGGCCGAGCAGAAAGCGCATCACGTAGAACATCGTCGGCGTGGTGACGAACATCGTCAGGATCGAGACGAGTCCCCACGTGACCATGATGCGCGCGATCCAGATGCGCGCACCCACGCGATGCAGGATCACATTGCTTGGGACTTCGAACAAAAAGTAACCGATGAAGAAAATGCCCGCGCCGAAGCCGTAGACGGCATCGGAGAGATTGAGCGCGGCGCTCATCTGCAATTTGGCGAAGCCGACGTTCACGCGGTCGAGATACGCGACCACGTAGCAGAGCATCAGGAGCGGCGTGAGCCGCCAGGCGACCTTGCGGTAAGTGGCTTCCTCGAACGCCGACGTCGGCGCGCCCGCGTTGGCGTGCGGCAGGGGATTCGCTGGACTGGACATGGTGTCTCCAATGTCGTGTGTTGGCTGTTTTTGATCTCGACGATGCCAGGCAAAAGCACGACCATTCTAGCCGCGCCGCCGGGGCGCGGCGGCGCGGGAAAACACTCATACGTCAAGCACTTACGATGAGGCCGATGGCGCTCAGACGCAGCGCCCGCCATCCACTTCGAGACACGTGCCGGTGATGAACGCCGCCTCGTCAGACGCGAGATAGAGACACGCGTTGGCCACGTCCTGCGGCGTGGAAAAACGCCCGAGCGGAATCGTCGCGACGAAGCGCGCGCGGTTCTCGGGCGTATCGGGCACGCCCATGAATTCGGCCGTGAGCCCCGTATCGCCGATCACCGGATTCACGCAGTTCACGCGGATGCGGTCCGGGCCGAGTTCGGCGGCGAGCGCCTTGCTCGCGACGATCATCGCGCCCTTGCTGCCGTTGTACCAGACGAGTCCGGGGCGAGGCCGGATGCCCGCCGTCGAGGCGATGTTGACGAACGCGCCGCCGCCGCGCTCGCGAAAATGCGGCACGAACGCGCGCACGCTCCAGTAGAGGCCTTTGACGTTGACGGCGTAGACGCGGTCGAATTCCGCTTCGCTGACTTCCATGACGGGCTTGTTGCGATGCGTGGTGCCCGCGTTGTTGACGACGATCTCCACGCTGCCGAAGCGGCCGATGGCGGCTTCGCGCAACGCGTGCCAGTCGGCTTCGCGCGTGATGTCGCCTTGCACGGCGAGCGCGCTGCCGCCCGCGTGCGCGATCTCGCCCGCCACGCGCTGCGCGGCCTCGGCGTTCAGATCGTTGACGACGACATTCGCGCCTTCGCGCGCATAGGTCTTGGCGATGCCTTCGCCGAAGCCCGAACCGGCGCCCGTCACGACGGCCGTCTTGCCTTTGAGTCGCATGTTGTCTCCGAAATTTTTATGCGTGGTGTAGAAGCGGCGTCAGCCGTGCTTGAGCGCGATGGTTTTCAGCACCGTGAAACCGTAGAGCGCTTCGAAGCCTTTCTCGCGCCCGTAACCCGACTGGCCCGAGCCGCCGAACGGCAGTTCGACGCCGCCGCCCGCGCCATAGTTGTTGACGAACACCTGGCCCGCGCGCACGCGCCGCGCGATGCGCATCTGGCGCGCGCCGTCGCGCGTCCACACGCCCGCGACGAGGCCATAGGGCGTGCCGTTGGCGAGCGCGAGCGCCTGTGCCTCGTCGTCGAAGGGCATGGCGGCGAGCACCGGTCCGAACACCTCTTCCTGCGCGAGGCGGCTTTGCGGCGGCACGTCGCGCAGGAGCGTCGGCGCTTCGTAGAAACCGCCGGACGGCGCGCCCGCGTCGAGCGTGCCGCGCGCGGCCACGGCGATGCCGTCGCGCTGCGCTTCGTCGAGGAAGTCGCGCACGCGCCGCCGCTGCTTCTCGTTGATGAGCGGACCGCAGTCGAGATCGGCGCCCGCAGGCCCGACGCGCAGCGCCGCGAACGCCGTCGCGAGCCGGTCGAGCAAGGGCGCGTAGGCGCTGCGCTCGATCAGCACGCGGCTGCCCGCCGAGCAGGTTTGCCCCGCGTTCTGCACGATGGCGGCGACGAGCACGGGCAGCGCGGCGTCGAAGTCGGCGTCGGCGAACACGATCTGGGGCGACTTGCCGCCGAGTTCGAGCGTGACCGGCACGTGATGGCCCGCAGCGGTCTGCGCGACGAGCTTGCCGGTTTGCGGCGATCCCGTGAACGAGATGTGATCGATGCCCGGATGCGCCGAGAGCGCCGCGCCCGCCTCGTGCCCGAGACCGGTGACGAGATTGAGCGCGCCCGGCGGGAAACCGGCTTCGTGCGCGAGCGCCGCGACACGCAGCAGCGACACGCAGGCGTCCTCGGCGGGCTTCACCACGCAGGCGTTGCCGGCGGCGAGGGCGGCGCCCACGCTGCGTCCGAAGATCTGCATCGGGTAATTCCACGGCACGATATGGCCCGTCACGCCGTGCGGTTCGCGGATCGTGAGGACCGTGTAGCCGTTTTGATAGGGCAGCGTTTCGCCGTGCAGTTTGTCGGCGGCGCCCGCGTAGAACTCGAAGTAGCGCGCGAGCGCGGCGGCATCGGCGCGGGCCTGCCTGAGCGGCTTGCCGGTGTCCTGCGCCTCGAGTTGCGCGAGCGCTTCCTGATGCTGCAAGACGAGACCCGAGAGCTTGAACAGCAGGCGTCCGCGTTCGGCGGGGCTCAGCGCGCCCCATGCGCCTTCATACGCGGCGCGCGCGGCCTGCACGGCGGCGTCGATGTCGGCGGCGTTGCCGCGCGCGAGTTGCGCGAAGGGCTGGCCGGTGGAGGGATCGATGGCGGCGATCGTCTCGCCGCTGGCGGGCGCGCGCCACGCGCCGCCGATGAAATGCTTCGCTTCTTCCATGCATGCGCCTCGTAAATAGGGAATGAAACGAGGGAAGGGGAATGCAAGACGAAACCACGTGTCGACCATCATCAGGCATGCGCCGCGCATGGCGGGCGCGAGCGCCTGGACCGCCGGGTCATTATCGCGCCAATCGCGGCGCGCGCGGGCGTTTTCAGGAGACGCTTCATGCCGCGTTCACGGGGGATTCGCTCGGGGTTCATCCGGGCGCCGCAGCCGATTGGCTATAATGCTGCGAACCTCCGACGTCCGGTTTCGCACCGGCACGCCTTGCGCGAGAGCCGCGTGCTCGCCGCGCGCCACGCGTGAACCGTCGCTTTTTTCCCCTTCTCACAGAGAGCGCTCATGAGCTTCGCAAATGTCCCCGCCGGCAAGGATCTGCCGCACGACTTCAACGTGATCATCGAGATTCCGGCGCAGAGCGATCCGGTCAAGTACGAAGCCGACAAGGAAATGGGCGTGCTCGTCGTCGACCGTTTCGTCGGCACCGGCATGCGTTATCCGGTCAACTACGGTTTCATTCCGCAGACGCTCTCGGGCGACGGCGACCCCGTCGACGTGCTCGTGATCACGCCGTTCCCGCTGCTGGCCGGCTCGGTCGTGCGTTCGCGCGCGCTCGGCATGCTGCAGATGACGGACGAGTCGGGCGTCGACGCGAAGCTGATCGCCGTGCCGCACGACAAGGTCTGCCCGATGACGGCCAACATCAAGTCGCTCGACGACGTGCCCGAGTACCTGAAGGACCAGATCAAGCACTTCTTCGAGAACTACAAGGCGCTCGAAAAGGGCAAGTGGGTCAAGGTCGAAGGCTGGGTCGGCATCGAAGCCGCTCACAAGGAAATCACCGAAGGCCTCGCGAACGCGAAGAAGTAAGCGTCGCAACGCCCGGTTTCCAGGCTGTAAAAAAAACCGCACGTGCCGAAAGGGCGTGCGGTTTTTTCATGGGCGTCGGCCAGGCGAACGCGCTCGCTTCAAGCGGGCGCTTCGGTCTCCGGCTCGCCGCTCTCGGGCGCGTCCACAGGCGCTTCCACAGGCACCGGCGGCAGCACCGATTCGAGCGTGCGCGCGCCCGCCGCGAGCGCGCGCTTTTCGCGCGGCGTGAGGCGCTTGACCCAGTATTCGGCGCGCGAGGCGCTCGCGCGGTCGGCGAGCTCGAATTGCGCGAGCACCTGCACGGGCTTGCGCGAGCGCGTGTAGCGCGCGCCCGTGCCGTCGGCGTGCTGCGCGAAGCGCGCGGCCACGTCGAGGGCGATGCCTGTATAGACGCTGCCGTCGGCGCATTCGAGCAGGTAGAGGAACCACGGCATATTTCTGGAAGCGATGATCGTGAGGCGGGTATAGGTTCAGGTCTGGACGCGTGTCACGCCCGAAACGGATTGTGCTCGTTCAGCTCGTGCATATAGGCGTGAATCTGATTCGTCTCGCTGTCGAGAAAACGCGCGACGGCGTCGGCGAACGCGGGATGTGCGAGCCAGTGCGCCGAGCGCGTGACGGTCGGCATGAAGCCGCGCGCCATTTTATGCTCGCCTTGCGCGCCGCCCTCGAACACGTCGAGTTTTTCCTCGATGCAGAATTCGAGCGGCTGATAGTACGCGGTCTCGAAGTGCAGGCAGGGCACGTGTTCGAGCGCGCCCCAATAGCGGCCGTAGAGCGTGCCGCCGCGCCCGTCGGCGCCGCGCTGATACACCACGAGCGAGCTGGCGATCGGCTTGCCTTCGTATTCGGCGATCACGAGCAGCAGGTTCTCGGGCATCGACGCGCCGATCATGCGGAAGAAATCGAGGTTCAGATACGGCGACGAAAAATGCTCGCGGTAGGTCTGCCGATAGCAGCGGCTGAAAAAGCGCCAGTCTTCGTCGCGGATATCCTCGCCGCGCACGCGCCGCAGCGTCACGCCCGCGTCGCGCACCTTGCGGCGTTCGGCGCGGATGTTCTTGCGCTTTTTCTGTTCGAGCGTCGAGAGGAAATCGTCGAAGTCGCGGTAGCCGTTGTTGAGCCAGTGAAACTGCACGCCTTCGCGCTGCATCATGCCGAGATCGGTGAGCGCGCGCGCGTCGTCCTCGGGCGGAAACAGCACGTGCAGCGACGAGACTTCGGCCTGCTCCGCGAACGCCAGCAGCGTGGCGGCCAGATGGCGGCGCGCGGTGTCGTCGGCGGCCAGCAGGCGCGTGCCTTGCACCGGCGTGAACGGCACGGCGCACAGCAGCTTCGGGTAGTACTCGAGGCCGTTGCGCTTGTAGGCGTCGGCCCAGGCCCAGTCGAAGACGTATTCGCCGTACGAGTGGCCCTTGAGATAGACCGGCGCGGCGGCCGCGAGCTGGCCGGTGCGCGTGTCGGTGAGCGTGACGAACTGCGGCGCCCAGCCCGCGTCGGGCGCGGCGCAGCGCGTGGCGTCGAGCGCCGTGAGGAATTCGTGGCGCAAAAAGGGCGTCGGCTGCGCCTGGCGCGCGAGCAGCGCGTTCCATTCGGCGGCGTCGATCTCGGCCGGTGAGCCGAGAATGCCCGTGCGATAATCGAAATGTTCCTTTTTCAACTTGCGTGCCCGTTCTGGCGTGGCGAGGTGGAGGCGGGCGGGCAGGCGTTCGGCCTGTCGCGGCGAGGTGCGCCGGTTTCGCCGCGCCGCGGCAAGCGGTCATGGTAAAGCAAACCCTCCGAACGGGTGAGCGCCCGCGCGCCGCCGTTCTCACGCCGACCGTCGCCATGACGTCGTTCTGCCGCCGACAGCACGAACAGCACGATTCGCTTGCCAGGCGCCTCGCGCGCCGAATGCCTCAAGGGCCCCAAGGTTATCGACATGAAAGAGCGCTTCTTCAATCTCTATTCGCATGGTTTCGCGCGCGTGGCCGTAGGCGTGCCGCGCTGCCACGTGGCCGATCCGGTCTTCAACACCGAACAGACGCTCGCGCTCGCGCGCGAGGCCGCCGCCAGGGGCGCGGCGCTGGTCGCGTTCCCGGAACTCGGTTTGTCGGCGTATAGCTGCGACGATCTCTTCCATCAGCAGGCGCTGCTCGATGCCTGCGAGCACGCGCTCGCGCAGATCGCCGAAGCCTCGAAGACGCTGCCGCTCGCGATGATCGTCGGCTTGCCGGTGCGCGTCGGGCACTCGCTGTTCAACTGCGCCGCCGTGGTGGCAGGCGGGCGCGTTGCGGGCGTCGTGCCGAAGACCTATCTGCCGAACTACGGCGAGTTCTACGAACGCCGCCAGTTCAGCGCCGCCGACAACGCGAGCGTCGACAGCGTGCGCATCGCGGGCGCGGACGTGCCGTTCGGCGCCGCGCTGCTGTTCGACGTGCCCGAGATCGCGGGCCTGCGCTTCCAGGTGGAAATCTGCGAGGACGTCTGGGTGCCGATTCCGCCGTCGTCGTTCGCGGCGCTCGCGGGCGCTTCCGTGCTCGTGAATCTTTCCGCGTCGAACGTCGTGGTCGGCAAGGCGGGTTATCGCCATCAGCTGGTTTCGCAGCAGTCGGCGCGCTGCCTCGCGGCCTATCTCTACACCTCGGCGGGCAAGGGCGAATCGACCACCGACCTCGCGTGGGACGGCCAGGCGCTCGTCTACGAGAACGGCGAGCTGCTCGCGCAGTCCGAGCGCTTTCTCGACGACTCGCACATCATTTACGCCGATGTCGATCTGGAGCGTTTGCAGCAGGAGCGCATCCGCCAGACCACGTTCGGCGATTCGATCCGCCGTCACGCCGACGAGATCGCGAAGTTCCGCGTGATCGAGTGCGCGCTGGGCGCCGCGCAAGGCGCCGCGCCGTGGCAGCAGGAAACGCTCGCGCTGGAGCGGCGCGTCGAACGCTTCCCCTATGTGCCGGCCGATCCGAAGCGCCGCGACGAGCGCTGCAACGAGGTCTACAACATCCAGGTGCAGGCGCTCGTGCAGCGTCTTTCGCAGGCCAACCTCAAGAAGGTCGTGATCGGCGTGTCGGGCGGGCTCGACTCCACGCACGCGCTGCTGGTCTGCGCGAAGGCGATGGACCGTCTGAAGCTGCCGCGCGCGAACATCCTCGCGTACACCATGCCGGGCTTCGCGACCAGCGAGCGCACGCTGCGGCAGGCGCGCGAGCTGATGGATCTCGTGGGCTGCACGGCGCGCGAAATCGACATCCGCCAGAGCTGCATGCAGATGCTCGAAGACCTCGGCCATCCGTATTCGGAAGGCAAGGAAAGCTACGACATCACTTTTGAAAACGTGCAGGCGGGCGAGCGCACGAATCATCTGTTCCGCCTTGCCAACTTCAATCACGCGATCGTGATCGGCACGGGCGATCTGTCCGAGCTGGCGCTCGGCTGGTGCACCTATGGTGTCGGCGATCACATGTCGCATTACAACGTGAACGCGAGCGTGCCGAAGACGCTCATCACGCATCTCGTGCGCTGGGTCGCGGAAACCGGGCAGATCGGCCAGAACGGCGAGAGCGGCCGCGACGTGCTCGAAGCGATTCTCGGCACCGATATCAGCCCTGAACTGATTCCCGGCAAGTCGGACGGCGCGCCCGAGCAGAAGACCGAAAGCACGATCGGGCCGTACGAATTGCAGGATTTCAATCTCTACTACACGCTGCGCTTCGGCTTTGCGCCCGCGAAGGTCGCGTTTCTCGCGCGTCACGCGTGGCGCGACCGCGAGACGGGCGCGTGGCCGGAGAACGCCGAGGTGGCGCGCAATCAGTACGATCTCGCGGCCATCAAGCGCAATCTGCGCATCTTCCTCGACCGTTTCTTCCGCCAGAGCCAGTTCAAGCGCAGCTGCATTCCGAACGCGCCGAAGGTGGGCACGGGCGGCTCGCTGTCGCCGCGCGGCGACTGGCGCGCGCCGAGCGATTCGGAATCGGTCGTCTGGCTCGCCGATCTGGAGCGCGTGCCCGCGCAGGAACCGGCGGCGTAAAATCACGCATACCGATTGCCCATTTACCGCAAATCACCGCGCCAATCACCGATACGTAACCGATACCGAACGAGGATCGCCATGAAACGCATTACCGCCGTCATCAAACCGTTCAAGCTCGACGAAGTGCGCGAGGCGCTCGCCGAAGTGGGCCTCACGGGCCTGACCGTTACCGAAGTCAAGGGCTTCGGCCGCCAGAAGGGCCACACGGAGCTTTATCGCGGCGCCGAATATGTGGTCGACTTTCTGCCGAAGGTGAAGATCGAAGTCGTGGTCGCCGACGAGCAGACCGACCAGGTGATCGACGCGATCATCGGCGCGGCGCGCACCGGCAAGATCGGCGACGGCAAGATCTTCGTGACCAACGTGGAGCGCGTGATCCGCATCCGCACGGGCGAAGAGAACGAAGCGGCCGTCTGATCGTCCGCACGATCGAGCACCATCGCGCACGATCGAGCACGATCGCGAAGCCATAAAAGAAAAGGGCGGCCAGAAGGCCGCCCAGCAATAAAAAACGGTGCGGTACCCTTTCGGACACCGCACCGATACGCGCCTCTCGCAGCAGCGTGAAAACGTCGATGTAGCTGTTCTGTCTACACTCGCCCTGGATTAGAACGAGTGCTGGATGCCTGCGTACACGCCGGTCTGGCTGTGGCCCGGCAGCGGGTTGCCCGTGGCAGCCGAGTCGCCGTAGTTGTTGGCGTTCAGACCGAAGTTGGCCGACTTGCTGTTCTGCACCGTGGCGACCTGCAGGTCGAGCAGCGTGCGCTTGGACAGGTTGTACGAGCCGCCGATCGTGTACAGCGTGGCGTTGCCGCCGCCGTTGTTCGCGTTGACGTGGTAGACCGCAGCGATCAGCGCGGCAGCCGGCGTGGCTTGCCACGTCACACCGCCCCACTCGTGATCGAGCGTGCTCGGCTGGCCGATCGCCAGACCCGACATGCCCGACGAACGCACGGCTTCATAGCCGCCCTGGACCTTGAACGGGCCGAGGAACACGTTGACCATCGCCATGTAGTCACGCGAGTAGGCGAACACGCCTTGCGACGAATTGGTCGAGTTGATCTGGTCGTACGAGCCGCCCAGCGAACCGTTGGCCGGATTGCGGATTTCGTCGTAGATACCGCGGATCTGGAACAGCGAGCTCGTGTAGGTCAGCTGGATACCGTCCTGACGGCCTTGAGCGGTCGTGCCGTTGCCGTTCCAGCTCGTGGCGTTCGAGAACGAGTACTGGCCGTACACGTCGAAGCCGTAGAACTTCGGCGACTGGTACGAAATGTTGTTGCTCGATTGCGGCCAGTTACGGCCACGGACCATCGATGCCGACGACCAGTTCGACTGACCGAACGGGTCGAAGTCCCAAATGCCGTTCACGAGCATCAGTTCGCGGCCCATCAACAGCGTACCGTACATGTCGTTCGACATACCGACGGTGGCCCAGCGATTGAAGAGACCGCCGTTGCCCGGGCCTGCGCCCGTTGCCGTGCTGAAGCTGCCTTCCAACTGGAAGAGTGCCTTGTTGCCGCCGCCCAGGTCTTCAACGCCCTTCATGCCCCAGAGGCTGGTGCCCCAGTAGCCGCTTTCGAGCTGGACCTGGCTCGAGCCGTGCGTGGCCTGGCCATTCGCACCGGAGCCTGCGCCGATGCCGTTCATCCATGCGATACCCGCGTCAAGACGACCGTAGAGCGTAACGCTGCTTTGCGCATGCGCCACGACGCCGGCCGACATCAATGCTGCGGCGAGCAATGCTTTCTTCATCTTCTCCTCCATACCCTGTCAAAGAGTCAACCTTAGTACTGCGAAAGACGTCCGCGCGCCTTCGGGGTGCTGCGGACAGAAACGGTCGCGTAAAGGGAGTGTGACCCGGAGGATCGGCGTACGGAAACGATGCGAGCAGGACAACCTGATCGAGTCGTCTTGCAGATCCCCTGGTTGACTGGCATCTCCCGTTCTTATTTGAAGTGAAACTACTTTTAAAGAAGTTTGTTTTGCTACTTTGGTTACTAATTTAGCAAAAAAGGTGGACGGTGGCGAACGAAATCGCGCGGCCGTCGCGGGGTGTCGTCAAATTGCCATATCACCTTCCTGGATGGTGGTCACCCTGGTCTCAAAAGTATGTCTAAATCCTTATTGGATAAGGGACACACGGATCAGCCAGGGGACTCCTCAGGATTGCCACTATTGACGCGCGGATGGCGCAGGAGTAATGCGCATAAACGCGTTTTTTACGGCTTTTTGCGGGTGCGGACGGCCCGGCTTGCGGAAAAAAGAAAAGGCGCTGAAAGCGCCTTGAAATACTACTTTTACTACATCGCTGCGTTAGCGGATGGAGTCGACTACAAGCCGACTAAAAGCCGGCTAAAAACGCGGCATCACTTGAGACTGCCCGACAGGAACTGGCGCAGACGATCGCTTTTCGGATTGGCGAACACCTCGGCGGGCACGCCTTCCTCTTCCACGCGGCCTTGATGCAGGAACATCACATGATTCGAAACGTTGCGCGCGAAACCCATTTCGTGCGTGACGACGATCATCGTGCGGCCTTCCTCGGCGAGCTGTTGCATCACCTTGAGCACTTCGCCGACGAGTTCGGGGTCGAGCGCCGAAGTCGGCTCGTCGAACAGCATCACGTCGGGGTTCATGGTGAGCGCGCGGGCGATCGCCACACGCTGCTGCTGGCCGCCCGAGAGATGCGACGGATACTGCTTCTCGACGCGCGGCGCGAGCCCGACCTTCTCCAGATAGACGCGCGCGCGGTCTTCCGCTTCCTTGCGCGAGAGGCCGAGCACGTGCACGGGCGCCTCGATCACGTTCTCCAACACCGTCATGTGCGACCACAGGTTGAAGTGCTGGAACACCATCGCGAGCTTGGTGCGCACGCGCTGCAACTGCTTGACGTCGGCGGCCACGAGCGCGCCGCTGCGGCGGTCGGCTTTCGTGATGACTTCTTCGCCGTCGACGAAAATGCGGCCCGCGTTCGGCTGTTCGAGAAAGTTAATGCAGCGCAGCATCGTGCTCTTGCCGGAACCCGACGAGCCGATCACGCTGATCACGTCGCCGGCGTTCGCCTTGAGCGAGACGCCTTTGAGCACTTCGTTGTCGCCGTACTGCTTGTGGATCGAATCGACGAAAAGTTTCTGCTTCTGGGAATTCATCAAAGACCTCGTTGGCTCACTTGCCTTGCGGTCGCAGGTATGCGAGCCAGCGGCGCTCGGCTTGGCGGAACAGCCACACGAGCGTGAAAGAAATGATCAGGTACAGCATGGCGGCGATGCCGAACGCGCCGAACGACTGGTAGGTCGCCGAGTTCACGTCGCGCGCGATCTTCAGGATGTCCGGCACGGTGGCCGTGAACGCGACGGTGGTCGCGTGCAGCATCAGGATGACTTCGTTGCTGTAGTAGGGCAGCGCGCGGCGCAGCGCCGACGGCAGGATCACGCGGCGATACAGCGTGAACGGGCTCATGCCGTAGGCGCGCGCGGCCTCGATCTCGCCATAGGGCGTCGCCTTGATGGCGCCCGCGAAGATCTCGGTGGTGTACGCGCAGGTGTTGAGCGTGAACGCGAGCAGCGTGCAGTTCATGCCGCTGCGGAAGAACGCGCTCGTCAGCTCATGATTGCGGATGATCTCGAGACTGTAGAGGCCCGTGTAGCAGAGCAGCAGCTGCACGTAGAGCGGCGTGCCGCGGAAGATGTACGTGTAGAGCCACACGAGGCTCGAAAGCCACTTCTTCTTCGAGACGCGCGCCACGGCGAGCGGCACCGAGAGGCAGAAGCCCAGGCCGATCGAAATCACCAGCAGCCAGGCCGTGATGGCGACGCCGGTGAAGTGGTAGCCGTCGGTGTAGAGATAGTTGCGCCAGTACTGCTGGATCAGCTGGATCAGGTCTTGCATTGTCGTTGGCCTTGTCTTGTCTTCTGCCTAAGCCTGGATCAGAGATCCGCCTTGCGCACGCCGGTGGAGTAGCGCTTGTCGAGATACATCAGCACGAAGTTCGAGACCGTCGTGATGCCGAGATAGATCGCGCCCGCGAGCAGCGTGAAGAAGAAAAAGCGCAGCGTGCCCTTGCCGGCGTCCTGGCTGGCCTTCACGACGTCGGCGAGGCCGATGATCGAGACGAGCGCCGTCGACTTCACGAGCACCTGCCAGTTGTTGCCGATGCCGGGCAGCGCGAAGCGCATCATCTGCGGGAACATGATGCGTTTGAATACCTGCCAGTTCGTCATGCCGTAGGCGTGGCCCGCTTCGAGCTGGCCGCGAGGCACGGCGAGAAACGCGCCGCGGAAGGTCTCCGTGAAATACGCGCCGTAGATGAAGCCGAGCACCACCACGCCCGCGAGGAACGGGTCGATGTCGATCTGATCCCAGCCGAGCATGTCGGTGAGATCGTTCAGCCAGATCTGGATGCTGTAGAACAGCAGCAGCATCAGCACGAGATCGGGCACGCCGCGGATCAGCGTGGTGTAGGCCGTGCCCGCGCCGTGCACGACGCGGTTTTTCGAGAGCTTCGCCGCCGCGCCGATCAGCCCGAGCACGAAGGAGAGCACGAGCGAGAGCACCGCGAGCTTGACGGTCTGCCAGGTGCCGGCGAGGATCAGCGGGCCGTAGCCTTGAAGAAACATAGGTGAGTCCTCGACGAAGCGTCCTCGATGCCGAGGGGCGCCTCGCGAAAGGCGCGGCAGCGACTGCCGCGGTTCAAATCCGGTCAAGCGCGGCTGGCGAGGCTTCGCCGCGTGGCCGTCGGTCTCCGTGTCCTGGAGGCGCGTGTCGAACGGCGCCTGGGACTGCGTCTCGAAGGGCGCTTCTCATCGCACTTCGTATTGCGATGGCACTGCGTCTGCACTGCGATTGCACTGTATACGAAGCGCCTGCGCGGTCCATCGGGGCGAGCCCCGGGCGGCGCGCCGGTGACGTGCGCCGGCGCAGTTGCCCGGTTAAGTTGCCCGGCGCAGTTGCGAGGCTTACTTGCCCTTGTAGATCGGGAAGTCGAAATACTGCTTCGCGATCTTGTCGAACGTGCCGTCCTTGTGCAGCGACGCGAGCGCCGCGTTGAACTTCGCCTTCAGGTCGGCGTCGTCCTTGCGCAGGCCGATGGCGGTGCCGTCGCCGATGGTCGCGAGATCCTCGACTTCCGGGCCGGCCCAGCCGAAGCCCTTGCCGCGCGGCGTCTTGAGGAAGCCGTAGTCGGCCTGCACCTCGTCCTGCAGCGTGGCGTCGAGACGTCCGCCGATCAGATCCTGATAGACCTGATCCTGATTCTGGTACGACACCACGTTCACACCCTTGGGCGCCCAGTGGACCTTCGCGTACGCTTCCTGGGTCGAGCCCTGCTCGACGCCGACGTTCTTGCCCTTGAGCGACTCGGGCGTCGGCAGCAGCGGCGAACCGCTGCGCGCGATCATGCGCGCGGGCGCGTCGAACAGCTTGTCGGAGTAGTCGATCTGCTGGCGGCGCTGCGGCGTGATCGTCAGCGACGAGACGATCGCATCGAACTTGCGCGCCTTGAGCGCCGGAATGATGCCGTCGAGGTCGTTTTCCACCCACACGCACTTCACGTTCATGCGCGCACAGAGCGCTTTCGTGAGGTCGACGTCGAAACCGACGATCTGGCCGTTGGCGGCCTTGGACTCGAACGGCGGATAGCTCGCATCGACGCCGATGCGCACGGTATGCCATTCCTTGGCCGCGACGCTGCCCGCCATCAGGGCGAGCGCGACGCACACTGCGAACTTCTTCATCTTTCTCCTGTCGGGGCGGAGTGAGTGGTTCATCACCGACTCCGTCCCATCCATAGCTGAGGCGGGCGCTTCGGGACCGCGGCGCCGGGCGGCGCGCACCGGTGCCGGCGCTCGCTCGCGTCATGCGCGAACCGGCTCGTGGCCGGAGCGCCGCCATTGTAGGCGATCAAAAATACGGGTCGGACGCGCTGGACATCCAGGCTTGCGTCCCAAGCCGGCGTTGCGACGCGCCGTGACGGGCGTGCGCCGGGCGTATGCACCGCGCGACGCGCCGTGCGCGGGGTGGCGCTGGCCGAAAAGCGCGGTATTTTACCCGAAGCCAGCGCCCGCGCGGGCGACTCGGGACCCGGCATGTGGTTCAGGTCTGACAGAGTTGGCGACATCGTCTGACAGGGGCCGGATCAGTGGACGGCGGCGCCGGTGGACGAGAGGCAGCGGCGGAACGCCGCAGCGCCCGCGCGGGCCATTGATGTTGCTGGCGAAACGATCCGGTGCGCCGGTGCGGATTGTGCATCGGGCCGTCCGCCCCTACCTTCGGACATCGACATCATTGAACGGAGAACGCCATGCTTGCCATCCGACGCGCCGACGAACGCGGCCACGCCAACCACGGCTGGCTCGACTCGTATCACAGCTTCTCGTTCGCGGACTATTTCGACGAAGCGCATATGCACTACGGCGCGCTGCGCGTGCTCAACGACGACCGCATCGCAGGCGGGCGCGGCTTCGGCGCGCACGGCCACCGCGACATGGAGATCGTCACCTATGTGCTCTCGGGCGCGCTCGCGCACCGCGACAGCATGGGCAACGGCTCGACCATCCGTCCCGGCGACGTGCAGCGCATGAGCGCCGGCACGGGCGTGATGCACAGCGAGTTCAACGGCTCGCCGGACGAGGAAGCGCATCTGCTGCAGATCTGGCTGCTGCCGACCCAGCGGGGCGGGGCGCCCGGCTACGAGGAAAAGCGTTTCGACGACGCCGACAAGCGCGGCCGCCTGCGCGTGATCGCCTCGCCCGACGGGCGCGACGGCTCGGTGACGGTACAGGCCGACGCCTCGATCCACGCGGCGCTGATCGACGGCGACGAGCGCGCGCAATACGCCGTGCCGGCGGGACGGCGGGTCTACGTGCAGGTGGCGCGCGGCGCGCTGGAAGTGAACGGCGAACGCCTGAACACCGGCGACGCGGCGATGATCGAAGCCGAAACGTCCGTGGTGCTCGCGAAGGGCGAGGACGCTGAAGTGCTGCTGTTCGATGTGGCCTGAGGCGGCCTGACCCAGCCGGAAGCCGACTGATACCGCGCCAGCGTGCGCGGCCATGAAAAAAGCGCCGCGAGTGGCAAGACTCGCGGCGCTTTTGCGTGAAAGGGGCGGCGACGCCCGTGGGCTCTGGCCCGAGCCGACGTCCGGCGGCGCGACCCGCCGGACGCCCGCTCAGACGCGGGCCTGGTCGAACGACTGCGCGCCGGCCCGGGTGCCGGCCGCGCAGATGGCGACGGCGGAGAGGCTTACTGTGCGCCCGGCGCCGAAGCCGCGCCCTTGTCCTTGTGGTGCTGTTCCCAGCGCTGACGCATCTTCTCGTGGCGCTGTTCCATCTTCGCGAAGTGCTCCTTGAGCGCTGAGCTGACGGTGGTCTTCTGCTGGTCGTTCAGGCCGTTGTAGAACGCGAGCCAGGCTTGCGCGGTCTGCTCGCGCAGTTGCGCTTCCTGCTGCTCGATCTGCTGATGCGTGGCGTGCATCGCGTTCAGGTCGAGGATCGGCTGGTTCTTCTGCGCGTCGAACTGCTGCTTGAGCTGTTCGTGGTTCTTGCGCATGGCCTGGCCGTTCTGCTTCATCGTGTCGACGGCGGTTTGCCACTGCTTTTCCTGCGCGGCGTTCAGGTTGAGCTTGTCGTGCAGCTTTTTGGCGCCCATCATGAAGTCGCCGTGCATGCCCGGGCCGCCATGCGGACCGTGCATCATGCCGGGACCGCCCGGGGGCGGCGGCGGCGTTTGCGCGTTGGCGGCGGTGGCGCCGACGGTGAGAGCGAGCGAGGCAGCGGCAATAGCGAGAAGGCGCGACGTAGTCTTGTACATGGTGAAGCTCCTGACAAATCCTTGAAGGTTTGGTCCGGTTTGGCACGGTGCCGAAATAGGGGCAGCCGCAACCGGTGTCCCTAGCGTATAGGCCGTCCAGGAGCGGCGTGTTACGGCCCGGGGCGTTGTCATTACGCGACATTACATGCGCCTTTCGCAGTAACTTCTCGTAACCCAAAGCGCCTCCATGTAAGCGAATGGCTTACATGCGCGCGTTAAACTTCGTCCCATGGCTACTCAAATTCTGGTCGTCGATGACGACGTCGAACTGCGCGACCTGCTGCGCGACTATCTGGCGCGGCAAGGCATGGAAGTGTCGGTGCTGCACGATGCGGGCTCGCTCGAGCGCCGCCTCGAGCGCGAGCGCCCCGACCTGATCGTGCTCGATCTCATGATGCCGGGCGTCGACGGGCTCACCGCGCTGCGCAAGCTGCGCGCGTCCGGCGACGACATCCCCGTGATCATGCTGACCGCGCGCGCCGACGACGTGGACCGCATCGTCGGTCTCGAACTCGGCGCCGACGATTACCTCGGCAAACCCTTCAATCCGCGCGAACTGCTGGCGCGCGTGCAGGCCGTCCTGCGCCGCCGCCGCACGCTGCCCTCGGCCGCCGCGCCCGAACAGCGCGAGCCGTTCTCGTTCGGCCGCTTCACGCTCGACTTCCAGTCGCGCACGCTCCAGCAGGAAGGCAAGCCCATCATGCTGTCGGGCAGCGAGTTCGCGCTCCTGAAGATCTTCGTCAATCACCCGATGCGCACGCTCACGCGCGAGCGCCTGCTCGAACTGCTGCACGGTCCTGAATACGATGGCACCGACCGCGGCATCGACGTGCAGGTGTGGCGTCTGCGCCGCATCCTCGAAACCGATCCGTCCACGCCGCGCTTTATCCAGACGGTGCGTGGCCGCGGCTACGTTTTCGTGCCGGACGGCGAGCAGAGCGGTCATGCGCCGGCCGGTTGATTCGCTGTTCGGGCGGCTTGCGCTGCTGTTCGTCGGCGTGCTGCTGCTCTCGCACGTCGCGTGGTTCGCGCTCATGCGTCTCGAGCGCGACCAGATGCAGTCGCGCTACGCGGTCGAAGAGGCCATGTTCCTCGTCGACGCAGTGCGTCAGCACGTCGAGCGCGAGCCCGACCAGCCGCTGCCCTCGCGGGTTCAGCTGGTGCCGGCGGACAGCCCCGACGTGCCGCCCATGCGCACCGAGATGCCCGAGCCGCTGCATCGTTTCCTCGACGACATGCGCGAGCGCATGCCGCCGGGCACCGAGGTGCGCCCCGGTATGCCGGGCCGTGCGCCCACGCTCTGGGTGAAGGGGCCGCAGGACGCCAAGTGGATCGTCGTGCCGGGCCAGCCGCTGCGCATCATGCGGCCGATCGACCGCGCGCCGTGGTTCATCATCATCTTCGCGGCGGCGCTGGTGGCCGCGCTTGTGGCGGCGTGGATGGTGCAAAAGCCGCTGCGCGCGCTGGCTCAGGCGGTCGCGCGTTTTGGCCGCGGCCAGCCGGTGCCGCCGCTGCGCGAGCGCGGTCCGCGCGAGCTGCGTCAGCTCACGCGGGGCTTCAATCAGATGGTCAAGGAAGTCGAGCGCACCGAGAAAGACCGTGCGGTCATGCTCGCGGGCGTGGCGCACGACCTCAAGACGCCGCTGGCGCGCCTGCGCCTGCGCGCCGAAATGATGGACGAGCAGAAGGTGCGCGACGGCGTGGTGCGCGACGTGGAATCGATGGCGCACATCGTCGACCAGTTTCTGGTGTTCGCGCACGACGGCGCCGACCGCAGCGAGCCCGTCGAAGTCGACGAGCAGTGCGAGCGCATCGCGCGCAATTACCGCACGGTGGGCGGCGAGACGCTGGCGATCGAGCGGCGCTTCAAGGCCGGTGCGGATTTCCGCCTGCCGACCGCCACGCTCGACCGCGTGGTGGCCAATCTGCTCGACAACGCGCACGCTTACGGCGCGCCGCCCGTGGTGATCGAAACCTCGCGCGACGCCGAGGGTTACACGCTCACGGTGAGCGACCACGGCAAGGGCATCGCCGACCAGGATCTCACGCAGGCGAGCCGTCCGTTCGTGCGGCTCGATCCGGCGCGCGGCGGCAACGGCCATAGCGGCCTGGGTCTCGCCATCGTCGAGCGGCTGGTGCGGCGCGCGGGCGGCGAGATCGCCATCGGCAACGGTGCAAGCGGCGGCCTCGCGGTGCGTATGAGTTTTCCGTTCGAGGTGGTCGAGCGCACGGTCGCCGAAGCGGCGCAGATCTGGTGAGCGCTGGCGCGTGAACCTGCGCGCATTGGGCGTGCTACGGAACGGCTGAGGGCAGTGCGGGAAAGTGCGATGGAGAACTGCGCGGCGGGCGTCCGGGCTGTGCCGGAGCCGACCGAAAGTAGTGCGGATGTGATGCAGCGGATGTGATGCAGCGGCTGTGATGCAGCAGACGCGATGCAGCAGAAGTGATTCAGCAGAAGTGATTCAGTGTGACCCGGAGCGGCTGCGAACCAGCCGCTCTTTTTATTTTCAGGCCGAGAACAGCGTGTCGAGCGCGGCGGCGGCTTCGCTGTCGACGGTGTTGTAGACGACGCTGTCGGCTTCGAAAATATAGTGCGTCGTGTACTTGCCGATGCGGGCGAGAATTTCTTCCTGGACCAGCTCGGGCGCGGCTTCGAGCTTCAGATACCACGCGGTCGAAGAGAGGCGCGTCTGGAACGCACCGTATTCCACCATCAACTGGTCGAACGCGAGAGCATCCTGATCGCGGCAGACGATGACCAGATTTCCCTTCATGCATGCCTCCTGATATGTGCTGTGAAACGACCTGACGCGCCGTGCACCGGATTTCGGCGATGCGCTCTGCATGGCGGCGCGTGCTGCGCTGGTCCGATGATACCGCGTCGGACCGGTTTGCCCCGGTCGAGTTCTCCAGTTAAGTGAGTGCGTGCTTGCGGCGCGCCGGTGGGGTGAAGCGATGCTCACCACGTTTCGGCGGCCGCGCGCGGCGGCACGGCGCCGTCAGCGGTCATGGCCTCGCAGCGGTCGCGGCCGCCCGCTTTCGCCATGTAGAGCGCCAGATCGGCGCGGCTCATCAGCCGTTCGGGCTGGTCCTGCGAGGCCGCGAGTTCGGTGACGCCGATGCTCACGCTCAGGTTCGACTCGGCGGGCAATTCGGCGCACGGGCTCGACTTCACTTCGCGGCGTAGACGCTCGATCACGTCGTGCGCGGTCGACAGCGACGTGTCGGGCAGCAGGATGCCGAACTCCTCGCCGCCGAGCCGGCCCACCGCATCGTCGGAGCGCAGTTCGGCGCGGCAGGTCTCCACGAAATGCTGGAGCGCGCGGTCGCCCGCCGGATGGCCGAAGCGGTCGTTGATCTGCTTGAAGTGGTCGAGGTCGGCGATCGCCATGCACAGCGGCTTGCCTTGCGCATAGGCGGCGTCGATCTCGCGGCGCAGCAGGTCGAGGAAGTAGCGGCGCGACAGCGCGCCCGTGAGCGCGTCGTGGCGCGCCTCGGCGGCGAGCAGCGCATTGGCCGCCTGCAATTGCCCGGCGAGGTCGCGGCTCGCGCGATGCAGACGCCGCTCGCGCACCCACGAAATCGAAATCACGGCCGCGAGCGCCGCCGTGCCCGCGAGCGTCAGAAAAATCAGCAGCCGGTCGCGCCGATGATTGGCGAGCAGTTCGGTCCACGCGTTGAGCGGATCGACGAGATGCGCCGAGAGCCCCGAGTTCAGGCCGCCGCGCACTTCGTAGAGCGCGGGCAGGCGCTGGCCGGGCAGATCGACGAGCGACTGCGCGGCTTGCGCGGGCATCCACGGCGCCTGGTTCGTGGCGGCTTCGGCGGCGCTTTGCAGCGCGAGTTCGGAGAAGCGCTCGCGCAGGTAGGTGTTGACGCGGTCGACCGCGTTCATTTCCTCGACGTGCGAGCCCGGCATCGCGAGTCCTTCGATCGCGCTGTCGTGCGCCATCACGATCACGCCGTTGCTGTCGGAGACGAAGGTGCCCGGATGCGTGACCCAGTGGCGCAGCCGCGCGATGCTGACCTTGGCGACCACGGCGCCCACCAGCACCCCGTTGTCGTAGGCGGGCGCGGCGACGAAGATGCCCGGCTCGCCGCTCGACGTGCCCACGCCGTAGGTTTCGGAGAATGCGCCGAGCAGCGTGTCGCTCAGATACGCGCGCGGACGCATGTCGACGCCCACGTAGGAAATCTTGTCCATCGCGTTGCTCGACGCGATGCAGATGCCGTTGCTGTTGACGAGCCAGATCGCGTCGAGGCCGGAGAAGCCTTGAGCGTCGTGCAGGAAGCGGTTGACGGTGGCGAGCTCGGGCGCCTGCTGCAACGCTTCGCGTCGCGCCAGTTCCGTAGATGTGCGCAAAGCGGCATAATGCCCGGCCTCGGTCAGCGCCTGCTGCACCACGTGGGTCTCGGCCATGGTGGCGGGAATCGCGCGCGACATGGCGAGATCGCTGGCGATCACTTCCGCCATGTTGTCGACGACGGAGCGCGTCATCTGACGCTGGACCTTGAGCGCCGTATCGAGCTCCTGACGCACCATGCGGTCGGCGAGCCAGCCGGCGCCCAGCCAGCAGATGAGCGCGGCCGCCACGACACAGAGGGGCCCGGCTGCCTGACGCAAGAGTCTCCTGTTCATCGGCCTTCTGGTTCGTGGATGGGCATGGCGCGCCTGATGCTTGAGCGGGCGGCTGGCCCGATATGCCGGCGCGTGACGCACCGGCCCGGCACAACGGGGCACTGCGTGGCGAGGGGGTGGCCGTCGCCGCGTGACGATTCTACCTCTCGAATGGCGTCAGCGAGCCTCCCAACGCCGTCCAGCGGGCCTTGCGCGTATCTGGCATGTGCGAGGGCGCACGTTTGGGAACCTGCGGGCGGCCGCGCCGGAAGGTTGCCGGAATGCCGCCGAAAGCGCCCGGAAAGTGGCCTGAAAGCCCCGCCGGACGGGCGTTCCCCGATGCCCGGGCGACGCGCCGCGCGAGGTTGAATGTGTCACGGAGGTTGTAGTAGTGTCGTGCCGTTCCGAACAAGGCAAGCCTGCCGGGCGAGCGGGCGGCTCCGGGTGGCAGTGCGCGTCCTCGTGCGCCGTCGCCGCGTCTTCAACGCTAACGAAATACTCAGTCCATGCGCCTTGCCTTTGCTGATTTCCGCTCTCCGCGCGCTGCTGCTCGTGTCGCCTGTGTCACATGTGTCACGTGTGCAACGCGCGCCCCGCGCCGCGAGGCCACCGCATCAATGTTCAACGGAGAGCGCGCCTGATGGAATTCAAGTTCAACCTGAACCGCACGGCCAACGCTTCGGCGTGGCGCGTGCTGCCCAACCGCTGGGACTTCGTGGCGTTCCCGCTCATCATCTGCCTGATCGCGATGGCGGCCGTGGGCTTCCACGAAACGATGGCGCCGATCGCCACGCTCAAGGCGCAGCCGATTTCGCTCGACGCATCGAACCTGCCCGAGTACGCGATGCGCACGACGCTGCGCATGCTGGCCGCGATGATCGCCTCGCTGATCTTCACGCTGGTTTACGGCACGCTCGCAGCCAAGAGTCGCCGCGCCGGACTCGTGCTGGTGCCGATTCTCGACATTCTTCAGTCGGTGCCGGTGCTGGGCTACATCTCGTTCACGGTCACGTTCTTCCTCGCGCTGTTTCCCTCGCGCGTGCTCGGTGCCGAACTCGCGGCGATCTTCGCGATTTTCACGAGCCAGGCGTGGAACATGACGTTCAGCTTCTATCAGTCGCTGCGCACCGTGCCGCGCGATCTCGATGAAGTGTCGAAGGGCTTCCACCTGACCAACTGGCAACGCTTCTGGAAACTCGAAGTGCCGTTCTCGATGCCGGGCCTCATCTGGAACATGATGATGTCGATGTCGGGCGGCTGGTTCTTCGTGGTGGCCTCCGAAGCGATCACGGTCGGCAACAACACGATCACGCTGCCGGGCGTCGGCGCCTATCTCGCGCAGGCGATCGCCGAGCGCAACATGCACGCCATCGGTTGGGTGATCCTGACGATGACGGTCGTGATCCTCGCTTACGACCAGTTGTTGTTCCGTCCGCTCGTCGCGTGGGCCGACAAGTTCCGCATGGAGAACACCAGTTCCGGCGACGCGCCCGGATCCTGGCTGCTCGACCTGATCCGCCGCACGCATCTGATTCACGAACTGCTCGTGCCGCTCGGCTGGATTTTCGCCAAGGCCGCGCGTATTCCGTTCCGCCTGCCCGCGTTCCCGACGATCCAGCGCGCCGCGTCCGCCGCGCCCGCACGCAGCGGCGCGCGCTCGAAGCTCGGCGATATCGTCTGGGCGCTGTTCTTGATCGCGCTCACGCTGTTCGTGGTCTGGCGCGTGGTCGCCTACGTGCGCACCGGCGTCTCGCTCGACGAAGTCGGCCACGTGCTGGTGCTCGGCCTCATCACGCTGCTGCGCGTGGTCGTGCTGATCGCGATCGCCTCGGTGATCTGGGTGCCGCTCGGCGTGCTGATCGGCATGCGCCCGGCGCTCGCCGAAAAGATCCAGCCGCTCGCGCAGTTCCTCGCGGCGTTCCCGGCGAACCTGCTGTTCCCGGTGTTCGTGATCGTGATCGTGCGCTTCCACCTCAATCCTGACATCTGGCTGTCACCGCTGATCGTGCTCGGCACGCAGTGGTATATCCTGTTCAACGTGATTGCCGGGGCGAGCGCCTACCCGAACGACTACAAGGAAGCGGCGAAGAATTTCCGCATCCGTGGCTGGCAGTGGTGGCGGCAGGCGGTGCTGCCGGGCATCTTCCCGTACTACATCACGGGCGCGATCACGGCCTCGGGCGGCGCGTGGAACGCGAGCATCGTCGCCGAATACGTGCAGTGGGGCGACACGAAGCTCGAAGCGCACGGCCTCGGCGCCTATATCGCGCAGATGACGGCCGCCGGCGACTTCCCGAAAATCATTCTCGGCATTGCTGTGATGTCGCTGTTCGTCACGCTGTTCAACCGCGTGCTCTGGCGCCCGCTGTACACGCATGCCGAATCCCGGCTGCGCCTCGATTGATCGCCCTCGGGCGAACACTGCGACAATTCAGCGAATCAACGAAGGATCGAAGGTAACGCGATGCAAAACCCCAAGACCCTGAGCACCGCGCACGGCGACGTGCAAACGGCCCCGAATCCGCCGCGGCTCGGCGAGGAAATCCTGCGTGTCAAGGACGTGTGCCGGGGCTTCAACAAGTCGCAGGGCGAACTGCTCGTGCTCGACGACGCCAATCTCTCGCTGCGCGAAGGCGAGATTGTCGGGCTGCTCGGCCGTTCAGGCTCGGGCAAGTCGACGCTGCTGCGCATCATCGCCGGGCTGATCGAACCGACCGACGGCGAAGTGACGTGGCGCGGCAAGCCGCTCGACGGCCCGGCCGAAGGCGTGGCGATGGTGTTCCAGACCTTCGCGCTGTTTCCGTGGCTCACGGTGCTGCAAAACGTGGAAGCGGGTCTCGAAGCGCAGGGCGTGGGCGCGCGCGAGCGCCGCGAACGCGCGCTGGCGGCGATCGACCTGATCGGTCTCGACGGCTTCGAAAACGCCTATCCGCGCGAACTCTCGGGCGGCATGCGCCAGCGCGTGGGTTTCGCGCGCGCGCTCGTCGTCGACCCGATGCTCATGCTGATGGACGAGCCGTTCTCCGCGCTCGACGTGCTGACCGCCGAAACGCTGCGTACCGACCTGCTCGACCTGTGGACGCAAGGGCGTCTGCCGATCAAGTCGGTGCTGATCGTCACGCACAACATCGAGGAAGCGGTGTTCATGTGCGACCGCATTCTGGTGCTGTCGTCGAATCCGGGGCGCGTGGTCGCGGAAATCAAGGTGCCGTTCAAGCACCCGCGCAACCGTCTGGATCCGGCGTTCCGCAAGCTCGTCGACGACATCTACGCGAAGATGACCGCGCGTCAGACCGACGAGAAGACGAAGAAGGGGCTGGAACTCGGCAGCTGGCTGCCGCGCGTGTCGACCAACCTGATGGCCGGTCTGATCGAAACGCTCGCCGCCGCGCCGTATCACGGCCGCGCCGACATGCCGGAAATCGCGCGCTCGCTGCATCTGGAAGTCGACGATCTGTTTCCGATCGCGGAAGTGCTGCAACACCTCGGTTTCGCCGATGTGCGCGAAGGCGACGTGCTGCTGACGCCGCCCGCGCGCGTGTTCGCGGAATTCGGCACGCAGGAGCGCAAGATGATGTTCGCCGAGCATCTGCTGCGTCATGTGCCGCTGGCGGCGCGGATCAAGAAGGTGCTCAACGAGCGTCCGGGCCATCGCGCGCCGCGCGTGCGCTTCGAGCAGGAACTCGAAGACTTTCTCTCCGACGGCGCCGCTGAAGAAACGCTCGACACGGTGATCGACTGGGGCCGTTATGGCGAGATCTTCTCGTACAACGACCAGTCGGAAATCTTCAGTCTCGAAGACGTGGAGTCCTGATCGATCGACGGTATCGTCCCGATCGTCTTGATCACGTGCAATGAAAAACGGTCGCCTCGGCGACCGTTTTTTTTCGTGCTGCGCGAGCTTATTGCAGCGAGCCCCAGCGCTCCACGGCAGGCTCGGCGGTTGCCCATTTCCACGTGCTCTGATCCTGGCACGCGGTGGCGGTGTACCACTGCTCGGGCGCGTTGGCGGCGTCGCCGTCCTGCACCGAGAACACGAAGTCCTTGCACAGCGCGAGCGCCGACGCGAACGCGCGCGTCACGCGCACCTTGCCGTGGCCGTTTTCCACGGGCAGCGTGTGCTTGATGCGCCAGGTGTCGGTGCCGTCGACGGGCAGACGGCCGGCGGTTTCGGCGATCAGCTCCTGCTGGTCGGCGTGCATGCCTTTCATGAAGCGGGCGACGGCTTCGTCGGTGGCCGCCTGCACGGCGATGCCGACGCCCACGCCCACGGCCGGATTCGCGGTCACGATGCCGGTGGCGGCCGCCGCCGCCGCGCCGCTGGCCGCGCCGATCGAACTGCAGCCGCTCGTGGCGAGCGCGACGCCCGCGCAGAGCGCCGCGAGCGTGACGAGACGCGTCGCGCAATGACGCCGCGCACGTCGCGCCTCTCGTGTAACCCGCGCGTGCCGCGCCGGCGTGCCGTGCGATGTCACGCCGCTCATTGCAGCGCGCCCCAGCGAGCCGTGGCCGGTTCGGCCGACGCCCACTTCCAGTTCTGTCCGTCGCGGCACACCGAGGCCACGTAGAACGCGCTCGTCGCGGCTTTGTCCTTGGTCGCGTTGTGATCGACGGAAAAGACGATTTCCTTGCAGTCGAGCGCGCCCGAGCTGATCGTGCGGCTCACGGTCACGCGGCCGTGTTCGTCGTCTTCGATGGGAAACGAGTGGACGATCGACCAGGGCGCGACGCCGCCGACGTCGAGCGGGCCCGCGGCCTTCGCGATGCTGTCCTGGGTGTTGGTGTGCACGACTCGTTCGGAGTACTGCACGCCGGCTTTCGCGGCCGCCACGGCGCCGAGGCCGATGCCGGTCGCGACCGCCGCGTTGTTCGTCACCTGCGAGGCGATGGCCGCGCCCGCGATGCCCGCGCCGGTTTGCGCGCCCTCGGAATAGAGCGAACTGCACGCCGAGCACGCGAGGCTGGCGGCGGCGAGCAGCGTGAGCGACGCGGCGCGGCGCCAGCGCGCGGACGGCATCGCGCTGCGGGGCAACACGACGTGAATCGATGCCAGCGTGGAGTCGATGCGCGATTCGATTCGCGAGGCCGGCGACGGCGCGTTGCACGCCAGAGCACTTCGTTCTTGCATGGTCCTTTCCCTGCCGCTTGCGGCCGGAAGCCGCGTTGCGCAAGCTTCCAGCACGTTTTCGTGCTGCGGATTGTGCAGGAAGGACTTACACAAGGGGATAGGTAAAGTGCAAGAAATTGCAAAATGCCGTGCACCCCTGACCGTATCGTGATCGCGGTCATGGCAAATTCGCGTAATTTGCTTGCGTTTTGCTGACCACTTGGCGGCTGTTGGCGGTTTTCCTGAAACCGCGACGACGATGCGAGGCGCGCTGCGCCGTCGCGATCGTCATCGTCATGCCATCGTCATTCGGTGTCGCGCGTGTCGTCGGCTTCGTTGATGCCGGTGTCGTCGGGTGCGCCGGTTTCGCCGTCCTCGGCGCCGTAGCTGCCGAGCCGGTTGTAGAGCGTCTTCAGACTCACGCCGAGCGTGCGCGCCGCGAGGCGCTTGTCGCCGCCGCAGTGCTTGAGCGTGCCGAGAATGATCTGCTTCTGCGCGTCGGCGAGCGGCGTGCCGATCCACACGCTCATCGCATCGCCCTGCGTGACGGGCTTCTTCACGCGCGGCACGAGTTGCGGATGCGCGATCTCCACGTGCTTCTCCGCGAGGATGAAGGCGCGATACACCGCGTTCTTCAGCTCGCGCACGTTGCCGGGCCACGACCAGTTGCGCACCGTTTCGAGCGCGCGCTTGCTGAACGCCTTCTGCGTGCCGGCTTCGTCGTTGAGTTCGGTGAGGAACAGCTGGGCGAGCAGCTCGCGGTCGCGCTCGCGCTCGCGCAGCGGCGGCGCGCGCAGCGGAAACACGGCGAGGCGGTACATCAGATCCTCGCGCAGCGCGTTGTCGCGCACGGCGGCCAACGGATCGCGGTTGGTCGCGGCGATCACGCGCACGTCGCCGCGAATCGCCTCGTTGCTGCCGACCGGGTAGTACTCGCCGGACTCCAGCGCGCGCAGCAGCTTGACCTGATGCAGCAGCGACATCTCGGTGACTTCGTCGAGGAACAGCGTGCCGCCGCGCGCGTGCTCGAAGTGACCGTCGCGCGCCTGCACCGCGCCCGTGAAGCTGCCTTTTTCGTGGCCGAACAGTTCGGCTTCGATCAGCTCGTCGGGGATCGCGCCGCAATTCACGGCGATGAACGGGCCGTCGCGGCGATGGCTTTCTTCGTGGATCGTGCGCGCGACCAGCTCCTTGCCGGTGCCCGATTCGCCGACGATCAGCGCGGTCGCATCGGTGACGGAGACGCGGCGGATCTGCTCGTAGAGGTCCTGCATGACCGCCGAGGAGCCGTAAAGGCGTCCGTACGATTCCAGTCCCGCGACGCGCGCGCTGCGTTGCTCGCTCATGCGCGCGTCGTTGCCTGCGTTGTCGGCTTTATCGCCTTTGTCGCTGCGGCGTGCGGCGCGCGGCTTGTCGCTGCGCTTTTCATCGCGCTTCTCGTCCCGCTTTCGATCAACCTTCTCGTCACGTTGTTCATCGCGCATCTCATCGCGTTCGGCGGCGGGCGAGCCCGGCTCGATTGTCGCCATACGGTAGTCGTCCTGCAAAATGGGGTGGGTGGCCCGAAACCGGGCGCGTGCGCTGCGCGCGTCGTCGACGCGGCGCATGACGCAGGCGCGCAGGGCGGATCGGGCATGGCTTGCCGGCCTCGGCGGCTGGCGAGCCGCACGATCGGGCCGACTGGCTGTGCGAAACGGCGCGGGCGATGCGTTGCCCGGCGGCCACGGGATTTCCATCTCGTAAACATTTAACCACTGCCGCGCGTCGCAGGGCAATGGACGTGCCCGGATTGCCGGCGCGCGCGCATGGCCGACAGTGCGCATCGCGTGCGCCGCGCCCGGGCGCGATATCGGTACGAGCGCGGTACGAGCGCGGTACGAGCGCGGTTCGATAACGGTTCAATAACGGTTCGATAGCGGCTTGTCGCTGGCGTGAAATCGGCGTATCACGGGTTTCACGCGCGGCGAGCGTGCAACTTTTGCGCTCGGTCTGCCCGTGCACCCTCGGCCTGGCACGTCTCGTGCTGCGCAACTTGCACTGTGCGCGGTCGTCTATCCTACGTGGCGCGGCTTATGTGCCGACAAAGCATGGGCCGTCCCGCACGCGGACGGCGGCCGATTTCGACATTTCCGACCGCATTTCCGACAACAAACTGGGAGAGTGCGACATGGCGAAGAACAGACCTGGATTGATTGGAACCCTCGTGGCGGTGGGCGCGCTCGGCGCGACGGCGGGCATGCTGGCCTGGCGTTTCGCGCAGCGTCACCGCATGCAGCGTCAGACCGTTCACCGCGAACTGAGCCGCTGGGAAGGCGAGGGCGGCGCGCTGGCGGAGAGCGGCGCAGCGCCGAACGCAGCGGCCGCAGCAGCCGATGCGATGGCCGCGGGCGTGATGGCGCGGCGCGATACGGTCAATGGCACGGCCGACGAGGCCGCGACCGGCGCCTGGCCGTTTCCGCAGAGCGGCAGCGATCCGGCCACGCGGCATTGATCGGGCGTTGACGAGACATTGATGAGGGCATCGATGTGGCGCTTTCATGCGGCGCTGAAGCCGTATCGACGTGGCGCGCGCATCCTGCCGACGCGCGCGCCTGGAGGATGGCGGCGAGGCCGGGGCCGCCATGAAGGCGACGCATCCGCATCTCGAATATGTCTATAATGGCCATATCCACAACAATCGAGGTTCGGGTTGACTGCGGGTCGCGCGATTGTTGCGATCATGCAGCTAAAAGACCACGCTCGCCGTCCTGAGCGTACCCGGCCGTTTCGCACTCCACTTGCCGTGCCACTCACGCGCCGCGCAGCCCGCGGCGTCGGACTCCGTTGTCCGGCGCGCAGGAATTTGCCGCGGCGCGGCCTGCTGTGCGCAAGGGAGCCACTCACCTTTCAGGGCTGACGAGACGCGATGCCACATGTATTGATTGTCGATGACGACGCAGAAACCCGCGAAGCGCTCGCCGCCGTGGTGGGCGAAGACGGGCTCACCACCGCACAGGCCGGCGACCTGCGCGAAGCGCGCATCCAGCTGATCCGGCAGATGCCGGACGTCGTGTTCACCGATCTGAAGCTGCCCGACGGCAGCGGCACCGATCTGTTCCAGGACCTCGATCCGCGCTCGGGCGTGGAACTCGTGGTCATCACCGGTCACGCGACCGTGGAGACGGCCGTCGACGCGCTCAAGAGCGGCGCGATCGACTATCTCGTGAAGCCGATCAACCTCCAGCGCGTGAAGGCGATTCTCAACCGCCTGCCGCGCGCGGGCGACCTCAAGGCCGAAATCGGCACGCTGCGCGGCGAACTGCGCCGCATGGGCCGCTTCGGCCTGATGCTCGGCAATTCGCCGGTCATGCAGGACGTCTACGACCAGATCAGCCGCGTCGCGCCCACGCCCGCGTCGGTGATGCTGGTCGGCGAGTCGGGCACCGGCAAGGAAGTGGCCGCGCAGACCATCCATCAGCTGAGCCTGCGCCGCAAGCACGAATTCCTCGCGGTGAACTGCGGCGCGATTTCGCCGAACCTGATCGAATCGGAAATGTTCGGCCACGAGCGCGGCTCGTTCACGGGCGCGGACCGTCAGCACAAGGGCTATTTCGAGCGCGCGAACGGCGGCACGCTGTTCCTCGACGAAATCACCGAAATGCCGATCGAGCTGCAGGTGAAGCTGCTGCGTGTGCTGGAAACCGGGCTGTTCATGCGCGTGGGCACGACCAAGGAAATCGAGACCGACGTGCGCCTGATCGCGGCGACCAATCGCGATCCCGAGCAGGCCGTGGCCGAGGGCAAGCTGCGTCTGGACCTGTATCACCGCCTGAACGTGTTTCCGATCAACCTGCCGCCGCTGCGCGAGCGCGGCAAGGATGTCGAGCTGCTGGCGCAGGCCTTCCTCGACGAACTCAACGAACGCCACGGCACGAAGAAGCAGTTTCCGCCCGCCGTGCGCGAGATGCTCGCGGCCTATCCGTGGGCCGGCAACGTGCGCGAGCTGAAGAACTACGTGCAGCGCGCGCACATCATGTCGGGCAACGAGGGCGATCTCACGGCCGCCGTGCCGTTGCAGATCTCGCTGTCGAAACCGGTGGCGGGCACGGCGGTGACGATTCCGTTCGGCACCTCGCTCGCCGATGCCGATCGTCAGCTGATCCTCGCGACGCTGGAGCAGTGCGGCGGCGTGAAGACGCGCGCGGCGGAGATTCTCGGCATCAGCCTGAAGACGCTCTACAACCGGCTCGTCGAATACGGCAACGAGACCGGCAAGGGCGAGACGCCCGCGCGCGCGGGCGCCTGAGGCGCGCGCACTCCACGCACCCCACGCATCCCTTAAGCACCTTCAAGCCACTTCACGCCCGTTCGTGCCGGTACGCGATGTAAATCGCGCCCGGACGAACGGGCGTGTTGCAGGGTGCGGCCGCTCCGGTGCGCATCGGCGCGGCTGGTATGTCGCTTGCAGACGCTGTCATCGACGACCTTTCGAGGAGCGCACGATGCCCAGCTGCAAACAATCCGATCCGCTTCGCTTCAAGCCCTGGCTCGCGCATACGCCGCAGCCCGACGATCCCCCGCCCAGCGAACCCGGCACGCCCGATGTGCCGCCGGTCGGCGATCCGCCGCCGCAGCCGGCCGAAGTGCCGCGCTCGATCCGCCACTATCCGGTGATGCGCGCGCCGGATTCCCTCGCCGATTCCGCCGCCGACGACAGGTCGCGCGTGGCCGCTTACGCGCGTCAGGCGGGCCGCGCGGCGTGGGCGCGCTGGGCCCGATGGGCCAGCTGGACCTGCCGGCCGGGCGGCGATCGAGGCCTGTCGTCTTCGCCGTCTTCGCCGTCTTCGGGGTCGGAAATGTCGTCGGCAACCTCGCTGCGACGCGCGCCACTGTTGCAGCATCGGTGATAGTCGCGGTTTTTATGTACGAGTTACAAACCAATCGCCATTTTTACCGGCAAATTCACGCGGCGAACCCTAGACTATAAAAACGCCAACGCCGCGTGGCAGCCTTCCCGCAGGAGGCATCGACATGAGACATCCCGCATTGCGCCGCTCCGCCCGTCACTCGGCCCGGCGTGGCTCGCGTGACGGAGAGCAGAAGGGCGCCAGTTTCGCCGATACGGCTTCCGCCGCATCCGGCCCTCCGGGTTCCGCGAGCGTGTCGGGCGCGACTTCCGGCGCTTCCGGCTACAGCCACGATCCGGCCGGCCAGAATCGCCCCGCGCCCGGCGTACCGCCCGATGGCGAGCACAACCAGGGCGGCGCGCGTGCCGAAGGGATCGACTATCAGCGCGATCTCGGCTCCGAGCAGGACGCCTGAGCGGCACGTGAACAAGGTGCCTGGGCAGGACGTCTGAGCGGCCAGTTTGCGGACGCGCTTTCGAGCGTCCGGCGCATCACCGATCGCATTTGCACGGCGCTGTCGCAGCAAGCGCGGCTTGCGGCGGTGCGCACCGATTTCGCCTGCGCCCCGTTTTCTTCCTTACCCGATCGGGCAAGGAGGCACGGGTCTTGCGTGCATACCCAAGGCATCGTCCCCGGACGCACGAAACAACGAAACAGGAGGGTTGGCCGCAATGGGCAGACTGATCGTGGTATCGAATCGCGTGGCACCGACGCAAGAGGGCCGTCCCGCAGCAGGCGGGCTGGCGGTCGGCGTGCTCGACGCGCTCAAGGAAACCGGTGGCGTCTGGTTCGGCTGGAGCGGCGAGACCGTCTCGGAGCCGACGGAGCCGGTCATCGAGCAGCAGGGCAGCGTCACCTACGCGACGGTAGGACTCACCCGCCGTGACTACGACCAGTACTACAAGGGTTTCTCGAACACGACCCTTTGGCCGACGTTCCACTACCGCAACGACCTCGCGCGCTACGAGCGTCAGGAGTACGGCGGCTATCTGCGCGTGAACGTCACGCTCGCGCGCCAGCTCAAGCCGCTGATCCAGCCCGACGACATCATCTGGGTTCACGACTATCACCTGATTCCGTTCGCGCGCTGCCTGCGCGATCTGGGCGTGAAGAACCCGATCGGCTTCTTCCTGCACATTCCGCTGCCGGTGCCGGAAGTGATGCGCTCGGTGCCGCCGCACGAAGAACTGATGAAGTTCATGTGCCACTACGACGTGGTCGGCTTCCAGACCGACGCGGACCGTCAGGCGTTCCTCGACTACATCGAGCGCGGCGGCCACGGCACCGCGAGCGACGACGGCATGGTGCACGCGTGGGACCGCTTCCTGAAAGTGGGCACCTACCCGATCGGCATCTATCCCGACGTGATCGCGAAGTCGGCGGCGCAGTTCACCGACCGCAAGCCGGTGCGCAGCCTGCGCGACGCGATGCGCGGACGCAAGCTCATCATGAGCGTCGACCGTCTCGACTATTCGAAGGGGCTCGCGGAGCGCTTCCAGGCGTTCGAGCGCATGCTGCAAAACGGGCCGGGCTGGCATGGCCGTGTTTCGCTGTTGCAGATCGCGCCGCCGACGCGCTCCGACGTGCAGACCTATCAGACCATTCGCCGCAATCTCGAAGGCGAGGCCGGGCGCATCAACGGACGCTTCGCGCAGCTCGACTGGACGCCGATTCAATACCTCAACCGCAAGTACGAACGCAATCTGCTGATGGCGCTGTTCCGCCAGGCGCAGGTCGGCTATGTCGCGCCGCTGCGCGACGGCATGAACCTCGTCGCGAAGGAATATGTGGCGTCGCAGAATCCCGATGATCCGGGCGTGCTGGTGCTCTCGCAGTTCGCGGGCGCGGCCGAGCAGTTGCCTGGCGCTTTGGTTGTGAATCCTTACGATCTGAATCAGACCGCCGAGGCGCTCGAGCGCGCGCTCTCGATGCCGCACGCCGAGCGCCAGTCGCGCTACGAGGACATGATGGCGTCGATGCGCGAGAACAATCTCTCGGTGTGGCGCGATACCTTCCTCGCCGATCTGCGCAGCGTGGCGACGGCGGCTTCGGTCACGGCCACGGCGAAGGCGCGCAGCGCCGCGCCGGTGGCGCCGGTTGCTTCGATCGCGCCGGTTTCGCCGCTTTCGCCGGTTTCTCCGGCTGCGACGATCAAGGCGGTGACGAAGCCCGCGCAGGCGGCGCAAGCCGACGCGCCCGCGAAAGCTGCGGTGAAGGCCGCGCCGCCGGTGGCATCGGCGTCCGCATCGGTGGTCGGCAAGGCGAAGGCGCAGTGATGGCGATGCGCGTCGTCGTCACGCGTTAGCGTTCGCGGCGCGGCGTCCCGATATCGCGATATCGGGACTTACGGCACACGGTTCACCCCCCGGCGGCTTTCGAGCCGCCGTTTTTTTGCGCGCGCCGATGCACAGGCCCCGCTCAGGCGCGCTGTACGCCCGCTTCGGCGAACGGATGCGGCGCGACCGTCGGATCGAAATCCGCCCAGTGGCCGCCGTGCCATTGGCCCGAGGCGCGCTCGATATCGTCGGCGCCTGCTTCGCGCAGCACGTCGGCGGCGACGGTCTGGTTATCGGGGCTCACGTGGACGGTGAGCAGCACGCCCGACTGGCGCGTCTCGTGATGCACGCGCTCCTCGTGCTCGCTCGCGCGGTGCCAGCCCGAGCCGATGCGCGCGCCGAGCCACGCGCCCACGCCCGCCGCGATCACCACCGAGGGCAGCGACGCCGACAGCAGCGCGCCGAACAGCGCGACGCCCGCCACGGCGCCGGCGACCGCGCCCAGCGTGAGATTGCGTATTCGATGCGGCGGCGCGGCCGCGACGGCCACGGGATGCGGCGTGTGGCGCGCGTGCTGTCCGCGCGGATTGACGAAGAACAGGTTGACGTCTTCTTCGACGAAGCCGCGCGCGAACAGCTTTTCGGCGACGGTTTCGGCGGCGGGGAAGGTCGTGAAGCGCCCGGCGACGATCAGTGACATGGGCATCCCCCTTGTGCAAGGTTGACCCACTGAAGGAACGCGCGCCGCGCGTGCGGCGCGCCGTAATCCCATGTTAGTGCGTGCTTTTGAGAAGCGTGAGCCGATCGACGCGTGCGCTGCGGATTGCCTCGGTCGTCACTGCCTCTGCCACCCGGGTCGCTACCTCAGCCGCGCAGGCGCGCGTTGCGCTGCGGCACGAGCCGCATCAGGCTGACGACGGCGGCCACGGCGGAAAACGCCGTCGCCACGTAGAGCGCGAGCGCCGGTCCGTGCTGCGGCGCGACGCCGAAGATCAGCGCGACCAGCGCCGCGCCGAGCGTCTGTCCCGTGAGCCGCGCGGTGCCGAGCATGCCACTCGCGCCGCCGCTGCGTTCGCGCGGCGCGGACGAGAGAATCTGCCGGTTGTTGGGCGACTGGAAAATGCCGAAGCCCGCGCCGCACAGCGCCATGCGCCAGCCGATCTCGAACACCGTCGGATGCGCGCCGAGCGTCGCGAGCGACAGCAGCCCGAGCGCGAACAACGCGAGCCCCACGCCGCCGAGCATGCCGGCCGGATAGCGGTCGGACAGCCAGCCCGCGAGCGGCGCCGCGCCGATGATCACGAGCGGCCAGGGCGTCATCAGAAAGCCGGTATCGACCTGCGAGAAGCCGAACGCGTCCTGCAACATGAACGGCAGCGCCACGAACGCGAGCATCTGCGCGCAGAACGAGCACACCGAGGTGCTGATCGAGAGCGCGAACACCGGATTGGCGAGCAGATCGACGGGCAACAGCGGCGCGGGCTGCGTGAGCTGGCGGCGCACGAAGAACCAGCCGACCACGAGCGCGCCCGTGAGTTCGGCGGCGATCCATATGAGGTTCTCGCCGTGGCCGAAACCGTCGACGGCGAAGATCAGGAGACCGAACACGATGGCGTTGAACACCGCGCTGATGTAGTCGTAGGGCGCCGGATGGCCTTCGTTCATCGGCAGCGCGCGCAGGCCGAGCACGAGGGCGGCGATGCCGATCGGCACGTTGATCGCGAACAGCCACGGCCACGAGGCGATGGCGAGCACGCCCGACGCGAGCGTCGGGCCGACCGCCGAGGCCACGGCGACCACCATCGCGTTGATCGCCACGCCGCGTCCGAGCTGCGTGCGCGGATAGATCATGCGCACGAGCGCGGTGTTCACGCTCATGATGCCCGCGCCGCCGAAGCCCTGGATCATGCGTGCGAGCGCGAGCTGCGTCAGCGTGCCCGCGAGTGCGCAGCCGAGCGAGGCGACGGTGAACAGCGCGAGACCGGCCAGATAAACGCGCTTGTAGCCGATGCGGTCGCCGAGCGAGGCGAGCGGCAGGAGCGAGATCGTCACCGAAAGCTGGTAGGCGTTGACGATCCAGATCGAGCTGGCCGCGCTCGCGCGCAGATCGTGCGCGATGGTCGGCAGCGCGACGTTGGCGATCGCGCCGTCGAGCACCGCGAGCGTGATGCCGAGCGCGACCACGAGGATCGCGTAATAGCGTTGGGGAAAGGGCAGGCCGGATTCGGCGTCGTCGTCGGCGGCGTTGTGGAGGGTGGGCGCGTCGGGCGCGCGCGATGTGGCGGCGTGTTGCGTGGTGATGGGCATCGATACAAGGGCGGCGCGCAGCATGCTCGCGCGCCGCCGGCGGGTGCGTGGGCGATCGGCGTGCGTTGATGCGCGCCTATTTCAGTTCGTAGAGCCCGACGTAAGTCGTCGAGTCGATTTCGTTCAGGTGCGTCATGAAGCGCGCGACCGCGTTGGTGGTCTCGGGCGTGACGGGCAGTTGCGCCGCCTTCAGCGCGTGCACGCGGAAGATGTAGCGGTGCGGCTTGTCTCCGCGCGGCGGCGCCGCGCCGCCGAAGCCGACCGTGCCGTAGTCGTTGCGCATCTGCACGGCGCCTTGCGGCAGCAGGCTGCCGTCGGGCTTGCCCGCGTTGCGCGCGAGCGAGCGCACGTCGGGCGGGATGTTGACCACGACCCAGTGCCAGAAACCGCTGCCCGTGGGCGCGTCGGGATCGTAGACGGTGAGGGCGAAGCTTTGCGTGTCGGCGGGCGGCGTGTCCCATTGCAGCGCGGGCGAGACGTTGTCGCCATCGACGCCGAAGGCTCGATCGTCGAACTCCTGCGCCTTCGGCATGAAGCCGTTACTCGGAAAATCGTCGGACCAGAGTCGAAAATCAGCCATCGGTTGCCTCCTTTTCGTGGGTTCTTGGTCTTGAACAGGATGCGGCGGACCGGCGCGAGGGCGCGACGCCACGCAGCCTGCCGATCCAGTTTAGCACCGCGTCGCGCGGCGGCTTGCCGCAACGTCGCCCCTGCGCGCGCCATCGTGCACGCCTCACGCGCGCGCTTCGAACCACGCGCCTTGTCCGCTCTCCAGCCACGCCGCGAGCCGGTCGACGACGCCCTGCGGATCCTGCGCCGCGCCGCGCAACGCGCACTCCCAGATCACGGCCACGCGCCAGCCCTGGGCGGCGAGCGCGGCGATGGCTTTGGCGTCGTTGGCGCGGTTGCGGCCGATCTTGTCGCGCCAGAACTCGGGGCGCGTGGCGGGCCACTTGAATAGCGCGCAGTCGTGGCCGTGCCAGAAGCAGCCGTGCACGAACACGGCGGCGCGGTAACGCGGCAGGACGATGTCGGGGCGGCCCGGCAGCTCGCGCACGTCGAGGCGAAAGCGAAAGCCGCGCCGGTGCAGCAGGCTGCGGATCAGGATTTCCGGCTTCGTGTTGCGCCCGCGAATGCCGGACATCATCCGGCTTCGGGTGGCGGCATCCACGACGTCGACCATGCGGATTCGTCCTGGCGTGCGTGCGAAGGTCCGCTCAGGCCGAGGCGGCGGCTTCGGCGGAGGCGGGGGAAGACGCTCGCGCGCGGCGGTGGGCGGCTTTCACGACGGGTTCGGCGGCGGGTTGGGCGGCGGTATCGACCGCGGCCTGCGTGGCCGATTTGGCCGCCTTCTTCGCCGCACGCTTGCCGGCGGGGGCCTTCGCGAGCAGCGCGTCGAGATGCGGCATCATCGTGCGCGCCACTTCGCGCATCACCGGCATCACCACGCTGTTGCCGAACTGGCGATACGCCTGGGTGTCGCTGACGGTAATGCGGAACGTGTCGGGAAAGCCCATCAGGCGTGCGCACTCGCGCGGCGTCAGGCGGCGCGGACGCAGCCCTTCGCCCTGATGCACGAGGATCTCGCTGCCGTCCTTGTGATAGCGCGCCGACAGCGTGCGCGTGACGCTCTCGGGAAACGCGAGGCCGTATCCAAAACCGTTGCCCGCCGCGCGATGCTTTTCGGCGTATTGCTGGAGATAGGCCCAGAGTCCCGGCGTCAGCGTGTATTTCGGCTGCACGCGGCGCGCGGTGTGATCGAAAAAGCGCTCGCCGTCCCACGGCAGGACGGGCTCGCTGCCGTCGGTGCGATGCAGGATCGAGGCGAGGCGCGGTCCGTCCTCGGGCAGGCCGAGCGCGTCCCACGAAAACGAAGTCGGCTCGCGAAACCCGGCGATGATGATGCGCTCGCGATGCTGCGGCGTGAAATGACGGCCGTCGATCACGCGGTAATGCACGTCGTAGCCCAGTTCGTCGCGCAGCACCTGAAGGATCACGTCGAAGGTGCGGCCCTTGTCGTGTGACAGCAGGTTCTTGACGTTCTCCAGCAGAAAGGCGGCGGGCCGCTTTTCGGCGATGATGCGCGCGACGTCGAAAAAGAGCGTGCCTTGCGTGGTGCACTCGAAACCGTGCGGACGGCCGAGCGCGTTCTTCTTCGAGACGCCCGCGATCGAGAACGGCTGGCACGGAAAGCCCGCGAGCAGGACATCGTGATCGGGCACGTCGGCGGCCTCGAATGCGGTGATGTCGCCGACGAAGGCGTGGCCTTCGGCATCGGTTTGCGCGTAGTTCTCGAGATAGGTCTTCTTCGAGAACGGATTCCACTCGCTCGTCATGACGCAGCGTCCGCCGTGCGCCTCGAAGCCCATGCGGATGCCGCCGATGCCCGCGAACAGGTCGACGAAACGAAAGCGCGCCGGTGCGGCGCTGGCGTCCGAGGCGGCGCTCCTGACGGGTTCGGCGCTGCGCAGCAGTTCGCGCAGCGCGGCTTCGAGCATGGCGGGGCAAGGCGTTTCGCCTTTTTCCCACCGGCGCACGGTCTTGACGTCCTTGCCGACATGGGCGGCGATCTGCTGCTGCGTGAAGCGCTGACGTGCCTGCGCTAGCAGGTCTCGCGGTTGGGCCGGGTGCACGAAGTCCTCTCTGGGTATTTTGGCGGACATTATGACCGATGGTCGACCCGCGGCACCAGGATTTCCGGGCACGATCACGCAGACGCGTGCGCGCCACGCTTGTGACGTGGCGGCATTGCGGCGGATTTGCCGCGGCGCGTATTCGTGAAGCAGCGCGAAAAGCCGCGAAAAATCGCGGGAAAACGGCGAAAAACGGTGGAAATCGGTGAAAAACAGCGCGAAGCGCTGGCAGCCGTGAAGACGCGCGGATCAGTGGCGCGCGGCGATGCCGATGATCTGCTTGGCGGCCACGGCGGCGGACGTCTCGGCGTTCAGTTCGTGGAGATCGAGCTGGATCAGCAGACTGTCGATCTTGGCGAGCTGGCCTTTGTTGACGTGGCCGGTGTCGAGCAGCCGGTGCAGGCGCGAGCGCCAATAGGTGACGGGGAGGATCGGGCCGCCGAAATCGCCCGAAAGCGAAAGCGGCATGACGCGCCGAATGTGCGCAATGTCCTGGTCGATGAGATTCGACATCAGGTGGCCGGCCGGGAGGGGACGTGTCGTGTCCATGTCCGAAGATTACGACAGTTCCGACCCTAACTTAAGGGTCGCATGTCCCGGTATTTACCCTAATGCGCGCGCCGCGCTCAGCCGAGAATCAGCATGGCCAGCGAGGACGCGACCATCGTCGCGAGCGCGGCGATCAAGGCGAATACATACCGGGACGTCATGATCATGGTCTCCTTTTCGTGCTGGAGACCATCGTAGGCGAAGCCGCGCCGCGTGACCGTTAACAATTGACAAACCGCTGTCAGAACTCGCGCGCGGCGTCGTGCGCTTATTCCTCGGGCGTGTCGGACGTGTCCGCTTCGACCGGCGCCGGGCCTTGCGCCGCGCCTTCGAGGAAGCGGCGCGTCGCCTCGAACGAAGCGAGCATCTGCTCGGGCCAGGGCGTTTGCAGCATCACGGCCTGATGGTTTTCGAACGCCGAGTTCAGCAGCTTCACGAGTTCGGGCGAACTCAGATGGCGCAGCAGCACGCTCACGGCGATCGCGGTGGCCTGGCTCGCGCCGGCCGTCTGCAGTTCCGAATGGGTGAGGGCGGCGACTTGCTTGTGGATGTCCATGGTGAATCTGCCTGGAAAAAATTAAACGCGGTGGAGGCGAAATGGGCGCGCCAGCGCCAACGCAATCCGTAGCCAGCACGACGAAATGGAAACGCCGAGGGCGGCGGATGGGGCAAGAGCGGAAAACGGCGCGCAGGACGCGTGCCGCGGGAAACGGTGCGGACGGCGCAAGCGAGGCGAACGGTCTCGCGCGTGGGCTGGTCCCCCTGGCAGGAATCGAACCTGCATCTAGCGCTTAGGAGGCACTTGTTCTATCCATTGAACTACAGGGAGCGGTCAGGTCCGCTGCGAGGCGCATGCGCCGGGCTCCGCCAAGCCGCCATGTTTCCCAAGTCACCCGTCATGGCGCGGAGCTGTCGCACGCGTCGCACAGTTTGGGGCGGCCCGGAATGGACGCGGATCGAACCGCGGCCGGGCTGCGCACCACGTGCGACGCAGGCGCAAGAGTATAGCAAACACGCTCCGGCAGGAAAGCACCTCGAAACCGGCGCCGGTGCGAGATCCGGCCAGTGTGCAGGCGCGCGCGTCCCGATCAGAACTCGACGACGGCGAATTCCGCCTTGCCCACGTCGCAGAGCGGGCAGCGCCAGTCTTCGGGGATATCCGCGAAGCGCGTGCCGGCCGCGATGCCTTCGTCGGGCAGGCCTTCTTCTTCGTTATAGATCCAGCCGCAGATCAGGCAGACCCAGCTCTTGTATTCGATCACTTCGCTCACAACACACCTTTCGTTCAATTCGATGCCGATGCCCGTCATTTGCCCCCTTTTGGCGGGGCGATGGGCGACCCGCGATGTTACCGGAAAACGCGCGGCGCGCCGAAAGCGGGCTCGGCCAACGTGTCGCAGCTTGACGGCGCGCAGTCACGGACGCGGTGTATGCTGGGTCGCAAACAAAAAATGGATCGCAAACCGGCGCGCGGAAACCGCAGGGCTGACCACGAGCAGTCGACAACACCAACACAACACCCTCGACATCCTTCTCAGGAGCATCACGATGACTCGCAAAATCTGGCTGGCCGGCGCGGCGTTGAGCGCCTTCGCAACCTTGTTCGCGGCAAGCGGCGCGGCGCGCGCCGAGGGCGTCTATTTCGTCGAGCCGAAAGACGGCGCGACGGTCAGCAATCCCGTGCACGTGAAATTCGGCGTCGACGGCATGACGGTCGCGCCCGCCGGCACGACCACGCCGAACACGGGCCACCACCATCTGCTGATCGACGGCAAGGCGCTGCCGCAGGGCGAAGTCGTGCCCGTCAACGAAAAGTCGATCCACTACGGCAAAGGCCAGACCGAAGCCGACGTGACGCTGCCGCCCGGCGATCACACGCTCACGGCGCAGTTCGCCAACGGCGCGCACCAGTCCTACGGCCCGGCCTGGAGCCAGACGATCACGGTGCATGTGAAGTAATCCGCGCAACCGCATGACGGCGCGCGGACGGGCGGCCTGACTGGCAACCGAACTGGCAACCAGATTGGCAACCGATTTGGCAACCACAAGCCCGGCCCGCGCGCCCCGGTACAATACGCGCTTGCTCTCCAACGCAGGCCACGGTCCCCTCCATGTCGCTTTACACCATCACCGGCGCGCAACTCGCGTTCGGCCACGTCGCGCTGCTCGATCACGCGGACTTTTCGCTCGAAGCCGGCGAGCGCGTCGGCCTGATCGGCCGTAACGGCGCGGGCAAGTCGTCGCTGCTCACGATCGTCGCCGATCTCGCGAAGCCCGACGACGGGCTCGTCACGCGTCAACAGAATCTCTCGACCGTCTACGTGCCGCAGGAGCCCGATTTCGACGTCGAGGCCACGGTGTTCGACACGGTGGCCTCGGGTCTCGCCACGGCGCGCGCGCTGCTCGACGAATACGACACGGTCGCGCATCAGCTCGCCGACACGCCCGAAGGCGCCGAACACGACGCGCTGCTCGCGCGCATGAACGTGCTGCAATCGTCGCTCGACGCGGCCGACGCCTGGAGCTGGCGCACCCGCGTCGCGACCACGCTCGCGCAGATCGGCCTCGACGGCGACGCGCGCGTGGGCGCGCTCTCGGGCGGCATGCAAAAGCGCGTGGCGCTGGCGCGCGCGCTGGTCGTGCAGCCCGACGTGCTGCTGCTCGACGAACCGACCAACCACCTCGACTTCGACGGCATCCGCTGGCTCGAAGAACTGCTGGTCTCGCAGCGTTCGAGCCTGCTGTTCATCACCCACGACCGCGCGTTTCTCGACCGCGTGGCCACGCGCATCGTCGAACTGGACCGCGGCAAGCTGCTCTCGTATCCGGGCAACTTCACGCAGTATCAGGAGCGCAAGGCGCAGCAGCTCGAAGTGGAGCGCGTCGAGAACGAGAAGTTCGACAAGCTGCTCGCGCAGGAAGAGGTGTGGATCCGCAAGGGCGTGGAGGCGCGCCGCACGCGCAGCGTCGGCCGCATCGCGCGGCTCGAGCAGATGCGCCGCGATCGCAGCGAACGCCGCAACGTGCAGGGCAACGTCAAGCTCGACGTTTCGCAGGGCGACAAGTCGGGCAAGATCGTCGCCGAACTGACCGACGTGACCAAGCGTTATGGCGGGCGCAGCATCGTCGATACGTTCTCGGCGACCGTGATGCGCGGCGACAAGATCGGTTTCGTCGGTCCGAACGGCGCGGGCAAGACCACGCTGCTCAAGCTGATTCTTGGCGACCTGAAGCCCGACGAGGGCACGGTGCGCATCGGCACCAACCTGCAGGTGGCGTACTTCGACCAGATGCGCGCGCAGCTCGACCTCGAAAAGAGTCTCGCCGACACCATCAGCCCGGGCAGCGACTGGGTCGAGATCAACGGCGCGAAGAAGCACGTGATGAGCTATCTGGGCGACTTCCTGTTCGCGCCCGAGCGCGCGCGTTCGCCCGTGAAGTCGCTGTCGGGCGGTGAGCGCAACCGTCTGCTGCTGGCGCGTCTGTTCGCGCGCCCGGCGAACGTGCTGGTGCTCGACGAACCGACCAACGACCTCGACATTCCCACGCTCGAACTGCTCGAAGAACTGCTCGCCGATTACGACGGCACCGTGCTGCTCGTGAGCCACGACCGCGCGTTTCTCGACAACGTGGCGACCTCGGTGATCGCGTCCGAGGGCGAGGGCAAGTGGCGCGAGTACGTGGGCGGCTTCAGCGACTGGCAGACGCAGAGCGCGCGCTCGCAGGAAATCGCCGAAGCCCGCGCGCCGAAGGAAGCCGCGCCGGCCGCCGCCGCGCCCAAGGACAGCGCGACGGGCCGCAACGCGCAGCGCAGCGTGAAGCTCTCGTTCAAGGAGCAGCGCGAGCTGGAGGAACTGCCCAAGCGCATCGAGGCGCTGGAGACGGAGCAGAAGACCATCGGCGCGACCATCGAGGAAGGCTCGATCTTCGCGAAGGACGCGCAGGAAGGCACGCGTCTGAGCGAGCGTTATGCGGCGATCGACGAGGAATTGCTGCTGGCGCTGGAGCGCTGGGAGGAACTGGAGGCGAAGCGGAAGTGATGGGGAAGGCGGCCTGATGAGGGCCGCTTTTTTATTCCACTTTCAATTTCAACAGCTTGCGCTCCAGGTCGGGCACCCACGTTTGCACGGTGCTCCAGACGATGCTTGTGTCGACGGAAAAATACGCGTGCGAAACTCGATTGCGCATGCCATAAACGGCTTCCCACGGTATTTCCGGGTGAGCGGAGGCAAACGCCGGGTCGCCGCGCATGATATTGCGGGCTGCTTCGCCGATGATTTCCAGGTTCCGCACGACGGCGTCGATCGCCATGGGTGCCGCTTCGAAGCTTTCCTGTGAAAGCGGCGCGACGTAGCTGCGAATACGGTCGACAGCGTCGAGCATGTGCTGCAGGTAATCCGGCGTACGCAGATTTTCCTTCCTCATACCGGCACCGAGTCCGCAACGACGCGCTCGCGGAATTTTTCCGGCAACGCTTTGGGTGTCAGCACGTCGACCTTCACGCCCAGCAGCGCTTCCAGCCGCAGCTGCATTTGCGCGATATCGATCAGTGTGGTCTGAGGAGTCGGATCAACGAGCAAATCCAGATCGCTCCCCTCATCGTCCTCGTCGCGCGCGGACGAACCGAACACGCGCGCATTCGTCGCGTGATGGCGTGCGACGATTTCGCGGATTTCCGCGCGATGCGCGCGCAAAGCTTCGGACGGTCTCATGACAGCTCCAGGCTTCCCCACATTCCGGCAAAGGTTGCAACGAACAGTCCACCCCGATCCGGCGCCGGACGCGGCCCGAAAACGCCGCGATCTTCCGCGCCAAACCCCTTCCAGCAAGCGGCCCATTCTACGCGAAGCGCGCCTTGCGCCGCCCCTCGGCCGAACGGCCGACCTCTTCGCAAATTGCCGCGCGGTCCCAAATCAGTACAATACCTCGCGAATACGGTGGACCGGGCACGCGCGCCGCGCCTGCGAGCCAGGCGAGCAGCCCGTCCACGCCCTTGTTTCGTTTCGATTTTTTTGAACGCTCAACGCGTTTTCCACGCAGATGTCCACAGGACCTGTGGACAAGCGCGCGGACAACCCCCTGTGGATCACCATGTCAACGAAGAAGTCCAACGCTGGAAACAGTGGCTATAGCGAAGCGTCGATCAAGGTGCTCAAGGGCCTCGAGCCCGTCCGGCAGCGGCCGGGCATGTATACGCGCACCGAGAATCCGCTGCACATCATCCAGGAAGTCATCGATAACGCCTCGGACGAGGCGCTCGGCGGCTACGGCAAGCGCATCACGGTGACGCTGCATGCCGATCATTCCGTGTCCGTCGAGGACGACGGCCGCGGCATCCCGTTCGGCCTGCATCCCGAAGAGAAGGTGCCGGTCGTCGAAATCGTGTTCACGCGCCTGCACGCGGGCGGCAAGTTCGACAAGGCCGCCGGCGGCGCCTACACGTTCTCGGGCGGCCTGCACGGCGTCGGCGTCTCGGTGACCAATGCGCTCTCGACGCGCCTCGACGTGACCGTCTGGCGCGACGGCAAGGTCGCCGAACTCGGCTTCTCGAACGGCAACGTCACGAAGCCGCTGACCTCGCGCAGCGCCTCGCGCGACGAAAAGAAAACCGGTACGCGCGTGACCGCGTGGGCCGATCCCAAGTATTTCGACTCGCCCAATCTGCCGCTCGGCGAATTGCAGCGTCTGCTGCGCTCGAAAGCCGTGCTGCTGCCCGGCGTCGAAGTCACGCTCGTCATCGAGAAGACCGGCGAGCGCCAGAGCTGGAAGTACGAAGACGGCCTGCGCGGCTATCTGCTCGAAGGCATGGGCGGCGCCGATCTGCTGATCCCGCTGTTCGAAGGCGAGCGCTACGCCGACGCCCGCACGACCGACGACACCTTCGCCGAAGGCGAGGGCGCCGCGTGGGTCGTGGCCTGGAGCGAGGAAGGCTCGCTCACGCGCGAGTCCTACGTCAACCTGATCCCCACGCCCGCGGGCGGCACGCACGAAAGCGGCCTGCGCGACGGCCTGTTCCAGGCGGTCAAGAGCTTCGTCGAGCTGCACAATCTGCAACCGAAGGGCGTCAAGCTGCTGCCCGAAGACGTGTTCGCGCGCGTCTCGTTCGTGCTCTCGGCGAAGGTGCTCGATCCGCAGTTCCAGGGGCAGATCAAGGAGCGCCTGAACAGCCGCGACGCCGTCAAGCTCGTCTCGTCGTTCTCGCGTCCGGCTTTGGAGCTGTGGCTCAACCAGCACGTCGAGCACGGCAAGAAGCTCGCCGATCTCGTCATCAAGCAGGCGCAGGCGCGCACGCGCGCGGGCCAGAAGGTCGAGAAGCGCAAGAGCTCGGGCGTGGCCGTGCTGCCCGGCAAGCTGACCGACTGCGAAGCGACCGACATCGCGCGCAACGAACTGTTCCTCGTCGAGGGCGACTCGGCGGGCGGTTCGGCGAAGATGGGCCGCGACAAGGAATACCAGGCCATCCTGCCGCTGCGCGGCAAGGTGCTCAACACCTGGGAAACCGAGCGCGACCGCCTGTTCGCCAACAACGAAGTGCATGACATTTCGGTGGCGATCGGCGTCGATCCGCATAGCCCGGACGAGACGGTCGATCTCTCGAACCTGCGTTACGGCAAGATCTGCATTCTCTCGGACGCGGACGTCGACGGCTCGCACATCCAGGTGCTGCTGCTCACGCTGTTCTTCAAGCATTTCCCGCAGCTGATCGAGCGCGGCCATGTGTACGTGGCGCGCCCGCCGCTGTTCCGCGTCGACGCGCCCGCGCGCGGCAAGAAGCCCGCGCAGAAGCTCTACGCGCTCGACGAAGGCGAACTCGAAGCGATTCTCGACAAGCTGCGCAAGGACGGCGTGCGCGAGACGCAATGGAGCATCAGCCGCTTCAAGGGTCTCGGCGAAATGAGCGCCGAACAGCTCTGGGACACGACGATGAATCCCGACACGCGCCGCCTCTCGCCCATCCTGCTCGGCGACCTCGACTACGAGTCGACCGTCGCGCGCATGACGATGCTGATGGGCAAGGGCGAAGCGGCTTCGCGCCGCTCGTGGCTCGAAGAGAAGGGCAATGAAGTCGAAGCGGACATCTGACCGCCTCCCGCTCACCCGCCCGCACACGATTACGGACTGATTGAAACATGGACGATCTCTTTGCTGAAGTGAATGGCGCCGCGGAAGGCGGCGACTCGCTCACGCTCGGCCACTACGCGGAGCGCGCGTATCTCGACTACGCCGTGAGCGTGGTGAAGGGCCGCGCGCTGCCCGACGTCTGCGACGGCCAGAAGCCGGTGCAGCGACGCATCCTGTTCGCGATGAACGAAATGGGCCTCGGCGACAACGCCAAGCCCGTGAAGTCGGCGCGCGTGGTCGGCGACGTGCTCGGTAAGTACCACCCGCACGGCGACCAGTCGGCGTACGACGCGCTCGTGCGTCTCGCCCAGGACTTCTCGATGCGCTATCCGCTCATCGACGGTCAGGGCAATTTCGGCTCGCGCGACGGCGACGGCGCGGCGGCCATGCGTTACACCGAAGCGCGCCTCACGCCCATCGCGAAGCTGCTGCTCGACGAAATCGACATGGGCACCGTCGATTTCATGCCGAACTACGACGGCTCGTTTCAGGAACCCAAGACGCTGCCCGCGCGTCTGCCGATGCTGCTGCTCAACGGCGCGTCCGGTATCGCGGTCGGCCTCGCGACGGAAATCCCGTCGCACAACCTGCGCGAAGTCGCGGCGGCGGCCGTGGCGATGATTCGTAATCCGAAGCTTACGCACGCGGAGATCATGGAGAAGGTGCCGGGTCCCGATTTCCCGGGCGGCGGCCAGATCATTTCGAGCGAAGCGGAAATCGCGGCGGCCTACGAGACGGGTCGCGGCAGCCTGAAGGTGCGCGCGCGCTGGAAGATCGAAGACATGGCGCGCGGCCAGTGGCAACTGGTCGTCACCGAACTGCCGCCGAATACGTCGGGCCAGAAGGTGCTCGAGGAAATCGAGGAGCTGACCAACCCGAAGCTCAAGCTCGGCAAGAAAACGCTCACGCCCGAGCAGTTGCAGAACAAGCAGACCATGCTCGGCCTGCTCGACGCCGTGCGCGACGAGTCGGGCAAGGACGCGCCCGTGCGTCTCGTGTTCGAGCCGAAGACCAGCAAGATCGATCAGGCCGAGTTCGTCAATTCGCTGCTCGCCAACACGAGCCTCGAATCGAACGCCTCGCTCAATCTGGTGATGATCGGCGCCGATGGGCGCCCGCGCCAGAAGGGCATCAGCGAGATCATCGGCGAGTGGATCGGCTTCCGTTTCGCCACCGTCACGCGCCGCACGCAGCATCGCCTGGCCAAGGTCGACGACCGCATCCACATCCTCGAAGGGCGGATGATCGTCTTCCTCAATATCGACGAAGTCATTCGCATCATCCGCGAGTCGGACGAGCCGAAGGCCGCGTTGATGAGCGCGTTCGGTCTGTCCGAGCGTCAGGCCGAGGACATTCTTGAAATCCGTCTGCGTCAGTTGGCGCGGCTCGAGAAGATCAAGATCGAGAAGGAACTCGCCGAACTGCGCGAGGAGAAGGCCAAGCTCGAAGAACTGCTCGCGAACGAGTCGTCGATGAAGCGACTCATCGTGAAGGAAATCGAAGGCGACGCGAAGCAATACGGCGACGATCGCCGCACGCTGATCCAGCAGGAAAAGCGCGCGACGTTCGAAGCGCGCGTGGTCGACGAGCCGGTCACGGTCGTGGTCTCGCAGAAGGGCTGGGTGCGTGCGCTCAAGGGCCACGGGCTCGACAGCCAGAGCTTTACGTTCAAGGCCGGCGACGGCCTCTACGCGGCGTTCCAGTGCCGCACGCCCGACGTGCTGATCGCGTGGGGCAGCAAGGGCCGCGTCTATTCGGTCTCGGTCGCGCAACTGCCGGGCGGCCGCGGTGACGGCGTGCCGGTCACGTCGCTGATCGAACTCGAAGCGGGCACGCATCTGCTGCACTACTTCGCGGCGAGCGCCGACCAGGCGCTGCTGCTCGCATCGAGCAACGGCTTCGGCTTTATCGCGAAGATCGGCGACATGGTCAGCCGCGTGAAGGCGGGCAAGGCCTTCATGACGATCGACGAAGGCTGTACGCCGCTCGCACCGATGCCGATGCTGCCGGGCGCGATTCAGGTCGCGTGCCTCTCGTCGGGCGGACGCCTGCTGGTGTTCGGCCTCGACGAGATGAAGACGCTTTCGGGCGGCGGCCGCGGCGTCACGCTGATGCAGCTCGACGACAAGGAAACGCTCACGCAGGCGCTGGCGATCTCGGCGGCGGGCGTGGTGCTCGTGGGCACGGGACGCGCGCAGAAGCCGGGCGAGGACCTGATGGCGGGCGCGGTGCTGGCGCCGCAGATCGGCAAGCGCGCGCGCAAGGGCCGCGCGCCGGACTCGAAGCTCAAGGTCATCACGGGCATGCGCCCGGTGCTGCCGGCTTGAGTGGCGTAACTCAAGTGGCGTAACGCAAGTCACGTAACCCAAGTCGCGCAATTCAAGCGGCACACCTCCGGTACGAACGGCTGGCGGGCATGGAATAATGCCGCGGCGGTTCGTACCGGAATCTTTTTAAGCACAAGGAAATTTCAAGCATGGGTCACGCGATCGAAGTCGCGCTGTTTTTGCATCTCTTGAGCGTGGCCGTGTGGGTGGGCGGCATGGTGTTCGCGCACTTCTGCCTGCGTCCGGCGCTCGAGGATCTCTCGCCGCAGTTGCGCCTGCCGCTGATCGAGTCGGTGTTCAGCCGCTTTTTCAACTGGGTGGGCATCTCGATCATCGTGATCCTGCTCACGGGAGGCTTCCTGCTGATGCAGTTCGGCGGCGGTCACGCCACGTGGCAGCTGCACGCGATGGCAGGTCTCGGCGTCATCATGATGCTGATCTTCGGCCACGTGCGTTTCGCGGTGTTTCCGCGCATCCGCCGCGCCGTGCAGGCGCAGAAGTGGCCCGACGGCGCGCGCGCCGTGGGTTCGATGCGTCGCCTCGTGTTCATCAATCTCGTGCTCGGCGTCGTGACGATCGGCGTGGCGGCGCTGGCGCGCGGGTTCTGATTTGTCCTTGCCTTAACACGGTCGCGGCGCGTCGCCGGGTCAAGTCTCCAGGACGGCTCAAAGACGCTCCGCGAGCGCATAACGCTGCATGCAGCGCTCCATCGCGCCGAAGAACGCTTCTTCGGCCGCATTCATCTTGCGGTCCCGATGCCACAGCAAGTGGATATCGACGTCCGCGAGACCTTCCTCCGGCGGCAGCCGCCATAAGCGCTGCTGCGCCAGATCGTCCTTCACCGCGTGCTCGGGCAGGCAGCCGATGCCGTAGCCCGCGAAGATCAGCCGCCGCACTTCGTCCAGACTCGGCGACGACGCCACGATCCGCCCCGTAAAGCCGCGCTGATCGCGAAACACCGTGAGCGGCGAGAGGCTGTCGCCGATCTGGTCGCTCGTGAACGACACGAAATTCTCCGCGAGCAGATCCTCCATCGTCAGTTGCGAGAGGCCGAACAGCCGGTGATGGCGGCCGCAGAAAATCGCGTAGCGCTGGCGCAGGAAGCAACGCATCTCCAGCTTGTCGACTGGCGTGCGGCACAGGCTCAGGCCCGCGGTCGCGGTCTTCTGCAACACCGACGAAATGATGTCCGACGAGCGCATCACCTCGATCTGCAGATCGATACGCGGATACGCGACGTGGAATTCCGCGAGGAATTCGTCGTAGACGCGCGACTCGATGCGGCTCACCGTGAGCAGGCGGATCGAGCCGGTGATATCGGCGGTGCGCTCGTCGAGTTCGGTTTCGAGCCGCGAGATGTTGCCGTAGATGTCGCTCGCGATCCGATAGACCTCTTCGCCGGCCTGGGTCGGCACGAACTGCGCGCCGCGCCGCTCGATGAGCTTGCGGCCGAGCGCGTCTTCGAGGCGCTTGAGCGCCTGGCTCACGGCGGGCTGGGTGACGTAGAGGCGCGCGGCGGCGCGGCTCAGGCTGCGCTCCTGCATGATCGCGAGGTAGGTGCGCAGCAGGTTCCAGTCGAGTCGGTCGTTCAGAAAACGGGTGGTGTCGGCGCGCATGGCGTCTCCGAAAGGCGGCGCGGCGGGGTTTTCCGCCGTAGGTATTAGCCAGATTTATGCGCTGAATAATAACGCGAAATTTGACTAATGATTTGTGGCCAGCGATAAAGCTTGCATGCGCGTTGCGTGCTGTCCGGCCTGGGAGCGACGCGCAAGACGATTAGCGCCTGAGGAGACTGACCAGATGACCACCCCGCAAACCACCGCCCGGCAACCGGTGCGCGCCGCCGCCGCGGCGTTCATCGGCACCATGATCGAGTGGTACGACTTCTACATTTACGCCACGGCCGCCGCGCTGGTGTTCGGCGAACTGTATTTCCCGTCCGAAGACCGCTTCGTGAGCACGATGGCCTCGTTCGCCACGTTTGCCGTGGGCTTCTTCGCGCGTCCGCTCGGCGGCCTGATCTTCGGCCACCTCGGCGACCGCATCGGCCGCAAGAAAGCGCTGATGACCACGCTGATGATGATGGGCGTGGCGACCGTCTGCGTCGGCCTGCTGCCGTCGTATGCGAAGGTCGGCGCGCTCGCGCCCGTGCTGCTCGTGCTGCTGCGCGTGGTGCAGGGCATCGCCGTGGGCGGCGAGTGGGGCGGCGCGGTGCTGATGGCGGGCGAACACGCGCCCGAAGGCCGCCGCACGTTCTTCGCGTCGTTCGCGCAGCTCGGCTCGCCCGCGGGCCTGATTCTCTCGCTGCTCGCGTTCCGCTCCGTCACGTCGCTCGACAAGGCCGACTTCCTCTCGTGGGGCTGGCGGCTGCCGTTCCTCGTCTCGGCCGTGCTGCTCGTGGTGGGCATCATGATCCGCCTGGGCGTGAACGAATCGCCCGAATTCGAGAAGCTCAAGAAGCAGCAACGCACCGTGAAGCTGCCGGTCGCCGAGGTGTTCAAGTCGGCGTGGGGCCTCGTGCTGCTGTGCATCGGCGCGAACACGATCGGCATCGCGGGCGTGTACTTCACGAACACCTTCATGATCGCGTACACGACGCAGTACGTCGGCATCACGCGTTCGATGATCCTCGACTGTCTGTTTATCGTCGCCTTCATCCAGTTCCTTTCGCAGCCGCTCGCCGCATGGCTCGCCGAGCGCATGGGCGGCGCGCGCTTCCTCAAGTGCGCGGCGGTCGCGGCGATGGTTTCGCCGTATCCGATGTTCGTGCTCGTGCAGACGGGCCGGGTCGTGCCGATGGTGATCGGCATCGCCATCGCGGTGGTCTGCATGGCGAGCTTCTATTCGGTGATCGCGGGCTTCGTCTCGGGCGTGTTCCCGACGCGCGTGCGCTACTCGGCGATCTCGCTCTCGTATCAGGTCTGCGGCGCGATCGCGGGCGGCCTGACGCCGCTCGTCGGCACCTGGCTCGCGCATCGCTACACGGGCCAGTGGTGGCCGCTGGCGGTGTTCTACACCTGCCTCGCGGGCGTCTCGCTGCTGTGCATCGTCGGGCTCGACGCGCGCCGCAGCCAGCACGCGCACGACGAGTCCGCCGCGAAGGCCGTGGGCTCGCATTGATGCGTGCGCATCAATGATTGTTGGACCGGATATCGACGTACCAGGCAGTCAATCGAGGAAATGAAGCGATGAAAGACAACCTCCTGCATATCGACGGCCCGCGCCTGTGGGCGAGCCTCACGGAGATGGCGAAAATCGGCGCGACGGCGGGCGGCGGCGTGCGCCGTCTCGCGCTCACGGAAGAAGACCGGCGCGGCCGCGAGCTGTTCGCGACGTGGTGCCGCGAGGCCGGCATGAGCGTGTGGACCGACGAAGTCGGCAACCTGTTCGCGCGCCGCGCGGGCACCGACGCGAACGCCGCGCCCGTGATGATGGGCAGCCATCTCGACACGCAGCCCGAAGGCGGGCGCTTCGACGGCGTGTACGGCGTGCTGGCCGCGCTCGAAGTGGTGCGCGCGCTCAACGACGCCGATATCGTCACCGACAAGCCCATCGAGATCTGCTCGTGGACCAACGAAGAGGGCGCGCGCTTCACGCCCGCGATGCTCGGCTCGGCGGTGTTCGCGGGCGCGATGACGCTCGACGACGCGCTCGCGCGCACCGACGCCGAAGGCGTGACGCTCGGCGCGGCGCTCGACGCGTGCGGCGCGCGCGGCACGCGTCCCGTACAGGGCGTGGCCGTCGACAGCTACTTCGAGGCGCATATCGAACAAGGTCCGATTCTGGAGGCGAACGGTACGACCATCGGCGTGGTGACGGGCGGCCAGGCGATCCGCTGGTTCGACGTGACGGTGACGGGCGTGGCCGCGCACGCGGGCACGACGCCGATGCGCTATCGCAAGGACGCCTTCTTCGGCGCGGCGCAGATGGCGCTGGAAATCGAGCGCGTGATGGCGCGCTACGCGCCGCTCGGCCTCGTGACGATCGGCCAGATCCAGGTCGCGAATTCGTCGCGCAACACCATCGCCGCGAATCTCACGTTCACCGTCGATCTGCGCCATCCCGACGATGCGCAGATCGATGCGATGGAGCGCGATCTGCGCGCCGTCTGCGCTTCGGCGGCGGCGGCGCGTGGGCTCGGCGCGCAGATCCAGCATTGCTGGACCAGCCCGGCGACGCCGTTCGACGCCGCGTGCGTGGGTCTCGTCGCCGAGGCCGTGGAGGCGCTTGGCTATCCTAACGAACGCATCGTGAGCGGCGCGGGCCACGACGCCATCCACCTCGCACGCTATTGCCCGACGGCGATGGTGTTCATCCCCTGCGTGGACGGCCTCTCGCACAACGAAGCCGAAGACGCGCTGCCCGAGGACGTGACCGCGGGCACCAACGTATTGCTCAACGCCGTGGCGGCGCGTGCCGGCGCGCGCGTACCGCAGGCCGCGAACGCCGAAGCCGACGCATGACGGAGAACGAACGATGAAAACCTGGTTTCACCCCGAACAGTTGCTGCACCATCCGCGTACCTATCTGTCGCGCGGCCAGATGCGCGAGCCGCAGGAAGTGCCCGAGCGCGCCGCGCGTCTCGTCGCCGCCGCGCATTCGCTCGGCTTCAGCGTGAGCGAGCCCGCCGATTTCGGCACCGCGCCGATCGCCGCCGTGCACGACATGAACTATCTGCGCTTCCTCGAAGAAGCGCACGCCGAATGGAAGCGCATGCCCGACGACTGGGGCGACGAGGTGATGTCGAACATCTACGTGCGCGACCCGAATCCGCTGCGCGGCGTGCTCGCGCAAGCGGCGCGTTATCTCGCCGACGGCAGCTGCCCGGTGGGCGCGAACACGTGGCGCGCGGCGTACTGGTCGGCGCAGAGCGCGCTGGCGGCGGCCGCGACGGTCAACGAGGGCGCGCGCGCGTCGTACGCGCTGTGCCGCCCGCCTGGCCATCACGCGCGCGCGGATGCGGCGGGCGGCTTCTGCTACCTGAACAACGCGGCGATCGCGGCGCAGTCGCTCAAGAGCCGCTTCAAGCGCGTGGCGATCCTCGATACCGACATGCACCACGGCCAGGGCGTGCAGGAAATTTTCTATGGCCGCGACGACGTGCTGTACATCTCGATCCACGGCGATCCGACCAACTTCTATCCGGTGGTCGCGGGCTATGAAGACGAGCGCGGCGCGGGCGAGGGCGAGGGCTACAACGTCAATCTGCCGATGCCGCATGGCGCGAGTGAAGAGGTGTTCTTCGAGCGCGTGGAGTCGGCGTTGCGCGTGCTGCGCCGTTTCCAGCCCGACGCGCTGGTGCTCGCGCTCGGCTTCGATATCTACAAGGACGATCCGCAGTCGAAGGTGGCCGTGAGCACCGAGGGCTTCGGCAAGCTCGGTGAAGCGATCGGCGCGCTCGGGTTGCCATCGGTGATCGTGCAGGAAGGTGGTTATCACCTTGAGAGTCTGGAGGACAATGCGCGGGCGTTCTTTGGCGGGTTTGGCGCGGAGCGTGCGCGCTGACGCAGGCCGCGCAGTTGAATGACGCGCGGCGCTCATGTTGAGCGTGCCGCGCGGAAAAACAAAAGGCGCACCCATCGAGGTGCGCCTTTTGCATTGATGGCGGTGCGCTAAGGTTTGATCAACGCGACTCCGAAGCGTCGCTCAGCCGCTCGTTGCGCTGCTCGTGCGCGCCCGAACCCGGCTGCGGAGCACCGCACACGCCGAAGCGCTCGATCAGCGCCGGCACGCCTTCCACGGGCACCGGCCGCGAGAACAGGAAACCCTGCGCCTCGATCGGACCGAGCGCCGCGAGCCACGCGATCTGCTCCTCGGTTTCGGTGCCTTCCACGACCACCGTGAGCCCCAGCGAGCGCGCGAGATTGACGATGGCCGACACCATCACGCAGACGCTGCGGTCGGCGGGAATCGCCTGCACGAACGAGCGGTCGACCTTGAGCGTGTCGACCGCGAAACGGTTCAGATACGACAGCGACGAATAACCCGTGCCGAAGTCGTCGAGCGCGACGCGCACGCCTAGGCGCTTGAGCGCGAAGATCTTCTCGGAGACGAGTTCCGGGTACTCCATCATCGCCGTCTCGGTGATTTCGAGTTCGAGCTTGTGCGCGGCGATGCCGGTCTCTTCGATCGCGTGCGAGATGGTCTCGTAGAGGTCGCCGCGCCAGAACTGCACGGCCGAAATATTGACGGCGAGCGACAGCGTTTCGTAGCCCTGCTGCTGCCACAGCGCGAGTTGCGCGCAGGCGGTGCGGATCACGAAGTCGCCGACCGGCACGATCAGGCCCGTCGATTCGGCCACCGGAATGAATTCGCTCGCGGGAATCAGCCCGTATTGCGGATGGTTCCAGCGCACCAGCGCCTCGAAGCCCGTGATGCAGCGGCGGCGCAAATCGATCTTCGGCTGATAGGCGAGGAACAACTGGCCTTCGGAGAGCGCCACGCGCAGTTGCTGCTCCCACTTCATCAGATGGTCGGCGCGATGCGCGAGCTGCGGCGAGTAGAAGCGGAAGCAGTTGCGGCCCGCTTCCTTGGCCGCGTACATCGCGAGGTCGGCCTTCTTGAGCAGGTCGATCTCGCTCTCGTGCGCGACCGCGTAGAGCGCGATGCCCGTGCTCGCGTGCAGCACGAACGCGCTGCCGCGCACGTCGAACGGATGCGTGAAGGCGGCGTTGGTGGTTTCGGCGAGCGTGCTCGCGCGCTTCTCGATGTCGTCGCCCTTGATGATGACGACGAACTCGTCGCCGCCGATGCGCGCGAGCGTGCCCGAGCCGCCCACGGCGTCGGCCAGACGCGCCGCGCTCATCTGCAGCACGATGTCGCCGGCGTTGTGGCCGAGCGTGTCGTTGACCGTCTTGAAGTTGTCGAGGTCGATAAAGAGAATCGCGAGACGCCCGAGGTTGCCCGGCTGCGAGACTTCGTGGCGCAGCCGCTGCAAGGTGGCGTAGCGGTTCGGCAGGCCGGTCAGCAGGTCGTACTGCACGAGTTGCGACATCTCGCGCTCGCGGCCCAGCAGCTTGCCGATCAGCCCCGTGGCCACGGCGAAGAACGACAGCATGGCGAGCGAGATGAACGTCGCCATCATCAGATAGACGTCGCGCGTGTGGTTGTAGTCGGCGAACTCCTCGGCTTGCGAGAGGCCGACCAGCACGCCGAGCGGATAGCCGTCGATATGGCGGTACGAGACGATGCGCGTCACGTGGTCGATCGGATCGACGTAGGTGCCCGAGACGTGTTCGGAAATCGGATAGACGCCGCTCGCCGAGAACGTGCCGTTCGCGCGTTCGGCGCTGCCGGTGCGGCGCGCGAGCACGGCGCCGGTGTCGGAGATCACGGCGATCACGCCTTCGCGGCCGATCGCGGCGTTGTTGTAGAAGTCGCTCGTGAAATAGCTCGGGTCTTCGGAGACCACCACCACGCCCGCGAACGAGCCGTCGGGATGATTGAGACGGCGCGTCATCTGCAAGGTCCAGTGACCCGAGACGCGCCCGAGCACCGGCTTGCTGATGAAAAGCTGATCGTCGTTCTCGTGCTCATGCACCTTGAAGTGCTCGCGGTCCGAGAGATCGATGGGCTTGGGATTCGGATCGGCGGTGTTGGCGACCAGCTTGCCGTGCTCGTCGATGATCGACACCTGCACGAGCGAGTCGCTCTGCACGACGCCTTTCTCGACCGTGGTCGCGAGATTGAAGCGCTCGGGCGTTTTCTCGAACTCGTACTTCACGAAGCGCGTGATCTGGTCGACCTGATGGATCGCCTTCACGGTGTGCTGTTCGAGCGCCGCCGAGAGAATCGCCGCGGAGGCGGCGGCCTCGCGCATGGTGGCGTCCTTCTCGACCGAAAGACGCGTGAAGATGACGGCCCACAACAGGATGAGCACCAGCACGCCGAGCAGGGGAATCGCGAGCAGCGTGCGCGGGCGTGTGTATGCCGGGCCCGTCGTGCCGCGCAGGCCCGGGTCGCGCGAGAACGGACGCCAGTTCGTGCTCATCGTGTGCGCCGCGGACGCGAGGGTGCCCGCCGCTGATGCGACGGCCGGGACGACGACAAGGCGCTCGGTTGAATCGGCGGCATCTATGCGGAACGGCGTGGAAGGAGCGCGGGACGCGCGGACATGGGCCAGCGGACGCAGCGATGCGTCCAATGTCTGGATCTTAATGGTTGGGGAATGATTAAGGAAGCGGTGCCCCCCCGGGTATACGCCAGTCGCTCGCACGAGACCGAAGCGCGTCATGTGCCGCGCATAGTTCACGCATGGCGCATAAGCTTGCGGGGCGCGGCTTGCCTATGCGCAGTGCGCGTGCCTGGTGCACGGGCCGAGTAAGTATTCGAAAGGCATGCCGGGGCGTTGCGCCCCGGCGGATTTGCGTCGAGTTTCGTGCGTGTGTGCGTGTGTGCGTGCGGCGTCAGGGCAGGGCGATCGTGCCGTCGATCACCGTGACCGACGCGCCGCCGATCCATATCTTGCCCGCCGCATCGTCGTAGTCGATCGACACGCGGCCGTCACGCCCCATCACGGTGCCTTGACGCACGGTGTAGCGGCTGCCCGGACGGCGCTGCTGCTGCGCGAGCAACAACGCGATCGCGGCATTGGCACTGCCGGTGACAGGGTCTTCGCCCTTGCCGAGACCGGTCATCAGGCAGCGCACCTCGAAGGTCGCGGGGCCGCCCGGCGCATGCGGGCCATAGGCCGCGAGGCCCTGCGCGCCGACGCCGGCCGCGACTTCCGCGAGCGCGGCGTAGTCGACGTCGAGCGCGAGCACGTCGTCCGCCGACGCGCAGCGCACCACGAGCCACGGCGCGCCGTTATTCACGCCACACGGCTGCGCGGAGAAGTCGATGGCGGTGCTGTCGCGCGCGATGCGCAGCGCGTCGCGCAATGCGTCGTACTGCGACTCGGCCAGCGGCGCGACGCTCGCGGGCGGCGCGGCGAAAGCCCAGGCGGCCGCGGCCTGCGTGTCCGGGGTGTCATTCGTGCGATCGGCGCGATCGGCCAGCTCGATCAGACCCGCCGCGCATTCCTGCACGAGCCGGCCCGGCGTCTTCGGTGCGCGGCCGCTGTCGAGAAATGCGTGCGCGCTGCCGAGCGTCGGATGGCCCGCGAAGGGCAGTTCGCCCTGCGTCGTGAAGATGCGCACGCGATAGTCGGCGCGCGCGTCGGTGGGCGCGAGCAGGAAGGCGGTTTCGGACAGATTGGTCCAGTGCGCGATGGCCTGCATCTGCGCGGTGTCGAGCGCATCGGCGTCGAACACGACGGCGAGCGGATTGCCCTTGAAGGGCTGCGACGTGAAGACGTCGACCTGTTTGAAGCGGACGCTGCGAAGAGTCATGGTCGGCAATATCGGAATGAAAACTCACGGCGAAAAAAAACCGCACCTTGCGGCGCGGCGGCTTATCGCGGCTGAATATCGCGGATGCGAGCCGGCGCAACCGGCTCGCGAAACACAGCGCTTACGCGACTTCGGCGATCAGCTCGATCTCGACGCACGCGCCGAGCGGAATCTGCGCGACGCCGAACGCCGAGCGCGCATGCTTGCCCTTCTCGCCGAACACATCGGCGACCAGTTCCGAAGCACCGTTCGTCACGATGTGCTGTTCCGTGAAGTCGAGCGTCGAGTTCACGAGGCTCATCAGCTTGACGATGCGCGTGACCTTGTTGAGGTCGCCCACGTGCGCGTGCAGCGTCGCCAGCAGGTCGATCGCGATCGAACGCGCGGCGGCCTTGCCTTCCTCGGTCGAGAGCGTGTCGCCGAGCTTGCCGGCCCAGACCTTGCCGTCCTTCTTCGCGATGTGGCCCGAGAGGTACACCGTGTTGCCGCTTTGCGCGCTCATCACGTAGGCCGCAGCGGGGGCGCCGGCGGTCGGCAGTTCGATGCCGAGTTCTTTGAGACGGTCGTAGACGTTGATGTCAGCCATGATCAGGAGTCCTTTTACGTTGAACGGGTGATGTGCGGTTCGGTTCAGATGCGTGCGCGGATCAGCGCGGCCAGCTTCGCCACGCCTTCTTCGATCTTCGCGGGCGGCACGGTCACGAACGACAGACGCAGCTTGTTACGCTGCGGTTCGCTCGCGAAAAACGGCGCGCCGGGCACGAAGGCCACATTCTGCGCGACCGCTTCTTCCAGCAACTTCATACTGTCGATCTGTTGCGGCAGCGTGACCCAGATGAACATGCCGCCTTCGGGGCGGTTCCAGCTCACGCCTTCCGGCATGTTGCGCGTGAGCGAATCGAGCATCGCTTCGCACTGGTCGCGATAGAGCGCGCGCACCTTCGGGATGTGCGTATCGAGGAAGCCGTTCTTCACGACTTCGTGGACGATGCGCTGCGTGAAGCTCGGCGTGTGCAGGTCGGTGGCCTGCTTGGCCTGCACCAGTTTGAAGTGCAGATCCTCGGGCGCGATGATGTAGCCCACGCGCAGGCCCGGGGCCAGCACCTTCGAGAACGAACCCAGATGCACGATGTGCTCGGGCGCCATCGAGTGGACCGTCGGCAGCGGCTCGCCCGCGTAGAGCAGCGCGCCATAGGGATCGTCCTCGATGACCGGGAACGGCGCGCGCTGCGCGAAGGCGGCCAGTGCCTGGCGGCGTTCGAGCGGCAGACGGCGGCCGGTCGGATTCTGGAAGTTCGGGATCGCGTAGAGCAGGCGCGCGCCGGCCGTCATCTCGGGCGTGAGACCGTCGATCACGAGACCCTTTTCGTCGGTCGGCACCTGCACGTAGTTGGGCTCGTAGAGCGAGAACGATTGCAGCGCGCCGAGGTAAGTCGGCGTTTCCACCAGCACCGGGCTGTCCGGCGAGATCAGCACCTTGCCGATCAGGTCGAGCGCCTGCTGCGAACCCGTGGTGATCAGCACCTGCGACGGACGCACTTTCACGCCGCCCACCGAGTGACGTTCGGCGACCCACTCGCGCAGCGGCATATAGCCTTCGGTCGCGCTGTACTGAAGCGCGCCCGACGGATCGTCGCGCAGGATGCGGTCGGCGGCGGCGCGCATCTCCTCGGCCGGGAAGCTGGCCGGCGCGGGCAGACCGCCGGCGAACGAAATGACTTCGGGCCGCTCGGTGACCTTGAGGATTTCGCGAATCGCCGAGCTGGTCAGCTTGATTGCACGCTCGGACAGTTGCCACGCGGGGGCGGCTTTGATATCGCTCTGGTCCATGGGGTCTCCTTATTGGGGTCGGGCGAGTGGATGCGGCTAGATGCCAGTCGATGCAAGTTCACGACGCAACGTCACGACGCAACTTCAGGGCGGCGCGCCAGACCGCTGCGCCGCCGGAAACCTTCGATTATGACGCGAATCCCGCTCAAGCGCGCGCGGGCGCGGGTGCGGTGCGGATGGCGGCGCGCCGGCCCAGCACGACGGTGGCGATCACGGCCGCCGCGTAGAGCCACGCCGATGCCGCGACCTGCTCGCCGAACACGAGCGCCGAGAACGCCATCGTGAAGAAAATCTGCAGCAGCTGGACCTGGCCGACGCGCGCCGTGCCGCCCATCGCGAGCCCCGCGTACCACGCAAAAAAGCCGAGGAACTGCGAGAACAGCGTGACGTAGCCGAACGCGAGCCAGGTCTTGAGCGCAACCGGCTCCGGGTGCGCGACATGGTGCGCCCACGCGAGCCAGCCGACCGGAATTGCCAGAAACGGCGCGGAGAGCACCAGCGCCCAGCAGATCACCTGCCAGCCGCCGAGCTGCCGCGCGAGGCGCGCGCCTTCGGCGTAACCGAGCGCGCCGATGCCGACCGCGACCAGCATCCACGCGTCGCCCGCGTGCAGCGCGCCGCCGCCCGCCTGGAGCGCGAACGCCACGACCAGCGCGCTGCCGATCAGCGCGCTGAGCCAGAACGCCTTCGACGGGCGTTCGTGCGAGAGCCACGCGGCGTAGATCGCCACCGCGAGCGGTTGCAGGCCGTTGACGATCGCGCCGTGCGAGGCGGGCACGCTTTTCATGGCCCACGCGGAAAACACCGGATACGCGACGATCACGCCCAGCGACACCACGGCGAGACTCTTGACCTGCGCCCAGTTGGGCCGCTTTTCGCGACGCGCCCAGAGCAGCAGGGCGGCGGGGACGGCGGCGGCGAGTGCGCGGCCGAGACCGTTGAGCAGGGGATGGAATTCGGCGACGACGATGCGCGTCATCGGCAGCGTCAGACTGAAGATCATGACGCCGACGAGGCCGAGCAGCATGCCCTGGGTTTCACGTGCTTTCATTATGCGGATTCGCGCTCGACAGATCGACGTGCGGGCGCGCCGAGCGATCGCGGTCCCGACGGGGTTTCGAAGTGCGCGACGAGCGCGGGGGAATCGGCTTCTTCGACCGTCATCAGCGCCGAGGCGCCGAGCCAGTCGAGTTGCGCGCGGATCGTGTCCGCCTGCGGGTGATAGCCGGTGAGCGAGGTGAGCGCGAGGCCGGTTTCGTCGAGCGATTGCGACGGATGGCGCGGCGTGTCCCACTGAATCAGCGAGGGCAGCACGCCGTCGCCGACGCCTTGCCACGCGGGAAACGCGCCGTCGAGCGGCACGCTCAATTGCCAGCTGAGGTTGCCGCGCGTCATCGGCACGAGATCGGCGATGCGCTGCGGATACTGGGCGCGCCAGCGTTCGAGGCTGCGCGGCGGTTCCACGCGCGCGACCCAATGCGAGAGGTACGGTCCCGCTTCGAGGCGTGCCTGCACGGCCGGATCGTCGAGCGCAAAGAGGCGCGCGCGGCCCTGGCCCGAAGCGCCGGCCGCCGGATCGACCGCGATCACTTCCAGATAGACGCCGCCCCACAGCCCGAGCAGGCGGTTGTGGGTGCGCATCAGCGGATGCGCGCCGCCGCCCGTGGGCGCGATGCCGAGCGTGTCCGCCACGTATTGCGTGCCTTCTTCCAGCGTGCGGGCGGAAACGACGAGATGATCGAGACGAAGCGGCGTGGCGGTCATGTGAATACAGTCGGGTACAGTCGAATACAGCCTGACGGACAGAAAAGTACAGCGGCGAGAACGGCGGGCAGTACGGATGAGTACAGTGAAACGGCGTGGGTGCCGTTCTACCGGATCCTTACCGGTACGCATGTGAATAAATTTACCGGTATGGCTGCGGACAGTAACGGTACAATCGCTCCGATAGTGTTCGGTACAGTTGGAGATCCCATGTCGTCCGTCCCCCTCGATCAGATTCCGGCGCCGCACGACGCGGCCACCCTCACGCTCGTCGACCAGCTCGTGCAGTGGGGCCGCCGCCGCATCGAGGAGCGCGTGTTCCGCCCCGGCATGCGCATGCCGTCGATCCGCAAGCTCGCGCTCGACAAGGGCGTGTCGCGCTTCACCGTGGTCGAGGCCTACGAGCGTCTCGTCGCGCAGGGTTATCTGGATTCGCGGCGCGGTTCGGGCTTCTACGTGCGCGAGCGCGTCGCCAGCCTCGCCGCCGTCACGCCGCTCGAACGGCGCGCGGGCGCAGAGGCGTCGCCGATGCCCACCGAGCCGCCCGCGCCGCCGACGCTCGACGTGGTCTGGCTGCTGCGCAACATGCTCCAGCAATCGACGCATCCAGAAAAAGGGCCGGGTCTGGGCTATTTCCCCGCGCGCTGGCTCGACGGCGAACTGATCGCGGGCGCGATGCGCTCGCTCGGCCGCAGCAGCGGCACACAACTGCTGGGCTTCGGCTCGCCGCAAGGCTTCCTGCCGCTGCGCCAGCAGTTGCAGACGCGCATGGCCGAACTCGAAATCGGCGCCACGCCCGAACAGATCGTGCTGGTCTCCGGCATCACCCAGGCGATCGACCTGCTCGCGCGCATCTACGTGCAGCCAGGCGACACCGTCGTGGTCGGCGACCCGGCGTGGTTCCAGATGTTCGGCCGCTTCGCCTCGCAGGGCGCGCGGCTCGTCGGCATGCCGTACACGCCCGAAGGCCCGGATCTCGACGCGCTCGAAGCGCTGGTCGAAACCTGGCGGCCCAGGATGCTCGTCATCAATTCGGTGCTGCAAAATCCCACCGGCACCTCGCTGACGGCGGCCCAGGCGTTCCGCATTCTGCGGCTCGCGGAGCAGTACGATTTCATCGTCGTCGAGGACGATGTCTACGGCGATCTGTGTCCCACCGGCTATCCGGCCACGCGGCTCGCGAGCCTCGACCAGCTACGCCGCGTGATCTATCTCGGCAGCTTTTCGAAGACGCTCGCGCCGAATCTGCGTGTGGGTTTCGTCGCGGCGTCGCCCGAGGTGACACAGGCCGTCGCGGACCAGAAAATGCTGGTCGGCATGACGAGCCCCGAAATCAACGAGCGCGTGCTGTACCGCGTGCTCACCGAAGGTCACTACCGCCGCCACGTGGAGCGCCTGCGCGCGCGGCTCGACACCGTGCGCGACAAGGCCGCGCGCATGCTGGAGCGCACCGGTTGCAGGCTGTTCACCGCGCCCGGCGCGGGCATGTTCCTGTGGGCCGACACCGGCGTGGACGCCGACGCGCTCACGGCCGCGGGCCACGAGGCGGGCTTCCTGCTGACGCCGGGCAGCCTGTTCTCGCCCCATCAGTCGCCGACCACGTGGATGCGCTTCAACATCGCGAACTGCGGCGACCCCGACTTGCCCGTGTTCCTCTCCAGGTATCTGGACGGCGTGGCGCGGCGGGGGGCTTGAAACGGGGGCCGCGCATCCCCACTTATGCGCGCATTACGCCGCGAGCCGCCCGTTTGCGCTCGCGGCTCTGAAATCAACGCATTGCAACGCAATTACAACGAACGAGGACTCTCGAACATGGCACAAGAAACCATGAGCTTCCAGGCGGAAGTGAAACAGCTTCTGCACCTGATGATCCATTCGCTGTACAGCAACAAGGAAATCTTCCTGCGCGAGCTGATCTCGAACGCCTCGGACGCCGCCGACAAGCTGCGCTTCGAAGCGATCGAAAACAGCGCGCTTTATGAAAGCGATCCGAACCTGCGCATCCGCGTGAGTTACGACAAGGCCGCGCGCACCGTCACGCTCGAAGACAACGGCATCGGCATGAGCCACGACGAAGCCGTCGCGAACCTCGGCACGATCGCGCGCTCGGGCACCAAGGAATTCTTCGGCAAGCTCTCGGGCGACCAGAAGAAGGACGCGGCGCTGATCGGCCAGTTCGGCGTGGGCTTCTACTCGGGCTTCATCGTCGCCGACAAGATCACCGTGGAAAGCCGCCGCGCGGGCCTGCCCGCGAGCGAAGGCGTGCGCTGGGAAAGCGCGGGCGAGGGCGAGTTCTCGGTCGACAAGATCGAGCGCGCGCAACGCGGCACCACGATCACGCTGCATCTGCGCGAAGGCGAGGACGAACTGCTCTCGTCGCACAAGCTCAAGAGCATCATCCAGAAGTACTCGGATCACGTCGGCCTGCCGATCGAAATGAAGGCCGAGGAATGGGACGCCGAAAAGAGCGAGATGGTCACGAAGGACGAGTTCGAGACCATCAACCAGGCGAGCGCGCTGTGGACGCGTTCCAAGAGCGAGATCAGCGACGAGCAGTATCAGCAGTTCTATCAACATCTCGCGCACGATCACGAGAATCCGCTCGCGTGGACGCATAACCGCGTCGAAGGCCGCAGCGAATACACGCAGCTGCTCTACGTGCCCGCGCGCGCGCCGTTCGATATGTGGAACCGCGATCACAAGAGCGGCCTGAAGCTCTACGTGAAGCGCGTCTTCATCATGGACGACGCCGAGCAGCTGCTGCCGAACTATCTGCGCTTCGTGAAGGGCGTGGTCGATTCGGCGGACCTGCCGCTGAACGTCTCGCGCGAAATCCTCCAGGAAAGCCGCGACGTGAAGGCGATTCGCGACGGCGTGACCAAGCGCGTGCTGTCGATGCTCGAAGAACTCGCGAACGCGCAAACCGACGCCGAAGCGAAGGACGAGGACAAGGCGAAGTACGCCGGCTTCTGGAGCGAGTTCGGCCAGGTGCTCAAGGAAGGCGTGGGCGAAGATCACGCGAACAAGGACCGCATCGCGAAGCTGTTGCGTTTTGCGTCGACGCACAACGACACGGCGGAGCAAAGCGTCTCGCTCGCCGACTACGTCGCGCGCATGAAGCCCGAGCAGTCGAAGATCTACTACGTGACCGCCGATACGTGGCAGGCCGCGAAGAACAGCCCGCACCTCGAAGTGTTCCGCAAGAAGGGCGTGGAAGTGCTGCTGCTGACGGAGCGCGTCGACGAATGGATGCTGTCGTTCCTGAACGACTTCGACGGCAAGCCGCTCGCGAGCGTGGCGCGCGGCGACCTCGACCTGGGCACGCTCAACGACGAGGAAAAGCAGCAGCAGGAGAAGGTGAGCGAGGAGCTCAAGCCGCTCGTCGAGCAGATGAAGGAAGCGCTCAAGGACAAGGCCAAGGACGTGCGTCTGACGTTCCGCCTGACCGATTCGCCGTCGTGCCTCGTGGCCGACGACAACGACATGAGCGGTTACCTCCAGCGCATGCTGAAGGCCGCGGGCCAGCAGGCGCCGCTGATGCAGCCGATTCTCGAAGTGAATCCCGAGCATCCGCTCGTCAAGGCGCTGCGTGCCGATAACGCGAATTTCGCGGACTGGTGCCATCTGCTGTTCGATCAGGCGATGCTGGCCGAAGGCGGTGCGCTGGAAGATCCGGCGAGTTTCGTGAAGCGCACGAATGCGCTGTTGCTGGCGAAGGCGGGCTAAAGCGCGGATTGTTTTTCACGCTGTTTTGAAACCCCTCGCGGTGTCGTGCCGCGAGGGGTTTTTGTTTGTGCGCGCGTGTTCACGTGCTGCGCCGCGTTGTCCGGCTGGCGGCAAATCGAAAACCCCGCAGCCTATAATCGCCCCATGCCCATCCGATTCGATGCCGCCGACGCGCACTGGCGCGTCGCGCCCCTCGCGGCCTTCAGCGCCGCCCAGAAAGACTGGCTCACGCGCGGCGGTTCGCTGACCGCGCATTTGCGCACGCTCGGTCAGGTTCAGGTGCGCGTGACGCGCGAAGCCGTCGATAGGCCCTGGTCCGACGAATGCGCCGCGCTCGGCCTCGCGCCGCGCGAGCGCGCATGGGTGCGCGAGATCGTGCTCGAAGTCGATGGCGTGCCGTTCGTGGCCGCGCATAGCGCGACGCCGCTCGATGCGAGTCACGGCGTCTGGCAGGCGATGCGCCGCTTGCGCACGCGGCCGCTTGCCGAACTGCTTTACAGCGATAGCGGCGTGGCGCGTTCGGCGCTCGTGAGCCGCCGCGTGAGCGCGCGGCATCCGCTGCATGCGCTTGCCGCGCGCGAGATCCGTGCGATTGACGCGGCCCGCGCGCACGCGCCGCATGGGTTCGTCGCGCGGCGGTCGGTGTTCGAGCGTCACGGCAAGCCGCTGCTCGTCACCGAATGCATGCTGCCCGCGCTGTGGGCGTACCTTGCCGATTCGGCTGGCGAGGCGCAGCGGGCGCAACCCGCGCACTCGGCCCGCGAGCGCGGCCCGCTCGGGCATACGGCGTCGCGTGCGCATCAAGCCGCAAATCACGCGACAAACCCCGCGCCGCGCTAAACCGCGTCCGCATCGCCCATGTCCTTCAAACGCTGCTTCCCGCCCGTCGTCGATGCGCACACGCGCGTGCTGATTCTCGGCAGCCTGCCGGGCGAGGCGTCGCTCGCGCATCAGCAGTATTACGCGCACAAGCAGAACAAATTCTGGGCGCTGGTGGGCGAGGTGATCGGCGCGGACCTCGTCGCGATGGATTACGACGCGCGTTTGCAGGCGCTGCGCGCGCATCGTGTCGGACTGTGGGACGTGGTCGCCGAGGCGCGCCGCGAAGGCAGTCTCGACGCGGCGATCCGCGACCACGCCAGTAACGATCTCATCACGCTGATCGGGAGCCTGCCCGCGCTCGAAGCGATCGCGTTCAATGGCGGCACGGCGGCGCGCATCGGCGAGCGCATTCTGGGCGCGCACGCGCCGCGCCTCGCGATTCTGCATTTGCCGTCGAGCAGTCCGGCGTATGCGTCGATGAACTTCGCCGCGAAACTCGTGGCGTGGCGCGCGATCGGCGCGTTCGCGGGCGAGCCGGACGATGCGCCGCGTCGCGGGGCGTCCGTGCGGGCGAAAGGGCTCGCGTAAGGGGCATGCGTAACGGGCGCGCGTCCAGGTACGCGTAAGCGCGCCGCAATCTCGCCGCGTTAGCATGCTCTCGCGCACGCCGAGGTGCGCCATCGTCATCGATGGGACACGAGACCACAATGAACAAGAAACGCCTGCTCCTGATCGCTTTTCCCTGCATGCTCGCGCTGGCCGCCTGCGCCTCCGACGACCCGGACGTCGCCGGTCCGCAGGTGCATCCGTCGCCCGAAGCCGTCATGAACCGCTGTCTCGCGTCGGTCGCCGAAACCGGCGCGCCCGTGCCCACCGAAGCCACGCTGGACGCGCGGCAATGGGAGCGCTACGTGAACTGCAAGCTCGGCGGCAATATGTTTGCGAATCCGAAGAAAGTGTCGGTGGAAACCGAAGCCGTGGTGTCGATCCGCGCGACGCCCGATGGCCGCATTCTCTCCGTGAAGCTGCTGCATTCGAGCGGCAATGCCGATTACGACGCGGTCGTCGAGCGCGCCATCGACGTGGCTTCGCCTTTGCCGCCGGTGCCGCCCGCGCTGCGCATCGCGCGCATCGACCTGCATTTTCATCCGGTGCGCGTGAATCCGCTCGCGTTGCAGACGGGCTCGCCCGCGATTGGCGGGATGAACGTGGGCGTTGGGATCAGCGATCAGAGTCATTGGCGCGCCGAGCACTGCAATATCGTGAACGGTGTGAGCGCGTGCGACTGAGTGTTGACTGAGCTTTTTGCGCCGCTTTTTCAGGTGTTTTTTGTGGCGTGAAGGCCGCGTCGTTGCCGTCTAATTGCAGTGCGATCCGCGGCGAATGCTATGCTCTCGATCGCCCGCGCAGTCGCGCTGCAAATGTGTTGTAGCCGCGACTGCTTTTGCTCCTTCCAAGCATCGCATTTTCCACATGACGACTCTGATCAAGCGCGCTTCGGCCGAGGCCCGCGCATTCAACAAGACCGACGCCGCCGAGACCGCGCCGACGACCGGCACGACCCCGGAAACCGAAGCGCCGAAGCAGATCGACGCAGCGCCGCAAGCCGAAGCGCCGGTGCAGGCAGCGGCACCGGCCGAAGCCGAAACCGCAGCGGCGGTCGTGGCGGAAGCGGCAGCGCCGGCAGCTCCGGCAGCGGTTGAAGCCGCGCCGGCAGCCGTGGTGGCTGAGGCAGCGCCCGCGGAAGTCGAAGCGCCGAAGCAGGCCGCAGCGAAGCCGGCTGCCAAGCCCGCCGCGAAGCGCGCAGCGAAGCCGGCCGCGAAGCCGGTCGCCAAGTCGGAAGCGAAGCCTGTCGCAGAAACTGCGGCGAAACCGGCTGTGAAGGCGGAAGCGAAGCCTGCCGCGAAGGCGGAAGCGAAGCCCGCAGTCAAGGCCGAAGCCAAGCCCGCGACGAAGGCAGCAGCGAAGCCCGCAGCGAAGAAGGCCGAAGCCAAGCCCGCAGCAAAGGCAGAAGTTAAGCCCGCAGCAAAGGCAGAAGTTAAGCCCGCAGCAAAGGCAGAAGCCAAGCCCGCAGCAAAGGCAGAAACCAAGCCCGCAGCAAAGGCAGAAACCAAGCCCGCAGCAAAGGCAGAAACCAAGCCCGCCGCACGCGTGAAGCGCGCGCCGGCCGCTGCCGCAGCGGTGGTTGAAGCATCGGCAGCGAGCACGACGACCGAAAAGCCGACGAAGGCCGCCAAGCCTCTCAAGGCAGCCAAAGCCGCCAAGTCCACCAAGCTCGCGCGCCGCGCCGCGCTGGCCGCGGAAGAACTCGAACACGCACCGGTCATCGAAAAACCGCGCAAGCCGCGCTTCGCGCCGGTCACGTTCTCGGAAGAGAGCGGCGTGCGCTACCTGCACTTCGGCACCGAATGGGTGCAGGGCGCGATGCGTCTGTCGAAGCCGCAGCACATCGAACTCGAATACGCGCAGCAGATGATGTCCTGGCTGCTGTTCATCGCCACGCCCGCGCGCATCGTGCAACTCGGTCTGGGCGCCGCGGCGCTGACGAAGTTCGCGCATCGCTATCTGCGTCCCGCGAAGGTCGAGGCGATCGAGCTGAATCCGGCGGTCGTGGTCGCCGCGCGCACGATGTTCGATCTGCCGATGGACGACGCGCGTCTCGCCGTGCGCGAACTCGACGCCTGGGACTTCGTGCAGGACCGCGCGAACCACGGCACGATCGGCGCGCTGCAGATCGACATTTACGATGCGACCGCACGCGGTCCGGTGCTCGACAGCGTGGCGTTCTACCGCGCCGCGCGCGCCTGCCTCGCGGATGCGGGCGTCGCCACGATCAACCTGTTCGGCGATCATCCGAGCTACGTGCGCAACATGAAGCGCCTGAAGGAAGCCTTCGACGGCCGCGTGATCGCGCTGCCCGAAGTGCATGACGGCAACCGCGTCGCGCTGGCGTTCTCGGGTCCGGCGCTCGACGTGAGCTGGGAGGCGCTCGACAAGCGCGCGCGTCTGCTCGAAAGCAAGCTCGGCCTGCCCGCGCACCAGTGGGTCAAGTCGCTGCGCGCGGCCTGCAAGGAAATCGGCAAGGAAGGCGAAACGTTCGCCATCTGAGTCTGACTTCCCGTCGCGCCTGCGTGGCGCGCCGCGAGACGAACCGGCCTTCGGGCCGGTTTTTTTTCGTCCGTCGTTTTTACCGGCTTTCGGATGGCTGACGATTTCGAATCCGAAACGATTCGAAGCGCATGCGCAGCGCGCCTTTACAGCATGGCCGGGGTTGGGGTCCGCCCCGGCTTGACCCGCTATCGGGGCCTCGCTACTCTTTTCAGCGCTTTCGGGGACCTTGCGAGGCACGAGCTCGCGGGCCATCGGCCGTCTCGGCGGCCGTACAGGCGGTGCACCGACGCCGCATAACAACATAAGTGAGGAGGAGACGTCATGGCTCACGACGCCGACGCCGCAAAAGCCAGCAAGCACTGGCTCTGGCTGTTGCTCTTGCCCTGGATCGCGATGATCTGGGTGCCGTCGTACAACAAGGTCGAACCCACGTTGTGGGACTTCCCGTTCTTCTACTGGTATCAGCTCCTCTGGGTGCTGATCAGCGCGGTCATCACCGCGCTCGTCTATCACAAGACCAAGGACCGCTCGAAGCGCGGCAACGCGGGAGGCGCGCAATGAACGTCACCGCAACCTTCGTCTTCGTGCTGTTTTTCATCGGCGTGACGATCATCGGCTTCCTGGCCGCGCACTGGCGCAAGGGCGATCTCGCGCATCTCGACGAATGGGGTCTCGGCGGCCGCCGCTTCGGCACCATCGTCACGTGGTTCCTGCTCGGCGGCGACCTCTACACGGCGTACACCTTCGTGGCCGTGCCCGCACTCGTGTTCGGCGCGGGCGCAACGGGTTTCTTCGCGCTGCCGTACACGATCCTGATCTATCCGTTCGCGTTCGTGGTGTTCCCGAAGCTCTGGGCCATCGCCAAGCGCCATCACTACGTGACGTCCGCCGACTTCGTGAGCGCGCGCTACGGCAGCCGCATGCTCGCGCTCGCCATCGCGGTCACGGGTATCGTCGCGACGATGCCGTATATCGCGCTGCAACTGGTGGGCATCGAAGTGGTGATCGGCGCGCTGGGTTTCGACACGACGGGCTTTGTCGGCGACCTGCCGCTCATCATCGCGTTCGCGATTCTCGCGGCCTACACCTACACCTCGGGGCTGCGCGCACCGGCGATGATCGCGGTCGTGAAGGACATCCTGATCTACGTGACCATCGCGGTGGCGATCATCGTGATTCCGGCGCAGATGGGCGGCTTCGGCCATATCTTCGCCTCGGTGCCGCCGGCCAAGCTGCTGCTCAAGGCGCCGGACGCGTCGAGCCTGAACGGCTATAGCGCCTACGCGACGCTCGCGGTGGGATCGGCGCTCGCGCTGTTCCTGTATCCGCACTCGATCACGGCGGTGCTGTCGTCGTCGTCGGGCAACACCATCCGCCGCAACATGGCGATGCTGCCCGCGTACTCGCTCGTGCTCGGCCTGCTCGCGCTGCTCGGCTACATGGCGCTCGCCTCGGGCGTGAAGGACATGCCGGAATTCGCGCCGTACTTCAAGGCCTTCGGTCCGAACTTCGCGGTGCCGGCGCTGTTCCTGCACTTCTTCCCGTCGTGGTTCGTGGGCGTGGCGTTCGCGGCGATCGGCATCGGCGCGCTGGTGCCCGCGGCGATCATGTCGATCGCGGCCGCCAACCTCTACACGCGCAACATCCACAAGGAGTTCATCAACCGCAACATGAGCAACGAGCAGGAAACCAACATCGCCAAGCTGGTTTCGCTGATCGTGAAAGTGGGCGCGGTGGCGTTCATTCTCGGGCTGCCGCTCACGTACGCAATCCAGTTGCAACTGCTCGGCGGCATCTGGATCATCCAGACGCTGCCCGCGATCGTGCTCGGTCTCTACACGCGCATGCTCGACTGGCGCGGCCTGCTGATCGGCTGGGCGGTCGGTATCGGCACCGGCACGTGGATGGCGATCTCGCTGCACCTCAAGGGCTCGATCTTCGTCGTGCATCTGTTCGGCATGGACGTGCCGGGCTACGCGGCGGTGTGGTCGCTGATCGTGAACCTCGTGGTGGCGGTGGTGGTGTCGGTGCTCGTGCATCTGTTCGGGATGCAGAAGGGCGAGGACCGTACGCGCCCCGAAGACTATCTCGACGTGGTCGAAAGCTGATTCGAACGCTGACCCGCGCGGCGCGTTCAGGCGCGCCCGCCGGTCGAATAACACGCATGCCCGCGCCGGAGACGGTTGCGGGCATGTGTTTTTCTGGTGCACGATGTTCGCTGCGAGCTGTCATACCGACGGCTCTCATCCGAATATCCTGTGCGCACCATGAACTCGTCCGAACATCGATCCGCTCATTCTGCTCACCCCGCCGCCGTGCCGCGCCGACGCGCCCGCTCGCGCGCCGCGCGTGTCTGGCGTGCGCTCACGTCGCCGTTCTATCGCTATCGCAATGCGGCGCTCATTCACGCCGTGCGCGTGGGGCTCGCGATGCTCACGTCGATTCTCGCCACCACGGGCATCAACATTCCGCACGGCATCTGGGCCTCGGTCACGCTGCTGGTGGTGATCGGCGGGCTCCAGCATCACGGCAACATCCGCAAGAAGGCTGCGGAACGCGCGCTGGGCACGCTGCTCGGCGCGCTCATCGGGCTCACGCTGATCGTCGTGCAAGCGGTTACGGGCTCGTCGTGGCTCACGTATTCGCTGATGTCGATCGTCGCGGCCGTGTGCAGCTATTACGCGATCGGCAAGCCTGGCTACGTGGCGCTGCTCACGGCGATCACGATGTGCATCGTCGCGGGCCACGGCGACAATCTGATCGACACCGGCCTCTGGCGCACGCTCAACGTGATGATCGGCATCGTGATCGCGCTGGCGTTTTCGTTCGCGCTGCCGCTGCACGCGACCTATTCGTGGCGCTACCGGCTCGCCGATAGCCTGCGCGAATGCGCGCGCGTCTACACGCAGATTGTGAGCGGCGTGCACGTGGACAGCGACGAGCAGATCGAAATCTTCCGCCGCCTCAACCAGCGTCTCGTGCAGCTGCGTTCGCTGATGCCTTCGGTGGCGAAGGAGATCGACGTGCCGGCGGCGCGGCTCGAACAGATCCAGCGTCAGCATCGCGCGATCCTCAGCTCGCTGGAGATGATGGCGACGGGGCTCGGGCGCTACGAACAGCAGCTCGTGCGCGTGGCGTTCGCGCAGCGCAGCGCGCAAGTGCGCGAGGCCTTGCTGGCGACGGCGCGGGCGCTGCGTTTCGGCGGCGCTCGGCATCCCGAGGCGGCTGCGCGGGCCTTGCGCGTGCCGTCGCTCGAAAGCGCGCAGGCGCTGGCGGCGGAGCCCGCCGCGCCGCTCGCGCCGGACATGCAGGGGCCGTACTGGCTGGGTTTGCGATTCGAGGAGCAGGTCGCGCAACTGCGGTCCCTGTTGCTGGAGACCGAGCCGCGCTGGAACATCGAGCGCGCGCACCTGCACCGGATGGTGTGAGGCGCGCGGCGGGTGGGAAGCCGCTTTGCGGCGATTCAAGCGGGCTTAAGCGGGCCTAGGCGGGATTAAGCGAGCCTAAGCGGGCCTAAGCGGCGGGACTTTCGAGCGGCGGCGCGGTGACCATCCACGGCACGCCGAACTTGTCGGTCAGCATGCCGAAGCCCGGCGACCAGAACGTTTTCTGGAACGGCATGGTCACTTGCGCGCCTTTCGATAGCGCGTCGAAATACCGTTGCGCGGTGGCGGCGTCGGCGGCCGTGAGCGACACGCTGAAGCCGGTGAACTTGTCGTTGCCGGTCATGCAGCCGCCATCAGACATCATGATCTGCGCGTCGCCGACCTGAAGCGTGGCGTGCATGATCTTGTCGGCGAATTCGGCGGGCATGGGACGCGCCGGATCGGGCGGCGCTTCCTTGAAGCGCATCTTGAACAGTTCCTGCGCGCCGAGCGCTTCGCGATAGAACGCGATCGCCTCTTCGCAGTTGCCGGGGTAGAACAGGTAGGGCTGGATCTGCATCGTCGTTTTCCTTGCGGACCAAACCGGGACCAGGCAGGGCGGTCCGCGCGCGCGAATGCGCAACGGTTGTGGGGAGCTTGCGGGGATGAAACGCGCGGCTGTGTGCGCCGCTGTCCTGATTCTAGGCGCAGGCCCGCGCGCCGCCGCACGGTGCGTCGCCAGGGTTTGCGAGAGCGCAGAGATGGAATGGAGGTTGCAGGGCGGCGCGCGGTGAGCCGTGCATCGTGCGCGTATCGGTGCAAGCCGCGGTGCAAATGAAAAGGGCCGCACGTTTTGCACGTGCGGCCCTGCGTCTTGTCGAGCGATCAGTAAGCGTTTAACACGCGCTCACCGATGGTTCGGCGCTTTACTTCGCGCCTTACTTCGCGCGCAGTTCCTCGACCATCTTGTCGAGCTTGACCGCGTCGGCGGCGAAGGCGCGGATGCCTTCCGCGAGTTTCTCGGTGGCCATCGCGTCTTCGTTGAGCAGGAAGCGGAACGACGCTTCGTCCACGGCCACGCGTTCGATCTGCGTGTCCTTGAACGCTTCCGGCGAGAGCTTGCGCTCGACCTTGTCGTTGCTGTCGTGCAGCTTCTGCAGCAGGTCCGGGCTGATCGTCAGCAGGTCGCAGCCCGCCAGTTCGACGATCTGGCTCGTGTTGCGGAAGCTCGCGCCCATCACCTCGGTCTTGTAGCCGAACTTCTTGTAGTACGCATAGATCTTGCGCACCGACTGCACGCCCGGATCGTTCGCGCCGCCGTCCTTCGCGTCGTCCCAGTCCGCGCCCTTGGCCTTCTTGTACCAGTCGTAGATGCGGCCGACGAACGGCGAGATCAGCTGCGCGCCCGCTTCGGCGCACGCCGCGGCCTGCGCGAGCGAGAACAGCAGCGTCATGTTGCAGCGGATGCCTTCCTTCTGCAGCACTTCGGCCGCGCGGATGCCTTCCCACGTCGACGCGAGCTTGATCAGCACGCGCTCTTTCTCGATGCCTGCCTTCTTGTACAGGTCGATGATGTGGTGAGCCTTGTCGATCGACTTCTTCGTGTCGAACGAGAGACGCGCGTCGACTTCGGTCGAGACGCGGCCCGGAATAATCTTGAGGATTTCGGTGCCGAAGGCGATCAGCAGATGGTCGATGATCGCCTCGACCGATTCGCCCGCGTGATCGCGCACGGTTTTTTCGAGCAGCGGCCGGTACTCGGCTTTCTGCACGGCCTTGAGGATCAGCGACGGATTGGTGGTCGCGTCCTGCGGCTTGTACTGCACGAATTGCTGGAAGTCGCCCGTGTCGGCGACGACGGTGGTGTACTGCTTGAGCTGATCGAGTGCGGTAGTCATGTCAGGCCTTGTGGGCGCATGCGCGCCAGCGACGGTGAAAGTGGACGGCTGCCGCGCGGCCCGTTGGGACCGGCGCGGCGCACACCGTCATTTTATGGCGGATCGGGAGGCGGTGCGATGTCGCGTACGCGCTCGTCGTGCCGTCATGTTTGCGATGCGGTTTTTCAGGCGCGCCGCGCGTTCAGGATCACCTGCGTAAGCACGCCCGCGACCAGGCCCCAGAACGCCGCGCCGATCGACAGCAGCGTGAGCCCGGAGGCCGTCACCATGAAGGTGACGAGGGCCGCTTCGCGCTCGCTCGGGTTCTGCATCGCGTTGGTCAGGCCGCTCATGATCGAGCCGAACAGCGCCAGCGCGGCGATCGACACCACGAGCGCCTGCGGAAACGCCGCGAACAGCGCCGCGATGGTCGCGCCGAAGGTGCCCGCGATCAGATAGAAGATGCCGCACCAGACCGCCGCCATATAGCGCTTGTTGCGGTCCTCGTGCGCGTGCGGGCCGGTGCAGATCGCCGCCGTGATCGCCGCAAGATTGATGCCGTGCGAGCCGAACGGCGCGAGCACGAGCGAGGCGAGGCCCGTGGTGGCGATCAGCGGCGAGGAGGGCGTGTTGTAGCCGTCGGCGCGCAGCACGGCGATGCCGGGCACGTTCTGCGAGGCCATCGCCACCACGAACAGCGGAATGCCGATGCTCACGATCGCCTGCACGGAGAACGCGGGCATCGTGAACACGGGCTTGGCGACCGCCACGCGGAAGTGGCTGAAGTCGAGCAGGCCGAGCGTCGCGGCGGCCGCCACGCCCACCACCAGCGTGCCGACGATCGCATAGCGCGGCACCGCGCGCTTGAGCAGCAGATAGGCGAAGAACATCGTCAGCACGAGCGGCGTCTGCACCTGCGCCGCGTGGAAGATTTCGATGCCGATCTCGAACAGGATGCCCGCGAGCAGCGCCGCGGCGATGCCGCCGGGAATGCGCTTCATCAGCGTGTCGAACCAGCCGGTGAGGCCCACGGCGGTCAGCAGCAGCGCGCACACGATGTACGCGCCGATCGCTTCCGCGTAAGGCACGTGCGGCAGCGAGCTGATCAGCAGCGCCGCGCCGGGCGTGGACCACGCGATCACGGTGGGCGCGCGGAACCACAGCGAGAGGCCGATGGTGGTCACGCCCATGCCGATCGAGAGCGACCAGATCCACGAGGAAATCTGTTCGGGCGTCAGGTGCGCGGCCTGGCCCGCCTGGAACATCAGCACGAGCGAACTCGTGTAGCCCGTCATCATCGCGACGAAACCGGCCACGATCGTGGCGACCGACGTGTCGGCGAGCGGCCGCAGCGGTCCCGGCCGGACGCTCGCCGGCAGGTCGGGGGATGAAGGCGCGGTCATGCTGGAACTCTCCTCGTTTTACCTGTAAATGTCGGATGTGGCGTTATTTGCTCAGCACGCGCATGGCGGTTTCGAGCCCCGCGACGGTGAGCGGATACATGCGATGCCCGAGAATTTCGCGGATCACCGACACCGATTGCCGGTATTCCCAAAGCCGCTCGGGTTCGGGATTGAGCCACGCGAAATGCGGGAACTGGTCGGCGAGACGACGCAGCCAGACGGCGCCCGCTTCGGGGTTGTTGTACTCGACCGAGCCGCCCGGTTGCAGCACTTCGTACGGGCTCATCGTGGCGTCGCCGACGAAGATCAGCTTGTAGTCGGGCGTGAACTTGTGCAGCAGGTCCCAGGTGGACGTGCGCTCCGCGTGGCGGCGGCGGTTGTTCTTCCACAGGTAGTCGTAGACGCAGTTGTGGAAGTAGTAGAACTCCAGATGCTTGAACTCGGCTTTCGCGGCGGAGAAGAGTTCTTCGGTGCGCTTGATGTGATCGTCCATCGAGCCGCCCACGTCTAGCAGCATCAGCACCTTCACCTTGTTGTGGCGCTCCGGCACCATCTTGAGGTCGAGCCAGCCCGCGTTGGCGGCGGTGCTGCGGATCGTGTCGCCGAGATCGAGTTCTTCGGCCGCGCCTTCGCGCGCGAAGCGGCGCAGACGGCGCAGCGCGACCTTGATGTTGCGCGTGCCGATTTCCACCTGATCGTCGTAGTCGCGATACGCGCGCGCGTCCCACACCTTCACGGCGCTGCGTTGACCGCCTTCGCCGCCGATGCGGATGCCCTCGGGGTTATAGCCGCCGTTGCCGAACGGCGAGGTGCCGCCCGTGCCGATCCACTTGCTGCCGCCTTCGTGGCGCTCCTTCTGTTCGTCGAACAGTTGCTTCAGGCGCTCCAGGAGCTTGTCGAGTCCGCCCATCGCCTCGATCTGCGCGCGCTGCTCGGGCGTGAAGTCGCGTTCGAGCCGCTTCTTGAGCCAGTCCTCGGGAATCTCGAACGCCTGCGCCGACTTCTTCTCGATGCCGCGGAAATACGCGCCGAAGGCCTGATCGAAGCGGTCGAAATACTGCTCGTCCTTCACGAGCGTCATGCGCGCGAGAAAGTAGAAGTCGTCGAGCGACGGCGCGATCACGCGCTCCTTGAGTGCTTCCACGAGCGTGAGGTACTCCTTGACGGAGACCGGCAGCTTCGCGTCGCGCAGCGTGTAGAAGAAGTCGATCAGCATGCGGATTCTCCGTGCTTCGTGCGTGCTTTTTTGCGTGCTCGCCGCGCCTTAGCGGTTGTGGCGGTTCATGTAGATGAGCCGCTCGAACAGCGTCATGTCCTGTTCGTTCTTGAGCAGCGCGCCCGCGAGCGGCGGCATCGTCTTCGAGCCGTCGGCGGCGCGCAGCGCGGCGGGCGGGACTTCTTCGGCGAGCAGCAGCTTGAGCCAGTCGAGCAGTTCCGACGTGGACGGCTTCTTCTTCAGGCCCGCGACGTTGCGCAGTTCGAAGAAGCTTTCCATCGCCGCGTTCAGCAGTTCCTTGCGGATGCCCGGATAGTGCACTTCGACGATGCGCTGCATCGTGGCCGGATCGGGAAAGCTGATGTAGTGGAAGAAGCAGCGGCGCAGGAAAGCGTCGGGCAGTTCCTTCTCGTTGTTCGACGTGATGATGACGAGCGGGCGCTGCTTCGCCTTGATCAGTTCGCGCGTCTCGTAGACATAGAACTCCATGCGGTCGAGTTCGCGCAGCAGGTCGTTCGGGAATTCGATGTCGGCCTTGTCGATCTCGTCGATCAGCAGCACGCTCGGCTGCTCCGACTCGAACGCCTGCCACAGCACGCCCTTGACGATGTAGTTGCGGATGTCCTTCACGCGCTCGTCGCCGAGCTGCGAATCGCGCAGGCGCGAGACCGCGTCGTATTCGTAGAGGCCTTGCTGCGCTTTCGTGGTGGACTTGATGTGCCACTGCATGAGCGGCATGTCGAGCGCGGCCGCGACTTCCTCGGCCAGCATCGTCTTGCCGGTGCCCGGCTCGCCCTTGATGAGCAGCGGACGCTTCAGGGTGATCGCGGCATTGACCGCGAGCTTGAGGTCGTCGGTGGCGACGTACTGCGAAGAGCCTTCGAAACGCGTGGCGCGCATGATGAACCGCTCGCTAAAAAAATCCCAGTATAAGTCAGAAGGGGTGTTGGCCCTTAAGGGGCTCGCGTATCGTTGGCACCGCCCGATGCGGCACCTGTTTGTGGCCGGAACTGTCGTTCCCGGCGCATCAGGGTTCCCCCGCACGACCCGCCCGAAGGCCCCTCGTACAACGCCCGAGCCCCGTCTGGCGGGCCTGAGCGGGCGCCGGGCGGGTGGACTCCCGGTGGACGTGCGGCGCGGCGTCGCGGTATACTCGGACCGATTTTTTTCGGCCTGCACGGCGACCCCCAAAAGTAAAACAGCAGTAATGCGGCGCAGGCCGTGGCCTGCGGTTCGGGCGTTCGAATCCCCTCAAGCCAGGTTGGATGCTATGAAAAAAATTGTCGGCAAGCACGTCATGTTCGGAGCATTGACCGTGCTGGCGGGCTTCGCGGCCACGGCACACGCGGATGTCGTGGGCAACGCGAAGGCAGGGCAGGACAAGGTGGCGATGTGTATCGGCTGTCATGGTATTCCCGACTATCGCACGGCCTATCCCGAGGTCTACCACGTGCCCATCCTGGGCGGCCAGAACGCCCAGTACATCGCCAACGCCCTGCACGGCTACAAGAAAGGCGACCGTCACTTCGAGACCATGCACGCCATTGCGGTGTCGCTCAGCGATCAGGATATTGCGGATATCGCGGCGTATTACTCGTCGCAGACGCCCGCCTCGAAGAACAATCCCGAGAAGTAACCGGCACGCGACTGAGAGGAAAAACCATGAACATGTCCCGCATGGCCGCGCCCGCGCATGCCCGCCGCCGCGCGTATGCGCCGGCCGCCGCGATCGTTGCCGCCGCATCGGCACTGGCCTTCACGCTCGTCGCGCTGCCCGCGCAGGCCGCCGACGCCGCCAAAGGCAAGGTGCTCTCCGAGAGCCACAACTGCGCCGCCTGCCACGGCGAAAACCTCAACAAGCCGGTGAGCCCGGAGTATCCGAAGCTCGCGGGCCAGCATGCCGATTACATCTACTGGGCGCTGCGCCAGTACCAGATGGGCGGCAACAACCCGCATCTGGGCCGCAACAATCCGATCATGCAGGCGCAGGTGCAGAGCCTGTCGCAGAGTGACATGAAGGATCTGGCCGCGTATATCGAATCGCTGAAGGGCGATCTGGTCGAGAAGAAGTAAGCGCCGGCGACCGCGCGATCAAAGCAAAAACACCCCGTTCGGGCCGCGTTGGCGGTTCGAACGGGGTGTTTTTGTTCGTGGATGCTTCGCGCATCGACGTGCATCGACGCGTATCGACGTCTGGTGGCGCTCAGTCGCGCGTGGCGCGGCGTTCGATGCGTTGCAGATAGGCGTCGGTGTCGGGCGGCGTGTTGGTGCGCTGCGCTTCCCAGATGGTCTCGCCGAGACATTCCATGATCGCGTGCTGCGCGTCGTGCGTGGAGCCCATGCGCGCCGCGAGCCGGTCGTGCGCCGCGCGGATGCCGGGCGGCTGATCGATCGACAACTGCTCGCTGATCGCCAGATGCATCGACAGATGCAGGAACGGGTTGCTCTGCCCGCGTTCGGGCGAATAGTCCTGGGCGGCGGCCTGATCGGCGTCGGCGAGTTCCGCGTGATACTCGGGATGCTCGACGATCCAGTCGGCGGCGATCGCTTCGAGCGGCGTGAGGATTTCGCCCGCGCGCTGCTTGCGCCAGGTCTCGGTGAAAAAGCGGCGGACTTCGTCGCGGCTGGGATTGAACATCGTGAGGGGTGCCGGGTGGGGAGGCCGGTTCAGTGCGAACCGGCTTCGTCGTTGGAGTCTATCGAGCGATTTTACGCCGCCAGGCGCAGGGCTGCCGGAGGCGCCACGGGCGCTCGGGAGCGAATCAAGGGCCGGAACTCGGAGCGAAAATCAAAGATCGGGCGGCGGCGTCTTCTGCCTGAACTCGCAGACCGGCTCGATCACGCAATGCCAGCATTCCGGCCGGCGCGCCTTGCAGACGTAGCGGCCATGCAGGATCAGCCAGTGATGCGCGTTCACGAGGAATTCCTTCGGCGTGAACTTCTCCAGCGCAAGCTCGACGGCCTTCACGTCCTTGCCGGGCGCGAGGCCGGTACGGTTCGCAACCCGAAAGATATGCGTATCGACGGCGATGGTCGGCTGGCCGAACGCCACGTTGAGCACCACGTTCGCGGTCTTGCGGCCCACGCCGGGCAGCCCTTCGAGCGCCTCGCGCGTCTGCGGCACCTCGCCGCCATACTGCTCGATCAGCTTCTCGCAGGTGGAGATCACGTTCTTCGCCTTGGTGCGGTAGAGGCCGATCGTCTTGATGTAATCGGCCACGCCTTCCTCGCCGAGCGCGAGCACGGTCTGCGGCGTGTTCGCGACCGGAAACATCCGCCGCATGGCCTTGTTCACCGACACGTCGGTGGCCTGCGCGGACAGCAGCACGGCGATCAGGAGTTCGAACGGCGTCGAGTACTCCAGCTCGGTTTCGGGATGCGGATTGATGCTCTGCAGCGTTTCGAAGATGGCGCGGCGCTTGGTGGCGTTCATGCGGATAGGCGTGGGCGCGAGGATCAGGCGGGCTTGTCGCCGCCGGACGGTTGATCGGACGAGTTGCCGTTCGTGTCGTCGCTTGCGTCACCGGTCTTGCCGTCCGGCGACGCGGCGATGCCCAGACGCTTGCGGCGCGCCTCGGCGGCGTCGATCTGCGCCTGCACGTCGGCGCTGACCTGCTCGGTGTTGCGCGGGCCTTCGCCGCGCGCCGACAGTTCCGCTTTCTTCTGACGAGCGCGTTCAAGCGCGGCCTGGATGATGGCCTTCTTCTTCGCTTCGGCGTCGTCGGCGGGCGCGGGTTGCGGCGCGGCAGCGGCGGGCGCGGTGGCGGCGTCAGGCTGCGCGCGTTGTGCCTCCTGCGCGCCTGACGCGGGTGCGGCGGCGGCAGCCGCGCGGCGGGCCGCAGCGCGCGCTTCGGCGGCGTCGCGCTCGGCGGCGAGGCGCGCCTGGCGGCGGTCGTGGCGCAGGCGCGCGTCATCGGCCTGCTGTTGCGTCCAGGCGTCCCAGCCGGTGGCGTCGCCCGTCACCGGAATCATCGCGATGCAATCGACCGGGCAGGGCGGCACGCACAGGTCGCAACCCGTGCAGAGATCCTTGACGATGGTGTGCATCTGTTTGGGCCCGCCGACGATCGCATCGACCGGACACGCCTGCATGCACAGCGTGCAGCCGATGCAGACCTGTTCGTCGATGAACGCGACAGGCCGCGCGCGCTCGACGCCATTGACCGGATTGATCGGAATAACGGGCTTGCCCAGCAGCGTCGCGAGGCGTTCGACGCCCTCGGCGCCGCCGGGGGGGCACTGGTTGTAATTGGCGGTGCCGGCTGCGACGGCTTCGGCGTAGGGCCGGCAGCCGTCGTAGCCGCACTTCGTGCATTGCGTCTGGGGCAGCAGATCTTCGATGCGATCTGCGAGTGTTTTCGGTTCGTTCACGGTCGCGACTTCTGGGCGGGCCCGGGGGGGATCGGGGGGGCCGGGCGGCGGCGCGATGTTGGCCAGCGAGACGGCAAGGCCGTCTGGCGAGGCACGCGCGCGCGGCGCCAAAGCCCGCATTATCGCCGATTTCCCGCATTGCCATCGGCAGGGCATGTGCCATAATCAAAGTGCTTAATTCGAATCGTCAGCGGCCGCGCGGGTGTTGCGCCGGTATCCGGCAAGGTCCGGCCAGGCGGGCGCGCGCGATTCGAGGCAGGCATAGAGGAGTGCTTCACGACGCATCGTCAGGCGAGGGTCCGGGCGATGTCGCATAACGAGAGCAAGACCGAAAAACGAAGGGTGTCAGTCCATTAACCTGGCGCGCCCCGCAATCACGTTGCTGCTACATGGGTTTGGAGAGGCCCGGCAGCGTGAAGTGGGAACCCGCGCGCCTATCGAGCGATCCTGCCACCATGAATCAGCCGAAAATCAAAAGAGATCCCGAAGGCACGCGCCGCCGCATCCTGCTCGCCGCAGCAGAAGAATTCGCGAACGGCGGCCTGTTCGGCGCACGCGTCGACCAGATCGCGAGGCGCGCGGAAACCAATGAGCGCATGCTCTATTACTATTTCGGAAGCAAGGAGCAATTGTTCACCGCCGTGCTCGAACACGCGTTCGGCGCACTGAACGAAGCCGAGCGCGCGCTCGATCTCGCCGGACTCGCGCCGGTCGAGGCCATCACGCGGCTCGCGCATTTCGTCTGGGATTACTACCGCGATCATCCCGAACTCCTGCGGCTCGTGAACAACGAGAACCTGCACGAGGCGCGCTACATGCAGAAGTCCACGCGCATCCACGAGATGGTGTCGCCGATCGTCGCCACGCTCGGCGCGATCCTCGCGCGCGGCGAGGCCGCCGGCCTGTTCCGCTCCGACATCGATCCGCTGCGTCTGTACGTGACGCTCTCGGGCATGGGCTACTACATCGTCTCGAACCGCTACACCATCAGCGCGACGATGGGCCGCGACTTCAGCACGCCCAGCGAGCGCGCCGAGGTCATCAAGCTCAACACCGAGATGCTGCTCGCGTTCCTGATGCGCAAATGACGCCGACGTAAAAAAACGCCGCGCCGGTTGAAGAACCGGCGCGGCGTTTTCGCATGCGCGTGAGGCGGGTCAGCCCCGGAGTCGGATGCGGACCTGGACGCGGACTCAGACGACCGCGCTTTCCTTGCTGCGCTGTTTCGTCTGCTGATACTGGCGGAAGAACTCGCGCAACTGCGGATAAATGATGGTGCGCCAGCGGCGGCCCGAGAAAATGCCGTAGTGGCCGCACTTTTCCGCCGTTAGGCGATGCCGGTTCGGCTCGGGGATGTTCGTGCAGAGATCGTGCGCGGCATGCGTCTGGCCGGAACCCGAAATGTCGTCGAGTTCGCCTTCGATCGTGAAAAGCGCCGTGTCGCGGATATCCTGCGGCCGCACGCGCTCGCCCGCGACGTCCCACGTGCCTTCGGCGAGGCGGAAGTCCTGGAACACCGTCTGGATGGTCTCGAGGTAATACTCGGCGGCCATGTCGAGCACCGCGTTGTATTCGTCGTAGAAACGGCGATGTGCTTCGGCATCCTCTTCGTCGCCGCGCAGCAGGCTCTTGTAGAAGTCCCAGTGCGCGGTGGTGTGGCGGCCCGGATTCATCGCCACGAAGCCCGCGTGCTGCAGGAAGCCCGGATAGACCTCGCGCCCTTCGCCCGGATAGTTGACCGGCACCGTATGGATGACGTTGTTCGCAAACCAGTCCAGCGAGTGTTCGGTGGCGAGCGAATTGACCGCTGTGGGGCTGCGGCGCGCGTCGATTGGGCCGCCCATCATCGTCATGGTGAGCGGCGTGTCCTCGCCGCGCGACGCCATCAGCGAGATGGCCGCGAGCACCGGCACGGTAGGCTGGCACACCGACATCACGTGCAGGTTCTTCGCGCCGATATGGCGGATGAATTCCTGGATGTACGCGACGTAGTCGTCGAGATGGAACGGACCGGCTTCGAGCGGCACCATGCGCGCGTCGACCCAGTCGGTGATGTAGACCTTGTGGTCCTGCAGCAGCGTGCGCACCGTATCGCGCAGCAGCGTGGCGTGGTGGCCCGAGAGCGGCGCGCACACCAGCACCGAAGGCTCGTCCTTGAGCGCGGACACGGCGCCGGGGTCGTCGGCGTAGCGCTTGAAGCGCAGCAGGCGGCAGAACGGCTTTTCGACGATGGTCTGCTCGACGATCGGAATGTGAAAACCGTCTTTCTCGATCTGGCGGATGTCGAATTCGGGCTTCTCGTAATCCTTGCCGAGGCGGTACAGCAGCTCGTAGCCGGCCGCGAGGCGCGTGGCGCCCGGGATCAGCGAGAACGGGCTCGACGGGTTCGAAAACGACTTGGACGCCGCCTGGGCCCACGCGGTAAGCGGGCTCAGCAGGGCACGCTGGTATTCACGAATTTGGTAGAGCATGGATGCTCCAGCATCAGGGGTGGTTCGCCTCCGCGCCGCGCCGCTGCGCGGGTGGGCGGCGGCGGGCTGGGAGAGTGGGTCGGTCAGGCTGTTTATCGGCCTGGGATGGCGCCGCTTGAGGCGCATGCGTGGCTTCGGCGCCGCTTGCGCACGCACGCCGCCTCCATGGCCCGCGCGGCGCAGGCGCGCCTGGCCGGCCTTTCAGGACCGCAAAGCACGCGCCCGATGGAGCAGAAAACCGGGCTAAAAAACCGTGGTCGATCATATCGGACCCCAGAACGTTGTGCAATGCAGCATCCCAGTGTAACTTACCTCGCGCAAACTCATAGGCGCTTTCGAACAATTACGAAGCGGTTGTCGCCGATTTGTCAGCGAGGTCCGATTCCATGGCCGTTTCCGGTGTGGCTGGATGGCCCGTTTCGCTGGCCATTTGCTGCTCGTGCCGCATCAGATTCAGGCCCGTGTGCACGAGCGCCACATGCGAGAAGGCTTGTGGGAAATTTCCCACAAGTCGGCCGGCAATCGGATCGTATTCCTCGGCGAGCAGGCCGACGTCGTTGGCGAGCGCGAGCAGTCTTTCGTACATCTTGCGGGCGTCGTCCATGCGGCCCTGGAGCGCGAGGTTGTCGACCATCCAGAAGCTGCACGCGAGGAAGGTGCCTTCGCCGGGCGGCAGGCCGTCGTTGAATTCGGTGGTGCGGTAGCGCATCACGAAGCCTTCGCACATCAGGTCGCGCTCGATCGCCTTGACGGTGCCCGCGATGCGCGGATCCTTCGCGGGCAGGAAGCCGACCAGCGGCATCAGCAGAAGGCTCGCGTCGAGGTCGGTGCCGCCGTAGATCTGCGTGAAGGAGTTCAGCTCCGTGTTGAAGCTGCGCTCGCAGATGGTCGCGTGGATCGTGTCGCGCATCTCGCGCCAGTGATCGACCGGGCCGGGCAGATCGAATTGCTCCGCCGAGCGCACGCAGCGATCGAACGCCACCCACGCCATGACCTTCGAGAAAGTGAAATGCTGGCGGCCGCCGCGCGTTTCCCAGATGCCTTCGTCGGGCTCGGTCCAGATCGTTTCCAGATGTTCGAGCATCGCGCACTGGATCGACCACGCGGTTTCGTCGGCTTGCAGGCCGCCCACGCGCGCGAGATGCAGCGCGTTCATCACTTCGCCGTAGACGTCGAGCTGCAATTGCCCGACCGCGTTGTTGCCCACGCGCACCGGCTTCGCGCCTTCATAGCCGGGCAGCCAGTCGAGTTCGAACTCGGGCAGGCGGCGCTCGCCCGCGAGGCCGTACATGATCTGCAATTGCGAAGGCGAGCCGGCCATCACGCGGCCAAGCCAGGCGCGCCAGGCGCGCGCTTCGTCGTAGTAGCCGCCGCGCATCATGGCGAGCAGCGTGATGGTGGCGTCGCGCAGCCAGCAGTAGCGATAGTCCCAGTTGCGCGTGCCGCCGAGCTGCTCGGGCAGCGAGGTCGTGGGCGCGGCGACGATGCCGCCCGTGGGCTCGTAAGCAAGCGCCTTGAGCGTGATGAGCGAGCGGCGGATCGGCGCGGCCCAGCGGCCTTCGACGGTGCTGCGCGCGGCCCATTCGGCCCAGAAGTTTTCGGTGCGCGCGAGCGCCGTGAACGGATCGCGCGGCGGCGGCAGACGCAGATGCGAGGCCGCGTAGGCCATCGAGAACGGCACGCGCTCGCCTTCCTTGACCTCGAAGTCCGCGACCGTGTGCATGTTTTCGCCCTGCAGATCGACGGGCGTGCGCAGCACGATGGTGTCCGGGCCGACCGTGGCCTTGATGCCGCTCTCGTAGGTGAGCCGGCTCACCCACGGCACCGAAAAGCCGTAGTCGAAGCGCATCACCAGTTCGCAGCGCATGCGCACGGTGCCGCGCCGGCCCACGACGATGCGCACGAGCTCGCTCCAGCCGTTGCCGGGCGGCATGAAGTCGATCAGCGTAACGGCGCCTTCGGGCGTTTCGAAATCGGTTTCGAGGATCAGCGTGTCGCCGCGATAACGGCGCGTGATCTTGATGTCGGCGCGCGAGCCGTCGGCGGCGGGCGCGGGCGAGAGCAGCCAGCGGCCGTTGGCTTCGGTGCCCAGCAGCGCGGCGAAGCACGCGCCGGAGTCGAAGCGCGGCCAGCACAGCCAGTCGATGGAACCCTCGCGGGACACGAGCGCGGCCGTGTGGCCGTCGCCGATCAATGCATAGTCTTCGATGAGTGCGGGCATGGTAAGCAGATTGACAGCGTTACGCGAATCAACACGTGAAAAACACGCGAACAAACGAGCGAAACAAACGGGCGAAACAATCGATACGGCGCATGCACGCACAAGATTAGTGGGTGCAGGGCCGCTCGCGCAACGCGTTTCGACGCGCATGGGGCGCAACAAGCTGATGCGGGAAGTGCTCGGGAACGTCGGGGGACGCCGGGCCTGGCGTCAGAAATGCCCGTTCGTGCCGAACAGCCCGATGATCCCGATGATGATGAGGTAGAGCGCAACGATGTAGTTGAGCAGGCGCGGCACGGCGAGAATCAGGATGCCGGCGATGAGCGCGACGAGCGGGCCGATGGCGACATGGATGTTCATATTCACTCCTGGGTGGGCGCGAACGGGCGTCTGGGTGGGCTTCTGGCCATCAGGCGCGCGCATCCTCACTTATACTGGTCTAACCCTCATAACATTCGTGCTCGCGCGCCGCTTTACGGGGCATGGCCGTTACGCGCCGCGCGCTGCCGATTTGCATCATCCAGTTTCGACAAGAAGAAAGGAGGTCGACATGTTTCAGGACCACGCAGCCGCAATCGGCGTGCCCGCGCGTGCGCAATCCCGTGCGCAATCGCGTAACCCGTCGCGCGGCGTCATTCGTCAGATCATCAAGGGCATCGCCATCATGGCCGGTGTCGCTGCCGCCACGACCGCGTTCGCGCAGGGCAGCGCGGGCGCCCAGGCCGCCGGCAACGGCGTCTACGATCTGATCGTCGGCACCTATACGGGCGGCAAGAGCGAAGGTCTCTACGTCTATCGCTTCGATTCGAAGACCGGCGACGCGCAGCAGGTCAGCGTCGCGAAGACGGTGAACCCGTCGTATCTCGTGGTCAGCAAGGACAAGCGCTACGTCTACGCCGTCAACGAACTGCCCGGCGACAACGGCCCGGCCACCACGCGCGGCGACGTCAGCGCGTTCGGCTTCGACGCCGCGAGCGGCCAGCTCACGTTCCTCGACAAGGTCTCGGCGCAGGGCAACGACCCGTGCTATCTGAGCCTCTCGCCGGACGGCAAGTATCTGTTCGTCGCCAACTATTCGGTGGCCGCCGATCCGGGCGGCAGCTTCGCCGTGCTGCCGGTCGAGCAGGACGGCAAGCTCGGCCAGTCGGTGCTGACCGTGCATCACGAAGGCGGCGGTCCGGTGAAGGGCCGCCAGGACAACGCGCACGTCCACTCGACCGTGTTCTCGCCGGACGGCCACTACCTGTTCACGCAGGATCTCGGCACCGACAAGCTCTGGACCTACCGCTACACGCCGGACGGCTCGCGCGGTCTCGTGAGCCCGGCCGAATGGCGCTACACCGGCGTGAAGGCCGGCACCGGCCCGCGTCACCTCGTGTTCGGCAACGACGGCCGCCACGCGTACCTGACGAGCGAACTCGCGGGCACCGTCAGCGTGTTCAACTACGAAGACGGCCGCCTGAAGCTCGAACAGGTCGAGACGCTCGCCGAACCGGGCTTCAAGGGCGCGGTGGGCGCGGCGGCGCTGCATCTGTCGCCGGACGGCAAGTTCCTCTACGTGTCGAATCGCGGCGACGCCAACGACATCTCGATCTTCGCCGTCGATCAGACGAGCGGCAAGCTCAAGCGCGTCGGCCGTCAGGCGAGCCTCGGCAAGTCGCCGCGCGAGTTCGCGATCGATCCGAGCGGCCAGTGGCTGATCGTCGGCAACCAGAACAGCGACACGGCCTACGTGTTCCGCCGCGATCAGGAAACGGGTCTGCTCGAAGCGAACCCGAAGAAGATCGAGATCGGTTCGCCGGTCGACTTCAAGTTCGTGACGCCTTGACGCCTTGACGCCTTGACGTCATGAGCCGGCCCCGGTCGGCTCGCGATAAAAAAACGCCGCGTGGAGCTGATCCACGCGGCGTTTTTGTTTGGCGGCGACGACGGCGGCGGTGCGCTTACCTCGAGCTTACCTCGCGCTCATTCGGCCTGACCCGGCACGAGCACTTCGCGGCTGCCGTTGATGCCCATCGGCGAGACGAGACCGGCGGCTTCCATCTGCTCGACGAGGCGCGCGGCGCGGTTGTAGCCGATGCGCAATTGACGCTGCACCGACGAGATCGACGCGCGACGCGTGCGCACGACGAACGAGACGGCTTCGTCGTAGAGCGGATCGGCTTCCGCCTCGGGCGACTCGCCGAACAGGTCCTGCGGCGCGCCTTCGCTGGTCGGGCCGTCGAGAATGCCCTCGACGTACTCGGGTTCGCCGAACTGCTTCAGATACTCGACCACCGCATGCACTTCCTCGTCGGCGACGAACGCGCCGTGCACGCGCTGCGGATAGCCGGTGCCGGGCGGCAGGAACAGCATGTCGCCCTGGCCGAGCAGCGATTCCGCGCCCATCTGGTCGAGAATCGTGCGCGAGTCGATCTTCGACGACACCTGGAACGCCACTCGCGTCGGAATGTTCGCCTTGATGAGACCCGTGATGACGTCCACCGACGGACGCTGCGTCGCGAGAATCAAATGGATGCCCGCCGCGCGCGCCTTTTGCGCGAGACGCGCGATCAGTTCTTCGATCTTCTTGCCCGCGACCATCATGAGGTCGGCGAGCTCGTCGATCACCACGACGATCATCGGCAGCGGCGAAAGCGGCTCGGGCGCTTCGGGCGTGAGCGAGAACGGATTGCCGATCTTCTTCTCGTGCGCCGCGGCGTCGCGGATCTTCTGGTTGAAGCCCGCGAGATTGCGCACGCCCACGGCCGACATCAGGCGATAGCGCTTCTCCATCTCGCCGACACACCAGTTCAGCGCGTTGGCCGCGAGCTTCATGTCGGTCACGACCGGCGCGAGCAGGTGCGGAATGCCTTCGTAGACCGACAGTTCCAGCATCTTCGGGTCGATCATGATGAGCCGCACGTCCTCGGGCGTCGCCTTGTAGAGCAGCGAGAGGATCATCGCGTTGATCGCGACCGACTTGCCCGAACCGGTCGTGCCCGCGACGAGCATGTGCGGCGCCTTGGCGAGATCGGTGACGACCGGCAGGCCGATGATGTCCTTGCCCAGCGCGATCGTGAGCTTCGACTGCGAGCGCTGATAAGGCGTCGATTCGAGGATCTCCGAGAGGCGGATCATCTGGCGCTTCGCGTTCGGCAGTTCGAGGCCCATGCAGGTCTTGCCGGGGATCGTCTCGACCACGCGGATCGACGTGAGGCCGAGGCCGCGCGACAGATCCTTCATCAGCCCGACGATCTGGCTGCCGCGCACGCCGAGCGCGGGCTCGACTTCGAAGCGCGTGATGACCGGGCCCGCCGATGCGCCGACCACGGTCACCGGCACCTTGAATTCCTGCAGGCGCTGCTCGATGAGCTGGCTGGTTTCGGCGAGCTTTTCTTCGGAGACGTATTCGATTTCGGTCGACGAGCGTTCGAGCAGGTCGAAGCCGGGCAAGTCGACCGACGACGCGGAGAGCGGCTGGAATTCGAACGCCGTCGCCGCGTGGCCGCGCACGGGCTGGCGCGCGGCGGGTTCCTGGGCCGCAGGCGTTGCGGCTGCGGGGGCGGGGGCGGCGGGCGGGGCGGCAGCTGGCACTGGCGCTGGTGCGGGCGCAGGCGTCGGTGCGGCGGGCGACCACGGCGCAGGCGGCGCGACGTCGAGCGTCGGCATGAACGGCGCAGGCGGCTCCGGCGCGAACATCAGCGGCGCGGCTTCCCACGGCGGGATTTCGGCGAATGGCGCGGGTGCTGCCGCGAACTCCGGGATCGGCGCGGGCGCGGGTGCAGGTGCCGGTTCGGGCAGATGGATCGGCTCGACCAGCGGCGCGAATGCAGCCGGTTCGGCCACGGCTTCGCTTGCGGCGACGATCGGCGTCAGTGCTTCAACCTCGGGTGCGGCTTCGGATGTGACTTTGGACGCGACTTCGGCTACGGCTTCGGATGCGGGCTCGTTGCTCACGTGCGAGACGGGCTCGGCGTCCGGGATTGCGGCGGCTGGCGTTTCGGTAACCGGTTCAGCGACTTGATCGATGGGTTGATCGACGGCGTTCGCTTCTTCATCAGCCGGTTCAACGAAACGCGCCAATGCTGCCGCGAACGATTGCGCGAACGCGTCGGCGGGCGCAAGCGTGTTGGTTGCGTGCGCAACGTCATGGGCCGCTTGCAGCGCGATGGGTTCTTCCGTCGCGACGTCATGCGTTGCCGCGTAAACCTCATCGTCGGCGGGCTGTGCTTCGACCGTTTGCTCAATCACCGGCGTATGCGTGGCTACTTGCACGGCTTCCGGCGCGAGGCGCGGGAAGTGCATGACGCTGTCGGTTTCGCTGTCGAACGGCTCGCTTGCCGATTCGGCGGCGGCGGGCGTCTCGGTCGGCGTCGCGGCTTCGTGAGTCGCGGTTTCGTGAATCACGGCTTCGGGCTGCGCTTCGGCTTCCGGTTCGTCGTCGAGCATGACCCAGGGCATGCCGTTGTCGAACGTCGGCCAGACCGTCGATGCGGATGCGTGCGTCGCGCTTTCGGCGGGCGTTTCGGCGGCGACGGCAGGAACCGTTGCGTCCGCCTGCGGTTCCGCTACGGCGGTGTCCGCGTGCCCGGCTTCGACGTACTGCGTATGGAAGGCGTCGCTGCTGACTTCGGTGTGCGACGCGGGCGCGACGAAGGTCGGCAAGGCGATCGCTTCGTCGTCGTGGGCGTAGTCGTCATCGACGAGGAATGACGGCAGGGTGTCGTCGCCTGCGGACCCGGCGTGGTGCGCCTCGTCAGCGGCTTCGTCCACCGGCGTTGCCCCGGCGACTGCGATTTGCGGCGCGGCGAGCGGGAACTGCGCGCGCGCTTCGTCTTCGGCGGCGTGGTGCGATTCGGCTTCGACGGCTTCGAGCGGATCGTCGATCGAATCGATCGTAACCGGCGCGGCGGCGGGCTCGACTTCCCGCTCGACCGTCTCGATCATCTCAGCCGGTTCGGCGGTTCGATCGACCATCAGCGCTTGAGGCGCAAGCTCAACCGCTTCAACGGCTGGGTAGGGCGCGGCCTGCATCGCGTCAGCAACGCCCGCCGTTTCATCGTCGGACTGATTGCGTCGCGCGAGGCTTGCGCCCGCGAGCGAGGTCCAGCGCGCGGCGTTCTCCTCGATCGAGCGCAGCGTCTCCAGCACGCTCGTCGACAGCGGCGCTTGCGGCGCGGGCTGCGTCGGCGTGACGGGGCGCGAGTAGGCGGGCGTGACGGCGTTGCCATCGGCGATCGGCGTGCTCACGGGCGCG
>NZ_CAJZAR010000051.1:0-427 GCF_914484835.1 Paraburkholderia tropica
GCGCGCATGATCGGCTGCGTCATCCGCTGCCTCGTCGGCCGCGATACTCACGCGGCCACGCGCTCCTCAGGCGAGCGCGCGATTTCGAGCGTCTCGTCGTGATACATCGAGAGCGATTCGCGATGCGCGACGCTCACGATCGCCGCCTTCGGCAGACGCTCCATGAACAGCTTGTAGAGACGGCTTTCGTTGTCGGGATCGAGCGCGCTGGTCGCTTCGTCGAGGAACAGATAGTCGGGCTTGTGCAGCAGCACGCGCGCGCAGCGCTTCGCGGCATTCCTCGTCGCTGTAGGCGTCGGCGTGCGCGGGGTAGGTGAGCGCCGCCTTGAGCGTGCCGATCGGCAGATAGCTTTGCTGCGGGATGAACATCATGCGCGCATCCACGGGCGCGTCGATCGAGCCTTCGCCGAACGGCCAGAGGCCCGCG
>NZ_CAJZAR010000051.1:437-47712 GCF_914484835.1 Paraburkholderia tropica
AGCGTGCTCTTGCCCGCGCCCGACGGGCCGCGCACGAGCCAGCGCGAACCCGGCTTGATGGCGATGTCGCGCACTTCCGAGAGCGGCTGGCCGTTGGGCAGCGCGAGCTTGAGGTGTCCGGTGCTCAACTCGCCCGCATCGACGTAATGCAGATTGATGCCGCCGTGCTCGGTGGCCGGCGAGACGGTTTCCTTCAGACGCGGCGAATGCACCACGCGCGAGAATTCGCGCAGACGATTCACGGTAGCGCGCCATTCGACGAGGCTCGCGTAACTGTTGATGAACCACGAGAAGCAGTCGCTGACGGTGCCGAAGGCCTGCGAGATCTGCATCAGCACGCCGAACGTGAAGGCGCCCGCGAAGTAGCGCGGCGAGGCCACGACGATCGGGAAAATGATCGCGATCTGGCCGTAGAAACTCAGCACGAAGGTGAGGCGCTTCGTGTACTTCATCACGCGCCACCAGTTTTCGCGGATGTGCTCGAAGAGGCCCTGCGCATTGTCGCGCTCGGTTTTCATGCCGTCGTAGAGCGCGATCTGCTCGGCGTTTTCGCGCAGGCGGATGAGGCCGAAGCGGAAGTCCGCTTCCACCTTCTGTTGCTGATAGTTGATCGACACGAGCGGATGGCCGACCTTCTGGATCACGACCGAGCCGAACACGGCGTAGAGCGCGGCGGCCCAGACCATGTAGCCGGGAATCGTGATGGGCGTTGCGCCGAGCGAGAAGGTGAGCGCGCCCGCGATCGACCACAGGATCGTGATGAACGAGACCAGCGTGACGATCGTCGAGAGCAGATCGAGCGTCAGCGAGAGCGTGGTGGTGGCGAACGATTGCAGGTCGTCGCTGATACGCTGGTCGGGGTTGTCGGCGAGACGGTCGCGCTCGATGCGGTAGAACGCGCCCTGTTCGAGCCATTCGTTCATGAAGCGCGTCGTGAGCCACTGGCGCCAGCGGAAGCCGAGCATCTGGCGCAGATACCGCCCATATACCGCGAGAATGATGAAGCCGAACGCGAGTGCCGTGAAGATCATCAGCAGATGCGGGAACTGCTTGACGTCCTTGTTTTGCAGGGCGTTGTAGAAGTCCGCGTTCCAGCTGTTCAGGCGCACGTTGATCCACACGACGGCGAGATTCATCGCGATGATCGCGACGAGCAGGCCCAATGCGATCCAGCGTTCCTCGGAGACCCAATAGGGCTTGATGAGGCTCCAGGCCGTGATCTTGTGATGCTCGTTCTGATCCGGCGTGGCGCGGGGAGTGGGGTTGGTCATGAGCGTCCTGATGTTGTGCCCTGATGGCGGTTGCCTGGCGATTCTGTCGCGAGCCGCTTAAGTGAGTCTTAATGCCACGCGGGTCCCATTCTCTCACCGCCCGCGCACGGCAGGGCGGCTTCCGGGAGATCGGGGCATTGTGCCAGAGCGCCGCTTGCACGCCCCGCTCCGAAGGGCCAGGACAGCACGGAAACGATGAGGAAAACGCATGAATGCGCGCGTGCCGGCGCACAGGAATTGACCCATGAAAAACCGTGATAAATCGCCCGCAATGCAGCATTTGAAGCACCCAAACCGGCCTGCTGGGCGGTTTGCGGCGCGCGCGTCTTTTGTGGTCTAATGACCGCTGACGAAACAGGGGTGCTTCACCGGTATGCCGGGCATGCCGCAGTGAGGCTGAGAGAGACCCTTCGCACCCGATCCGGGTAATACCGGCGCGGGAAGTTTCCGGAAAGTCTTGCTGGCGCTGTTTTTATGGGTCCGTTCCTCCGGTTCGGGCGCGGGCGTCCAGATTCCCGCCGGGCAACGTGTGCAGCGCAGCTTCCATTTCGCGCGCATCGTTTGCACGGCCGGCCTTGCCAGCCGGTTTCGTCCTTGGGTACGCATGCTTCTTGCCGTACGGAAAGGATACGATGACCGCACCTTCTTCATCTCAAACAGTTCGTTCCCCGATTACGGCGACTTCGCCGCTTGCTTCGGTGTCCTCTGCCGTGGCCGATTTCGCCGTCGTCGGCGGCGGCCTGTGCGGACGTCTCGTCGCGTGGCGTCTCGCGGGCGCCGGGCATCGCGTGGCGCTCTACGAGCGCGGCGGCCCCGAAGGCGGGGAAGCCGCGGCCTGGGTCGCGGCGGCCATGCTCGCGCCGCTCGCGGAAGCCGCCGTCGCCGAACTGCTGATCACCGAACTGGGCGTCGAATCGCTCGACACCTGGCCGCGCATTCTCGCCGAGCTGCCCGAGCCCGTGTTCTTCCAGCGCAACGGCACGCTCGTGGTCTGGCATCACGCCGACCGCACCGAAGCGCCGCTGTTCGAGCGCCGCGTGCGCGCCAACGCGCCGCGCGCGCTCGCCGACGCGCATTTCATGACGCTCCAGGGCGCGCAGCTCGACGCCGCCGAACCGGCGCTCGCCGGGCGTTTCGCGCGCGGCTGGCTGCTCGACGGCGAAGGCCAGCTCGACAACCGCCAGGCGCTGGCCGCGCTTGCTGCGGGCCTCGCGCAGCGCGGCGTGCAAACCCACTGGAATACGACCGTCGATGATGCGAATCCGCCGCCCGCGCGCGTGACGATCGACTGCCGCGGACTCGGCGCCAAGCCCGTGATGCCCGCGCTGCGCGGCATCCGCGGCGAGGTCGCGCGCGTGCACGCGCCGGGCATCGGCCTGACGCGTCCGGTGCGGCTGCTGCATCCGCGCTATCCGCTCTATATCGCGCCGAAGCAGAACGACGTGTACGTGATCGGCGCGACCGAGATCGAAGGCGAGGACCGCTCGCCGGTGAGCGTGCGCTCGGCGCTCGAACTGCTGAGCGCGGCCTTCGCCGTGCATCCGGCGTTCGGCGAGGCGCGCATTCTCGAACTCAATTCGCAGTGCCGCCCGACCTTGCCCGACCATCGTCCCGCGCTCTACTGGGACGGCGAGAACACGTTGCGCGTGAACGGCCTGTATCGCCACGGTTTCATGATCGCGCCCGCCGTCGCCGACGAAGCGGTGCGCGTGGCCGAAGCGCTGCTGGCCGGACGCATTCAGGACGCCGATGGATTCGAGGCGCTGCGCGGCGAATCGCGCTGGGCGTCGATGCTGCACGACCGCCGCGCCGAAGTCGCGCAGCACGCGCACGAACCGGCCTGAGCCGCGCGCGGGCCACGCACACGAACACGCCGCACAGAACCACGAAGGCGCGCCGCTTGCGCCGCGCCTGAATCAAACGTAGTCAGACGAATCGTTATGGACATTCAGATCAATCAGAAGCCGCTCACGCTCCCCGAGGGCGCGACCGTCGCCGACGCGCTGGTCGCGTTCGGCGCGCGTCCGCCGTTCGCCGTCGCTGTGAATGGCGATTTCGTGGCGCGCGCCCAGCATGGCGCGCGCGCGCTGTCGGCGGGCGACCGCCTCGACGTCGTGAGCCCGGTGGCCGGCGGCTGATCCGCCGATCCGCGCGCCTGCGAAGGCCCGCGAACGCCACCGCCGCCCACGCTACCCGACAAGGATTCCTGTCATGACCACCCAATCAACCGCCGACGCGCTCACGCTCTACGGCGAAACTTTCCAGAGCCGCGTGCTGCTCGGCACGTCGCGCTATCCGTCGCTGCAATCGCTGTCCGATTCGATGGCGGCCGCGCGCCCCGGCATGATCACCGTCGCGCTGCGCCGCCAGATGAACGAAGGCGGCGCGGAAGCCGGTTTCTTCGATCTGCTCAAGCGCCACGGCGTGCCGCTGCTGCCGAACACGGCGGGCTGCCTCACCGTCAACGAAGCCGTCACCACGGCGCACATGGCGCGCGAGGTGTTCGACACCGACTGGATCAAGCTCGAACTGATCGGCGACGACTACACGCTCCAGCCCGATCCGGTCGGCCTGATCGAAGCCGCCGCGCGGCTCGTGAAGGACGGCTTCAAGGTGCTGCCGTACTGCACCGAAGACCTCGTGATCGGCCGCCGTCTGCTCGACGCGGGCTGCGAGGCGCTGATGCCGTGGGGCGCGCCGATCGGCACCGGCAAGGGCGTCATCAATCCGTACGGCCTGCGCGTGCTGCGCGAGCGTCTGCCCGACGTGCCGCTGATCGTCGATGCGGGCCTCGGCCTGCCGTCGCACGCGGCGCAAGTGATGGAGTGGGGCTTCGACGGCGTGCTGCTGAACACGGCGGTCGCGCAGGCGACGCATCCCGATGCGATGGCGCGCGCGTTCGCGCTGGGCGTGGAGGCGGGCCGCAGCGCGTATCTCGCCGGACCGATGGCCGAGCGCGAAGCCGCCGTCGCGAGCACGCCGGTCGTCGGCATGCCGTTCTGGCACCAGGATGGAGGCAAGTAATGAGTGAAACGTTGCATTTTCAGGACCGTGAACTGTTCTGGCCGCCCGCCGACGCGCTGACCGCGACGGCGGAGCGCATCCGTGCGCGTCTGGGCGACTGGGCGGCGACGCAGGCGCCGTGGCGCATCTGCCTGACGCCGCCCGACGCGCCCAACGGCGGCGATCTGATCGTCGTGACCCACGCCGCGCCGCATCTCGCGAACATCGCGCGCTGGATGACGGAAGGCGCGGGCGTGATCGAAGCCGCCGGCGACGATCCGCAGCAGGCGCGCGTGACGCTGCATCTGGGCGGCGAGCGCTACGCGCTCGAAGGCGCGCTGGCCGAGGACTGGATTCCGGCGCTGGCGGCGTTCCTCGACTGCGGTTTCGATCCGCACGACGCGCTCGTGCTCGCGCTCGCCTGGCGTGATGGCGACGAGCAGAACGCCGACGCCTGGCCGGTCGACATCGCGCGCTTCCCGCGCGTGCTCGGCCTGCCCGACGCGCCCGCGCAGCCGTTCGCGCCGTGCCCGGCGCGGCTCGGCCTGTATCCCGTGCTGCCGACGGCCGACTGGGTCGAGCGCGTGCTCGACTACGGCGCGACGACCGTGCAGCTGCGCAGCAAGCAGCCCGAATCGCCGGAACTCACGCGCGAGATCGAGCGCTGCGTCGCGACGGGCCGCAAGCACGATGCACAATTGTTCATCAACGATCACTGGCAGGCCGCGCTCGCTGCGGGCGCCTACGGCGTGCATTTGGGGCAGGAAGATCTGCGCGAAGCCGACCTGAACGCGATCGCGGCATCGGGCACGCGGCTCGGTCTCTCGACGCACGGCTATTTCGAGATGCTGACGGCGCTGCACTTCCGCCCGAGCTACATCGCCTGCGGCGCGGTGTTCGCCACCACGACCAAGCAGATGCCGACCGCGCCGCAAGGTCTCAAGCGTCTCGCGCGCTATGTCCAGCTGCTCGACGGCGTGGTGCCGATGGTCGCGATCGGCGGCATCGACGCCGCTGCCTTGCCCGCCGTCCTCGCCACCGGCGCCCCGTGTGCGGCCGTCGTGCGCGCCGTCACGGAAGCCGCAGATCCGGCTGCCGCCGTTGCTGCATTGCGCAACGCGTTTACGCAATAATGGTCCGCCTCGTTGCCGGTCGCGCCCCTGTTGCGTGACCGGCGCGAGGAGCGAGCAGCGGGGCCTTTCACGGCCTTTCCGCCTGCATCAAGCGGCTTGGGCGCATCACGGCAGCAATTCCACGATGGCCCTATAATCCCGCCTTCGTGTAAATGGACTGTCAGCCACGTGCCCCCAAACTCTGAGACCCTTCTGGAGCTGCGCGACGTCGACTTCGGTTACGGCGATCGGCTCGTCCTGTCCGGGCTGAACATGCGCTTCGGGCGCGGCCAGGTCATCGCGGTCATGGGCGGCTCCGGCGGCGGCAAGACCACGGTGCTGCGCCTGATCGGCGGCCTCGTGCGCGCACAGCGCGGCCAGGTGCTGTTTCACGGTCAGGACGTCGGCGCGCAAACGCGCGACGGCCTCTACGCCCTGCGCCGCAAGATGGGCATGCTGTTCCAGTTCGGCGCGCTGTTTACCGACATGTCAGTGTTCGATAACGTCGCGTTCGCCCTGCGCGAGCACACCGACCTGCCCGAAGAACTGATCCGCGACCTCGTGCTCATGAAGCTCAACGCCGTGGGCCTGCGCGGTGCGCGCGACCTCGCGCCGTCGGAAATCTCGGGCGGCATGGCGCGCCGCGTCGCGCTCGCGCGCGCCATCGCGCTCGACCCCGAACTCATGATGTACGACGAGCCCTTTGCAGGACTCGACCCCATTTCTCTCGGCATCACCGCGAACCTCATCCGCACGCTCAACGACGCGCTCGGCGCGACGTCGATCCTCGTCACGCACGACGTGCCCGAGTCGTTCGCGATCGCCGACTACGTGTATTTCCTCGCGAACGGCAAGGTGCAGGCGCAGGGTACGCCCGACGAGCTGCGCGCCTCGACCGATCCGATCGTGCGCCAGTTCATCGACGGCGCGCCGGACGGTCCGTTCCGTTTTCACTACCCGACGAACGTGCCGCTCGGCGCGGACTTCGGCATTGGCGGAGACCGCTCATGACCGGCGCCATCAGTTCGGTCGGCCGCGCGGTGCTCGAGAGCATCACGCGCGCGGGCCATGCCACGTGTTTTTTCGTGCGCCTCGTGCTGGAATTCTTTCCGCTGCTGCGCCGTCCGCGTCTTGTCACGAAGCAGATCCACTTCGTCGGTAATTATTCGCTGCTGATCATTGCGGTGTCGGGCCTGTTCGTCGGCTTCGTGCTCGGCTTGCAGGGCTATTACACGCTCAATCGCTACGGTTCGGAGCAGGCGCTCGGTTTGCTGGTCGCGCTTTCGCTCGTGCGCGAGCTCGGTCCGGTGGTTACGGCGCTGCTGTTCGCGGGCCGCGCGGGCACCTCGCTCACGGCTGAAATCGGTCTGATGAAAGCGGGCGAGCAGCTCACGGCCATGGAAATGATGGCGGTGGACCCGGTGCGCATCGTGGTGGCGCCGCGCATGTGGGCGGGCGTGATCGCCATGCCCATTCTGGCGGCCATCTTCAGCGCGGTCGGCATTCTGGGCGGTTACGTGGTGGGCGTGCTGCTGATCGGCGTCGATTCGGGCGCGTTCTGGTCGCAGATGCAGGGCGGCGTCGATGTCTGGACCGACGTCGGCAACGGCGTCATCAAGAGCATCGTGTTCGGATTCGCCGTGACCTTTACCGCGCTGTATCAGGGTTACGAGGCGAAACCCACGCCCGAAGGCGTGTCGCGCGCGACCACCAAGACGGTGGTGTACGCGTCGCTCGCGGTGCTCGGCCTCGACTTCCTGCTCACCGCGCTGATGTTCAGCTAAAGCAAAGCGCTCCGGCGTCTCGCGCACCGAAAGAATCGGGCGCGGGCGGCGGGGCGGCGCGGCAGGCGCAGCGGCATTCCGGGTTTCCGGGCCGCGCGCCGCCGCAACGGATTCTCATTGGGATGACGATGAAAAAGACTGCTCTCGACTTCTGGGTCGGCCTGTTCGTGGTGCTGGGTTTCATTGCGCTGCTGTTTCTCGCGCTGAAGGCCGGGAACATGAGCTCGCTCTCGTTCCAGGCGACTTACCCCGTGAAGCTCAAGTTCGACAATATCGGCGGCCTCAAGCCGCGCGCGCCCGTCAAGAGCGCGGGCGTGACCGTGGGCCGGGTGGCGTCGATCGGCTTCGACTCGAACACGTACCAGGCGCTGGTCACGATCAATCTCGACCAGCAGTATCAGTTTCCGAAGGATTCGTCCGCGAAGATCCTGACCTCGGGTCTGCTCGGCGAGCAGTACATCGGACTCGAACCAGGCGGCGACACGGAAATGCTCAAGGCCGGCGACACCATCTCGATGACGCAGTCGGCCATCGTGCTCGAAAACCTGATCGGACAGTTCCTCTACAGCAAGGCTGCCGACTCGGGCGCGTCGAAATCGGGTAACAGTGGAAGTGGGGCCGCAAATGGTCCGGCAGGCGGGGATAGCGCCGCGCCGGTCCAGGCACCCGCGCCGGCAGCAGCCGGCTCGGGCGCGGCGGCGCAATAAGGAGAAAAACGATGATGACCACACGCATGCGCGCCGTTTCAATCGGTGTCGCGGCGCTCGCCCTCACGGCGTGCTCGACGGTGCAGACGCCGTCGAAGGACGATCCGTGGGAAGGCTTCAACCGCACCGTCTACACGTTCAACGACAAGGTCGACCAGTACGCGCTCAAGCCCGTCGCCAAGGGCTACGTGAAGATCACGCCGCAGCCCGTGCGTGACAGCGTGACGAACTTCTTCGCCAATATCGGCGACGTCTACAACGCGGCCAACAACCTGCTGCAGCTGAAGATCACCGACGGCGTCGAAGACATCATGCGGATCGTGATCAACACGGTCTTCGGTGTCGGCGGTCTGTTCGACGTGGCGACGCTCGCCAAGCTGCCCAAGCACAACCAGGACTTCGGCCTGACGCTCGGCCACTACGGCGTGCCCGCCGGTCCGTATATCGTGCTGCCGTTGTTCGGGCCGAGCACGGTGCGTGACGGCGTGGGCCTCGTGGGCAACTACTTCATCAATCCGCTCACCTATGTCGATCCGGCGGCGCTCTCGTGGGGCCTCTACGGCCTGAACGTGGTGAGCACGCGCGCGAATCTGCTGGGCGCGAGCGACCTGCTGGAAGGCGCGGCGATCGACAAGTACTCGTTCGTGCGCAACACCTACCTGCAGCGCCGCCGCTATCTGCTCTCGGACGGCCACGCGTCGTCGGATAGCAGCCTGCCCGATTACGGCGACACGCCGCCGCCGAACTACGAAGACGCCGACCAGGGCGCAGCCCCGGCAGCGGGCGCGTCGGGTGCCGCGGCGGCGGTGCCGGCGTCGGGCGCGGCACGTGCTGCTACGCCCACGGCGGCCAGCATGGCGCCAGCCGTACCGGAAGGCGCCTCGGCGGCGGTCGGCGCGCCGGCCACGCTGGAAGGACCGGCAGGCGCGGCGGCCGAACCGGCTTCGGCCGCTTCGCAAACCACCGTGCCGGGCGGCGATGTCGTGCCGCCGGCGCGCATCGGTTTCCCGAGCTTGCTGCGTCTGCGCTGAACGGCCGGACAAACGGCCGGACGAACCGCCGCGCAGGCGGCTCGCACCGGGCGGACGCCGGTTTTCCGGCGTCCGGGGCGCTCAGATCCGACGTAACAAGCTGAAACGCTTGTCGCAATTTCCTGGCACTCTTTGACTCAGTGCGATAGAACTCGCGTGCTATCGTTGGCTCGAATCTCAGGCGCGATTCGCGGCTCACCGCCCGACATCGCGCCTCCCCAACTTGCAGGACTCGCTATGAAAAAATTCTTGTTGTTCCCGATTTTCGCCATGTTTTTCGCGTTTGCCGGCACGGCGTCCGCGCAGACCGTCGACACCAGCAACCCCGACGCGATGGTCAAGACGATCACGCAGCAGGTCATGGACCAGATCAAGGGTGACAAGTCGATCCAGTCCGGCGACATCAGCAAGATCACGCAACTGGTCAACGAGAAGATCCTGCCGTACACCGACTTCCGCCGCACCACGCAGCTCGCAATGGGCCGCAACTGGCGCACGGCGACGCCGGAGCAGCAGCAACAGGTCATCGAACAGTTCAAGACGCTGCTGATCCGCACGTACTCGGGCGCGCTCGCCCAGGTCCGCGACCAGCAGATCGAATACAAGCCGTTCCGCGCGAACCCGGACGACACTGACGTCGTGGTCCGTTCGACCGTCATGAACAACGGCCAGCCGATCGAGCTCGACTACCGTCTCTACAAGACGGCGCAAGGCTGGCGCGTGTATGACATCAACGTGCTCGGCGCATGGCTGATCCAGGCGTACCAGCAGCAGTTCCAGGAAAAGATCCAGCAGGGCGGCGTGCAAGGTCTGATCACCTTCCTCACGCAGCGCAACCAGCAGCTGGCTTCGGGCAAGGCCGCTTCGTGAGCGAACGCTTCGCCACCGGCGCCACGCTGACCCACGAGAGCGCGAAGGCCGCGCTCTCGGCGGGTCTCGCGCAGATCGCGTCGGGCGCTACCGCCGTCGACTGCGCGTCGCTCACGCAGTTCGATTCGTCCGCGCTCGCCGTGCTGCTCGCCTGGCAGCGCGCTGCGACTCAACGCGGCGCCACGCTGAGCGTCGTCAATCTGCCCGCCGCGCTCGCGTCCCTCGCGCGCGCCTATGGCGTCGATTCGCTTCTCCACGAGCGACATTGACGCGCGACGGCGCCTCGCCGCCGTCGCGTCCTCTTCAAGTCAACGCCAGGCCCAGGCCGGGCTTTCCGACTTGGCCTATAATCAAATGTTTTTTGGGCGTTGCCCCGGCTCGATCGGGTAACGCAGACGGCGGGCAGCAGGCGGCCTGTGCCGTCCCCAATTCCGGTCTTCCCCGCAGCATTGATGCACTTACCGGCCGCGCCGTTTACCACGGGCGGCGTCTGAGTCATGCCAGCCATAGAAATCCGCAACGTCAAGAAGCGCTACAAAGAGCTTCAGGCGCTTAAAGGCGTCAGCTTCACGGTCGAAGAAGGCGAGTTCTTCGGGCTGCTCGGCCCGAACGGCGCGGGCAAGACGACGCTCATCAGCGCGCTTGCCGGCCTCGCGCGTGCCGACGAAGGCACCATCGAAGTCCGCGGCCACGACGTCGTCACCGATTACCGCAACGCGCGCCGCAATCTCGGCGTCGTGCCCCAGGAACTGGTGTTCGATCCGTTTTTCACGGTGCGCGAAACGCTGCGCATCCAGTCCGGCTACTTTGGTCTGCGCAATAACGACGCGTGGATCGACGAAGTCATGGCCAATCTCGACCTCACCGAGAAAGCCGACGTCAACATGCGCGCGCTGTCGGGCGGCATGAAGCGCCGCGTGCTGGTCGCGCAGGCGCTGGTGCACCGTCCGCCCGTGATCGTGCTCGACGAGCCCACGGCCGGCGTCGACGTCGAACTGCGCCAGACGCTCTGGAAGTTCATCGCGCGCCTGAACCGCGAAGGGCACACGATCGTGCTCACCACGCACTATCTGGAAGAAGCGGAAGAACTCTGCGACCGCATCGCCATGCTGCGACGCGGCGAGGTCGTGGCGCTCGAACGCACGAGCACGCTGCTGCAGCGCTTCGCGGGCACGCAGCTGTTCCTGCGCTTCTCGGAAGGCGCGCTGCCCACCGAACTGCGCGCGCTCGAAGTCGATACCTCGAATCTGCCGAACGGCGGCGGCAATCAACATCTGCTGCGCCTGAACAGCTACGACGAGGTGGAGCGCATCCTCTCGCTGTGCCGCGCGAACGGCTGCAAGCTCGAAGAAATGGAAGTGCGCAAGGCCGATCTCGAAGACGTCTTCGTGCAGGTGATGAACGGTCCGGAAGTGATCGAGGGGCTCGCATGAGCGGCTATAGTGGTTTCAGTACGCTGTTTTACAAGGAAGTGCTGCGGTTCTGGAAAGTCGCGTTCCAGACCGTGCTCGCGCCGGTCATCACCGCGCTGCTCTATCTGACGATCTTCGGCCACGCGCTGCGCGGCCATGTCGAGGTTTATCCGGGCGTCGAGTACACGAGCTTCCTGATTCCGGGCCTCGTGATGATGAGCGTGCTGCAGAACGCGTTCGCGAATTCGTCGTCGTCGCTGATCCAGTCGAAGATCACGGGCAATCTCGTATTCGTCTTATTGCCGCCGCTGGCCGCCTGGGAGATGTTTGGCGCCTACGTGCTCGCCTCGATCGTGCGCGGCCTCGCCGTCGGCGCGGGCGTGTTCGTCGTGACGATCTGGTTCATTCCGATGAGCTTCGCCGCGCCGCTCTACATCATCGCCTTCGCGGTGCTCGGCTCGGCGATTCTCGGCACGCTCGGCCTGATCGCCGGCATCTGGGCCGAGAAGTTCGACCAGCTCGCGGCGTTTCAGAACTTTCTCATCATGCCGCTCACGTTCCTTTCGGGCGTGTTCTATTCGACGCATACGCTGCCGCCGGTGTGGCGCGAGGTGTCGCGGCTCAACCCGTTCTTCTACATGATCGACGGCTTCCGCTACGGTTTCTTCGGCTTGTCCGACATTAACCCGCTCGTGAGCCTCGCGATCGTTTTCGTCTTTTTCGTGGTGCTGGCCACGCTCGCGATGCGTCTGCTCGCAAGCGGCTACAAGCTGCGCCACTAAGTGCAATTCAGGCAGGAGCCTTTCACCATGTTGTCTTCGGAACAGCTCAAGCAATACATCCTGGCCGGGCTCGCGTGCGAGCATCTGGAGGTCGAGGGCGACGACGGCACGCACTTTTCCGCGGTCGTCGTTTCGTCGGCCTTCGAAGGCAAGCGTCTGATCCAGCGCCATCAGCTCGTCTATGCGGCGCTCGGCGACCGCATGCGTGCGGAAATCCACGCGCTCAGCATGAAGACGCTCACGCCCGCCGAATGGCAGAACGCATAATCTGGAATCTCAGTGCGAATTACCCAGGATAAAGGCGCCGCAGCCAGCGGCGCCGTTCAACACGACGCAGCGCCGCAAGCCGGCCGCACCGATCAGGAAACCTCAGGCATGGACAAACTCGTCATCGTCGGCGGGCAGAAGCTCGCGGGGGAAGTCACCGTTTCCGGTGCGAAGAACGCCGCGCTGCCCATTCTCTGCGCCGGTCTGCTGAGCGCGGAACCCGTCCAGCTCGACAACGTGCCCGACCTTCAGGACGTGCGCACGACGCTCAAGCTGCTCAACCAGATGGGCGTGCGCACCGAACAGGACGGCGCGCGCGTGCAGCTCGACGCCTCGAACGTGAACAACCTCGTCGCGCCGTATGAGCTGGTCAAGACCATGCGCGCCTCGATCCTCGTGCTCGGGCCGCTCGTCGCGCGCTTCGGCGAGGCGAAGGTGTCGCTGCCGGGCGGCTGCGCGATCGGCGCGCGTCCGGTCGATCAGCACATCAAGGGCCTGCAGGCGATGGGCGCCGAGATCAGCATCGAGCACGGCTTCATCGAAGCGCGCGCGAAGCGCCTGAAGGGCGCGCGCATCGTGACCGACATGATCACGGTCACCGGCACGGAAAACCTGCTGATGGCCGCCGTGCTGGCCGATGGCGAGACCATCATCGAAAACGCCGCGCGCGAGCCGGAAGTGGGCGACCTCGCGCACCTGCTGGTGGCGATGGGCGCGAAGATCGAAGGCATCGGCACCGACCGCCTCGTGATTCAAGGCGTGGAGAAGCTCCACGGCGCGCAGCACACGGTCATTCCCGACCGCATCGAAGCGGGCACGTTCCTGTGCGCGGTCGCGGCCGCGGGCGGCGACGTCATGCTGCGCAACGTGCGTCCGCACACGCTCGACGCCGTCACGGACAAGCTGCGCGAAGCGGGCGTGACGATCGAAGAGGGCGACGACTGGATGCGCGTGCGCATGCAAGAACGCGCGCGCGCCGTGAATCTGCGCACCTCGGAATACCCGGCGTTCCCGACCGACATGCAGGCGCAGTTCATGGCGCTCAACACGATCGCCGACGGCACCTCGCAGGTCGTCGAAAACATCTTCGAAAACCGCTTCATGCACGTGCAGGAACTGAACCGCCTGGGCGCGCACATCACGATCGACGGCAAGACCGCGCTGATCGCGGGCGTCGAAAAGCTCTCGGGCGCGAAGGTCATGGCGACCGATCTGCGCGCGTCGGCGAGCCTCGTGATCGCGGGCCTGTGCGCCGAAGGCGAAACGCTGATCGACCGCATCTATCACCTCGACCGTGGCTACGACCGCATGGAAGCGAAGCTCACGAAGATCGGCGCGGACGTCAAGCGCATCAAGGGGAGCGAAGCATGAGCACGGTTGAATCCCGGCCGACGCCGGCCGCCGCCTCCAGCGCGCCGCTGACGCTCGCGCTCTCGAAGGGCCGCATCTTCGAAGAGACGATGCCGCTGCTGGCCGCCGCGGGCGTGCACGTGGCCGAAGACCCGGAAACCTCGCGCAAGCTGATTCTGCCGACCACCGATCCGAACCTGCGCGTGATCATCGTGCGCGCGACGGACGTGCCCACCTATGTCGAGTACGGCGCGGCCGACTTCGGCGTGGCGGGCAAGGACGTGCTCAACGAGCACGGCGGCGGCGGGCTCTATCAGCCGGTCGATCTCGACATCGCGCGCTGCCGTCTGTCGGTGGCCGTGAAAGCGGGCTTCGACTACGCGAACGCGGTGCGCCAGGGCGCGCGCCTGCGCGTCGCGACCAAGTACACCGAAGCGGCGCGTCAGCATTTCGCGGCCAAGGGCGTGCACGTCGACCTGATCAAGCTTTACGGCTCGATGGAACTGGCGCCGCTCGTCGGCCTCGCCGACGCGATCGTCGACCTGGTCAGCACCGGCGGCACGCTGCGCGCCAACAATCTGGCCGAAGTCGAGGAGATCATGCCGATCTCGTCGCGTCTCGTCGTCAATCAGGCGGCGCTCAAGCTCAAGCGCGCCGCACTGCGGCCGTTCCTCGACGCGTTCGAACGCGCGTCGCGCGGCGAGCAGGCCGCATAAGCAGTCCGCGCGCCGCGCGCCTCGTGTGAGGCGCCGCGCGCACAACCGATACGGATGGATACCAGCATGGCTATCACGATGCGCAAACTCGATTCCAGCGCCGAAGGTTTCAAGAAGGCGCTGCACGCGGTGCTCGCTTTCGAGGCGAGCGAGGACGAGGCCATCGAGCGCTCGGTGGCGCAAATCCTCGCCGACGTGAAGGCGCGCGGCGACGTCGCCGTGCTCGAGTACACGAACCGCTTCGACCGCCTGAACGCCACGAGCGTCGCGGCGCTCGAACTGCCGTTCAGCGAACTCGAAGCGGCGCTCGAAAGTCTCGAGCCGAAGCAGCGCGCGGCGCTCGAAGCGGCGGCGGCGCGCGTGCGCGGCTACCACGAGAAGCAGCGCATCGAGTGCGGCTCGCATAGCTGGCAGTACACCGAATCGGACGGCACCGTGCTGGGCCAGAAGGTCACGCCGCTCGACCGCGTCGGCCTGTACGTGCCGGGCGGCAAGGCGGCGTATCCGTCTTCGGTGCTGATGAACGCGATTCCCGCGCGCGTCGCGGGCGTGCGCGAGATCGTCATGGTCGTGCCCACGCCGGACGGCGTGAAGAACCCGCTCGTGCTGGCGGCGGCGCTGATCGCCGGCGTCGACCGCGTGTTCACGGTCGGCGGCGCGCAGGCCGTGGCCGCGCTCGCCTACGGCACGCAAACCATTCCGGCCGTCGACAAGATCTGCGGCCCGGGCAACGCGTATGTGGCGTCGGCCAAGCGCCGCGTGTTCGGCACCGTCGGCATCGACATGATCGCCGGTCCGTCGGAAATTCTCGTGATCTGCGACGGCACGACCGATCCGCGCTGGGTCGCGATGGATCTGTTCTCGCAGGCCGAGCACGACGAACTCGCGCAGTCGATCCTGCTGTGCCCGGACGAAAGCTTCATCAAGCGCGTGGAAGCCGCCATCAACGAGCTGCTGCCCACCATGCCGCGCGCGGAAGTGATCGCCACGTCGCTCACGAACCGCGGCGCGCTCGTGAAGGTGCGCGACATGTCCGAAGCCTGCGCGATCGCCAACGACATCGCGCCGGAACACCTGGAAATCTCGGCGCTGGAGCCGCAGAAGTGGGGCGCCGAAATCCGCCATGCGGGCGCGATCTTCCTCGGCCGCTACACGAGCGAAAGCCTCGGCGACTACTGCGCGGGCCCGAATCACGTGCTGCCTACGTCTCGTACCGCACGTTTCTCGTCGCCGCTGGGCGTCTATGATTTCATCAAGCGTTCGAGCCTGATCGAAGTCAGCGCGGAAGGCGCGCAGACGCTGGGCGAGATCGCCGCGGAACTGGCCTACGGCGAAGGGCTGCAAGCGCATGCGCGCAGCGCCGAATACCGCATGAAGCCAGTCTGATGACGCCGGCCTGATCCAGGGCCGGGCGGCGCCGTCGAGTCCGGTTCGCGGCGCCGCAGCGTGCCTTGCGCCGGGCTCGATGGTTGGAAATCCGAACTAACCGGCTGGACCATCGCCGCCGGCGATTCGATGAGATTCGACGAGATTCGCTGAAGTTTGCCGACGTTTGTCGACGTTTGCCGAACCGCCCGCCCGCGGCGGACACGAAAACAACGCGAGACCAACGCTAAACCAACGATAACCAGGACGGCCACGCAGCCTCGCGCTGCGAACGAGCCGTTCGTGCCGGCTTGCCGCCCCGGGCGCGCGAGTCTTCCGACATGACGACACCTCAAGATCTGATCCGCTCCGATGTGCTCGCAATGACGAGCTATCCGGTGCCCGACGCCTCCGGCTTCGTGAAGCTCGACGCGATGGAAAACCCGTTTGCGCTGCCCGCCGATCTGGCGGCGAAGCTCGGCGAACATCTCGCGGGCGTCGCGCTGAACCGTTATCCGGCGCCGCGTCCCGAGGCGCTGCTCGCGCGGCTCAAGAGCGCGCTGCGCGTGCCGTCCGAGTGCGACGTGCTGCTCGGCAACGGCTCGGACGAGATCATCAGCATGATCACGATGGCGTGCGCGAAGCCGGGCGCGAAGGTGCTCGCGCCGGTGCCGGGCTTCGTGATGTACGCGATGTCGGCGAAATTCGCGCAGCTGGAGTTCGTCGGCGTGCCGCTCAAGGCCGATTTCACGCTCGATACCGAGGCGATGCTCGCCGCGATCGCCGAGCACAAGCCGGCCGTGATCTGGCTCGCGTATCCGAACAATCCGACCGGCACGCTGTTCGACGACGCCGATATCGAGCGCGTGATCGCGGCCGCCGACGCCGCGGGCTCGCTCGTGGTGATCGACGAGGCGTATCAGCCGTTCGCGCAGGCGAGCTGGCTGCCGCGCGCGGGCGCGTTCTCGAACGTGGTCGTGATGCGCACGATGTCCAAGCTGGGCCTCGCGGGCATTCGTCTGGGCTATCTCGTGGGCCGCTCCGCGTGGCTCGACGAATTCGACAAGGTGCGCCCGCCGTACAACGTCAACGTGCTGACCCAGGCGACCACCGCGTTCCTGCTCGATCACCTCGACGTGCTCGACGCGCAGGCCGCGCAACTGCGCGCGGGACGGGCGCAACTGGCCGCCGAAGTGGCGAAATTGCCGGGCGCCGAAGTGTTCCCGAGCGCCGGCAATTTCCTGCTGGTGCGCGTGCCGGATGCCCACGCCGTGTTCGATACCCTGTTGACCGCGCGGGTTTTGATCAAAAACGTGAGTAAAATGCACCCATTGCTGGCGAATTGCGTGCGCCTGACCGTCGGGACCCCCGACGAAAACGCGCAGCTGGTCGCCGCCCTGAAGCTTGTGCTCAAGTGAATCGTCCCCACTGTTCACCGTATTCCGAAGCTCGCTTCGTTCTCTAAAAACCCTCCTGTACGGGCTGTTTGAAGGAAATTGCCATGCGCGTCGCGCAAGTCGTTCGCAACACCAGCGAAACGCAGATCAGCGTGAAAATCAATCTGGACGGCACCGGCGAGCAAAAGCTCAAGACCGGCGTGCCGTTTCTCGACCACATGCTCGACCAGATCGCACGACACGGTCTGATCGATCTCGAAGTCGAGGCGCATGGCGACACGCATATCGACGACCACCATACGGTCGAAGACGTCGGCATCACGCTGGGCCAGGCGGTCGCACAGGCGATCGGCGACAAGAAGGGCATCCGCCGCTACGGCCATGCCTACGTGCCGCTCGACGAGGCGCTCTCGCGCGTCGTGGTCGACTTCTCGGGCCGTCCGGGCCTGGAGTTCCACGTGCCGTTCACGCGCGCGCGCATCGGCACCTTCGACGTCGACCTGTCGATCGAGTTTTTCCGCGGCTTCGTCAATCACGCGGGCGTGACGCTGCACATCGACAACCTGCGCGGGCTGAACGCCCACCATCAGATGGAAACCGTGTTCAAGGCTTTCGGCCGCGCGCTGCGCCAGGCCGCCGAGTTCGACGAGCGCCAGGCCGGCAAGATTCCGTCGACCAAGGGCAGCCTGTAAGCGGTGCCGGGTGGCGCCGGCCGGCGCGATGCGCCAGCCGATGTGCCAACTAAAGTGCCAACTAAAGTGCCAACTAAAGGCGCGCCGCGGTGGCAAGGCGTACATTGACGGGTCTGAACGGTTGCGGCGGCTCGCGCGCCGCGCATGCGGCTTGCGGAACCACGAAGCCGACCGGGCAAAACCAGGCTTACCAGGCAACATCCGGGCACGAACAGGCAGCCGCCTGATCACGCCCAACATGGCCGACGCGGCCTGAATCGAGATGAAAACTTCAATTGCGATTGTGGATTATGGGATGGGCAACCTGCGTTCGGTCGCCCAGGCGCTGAAGCAGGCCGCGCCGGAAGCCGACGTGCAGATCGTCGAGCGTCCCGAAGCGATCCGCGCAGCCGACCGCGTCGTGCTGCCGGGCCAGGGCGCGATGCCCGACTGCATGCGCAGTCTCGCCGAGTCGGGCCTGCAGGACGCGGTGCTCGAAGCCGCGCGCAGCAAGCCGCTGATGGGCGTGTGCGTGGGCGAGCAGATGCTGTTCGACTGGAGCGCGGAAGGCGACACGAAGGGCCTCGGCCTGTTGCCGGGCAAGGTCGTGCGCTTCGATCTCGCGGGCCAGCTGCAGGACGACGGCTCGCGCTTCAAGGTGCCGCAGATGGGCTGGAACCGCGTGCGCCAGGCGCGCGCGCATGCGCTGTGGGACGGCGTGCCCGACGAAAGCTTTTTCTACTTCGTGCACAGCTACTACGTAGTGCCGGACGATGCGTCGCACACGGTTGGCGAAACCCCTTACGGCGCGGCCTTTACCTCGGCGGTGGCGCGGGATAACATTTTCGCCACCCAATTCCACCCGGAAAAGAGTGCGGCGGCGGGCTTGCGCGTCTATCGCAACTTCGTCGACTGGAACCCCTGATTTCGAACGCGGCGCGCTCCGGGGCGCGCCGGGGCCTGGCCCACGAGGCCGCCCCGTGTCGATCCCCGTTGGCAAGGCCACCGAAAGAGTTGTACTAAACTAGCGAAACGGCGTCGGATCGGGCCTTTTATCCACCGAAGCCGGCTGATTTCAACCTCATTCCCAGATATTCCCCGATTGCTATGCTGCTGATTCCGGCCATCGATCTCAAAGACGGTCACTGCGTACGCCTGAAACAAGGCGATATGGACCAGGCGACGATTTTCTCCGAGGAACCGGCGGCCATGGCCCGACATTGGGTCGAGCGCGGCGCGCGCCGTCTGCACCTCGTCGATCTGAACGGCGCGTTCGCCGGCAAGCCGAAGAACGAAGACGCTATTCGCGAAATCATCCGCGAAGTGGGTGACGCGATCCCCGTGCAGCTCGGCGGTGGCATCCGCGACCTCGACACCATCGAGCGCTATCTCGACGACGGCCTCTCCTACGTGATCATCGGCACCGCCGCGGTCAAGAACCCGGGCTTCCTCCAGGAAGCGTGCACGGCGTTCGGGGGCCACATCATCGTCGGCCTGGACGCCAAGGACGGCAAGGTCGCCACCGACGGCTGGAGCAAGCTCACGGGCCACGAAGTCGTGGATCTCGCGCGCAAGTTCGAGGACTACGGCGTCGAGTCGATCATCTACACCGACATCGGCCGCGACGGCATGCTGCAAGGCATCAACATCGAAGCCACGGTGCGCCTCGCGCGCGCGGTGAAGATTCCGGTGATCGCGAGCGGCGGCCTGTCGAATCTCGCCGACATCGACGCGCTCTGCGAAGTGGAAGACGAGGGCGTCGAAGGCGTGATCTGCGGCCGCGCGATCTACTCGGGCGACCTCGATTTCGCGGCGGCGCAAACGCGCGCGGACAGCCTGCGCGAATCGGACGACGCGTAAGCGTCGCCCCCACGGCCTCCGCGAGCGGAGGCCTTTTGCTTTTTGCCGATCGCGGCCCGAAAGCGGCCCAGGGCGGCGCCGCATCCGCCGCCGCGCCCGACGGACACTAACCTGGCATCACCGGCAAGATCATGGCTCTACCCAAACGCATCATCCCCTGTCTCGACGTGACGGCCGGACGGGTCGTCAAGGGTGTCAACTTCGTCGAACTGCGCGACGCGGGCGACCCCGTCGAAATCGCGCGCCGCTATGACGATCAGGGCGCCGACGAACTCACCTTCCTCGACATCACCGCCACTTCGGACGGGCGCGACCTGATCCTGCCGATCATCGAAGCGGTGGCGTCGCAGGTCTTCATTCCGCTGACGGTCGGCGGCGGCGTGCGCGCCGTGGCCGATGTGCGCCGCCTGCTCAACGCGGGCGCGGACAAGGTCGGCATGAACTCGTCGGCGGTCGCGAATCCGCAACTGGTGCGCGACTCGGCCGACAAGTACGGCTCGCAGTGCATCGTGGTCGCGATCGACGCCAAGCGCACCTCCGCGCCGGGCGAACCGGCGCGCTGGGAAGTGTTCACGCACGGCGGCCGCAAGGCCACCGGCATCGACGCCGTCGAATGGGCGCGCAAGATGGCCGAATTCGGCGCGGGCGAAATCCTGCTCACGAGCATGGACCGCGACGGCACCAAGAGCGGCTTCGACCTCGACCTCACGCGCGCCGTCTCCGACGCGGTGCCGGTGCCCGTGATCGCCTCGGGCGGCGTGGGCGGCCTGCAGGATCTGGCGGACGGCATCGTCAAGGGCCACGCCGACGCGGTGCTCGCAGCGAGCATCTTCCACTACGGCGAGCACACGGTCGGCGAGGCGAAGCGCTTCATGGCCGACCAGGGCATTTCGGTGAGGATGTAAGCCATGACGACCGCATCGATCGAACAAGCCGGCTGGCTCGACAAGATCAACTGGGACGCCAACGGCCTCGTGCCGGTGATCGCCCAGGAAGCCACCAGCGGCGACGTGCTGATGTTCGCGTGGATGAACCGCGAGGCGCTCGCCAAGACCGTCGAGCTGCGCCGCGCGGTGTACTTCTCGCGTTCGCGCCAGCGCCTGTGGTTCAAGGGCGAGGAATCGGGCCACGTGCAGCACGTGCGCGAGATTCGCCTCGACTGCGACGAAGACGTCGTGCTGCTCAAGATCGAGCAGGTGTCGGGCATCGCCTGCCACACGGGCCGCCACTCGTGCTTTTTCCAGCAATTCGAAGGCACCGTCGACGAGGGCCGCTGGGTCGCCGTCGATCCCGTGCTGAAAGACCCCGAGCACATCTACAAATGACGCAACTGAACACCAACGACACCTTGCTGCGCCTCGCGGCGGTGATCGACAGCCGCAAGGGCGGCGATCCCGATGCTTCCTACGTCGCGCGCCTGTTCCACAAGGGCGACGACGCGGTGCTCAAGAAGGTCGGCGAAGAGGCGACCGAAGTCGTGCTGGCCGCCAAGGACGTGCGCCAGGGCGGCGCGCCCAAGGCGCTGGTCGGCGAAATGGCCGATCTGTGGTTCCATTGCCTCGTGACGCTCTCGCATTTCGACCTGAGCCCCGCCGATGTGCTGGCGGAACTCGAACGCCGCGAAGGCCTTTCGGGTCTCGAAGAGAAGGCGCTGCGCAAGAGCCAGGAGCGCGAGGCGAACGGCGACTGACGGCAACTGACACGGGCCCGCGCGGGTCCGGGTCGCACTGGCGCGCATGCCGCCGGGCACACCGGCGGCGCTTGCCCACCCACGCGGCGCGCGCGCCGCACATCAGGGGAGACGCAACATGTCCACGACGCCCGGCGGTTATCCGCCTCCAGTGGTGCGCGAACCGATCGACGCGGACCGCCTGCGCAGTCTGCGCACCCTCACGCATGTGCTCTACGGCCTCTACGCGTTCTACTGGCTCACCGGCGGCGTGACCGTGCTGGTCGCCATCATCATCAATTACCTCAAGCGCGACGAAGCGGCGGGCACGCCCTACGAGCAGCATTTCACCTGGCAGATCCGCACCTTCTGGCTCGGGCTGGCGGGGCATCTGATCGGTGTCGCGCTGTTTTTCGTGCTGATCGGCATTCCAATTTTGTGGGCTGTCGCGATCTGGACGTTGTACCGTATCATCAAAGGCTGGCTGTATCTGCATGACAGCAAGCCGCTGCGCGATCCGCGCGCGTGGGTGTGATCGGCGGGTTGTCGGGTCCGCGCATTTCGGGAGCATCATGAGCCAAAGTGACAGCCACGACCGCAGCACCTGTCTGTTCTGCAAGATCGCCGACGGGGCGATTCCGAGCACACGCGTCTACGAAGACGACGAATTCGTCGCTTTCCGGGACATCCGGCCCGCGGCGCAGACGCACGTGCTGGTGATCCCGCGCGAACATATCGCGACGCTCGCCGATTGCGGTGAAAAGGACGCACCGCTGCTTGGTAGAATGTTCGTGCTGGTGGCGCGTCTCGCGAAGGATCTCGGCGTGTCGTACACCGGCGGTGAAACCGGTTTTCGCACCGTCGTGAACACGGGGCCCGGCGGCGGTCAGGAGGTCTACCACCTGCACGCGCATTTGCTGGCCGGGCCGCGTCCGTGGCAACGCATGGGCTGAAGGCGCGCCGCGTGCATCACCGTTGAGTGACGCATGAGGCAGGCACGAAGCGCATTGAGCAGATAAAGCAACAAGGCCCGCTGAAAAAGGGTGGCATGCCATGCAGCCGCCACACCTCGCAGGCACTATTTACTATCGGACCGGTTTTTACGCAGCGCGCCTCGGCGCGCCAACGTTTTCACGCTGCGCACGAGGCGCGGCGCGGGGTTAAGGAGAGTTTTGATCATGGGTTCGTTGAGCATCTGGCATTGGCTGATTGTGTTGTTGATCGTGGCGCTCGTCTTCGGCACGAAGAAGCTGCGCAATATCGGCAGCGACCTCGGCGGTGCGGTCAAGGGTTTCAAGGAAGGCATGCGCGACGGTGAGGAAGCTCCCGACGCGGCCAAGCGCGAGCTGCCGAAGAACGGCGGCACGGTCGACGTCGACGCCAAGGACAAGACCTCGAGCAACGACCTCCGCTAAGCGCGGTGGTCGTCTGCTTGCCGTGTCTGTTTCGCTTTTTCCTGCTCCAAGGCTGACGGAAAGCTCCATTCATGCTTGATCTGGGTCTCACGAAGATGGCGCTGATCGGCGTCGTCGCGCTGGTCGTTCTCGGACCGGAGCGCCTGCCGCGCGTTGCGCGCACCGCAGGCGCGCTGTTCGGGCGCGCGCAGCGTTACATCAACGACGTCAAGGCCGAAGTCACGCGCGAGATCGAACTCGACGAACTGCGCCGCATGAAGGGCGAGTTCGAACAGGCTGCGCAGAACGTCGAGAAGAACGTTCACGAGAATCTGCGCCAGCACGAAACCGAGCTCAACGACGCCTGGAACCAGGGTACGAGCGTGTCGCCCAGCATCGCGGGCGGCGCGGACCCGGCTGCCGTCACGGCGCAAAGCGCGGTGTCCGGCACGTCCGGTAGCGCGGGTTTCGCCGACGGTTCGTCAGCCTCCACGTGGCGTTCCGGCGATGCCGGCGCGTCCACGGCGAAGCGCAAGAACTGGCGCGTGAAACAGACGGGCACGCCCGTGTGGTACAAACGCGCGACGCTGCGGCGCACGCGCGTGCAGTCGGGCGCGGCGCGCGTCGCGCAGCACACGCCGGCCAGCCTGCGCCGGCCCACGCGTTTCTTCTGACGCGCATTCACCGATTCCGATGCCGCAGCCGCATTCGAACTTCCCCATCTCCAACCCCCGAGGGCCGGTGTGAGCGACCCCCAGCAAAACCAGGGCGAGGGCACTGAAGAGACCTTCATCTCGCACCTCGTCGAACTCCGCGACCGTATCATCCGCGCGGGCATTGCCGTCATCGTCGTGTTCGTCGGGCTCGTCTACTGGGCGCCCGACATCTTCAGGCTGCTCGCGCGTCCGCTCATGCAGAACCTGCCGCGCGACGGCAAGATGATCGTCACCGACGTGACCGGCTCGTTCTTCGTGCCGATGAAAGTGACGATGCTCGTCGCCTTCGTGATCGCGCTGCCTGTCGTGCTTTATCAGATCTGGGCGTTCGTCGCGCCGGGGCTCTATCAGCACGAGAAGAAGCTGGTCGTGCCGCTGGTGGCGAGCAGCTACACGCTGTTCCTGTGCGGCATGGCGTTCGCGTACTTCGTGGTGTTTCCCACGATCTTCCGCGTGATGGCGCACTACAACGCGCCGCTCGGCGCGGAGATGACGACCGATATCGACAATTACCTGAGCTTCGTGCTCACGATGTTCATCGCGTTCGGCGTCACTTTCGAGGTGCCGATCATCGTCGTGCTGCTCGTGCGCATGCACGTGCTCACGGTGAAGAAGCTCAAGGAAATCCGTCCGTATGTGATCGTGGGCGCGTTCATCGTCGCCGCCGTGGTGACGCCGCCGGACGTGTTCTCGCAGCTGATTCTGGCGCTGCCGCTGATCATCCTCTACGAAGCGGGCATCATCGCGGCGCGCGTTTTCATCGGCACCGGCGAAAGGAAGACCGCCGACGAGAGCGAAGCGACAAGCTGACGTCGCGCGACATCCCCGCAGAACACAAAAGAAAAGGCCGCGAACGGTGACGTTCGCGGCCTTTGTGTTTGTAGCGCCGGGTTGCTTCGCTTGGGAGGCGAGGCCGCGCGTGCGGCTTTCGCCCGGCGAGTAGAACTTCAACCGCCTTCGTCGTCGCCTTCGCCGTCTTCGTTGGCGGGGTGCTTGGGCGGCGGCGGGCGCTTGCCGATCATCACGTCGAGGTCCATGTCCTTGTTCTTGCGCACGAGGTGGACCTTCGCGTCGGTGCCCGGCTTGATCTGCGCGATCACGTTGAGCAGGCGCGTGGTGTCGGTGATGGCCTCGCCGTTCACCGAAAGCAGGATGTCGCCCGGCTTGATGCCGGCCTTGTCGGCGGGGCCGCCTTGCAGCACGCCCGCGACGATCGCGCCCGACTTCTCGTTGATGCCGAACGATTCGGCGATCTCGGGCGTCAGGTCCTGCGGCTCCACGCCGATCCAGCCGCGCGTGACCGAACCGGTCGTGATGATGCTTTCCAGCACGCTGCGCGCCGTGGACACGGGAATCGCGAAGCCGATGCCGAGCGAGCCGCCCGAGCGCGAGTAGATGGCCGTGTTGATGCCGAGCAGATTGCCGCTCACGTCGACGAGCGCGCCGCCCGAGTTGCCGGGATTGATCGGCGCATCGGTCTGGATGAAGTTCTCGAACGTGTTGATGCCGAGGTGATTACGGCCCAGCGCGCTGATGATGCCCATCGTGACCGTCTGGCCCACGCCGAACGGATTGCCGATGGCTAGCACGACATCGCCCACGCGGGCCTGATCCATCCGGCCGAGCGTGATCGTGGGCAGGTTCGGCAGATTGATCTTGAGCACGGCCAGATCGGTTTCCGGGTCGATGCCGATCACCTTGGCGTTGGTGGTGCGGCCGTCGGAGAGCGCGATTTCAATCTGATCCGCGCCGTCGATCACGTGCTGGTTCGTTAGAATGTAACCGTCTGGACTGACAATGACGCCCGAACCGAGATTCGCCGCGGGCTGTTGCTGCTGCTTGCGGTTGTTGTTGCGATCGCCGAAGAAGTAGCGGAACAGCGGGTCGTTCTGGCGCGGATCGGGCGGCAGCGAGCCGTCCTTGCTGGAGAACACGTTGACGACCGCGGGCATGGCCTTCTGGGCGGCGTCCGCATAGGACCCCTGGCTGCCGCCGCCGCCGCCGATGCCCGGCGCCACTTCGCGTAGCGCGACGATGGGTTCGGCGAGCTGTTTGCCGAGTTGCCCCTGGTGCTGAAGCCACTGCGGCTTGAGCGTCGCGATGATGAACATCAACGCCAGCAGGACCGTCACCGCCTGGGCGAAGAACAGCCAAAAGCGTCTAAGCATCTGAAGATTAGAGGATTATATGGATCGGATCGAACTGGAATTGTATCTGAACAATCTTCTGGAAACCGGGCGGTTCAAGGACTACTGCCCCAATGGCCTGCAAGTGGAAGGGCGGCGGCGCGTGCAGAAGATCGCGACCGGCGTGACCGCCTCGCTGGCCTTTCTGGAAGCCGCGCTCGAGTGGGGCGCCGACGCCGTGCTGGTCCATCACGGCTACTTCTGGAAGAACGAGGCGCCGCAGATCACCGGCCGCAAATACCGCCGCCTGAAGACGCTGCTCGCGCACGACCTCAACCTGTTCGCCTTCCATCTGCCGCTCGACTGCCACCCGGAATTCGGCAATAACGCGCAGTTGGGCGCCAAACTCGGCTGGATCAGCGAACAACGCTTCGGCGAGCAGGATCTCGGCTGGATGGCGACGCTGCCCATGCCGATCACGCTCGCGCACTTCTCCGCGCAGGTCGAGCAGACGCTCGGGCGCGCGCCGCTCGTGCTCGGCGATCCCGACTGGCAGCTGCGCCGCGTGGCGTGGTGCACGGGCGCGGCGCAGAGCCTGTTCGACTCGGCCATCGACGCGGGCGCCGACGTGTTCCTCACCGGCGAAATCTCCGAGCCCACTTTTCACACCTCGGCGGAGAGCGGCGTGGCCTTCCTCGCGGCGGGCCACCATGCGACCGAGCGCTTCGGCGTGCAGGCCGTCGGTGCGCATCTGGCCGAAACATTCGATATCGATCATCTCTTTATCGACATCGACAATCCGGTTTAAGTATTCGGCCGTCTTTGCGCGCGGCGTCCGAATCGCGCGACGCCCGCGCGCGTCTCCCAGATCGCATGGATTTATTCACCGGGCATTTACAAGCCGAAAAGAAATGTGCCCTGATTTCTGGGGGAAAACCCCGATTTATCAAGGACTTCGGGCGCTTTTTCGAGATCGCCCCTTGTAAATGCCAACTCCATTCGCGCAAACTAGCGTTCGGCAGCATGCGGGTCATCAACGGCGTGACGGAAAAATCCAACTCAGAAGTGGGGCGATGTGATGCGAGACAAAGAAAATGACCGCGTCGATGGCAGCCGCCGTACCTGGCTGATTGCGACGTCCGTAGCAGGTGGCATAGGAGGCGTGGCCACTGTCGTACCTTTCGTAGGCTCGTTTGCACCATCCGAAAAAGCACGCGCCGCCGGCGCGCCCGTCGAAGTCGATATCAGCGGTTTGCAGCCCGGCTCGCTCATGACGGTCGCCTGGCGCGGCAAGCCCGTGTGGATCCTGAACCGCACCGACCGCATGCTGGCGGACTGCAAGAAGGCCGACGCCGAACTGGCCGATCCCGAATCCGAGCATCCGTTTTCCATTCCGATGCCGGACTACTGCAAGAACGAATACCGCTCGCGCGCCGAGCATCAGCACATTCTCGTGGCCGTCGCCGTGTGCACGCATCTGGGCTGCACGCCGACGCCGCGTTTCCAGGAAGGCCCGCAGCCGAACCTGCCCGATAGCTGGCCGGGCGGCTTCCTGTGTCCGTGTCACGGCTCCACCTACGATCTCGCCGGCCGCGTGTTCAAGAACAAGCCCGCGCCGCAGAACCTCGACATCCCCCGCTACATGTTCACGTCACCGACGCAGATCGTGATCGGCAAGGACGAAAAAGGAGAAGCGTGATGGCCACGGGACAAGAAAAACAGGTGGTGGAGACGACGGGCCTCGCAGGCTGGATCGACAAGCGCTTTCCGATGACCGCGACGTGGAAAGCCCACGTCTCCGAGTATTACGCGCCGAAGAACTTCAACTTCTGGTACTTCTTCGGCTCGCTCGCGCTGCTCGTGCTGGTGAACCAGATCGTCACGGGCATCTTCCTGACGATGAACTACAAGCCCGATTCGACGCTCGCGTTCGCCTCGGTCGAGTACATCATGCGCGAGGTGCCGTGGGGCTGGCTGATCCGCTACATGCACTCGACAGGCGCGTCGATGTTCTTCGTGGTCGTCTACCTGCACATGTTCCGCGGGCTGCTCTACGGTTCGTACCGCAAGCCGCGCGAACTCGTGTGGATCTTCGGCTGCGCGATCTTCCTGTGCCTGATGGCGGAAGCGTTCTTCGGCTATCTGCTGCCGTGGGGGCAGATGTCGTTCTGGGGCGCGCAGGTGATCGTGAACCTGTTCTCGGCGATTCCGTTCATCGGCCCGGATCTTTCGCTGTGGATTCGCGGCGACTACGTGGTGTCGGACGTCACGCTCAACCGCTTCTTCGCGTTCCACGTGATCGCGATTCCGCTCGTGCTGATCGGGCTGGTGGTGGCGCATGTCGTCGCACTGCACGAAGTGGGCTCGAACAACCCGGATGGCATCGAGATCAAGGACAAAAAGGACGCGAACGGCATTCCGCTCGACGGCATCCCGTTCCATCCGTACTACTCGGTGCACGACTTCATGGGTGTGTGCATCTTCCTGATGATCTTCGCGGCGATCATCTTCTTCGCGCCGGAAATGGGCGGCTACTTCCTCGAAGCGAACAACTTCGTGCCGGCCAACCCGCTGCAGACGCCGCCCGAGATCGCGCCGGTCTGGTACTTCACGGCGTTCTACGCGATGCTGCGCGCCACGACCGACCCGTTCAAGATCGTGCTGATGATCGTGATCGGACTGCTCGGCCTGTTCGCGCTGGTGCGCGCGCGCGGCAAATGGCGCGCGGGGCTGCCGGTGCTGGCGGTGCTCGTGATTCTGGCGATGGCCTTCACCGAGTCGAAATTCTGGGGCGTGGTGGTGATGGGCACGGCGGTGATCTCGCTCTTTTTCCTGCCGTGGCTCGACCGCGCGCCGGTGAAGTCGATCCGCTACCGGCCGTTCTTCCACAAGGTGTTCCTCGGGATTTTCGTGGCGGCCTTCCTCACACTGGGCTTTCTCGGCACCCGGCCGCCATCGCCGGCGGCCACGCTGATCGCGCAGGTGTGCGCGCTGATCTACTTCGCGTTCTTCCTCGGCATGCCGTTCTGGACGCCGCTTGGCACGTTCAAGCAGCCGCCCGAACGCGTGCGGTTCAAGCCCCATTAACTTGCGAGCGAGGAAGACATGACGATGGCATCTCTCTTTTCGACGCTCGCGCGGGCGCGCAATCTGCTGCGCAACGTTCAGCGCGGTGCTCAACAGCGCGTGCGGCGCGGCGTCGCGACGCTCGCGATGGCGTGCGGCCTGGCGGTGGGTTTGGGGTTTGGGGTCGGAACGGTAGCGGCGCAGGAAAACATTCCGCTCGACCGCGCACCCGATAACGGCGAAAATCTTGCTTCGCTGCAACATGGCGCGCAATTGTTTGTAAACTATTGCCTGAACTGCCACAGTGCGAATCTGATGCGCTACAGCCGGTTGCAGGATCTCGGCATTCCGCAGAAGCAAATCGAAGATAATCTCTTGTTCACGACGGACAAGGTCGGCAACACGATGTCCATCGCCATGCGCCCGGACGACGCCAAGGCGTGGTTCGGGGTGGCGCCGCCGGACCTCTCCGTCGAAGCGCGCGCGAAAGGGCGCGACTGGCTGTATACGTATCTGCGCAGCTTCTACCGCGACGACACGCGTCCGACCGGCTGGAACAACATGGTGTTCGAGAACGTGAGCATGCCGCACGTGCTCTGGGAATTGCAGGGCGTGCGCACCGCGAAGTTCGAAGACACGGTGGACGAGGAATCCGGGGAAAAAGTCCGCCGCTTTGTGGGGTACCAACAGGTCTCGCCGGGGAAGCTCTCGCCGGTGGATTATGATTCTGCCGTGGCCGACCTGGTGGCTTACCTCGGCTGGATGTCCGAACCGGAGCAGAAAACCCGCAAGCAGCTCGGCGTCTGGGTGCTGCTGTTCCTCGGCGTCCTGAGCTTTTTCGCGTGGCGACTGAACGCCGCGTACTGGAAAGATATCAAATAGGCACGTTCTGACCGACGTGGGGCCGGTGTCACGAAACACCGTCTGACGGCCGCTAGGCCTCAGGCGGTGTTTTTGCCCGTCGGCCTTTTGGGTTTATTGAGGAAATGTAAATCATGATGGTTCTGTACTCCGGCACTACCTGCCCGTTCTCCCAGCGTTGCCGGCTGGTGTTGTTCGAAAAGGGCATGGACTTCGAAATCCGCGACGTCGACCTGTTCAACAAACCGGAAGACATCGCCGTGATGAATCCGTATGGTCAGGTGCCGATTCTGGTCGAGCGCGACCTGATTCTGTACGAGTCGAACATCATCAACGAGTACATCGACGAGCGCTTCCCGCATCCGCAGCTGATGCCGGCCGATCCGGTCCAGCGCGCCCGCGCGCGTCTGTTCCTGCTCAACTTCGAGAAGGAACTGTTCGTGCACGTCAGCACGCTCGAAAACGAGAAGGGCAAGGCCGCCGAGAAGAATCACGAGAAGGCGCGCCTCGCGATCCGCGACCGCCTTACGCAGCTCGCGCCGATCTTCCTGAAGAACAAGTACATGCTCGGCGAAGAGTTCTCGATGCTCGACGTCGCGATCGCGCCGCTGCTGTGGCGTCTCGATCACTACGGCATCGAACTCTCGAAGAACGCCGCGCCGCTGATGAAGTACGCCGAGCGTATCTTCAGCCGTCCGGCCTACATCGAAGCGCTGACGCCGTCGGAAAAGGTGATGCGCCGCTAAGGCGGCCGTCGCCGTTGCAAACCGGAGGCGGCGCGCTGCTCGCGGGTGGGCCGCCTCGTCAGAGGACTGTTGATGCAAGAGATTTCCACCAAGCCGTATCTGCTGCGCGCGCTGTACGAGTGGTGCACGGACAACGGCTTCACGCCGCATATCGCGGTGCGGGTCGACAACCGCACGCGGGTGCCGCGCCAGTTCGTGCGCGACGGCGAGATCGTGCTGAACATCAGCTTCGAGGCCACGAGCCAGTTGCAGATGGGCAATGAGATGATCGAGTTTCACGCGCGTTTTTCCGGCAAGTCGCACAAGATCGAAGTGCCGGTGTCGAACGTGCTGGCGATCTACGCGCGCGAGAACGGCCAGGGCATGGCGTTCCCGGTCGAAGCGCCGCCGGGCGACGCGAACGACGTGCTGCCTTCGGCTCAGGACGAGCATGAGGACACGGCTGCGCCCGCAGTGGTGCCCACGGCCGGTCCGACGGCGGTGCCGAGCGTGGCGCCTGCTGCCGTGCAGAGCGAGACCGACGAGTCCGCCGTGTCCGCGAAGACCGGCAAGGGCGATTCCGGCGACGACGGTGCTGCAAAGGGCGGTAAGGGTCACCTCAAGATCGTGAAATGAAGTAGAATCACGGGCTACGCCGGCTTAGCTCATCTGGTAGAGCAGTTGATTTGTAATCATCAGGTGGCGGGTTCGAGTCCTGCAGCCGGCACCAAAACAGTTCGAGAAAGGGTTACAGCGCATCAGCTGTAGCCCTTTTTCTTTTTCAGGCGCGGTGTTGCGTGGTGGTGCCGCGTTTGCTCGCGCCGCGTCCGTCGCCTTCGATCAGCGCGATCTCGTCTTCCTCCAGCCCATACGCCGCGTAAAGCGCGCGGTCGATCTCGCGCATGAGCGCCTCGCTGCGTGATGCGTGATCACCAGACCGCAGCGCATCGAGTAATCGATCCACGCACTTCACCACGTCCGCACGCGCGCTCGCGTCGCGCGGGACCGGAATCGCATCGATCATCAGTTTGGTGAAGGCCACGCCGCCGTTGTAGCTCGATGCGCCAAATCGCGCGCGCGTGACGAAGGCCGCGAGCGGGCCGTTCAGCACCGCTGCCGCGAACTTGAGGAGGGTGTCGTCGTCCGCGCGCAGGATCAGCGTGGTCTTGCCGGGGATCGTGTCACCGGCGAGGTCGAGCGTGGCGTCGAGATGCGTGAGCCCCTTCACGATCACTTTCTTCGCCGCGGCCTTCTCACGATACCGATTCGCGTACGCCGCCTCGAAGCGCGCGCGTCCGACGACGGGTTCAGCGTAACGCTGGCCGAGATAGGTCATCGGCTTCACGCCCCAGCGCGAGACGTAGCGCCCGAGCGTGCCGGTATTCACGACGCGATAGTGATCGCGCGCATCGAAGGCGCCGCGCGCTTCCTCGATGCACGGCGCGAGCCGATAGGCATCGGCGGTCGCGCACGCGTTTTCGCAGGCGATCAACTCACCGAGCGTCGCATGCGCGCGCGCGAGCCGCTGCACGAACGCGTAGTGCGGCGAGAGCAGCGCGTCGAGCGTCCACGGCGCTTCGAGGTCGCGCTTCGGTGCAAGGGTGAGCGGCGTCAGCCCAGCTTGATCGAGACGCGATGTTTCGATCTTCTCGCAGCCCGACCGCCGATACACCGTCACGATCGCATCGACCAGCGCGTGCTCGAACACGCCGCGGCCCAGCGTGACGATGCGCTCGATCATGTCGAGATGGCGCGTGCGGAACGCCGCGCCGAACGGCTTCGCGAGCCACTTGTCGGGCGTGAGAAACGCCATCGTGCCGTGCGGCGCCGTGAGCGCGAGGCCGAGTTCCATGAACACGATGTAGAGATCCCAGTTGCCGCGCGCGCTCGGCCAGCGTCGCGCCAGCTGCTCGCGCAGCGCGCGCTGGCCTTCGTTGATCATGCGCTCGGAGTCGACGTAGGGCGGGTTGGCGAGCACGGCGTCGAAGCCCGCGAACGCGCCGCGTGCGTCGCATAGCGCGGGAAACTCGGTGCGCCAGTCGAAGGCTTGCGTGGTGTCGTGGTCGGTGGGATGGTCGTCGACGCGGCTCAGCACCGCATTGCCTTGCCGAAGATTGGTGGCGAGGTTCGGCAGCGTCGCGAAGCGGCCCGCGTCGTCGTAAGCGGCGTGCGCGAGCAGTTCGAACGCGAGCCGCCGCCGCGCCATGCCGAGCGCGTCGGCGTCGATATCCACGCCGAACAGATTCTGCTCGACGATCGCGCGTTTCTCGCGATAGAGCGCGGCGTCGATACGGCGCTGTTGCTCGCGGCTGGGCGCGCCGCCGTGCGGGAGCGTCACGCTAAGCCGGTCGTTCACGACTTCGATGCGCAGGCCCGCGAGCGCGTGGTCGGGCGCGTCGTCGAAGAGGTGCAGACGCGCTTTCAGCACGATCAATTCGTCGAGCGCCGAGACGAGCAGATGCCCCGTGCCGATCGCCGGATCGCACACGCGCAGCGAAGCCAGCAGCGCGCGCGCTTCGTCGCGGCGATCATCTTTGTCGATTTGTTCGGATAACTGATCGAGCGTCGCGCAGCGCCAGCCATTGAGCAGCGTGAATCGCCCGAGCGCCGCGCCCGTGACGGCCTCGCGCGCCAGCATCATGGCGACGCGGCCCGGCGTGTACCACGCGCCGTCGCGATAGCCGTTGAGCTTTTCGAAGACGAGGCCGAGCGTGGCCGTGTCGATGCGTTGTCGATGCGGCGGCTGGCTGGCGTTCGTCGGTGTGCCTGCATCGAAGCCGAATTCGAATGCGTCGAGGAAATCGAGCAGATAGGTGACGGTGTTGCGCGCGTGCGATGCGGGCGCGGAATCCAGCGCGGTTGCTTCGAATGGGGCGAGCGGGGCGTCGTCCGCGAGCGCGGCGAGGCCGATGCCGAGCGCCGCGAGGTCGGCGGACTCGAACATCGCGCCATCGAAACGCGGCAGGTGCGGATGGCCTTCGCCGTTGCCGAACACGTCGTGGCAGAGCGCGCCGAGTTGCGCGAACGTGCCGATGCGCGCGCTGCGCAGAAACGCATACGCGCGGTCGCCCTCGTGCAGCGCGAGCAGGCGCGCTTCGAGCAGCTTGAGGAACACGAGGCGGCCAAGCCACGCGATGCACAGCCGCAGCGCCGTGCGGAAGGTCTGCGAAGTTTGCGGGATGTCGCGCGAGTCGATGGCCGCGAGCGCCAGTTCGATCAGCGCGCCCGGCTGGCGCTGTGCGCCGTCGCGCCGCGCCACCACGGTCTTGCCCGCCGCCGCGCTTTCCTGCAGTCCGGCGATATGCAGCAGTTCGGCGTAGAAGTCCGCATCGAGCCCGGGCTTCGCGTGGTGGTTCTTCGCGCGCCGTGCGCTTGATGCGCCCTGTGCGCTCGGTGAACTGGCGGCGCGTCTCGGTGGGTTGGTCTCGGACATGTTCTCGTTGTGGCGCGAGGCACCGTTGCGCGGATCGGCGCTCATTGTACTGGCGGCTATTGGCGCTGAGCGAGGAACTGTCCTGTGCCTTCCGGCCTATGCCGTTCGGCCTATGTCTTCTGGCCGAGTCGACGGATACGCGGCGCTGCGCGATGATGCCTCCATGCCCGCGCGGCGCCCGCACGGCTGTATTTTCGGGCGCACGGCGCGGAACGCGGCCGCGCGCTCTGCTATATGATGGCGCGCGTCTTGCGCCGCCGCGTTGCGGCGCGCCTTAAAGCATTCGAATCCTATGACCGACTTTCCCACCTTGAGCTGGCCCGACACGGACGGCCCGCGCACCGTCCGCTGGCGTTCGGAGGCGGGCGCACCCGCGCCGAAGCGCGTGGTGATCGCCGACGACCGCACCACGGCCGACGACGCCTACCGGCTCGCCTGCGAAGGCACCGCGCTGCTCTGGTACGGCGACTTTCAGAACGCGCGGCAACTGCTGCAGGCCATGGCGCGCCGCGCCGAACGCAAGCCGAAGAAGGGTGCGCCCAAGCCGCCGGCCACGCCGCTCGAAGCATTCCATCTGCATCGCCAGGCGCAGGCGCAGCGTGCGCGCACGCTCGGCATGGTGCTGCTGCCGCTCGAAGGCGACTACGGCATCGCGCTGCGCCGCGCGCCCGACGTGAAGCTCGCGTGCGAGGAAGCGTGGGGCGCGCCCGATGGCGAGCCGTCGGCGGTGTCGCTGCGCGAATTGCTCGGGCTGATCGGTGCGCATGAATGGCGCAAGAAGGGCGTGCCGATTCCCGCGCTCGACGGGGCGCATGTGCATCCGTACTACGGCGTGTTCTCGCCGGTGCGCGGGGAGTACCTCGATCTGATCGCGCGCGTGCCGCTGCCGTCGGTCGAGAAGGCGTTCGACATCGGCACCGGGACCGGCGTGATCGCGGCGGTGCTCGCCGCGCGCGGCGTCAAGCAGATCGTCGCGACCGATCAGGACGCCCGCGCGCTCGCCTGCGCGCGTGAGAACCTGGAGCGGCTGGGCCACGGTGAGCGCGTCGAGGTGGTCGAGGCGGATCTGTTCCCGCCGGGGCGCGCGCCGCTGGTGGTCTGCAATCCGCCGTGGGTGCCGGCGCGACCGGCGTCGCCCATCGAATATGCGGTGTTCGATCCAGACAGCCGCATGCTGCGCGGCTTCCTCGGCGGTCTCAAGGATCATCTGGAGCCGGGCGGCGAAGGCTGGCTGATCCTCTCCGATTTCGCCGAGCATCTGGGTTTGCGCACGCGCGAGGCGCTCGTGGAAATGATCGTCGAGGCGGGGCTGGAAGTGGCGGGGCGCGAAGACATTCGTCCGCGTCACCCGAAGGCGAGCGATCCGAACGATCCGCTGTATCGTGCGCGCGCGGCGGAGATCACGTCGCTGTGGCGCCTGAAAGTGCGCAAGGCATGATGCGCCGCGCGCGGTTTCGCCAATTCATTCGGAAGCCACGATGAATGAAAGGGCCGAAACAGCACGAGCGCGAAGACAAAAGCCGGCGATGAGCCTTCGCGTGACGCGAACGGCTCGTACAGGGTGACGATGCGTCGGCGCATCGGCGCGGCGGCCGATCTCCAGCGCACGTCGCGCCGCGCGGCCCGCCTGTATGCCGGGCCGTGAAAACGCCGCGCGTTCGCCTGCTTTCCGGTGGTGTTGGCGGTCGTCGCTAACCTGGATACGCCTCGTCGACGGCCAGGCCGGCGAGCTTGAAGATCACGCGTAAAGTCTGGGGTTTGATGTCGCGCCGCGCAGCGAGCGCCGACATCACGAAATCGAGCACTTTGGCGTATTTCAGCAGGATCAGGCAATTCTCGAGATCTGCCGCGCCGTCGCGCATCTCTTCGGCCAGGCGCAGCATCTCGACCGAGATGTCACGCGCCATTTCGAGCTCCAACTGCTGCTTTTCCGTCCACTCGGGCACTTCAACGAGTCTGGCAAGCAGTTCCTGGAATTTTTGCTCAGCGTTACCGTCGGGTATTGTGTTCATTGCATGCCCCATGCAAGGTCGCGCAGCGCCGTGCGTCTTTGCCCAGCGGGGATCTGCGTCATACCTGATTTATCGCTGCCGGCGGACCCGGAGCGACCTCCCATGCGCGCACATCCGGTACTTTGCCGGTCGGTCGCGCCCCAAAAATGGTCCTTTCTGGACATCGGCGGCCTGAGGCTCACCGTGTCTGTTTTAATCAACCCCTCCCTGTCGTCCGGACGTGGGTCAGCGTGACGGACGCTCCAACCATATGACGAATGGGCCGCTATCAGGTTCGCGGCCTCGTGCTGCTTTTTCCGTAAAATGACAGATCTATTTGCGTCGCTCTGTCGGTTGCCGCACGTTTCGCGGTTAATGACGCTTCTCATCTTTTTTTGTCCCGATGTCCAGCAAGACCTACGAAATCCGTCCGAATCAGTCGATCGAGCTTCTTAAGGAGCTCCATATCCTGACGCGCGACGGCAAGATGAACCAGGACAGCCGCCGCAAGCTGAAGCAGGTCTATCACTTGTTCCAGTTCATCGAGCCGCTGCTCAACGACCTCAAGCAGGATGGCCGCGACGTCACGCTCGTCGATCACGGTGCGGGCAAGTCCTACTTGGGATTCATTCTGTACGACCTGTTCTTCAAGGGTCTGTGCGACAACTCGCGCATCTTCGGTATCGAAACGCGCGACGAACTCGTGCAGCGCTCGGAGGAACTGGCGGCGCGGCTCGGCTTCAAGGGGATGTCGTTTCTGAATCTCTCGGTGGCCGACTCGATCACGTCGACGCAACTGCCGCCCACGGTCGATATCGTCACGGCGCTGCACGCCTGCGATACCGCCACCGACGACGCGCTGCGTTTCGCGCTCAAGAAGCACGCGCGCCATATCGTCGTGGTGCCGTGCTGTCAGGCTGAAGTGGCGGGCGTGCTTCGCCGCAACAAGGGCAAGTCGCTCGGCCAGGCGCTCACGGAGGTCTGGCGTCATCCGCTGCATACGCGCGAGTTCGGCAGCCAGATCACCAACGTGCTGCGCTGCCTGCAACTGGAGGCGCACGGCTATCAGGTGAGCGTGACGGAGCTGGTGGGCTGGGAGCACTCGATGAAGAACGAGCTCATCGTGGCGCAGTACAAGAATCTGCCGCGCCGCCGCCCGGCGGAGCGCCTCAACGAACTGCTCGACACCTTCGGGATTGCCGAGCTGCGCGAGCGTTTCTTCGTCGATGAGGGCGCGGCGTCGGCCAAGGAAGCCGCCGAGGAAGTGTGAGCGTGGCGTGTGGCGCGCGGCCAGAGTTTGACGGGCCGCTGCGCACGCTCAGGCGATCATGACGATCGCTGTTTGATCGGCAGGACGCCTTACTGGTCGTCGCGCTGGCTCATCCACGCGCGCCAGCCTTCGAGGCCCAGGCGGCGCATCGTTTCCTGATTGCGCTCGTAGATGTCGGCGGCGTCCGGGAATGCGTCCGCGGCGCGCTCGATGCTCGCCTCGCGCAAGAGATGCAGGATCGGATAGGGCGCGCGGTTCGTGTAGTTCTCGATGTCCTCGGGCTCGGTGCCCTCGAACTGATACTGCGGATGGAAGCTCGCGATCTGCAACTCGCCGTCGAGTCGCAACTGGCCGAGCAGCAAGTCGGCGAAATGAAGCGCGTCGTTGTAGTCGAGGAAATCGGCGAGCGCGTGCGGCAGGATCAGCAGCGTCGTGTCGATGTCCTCCGGGCTGCTATCCGCGAGCGTGCGCAGTTCGGTTTCGAGATCGGTTAGCACACCTTCCAGATCGGTCGCTTCGCTGATCGCGTAACGGATCTGGCCCTTCACATGCACGCTTTTCGCGAACGGGCAGAGATTCAGCCCGATCACCGCGCGCGTGAGCCAGTGGCGCGTGGCGTCGAGAATGGCGGCGTGCTCGGGATGCGCCGTGTCGGGCGTGGCGGGGATGTTCGGTGTATCGGTCATCGCGGCATTTTACCGGTGCGGTTTGCGCGCCCGCTGCGGCGAACGGCGCGCCATAAATGGATGTCGCGAAATCAGGCGGCGGACCCGCATGCCGCTTCGATCAACAGTTTCGCCATGCGCGGCGCCGCCTGAATCGGGCCGCAGCCGGGGCCGTAGGTCTGGCTCGCGGCGTAGACGCCCTCGATCAGCAGCGCCAGTTCGTTCGCGAGCGACGCGGCGTTGGCCGCGCCCGCCGCTTGCGCCAGCTCGGTGAGGCGCGCCATCAGCCGCGTCTTGTTGTCGGCCACGCTGTGGCGCGCGGGATGCGCCGGGTCGGGAAACTCGGCCGCGACGTTCACGAACGGACAGCCGCGATAGTCGGGCGCCGACGCGCGCGCCGCCAGATCCTCGAACGCCTGCATCAACTGCTTCGCCGGTTCGCCCGGATGCTTCGCGACGCTCGCCTCGAAGCGCTCGAAAAAGCGCACGTCGCAGCGCTTCAGATACGCGACCACCAGATCGTCCTTCGACGAAAATTGCCGGTACAGACTCATCTTGTTCACGCCTGCGCGCTCGACCACGGCTTCGACGCCCACGGCGCGCACGCCTTCGCGATAGAACAGTTCGTCGGCGGCGGCGAGCAGATGCTCCTGGGCGCGCGGCCCGGCCGTCTGGGTGCGCGCGCGGCCCGCACGCGCGGCGGCTTTGCCGGGCGCGGTGGCGGCGGGTGCGGTCGGATCTTCGTGGCGCGTGGACATGGCAGGACATCTCGTCGTCAGGGACATGCTTGACATGTTACCGAGCGGTCACTACTATCGCAACACACTTGTGACCGAGCGGTAACAATCCGTTCGATCGACAAGACTCGGATCAAGCAGGCAGATCAAGCAGGCGAATCAAGCAGGTCAACGAACGTGGAGCAGCACGGATGAACTGGGCAGCGAGGTGGGTCGGCGGGCGTTTCCATTATGGATGGCTCGTGGTGGCGGTGGTGTTCCTGGTGCTGCTGGCGGCAGCCGGCACGCGCGCGACGCCGAGCGTGATGATGGTGCCGCTCGAGCATCAGTTCGGCTGGAGCCGGGCGACGATCTCGCTGGCGATTTCGGTGAACATCGCGCTTTACGGGCTGATGGGGCCGTTCGCGGCGGCGGCGATGCAGCGCTTCGGCGTAAGACCGACGCTGCTGGCGGCGCTTGCCACGATGGGAGCGGGCGTCGCGCTTTCCTCGCTGATGACGCATCCGTGGCAGATGATCCTGATCTGGGGCGTGATGGTGGGCGGCTCGACCGGCGTGGCGGCGCTGTCGCTGTCGGCGACGGTCGTCACGCGCTGGTTCACCACGCATCGCGGGCTCGCGATGGGCATTCTCACGGCGAGTTCGGCCACGGGTCAGCTCGTGTTCCTGCCGTTCCTCGCGGCGATCGCTCAAAAGCACGGCTGGCAGCTCGTCGTGCTGGTGGTCGCGGCGGCCGCCGCCGTGGTGCTGCCGCTGGTCGCGTTCCTGTTGCCCGAGCGGCCGGCCAGCCTCAAGCTGCGTCCGTTCGGCGAGGAGCCCGATGCGCCCGTCGCGCCGCCCGCGCCCCAGCAGAATCCGATCAAGCTGGCGTTCGGCGCGCTCGCATCGGCGAGCCGCACGCGCGACTTCTGGCTGCTGTTCTTCAGCTTCTTTATTTGTGGCGCGAGCACCAACGGCTACGTGGGCACGCACCTGATCGCCATGTGCGGCGACTACGGCATGACGGAAGTGCAGGGCGCGTCGCTGCTCGCGACGATGGGCATTTTCGATCTGTTCGGCACGACGCTCTCGGGCTGGCTCTCGGACCGCTTCAACAGCCGCGTGCTGCTGTTCTGGTACTACGGCCTGCGCGGGCTCTCGCTGATCTATCTGCCGCACGCGTTCGGTATCGACTTCTTCGGTCTGCCGATCTTCGCGGTTTTCTACGGACTCGACTGGATCGCCACCGTGCCGCCGACCGTGCGCCTCGCCACCGATGTGTTCGGCAAGGAGCGCGCGCCGATCATCTTCGGCTGGGTGGTCGCGGGCCATCAACTGGGCGCGGCGTTCGCGGCGTTTGGCGCGGGGCTGCTGCGTTCGAGCCTCGGCACTTACACGGTGGCGTCGATGATTTCGGGCGGCTTGTGCCTGATCGCCTCGTTCCTCGTGCTGCGCATCAACCGCGCGCCGCGCACGGCGGGTGCGCAGACGGCCTGATGCAGACGGCCTGAGTTCGCGCGGCGGCGCTCGCCCGATTGCACTCGCGGATTGCACTCGCCCGATTGCGCGAAGCCGACATCCGAAGTGACCGCGAAGGCGGCTGCATCCGCGCCGCCTTCGCCGTTTCAGCGCGTTTCACGCGGCGCGGGTATGCTGTGAGCCCCGGGCGAGCGCCCGCACACCAAGGACACATCAGGCATGACGAAGCAAAAACCCGCACCGACAGCCGTGCCCATCCACGAACTGATCGCAGGCCGCTGGAGCCCGCGCGCCTATTCGAACGAGCCGGTTTCGCGCGAGCAACTGCACGCGGTCATCGAAGCCGCGCGCTGGGCGCCGTCGGGCTACAACCTGCAACCGTGGCGCTTCATCGTGTTCGACCGCACGGCCGACGAGCCGGCGTTCAAGCGCGCCTTCGCGACGCTCGTGCCCTTCAACCAGCAGTGGAACGCGCCGGCGCCCGTGCTGGTCGCGGTGACGGCGCAGACGCTCAACGCCAAGGGTGAGGTGAACCGCACGGCGCAGTACGACGCGGGTGCGGCGGCCATGTCGCTGGTGTTGCAGGCGCATGCGCTCGGTCTCGCCGCGCACCAGATGAGCGGCTTCGACGTGAATGCGTTCCGCAAGGAATTCGGCCTGCCGAACGACGTGGAGCCGCTGGCGATCATCTCGATCGGCCATTACGGCGACGCCGAGAAGCTCGATCCGGTGCTGCGCGACCGCGAGAAGGCGGAGCGCACGCGCGCGAGCGTCGGCGATATCGCTTACGCGAACGCCTGGAAGCAGCCGTTCAAGGGCTGAGCAACGCAGAGCCGGCTGGCCTGCCAGGCCGCGCTGGCCTCCGTTCTGGCTCCTTGCAGGGCAAATCGCGCGGCGCTGGCCGCGCGTTTTATTTGCGGGGCCGCACCCCGTCCCTGCGGTTGCTCCGCGCCGCGTTTTCGTGATACAAAGCCGGTCCTCCCAGCCTTCCGTAATGCCGCGTGCGACGTGCCGCGCGGCGTTGCCATGACCCCCGCCATGAGCCCCGCCTTGACCGCCTCCCCGCATCCAGCCTCGAATCCCGCTTCGAAATCCGCGTCGAATTCCGCGTCGAATCCCTTCTGCGCGATCGACTTCGGCACCTCCAATTCGGCCGTGGCCTTGCCGGGCGCCGCGCCGGGCGATGCGATGCGCCTCGCGCCGGTCGAAGGCGCGCACACCACGCTGCCGACCTCGGTGTTCTTCAACACCGACGAGCACACGCGCGAGTTTGGCCGCGCGGCGCTGGCGGCTTACATCGACGGCTTCGACGGGCGCCTGATGCGCTCGATGAAAAGCATTCTCGGCTCGCCGCTCGCGGAGAGCACGACCGATCTCGGCGACGGCAGCGCGATCCGCTACACGGAAATCATCGGGATCTTCCTCGATCACCTCAAACGCAGCGCCGAACGCTGCGCGGGCGCGAGCCTCACGCGCGCGGTGCTGGGCCGCCCGGTGTTTTTCGTCGACGAAGATCCGCGTGCCGACAAGCTCGCGCAGGATCAGCTCGAAGCGGCGGCGCGCGCGGTGGGCTTCAAGGAAATCGAGTTCCAGTACGAGCCGATCGCGGCGGCATTCGACTACGAGTCGCGTCTGACGGAAGAGGGGCTGGTGCTGGTGGCCGACATCGGCGGCGGTACGTCGGACTTTTCGCTCGTGCGCGTAGGACCGCAGCGCATGACGCGCCTCGCCCGCAAGGACGACGTGCTCGCGCATCACGGCGTGCACGTGGCCGGCACGGACTTCGACCGCCGCGTCGAACTGGCGACGATCCTGCGGGAGCTCGGCTATCAGTCGCTCGACCCGGAAGGCCGCGAGGTGCCGAACCGCGTCTATTTCGATCTGGCGACCTGGCACCTGATCAACACGGTGTACACGCCCAAGCGCGCCGCCGAACTCAAGCTCATGCGCCATCTGTACCGCGACGCCGCGCACCACGATCGCCTGATGCGCGTGGTCGACTGGCGTCTCGGGCACGCGCTGGCGGCGCATGCGGAGGAAGCGAAGATCGGCGTGTCGGCGGGCGGCCAGACGATGATCGATCTGGAGCAGGTGGAAACCGACCTGCGCCTCGCCTTCGACGACGCGCAACTGGTGGAAGCGGGCCGCGAGGAAACGCGCCGCATCGTGGAAGCCGCGCGCGAGACCGTGCAGGCCGCGGGCGTGGCGCCGGGCGCCGTGAACGCGCTGTATTTCACGGGCGGCTCGACGGGTCTGCTGTTCTTGACCCAGGCGCTCGCCGACGCATTCCCGCACGCGCAGCCGGTATTCGGCGACCGCCTCGCCAGCGTGGCGACGGGGCTGGGCATTCACGCGCAGCGCCTGTTCGCCTGAAGCCGCTTAAAACAACAGCAATAACAAAAGCGACAGGCGACAAAAAACCCCACCTTCAGGAAGAAGCATGGGGTTTTTCTGTAAGCTTGCCAGCCAGGGCCGAGGTTAGAGCCCTGACGGTCGAAGACGGTATTTAGACCGGCTTGATGTTGGCAGCTTGCTTGCCCTTCGGGCCGGTACGCACTTCGAATTGAACCTTTTGGTTCTCTTGCAGCGTCTTGAAGCCGTCAACCTTGATTTCCGAGAAGTGCGCGAACAGGTCTTCGCCGCCGCCGTCCGGAGTGATAAAGCCAAAGCCCTTAGCGTCATTGAACCACTTGACGGTACCGGTTTCCATATTACTTTCCTAAAAATGAATGAAGGCCGAAGCCACAGAGAGGTGCACGAAAATCAAGGAAGGGGTATGGGACCAGCCGGAGTACCGTTGATGGGCGAACTACGAAAGACCTATTCACACTCGCCGCTTGAAATCCTGCTCGATCTTTATACGGCTAATTCCCTGCCAGGTCAACCGGGACCCAGGGTAACTCCATAGATATTTGAGGCAGGGTCGAAACAAAGCCTTACAAAGCTTGCTAAGTTGCTGTTTTTTTTGTAGTGCGCTCAGTTTTTTAGCGCCTTTTGGCAGTGCAACCGTTAAACTACGCGCCGCGCATGAGTTGCGCCTTCGGGTGCAATCGACCGCGCGCAGGTGCGACCGCCGCTGGAACCCCGCCCGCACAACAGACGGGGCACGCGGTGTCGAACTGCTCTTGATACAGGAGAAGACGTGAAAAGTTCTATTCAACGGAACATCGGCCCGTTCGCGCTGATGTTCACCGGCCTCGGGTCGATTATCGGTTCGGGCTGGCTGTTCGGCGCATGGAAGGCGGCGAAAATTGCCGGCCCCGCAGCCGTCTGCGCCTGGGTGATCGGTGCCGTGGTTATTCTGGCCATCGCGCTCACCTACGCCGAACTCGGTGCGATGTTCCCGGAGTCGGGCGGCATGGTGCGCTACGCGCGCTACTCGCACGGCGCGCTCGTGGGCTTCATCAGCGCCTGGGCGAACTGGATCGCCATCGTCTCGGTGATTCCGATCGAAGCTGAAGCTTCCATTCAATACATGAGCACGTGGCCCTATCCGTGGGCGCACTCGCTGTTCGTCGATGGGTCATTAACGCATTCCGGGCTGGGCCTCTCGGCGCTGCTCGTGATCGTGTACTTCATGCTCAACTATTGGGGCGTGAAGCTGTTCGCGCGCGCCAATAGCGCCATCACGATCTTCAAGTTCATCATCCCGGGTCTGACGATCATCGGCCTGATGATGACGGGTTTCCACCACGAGAACTTCGGCGAGGCGAGCACGTTCGCGCCTTACGGCTGGTCGGCGGTGTTCACGGCGGTCGCGACGAGCGGCATCGTGTTCGCGTTCAACGGCTTCCAGAGCCCGATCAACCTCGCGGGCGAAGCGCGTAATCCGTCGAAGAGCATCCCGTTCGCGGTGATCGGCTCGATCGTCTGCGCACTCGTGATCTACGTGCTGCTGCAGGTTGCTTACATCGGCGCGGTCGATCCGTCCGACGTGGCGAAGGGCTGGAACACGTTCAACTTCAAGTCGCCGTTCGCGGAACTCGCGATCGCGCTGAACCTGAACTGGCTGGCGATCCTGCTGTACGTCGACGCATTCGTGAGCCCGAGCGGCACCGGCACGACCTACATGGCGACGACCTCGCGCATGATCTACGCAATGGAGCGCAACAACACGATGCCGTCGATCTTCGGCAACGTGCACCCGTTCTACGGCGTGCCGCGCCCGGCGATGTGGTTCAACCTGGCCGTGTCGTTCATCTTCATGTTCTTCTTCCGCGGCTGGAGCTCGCTGGCAGCGGTGATCTCGGTTGCGACTGTGATCTCGTACCTCACGGGCCCGATCAGCCTGATGGCGCTCAAGCGCGCGGCATCGGACATCGAGCGCCCGCTGTCGGTGCCGTTCATGAAGGTGATCGCGCCGTTCGCGTTCGTCTGCGCATCGATGATCCTGTACTGGGCGAAGTGGCCGCTGACGGGCGAAATCATCCTGCTGATGATCGTCGCGCTGCCGGTGTACTTCTACTTCCAGGCGAAGCAAGGCTTCGGCGGTTGGGGCGCGGATCTGAAGGCCGCATGGTGGCTGTGCGCCTACCTGCCGACGATGGCCGTGCTCTCGCTGATCGGCTCGAAGCAGTTCGGCGGCCACGACCTGATTCCCTACGGCTGGGACATGCTGGTCGTCGCGATCATCTCGCTGGGTTTCTACTTCTGGGGCGTGAACTCGGGTTACCGCACGCCGTATCTGGAAGAGCGCAAGGAACACGACGAAGTGCTCGAAGGCATCGGCGCACACTGAGTGATGCTCCGGCCGCTGTTCGCAGCGGCAGCCTGAAAAAGCAATAAACGAAGCAGAAAAAGCCCGCCTGAAGCGATTCAGGCGGGCTTTTTTACGTCTGGCGTGTCTGGCAGTTTTACTGCGCCGTGGCCGAGCCGAACACGTAGTTCGTCATTGCCAGCGCGCGCTGGTAGGTGCCGAGCGACTGCACGCCGAGCGTGTAGTCGTCGTCGGCGGCGCCGAGCGCGGAGAACACCGGCAGCAGATGCTCGTCGGTCGGGTGCATCAGCACCGCATGCGGCGCCTTCGCGCGATAGTCGAGCAGCGCGTCGATGTCGCGGGCGGCGAGATGCGACTCGAACCAGTCGGTGAATTCGGCGACGCGCGGATCGGCATCCTCGGGGCGCGCCGAAAAGTCGGCCTGACGCAGGTTATGCGTGATCTGGCCCGAACCGACCACCATCACGCCTTCGTCGCGCAACTCGCGCAGCGCGCGGCCGAGCGCGAAGTGATACGCGGCGTCGGCGCGCGGCTGGATCGACAACTGGGCGACGGGCACGTCGGCGTTCGGGAACATCAGCAGCATCGGCACCCAGGCGCCGTGGTCGAGGCCGTGCGCTTCCTCGTCGACCTCGACGCCCTGCGCGCGCAGCAGCGCCGCCGCGCGTTGCGCGGTCTCGGGCGCGCCGGGCGCCGGGTACTGGATCTCGTAGAGCGCGCGCGGAAAGCCGTAGAAGTCGTGGATGGTCTCGGGCTGCGTCGCGGTGCTGACGGCCGGGCGCTGCGTGTACCAGTGCGCCGAGAGCATCAGGATCGACTCGGGGCGCGGCAGATGTTCGGCCAGCTTGACGAAGCCTTCGCGCGGCATCGACGGGTCGATCGGCAAAGTGGGCGCGCCATGCGACAGGAAAAGCGTGGGAGTGCGGGTGGTCATGATCGTGAGCCGCGCGAGGCGGCCGGAAAAGTTCGCGTTACGATCAATATAAGACCCAACTCTCGCGAATTAAATGTGCGGCAAGCGAATTGATTGTGTCGCCGATGTTGATAATCGACGGGGCACGAACACAGCGCTAAAAGCTTAGTCGCCGGTGGTGCGCAGCCCAGGCCACGCGGGCGCGAGCGCCGGTCCGAGCGCGAACAGGTCGAGCACGCGCGCGACCGTGTGATCGACCATCTCGTCGATCGATGCAGGCTGGTTGTAGAAGGCCGGTAGCGGCGGAAAGATCACGCCGCCCATCTCCGTCACCGCCGTCATGTTGCGCAGATGCGCGAGGTTGAACGGTGTTTCGCGCACCAGCAGCACGAGGCGGCGGCGCTCCTTGAGCGTGACGTCGGCGGCGCGCGCGATCAGGTTGTCCGAGAGGCCGTGGGCGACGCTCGCGAGCGTCTTCATCGAGCAGGGCGCGACGATCATGCCGTCGGTCGCGAACGAACCCGAGGCGATCGTGGCACCCACGTCGCGCACCGAGTGCACGACATCCGCGCGCGCGTGCAGGTCCTCTTTGCTCAGCTGCAACTCGTGCTGGATGTTGAGCCAGCCCGCCGCCGAGATCAGCAGATGCGATTCGACGCCGCCCAGACGCCGCAGCGTTTCCAGAATGCGCACGCCGTAAATCGCGCCCGTGGCACCCGTGATCGCGACGATCAGACGGCGGGGAACAGTGGCGGTGGGGAGGGCGTTCACGAGGGAGATCGGCGAAAAAGGCGGGGGAATCTGAGGGAATCCGCGAAGAAGGCGGAAAAGCGCGCCGGCCCGAAAGACCTCAAACCGGCGCGGAACAACGGGCGCAGGGCGCGCCGCCGTTCCGTGGCAAAGCGATTCGGGGGCTTAAGCCGCCGTGAACAGCTGTTGCAGTTCGCCGTTCTGGTACATCTCCATCATGATGTCCGAACCGCCGATGAATTCGCCCTTCACGTAGAGCTGCGGAATCGTGGGCCAGTTCGAGAATTCCTTGATGCCCTGGCGGACTTCGTCGTCCTCGAGCACGTTGACGGTCTTGAACTGATCGACGCCGCAGGCTTTCAGGATCTGCACCGCGCGGCCCGAGAAGCCGCACATCGGAAACTGCGCGTTGCCCTTCATGAAAAGGACGACGGCGTTTTCGTCGACGATCTGCTTGATGCGCTGTTGGGTGTCCATGTCTGACCTTGGGATTGAGTGATGCGGAATACGTTGATTGCAGAGTGAAATGATAGCGGATTTCGCCGGCGCGAGCCGGGCGCGCTCGGCGTGGCTATGCGCGGATCGGGCTGCCGAAGCGCCCGCCGCTGATGCGTTCGATGCCCGCGAGGTCCTGCTCCGAGCGCACGTCCGCGAAGCCGCGCGCGTCGAGCAGCGCGCGCACCGCGGCGGCCTGGTCGTAGCCGTGTTCCATCCAGAGCGCGCCGCCCGCGACGAGTCGTTCCGGCGCGCCGTCGACGATCGCGCGCAGGCACGAGAGGCCGTCGGCCTCGTCGGTGAGCGCGCCGCGCGGCTCGAAGCGCAGGTCGCCCTGGTCGAGATGCGGATCGCCGTTCGCGATATAGGGCGGATTGCTCACGATGACCTCGAAGCGCAGCGCGGCGTCGAGCGTGTCGTACCAGCTGCCTGCGACGAAGGTGAGCGCGCCGCCGGGACGACGCGCGTCGAGCAGCTTCGCGGCGTTGCGCGCGGCCACGGCGAGTGCGGCTTCCGAGCGGTCGACGGCCCAGACGCGCGCGTCGGGCCGCGCCGAGGCGATCGCCACCGCAATCGCGCCGCTGCCCGTGCCGAGGTCGAGCACGCGCGGCTGCGCGATGCCTTCGAGCGCGGCCAGCGCGGTTTCGACCAGCAGTTCGGTTTCGGGGCGCGGGATCAGCACGTCGGGCGTG
>NZ_CAJZAR010000052.1 GCF_914484835.1 Paraburkholderia tropica
GGCCGTGCCTGGCAGCCGGTCAGGCGCTCAATACTCCGCCTGCAGCGCGAGCAGCGATTCGCGCAGACGCACGAGCGGCGCCATGGTGTCGTCGTTGGCCCAGCCTTCGAGGTCGTCGAGTGCGCGGTTGCAGCCGTCGAGCACCACGTCGAGGTCGACGGGCACGCCGTTGGCGAGCGCGAAGCGGATCACCGACTCGAAGCGCTGGCAGTCGTCGTCGCCATAGGCGATGTCGAGGTTGTCGGCGATGGTCTGCGCGATGTCGCTGCGCGAGCGATCTTCTTCGTCGACGAAGTCGATGATGCCGCGCGCGACGTCGGGCGCGTGGTAGAGCGCGATATCGAGCCACTGGGCGGCGTCGAAACCGGCTTCGTGGCTCTGCTCCTCGAAGTATTCGATCGCTTCCTGCTCGTGCGTTTCGCCGGCATCGACGGCGAGGCACAACTGCTCGAAATACTCTTCCTGTTCACTGCGGATGGGGTCGGACATCGGTCAATCTCTTCAAACGGTGGGCGCGGCGGGCCGCGCACGTGCGGCCCGCATTATATGCCCGATGACTGACGCCCGACGCTCGCGCCGTCTTTCTGCGGCCGTTGTCAGCCGCTTGTGCGTGCCTGTGCCTGCTTGTGTTCGCCGGCGCGCGCGGCCGGAGCGGGCGCGAGGCGGCTCACGCCGGCTCGACCGTCCAGGCGTCGAACCACTCGCGCGGGCGCGCGATCTGGTCCTGCGCGGCGACGATTTCCAGCTCGTAGCGCCCCGCGTCGTAGGTCATGCGCACGACCGCGTTGACGGCGGCGAGCGTGTGCTCGAAGGCGCGGCGCAGCGAGTCGCCGAGCATCAGGCGCGCCACGAAAATCGCGCTCGTGATGTCGCCGACGCCGACCGGCTGACGCGCGAACGGATAGAGCGGCCGCTGCGCGAGCCACGCCTCGCGCTCGCTGACCACCAGCATGTTGAAGGTGTCGGCGGGGCTGTTGCGGTCGAGCAGATGCTTCACGAGGATCAGCTTCGGGCCGCGCGCGATCAGCTCGCGGCAGGCGGCGACGGCTTCCTCGGCGGTCTCCAGCTCGCGGCCGACGAGGCGCTGCAGCTCGCTGTGATTGGGCATCATCGCGTCGGCTACGCCCGGCATGTGCGTGACGAGGAATTCCTGGATGCCGGGCTCGACCTTGCAGCCGGTGCCGGCGGCGTTGAGCGTGCCCATCACCGGGTCGCAGAAGTAGCGCGCCTGCGGATTGGCCGCCTTCACGGCCCGCACCACGTCGATCACGGCCTGCGCCTGCTCGGGCGCGCCGAGGTAGCCGGAGAGCACGGCGTCGCAACGCGGCAGCATGCCGATCGCGCCGATGCCATCGACGAGATCGACCATCTGTTCGGCGTCGATGGCGCTGCCGGTCCAGTGGCCGTACTGCGTGTGATTCGAGAACTGCACGGTGTTGAGCGGCCACACGTTGACGCCGAGCCGGCGCATGGGGAACACCGCCGCGCTGTTGCCCGCGTGGCCGAACACGACATGCGACTGGATGCTCAGGACATTTTTCATGGCCGGTCCGGTGGGTTTCGGTCGGTTGCTGCGGTCGTGTGTGTCGGTCATAACGTGGCGGTTGGTCGGTGCGCGCCGTCGCGGGTTCGCGCGCGCCGTGCGGTTCGGAAGGGTCGTGCATGGCTGTCGCGCATGATGGCGTGCTCGACGGTCGTGCTTTGCGGCAATGCTCAACGGCGTGCAGGGATCGCGCGAGGCGCGAGCGCGCCGGGCGGCGCAGGCGTGCGATGCACGCAGTGCAGCAACGATAACCGAATTCGCCGCGCGAGGTCGATCACCGCGCGTGGGCGGTGTTGCGTGCATCCGTCGACAGGCTTGTCGATGGGGTTGCCGATGGGGTTGTCGATATGGCGTCGATGCCGCTGTCGTCAGGCGGCTTCCACGAGCTCGCGGTAAAGCGCCATGTAGCGTTGCGCCGACGCGGCCCAGCCGAAGTCCTGCTGCATGCCGCGCGCGCGCGTCTCGCGCCAGTCGCGGCTGCGGGCGTAAAGCGCGAAGGCGCGGCGGATCGCGGCGCTGAGCGCATCCGGCTCGAAGCGCTCGAACACGAAGCCGGTGGCGAGGCCATCGGCGAGATTTTCGAGCGAGGTGTCCACGACGGTATCGGCGAGACCGCCCACGCGATGCACGAGCGGCAGCGCGCCATAGGCGAGCGCGTAGAGCTGCGTGAGCCCGCACGGTTCGAAGCGCGACGGAACCATCATGACGTCGGCGCCCGCGACGATCTCGTGCGCGAGCGTTTCGTCGAAGCCGAGTTCGACCGCCACCGACTCGGGATGCTGACGCGCCGCGCGCGCGAAGCCCTGTTCGAGACTCGCGTCGCCGGTGCCGAGCACGACGAGCTGGCCGCCGCGCGAGACGATGTCGGGCAGCGCCGCGAGCAGCAGGTCGAGGCCTTTCTGCTCGGTCAGGCGGCTCACGACGCCGAACACGGGCGCGTCGTGCTTCGACGCAAGCCCGAAGCGCTGCTGCAGCGCCGACTTGCAGCGCAGCTTGCCGCTCATGCGCGTGGCCGAGTAGCGCGCGGCGAGGACGGTGTCGCTGGCCGGATTCCAGACCGCGTAATCGACGCCGTTCAGAATGCCGACGAGATCGTGCGCGCGGCCCTTGAGCAGCGCTTCGAGGCCGCCGCCCTGCGCCACGGTCTGGATCTCGCGCGCGTAGCTCGGGCTCACGGTCGTGATCTTGTCGGCGTAATAGAGGCCGGCCTTGAGAAACGATAGCTGGCCGTAGAACTCGATGCCGTGCATGTCGAAGAAGTCGGGCGGCAGGCCCAGCGCGCCGAACTGCTGGGCCGGAAAAATGCCTTGATAGGCGAGGTTGTGGATCGTGAAAACGCTACGCGCGGGCGGTCGCGCGGCGAGACCGCGCTCGCGGGCGGCGGCGCGCAGATACGCACCCGCGAGGCCCGCATGCCAGTCGTGCGCGTGCACGATGTGGGGCGTCCAGGCCGGGTCGAGATGCAGCGCGAGTTGCGCCGCGGCCCAGCCGAGCAACGCGAAACGCTCGGCGTTGTCGCCGTAGGGCACGTGCTGGGCGTCGAGATAGGGATTGCCGGGGCGCGCGTAGAAAGCATCGGCGCGAATCATGTAGACCGGCACGTCGCTGCCCGGCAGACGTCCGAGTTCGAGCGAGGCCTCGGGCGCGCCGAAACTGCGTGCGAGCCGCGCGATGGGACGCAGGTCGGCGAGATCGGCGGCCACGCCCGGGAAGCCGGGCAGCAGCACGCGCGCATCGGCGCCTTGTTCGATCAGCGCGGCGGGCAGGGCGGCGGTCACATCGGCGAGGCCGCCGGTTTTCAGGAGCGGATAGAGTTCGCTGGCGGCATGCAGAACACGGATCGTCATCGGGCTGGGGTCCTGGGTTGGGCCTCGGTTTGGCTTCGTTTTGGCGTTGTTCCGGCTTCGGTTCGTGCTGCCCGTGCGGGTGTTGCGCGGCGCGTTTGTCGCTCGCTTGCCACGCGTTTGTCGCGCGTTTTTCGCTCGCTAACCGCCTGCGCCGAGTTTGGCGAGCGCCTCGCGCGTGACCAGCACGATGCCGTTTTCAGTGCGATAAAAGCGCTCGCCGTCGCGCACGGGGTCCTCGCCGATCACCAGACCGTCGGGAATCACGCAGCCGCGGTCCACCACGACCTTGCGCAACCGGCAGCTCGCGCCCACTTCGACCTGCGGTAACAAGACTGCCTCGGCAATGTTGCAGAACGACTTCACGACCACATTCGACGAGAGCACCGAGCGCGAAATCTGCGAGCCGGAGATCACGCTGCCGCCGCACACGATGAGATTCGTGCCCGAGCCTTGCAGCCCGTTCAGGTCGCGCACGAACTTGGCGGGCGGCAACTGCTCCTGATACGTCCAGATCGGCCAGTTGCGGTCGTAGAGGTCGAGCGCCGGAATGGTCGAGGCGAGATCGAGATTGGCCGACCAGTACGCATCGACGGTGCCGACGTCGCGCCAGTAAGGCTCGGCGCTCGGGTCCGACGAGACGCACGACATGCTGAACGGATGCGCGATGGCGACGCCGTCGCTGACCACGCGCGGAATGATGTCCTTGCCGAAGTCGTGATCGGTGGCGCTCGCCGAGATGTTTTCCTCGAGCAGCTTGAACAGATAGGCCGTGTCGAACACGTAGATGCCCATGCTCGCGAGCGCGATGTCGGGGCGGCCGGGCATCGCGGGCGGGTCGTCGGGCTTTTCGACGAAGCCGGTGACGCGGCGCTGCTCGTCGACGGCCATCACGCCGAAGGCGCGCGCGTCGAGGCGCGGCACCTCGATGCAGCCGACCGTGCAGTCTGCGCCGTTCGCGGCGTGGTCGGCGATCATGCGCGTGTAATCCATCTTGTAGATGTGATCGCCGGCCAGCACGACCACATATTTCGGCGAGATCGAGCGGATGATGTCGAGGTTCTGGTAGACCGCGTCGGCGGTGCCGCGATACCAGTGCGCGCCTTCGACGCGCTGCTGCGCGGGCCACAGGTCGAGGAACTCGTTGAATTCGCCGCGCAGGAAACCCCAGCCGCGCTGGAGATGGCGCAGCAGCGAATGCGCCTTGTACTGCGTGACGACGGCGATGCGGCGGATGCCCGAATTCAGGCAGTTCGACAGCGCGAAATCGATGATGCGGTACTTGCCGCCGAAGTAGACGGCGGGCTTCACGCGCTTGTTGGTGAGCGGGCCGAGGCGCGTGCCGCGTCCGCCCGCGAGCACGATGGCGAGCGTGCTGCGTTGCAGATCGTTGAGGCTTGCCGGAGTTTCCATGGACGTCTCCTTGTTGTGCCCCCGATTTCGCTTTGTCGCGTTTTTTGCGTCGCGTTTGTGTGGCTTGCGCGTCGCTTATGCGTCGTTTTTGGCGCTGCGGCGATGGCTGCCGGTGTCCGCGATGTCGGTTTTATGACCGCGCCTAGAATGTTCTAGCACCGAAAAGCGTGTTGCGCGAATTGCATGTGCTCGCGCTGTGTGCGGGCGGCCTCTGATGCATCAGTAAGCCGGTAGCAAGCCGCTTGCCCGGCGCGCTGGTGGACAGGGCGGACGCCGCGCAGCTTGAGTCGCTGGCGGCGCGTTGCGCACGATTCCCGACATCGCAGGCTCCATGACCTGGCGAGCCGTTCAATAAACCGGTGCCATCCCCGGTGGTCGGTGCTTGAAGCGTCGGTGCACCCAGTAATACTGCTCGGGAAACTTGACGACCTGCTCCTCAAGAAACGCATTCATGCGGCGTGCGTCGACCTCATCGTTCCCCGATGGGAAGTCCGCGAGCGGCTCGAAAATCGTCAACTTGTACCCTTGATAGTTCGGGAGCACCTCAGTCACGAACGGAACAACCCGCGCGCGCCCCAGTCTCGCTAGACGCGAAACGGCCGTTAACGTGCAGGCGGGAACGCCGAAGAAAGGGACAAAAACAGAGTTGTCGACGCCCTGGTCCATGTCCGCCGCGAGCATGACGGGTTTGCCGGAACGCAACAGGCCCACAATCTTTTTGGCGCTGGTCGCGCGCTCGATCATCTCTGCCCCGAACCGGCCGCGTTGCCGCTTGGCCAGCGCGCATAGGGCCGTGCTCGACATCCGTGTGTACAGCGAGGCAACCGGGAGGCGCGTCGAGTAGAGCATGCAACCGACCTCAATGCCCACGAAGTGAAACCCCATGAAGATGGTGGGCGGGGCCGCGTCGTCGTCGAGATCAATTTTGCTTTCGATCTGGACGATATCCCGGATTGACTGCGCACTGCCGAACCACTGGATGCCTCGTTCGAGATAACTGCGAACAACGTGGCGGAAGTGCTCTCTTGCGAGCGTCTGAAGTTCGCTGCTGGTCTTCTCGGGGAAGCAAAGACGCAAGTTCACCAGGACGATATGTTTGCGGCGGCTCGGAACGGCATACAGCGCAGTGCCGACTACCATGCCGAGCCTTGCGACGAATGGGTAAGGAAGTACGGAAAGCGTGCGTAGCAACGCCACGATGAACACAAAACCGAGGCGTTTCAAGGATTGTCCCCTCTGGATTGTAATGTTTGGAAATCGCCGCCGAACGCCATGCAGGCGAACCTTCCGCTCGTCGCCGCGTCATGGAAATTTTTAAGCGCAAGCTACGGACTACGGACTGAATAGCCGAAGTTGCGATCATTGGATTACGAGGACGACTTGCGAGTTACGCAGTGTAGCAGGCGGCTCAGGTGCCACTCACTTCGACAATTCTGGTCGTGACTCGACGACACCGGCGATGACTCGCTTCCACGATTCAAATTGAGTTCGTGTTGGCATTGGTGGGCATCGCTGGGCATCGCGCGCGACGGTGTGATCGGCCATTCGACGGGCGGCATGCTCGCGCTGTGCTATGGCCTGATGGATCCGCGCCAAGCTGAACAACGGGTGCTATTGAATCCGATCGGGATCGAGGACTGGACGGCGCAGGGCGGGCCATTCGCCGCTACGAGCAGAACAACAATTACGCGGGTACGTGGGACGCGCGCTGCCAGCTTGGGTGCAGGTGGCGTGGGGTTCGGCGTTGCTTGACGACATGATCTACACGCAGCCGGTGAACCACGAACGCGGGCAGTTGCAGATGCCGACGCTGCTGCTGATCGGCGATAAAGATACGACGGCCATCGGCAAGGACGCCGCGCCGTCCGGCCACTGTCCGGTGCAGGCGAAGATCGCGCAACGAGCGATTCCGCACGCGACCCTCGTTGAGTTCGCGGGGCTGGGGCACACGCCGCAGATTCAGGATCCACAGGAATTTCATAAAGCGCTGTTGGTCTGGCTGGCGACTGCGTCGGCATGGTACTGGGATTCAAGGGCATAGAGGACCTCGAAGAAACATATCGGGCAGATCCGCCCAACAACGTCAAGGATGGTCTTGCGCCGGCATTTGAATCCAAGCCGCGCCAGATTGTCGGTGCGGAATGCGTGCAAGTGCCGGGTAATGACGGTCTGTTTTTGCTGCCCGGTCATATTGGTCTCGCAGAATACGAAACGACTCTGGGTGTTGCACAAGAGCTCAGCGGCTCACTTTTGGCACTGAGGAACCTGCCTGGCTCGCTGCGTTTCCTGCTGGATGCCACCGCTGAGAAGTACGGAATCGACTACGTACTTGTCGATTTGAGCCCAAGTCTCGGACCGATGAACCAGAATCTACTGATGGTTTGCGACTACTTCATTGTCCCGCTCCATCCCGACTATTTTTCATCAATGGCCTTGAGCTCGTTGTCGAAATCGTTGCCACGTTGGGCCGCGTGGGCACGCACGGCTTATGGCATTGCCGCTCTGAGGGACGCTGACTACCCATTTCCTCAGCCAAAGGCCAAATTTATTGGCGCTGTGGTTCAGAAATATCGCCCTCGAAATGGGCAACCCAGCGCTGCGTTTCAACGTTGGGTCGACCAACTTGCGCTTGGCCTACGCGGAGAACTTATCCCGAGTTTAGAAGCGGCGGGACTACTCGATGTTGCCGAATTTCAAAAGAAGGCGGGATTCGAGCCTTCGGATCCTTTGCTTAACGTCGCTGATTTCAATAGTTTGATCGCACAGTCTCAGGAGCATTTGGTCCCTGTGTATGCACTAACAGCTGCGATGCTTCAGCAGGCAGGTGCAGTTTGGGACAGTACAAAAGAAAGCATGGAAAAATTCGAAACGGCATTCCGTGACTGCGCCAACAAGGTAATCGAGCTAACTGCATGACGCCTCTGGATCACTTCAACTCAATATGGTCCCGGTGTGAAGAGTTGGCGGCAATGCATGCGTATCTCGCACGACAGCTCACGGTTGCGTTGCGACCCGATGAACTCTTGCGGGCGGAATGGGTCACCCGCGTCAGCGCACTCGACCTCTACGTGCATGAACTTGTTACTCAAAAGATGCTTGAGACATTCGAGGGACATCGGCTTCCTTCGAATGGTTACTTGCGTTTCCAAGTTGCCAACGACACGTTGATGAGAATAAGAGCGGCGCCGACGCCATACGACGCACGCCAAGCATTTGACCTGGAATTGCGGACGCGGCTCGGCTACTCCACATTTCAGGATCCCGACAAAATCGCGGATGGGATACGTTTGTGCTCGGACGTAGAACTTTGGAATGAAGTTGCATTAAGGCAGGGGGCAACGCAAGCGACAAAGATCGCTGCAGCGAAGGGCCTTAAGCGAGAATTGTCACTGATTGTCGAGCGGCGAAACAAGATTGCACACGAGGGTGATCTGCAGCCGATTGCTCCACGTGTTCCTTGGACTATCGACCGAGCCGACGTACAGCGGGTAGCCAGCTGCATAAAAGGAATCGTGCATGCAATTGACCAGATTGTTCAGTGACTGAAGGCGGCGCCACCCATTCGCCGCAAGCGACAGCGGAGATTTGAGAAAAGCCACATGGCCAATCTCGGATCAATTGAAAGCCTGCACCCGCTGCTCTCCCCCTGATTACTACGGAACGGCACGCAGTATAGACGACATACGCTATCCCCCATCTTGGTAGGCGTGCTTTGCCTGTTGTTGATATTAGCCGTCGAGAACAACTAAAAGGAGAGATTCCGGAGCTCCACCGCGTCCGCGCGCTGCAGTGATCTCTGGGCAAGATTACGGATGAGCTGATAGAACGTGGCTGTAGTCGCGACAACTGCACCCACCCAACGTTTCACCCATTGACCGATCGCAACGAATAAAAATCAATGATATTGGCCTTATTAGTTATCGCGTTAGTCACATTTTCTATCTCTGCAGCGGCGATCTTCGGTGTTTGGTGCGTGATGAAGGCAGCGGCACGATTACCATTGTTTATCCGACGCATCTTCCCCATGAGAGCGATTAGGTTTGCGTATGTAGGGCTGCGAAGATTATTCAGAAAAGTCGACCACTACCTGTTCAAAATTTGCTCTGAGAAATACGTACAGATTGGGGCAGGTATCGCCTTCGTCGCCGAGCTTCTGGGGATTCTCGGTGTCCGTGCTCACGGGCCAATCCTAAACGTCTTGTCATTGATCTGGACGAGTATTTTCCCGGTCGCAATCGTCTTCCATCTCGCCTATCGTGTGAAGAAGGTCAAGAAGTTTTGCGACGACGCTGCAGTGCGACTGCTGGTCACGGTTGTTTTGTTGCTCGCGACGTGGTACTCGCATGCGATGGCGGCATCGACGATTACGACACTGATGGGAGTCGACTCGTCGCGATTCACCTCGGCAGTGGCCGCGACCACATTCTTCGGCGTGGTCGGGTTGGCCGGCGTTATAGTTGCGGGAGCATCTGGAGTTTTGCTGCTCATCGGAATGTTTCTGACTTTTTTTCCGGCCCGCCGTAGACCTAAAGAGGAAAAGGCTTGGGCGGAACTTCGGGGGGCATTGAAGCAAAACGGCCCGAGAGTCTTGCCGCTCTTCTTCTTTATGGTTACTGTCGTTGCGATGGTACCGGAAGCTATCCTCGGTGGTTCTAACTTCACGGCTGCACTGGCGGCTAGAATCGCATTCACTTACGATCTTGCGGACCCTGAAATGTGTGGGAGTAAAAACCCGCGCGAACGCTTTCTTGTCTTGCTAGACAGGCCCAGTCGCGCGATCCGGTATACGGCCCCTGATCTCCCGAGAATACCGGTCACGTTCCTAAACAAGCTGCAAATTGAGACGATCATGCCAATCGAGCAGGAAGAAACTGACTGCCGCCGGTCGTAGCAGTAGTTATTGGCCGGCGGAAGGTGTGACAGGCGGCAACGTGTCGAATGAGGCAGAACGTAGAGGTCGGAAGTTGGATATGAAGCATCGTCCACGCAAAGGGTGGCTGTGAGACGTCTGAACGGCCATAGGCGATAGACCGCTGCGCTGTTGAAACGGACATTGCCGTCGCTGCGACCAGTTGAATCCACAGTCGGCAAGTGCCTTTCATCGTTATTCTGAGGAGAGTTTGTTTTCCGCCACCAACTCAACTCCGTACCGTGTATACCTCTATGGGATGAGGGTGCGAGGAGATTCGACGAAAATTTATAGTGTCGACCGCTACACGCAGCCGGTGAACCACGAACGCGGGCAGTTGCGGATGCCGACGCTGCTGCTGATCGGCGATAAAGATACGACGGCCATCGGCAAGGACGCCGCGCCGTCCGAGGTGCGCGCGCCGCGCGAGCCTTGAACTTCAGCGTGTGAGGCGTGCAGGCCAGCATGAAAAACGGGCGCATCGAGCGCCCGTTTTTTCTTCCAGTGGCCAGGCGACGAACAAACCGCCGCTCAAACCGCCGCTCAAACCGCCGCTCAAACCGCCGCTCAAACCGCCGCCATCTCCGCACGCAGTTCGGCGGCGATCTCGAACGATCGCAAACGCTTGGTGTGATCGTAGATCTGCGCAGTGACGATCAGCTCGTCGGCCTGGGTCTGCTCGATCACCGATTCGAGCCCCGCGCGCACCGTCTCGCGGTCGCCGATCACCGAGCACGCCAGCGAATGCGCAACGCCGGCCAGTTCGAAGTCGTTGGCGGCAATCTGCTCGACGGGCGGCGGCAACTGGCCCGGCGTGCCGCGCCGCAGATTCACGAACTGCTGTTGCAGCGAGGTAAACAGCAGACGCGCCTCGTCGTTGCTTTCGGCGGCGATCACGTTGACGCCGACCATCGCATGCGGCTTCGCGAGCGTGGCCGAAGGACGGAACTGCGAACGATAGAGACGCAGCGCCGTGAGCAGATGATCGGGCGCGAAGTGCGAGGCGAACGCGAAGGGCAGACCCATCGCGGCGGCGAGCTGCGCGCCGAACAGGCTGGAGCCGAGGATATAGAGCGGCACGTGCAGGCCCGCGCCGGGCACCGCGCGCACGCGCTGGCCGTCGACGGGCTCGCTGAACAGGCGCTGCAATTCGGCGACGTCGTCGGGGAACGCTTCGGCGCTCGCTTGCAGATCGCGGCGCAGCGCGCGCGCCGTGGTCTGGTCGGTGCCGGGCGCGCGTCCGAGGCCGAGGTCGATACGGCCAGGGTAGAGCGCTTCGAGCGTGCCGAACTGCTCGGCGATCAGGAGCGGCGCGTGGTTGGGCAGCATGATGCCGCCCGAGCCCACGCGGATGGTCTTCGTGCCGCCCGCCACATAGCCGATCACGACCGAGGTGGCGGCGCTGGCGATGCCCGTCATGTTGTGATGCTCGGCGAGCCAGTAGCGGTGGTAGCCCCAGCGCTCGGCGTGCTGGGCGAGATCGAGCGTGTTGCGCAGCGCGGCGCCGGCGTTCGAACCGGCGGGCACCGGCGAGAGGTCGAGGACGGAGAAGGGAATCATGGGGATCGTGGCGCTCCGGAAATCATGGGGCGCGGCTGCAAGGCAGACGCAAGGTGCGGCCATTGTGCCAAAGCGTCCTGGATCCTGCTGGCGCCCGCCGGGAACCCATGCGGGCGGCGTGGGTTCAAGCGATCTCCACATGTTCTTAATTGAATCGGAATAATTCTTGTTTATTCTGACTTTACAGTCTGCAATTCAATTCTGTTAAAGATGCATTGCGATATGCTTTCCGAATTTTTTCATTTTTAAAAATATTGGCGGGTAAGAAGATTCAAATGAGAAATAATCGCAGTCTTCTCCGACCTTTGCGGATTTGAGAAGGATTTTTGCGAGGACTGCAAGGCAGTTAGAAGACGATACTGCTACAATTTTTGCGCCGGATCAGGGGCTCAGCGGTGCCTGGGCGCGGTCTGGGTAATGTAAGTGCGCGGGAATGCGCATCAGGTTTTATGGCACCGTTTAATCAAATCATCATTTGAATTTGCGCTGAGTCACTAAAAATGGTGTCGCCTGTTACGTTGCTGGCGATGAATATGCTGCGCAGATACGATGCGCGTTTGTTTTATTGATGAACTTCGGGGTAGGGCAAATGGTTCCAGTCAAGACACTTGATCTGGACGGTGCGGTATGCCGGGCCGTCGTGTGCGCACTCGCGCCTTGCGGCGTCCGCCTGATTGACGGGCGAGGCGCGGCGGGATGACGGGGTCGCTTTTTTCCGCGTGGCCGCTCGCGTGGTGGTTGCTGGCGGCGCTGTGCTGCGCCGCCACGCTGTACGCGATCAGTGCCGCCTTGACGATGCCGCGCTTCGGCTCCGCTGCGCAGGTGCGCGTGGCCGCGCGTCTCGCGCGCGCTCGCGCGGCCACGCCGGTCAGCGTGCTCAAGCCCCTGTGCGGCGCCGAACCGCGTCTCTACGAGAACCTCGCCACGTTCTGCGAGCAGCGCCATCCGCGTTATCAATTGATCTTCGGCGTGTCGTCGCCGAACGATCCGGCCATCGCCGTGGTGCGGCGGCTGCAGGCCGCGTATCCGGGCCATGACATCGTGCTCGTGATCGACGCGAGCGTGCACGGCAGCAACCTCAAGGTCAGCAACCTGATCAACATGGCGGCGCACGCGCGTCACGACCTGCTGATCGTGGCCGACAGCGATATCGCCGTCGAACCGGACTATCTCGACATCGTCACCGCGCCGCTTGCCGATCCGGGCGTCGGCGTGGTCACCTGTCTGTATCGCGCGCGCAGCGTCGGCGGCTTCTGGCCGCGCATCGGCGCACTCTTCATCAACGAATGGTTCGCGCCTTCGGTGCGCGTCGCGCATTCGACGGGCTCGCGCGCCTTCGGCTTCGGCGCCACGCTGGCGCTGTCGCGCACGACGCTCGAACGCATCGGCGGCTTCACGGCGCTCAAGGACTGTCTCGCCGACGACTACCTGCTGGCGCGTTTCGCGCGCGACCATGGCCTGGCCACGGTGCTCGCGCCCGTGCTGGTCGCGACCGACGTGATCGAGCCGAATTTCCGCACGCTGTGGCTGCGCGAGACGCGCTGGCTGCGCACGATCCGCTCGGTGAATCCGGCGGGTTTCGCGTCGCTGTTCATCACGTTCACGTTTCCGTGGCTCGTCGCGGGCGCGCTCGGTTATGCGCTGCTCGAAGGCTTGCTGCCGGTTGTTGCCGGTGGCGCGGGTGGTGCGGGTGGTGGTGGCATCGGCGCACTATGCGCGGGCGGCAGGGCGGCGACGGCCGCGCTGGCGACGAGCACGGTCGGCGGTATCATCGCGCGGATAGCGTTGCATGCGCGCAGCAGCGGTGGCTGGCGCGCGTTCTGGCGCGATTTGCCGCTCGTGCCGCTGCGCGACACGCTGCTGCTGCTGCAGTGGCTCGCGGCCGCGTTCGGCTCGCATGTGATGTGGCGCGGCGTGCGCGTGCCGGTGGCCAATCCCGAAACGGGCGAGGCGGTGGGCGCGGGACACACGGGTGTCACGCAGACCGTGTCCACTGCGCGCGAGCCGCGTGTGAGCGCGGCGCCTCGGCGCGCGGCCGTGGAGGTCACGGATGGCCGCTGAGGATTGCCGATGGCGGCAGACGGTGCCTGATGGCCGCTGAACCGCAGACGTGCCGGAACATTTCATCGCGCGTGACGCCGGCCGGAGCCGACGCCCGCGCGCTTACGCTTTCAAGCTCAATTGACTCAAGGATTGCCGGAGCACTCATCTCATGAAAACGCTGTTTTTGCAGGCCCCGTCGTATGACGGCTTCGATGGCGGCGCGGGTTCGCGCTATCAGGCGAAGCGCGAGATCCGCTCGTTCTGGTATCCGACCTGGCTCGCGCAACCCGCGGCGCTGGTGCCGGAGAGTCGCGTGCTCGACGCGCCCGCCGACGGCATCGGCGTGGAAGAGACGCTCAAGATCGCGATGGACTACGACCTCGTGATCATCCACACGAGCACGCCGTCGTTCCCGACCGACGCGCTGTTCGCGGAAGACCTGAAAAAGCGCAAGCCGTCGCTGCTGGTCGGCATGGTCGGCGCAAAGGTGATGGTCGATCCGCACAACTCGCTGACGGCGTCGGAAGCGATCGACTTCGTCTGCCGCGAGGAGTTCGACTACACCTGCAAGGAAATCGCCGAAGGCAAGCCCTTCCCGGAAATTAAGGGTTTGAGCTGGCGCGCGAAGGACGGCTCGATCGAGCACAACGAAGCGCGTCCGATCCTCGAAAACATGGACGAGCTGCCGTTCGTCGCGCCCATCTACAAGCGCGACCTGAAGATCGACAACTACTTCATCGGCTATCTGAACTACCCGTACGTGTCGATCTACACGGGCCGCGGCTGCAAGTCGCGCTGCACGTTCTGCCTGTGGCCGCAGACGGTCAGCGGCCATCGCTACCGCACGCGCTCGGTCGAGAACGTGATCGCCGAAGCGAAGTGGATTCGCGACAACATGCCCGAAGTGAAGGAGCTGATGTTCGACGACGACACCTTCACCGACGACCTGCCGCGCGCCGAAGCCATCGCCATCGGTCTGGGCAAGCTCGGCATGACGTGGTCGTGCAACGCGAAGGCCAACGTGCCGTTCAAGACGCTCAAGGTCATGAAGGAAAACGGCCTGCGTCTGCTGCTCGTGGGCTTCGAATCGGGCGACGACCAGATCCTCGTGAACATCAAGAAGGGCGTGCGCACCGACTTCGCGCGCCGCTTCAGCGCGGACTGCAAGAACCTCGGCATCAAGATTCACGGCACCTTTATTCTGGGTCTGCCGGGCGAGACGCAGGAGACCATCAAGAAGACCATCGAGTACGCGAAGGAAATCAATCCGCACACGATCCAGGTCTCGCTCGCCGCGCCGTATCCGGGCACGACGCTCTACAAGCAGGCCGTCGAAAACGGCTGGATGGAAGAGAACAAGACCATCAATCTGGTGAGCAAGGAAGGCGTGCAGCTTGCGGCGATCGGCTACGCGCATTTGTCGCGCGAGGAGATCTATCACCATCTCGAACAGTTCTATCGTCAGTTCTATTTCCGTCCGTCGAAGATCTGGGAAATCGTGCGCGAGATGCTGACGAGCTGGGACATGATGAAGCGCCGTCTGCGCGAAGGTGTGGAGTTCTTCCGCTTCCTGCGCGCGCACGAGGCATGATGCAGCCGCGCGAACGCGCGCTGATTTTCACCGCCGACGATTTCGGCCTGCACGAGCGGGTCAACGCGGCGGTGGAGCGCGCGCATCGCGACGGCGTGCTGAATGCCGCGAGCCTGATGGTGGCCGCGCCCGCCGCCGCCGACGCGGTGGCGCGCGCGCAACGCCTGCCGAAGCTGCGCGTGGGCCTGCATCTCGTGCTGGCCGACGGCGCGTCGAGGCTGCCGCGCGAGCGCATTCCCGCGCTCGTCGACGCGCAAGGCCGTTTCGGCGACAACATGGTGCGCGACGGCTTTCGCTTTTTCTTTCTGCCGCATGTGCGTGCGCAGCTTGCGCTGGAAATCCGCGCGCAGTTCGAGGCGTTCGCGGCGACGGGCCTCGCGCTCGATCACGTGAACACGCACAAGCATTTCCATCTGCATCCCACGGTGCTCTCGCTGATCCTGTCGATCGGGCGCGAGTTCGGTTTGCGTGCCGTGCGTCTGCCGCTGGAGGCGGGCGCGCCCGCCGCGCTCAAGCCGTGGCTCGCGCTGGTGCGCTCGCGTCTCGCGCGCGCGGGCATCGCGCACAACGATTACGTGGTCGGCATCGCGAATACCGGCGCGATGGACGAAGCGGTGCTGCTCGACGCCATCGCGCGTCTGCCTGCGCAGGGCGTCGGCGAAATCTACTGCCATCCGGCCGAAGCGCCGGCGGCGGGCGAGGGGCCGATCACGGCGTCGATGCAGAGCTATCGCCACGCCGACGAACTCGCCGCGCTAGTGTCGCCGCGCGTGGCCGACGCGCTCGCGCGTGCGGGCGTGCGCCACGGTGGTTTCACCGATGTGTTTTTCGACGGCCGCGAAGTTGACCGCGACGGCCACGGCGGCCGCGGCGGCCATGGCGACCACGCGGCAGCGCCGCACAAGGCAGGGCTGGCGGAGGGTCGGGCGTCATCATGAAGTGGCTTCAATGGCTGGGCCTGCCGGTCGGGATCGCGATCCTGATCGGCCTCGTCGTCCACGACGGCGCGCATGACGTGATGCGCGTGATCGGCGCGGCGGGTCCGGTGCTCCTCTGGCTCGTGCCGTTCCACGCGCTGCCGCTGCTGCTCGACGCGCACGCGTGGCGTCTGCTGCTCGACCGGCGAGCGCCGTTGTCCTTTCTCTGGTGGGTCGCCACGGTGCGCGAAGCCGTCAACCGGCTGCTGCCCGTGGTGGGCGTCGGCGGCGAACTGGTCGGCATCCGCCTCGCGCGCTGGACGCTGCGCGAGCCGCGCCAGGTGAGCGAGGTCACGGCGTCGGTGATCGTCGAGGTATTCGTGACGATCGCCGTGCAGTACGCGTTTTCGGCGCTCGGCGTGGTGCTGATCGTCGCGGCGACCGGCGACGGCGGCTCGCTGCGCACCATCGTCACGATCGCGCTGGCGCTCGTGCTGACCGCGCCGCTGCCCGTGCTCGCGGTCGTGCTGCTGCGGCGCGGCGGCGTGTTTCATGCGATCGAGCGCTGGGCAGCGCGGCTGTTCGGCGAGGAAACCTGGCAGAAGCTCGGCATCGACGGCCGGCAGCTCGACGCCGATCTCGACGCGCTGATGTCGCGCACCGGCCTGATGTTCCGCGTGTTCTTCTGGCAGCTCGGCGGCTACATGCTGGGCGCGTTCGAAACCTGGTGGGCGCTCTCGCTGCTCGGCCATCCGGTCTCGGTCGGCGACGCGCTCGCCATCGAGGCCATCACCCAGGCCGTGCGCCACGCGGCCTTCATGGTGCCCGCGGGCCTCGGCGTGCAGGAAGTCGCCGTGGTGCTGCTCGCGCAGTTGTTCGGCGTGAGCCAGGAAGTGGCGTTCTCGCTCGCGCTCGTCAAGCGCATGCGCGAAGTGGTGTTCGGCGTGATCGCGCTGATTTCCTGGCAGGCCGCCGAGATCGCCCGCACGCGCCGCACGCTGCGCGGTGGCACGCCGGAGCGCGTGGGGTTGCGCGCCGGTTTGCACGATATTGCGCGCGTTTCCGAACGTATGGCCGAAGCTTCGAAGCGGCCCTCGAACCACGACCGGCGTCATTGACGGTACATTGTGGCTATTAAGCGTGCGCCGGGCCTCGGGTCCGGCGCATGCGCAAGCCCATGTTGATGCCGCACCCGGACATGCCTTCCCCATTCAGATCCACGCGGACGCTGGCCGCCGCGTGCGCCGCGCTCGCGGCGTTCACGCTCGCCGGCTGCGACGACCGCCCGTTCGACGCCATGCTCGATTCGTTCCGCCAGAGCTTCAAGGCCTTCTTCGATTCCGTGAAGCCCGACGTGCTGCTGCTCAAGGGCCTCACGCCCGGCGTGTCCACGCTCGACCAGGTGCGCGAGCAGATGGGCAAGCCCGAGACCGAGCGCGTTTTCGACGACGGCTCGCGCCGCCTCGAATATCCGCGCGGCCCGCAAGGGCTCAAGACCTATATGGTCGACATCGGCCCGAACGGTCGGCTCGTCGCCATTACGCAGGCGCTCACGGCGGAGAACTTCGCGAAGGTGCGCATCGGCATGAGTCAGGACGACGTGCGCGCGCTGCTCGGCAAGCCGGGGCAGGTGGCCGCCTACCGGCTCAAGCAGGAAACGGTCTGGAGCTGGAAATGGTACGAGGGCGGCGTGACGCCCGAGGCGTATTTCAACGTGCATTTCGGCCCCGACGGCCACGTCTCGACGACCTCGCGCTCGGACGTGATACGCGGACATTGAACGAATCGCAGCAACGAGCAGACGAAACGCAGCAACAAGCAGACGAAACGCAGACGAAACACCATGACTCAGAAACAAGGCAGGCAACGCAGAAGCAGGGGGCGCGCATGGTGACGCAACGGCGGCGCGCGCGCCGCGTAGGGCTCGTGCTGGGCGGCGGCGCGGCGCGCGGCTGGGCGCATATCGGCGCGATCCGCGCGCTGGAGGAAGCGGGCATCAAGCCCGACGTGGTCTGCGGCACCTCGATCGGCGCGCTGGTGGGCGCGGTCTACGCCAACGGCGATCTGGACTGGCTCGAGGACTGGGTCGGCAAGCTCACGTGGCAGACGGTCGTGCGGCTGCTCGATCTGCGTTTTTCGGGCGGGCTGCTGGGCGGGCGCAAGGTCATCGACCTGTTCGCGAAGCAGTTCAACGGCCGTGCGATCGACGATCTGAAGATGCCGTTCGCGGCGGTCGCGACCGAACTCGACACGGGCCGCGAGGTTTGGCTGCGCGAGGGCGGCGTGGTCGATGCGGTGCGCGCTTCGATCGCGATTCCGGGCATTTTCACGCCGATCTGGCACGACGGCGTGTGGCTCGTGGACGGCGGGCTCAGCAATCCCGTGCCGGTGTCCGCCGCGCGCGCGATGCGCGCCGACACGGTGATCGCCATCGACCTCAATCACGACATTCTCAACGGCCGCGATCTGGGCGGCGCGATCGACACGGTGCCGCGCGAGGCGCCGGGCGCCGCGCGCCGCGCCGTGACCGACGGCGTGCTGCCCGAAGCGGGCGAGCCGCTCGCGGGCCTCGACGATGTGAGTGGCGTGAATGGGATGGACGGCGCGGCGGAGTCCGCGCCTTTGCTGCGCAAGAACGGCAAGCGTTTTCCGGGCTGGCTGCAACCGTCGGGCGCGGGCGTGAGCGGCGGGCCGGACGTGCGCGTGGCGCCGCCGCCGAGCGCGCGGGTGCCGTCGATGCTCAGCTCGATCGCGCAGAGTATCGACATCATGCAGGTGCGCATCACGCGCAGCCGACTCGCGGGCGAGCCCGCCGACGTGCTGATCCAGCCGCGTCTGGGCGGCATGGGGATCTTCGATTTCCATCGCGCCGGACCGGCCATCGCCGAGGGCCGCGCGGCCGTCCAGTACATGCTGCCCGCGATCCTCGCGCAGTTGGGGATGGAGTAAGCGCCTAATCGCCGAGGCCTCGCGCGGGTCCGCGCCGTCTATCGAAAAAGCGACCCGAAACTTGTCAAAACGCCCCGCGGGCTTGCGCCTGGCGGGGCGTTGTCTTTGCGGCTTTCAAAAGCATCGCGCCTGACGGATCGGGGCAAACGCCGCCGCGCCGGGCCCGGCAGCCGTCATCGGCGGGAATTGTTGCGATGCAGCACGCGCGCCGCGCACGTTTGAGCAAACAATTTGGCGCTGCGACGATCCGCGCCACTTCCCGGGTTTTTTGCGTGCCCGGCGCGCCGCGCCGAATCGCGAATCGCCCGGGACCTCGACAACGATTTCCTCGGAGACGCGCGTGATGCTCTACGGCTTTGGCCCGGTGCTGCTCGCCGGCACGATCCAGACGATCGAACTCTCGCTGCTGTCGCTGGGCGTGGCCGTGCTGCTCGGCCTCGCGGGCGCGGCGGCCAAGCTCTCGTTCAACCGGCCGCTCGCGGCCTGCGCGACGGCCTACACCACGCTGATCCGCTCGGTGCCCGATCTGGTGCTGATGCTGCTGCTGTTCTACAGCATCCAGATCGGCGTGAACGAGGCCACCGACGCGCTCGGCATGGCGCAGATCGACATCGATCCGTTCGTGGCAGGCGTGCTCACGCTCGGCTTCATCTACGGCGCGTATTTCACCGAGACGTTTCGCGGCGCGTTTCTCGCCGTGCCGCGCGGCCAGCTCGAAGCGGGCTACGCCTACGGCATGAGCGGCGCGCGCGTGTTCGCGCGCATCCTGTTTCCGCAGATGATGCGTTTCGCGCTGCCCGGCATCGGCAACAACTGGCAGGTGCTCGTGAAGGCGACGGCGCTGGTCTCGATCATCGGTCTCGCCGATGTCGTGAAGGCCGCGCAGGACGCGGGCCGCAGCACCTTCAATCTGTTCTTCTTCCTGCTGATCGCCGCGCTCATCTATCTCGCGATCACGACGATTTCGAACTTCGCGCTGATCTGGCTCGAACGCCGCTACTCGGCGGGCGTGCGCCACGCGCAACTCTGACACCGCAAGGGCACAAGCGATGAACGAAATCCTCCAGCAATTCGGCCGCGCGTTTCTCTACTGGGACGGCGAGCATGTTTCCGGCCTCGCCATGACGCTCTGGCTGCTCGTGGTGTCCGTGGCGTTCGGCTTCGTGTGCGCGGTGCCGCTCGCGGTCGCGCGCGTCTCGCGGCGGCGCTGGATCTCGATGCCGGTGCGCTTCTACACCTACGTGTTTCGCGGCACGCCGCTCTATGTGCAGCTTCTGCTGATCTACACGGGCGTGTACAGTCTCGCCTTCGTGCGCAGCGAGCCGCTGCTCGACGCGTTCTTCCGCAGCGGTCTGAACTGCGCGATCCTTGCGTTCGCGCTCAACACCTGCGCGTACACCACCGAGATCTTCGCGGGCGCGATCCGCGCGACCTCGCACGGCGAAGTGGAAGCGGCGCGCGCCTACGGCATGAGCCCGTTCACGATGTACTGGCGCATCGTTCTGCCTTCGGCGCTGCGCCGCGCGTTGCCGCTGTACAGTAACGAAGTGATCCTGATGCTGCACGCCACCACGGTCGCCTTCACGGCCACGGTGCCCGACCTGCTCAAGGTGGCGCGCGACGCCAACTCGGCCACGTACCGTTCGTTCGAGTCGTTCGGCCTCGCGGCGCTGATCTACTGTGCGGTATCGTTCGTGCTGGTGGCCGCGTTCCGCCGCGCGGAGAAGCGCTGGCTCGGCCACCTGGCCGTGCGCACGCGCTGAATCGCCTTGCACTGACGCGACATTTTTTTGGAGACCATCTTGGCTCAGACGATGCAAACGACGCCGGCAGGCGAGAGCAAGCTGATCGCGCGCGATATCCACAAGCGTTACGGCGACAACGAAGTGCTCAAAGGCGTCTCGCTCGACGCGAAGAAGGGCGACGTGATCAGCATCATCGGCGCGAGCGGCTCGGGCAAGAGCACGTTCCTGCGCTGCATCAATTTTCTGGAGAAGCCGAACGCGGGCGAGATCGTCGTCGACGGCGAGACCGTGCGCACCAGGGCGGGCCGCAACGGCGACCTCGACGTGGCCGATCACAAGCAGCTCCAGCGCATCCGCACCAAGCTCGCGATGGTGTTCCAGCACTTCAATCTCTGGTCGCACATGAACGTGATCGAGAACGTGATGGAAGCGCCCCTGCATGTGCTCGGCGTGCCGCGCAAGGAAGCCGAGGAGCGCGCGCGCGAGTATCTGGAGAAAGTGGGCCTCGCGCCGCGCGTGGAAAAACAGTATCCGTCGCATCTGTCGGGCGGGCAGCAGCAGCGCGTGGCGATCGCGCGCGCACTCGCCATGCACCCGGACGTGATGCTGTTCGACGAGCCGACGTCGGCGCTCGATCCTGAACTCGTCGGCGAAGTGCTCAAGGTGATGCAGAAGCTCGCCGAGGAAGGCCGCACGATGATCGTCGTGACGCACGAAATGGGTTTCGCGCGCAACGTGTCGAATCACGTGATGTTTCTGCATCAGGGCCGCACGGAAGAACAGGGCGCGCCCGGCGAGGTGCTCGGCGCGCCGAAAAGCGAGCGCCTGCGCCAGTTCCTGTCGGGCAGCCTGAAATAAGCCCCGCACGCTGTATTCGCGCATGAACCAGGAAGGCAACGCATCCATCTCCAGGGCGGCCGCGGCCACGCAAGCCGCGCCAGCCGCGCAGGCCGCCGCGCGCGCGAACCGCACGACCCAGGTGGCGATCGTCGCGCTGCCGCCGGTGTCGATGTCGGGCGTGGGCCCGATCGTCGACGCGCTCAATCTCGCCAACGAGATCGACGGCCGCGCGCTCTACCGCTGGCAGATGGTGTCGTGGAACGGGCGGCCCGTGCCGCTCGCGGGCGGCGCGCAGTGGCCCGCCGACGCCGCCTTCGGCGACGCGCTCGCGTGCGACTGGCTGATCGTCGTGACCGAGCGCTATCAGCAGTTCGCCGACTACCGCCTGTTCCTCGCGAGCCTCGCGCGCGTGGGACAGCGCACGCCGCTCGTCACCGGCATTCATCACGGCGTCTGGTGGCTCGCGATGGCGGGGCAGTTGCAGGGCTATCGCGTGGCCGTGAACTGGGAGATGTACCAGCAGTTCGCCGAGCAGTTCGAACGCACCATCGTCACGCAGCATCTCTACGAGATCGACCGCGATCGCGCGACCTGCGCGGGCGGCCAGGCGACGCTCGATTTCATGCTGGCGATGATCGGCCGCGAGCACGGCCCCGAACTCGTGGACCGTATCGCCGACGCGATGGGCGCAAGCACGCTGCGCAGCGGCGACGAGCGTCAGCGCATTCCGTTCGTGACCGCGCCCGGCGAGCGCCATCCGCGCCTGAACGACGCGCTCATGCTGATGGAAGCGAACATCGAGGACCCGCTCACGACCGACGAGATCGCCGGTCACGTGGGCGTCTCGCGCCGTCAGCTCGAACGCCTGTTCAAACAGTATCTGAACGCGATGCCGTCGAAGTATTACCTCGGCCTGCGCCTCGCGAAAGCGCGCTCGCAGTTGCAGCGCACCAGCAAGTCGGTGGTGCAGATCAGCCTCGCGTGCGGGTTTTCGTCGGCGGCGCACTTTTCGAATGCGTATCGCGAGCGCTTCGGCGTGACGCCGCGCGAGGATCGCCGCAACTGGATCGAGCGCCAGCATGGCGGCGCCAACCCCGAGCCGCGCGCCGGGGCGCTGGTCGAGCCGCCCGAGCGGGACTGAGCATGCCGCGGGCGCGATGGAGCATGACGCGGCGCACGGAACGTGCTCGCCTTGCATCGGGAACGCCCGCCGCGCCCGCGCTGACGAAAAAACGCGTCGCGCCTGCGCAAGACGTTTGCCGCGCGGTTGCCTACACTGCAACCGATATCACCGATATTCAGCCCGTTGGCCCTGGCCCGATTGCATCCGGTTCGTACCCTAAACGCATTTGCGGCGGCACGAGCCTGAATCGAGACGCTGATTCAAGACCCTGATTCGAGAACCCGAGGATTCGCCATGAACGACCAGACTGTGAGCCGCCAGACTTTCGACGAAGTGATGGTGCCGTGCTTCTCGCCCGCGCCGTTCGTGCCCGAGCGCGGCGAAGGCTCGCGCGTGTGGGACACCGCCGGGCGCGACTACATCGACTTCGCCTGCGGCATCGCCGTGACCTCGCTCGGCCACGCGCACCCGGAACTGCTCAAGGTGCTGCACGATCAGGGCGGCAAGCTCTGGCACATCGGCAACGGCTACACCAACGAGCCGGTGCTGCGCCTCGCGAAGAAGCTCGAATCGCTGACCTTCGCCGATCGCGCGTTCTTCGCCAACTCGGGCGCCGAAGCGAACGAAGCCGCGCTCAAGCTCGCGCGCCGCGTCGCCTTCGACCGCCACGGCGAGCAGAAGGCCGAGATCGTGTCGTTCACGCAGTCGTTCCACGGCCGCACCTTCTTCACGGTCAGCGTGGGCGGCCAGCCGAAGTATTCGGAAGGCTTCGGCCCGATCCCGCAGGGCATCATCCATCTGCCGTACAACGACATCGAAGCCGCGAAGCGCGCGATCGGCCCGCAGACCTGCGCCGTGATCGTCGAGCCGGTGCAGGGCGAGGGCGGCGTGATCCCCGCCGATCCGGCCTTCCTGAAAGCGCTGCGCGAAGCCTGCGATGCGCACAACGCGCTGCTGATTTTCGACGAAGTGCAGACCGGCGTGGGCCGCACGGGCACCTTCTACGCCTACGAGCAGACGGGCGTGACGCCCGACATCCTGACCACGGCGAAGGCGCTCGGCAACGGCTTTCCGATCGGCGCGATGCTCACGACCGAAGCCATCGCGGCGCACTTCAAGGTGGGCGTGCACGGCACGACCTACGGCGGCAATCCGCTCGGCGCGGCCATCGCGCACAAGGTGGTCGAGCTGATCAGCGACCCGAAGGTGCTGGCGGGCGTGCGCGAGCGCGGCGAGACGATCCGCGCGAAGCTTGCGCAGCTGAACGCGCGTTTCGACGTGATCAAGGAAGTGCGCGGCCAGGGCCTGCTGATCGGCGCCGAACTGAACGCGCGCTTCGCGGGACGCGCGAAGGACTTCAACGCGGCGGCCGCGAATCGCGGCGTGATGATGCTGATCGCGGGCCCGGATGTGCTGCGTTTCGCGCCGTCGCTGATCATGCCGCAAGCCGATCTGGACGAGGGCTTCGCGCGCCTCGAACAGGCGTTCGAAGACGTGGTCGGCGCGCGCTGATCCGCGTTCATTCTCGATAACCGATCGATAACCGATCGATAACCGATCGATAACAGGACCGACGATGCTATTCGTTCGCCCCGCCAGGCTCGCCGATCTCGACGCGATCGCGCACATGGCCCGCACCGCGCAGCCCGTGCTGCATTCGCTGCCGCACGATCGCGCGGCGCTGGAAGCGCGCATTGCGCTCTCAGAGGATTCGTTTCGCGCGGACGTCGACTTTCCGGGCGAGGAGTTCTATCTCTTCGTGCTCGAAGATTCGACGACGGGCCAGCTCGTCGGCACGTCGAGCCTGATCGCGGCGGCGGGCTACTCCGAGCCGTTCTACGCGTTCCGCAACGACGCGCTGATCCACGCCTCGCGCGAGCTGCACGTGAACCGCAAGATTCACGCGCTCACGATGTCGCACGAACTCACGGGCAAGAGCCGCCTCGCGGGCTTCTATATCGACCCGTCGCTGCGCGGCGACGCGGCGGCGCATCTGATGTCGCGCGCACGCATGATGTACGTGGCGATGAACCGCCGACGCTTCACGCCCGAAGTGTTCTCGCTGCTGCTCGGCGTGACCGACGATGCGGGCGTCTCGCCGTTCTGGGAAGCGGTGGGCCGCAAGTTCTTCGGGCGCGATTTCAAGGACATCGAAATGGCCTCGGGCGGCAGAAGCCGCACCTTCATCGCCGAAGTGATGCCCGCGTATCCGCTCTATGTGCCGCTGTTGCCGGAAGCGGCGCAGCGTGTGCTCGGCGAGCCCGATCCGCGCGCGCTGCTCGCTTACGAGATTCATCTCGAAGAGGGTTTCGAGCCGGACCGCTACGTCGATATCTTCGATGCGGGCCCGGTGCTCACGGCGCAGGTGGACCGCACGGCCTCGGTTGCGGGCAACGCGACGCGCGTGGTGCGTGAAAGCGCGCCCGCCAACGATCAGGAAACCGAAACGTATCTGGTCGCAAGCGAACAGGGCGGCGAGTTCCGCTGCGTGCTCGCCACGCTGCCGGTGCAGGAAAACGTGGCGCGCGCGCTGCACGCAGCACACGCGGTACACGGACCCGTCGCCGACGCGCCGCTCGACGCCGCCACGCGCGCGGCGCTGAACGTGCAGGACGGCGCGCGCGTGCGTTGCGCGCCGCTCTATCGAGAAACGCCCGACAACGACAATTCGATGGGAGAAGCGCAATGATCGTGGTACGCGTCGTGCAGACGGGCGATGTGGACGCGCTCGTCGCGTTGGCCCAGGAAACCGGCCCCGGCCTCACGACCTTCAAGCCGGACCGTGAGGCGCTGGCCGCACGCATCGAGCGCACGCGGCGCACGCTCGCGGGCGAGGCCGCGCCGGCCGAAGCGGGCTACTTCTTCGTGATGGAAGACACCGCGAGCGGCGACGTGGCGGGCGTCTGCGGTATCGAAACGGCCGTGGGCCTCACGCAGCCGTTCTACAACTATCGCGTGAGCACGGTGGTGCACGCGAGCCAGGATCTCGGCATCTGGACGCGCATGCGCGCGCTCAATATCTCGCACGACCTCACCGGTTACGCGGAAGTGTGCTCGCTGTTCCTCTCGCCGCGCCATCGCACGGGCGGCATGGGCGGGCTGCTGTCGCGCTCCCGCTTCATGTTTATCGCGCAGTTCCGCGAGCGCTTTCCGGAGCGCATCTGCGCCGAACTGCGCGGCCATTTCGACGATGAAGGCACCTCGCCGTTCTGGAGGGCGGTCGGTTCGCACTTCTATCAGATCGATTTCAATGCCGCCGATTATCTGAGTTCGCATGGCCGCAAGGCGTTTCTCGCCGAGCTGATGCCGCGCTATCCGGTGTACGTCGAGCTGCTGCCCGACGAGGCGCAGGCCTGCGTGGGTCTCACGCACGCCGACACGGTGCCCGCGCGCCGCATGCTAGAAGGCGAAGGGCTGCGCTACGAGAATCACGTCGATATCTTCGATGCAGGCCCCGTGCTCGAATGCCATATCGCCGACTTGCGCACGGTGCGCGAGAGCGTGGTGGTGCCGGTGCACATCGGCGCGCAGACGGCGGAAGAGGGCGTGCGCTCGCTGGTTTCGAACACCTCGCTCACGGATTTCCGTGTGGGCTTCGCGCCGGGTGGGGTCAGCGACGGCGCGTTCACGCTGAGCGCGCAGGAAGCGGCGGCGCTCGGCGTCGCGGAAGGCGAGCCGGTGCGCGTGCTGAGCGCCGCGCGGCGCTGATCGGCGCTGATCGTCGCAACGCATCGGCGCAACGAATACGCGAAAGCACGCGCAAGCAAAACAACAGGAAGAGTCATGAACGAGCTTTTCATCGATGGGCAATGGTGCGCGGCCTCGGGCCCCGCGTTCGCGTCGCGCAATCCGGGCACGGGCGCGACGGTCTGGAGCGGCAGCGCCGCCAACGAGCAGGACGTCGACCGCGCCGTGAGCGCCGCGCGCCGCGCGTTCCCGGCGTGGTCGAATCTGCCGTTCGACGCGCGCTGCGAGATCGTCAAGCGCTTCGCGGCGCTCGTCAGCGAACGCAAGGAGCAACTCGCGCAGGCCATCGGCCGCGAGACCGGCAAGCCGCTCTGGGAAGCGCGCACCGAAGTGGCGTCGATGGCGGCGAAGGTCGCGATCTCGATCACCGCGTACAACGAGCGCACCGGCGAAAAGCGCAGCGACATGGCCGACGGCGTGGCCGTGCTGCGTCATCGTCCGCATGGCGTGGTGGCCGTGTTCGGGCCGTACAACTTTCCGGGCCATCTGCCCAACGGCCATATCGTGCCCGCGCTGATCGCGGGCAACACGGTCGTGTTCAAGCCCTCGGAACTCGCGCCCGACGTCGCGCGCGTGACGGTCGAGATCTGGCGCGACGCCGGTCTGCCCGCGGGCGTGATCAACCTCGTGCAGGGCGAACGCGACACCGGCGTGGCGCTCGCGAATCATCGCCAGATCGACGGGCTGTTCTTCACGGGCAGCTCGAACACGGGCACGCATCTGCATCGCCAGTTCGGCGGGCGTCCCGAGATCGTGCTCGCGCTGGAGATGGGCGGCAACAATCCGCTCGTCGTCGCGCCGGTGGACGATATCGATGCCGCCGTGCATCACGCGATCCAGTCGGCGTTTCTCTCGGCAGGACAGCGCTGCACCTGCGCGCGCCGCATTCTGGTGCCGTCCGATGCGTTCGGCGAGCGCTTTCTTGCGCGTTTCGTCGAGGTGTCGTCGCGCATCGCCGTGGGCGAGTACGACGCCGATCCGCAGCCGTTCATGGGCGCGGTGATTTCCGCGCGCGCGGCGGGCAAGCTGATGGAAGCACAGGCCATGCTGCTCGAACGCGGCGCGAAGGCGCTCTTGCCGATGACGCAGCGCGACCCGGCGCTCGGCTTCGTCACGCCCGGCATTCTCGACGTGACCGGCGTGGCCGATCTGCCCGACGAGGAGCACTTCGGCCCGCTCGCGCAGATCGTGCGCTACGCCGGTTTCGACGACGCCATCGCCCAGGCCAACAACACCGCCTACGGTCTGTCGGCGGGCCTGCTCGCCGACGATGCCGCGCTCTGGCAGCGCTTCTCGCGCGAGATCCGCGCGGGCATCGTCAACTGGAACCGGCCCACCAATGGCGCGTCGAGCGGCGCGCCGTTCGGTGGTCCGGGCCGCTCGGGCAATCACCGTCCGAGCGCGTTTTACGCCGCCGACTATTGCGCGTGGCCGATGGCCTCGGTGGAAAGCGCACAACTGCTGATGCCCGCGAGCGTTTCGCCGGGCCTTCAATTCTGAGGATCGAGATGAGCCATTCCGCAACCGGGTCCAAGGCCACCCTGGAGGCCAATTTCGACGGACTCGTCGGCCCCACGCACAACTACGCGGGGCTGTCGTTCGGCAACGTCGCGTCGCAGAACAACGAGAAGTCGGTCGCGAATCCGCGTGCCGCCGCGCAGCAAGGTCTGCGCAAGATGAAGCGGCTCGCCGATCTCGGCTTCGCGCAGGGCGTGCTGCCGCCGCAGGAGCGGCCGTCGATCCGTCTGCTGCGCGAGCTGGGTTTCAGCGGTAAGGAAACCGAAGCAATCGCGCGCGCCGCGAAGGACGCGCCCGAACTGCTCGCGGCGGCCAGCTCGGCTTCGGCGATGTGGACCGCGAACGCGGCCACCGTGAGCCCGTCGGCCGACGCGCCCGACCAGCGCGTGCACTTCACGCCCGCGAACCTGTGCAGCAAGCTGCATCGCGCGATCGAGCACGAGTACACGCGCCGCACGCTCGGCGCGATTTTCGCGGACCCGTCGCATTTCGTGGTGCACGAGGCGCTGCCCGGCACGCCCGCGCTCGGCGACGAAGGCGCGGCTAATCACACGCGTTTTTGCTCGCAGTACGGCGAGCGCGGCGTGGAGTTCTTCGTTTATGGCCGCAGCGAATATCGCCGCGGACCGGAGCCGAAGCGCTTTCCGGCGCGTCAGACCTTCGAGGCGAGCCGCGCAATCGCGCAACGTCACGGTCTGACCGATGAGAGCGCCGTGTTCGCGCAGCAGAATCCCGAGGTGATCGACGCGGGCGTATTCCATAACGACGTGATCGCCGTGGGCAACCGCAGCACGCTGTTCTGCCACGAACGCGCGTTCGTCGAGCAGGGCAAGGTCTACGACGAACTGCGCGCGAAGCTCGCGGCGCAGGGCGCGCCGTTCGACGTGATCGAAGTGCCGGACGCGCAAGTGAGCGTGGCCGACGCAGTCACGTCGTATCTGTTCAACAGCCAGTTGCTGAGCGGCGCGGATGGCAAGCAGGTGCTCGTCGTGCCGCAGGAATGCCGCGAGAATCCGCGCGTGGCGATCTACCTGGAAGAACTGGTCGCGAAGCACGGTCCGATCGACGACGTGCTCGTGTTCGACCTGCGCGAGAGTATGAAGAACGGCGGCGGTCCCGCGTGCCTGCGTCTGCGCGTGGTGCTCAGCGAAGCGGAGCGCGCCGCCGTCGCGCCCGGCGTCTGGATGAACGACGCGCTGTTCGCGCGCCTCGACGCGTGGATCGAAAAGCACTATCGCGACCGCCTCGCGCCGCAGGATCTCACCGATCCGGCGCTGCTCGTGGAGTCGCGCACGGCGCTCGACGACCTCACGCAGATTCTCGGCCTCGGCTCGCTCTATGACTTCCAGCGCTGATATCGCCGTGCTCGCCGATTTTCTCGGCGCGACGCTGGCGGGCTGGCGTCCCGCGAGCGATGACGCCAAAGCGGGCGCGTGCGCGAACGGCGCGGTGCGCTGGCAGTGGCAGGACGAAGGCGTGCTGCTGCTCGAACCGGCGCACGCCGATGCCGATGTGGATGTCGCCGCGCGCAGCGTGCTGATTTCGGCGGGCGTGCATGGCGACGAAACCGCGCCGATCGAACTGCTTTCGCAGATGGTCGCGGACATCGCGGCGGCGCGTCTGCCGCTCGCGTGCCGTCTGCTCGTGGTGCTCGGCAACGCGGCCGCGATGCGCGCCGCCACGCGTTACGAAGACGACGATCTGAACCGTCTGTTCGGCGGCCGTCACGCACGCGTGCCGCAGAGCCGCGAAGCGCCGCGCGCGCTCGCGCTCGAACAGGCGGCGCAGCGCTTCTTCGACGCCGCGCCCGACGATGCGCTCGCGCGCTGGCACCTCGACCTGCACACGGCGATCCGCGCCTCGGCGTTCGAGCAGTTCGCGCTCTTGCCGTACACGGGCGGCGCGCCCACGCGCGCGATGTTCGACTGGCTCGCCGACGCGCGCATCGCCGCCGTGCTGATCCACACGGAAAAGGGCGCGACGTATTCGTCCTTTAGCGCCGACGCGTGCGGCGCGACCGCCTGCACGCTCGAACTCGGCAAGGTGCGTCCGTTCGGCCAGAACGATCTCGCGCGTTTCGCGAACGCCGACGCGGCGATCCGGCGGCTCGTCTCCGGCGCGGCCGCCGATGCCGATGCGCCGATGCCGCGCGTCTTTACCGTCATCGGCCAGATCACGAAGCAGAGCGACGCGCTGCAACTGCACGTGGCCGCCGACGTCGCCAACTTCACGCCGTTCGCGCGCGGCACCGTGCTCGCCGAGGACGGCGCGTATCGCTACGTGGTCGCGCACGACGAGGAGCGCATCGTGTTTCCCAATCCGGCCGTGAAGCCGGGTTTGCGCGCGGGCCTGCTCGTCGTCGATACGACGGGCGAGACGCTGGCCGCGCTGGTTTAGCGCACGCGCGGCGTTCGTCAGCCGCGCTCGCCTTGCGCATCCACGACATCCAATTGCAAGTTCGCGCCGCGCCGGGCGGCCCGCCGGGCGCGTGATGACGTTTTCAGACCGCGTGCACGGGCGAGGTACAATCGCGCCCTCGCGGTTGCTGCGGCGCATCAGAAACGATGGGGCCGTTTGAGCCGCTTTTTTGGCGCAGCGATCCTGCCCCAAGCGCGACGGAGACCACCGGAGCGCGCTGTAATCCGACTGGAAAGAGACACTGATGAACATGAACTGGAACAAGCTGGCCCGCCTCGCAGTCTGCGCGGCCGTCACCGTGGCCGCCGGCGCGGCCCACGCTGCCGATATCAAGGAAATCCGCTTCGGCGTCGAGGCGTCGTATGCGCCGTTCGAATCGAAGTCGCCGAGCGGCGAACTGCAGGGCTTCGACATCGACGTCGGCAATGCCGTCTGCGCGAAGCTCAAGGCGAAGTGCGTGTGGGTCGAAAACTCGTTCGACGGCCTGATTCCCGCGCTCGAGGCGCGCAAGTTCAACGCCATCAACTCGGACATGACGATCACCGACCAGCGTCGTCAGGCGATCGACTTCACCGATCCGATCTACGCGATCCCGAACCAGATGATCGCGAAGAAGGGCAGCCCGCTGCTGCCGACGCCGGCATCGCTGAAGGGCAAGCACGTGGGCGTGCTGCAAGGCACGATCCAGGAGTCGTACGCGAAGGCCAAGTGGGCGCCCGCGGGCGTCGACGTCGTGCCTTACCAGACGCAGGACCAGATCTATGCCGATCTCGTCTCGGGCCGTCTGGACGCCGCGTTCCAGGACGCCGAAGCCGCATCGAAGGGCTTCCTGAACAAGCCGCAAGGCGCGGGCTTTGCGTTCGCGGGTCCGCAGGTCGTCGACGCCAAGCTGCTCGGCGAGGGCGTGGGCTACGGCGTGCGCAAGAACGACGCGGCGCTCAAGGCCGCGCTCAACGGCGCGCTGAAAGAACTGAAGGCCGACGGCACGATCGACAAGATCGCCGCCAAGTACTTCGACGTGAAGGTCGTGCTGAAGTAAATGAAGTCAGCGCATCTCGCCTGATCGCGGAGTGCCCGACCGGCCGGTTGACACCGGCCGGTATTTTTTACGCGTCGATAGTTCGGAATCCAGAATAATCGCCGCCCGCGCCCCCTGCGCGCGGGCTCGCGCGTGTGCCGCCGAACGCGTAACATGGCGAATATTTTCGAGAATTGAGCGTCCGCTTCATACGCCGGACCTGTCTGCCAGGATAAAATCCTTGCGGGTAAGAAAGAGTAAGAATTAAAGCGCAGTCAAAGGCAGTAAAGAGCAGCAAGGGTAGAAATGGGAACGCGCCGCGGCGCCGCATTGCGGACCGCAGGCGAGCAAGAAGAAGTCGAACGAAGAGAGACCATACGGGCGCCACGAAAAACGTGGCGTCGCGCGGGGGACCCATGAGCTTCAATACCGCAGACCAGCACGCGCCAGGTGCCGGCGACAGCACGCTTTCGAGCGGCCCGTCCGGCGCACAGGCAACCGATAACCAGGCCGCACAGGGCGCGACGGCCGGACCTTTCGAGGTGTATTTCGCACGCTTGCCGCTGCTCGACCGCGACGGCATGTTGTGCGCGTACGAGACCTTGCCGCGCATCGTCGCGCAAGAGGGCGATCCGGCCGACGCCCCAGGCGGCGCCGGCGATGCGAACGCCACCACAACATTAGCCGCAGCCACGCTCGCGCCGCCTTCGCAGGCCGCCGCGCTCGTGAAGGCGTTTGCCAAACCCGCGCTGCGCGCCGCGCTCACGGGCCATCCCGCTTGGCTCGACGTGACGCGCGAGATGCTGTTCGACGACGCGCTGCTGCGCCTGCCCGCCGACCGCGTGACCTTCGAATTGCCGTTCGACCTGGGCAGCGATCCCGAGGTGATTGCCCGCATCGTCAAGCTGCATGGCAAACGTTATCGTTTCGCGCTCGACAACGTCACGAAGGCCGACGAGACGCTCGCGAAGCTGCTGCCTTACGTCGACGCGATCAAGATCGACATCGGCGACATCGCGGCCACGATGCTGCCGAAGTTCGCCAGCGTGCTCAAGGCCGCGGGCAAGCTGCTCGTCGCGATGGGCGTGGAAAGCAAGGAAGACTACGAGCGCGTGCACGCGCTCGGCTTCGACCGCTTCCAGGGCTACTACTTCACGCAGCCGCACGGCGGCGCGCGCCGCGCGAGCGCTTCGCGCCAGGCGCTGCTGAATCTGCTGCAACTGCTGGCTTCCGAACCCACGGTGATGCAGCTCGAAGCGGAGCTCAAGCTCAATCCCGTCCTTGTGATGCATCTGATGCGGCTCGCGAATTCGAGCAGCTTCGCGCTCGGCCGCAAGGTCACGACGCTGCGCGAGGCGATCAACGCGACCGGCACCAACCGCATCGCGCGCTGGACGCAACTGCTGCTCTACGCGGACGGCCGCAAGATTTCCCTCGAAGACGATCCGATGCTGCAACTCGCGGCCACGCGCGCGCGCTTCATGGAAATGGCGGCGGCGGTGCTGCCCGAAGCGGGGCCGACGGAAGAAGACTCAGCGTTCCTCGTGGGCGTGTTTTCGTTCGTCGATGCGGTGTTCGGCGGGCCGATCGAAGGCGCGCTCGAAGTGCTGCGGCTCGCCAAGCCGATCCGCGCGGCCATCCTGCGCCGCGAGGGCGTGCTCGGTCAGCTGCTCGACGCGAGCGAGGCGCTGGAGCGCGGCAACTGGATCGCCGTGGACGCCGCGTGCGCGCATCTCGCGCCGCTCGACGCGGGCGCGGTGTCGGCGCTGGCCTTGCAGGCGGCCGAATGGGCCGGCATGGCCGAACGCGATGCCGAGGCTCAGGGGCTGGTGCAGGCCGAGGGCTAAAAGCGAGGCCGCGAAAACGCGGTCGCCAATGCAAACGGGGCGCGTGGCGCCCCGTTTGTTTTTCCGGCTTGACGTCGCAAAGACGACAGGTAGAGAGGCCTGAAAAGCGCGATCAGCTCGACTTCGCCAGCGTCTTCACCGCATCGCCGGAAAAGAAGCGCGCGAGTTCGTGCGCGAGTTCGTTGAGCGCGCTCATTTCCTTCTGCGAGATGCGGCGCGGTTCCTGGCTCGTCATCCAGTCGCCGTAGAGCAGGGCGACGGGCGGCTCGCCCTGCGTGGCGACCGGCAGCAGCACGAAGGCGCGCGTGTCGTCGAAGCGGGCGCGATACCAGCCCGGCAGACGCGTGAGCATCTTCGGGTCCTGCGCGTTCTCGATGAAGATGCCCACCGAGTTGGCGATCGCCAGATGAAACACGTCGGGCTGGAACGTGGCGCTGAACGTGAGCTTGTCCAGGCCGTCTTCGACGTCGGGGCCGAAGCCGCGCTGCGCTTCGAACATATTCGCGCCGCGCCGCACGAACACGACCGTGCGCGCGAAGCCGAGGCCCGCGAGCACCGTTTCGGTGGCGAGCGTGAGCGCGGCGGACAGCGCGCTGCCGGGCGGCAGGGCACGCAGATCTTCGACGCCCGCGGCGATGCGCGCCTCGGGGTCGAGCGCCTCGCGTGCGATCGCGTCGGCGTTCGCACGCAGTTCGACGATCTCGCGCATCACGCCGTCGTCGGCTTCCTCGTTGGCGAGCGCGAGGCTCATCTGCACGAGCGTGTCGGGGTCGGTGTTGAGCGCGCGGCCGTAATACTGCGCGAGTTCGGCGATGTGCTCCTCACGCATTTCGTCGGTCAGGCCGGGCGTGGTCAGCACGCGCGCGACTTCCGTCGAATAGTTCGTGATGGCGCGCAGCCACTGCACCTGGCGCGGCTCGGTGCCGGCCGGGTCGTACTCGCCCATGCCTTCGCGGATCGCCTCGGGCAGGCGCCAGCGCGCGGCCGCGTCCTGGCCGATTTCGGCGAAGGTCACGCCGAGCACGTCGATGCAGGCTTCGTCCTCGCTCGTGCCCGCGTCGCATTCGCGGCGGATCTGGTCCCACTCGGGTTCGAGATAGAACACCACCAGCAGCTTGCCGACCTGGCGCATCAGCGTGCAGACCACGGCCTCTTCGCCCGCGCGCAGGTCGCCGCGCTCGGTGAGCTTGCGGGCGACGAAGCCCGACAGCAAGGTGCGGTTCAGTTCGAGTTTGGCGTCGATGCGGCGCGGCGCGCTGTGATGGAAGTGGTCGACGATCTTCAGGCCGACCACGAGATGGCCGACCGCGTCCATGCCGAGCACCATCAGCGCGCGCGTGACGGTCGTGATGTTGCCGCCGAAGGCCATGTACATGGCCGAGTTGGCGAGGCGCAACACTTTTTGCGTGAGCGCGAAGTCGGACAGCACGACCTTGACCAGCGCGCTGAAGTCGTAGTCGTCGTTGGTCATGGCCGCGACCGTGGTGCGCAGCGATTGCGACAGCATGGGGAAGTCGCCGCGCTCGTTCATGCGAGCCCAGAGCCGGTCGAGCAGGACTGCCTTTACCATCTGAACCATGTCAATTTCGCAAAAGCCCAGCGTGTGTCGGTGCCGCCATCAGTGCACTCCGTGAAGGTGCAGACTGCGCGACTCGAACCGCTGCGAGAGTTCCTCGGACGGCAGCGCCTTGCAGACGAGCCATCCCTGGATGTGGTCGCAGCCCATCTTCGTGAGCAATTCGCGCTGCGCCTCGGTCTCGACGCCCTCGGCGACGAGTTCGAGTTCGAGCGTGCGCGCGAGGCCCACCACGGCGTTGACGATCGCCTGATCGTTGCGCGAGGTGAGCAGGTTCTCCACGAAGCTGCGGTCGATCTTCAGTTTCGAAAGCGGAAACCGTTGCAGATACGCGAGACTCGAATAGCCTGTGCCGAAGTCGTCCACGGCGAAGCGGATGCCGAGGCCCGTGAGTTCCTCGAGCAGCTTCACCGCGTGCTGCGGATCCTGCATCAGCAGGCTTTCGGTGATCTCGAACACCAGCCGGCGCGGATCGAGCCCGGTGAGCTGGATCGCCTCCTGAACGCTGTCCTTGAATCGCGGATTACGGAACTGCTGCGGCGAGACGTTGACGGCGATGTACTGCAAGGAGATGCCTTGCTCGTCCCATTGCGTCAACTGCATGCAGGCCGCTTTCAAAACCCAGTTGCCGAGATAATTAATCAGGCCGACGGATTCCGCAAGGGGAATAAATGTTGAGGGCGGCACGAGCCCATGCAATGGATGTTGCCACCGGATCAGTGCCTCGACCCCCACGACGCCCCGTGTGGCGCTGCTTGTGATCGGTTGATAGTGCAGCGAAAACTCGCCGTTGCGCACGCCGTCGTAGAGGTCGGACTCCAGCTTGAGCAGCATGGCGTCGGTCGGATCGTCGTCCGGCACGTGCAGCATCATCGTGTTGCCGCCGGCCGACTTGGCCTGTTGCAGCGCCTGGTCGGCGCGGCGCAGCAGCGGCGTGCTGTCCGCCTGGATGTCGCCGAGATCGTGCGCGGTCTCGTGCGGATCTTCGCGCAGGATGCCGGGCAGGCCGCCTTGTGCGCGCTGGTCGGGATAGAACGCAATGCCGATGCTTGCCGACAGATGCACGGGCTGGTCGCGGAACGTGTAAGGCTGCAGGATCGACGTGAGCAGGCGGCGCGCGAGCGCTTCGGCCGTCACGCGCAGATCGCCGGGGCTCGCGTTGAGTTGCGGGCTGATCAGGATCGCGAACTCGTCGCTGCCGATGCGCGTGATCAGCTCGCCTTGCAGCGCGAGATGCGAGAGGCGGCGTGCGGTCTCTCGCAGCAGTTCGTCGCCGGCGTCGTAGCCGAGTGCGCGGTTCACGCGCTGATAGTCGTCGAGATCGAGCAGCAGCAGGGCGATCGGCAGGCCGTGGCGGTCGGCTTCGGACTGCGCGCGTTCGAGCGCGGGGCCGAGCGCCGCCTGGTTCGGCATGCCGGTCAGCGGATCGTGATGGAGCGCGTGCGTGAGGCGCGCGGCGTCGCCTTGCCAGGCCGACACATCGAAGCCCGCGACCGCGAAGCCGTCCATGCCCGCATAGGCCGAACGCTGGACGCGCAGTTCGACGGCGAGCGGATAGGTGAGCGCCTTGACGAGATCGACGGTGTCTTTCTCGATCGCGCCGCTTTCGAGCGCGCGGGCGAACAGCGCGTCGAGCCGCGACTGATGTTCGGGCGCGACGAGGTCGTGCAGCGTCGCGCCGAGCAGGAACTCGCGGTGATAGCCGGCGAAGCGCAGGCTCGCGTCGGACACGTAGAGGAAGCGCAGGTTGCGGTCCACATGCACGAGGAAGTCCACGGCCGCCGCGGTGTGCTCGAACGAGCGCGAGACGGCATCGGACGGCGCTTCGAGCATGCGCGCCCCGAGCGGCATGTCGCGCGTCGCGTCATGGGCGTCCGGCAGCAGCGGCGCGCCGCCCGTGGAGGCGAGCGGGACGCCGGCATCGCCATGCAGCCCGGCGCGCGTGCGCAGCCGGCCGATGACCGAGCGCAGCCAGCCCGGGCGGGGCGCGGTGATCCTGTTCGCTTCCATGTGTATCGCTGGCAACCCTTGGTCTGATCGTTATTGCGCCGGGCTCGCCGCGCGGCACGCTTGAGCGTGTCGCTGCGGTGGTCCGGTCGGCGGGCGCGTCGGCATCCGGCTGAACACGCCCATCAGACCGTGATATCGACCTCGCGCGCGAAATCTTTAGTGTCAAAACGGAAACAAAACGGAAATTTCGACCTCGGTGCGAACTCGCTGCACCGAGCGGTGTCAGCGCCCGCAGTTTCGGTTAAAGTGGCGCCGGCAGCCTGCTCGCGCCGATGCGCGATGCATGCGTTCGCTGCGTCCGGAGGCTTGTGTGAGCGGCCAGGCGTCCGGGGCGAAGGTCCGTTGAGCGCTTGTCCGCAGGGGCAAACTTCTTACCGGTTATTACCACCACCGTCGGGACCTGCTGTCCGGGATTATCCGCTCCAGTCATCCGCCATGTCAGATTCATCGTCATCGTCCGCCAGGCCGGAACACGCGGCCAGCGAGAGCGGCCAGGAGCCCATGCATCACGCGCAGGGCGCCGGCGCCCATCCGTTCGTCTATCTCGGCCGGCAGCCGATCCTCGACCGCAACGGCGCGCTCAACGCCTACGAACTGCTGTTCCGCGGCGGCGTGCAAAATCGTGCCGAAGTCTTCGACGACCGCCACGCGACCGCGCAGGTCATGACGCGCACGATGGGGCAGCTCGGCGTGCCCGCCGTGCTCGGTCGCCATCACGGCTACGTCAACATGAGCCGCGAGCTGCTGTTCGACGACATCGTGCATCTGCTGCCGCCGGGCCGCTTCGTGCTCGAAGTGCTCGAACACGTGGGCTTCGATCTCGCCGTGCTCGAACGTCTCGCGCAGCTGCGCCGCGTGGGCTATCGCATCGCCTTCGACGATGTGAGCGCGCTCACCGACAACCTGCGCCGCGCGCTGCCGTACGCGGACATCGTCAAGGTCGATCTGCTGCAGACCGACCGTGCCGAACTGCCCGCGCTCGCCGCCGCCATCGCCGCCGAAGGCAAGACGCTGATCGCCGAAAAGGTCGAGACGCGCGAGGACTTCGAGTACGCGCGCGACCTCGGCTTCGAGCTGTTCCAGGGCTACTTCTTCGCGCGTCCGCAGATGCTGCGCGCGCCGCGCATGCGGGCCTCGCGTCTCGCGCTCGTGCGTCTGCTCGCGCTGGTGGCGAGCGATGTGGGCGTGGCCGCGCTCGAACACGAATTGCGCAGCCATCCGGGCGTGGTCGTGCAACTGCTGCGTCTCGTGAATTCGAGCGCGTATGCGCCGGGCCGGCCGATCTCGTCGCTGCGCGAGGCGGTGCTGGCCGCGGGCACGCGCCAGATCGCGCGCTGGGCGCAGCTGCTGCTTTATGCGAGCGGACGCGATCTGCCTTGGGCGTCCGATCCGCTCGTGCAGCTCGCGGGCACGCGTTCGCATTTCATGGAACTGGCCGCGCGCAGTCTCGCGCCGAACGACCCCGATTTCGCCGATGCCGCGTTCATGACCGGCATCTTCTCGCTCGTGCATGTGCTGGTGGGCTCCACGGCCACCGATACGCTCGAAGGGCTCGGCCTCGCGCGCGAGATCACCTCGGCCGTCGACGGGCAGCATGGCGAACTCGGCATGCTGCTGCGCGTCGCGCATGCGTGCGAACGCGGCGACGAAACCCAGGCGCAGACGCTCATCGCCGAAGCCGGCGGGCGCTTCGCTGCGCTCACGCCGCCGCTGCTCGGCGAGCTCAATCTGTGGGCGGGCGCGTGGTTCTCGGCGTATGCGGACGGTTGATCCGGGCGGTTGAAGTCGGGCGCTGAAGCTGGCGTTGAAAGTCGCGTGTAAGGGCATGCCGGTTGCGCGTGTCCGCGCGCCTGCCTGCACGCTCTGCGCGCGCGCACGGACTGTGGTCCAATAGGGGCGGCGCTGAACCTGGCGGTCCGTCGCGGGCCGCGATTCCGGCGCACCATTCGTGCCCATTCGAGTACACCCGAGGACATCCGATATGAAACCGAGGTATTTCGCGGCCGGCGCCGCGGCGCTCGTCTGCGCCGGCCTGTCGCTGTTCGCCCTGACCGCGCAGGCCACGCTCAAGCCGGGCGACGCCGCGCCTGACTTCACGACCCAGGCGTCGCTGGGCGGCAAGACCTACACGTATTCGCTCGCCTCCGAGCTCAAGAAGGGCCCGGTCGTGGTGTACTTCTATCCGGCCGCGTTCACGAAGGGCTGCACGATCGAGGCGCACGAATTCGCCGAAGCCGTGGACGAGTACAAGAAGTACGGCGCGACCGTGATCGGCGTGTCGCACGACAACATCGGCACGCTCACGAAGTTCTCGGTGAGCGAGTGCCGCAGCAAATTCCCCGTCGCCGCCGACGAGGATTCGAAGATCATCAAGGCCTACGACGCATCGATGCCGCTGCACGATTCGATGGCCAACCGCGTCTCCTACGTGATCGCGCCGGACGGCAAGGTCATCTACGAGTACACGAGTCTCTCGCCCGATCAGCACGTGGAAAACACGCTGCGCGCCGTGAAGGAATGGGCCGCGCAGCATCCGCAGCAATAAGGCTCGGGGCGCGCGCGGCGTGACGGCCGCGCGCGCGGATTGATGCGTCGATTCATGCGTTGTTTTGCGTGCTGTTTTGCGCGTGCGTCGTCTGCATGTCGCCGTGCGTGTGCGTCGTGTGCACGCCGTTGTGCGCGCCCCGCTGTGTGATGCCGCGCGACGCCGCCTTCGCCGTTCCTCCTCTCCCTTCGCTTTTGCCCGCTTTGGGCGTTCCCCGCATGCCGATTCTCGTTTTACTCTTCGCGTTCGCCGCGCTCGTCTATGGCGCGGTGTGGTCGTTTCATGCGCTCTCCGCGCGATTCGGGCTCGGCGTGGCCGTGAGCGTGGCGGTGGTGGTGGCGGCGGCGATCGTCGCATTGGCCGCGCGCTGGTGGCGTCGACGCCGGGACGTCGCGCCGAATCTGCGCGGCGACGGCGACTGGACCCATCGCGTCACGGGCGCATGGGGCGAGGCGCGGCTCGCGGCGCACAAGCGGCTGTGCGAAGTCACGTGCGACGGCGCGCACGGCGCGTATATCTTCGCGGATTTGCAGGACGCGCAGGCGCAACACGACGCAAACGGCTGGCACGTCGCGCTGCGCGTGACCGATGCGAAACGCCCGCTCTGGCAGTTGCCGATGACGAGCGAGCGCGAGGCGAAACGTTGGGCGCGCATCTTTACGCTGGCGATCGCGCAGCGGCTCTGAGGCCGGGTTCGACGAACGACGTGGGCCGCTTTGCGTGGCGCGCGCGAATGAATTTGCGCGCGGACAAGAGATGCGCAATCGCCTGCATCGAGACCGGCGCGACGGCCCGCAAACGGCGCGGATGCGCCGCGCGACAGTGGCATACTCGCACGCCAGCCGCGCTGCCCGCGAGCGGCCTGATATCGGCTTGAGACCCGGTCGAGCCCCGCTTGAAATTCGCTTGAAACCCCGCAGCGCGCCCCCACGTTTTTACTCGCCGACGATCGCCATGCTCCGAACCCTGTCCATTTCCCTCGCGCTCGCCGCCGCTTGCGGCACGCTGCTTGCAGCCTGCGACCAGCAGAAGGTCGCCGACGCCGTCAACGCGGTGAAGCCCGACGCCATGGCGTTCGGCAAGCTGCAAATCGGCGTGTCGACGGTCGAGGATGTGCGCGCGTCGGCGGGCAAACCCGAGATCGTCTGGCAAAACGACGACGGCACAGAGCGCCTCGAATATCCGCGCGGTCCGAACGGCCTGAATACGTGGATGCTGGACTTCGACGCGGACGGCAAGCTCGTCGCGATGACCCAGGCGCTGACGGCGCAGAATATCGCCCAGGTGGTGCCGGGCATGACACAGGACGACGTGCGCAAGCTGCTTGGCAAACCGGCGACGGTGTCGAAGTACGCGCTGAGCCACGAGGAAGTGTGGAGCTGGCATTGGGCCGAAGGCGGCGTGGCCGGCGACGGCATGTTCAATGCGCATTTTTCGCCGGATGGACTGGTGCTCCGCACGTCGCGCTCGGATGCGCCGGGGCATGAGCAGCACTGATACGTGCTGACGGACGAGGAGGGTGGAAATGAAGCGTTTGGCCTGGCTGTTGAAGATCGTGAAGGGCGATGCGCGCGTGCTGTGGTTCGCGCTGCGGCAACCGAACCGGCCCGGCTGGCTGGTGCCGTCGGCGGCCTTGCTGACGCTTTATGCGCTCGCGCCGTTCAATATCGCGCTGCCGCTCGTCGGCGTGATCGACGACGGGATCGTCGTGCCGGTCTTGCTGCATTTGATGGTGGCGTGTCTGCCGGTGGGGTTGAGGCGGGCGGGGCGGTGAGGCGGCTTGTCGAGGCCTGTCGAGGCTCTGAAGCCGGCGTGCGCCCGGTGCGGCTTGATGTAAAATATACTTTACATCGCGTAGCCGCCTCGGTGGCGGTGCGGAGAGCGCCATGCAACTCTACGAAATCGGTCAGGCCGTCGCCCAGCGGCGCGCGGAACTCGATCTGACCCAGGCACAACTGGCGAAACTCGCCGGTTTGTCGCGTGTCACCGTCAATCAATTCGAGGCCGGGAAGGTCAACGATCTCGGCGTCAACAAGCTGATTCCGCTCCTGAGCGTGCTCGGACTCGAACTGGCTGCCTTGCCCCGCAGCGAACAGCGCGGGCTCCACAAGGCCACGGTCAGCGCGAACGTCAGCTACAAGGGGCATCTCACGGAGCGCACGCTCGCGAAGGCGCTGGCGAGCGGCAAGATTCCCGAGGGTTACGAGTCGCAGATTTCCACGATCCTCGATGAAGTGCCGGTGCCGGTCGTCGTCAAGGCGGTCGAGGAGGCGGCCAGAAGCTCGGGTACGCCGACGCGGCAAATCTGGAAAACCCTCGCCACCTGGTCGAAGGATTTGCATCTCTATCGCGGAGTGTGGGTGTGAACGTATCGCCGTCGTTGGCCTCGTTGCCCGATGGCGCATGGCGAAGCCTGTTTCGGCATGCGCTCAAACTCGTCGCAGAGATCAGGACGCATGGCACGTCCAATCCGTTCTGGACCTTCGGCGCCGGGACCGTGCTCATGCTGCGATACGGCCATCGCCTGAGCAAGGACATCGATATCTTCGTGCCCAATCCGCAGTATCTCGGCTACGTCAATCCGCGTATCAGCGACGCCGCCGCGGAAATCACGGGCGACTACGAAGAACACGCGCAGTTCGTGAAGCTGATCCTGCGGGACGGCGAGATCGATTTCGTCGTGTCGCGCAATCTGACTTCGCCGGGCTTCGACGAGTGGGAACTGATGGGCGAGGCGGTCAAGGTCGAGACCGCCGCCGAGATCGTTGCGAAGAAGATGTGGTATCGAGGCGACCGTCCCGCCGCGCGCGATTTGTTCGACCTGAGTCTCGTGATCGAGCGCGAACCCGATGCGTTGATGGCGGCGGGCACGTTTTTGATCCGGCATCGCGCGACGTTTCTGCGGCTGCTCGACGAGCATCGACCGTTTCTTGCCGCGCGATTCGCCGATATTCAGACGCTCGGTTATACGCCGTCGTTCGATTATTGCGCTGGCGCCGCGAAGGCGTTTCTCCAGGCGATTCCAGGCGACGCTTGAAGAACGGGCTTCGCATAAAAAAACGGCTGGGTCTCATGCCCAGCCGCCTTTTTCACTCCACCACCCGCGCAGGCGGCTCCATCTTCCCGCGCTTCGCATCCCACCACACGCGCAGCCGGTCCATATACAGATACACCACCGGCGTCGTATAGAGCGTGAGCATCTGACTCACAATCAGGCCGCCGACGATCGAAATCCCCAGCGGCGCGCGCAGCTCCGCGCCTTCGCCGCGCCCGAACGCCAGCGGCAGCGCGCCGAGCAGCGCCGCGCAGGTGGTCATCATGATCGGGCGGAAGCGCAGCAGGCAGGCCTGATAGATCGCGTCGCGCGAACTCAGTCCTTCGCGCGAGGCCTGGATCGCGAAGTCCACCATCATGATCGCGTTCTTCTTGACGATGCCGATCAGCAGAATCACGCCGATCAGCGCGATGATGCTGAACTCGGTCTTGAACAGCAGCAGCGCGAGCAGCGCGCCCACGCCCGCCGAGGGCAGCGTCGAGAGAATCGTCAGCGGATGGATGTAGCTCTCGTACAGAATGCCCAGCACGATATACACGGCCAGCAGCGCCGCGAGAATCAGGACCGGCTGGTTGCTCAGCGACTGCTGGAACGCCTGCGCCGTGCCCTGGAAGCTGCCGTGGATGGTCTGCGGCATGCCGATCTCGGCCATCGTGTCGTAGATGGCCTGAGTCGCGTCGGAGAGCGATTTGCCCGGCGGCAGGTTGAACGAGATCGTCGAGGCCACGAACTGGCTCTGGTGATTCACCGAGAGCGGCGTCGTGCCCGGCCCGAACGAGGCGATGGCCGAGAGCGGGATCATGGTTTCCTTCGCCGTCGACACGGCCGCACCCGACGACGCGCTCGACTTGCCGCTCGCGGCGATCGAGTTGATCGCGAGATTGCGCGCGGAGTCGGCGGCGATGGTCGCGGCGCTCGTCGACGAGGTGCCGCCCGTGCCGCCCGACGACGCGCTCGACGTGGCTGTGGACGTGACCGTGCCCGCCGTCGCGTTGGTGCTCTGCGCGCCGCTCGCGGTGCCGCCCGAGGTGCTGACCCAGATCTGCTTGAGCATCTCCGGGCTCTGCCAGTATTGCGGCGCGACTTCCATCACCACGTGATACTGGTTGAGCGGGTTGTAGATGGTCGAAACCTGGCGCTGGCCGAACGCGTCGTAGAGCGTGTTGTCGATCTGCGAAGGCGTGATGTTCAGCCGCGCCGCGCTCTGGCGGTCGATCGTCACCATTGCTTCGAGGCCGCCTTGCTGCTGGTCCGAATTCACGTCCGCGAGTTCGGGGCGCGCCTGTAGCGCTTCGGTGAGCTTCGGCCCCCACTTGTAGAGGTCGGCGGTGTTGTCGGCGAGCAGCGTGAACTGATACTGCGCGTTCGACTGCCGCCCGCCCACGCGGATGTCCTGGACCGATTGCAGGAAAGTGCGCGCGCCCGCCACGTTCGAGAGCGGCCCGCGCAGTTGCGCGATCACTTCGTCGGCGGAGAGCTTGCGCTCGCTTTTCGGCTTGAGCGAGACGAACATGAAGCCCGCGTTGGTCGCGCGTCCGCCCGTGAAGCCCGCCACGGAATCCACGGCCGGGTTCGCCTGCACGATGCGCTGCATTTCGGCGAACTTCACCTTCATCGCCTGGAACGAGGTCGACTGGTCGGCCTGGATGCCGCCGATCAGACGCCCGGTGTCCTGCTGCGGGAAGAAGCCCTTCGGCACGATCACGTAGAGCACCACGTTGAGCGCGATGGTCGCGAGCAGCACCATCAGGATCAGCAGCGGGTGCGCGAGCGCCCAGCCGAGCGTGCGCTCATAGCCGTTCTGCATGCGCACGAAGCCGCGTTCGAGCCAGCGCGAAAAGCGGCCTTCCGGCTTCTTCTCGTGCGCTTCCTGGAGCAGTCGCGAGCACATCATCGGCGTGAGCGTGAGCGAGACCGCGAGCGACACCGCGATGGCGAGCGAGAGCGTGAGCGCGAACTCGCGGAACAGGCGTCCGACGATGCCGCCCATCAGCAGGATCGGCAGCAACACGGCCACCAGCGAGACGCTGATCGAGAGCACCGTGAAGCCCACTTCGCGCGCGCCGAGCAGCGCGGCCTTCATGCGCGGCACGCCGCTTTCGATATGGCGCGAGATGTTTTCGAGCACCACGATGGCGTCGTCGACGACGAAGCCCGTCGCGATGGTCAGCGCCATCAGCGAGAGGTTGTCGAGCGAGAAGCCCATCAGGTACATGGCCGCGAAGGTGCCGATGATCGAGATCGGCACGGCCACGCTCGGGATCAGCGTCGCGCGCCAGTTGCGCAGGAACAAGAACACCACCATCACCACGAGCGCCACGGCGATGATCAGCGTGTGCTCGGTGTCCTTGAGCGAGGCGCGGATGGTGACCGAGCGGTCCGAGGTGGGAATCACGTCGACGTCGGCGGGCAGCGAGGCCTTCAGTTGCGGCAGCATCGCGACCACGCGGTCGACGGTCTCGATGATGTTCGCGCCCGGCTGGCGGTACAGGATCACCAGCACCGAATGCTTGCCGTTGGCGAGGCCGAGATTGCGCAGGTCTTCCACCGAATCGACCACTTCGCCCACATCCGAGAGCTTCACGCCAGCATTGTTGCGGTAGGCGATGACGAGGTCTTTATACTGGCTCGCCTTGCTCGCCTGGTCGTTGGTGTAGAGCTGGTAGCGCTGCGGGCCGAACTCGATGTCGCCCTTCGGACTGTTCGCGTTCGCGGAGGCGAGCGCTGCGCGCACGTCTTCGAGGCCGATGCCGTAGTGGAACAGCGCGTGCGGCTCCAGTTCGATGCGCACGGCGGGATTGGCCGAGCCGCTCACGTCCACTTCGCCGATGCCGTCGACCTGCGAGAGCGACTGCTGCAGCACCGTGGCCGCCGAGTCGTAGAGCTGGCCCGCGCTGAGCGTGGGCGAGGTGAGCGCGAGGATCAGGATCGGCGCGTCGGCAGGGTTGACCTTGTGATACGTGGGGTTCGAGCGCAGGCTCGTCGGCAGGTCGGCGCGCGCAGCGTTGATGGCCGCCTGCACGTCGCGCGCGGCGCCGTCGATGTCGCGGTTCAGGCCGAATTGCAGCGTGATGCGCGTGCTGCCCACCGAACTCTGCGAGGTCATTTCGCTGACGTCGGCGATCGAGCCCAGGTGGCGTTCGAGCGGACTCGCCACGCTGGTCGCCACGGTTTCCGGGCTCGCGCCCGGCAAGGTGGCCTGCACCGAGATGGTCGGGAAATCGACTTGCGGCAGCGGCGCCACCGGCAGCTTCGTGAACGCGAAGAGGCCGGCGAGCGCGATGCCGAGCGCGAGCAGCGTGGTCGCCACGGGGCGCGAGATGAACGGGCGCGAGAGATTCATCGCGTCAGTGCTCCGGGCCGGACGTGGGCGCGGGCGGCGTGGGATGCGAGTCGCCGCCGAAGCGCTTGCGCAGCCGCGCCGCGATCGAATCGAACGCGAGATAGATCACGGGCGTCGTGAACAGCGTGAGCGCCTGGCTCACGATCAGGCCGCCCGCGATGGCGATGCCGAGCGGCCGCCGCAATTCCGAGCCCGCGCCCATGCCGAGCATCAGCGGCAGCGCGCCGAGCAGCGCCGCCATCGTCGTCATCATGATCGGGCGGAAGCGCAGCAGGCAGGCCTGATAGATCGCTTCGCGCGGCGGCTTGCCTTCGTTGCGTTCGGCGTCGAGCGCGAAGTCGATCATCATGATCGCGTTCTTCTTCACGATGCCGATCAGCAGCACGATGCCGATGATGCCGATGATGTCCAGATCGTGCCCGCTGATCATCAGCGCGAGCAGCGCGCCGATACCGGCCGAAGGCAGCGTCGAGAGAATCGTGATCGGATGCACGAAGCTCTCGTAGAGCACGCCGAGCACGATGTACATCGTCACGATGGCCGCGAGGATCAGGAACAGTTCGTTCGAGAGCGACGCCTGGAACGCGAGCGCCGCGCCCTGGAAGCGCGTCTGGAACGAGCCGGGCAGGCCGACTTCCTGTTCCGCCTGCTGGATCGCCTTGACCGCCGCGCCCAGCGACGCGCCCGGCGCGAGGTTGAACGACACCGTGGTGGCCGGGAACTGCGAGAGGTGCGAGACCAGCAGCGGCGCGGGCCGCTCGTGGAACTTCGCGATGGCCGAGAGCGGCACCTGGCCCGTGGTCGAGGTCGAGGAGGGCAGGTAGATCGAGTTCAGCGAGTCGGTGTAGTGCTGCATCACCGGGTCGGCTTCCAGAATCACGCGGTACTGGTTCGACTGTGTGAAGATGGTCGAGATGATGCGCTGGCCGTAAGCGTCGTAGAGCGCGTTGTCCACGGTCGCGGGCGTGATGCCGTAGCGCGCCGCGCTCGCGCGGTCGATCTCGATGAACACCGAGTTGCCCTGATCCTGCAGGTCGGTGGCGACGTCGGCGAGTTCGGGCACCTGCTGGAGGCGCTGCACGAGCTTGGGCACCCAGGTTGTGAAGTCCTGGATGTTCGGCGTCGTGAGCATGAACTGATACTGCGTCGGGCTCACGGTCGAGTCGATCGTCAGATCCTGCACGGGCTGCATGTAGAGCGTCGCGCCCGGCATATGCGAGGTCGCCTGTTGCAGATCGCGGATGATCTGGCTGGCGGTCTCGCTGCGGTCGTCGCGCGCCTTCAGGTTAATGAGCATGCGGCCGCTGTTGAGCGTGATGTTCTGGCCGTCCACGCCGATGAACGACGTGAGGCTCTCCACGTTTTCGTTCTTGAGAATCTCGGTGGCGAGCGCCTGCTGACGCTCGGCCATCGACGCATACGAGACCGATTGCGGCGCCTGCGTGATCGCCTGGATCACGCCCGTGTCCTGCACGGGGAAGAAGCCCTTCGGCACGTAGACGTAGAGCACGCCCGTGAGCACGAACGTGGCGGCGAACACGAGCAGCGTGAGCCGCTGGCGCGCGAGCACCCATTCGAGCGCGACGCCGTAGCGGCCGATGATGTAGTCGAAGAACGCGTGCACGCGCGCCTCGAAGCGGCGGCTTTCGGCGGGCGGCGTGTGGCGCAGCATCTTTGCGCACATCATCGGCACCAGCGTGAGCGAGACGATCGCCGAAATCACGATGGTCACGGCCAGCGTGATCGCGAATTCGTGGAACAGGCGGCCGACCACGTCGCCCATGAACAGCAGCGGGATCAGCACCGCGATCAGCGAGACCGTGAGCGAGATGATGGTGAAGCCGATCTGTTTCGAGCCCTTGAGCGCCGCTTCGAGCGGCGGGTCGCCGTCTTCCACGTAGCGCGCGATATTTTCGATCATCACGATGGCGTCGTCGACGACGAAGCCGGTCGCGATGGTCAGCGCCATCAGCGAAAGATTGTCGAGCGAGAAGCCGCACAGATACATCACGGCCAGCGTGCCGATCAGCGAGAGCGGCACCGAAAGGCTCGGGATGATGGTGGCGTAGACGTTCGCGAGGAACAGGTACATCACGAGCACGACCAGCACGACCGACATCAGCAGTTCGAACTGCACGTCGCGCACCGAGGCGCGGATCGTGGTCGTGCGGTCGGTGACGATCTGCACGTCGAGCGCCTGCGGCAGCGACTCCTGCAATTGCGGCAGCAGCGCCTTGATGCTGTCCACCACGGCGATCACGTTCGCGCCGGGCTGGCGCTGCACGTTCACGATGATCGCGGGCGTGTTGTCCACCCACGCGCCGAGCTTGGTGTTCTCCGCGCCCTGCACGATGTTCGCCACGTCGGTGAGCATCACGGGGCGGCCGTCGCGGTAGGCGATCACGGCGTCTTTATAGGCGTCGGCGTCGGTGAGCTGGTCGTTCGCGTTGATCGTGTAGGCGCGCGTCGGGCCGTCGAAGTTGCCCTTCGGCGTGTTGACGTTGAGGTTCGAGATGCTGGTGCGCAGGTCGTCGAGATTCAGGCCGTAGGCGGCGAGCGCGCGCGGATTCGCCTGAATCCGCACGGCCGGGCGCTGGCCGCCCGAGAGACTCACGAGCCCCACGCCCGCGACCTGCGAGATCTTCTGCGCGAGACGCGTGTCGGCGAGATCCTGGATCTGCGTGAGCGGCAGCGTCTTCGAGGTGATGGCGAGCGTGAGGATCGGCGCGTCGGCGGGATTGACCTTGGCGTAGATCGGCGGCGCGGGCAGGTCCGAGGGCAGCAGGTTGCCGGCCGCGTTGATGGCGGCCTGCACTTCCTGTTCGGCGACGTCGAGCGGCAGGTCGAGGCTGAACTGCAACGTGATGACCGAGGCGCCCGCCGAGCTTTGCGACGACATCTGGTTCAGCGACGGCATCTGCCCGAACTGGCGTTCGAGCGGCGCGGTGACCGAGGACGTCATCACGTCCGGGCTCGCGCCCGGATAGAAGGTCTGCACCTGGATGGTCGGATAGTCGACTTCGGGCAGCGCCGAGAGCGGAAGAAACCGCAGCGCGACGAGACCGACCAGCATGATCGCCGCCATGAGCAGCGCCGTGCCGACCGGGCGCAGGATAAAAGCGCGGGAAGGATTCATGCGGCTTACTGGCTCGAAGCTTCAGAGGCGTGACGGCGATGGCGGTGAGCGCCCGAGGCGGCGCCGGCCCAGGAAGCACCGGAAGCGCCCGAGGCCGCGGATGCGCCGGACGCACCCGACGCGTGCTTGGGCCGCTCGGCGGGGATCGTGATTTTCGAGCCTTCGCGCAGGCGGTCCGAACCGTCGATCACGACGCGTTCGCCCACGGCGAGACCCGAGGCGATGCTGGTGCGTTCGGCGTCGATCGGCCCGGCTTTCACGAGGCGCACGGTCACGGTGTTGTCCGGCTTCACGACGTAGACGTACTGGCCCTGCGAGCCGTTGAGCACGGCCGAGGTGGGCACGATCACGGCGTTGTGGATCGTGTCGACCAGCAGGCGCGCGTTGACGAACTGGTTCGGGAACAGCGACTGGTCGTCGTTCTTGAAGCTCGCGCGCAGCTTGACGGTGCCGGTCGTGGTGTCGATCTGGTTGTCGAGCGTCTGCAGATAGCCGGTTTCGAGCATCGTGGTGTTGCTGCGGTCGTAGGCGGTCACCGACAGCTTCGTGCCCGCGCGCATCTGCTTCATGATCGACGGCAGGTTGTCTTCCGAGGTCGTGAAGATCACGCTGATCGGCTGCAACTGCGTGAGCACGACGATGCCGTTGGTATCGCCCGAGGTGACGTAGTTGCCCGGATCGACCTGACGCAGGCCCACGCGGCCCGAGACCGGCGCGGTGATGCGCGCGTAGGTGAGATCGAGCTTGTAGGTGTCGATGTTGGCCTGATCCGACTTGACCGTGCCTTCGTATTGCTTGACGAGCGAGGCTTGCGTGTCGACCTGCTGGCTCGCGATCGAGTCCTGCGCGAGCAGCGTCTGGTAGCGCTTGAGGTCGAGGCGCGCGGTGGCGAGCAGCGCCTGGTCGCGCGCGAACTGGCCTTCGGCGTTGGCGAGCGAGATCTGGTACGGGCGCGGGTCGATCTGCGCGAGCACATCGCCCTTTTTCACCATCTGGCCTTCCTCGAAGTTCACGCTCTGGAGCGTGCCGGACAGTTGCGTGCGCACCGTGACGTCGGCGAGCGGCGTGACCGTGCCGAGCGCCGTGATGACGATGGGCATGTCGCCGGCCTTCGCGGTGGCGACGCTCACGGGCTGCGGCATGTTGGCGAACGCGCCGGGGCCGCCGCGGCGCGAATGCGCGCCGCTCGCCGCGCCGGGCGCGCCCGCTTCGCCCTTCAGGCTCAGGTTCCACGGATGCCAGCGCAGCAGCGCGATGAGCGCGACGATCAACACGATCACGACGGCGATGAGCTTGCCGCGGCTCTTGCGCCGGACCTCGCCCGACGGCGGCGTGGCGTTGGCGGACGGCGTGTCGCGACGAGGGGAATCGGGGCGCTTTTCTTGTTGATCCATCGGTCAGGTCGGTTACGAGGTCGGTGACTGCTTGTCGGTTGAGCGGATTGGCTGCGCGTACGGCGTGCCGCGTAGCGTCGGTGGCTGCGGCGCAGGCCGCCGATGCTACGCGAGGCGCGCGCAAGCTTGATGTCAGGCGCCGCCACGCTGGCTGGCGTGCGGTGCACGGCTGGCGGGAGGGGCGGTCGGCCTGACGTCGCGGGTTGTCATCACGGGGCCGCGCGGGTGCGTGCGCGATGCGCGCTGAATCCGCGAAGGCACATTCGACGCCGTACAGACTCCTTACGGCGGCAAAAAGCATGATGCTACGTCGCTGTGTTCGTTACAGTCCAGTACCGTATCTTTCGAGACGTTACGAACGTTACAGGGCGTGTCATTTGTCCGTCAGGACGGGGGCCAGGATGGGCCTGGTCAAGCCTGATGAGCGGTCGCGGCGACCTTCGCGGCAGGCGGTGGCGGCAGGCAGGCGGTGCCGCCGATTTCGGTGGCGATGCGTTCGATGCACTCGCGCAGCATCGGCACCGCGTGCGTGACGAGCCAGTCGCGCGGGCATTGCTGCGCGGCGCCGCCGCAGTTGATCGCGTAGAGCTCGCCGCTCGGGCCGAAGAAAGTGCCGGCGATCGCGTTCAGGCCTTCGTACCATTCGCCGATCGCCATGCCGTAGCCTTGCTCGGCGGTTTCGGCCAGCGCCGCGTCGAGCCGGCTGCTGACGAAGCCCCAGTCGTTGCCCGCGGCGGCTTGCAGGGCGGAGGTGAGCTCGGCGCACTCGGCGGCTTCGAGCGAAACGAGATAGGCGCGGCCCACGGCGGTGCGGCTCATGTCGATGCGCGCGCCCACTTCGAGCCGCGAAACGAGCACGGCCGAGCGCGGCCGGATGGCGTCGATCACGACCATGTCGAGCCGGTCGCGCACGGCCAGATGCACGGACAGCGCGGTGCGCTCGGCCAGTCGGGTGAGGAAGGGCCGCGCGCGGGCGCGCAGGTCGGAGCTGCGCAAAAAACCGTTCGAGAGTTCGAGCACCGACGAGGTGAGCACGAAGCGCTCGCTGTCGGGCAGGCGGGCGAGGAAGCCCGTGGAGACGAGCGTGCCGGTCAGGCGCGAGAGCGTCGCTTTCGGGATGCCCGTGAGTTCGGTGAGTTCGCGATTGCCGAGCGCCACGTCGGCGGCGGCGATGGCGCGCAGCACGGCGAGGCCGCGGGCGAGCGCGGTGACTTCTTCGGCGTTGCCGTCTTTGTCGCGGGACGTGTCGGTACGGACGCGGTGATCGGGAGCGGTGGTCATGAGCGTGGAATTTCCGAAACGCTATTTCAATTTTGTTTGCGCGAGATGCGAGTTTTAACGCTTAAATCGAGACCGATTTTCGTGCCCGACAGGTACCGATCCATCGGACAAAAGCCAGGCTACATCAGGGAAAGCGGGTCGCAGCAGCGGTTTTTTGGGGCACTCGTAAGGTGTTTGATAGTTCGCGTATTTTGGTTAGATTTTGCTTGACTTAGTCAGCGTCTAGATAAAAAATGGAACCTGATTTCGACAGGACTTCGAGATATTCGCGCGGGCAAACGTTATGCGAGCAACGCGTGCAAACGTTGTGCATATATTGCGCGAGCGGCAATCGAAGGCGGGTTGGATGCAGGCCAGGTAGCGAACTTCACCTGCGCAAAGAACCCCGCGGCCTTGCGGGGTTTTTATGTGCCTCGGTTTATGCATTGAGCATAAATTCGGGACTTCGCGCACTGAGCCGCCTACCCATTCGGCGGGCATGAAAAACGTCCCCATTGCCGAATCCGCGTGTGTGTCGCCGCGGTCTGCAATGCATTGCGGAAGAAGGTCAGACAAACGTCGTCCTTGTCGAATACCGGCTCTCAGGTTCTAGCACGGCCCTCGGAATGGCTAGAACTTTTCAAAGCGTCACGTTCACACGTGACGCTTTTTTTTTGCTGTGCGCTAGCGCACGTCAAACCTGAAGTCTGCCGGAAAAATATGAACGCTGCCCGCATGTTTGATTTCGGCGCAGCAGCGTTTGCATTTTGTAAAGGGTGCGTCCTCAACGATGTGTGCTCAACGTTTGATTGCGGGCCGTCGTTTCACTTCGCTGACTGCCTGTTGTAGCCCATTCTCTTGGGCGGCGAAAACGATACGCGGTCGTACGATCAGGCCGCAATAAAAAAGGCCAGCATCGCGCTGGCCTTTATCGAACTCACTCAAGCGTGGTCACGCACACTCGTGCGCAATCGGGCGCGATCAGAAAACCGTCTCGCGCTCCGGCGTCGCCGAGATGCGGTGGATCGACAGGTCGGCGCCGTTGTACTCGTCTTCCTGATCGATGCGCAGGCCCACGATCGCGCGCAGCGCCCCGTACACCACAAAGCCGCCGAGCGAGGCGATCACGATGCCGCCCAGCGTGCCGACGATCTGCGCACCCAGCGACACGCCGCCGATGCCGCCCGCCCAGCGCGCACCGAAAATGCCCGCGGCGATCCCGCCCCACGCGCCGCAGAGGCCATGCAGCGGCCACACGCCGAGCACGTCGTCGATGCGCCAGCGGTTCTGCACGCAGGTGAACATATAGACGAACAGCACGCCCGCCACCGCGCCCGTCGCGAGCGCGCCGAGCGGCTGCATGATGTCCGAGCCCGCGCACACGGCCACGAGGCCCGCGAGCGGCCCGTTATAGGTGAAGCCCGGGTCGTTGCGGCCCGCGAGCCACGCGGAGAGCGTGCCGCCCACCATCGCCATCAGCGAGTTCACGGCGACGAGGCCGCTGATCTTGTCGATGGTCTGCGCGCTCATCACGTTGAAGCCGAACCAGCCGACGGCCAGCACCCACGCGCCGAGCGCGAGGAACGGAATGTTCGAGGGCGGATGCGCGGCGATGCGGCCGTCGCGCGAGTAGCGGCCGTGGCGCGCGCCGAGCAGCAGCACGGCGGGCAGCGCGACCCAGCCGCCGAACGCGTGCACGACGACCGAGCCCGCGAAGTCGTGGAACGGCACGCCGAACACGTGCGTGATCGCGTCCTGGAAGTGCAGGCGGTTGTTCCACACCATGCCTTCGAAGAACGGATAGATGAAGCCGACGATCACGAACGTCGCGAACAGCTGCGGATTGAACTTCGAGCGTTCCGCGATGCCGCCCGACACGATGGCCGGAATCGCCGCCGCGAAGGTCAGCAGGAAGAAGAAGCGCACGAGCTGATAGCCGTTGTGCTCGGCCAGCAGCGCGGCCGGCGAGAAGAACTGCACGCCGTAGGCGATCGTGTAGCCGATGAAGAAATACGCGATCGTCGACACGGAGAAGTCGACGAGGATCTTCACGAGTGCGTTGACCTGATTCTTCTTGCGCACAGTGCCGAGTTCGAGGAACGCGAATCCCGCGTGCATCGCGAGCACCATGGCGGCGCCCAGCAGCAGAAAGAGCGTATCGGTACCGGTCTTGAGAGTGTCCATCCTTGCGTCCTGCATTTGCCCAAAAGAGGCGCGTATTGAGCAAGATGTGGGCCAGCTTCGCGCCAAACTGGTGAACGAGCGTTCGCGTCGGGCATTGAAGCGGTGCGCGTTTGCACCGGATCGGCTATTTCCGTGCGGTCTCAGGTGCGTTTCAGGTGCGCGCGACGGGCGCCAGAACGGGGCGCGATACGCGTTGCGCACCGCGCGTGCACGTCACGATCGCACAAAAGCAGTGCTTGCGCGCGAAGTTGGTGATCTTGCGCGCCAGTCTGGGGCGATTTATTCGTTTTTGCTTTCTGAATCAAAGGTTTGTCGGCATTTAGAAATGTTCGGTGCGCTGGCGCACGCCAACCGGAAAATGGCCGCCGCAGCACAATTCCGCCGCACTTGGGGCACAAACGCCGACATAATGGGTGGGCTAAAAACCGCTAGCCGTCCACACGCTCCAGGCCGCCACACAATGCGCCTCACCACCAAAGGGCTATTGCTGATCGCGATCCCCGCCGTTTTCGAGCTGACGCTGCTGTCGGCCATCGTGAAAGCCGAGGCGGACGCGGAAAGCGCCGAGCGCGCGGGCCAGCACAGCCAGGCCGTGCTGGCCCAGGCGGCCCGTGTGCTGGAGCCGGTGCTGGTCGAGTCGGTGCGCCTGCGCGGCGCGGTGGCGACCGGCGACACGAATTTCCGCACGCCGGTCTTGCTGTGGATGGACGTCGACCGCCGCATCGACCGTCTCGCCGAACTGGTCGCCGACAATCCGCCTCAGGTCGAGCGCGCCGTGCAGATCCGCCAGACCGTGCAGAGCTACCGGCAATGGTCGGACCGTATTCAGGATCTGCTTCATTCGGGCCGCCGTGCCGATCTCGTCGAGCGCTTTCGCACCTTCACCGACTACGACGTGCTCGATCGCGTGCGCACGCAGGTGTCCGCGTTCCAGACCGAGGAGCGCCGCCTCGACGTGATGCGCGTGACGGTGGCCGAGCAGGCGCGCGCGCAGCAGGAGTCGCTGGTGGTGACGGCCGTGATCGGCTCGATCATGCTGGTGGCGATCTCGGTGTGGCTGTTCATCCGCGGCGTGCGCGGCCGTCTCGACGCGCTGTCGGACAACGCCGGCCGTCTCGCGGGCAACGAGCCGCTCGCGCCACTCACCAGCGGCAACGACGAGATCGCCCAGCTCGACCTCACGCTGCACCAGATCAGTCAGCGGCTCGTCGAGGCCGAACGTCTGCGCGTCGGCTTTCAGGCGGACCTCGCGCGGCGCGCCGAGCAACTGGCGCGCATCAACGAGAACCTGCGCCAGCAGACCCAGGAAAACGAGATGTTCATCCACAGCGTGTCGCACGATCTGCGCGCGCCGCTCGTGAATCTGCAAGGTTTTTCGCGCGAGCTTCACCATGCCTGCGACGATCTGCGCGATCGCGTCGCGCAGTCGTCGCTGACGCCCGAGGCGCGCGAACGCATCGAGCGCATCATCAACGAGGATATCGGCGAGGCGCTGCGCTACCTGCAGACGGCGGTCCTGCGCGCCTCGCACATCATCGACGCGCTGCTGCGGCTCGCGCGCGTGGGGCGCGTGGAGTACCGGCGTCAGCGCGTGAACGTGCAGGAACTGGTGCAGCGCGTGGTCGACGCCATGCATGCGTCGGTGCGCGCGCGCAACGCCCAGGTGAGCGTGCGCATGCTGCCCGCCGTCTGGGGCGACCCGACGGCGCTCGAACAGGTGTTCGCGAACCTGATCGGCAACGCGCTCAATTATCTCGATCCGGCGCGCGAAGGGCGCGTGGAGATCGGCGCGGCGGATGCGCCGCCGGGCGTCGAATCGCTGCACATTTTCTACGTGCGCGACAACGGGCTCGGGATTCCCGAAGTGGCGCTGCCGCGGCTCTTTCAGGCGTTCCAGCGCATGCACGGCAACGTCGCGCCGGGCGAGGGCATCGGGCTCGCGCTCGTGCGCCGCATGGTCGAGCGGCACGGCGGGCGCGTGTGGGTGGAGTCGGTGGAGGGCGAGGGGACGACGTTCTATCTCTCGCTGCCCGACGCGCTCGCGGTGGTGCCGCCCGCGCCGGGCGACGCAGCGGCCTTGCTGGCCGCGCACGAGCGCGAGTTGCGTGGCGGAGACGGTGCTAACGGTGCTAACGGTGGCAATGGTGGCAATGGTGGCAATGGTGGCAATGGCGGGGACGGGGACAGCGCGCCGGCTGCGCGTGCGCCCGCGCTCAAGGCGGCGGGCAAGCTGGCGGTTGCGGGCGGCACGCCGGATGGCGCTGGTGTTTGACGTGGGCGGGCGTGTGACGCGAAGCGAACTTAAAGGCGAAGTGCGGTGCTGAACCGGCCATGCTGGGCGCGCACCGTGCCGCGCACACCCTCAGCAGGCGAAAATGCGCCGCGTCTTGAGCAGTTGATGGCCGCGAATCGACCAGAGACAGCCCGCCGCAGCCAGCACGACGACGACGCCCAGCACGCTCTGCGTGCTCAGTGCCGCGCCGAACGGTATGCCGGCCGGCGAGACGAAGGCGCGTTCGAGCATGAGCAGCGCGCCCCAGAGCGCAATGGCCGCCTGGATCAGCATGCGCGTGCCGCGCAGATGGCGCGCGCGCTCGGCGGCCGTGCCGCGACGATGCGCGCGGCGGCAAAAGAAAGCGATCGCCATCAAGGCGATCACGAGCAACACAATCCAGTCTGTCAGGTCCATCGGCGCACTCCCGCAATCCACAGGGAATTGTCGGGAGTGCCTGGCACAAAAACCATCAGACCGATCCTAAACAGGCGAACAGGATAAGTCAGGGCTCGATGCGCGTGCCGAGCAGCACGAGGAACTGGCGCAGCCATTCGGGGTGCGCGGGCCAGGCCGGCGCGGTGACGAAGGGCGCGTCGGTGACGGCGGCGTCGATGGCGATATCGGCATATTCGCCGCCCGCGAGCCGCACTTCGGGCGCGCAGGCCGGATAGGCCGAAATGCGTTTGCCTCGGATCACTTCGGCGGCGGCCAGCAACTGCGCCGCATGGCAGATGGCCGCGATCGGCTTGTTGGCGCCCGCGAAGTACTGCACGATCTCGATCACTTTCGGATTCAGCCGCAGATACTCGGGCGCGCGGCCGCCGGCGATGGCGAGTGCGTCGTAGCGCTTGGGATCGATCTCGTCGAAGCTCGCGTTCAGCGCGAACTGATGGCCGGGCTTTTCGGTGTAGGTCTGGTCGCCCTCGAAGTCGTGGATCGCGGTCTTCACGCGCTCGCCGGCCTTCTTGCCCGGACAGACGGCATCGACCTTGTGGCCGATCGCGAGCAGCGCCTGGAACGGCACCATCGTTTCATAGTCCTCGGCGAAGTCGCCGGTGAGAAACAGGATCTTCTTCACTGCCATGGTTTTGTCTCCTCGGTGGAACAGCGGGTTGCACGCGTGAAACGGTGTAACGTGGAACATGGAACATAAAGGGACCCCACGCAGTCTACTCCAGCATGTTTGACGATTTTTCACAGCCTCGCGCGCCGGACGCACCCACGTTCGCCGATATCGGCTGGCGGACCTACGAGCCGGGCCGCGACGCGGCGGCGCTCGCGGCGCTGTTTCGCGCGTCCGTCAACGAACTGGCGGGGGCGCACTATGACGCGCCGCAACGTGCCGCCTGGTCGACCAGCGCCGACGATCTCGCGGAGTTCGACGCGCGGCTCGCGCGCGGCGTGACGCTCATCGCCGAACATGCGGGGGCGCCGGTGGCGTTCGCGCAGCTCTTTCCCGTCGATCACGTCGAGATGCTCTACGTGACGCCCGGATGGACGCGGCGCGGGCTGGCGTCGGCGCTGATCGCGCGGCTGGAAGCGCTGGCGCGCGAGGCACAGGCGAGCACGCTCGACACCGACGCCAGCGCGCTCGCGCGGCCCGTGTTCGAGCGCGCGGGTTTTTCGCTCGTCGCGGAAGAACGGGTGCGGCGCGGCAGCGTATCATTGCGGCGTTTTCATCTTTGCAAGCCGCTCAGGGCGGTGTCTTTTTCAGGATGACCATGTATTTGAAGGTATCGAAGCAGGTATCGAAGCGCACTCTCCTGCGTTATGCCGTCGCGCCGGCGCTCCTGTGCGCGCTGCTGGCGGGCTGCGACAAACACGATCAGACGGCGTCCGATCTCGCCAACAAGTCCGCCGACGCGGCGCAGCAAGCCGTGCAGGCCGCGGCGAGCCAGGCGTCGGCACAAGCGGCGCAGGCGCTGGGGCACGCGGCGAGCTTCGTGAATCAGCAGCTCGATTCCGCGCAGCGCCAGCTCGATCACGCGGCGTCGCAGACCCAGGCGACCATCGATTCGCACGTCCAGTCGCAGGCCGATCGCGCCAGTGACGCGAGTGCGTCCATCGCGCAAAACGCCAGCGACTCCAGCGCCGAACTCGCCTCGCAGGCGCGCGGCCAGTGGCGCGAAGCAGCGAGCGCCGCGCACGCGATGCTCGGCAACGCGGCGGCGGCCACCGGCACGGGACTGTCCATCGCCGGCCATTCGCTGCAGCGCTGGGCCGCGAGCGACGCGGCGGCGGGATCGTCGCCGGGCGCCAGCCAGTGACGGGCGGCGGGCGCGGCAAGCCGTCACGGGCCGCCCGCGCCGTTTGACGGTTTGACGAATGGAATTAATGTAATTATCATGGTTACACTTCATCTTGCCGCACGCGCTGCGGCCGGTTCGCCGTGAATACGAGTAGCCGTTTTGCGTTTGCCGTTCACGTGCTTGCGCTGCTGGCCTTGCAGGAAGGCGAGCCCTTGTCGTCGGACATCATCGCGGGCAGCGTGAACACGAATCCCGCGCTGATCCGCCGTCTGCTGACGATGCTCGCCAACGCCGGGCTCACCACGTCGCAGCTGGGCGCGGGCGGCGGGGCGCTGCTGGCGCGCGAGCCGCGCACGATCTCGCTGCTCGAGATCTATCACGCGGTCGACGATGCGCAGCTGTTCGCCATGCATCGCGAGGAGCCGAATCCGGCCTGCATGGTGGGGCGGCACATCCAGCAGTCGCTGCGCGGCGTGATCGACGATGCGCAGCGCGCGATGGAAGCGTCGCTGGCCGCGCGCACGTTGACCGACGTGGTCGAGGACATGCAGCGCAACGAGCGCAAGCTCGAACGCACGCGCGCGCCGAAGGCGCAGCGTCGGGCGTGAGGCGCGCAGCAGTCGGGCAGCAGTTGGGCAGGGCGGCAGGATAGAGCCGTACACGATTTCACCGAACGGGGCGTCGCCCCGTTTTTTAGAGCCTTAAATGTAACTAAATTGGTTACATAAATCCGTCATCCCAAACAGGAGTTCGCAAGATGAGCAAGTCGCTGAAAATCGCCCTCTTTGGCGCCACCGGCATGGTCGGTTCGCGCATCGCCGCTGAAGCCGCACGTCGCGGCCATCAGGTGAGCGCGCTGGTGCGCCAGCCCGAGCGCGTCGTCGCCGGTCCGAACGTGCAGGCCGCGAAGGCCGATCTGCTCGATGCCGCGAGCGTGGCGGCGGCGGTGCGCGGCCACGACGTGGTGGCGAGCGCCTATGCGCCGCCGTTCAGCCAACTGGGCGATCTGCAGATCGCGAGCCGCGCGCTCGTCGACGGCACGCGCGCCGCGGGCCTGACGCGTCTCGTCGTGGTAGGCGGCGCGGGCTCGCTCGAAGTCGCGCCGGGCAAACAGCTCGTCGATACCGATGGCTTCCCGGACGCCTACAAGCCGATCGCGCTCGCGCACCGCGAGGCGCTCGGCTACTACCGCACGGTCACGGACCTCGACTGGACCTTCTTCGCCCCCGCCGCGCTGATCGCCCCGGGCGAGCGCACGGGCACGTTCCGCACCGGCGCGAACACGCTGATCGCCGACGCGAACGGCGACAGCCGCATCTCCGCCGAGGACTACGCGATCGCCTTCGTCGACGAACTGGAGCAAGCGCGCTTCGTGCGCCAGATCGCGACGGTCGCGTATTGATGCGGCGCCGCGCGAAGGGCGTTCGCGCCCCGCGCGGCAGGTCCGCGTTTGCGTTCTCGCGCTCGCATTCCCGTGCTTGCATTCTGTTACGCACGCATGACGCGTGGCTGTGGCGTCTGCGGCTACACTGGAGCGTCCTGATTTCGCCCCTTCGTCATGAATCCATGCTTCGGACGGGACGACGCGGGCGGGACGCCGCAACGCGTGCGGCCGTCCGCGTCGGGTTCTGTATTGGCTGCGCTGCGGGCGCGCCGCGATCTTCGTGAGTCCGGCGTTCGCGCGCATGCCGCGGCGCCGTGGGCCGTGTGCGCGCGGCTCGTCGTGTGGTTGATCATCCGGCTCGCGCTGGCGAGCGGCCTGGGTTTGTGCGCGCCCGCGTTCGCCGCCGATTCGGCTGCGGCCGCCACGCCATCCGCCTCTGCGGCCTCCGACGCGTCCGCGGCTTCCGCCGCACCGGCCGCGCCCGTCGCCGTGCCGGTGCTGCCCGCGTTGCGCAGCCTCATCACCGGCGCGCCCTTGCCGGTTTCGGGCGCCTCGGCCGCCGACGCCGCCTCGGCGCCGTCACCCGCGAGCCAGGCGGAATTCACGCGCTCGCTCGACAGCGTCATCACCACGCTCGACAACGACAAGCAGCGCAACGCGCTCGTCTCCCAGCTCAAGAAACTGCGTTCGGCGTCCGCGAACGTCGCGCCCGCGCCGGCTTCGGGCGCGGCGGCGAACGCGTCCGGCCTGCTCGGCGCGATCGCTTCGGGCCTCGCCTCGGTGGAAGCCGACGCGCGCCGCGGCCGCAGTCCGCTGCATTACTGGGCGGGCCGCTTCAACGCTGCGGGCATCGAGATCTACACGATCGCCTCGGGCGGCGAGGGCGAAAGCCTCGGGCGCATCGTCTTCGACATGGCGGCGCTGCTGTTCGGCTGGGGCGTCTGCGCCGCGACGCTGCGCTGGCTCGAACGCCGCATGCTGCGGCGCTTTTCCGTGCAGGTGCACCTGCAGCCCAATCCCAGCACGATCGATCTGCTGGTGTTCGTGCTGCATCGCGTCGCGCCGTGGATCGTCGCGTTCATCGGCGCGCTGATGGTGGAGCGCGCACTGCCCCAGGCGCTCGGCCGCACGATCGGCGTGGTGATCGCCTATGCGATCGTGGCGGGCGCGGTGTTCTCGTCGATTTGTCTGATCATGTTTTCGCTGTTCGGCGCGGGGCACCGGCGCGTGGCCGTGAACGTGCTGATCCGCGATGCGCGGCGGCTGCTCTGGGCGATCGGCGTGTTCGCCGCGCTCGGCGACGCGGCCACCAATTACGAAGTCGCGAGCGAACTGGGCGTCAATCTCGCCGCGCTGGTCTCGACCTTCGCGAACATGACGGCGGCCGTGCTCACGGCGGTGTTCGCGATCGGCTTCCGGCGGCCCGTCGCGCATCTGATCCGCAACCGCGGCTATCAATTACGCACGGACCACAAGGCGCTCACCGAAGTCTTCGACGTGCTCGCCTCGCTCTGGCAATTGCCCATGCTGCTGCTCGCGGCGGCGTCGATCGTGGCGACGCTCGGCGGCATCGGCAGCCACGAAGACGTGCTGCAAATTTCGGTCGTCACCGCGCTGTTGCTGGTGCTCGCGTTCTTCCTCTCGGCCGTGGTGTTCCGCATCACGCGGCCCGATCTCACGCGCGTGCGGCGGCGCTCGCCGTATCTGCGCCGGCTGCTGCGCTTCGCGGGCACGCTGCTCGTGCTGTTCGTCTGGCTCGCGTATTTCGAGTCGTGTGCGCGCCTCTGGGACGTCTCGCTCGCCGCGATCATCGAGGCGAACGTGGCCGCGCGCGGCATTGCCCACGCGATCTTCGCGATTCTCTTCACGGTGTTTCTCGCGTGGCTCGTGTGGATCGTGCTCGATACGGCGATTCTCGAAGCGCTCAACCCGAGCGGCCCGCGCACCAAGGGCCGCGCGCCGAGCACGCGCGCGCGCACGATGCTGCCGCTCGTGCGCAACGCGCTGCTCGTGTCGATCCTCACGATCGCGGGCATCGTCACGGCGGCGAATCTCGGCATCAACGTGACGCCGCTGCTTGCGGGCGCGGGCGTGATCGGCCTGGCGATCGGCTTCGGCGCGCAGTCGCTCGTGACCGACCTGATCACGGGCCTCTTCATCATCATCGAAGAAACGATTTCGGTCGGCGACTGGATCGATCTCGACAACGGCCACGCGGGCACGGTCGAGCATTTGTCGATTCGCACCGTGCGGCTGCGCGACGGGCAGGGCGCGATCCACGCGATCCCGTTTTCGCAGATCAAGATCGTCAAGAATCTGTCGCGCGATTTCGCGTTCGCGGTGTTCGAAGTGCGTGTGCCGTTTTCCGTCGATCTCGATACGGTCACGCGCATGATCCGCGAGACCGGCGCGGAACTGGTCGCGGATTTCCGCTATCGGCGCGAGATTCTCGGGCCCGTGGAGGTGTGGGGGCTCGACCGCTTCGATCCGAACTGGATGGTCGTGAAAGGGCAGATCAAGACGCGGCCGTTGCAGCAGTGGAGCGTGGCGCGGGCGTTCAATGCGCGCCTGAAGCGGCATATGGACGAGGCGGGCATCGAGATGCCGGTGCCGCAGATGCAGGTGCATATGTCGCCGCGCGGCGACGACGGGCGCGAACCCGGCAACGGTTCCGACTCCGATGCGGGGCTCGACGAAGCGGGCGGCGCGCCGGAGTCGGGCGAAGCGCGGGCGCGTGCCGAGGCCAGAGTCGAAGCGAAGGAAGCCGAAGCGAAGGAAGCGGCGGCGGCCAGCGACATCACCACGCGCGGTGTGACGCGCGACGCCTCGCACGAACCGCGACCCGCGCCGCCGCCGACCGGCAGTCCCGAAGGCGCGCCGCCGCAGATTCCAACAGCGGGACGCAACTGAGCGCGATGTCAGGCCGTCTCGGCCAGCGGCAGCACGTCGTTCACGTGCGTGGCGATCTGCTCGCCCGCCACGCCGTACACATGCAGCGAAACCGTCTGCGTGGCGCTGTCGTTCGCGAGCCGATGGACGTTCGCACGTCCGGGGCCGCCGAACGCCATCGCGCCGGATGTGCCTGCCGTCCGTTCGTGCGCGCGCCGGAATTCGGCGACGCCGCGCGCTTCATCCCAACCGTACAGCGTCTCGGTGAGCGTGCCGTCGAGCACGGCGTAGCCGCACCACGCGTGATGCGCGTGCACCGGGCTCGCCTGACCCGGCTGCCAGACCAGCGTCGCGACCGCATAACGGCCGCGCGGATCGGCGGCGATCAGATGGCGGCGATAACGATCCGCGCCGCCCACGCGCTGCGCGGGCAAGACGAGCGCGGGATCGGCCAGCGCCTGTGCGAGCGCGAAACGCACGCCTTGCCCGAACGCCGCACAGCGCGACGGATCGTCGTCGGCGTTTTCGTGACCGCAATGGGCGAGGGCGCAGGTGTCGAACACGCCGTCGAGTGTGCCGCACAGGCGCGCGACGGCGGCGGCGTGTGCGGTTTCCAGCAGCGCGGGGTGAAAGGGCGCGTTCATCGGATGGCCTCGTGTCGTGTTGTTCTCCTAGACAGAGTTATAGCGATTGGCGCCGAGAAAGAGTTTCCCTTCTTTTTTTCCATTGCGGCGTAAGATAGAAGAAATTTCTATACGACGGGGTAGGCGGGAATGGATATCATCGATAAAAAGCTCGTGGAGCTGCTCCAGCAGGACGCCACCATGCCGGTCGCCGAGCTGGCGCAGCGCGTGAATCTCTCGCAGACGCCGTGCTGGAAACGCGTGCAGCGCCTCAAGGAAACCGGTGTGATCCGCGCGCAGGTGGCGCTGTGCGATCCGAAAAAGCTGGGCGTGGGCACGACGGTGTTCGTCGCGGTGCGCACGAACCAGCACACCGAGGCGTGGGCGCAGGCTTTCACGCGCGCGGTGCAGGATTTTCCCGAGATCGTCGAGGTGTACAGGATGAGCGGCGAAACCGACTATCTGCTGCGCGTGGTGGTGTCCGATATCGACGACTTCGACCGCATCTACAAGCAGCTGATTCGCGCCGTGCCGCTGTTCGACGTGAGTTCGAGTTTCGCGATGGAGCAGATCAAGTATTCGACGGCGCTGCCGGTGCGCGGGACGTGAGCGTTTTGCGCACGTTCTCTCCGTCGTCTGGAGCGCAAGCCGTCTGCAAGGCGCGGCGGCGTAGAATGCCCGTTCCTTCTTCCTCACCTCATCGGGCAGGGCACGTTACATGAACGAACCGCGCAAGAAGAACCCCACGCTGGGCGTAGGCGTCCTGATCGTCGTGGTGGTGCTGTTCGTGATCGGCACGGTGCTGTTCAACGCGCTGCGCAGCAAGCGCGACTACGACGAGACCGTCGGCGCCCAGGCGAGCCACGCGGCGACCAGCACGGCCGCTTCGCAGGCGGGCAGCGCGACGCAATAACGCTTGATCGCGCCGCGTTAGCCGTTACCCGCGTTACTCGTCACGCATTACTCTTCCGGCAGACGGATCAGGCTCGCGTCGCGGCGAATCAGCCATGACGCCGCGAGCATCTGCTTGCCTTGATGCGCGAGCAGCTTCAGATCCTGCGCGAGTTCGGCGCTCGGTCCCAGCGCGCGTTCCGCGTCGACCACCATGGTGTCGAGTTCGCGCGTCATGCGCTTCGTGATGTCGAGCTGATCGTCGGGCACCGCCGTGCCGGCCTCGGCGGCCACGAGATTCTCGCGCACGCAGTCGAACGCGCGTTCCAGCGCGTCGAGCTTCACGCTTTCTCCCGCACCCGCTTCGAGATTCGCGGTGCTGCGCAACAGCGGCGCGCTCGCCGTGATCTGCGAGGCCAGTTCGTGGCTGCGCACCAGCAGGTCGTTGAGTTCGGGCACGAACTTTTGCGCCGACTTCGGTTCGAGCATCATGCGC
>NZ_CAJZAR010000053.1:0-483 GCF_914484835.1 Paraburkholderia tropica
CCGCGCCCTTCGAGGCGCCGTCATAGGCCACGAACGCATTCGTGACGTTGCCCGACGTGTCGACCTGCGCACCCATTGCCTGCAACTGCGCCAGGTTCACGGCGTCACGCGACTGCGTAGCATTAGCAACGTTCGTCAACTTGACCGGCGTCGACGCGTTGGCGCCGCCCAGCGTGAGCTTGTCGTGCGCGCCCGAGTCATAAACCACCGCGTCTACCGAGCCGCCTTGCGCGACCGCTGCGATGGCATCCAGCGCCGTGCCCACGTTGTAGAACGAGCTGCCGCTGACAACATAGGTCGGCGTGCTGACCGTGCCGTTCGAATTGACAGTCGTGTGGCCGCCCAGCGCGGCTGCCGTGGAGGACGCCAGACCGTAAAGCTGCGAGCCGTTCACGGCTTCGTTGCTGGCCGCGCTCACCGTGCCTGCCGCCACATTGCGCAGCACCACCGGCGAACTTGCGCCCACACCGCCGAACGTGACCG
>NZ_CAJZAR010000053.1:493-1934 GCF_914484835.1 Paraburkholderia tropica
ACGTTGCCCGACGTGTCGAAGCCCAGGCCCGCCGCCTTCAACTGCGCGACGTTGATGGCGTCGGCGTCTGCGATGCCGTTTGCCACGTTGTGGATCGCCACCGCCGCGCTGGCGTTCTTGCCGCCGAGCGTGACCGAGCCCTTCGACGCGTCGTCGTAGGCCACGAATGCATTCGTGACGTTGCCCGACGTGTCGACCTCCGCACCCATCGCCTGGAGCTGCGCCAGGTTCACGGCGTCATGCGACTGCGTAGCGTTAGCGACATTCGACACCTGGACCGGCGCGCCCGTTCCGCCGAGCGTGATCTTGTCGTGCTTCGACGAGTCGTAGACGACCGCGTCTGCAGTGCCGCCACTGGCCGCCGCAGCCGCAATCGCCGAACCCACGTCGCCGAACACCGTACCGCCCACCGTGTACGTCGGTCCCGTGACCGAGCCGTCGCCGTTCACCGTCGCGCCACCGCCCAGTGCGTCCGTCACGCCCTTGAGCTGTGCGACGTTCACGGCGTCCGTGTCACCCTGGCCTGCGGCCATGTTGACGATACGGCGCGTGTTCGCCTGGCTTAGCACCGTGGTCGCGTTGTTGTCCGCATCGTAGACGACACGCGTTGCCGTGCCGTCGCTACCGACCGACACGGTGTTGGCCTCGTTCGCCACCGAGCCCGAGCCCAGTGCGATCGAATCGTTCGACTTTGCGAGCGACTGAATGCCCAGCGCCATGCTCGAGAGACCGTCGGATTGCGAGTTCGAACCCATCGCGATACTACCCGCGCCGTTCGCGCGTGCCAGGTCGGTCGGTCCGGTCGAACCCGAGGCGTTGGCAATGCCCTTGACCTGCGTGTACCACGCGGCCGTCTTGAACGTCGAGGTCAAACCCGTCGGGTCGACACCCGAACCCTGCGAGGCCGTGAGCAAGTTCGCTTTCGCGGCCATCATCGTCATGGTGGTGCCGTTCTGGAACGCGCCGTTGATGATGTCGTTGACCTGCCCGACCGATGCCGCATCCGTGTCCTGAATACCGTTCGCCACGTTGCTGATGATCGTGCCCTTCGGCAGCGGGTCGGCACGGTTGCCGTTGCGGAAGTAAGGACTGTTGCCTACACCCTTGTCGAGCGTGATCGAGGGCGAACCCGAGGCGATCGAGCCCGCATCGTACGTAACGGCCTTGTTGAGCACCGCACCCGACGTCTGATCGACCGAGAACCCTGCCGAGGTGAGCTGGCTGACGTTGACGGCATCCGTGGCCTTAAGCCCCGCTGCAACGTTGTGCAGCGCGACCGCGACGCTCGAACCGGCGCCGCCCAGCGTCACCGAGTTGTGCGCGGAGCTGTCGTATTTCACCGCATCGGCAACCGCGCCAGCGAGGTTCGTCACGTTACCGGCGAGATTCGTCACGCTACCCGCGATGTTCGTGACCGCGCCGGCGAGGTTCGAGACGTTCG
>NZ_CAJZAR010000053.1:1944-33106 GCF_914484835.1 Paraburkholderia tropica
GCGTCGGTGCTCGATGCCGACAGGGTACCCTGGGCAATGTTGCGCAGTGCCACCGGCGTGCCGCTCGTGCCAAGCGTCACCGAGGTGTGTGCGGAGCTGTCGTACTTGACCGCGTCGACCATCTGCGCTTGCAGATTGGTGATATTGGTCGTGTTTTGCGTCGTGCGACCGTCGATGTTCGTGAACGCGTCGCCCGCGTTGGTGAACGTCTTGCCACCCACCATGTACGTCGGTCCCGTGACCGAACCGTCGCCGTTCACCGTCGAGCCGCCGCCCAGCGCGTTCGTCACGCTCTTGAGCTGCGCGACGTTCACGGCGTCCGTGTCACCCTGACCTGCGGCCATGTTGACGATACGGCGCGCGTTCGCCTGGCTTTTCACCGTGGTCGCGTTGTTGTCCGCGTCGTAGACGACACGCGTTTCCGTGCCGTCGCTACCGACCGACACGGTGTTAGCCTCGTTCGCCACCGAGCCCGAGCCCAGTGCGACCGAATCGTTCGACTTTGCGAGCGTCTGAAGGCCCAGCGCCATACTCGAGAGACCGTCGGATTGCGAGTTCGAACCCATCGCGATACTGCCCGCGCCGTTCGCGCGCGCCAAGTCGGTCGGTCCGGTCGAACCCGAGGCGTTGGCAATGCCCTTGACCTGCGTGTACCACGCTGCCGTCTTGAACGTCGAGGTCAAACCCGTCGGGTCGACACCCGAGCCCTGCGTGGCCGTGAGCAAATTCGTCTTCGCGGCCATCATCGCCATGGTCGAGCCGCTCTGGAACGCGCCGTTGACGATGTCGTTGACCTGCCCGACCGATGCCGCATCCGTGTCCTGAATACCGTTCGCCACGTTGCTGATGATCGTGCCCTTCGGCAGCAGACCGTCGGAACGGTTGCCGTTGTGGAAGTAAGGACTGTTGCCTACCCCCTTGTCGAGCGTGATCGAGGGCGAACCCGAGGCGATCGAGCCTGCATCGTACGTGACGGCCTTATTGAGCACCGCACCCGACGTCTGATCGACCGAGAACCCTGCGGAGGTAAGCTGGCTGACGTTGACTGCATCCGTGGCCTTGAGCCCCGCTGCAACGTTGTGCAGCGCGACCGCGACGCTCGAACCGGCGCCGCCCAGCGTCACCGACGTATGCGCCGACGAGTCGTATTTCACCGCGTCGATCGAGCCGCCGATATTGGTAATCTGGCTTTGCAGCGTCGTGATATCGCCGCTGTTTTTCGAGACCTGCGTGTTGGTCGCGTAGAGCTGCGAGCCGTTCACCGCATCCGTGCTCACCGAGCTCACGCGGCCTGCCGCGAGGTTCGTCACCTGACGTTCAGCGCTTGCCTTGCCCACGCTCACCACGCCGGTCGGCGCCGTGCCTGCATACGTGTACGTCGTGCCGCCGATCACGCCATTGGGGTTCGCCACAGCCGCTGCCGTGGTCGTGCCATAACCGAGCGCAACCGAATTATCGGTGCCGGCTATTGCAGCGTATCCAAGTGCGACCGAGTTCAGCCCAGATGATGTTGCTACATATCCGAGTGCGACCGAGTTCAGCCCAGATGAAATAGCGTAGGCGCCCAGCGCGTTGGAAAAATTGGCACTGGAAGTCGCGCCCATCCCGAACGCGATAGACCCTCCACCGGTTGAACTTGCGCCCCATCCAATCGCCGTAGCGTAATTGCCCTTGCCGGCATAAGAATACGACCCGATAGCCATGCTGGCGCCACTGTCGACGGTGGCTCCACCACCCATAGCAATCGCATAGGCGCCGTTGGCTGTTATCAGCGTGTTGTACCCAATGGCGACGTCCTGCCCAGCGTCGTTCGTGTTGCTCAGAATTTTTGCACCAACACCGATGGCAATCTGATTGCTCTTCGCTGTCGTGGCTCCCGTTCCATAGGCCAGACTGCCCGTCGCCGCAGTGCCGCCGTCAAGCGAACCGGCATGCGCAACACCCGCAGCCACCGACACGAGCGTCGCCGCCACGATCGTGCTGCGCGAAGCCTTTTTCCCATGCGCTACCGCATTTTCCTGTACCGCCACCCACGTCCCCGTGGTTTCGTTCCAGACTGATCTGTATGTCTTGTTCATTGTGTTTCCTGATATACGACGAAAAAACTAGCGGGCGAGCACCGCATGCGGACATGCCGGCACATTGAAAGCGCAACAGGCCACCCTGTGATGGCCAGCGACTCACATCGACTACGCAAAACCAGAAAACTCCGAAGTGAAACCCGATCTCTTCACTGGAGTTAATCAAGCCATTTGCGATGACACCCGAAACTTTATGGAGCACACATAGAACTTCACATACGAAAATTCTTAAACCTTTGCACGCAACAACATCACAACAGATCCCTTGCCAAGCTTGACTTTCCGGCCGACAACGCGGGATTTACGCAGTTAGCTGCCTCAGATATTTCACCCGCTTATCCGGTTTTTTGCGACAGCACGAAAAATCGCAAACAAGCCAGATTCCGATATCCAAAACACACTCTTATTACTCTTAAAATCTTTTTAACCTATCTCCAATCAGAAAAATCCCTACAAACTTAATCGATTTAATTGAGACACTGAATACCGACGCCGAATGGCATAAAGGTGACCCAACAGGTTTCGAGATTTGTCCTATGTTGTGTCCACTGACAGCGCCATACACTGAATCTGTCGGGAAACGCTGACTCCAGTCCTACGCATCACCCAGGCATCGCGCTGCTTGCATAATCTGCATCTGCCGCCCGCGCCGAACAGGCACCGGCCACGGCACGTCGTTTCCCCAACGTGAACCCACCCGTTCGCAGTCCAAAGGAAACGTCATGAAACGCATGCTGATTCTCGCCGCCGCCAGCGCGCTCGCGCTGCCGGCCGTCACTCTCGCCAGCGCCGGTGCGCCCGCAAGCAATCCCATCCCCGAAACGCTACAGATCCAGATGCTCGAGCATCAATGGACGCAGGCCGCCTCGCAAGGCGACCGGCCGGTGCTCAACGACCTGCTCGACGATAAGTTCTTCGAAGTATTTCCAGGCGACGTGCGCCGGAGCAAGCGCGAACTGCTGGCCGCCGCCGCGCAGCCGCGCGGCGGCTCGCAGGTGCTGGAGGACGTGCGCGTGCAGGTGCTGGGCGATCTGGCCGTCGCGACGGGCATCAACCGCTATACGCCCGCGTCGGGCTACAAGCCGATCGAATACCGCTTCACCGATGTGTTCGTGAAACGCGAAAACGGCTGGCGCGTGGCGGTCTCGCGCATGCGCAGAAAAGAAACGGGCAGCATCTGAGGCTGCCCGTCGAGGGAAAGGGGGAAAAACCGCGCGGAAAGGACGCTCAGAACGGCTTGATCACGGCGAGCGCCACCGCCGCCAGCATGCCGAGCACCGGCAGTTCGTTGAACATGCGATACCACTTGTCCGAACGGGTGTTCTCGCCGCGCTCGAAGGTCTTGAGCAGCCGGCCGCAATACGCGTGGTAGAGGATCAGCAGCACCACCACGCCCACCTTCGCATGGATCCAGCCCTGGCCGCGCCCGATGCCCACCACGAGCCACAGCCACAGCCCGCACAGCAGCGCGGGCACGGCGATCAGCGTCATGAAGCGGTACAGCTTGCGCGCCATGATGAGCAGGCGGTTGATGGCAACGGGTTCGGTTTCCATCGCGAGATTGACGAAGATTCGCGGCAGATAGAACAGACCGGCGAACCACGAGGCGATCAGCACGATATGAAACGTCTTGACCCAAAGCATCGGTAATCCTTGTTGTTCTTGGGGATGCGCCGCGTCTTACTGGCGGCCTTCGCCGTGGCCGAGCACCACGTATTTCATCGACGTCAGGCCTTCGAGTCCGACCGGGCCGCGCGCGTGCAGCTTGTCGTTCGAAATGCCGATTTCCGCGCCGAGACCGAACTCGAAGCCGTCGGCGAAACGCGTCGAGGCGTTCACCATCACGCTCGCCGAATCCACTTCGCGCAGGAAGCGCATCGCGCGGTCGTGATCCTCGGTAACGATGGCGTCCGTATGGTGCGAGCCGTACAGGTTGATGTGCTCGACGGCCTGATCGAGGTTGTCCACGATCTTGATCGCCAGCACCGGCGCGAGGTATTCGGTGCGCCAGTCTTCTTCGGTCGCGTCCACGAGCGGGCTCACGTTGGCGTCCGCGAGAATCGCACGCGCCGCGGCGTCCACGCGGAGCTCGACGTCCTTGTCGCGATAGAGACGGCCCAGCGGCGGCAGCACGTCGTGCGCGATGCCGCGCGCGACCAGCAGCGTTTCCATCGTGTTGCAGGTGCCGTAGCGATGCGTCTTGGCGTTGTCGCAGACGGTGAGCGCTTTCGCGAGGTCGGCGCGGTCGTCCACGTAGACGTGGCAGATGCCATCGAGGTGCTTGATCATCGGCACGCGCGCTTCGGCCATCAGGCGCTCGATCAGGCTCTTGCCGCCGCGCGGCACGATCACGTCGACGAACTCCGTCATGGTGATGAGCTTGCCCACCGCCGCGCGGTCGGCCGTTTCGACGACCTGCACCGCGTCTTGCGGCAGACCCGCCGCCGTCAGCCCTTCGCCGATCAGCTTCGCGAGCGCCGTGTTGCATTCGAGCGCCTCGGAGCCGCCGCGCAGGATCGTGGCGTTGCCCGACTTCAGGCACAGCGCCGCGGCGTCGATGGTCACGTTCGGGCGCGATTCGTAGATGATGCCGATCACGCCGAGCGGCACGCGCATCTGGCCGACCTGGATGCCGCTCGGGCGGAACTTGAGGTTGCTGATCTCGCCGATCGGATCGGCCAGCGCCGCGACCTGGCGCAGCCCTTCCACCATCGTGCCGATCGCTTTGTCGGAGAGCGTGAGGCGGTCGATGAAGGCCGCGTCGTGGCCCTTGTCCTTCGCGCGCGCGAGGTCGCGGGCGTTGGCGTCCTTCAGTTGCTGCACGTCGCGTTCGATGGCCTGGGCCACCGCTTCGAGCGCGGCGTTCTTCGCGGCCGTCGAGGCACGCGCCATCGCGCGCGATGCCTTGCGTGCGCGGCGGCCGAGGTCGGTCATGTACTGGTCGATATCCATGATGTCTTCGAGATGCGGCGCGTCCGGCGCGAATGCAGCAAAGCGGCGGGATGCGCGGTTCAGATTAGGTCGATTTTAAAGCCAGCGGGCCAGCTTTGCTGGGCGCGGGCGGGATTCAGCGGAGTTCAGCCGGGCCGAGGCCGGGTTCGTCCAGGCGCGACGGTCAAGCGGCGATCGCGCCAAAGCGGAAGCAGGTGCGGGAGCGAGGACGCTGCGCGTGACGCGCTAGCTGGTCCGGCGCCCCGGCCCTGCGGTGCGCGGTCGGGCTGCGGCGGCCGCAGCAGCGGCGGCTGCGGCTGGATTCGCTGGCGCGGCGCGGCGAGCGTTGTTGGCATTCGCGCCCTCGCTGCGCGCACCCGCACGCGGCGGCGGCGCGGAGTCGCGTGGCGCCGCCACCATCATCGCGAGTTCGAACAGCCCGTCCCACGCGTCGGGCGGCAGCGCATTGCGCCAGTCGCCGCGCGCCTGCCCCGAGAGGCCCTTGACCTGACGGTCGAGCCGCGCCGCGAGCGCGAGACCGCGCTCCAGCGTCGCTTCGGAAAGACGCGACAGCGCCGGTCCGATCAGGCGCTCGCGCGGCCCCCAGACGCGGTTCTCGCGCAGCAGCATGGCGAGCGGCTTGCCCGCGCCGACGCCGCGCTTGATGCGCAGCAGCGTGCGGATTTCCTCGACCACGGCCCACAGCACCAGCACCGAGGCTTCGCCCTCGCCCTGCAGCCCGTCGAGCATGCGCGCGAGGCGGCCCGCGTCGCCGGTCAGCATCGCTTCGTTGAGCTTGAACACGTCGTAGCGCGCCACGTTGAGCACGGCGTCGTGAATCTGCTCGAAGCTCAGGACGCCTTGCGGATACAGCAGTCCGAGCTTCTGGATTTCCTGGTGCGCCGCCAGCAGGTTGCCTTCCACGCGCTCGGCCACGAATTGCAGCGAGCGGCGGCCGTCTTCGCCCGGCGCGACGCGCTGGCCCTGCATGCCCAGACGCTGGCCGATCCAGTTCGGCAGCGCGGCGCGCTCGACCGGATCGATCTTGATCGCCACGCCGCCTTCGGACAGCGCCGTGAACCACGCGGACTTCTGCGTGGCCGCGTCGAGGCGCGGCAGCGTGACGAGCGTGAGCACGTCGGGGTTGCCCGATTTCGCAAGCGTCTTCAGCGCATCCGCGCCTTCCTTGCCGGGTTTGCCGGTGGGAATGCGCAGCTCGACCAGTTGACGGTCGCCGAACAGCGACATCGACTGGCTCGCGCCGAGCAGCGCGCTCCAGTCGAAACCGCGCTCGACCGTGAACACCGAGCGGTCGGTGAAGCCCGCGGCGCGCGCGCTCGCCCGGATGCGGTCGCACGCCTCCTGGGCGAGCAGGTGCTCGTCGCCGAAGACGACGTACAGGCCGGCCATCCCCTTGGCGAGGTGCGGCTCGAGTGCGTCCAGTCGCAGTTGCATGGAGAGCGCTTTAGAAGAAGTACGAAAACAGCGTCAACGCGGGTTGAACAAAGCGGCGATCACCGGGGTGACCGCCACCGTGATCACAGCGGCGGCGGCGGCAGCGGCGCGCGCGGCGCGACGCCCGGCACGACCTGATCGGGCGTCGGATGCAGCGTCTTGAGCACCGCGAGGCGGCGCGTGAGCTGGTCGACCGCGTCGTTCTGCATGTCCGCGAACAGCAGCTCGGACTCGGTCACCTTCGCCGTCGAGTACTGGTCGCTATAGGTCATCGCGCGGTTCAGCGCGATCGTGCCCGGGCGGATCAGCGGCGAGCCGTCCGGCGCCGTGAGCATGTAGTTGAGCGAATAGTTGACCTGATATTCCTCAACCGCGCCGAGCGAACTCAGCGTCAGCGTGCTGAAGCTGCGCGATTCGCCCACGCGCAGCACGGCGTCGGCGTTGGCCGTCGAATCGACCACGACCGAATCGCTGCCGCCTTCAATCATGCGCGTAAGCCGCGCCGTCACGGGCGGGGGCGCACCGACAATGGCAAGGCGCTTGAACGCGTAGTTCTGCTCGCCGCGCAGCTGAAAACCGCACGCCGAGAGCATCAGGGCGCTGCTCGCCACTAACAGGAACGATCTGCGAATCACGTGGACTCCTGGGTTCGCGACAGATTCAGTACGGCCAGCGCGCGTGGCGTTCTCGCCCGCGCGCGCCGGCCTGGGAGGCACGTCAGACGACGACGTTCACGAGACGGCCCGGCACGACGATGATCTTCTTCGGTGCGCGGCCTTCCGCGAACTTGACGAACATCTCGTGAGCGAGCGCAGCCGCTTCGATCGCGTCCTTCGGCGCATCCTTGGCGACGGTCACGGCGCCACGCACCTTGCCGTTCACCTGCAGCACGAGTTCGATCTCGGCCTGTTCGAGCGCCTGTTCATCGACCTTCGGCCAGGGCGCGTCGAGCAGCGTGCCGTATTCGTCGGCGTAACCGAGCGCCTTCCAGAGTTCGAACGTGAGGTGCGGCACGACCGGATAGAGCACGCGCAGCAGCACGCTGAACGTCTCGCGCTGCACGCCCGCGCCGGCGGTCTTGGCACCGTCGATGGCGTTGAGCATCTTCATCGCCGCCGACACGACCGTGTTGTATTGCAGACGCTGATAGTCGAAGTCGGCCTGCTTGAGCACGCCGTAGACTTCGCGGCGCAGCGCCTTTTCGGCGTCGCTGAGCGCGGCGGCGTCGAACGACGCGCGCGAGCGGATCGCTTCCGCATTCGTCACGCCGAACGACCAGACGCGGCGCAGGAAGCGGCTCGCGCCTTCCACGCCCGCGCCCGACCATTCGAGCTGCTGCTCGGGCGGCGCGGCGAACATCGTGAACAGACGCGCCGTATCCGCGCCGTACTGGTCGATCAGCACCTGCGGATCGACGCCGTTGTTCTTCGACTTCGACATCTTCTCGATGCCGCCCAGCACGACCGGCTGGCCGTCGCCGTTGAGCGTCGCGCCGACCGGGCGGCCCTTGTCGTCGTGCGTGACCGTGACGTCGGCCGGGTTGTACCAGGTCTTCTTGCCCGACGCGTCTTCACGATAGAAGGTTTCGTTGAGCACCATGCCCTGCGTGAGCAGGTTCTTCGCCGGTTCGCCGAACTTCACGAGGCCCAGGTCGCGCGAGACCTTCGCCCAGAAGCGCGAGTACAGCAGGTGAAGAATCGCGTGCTCGATGCCGCCGATGTACTGGTCCATCGGCATCCAGTAGTCGGTGCGCTCGTCGACCATGGTCTTCGCGTCCGGCGCCGCGTAGCGGTAGAAGTACCACGACGAGTCGACGAAGGTGTCCATCGTGTCGGTTTCGCGCTTCGCGTCGGCGCCGCAGGTCGGGCACTTGCAGTTCAGGAACGCTTCCGACTTCGCGAGCGGGTTGCCCGTGCCGTCCGGCACGAGGTCTTCCGGCAGCACGACCGGCAGGTCCTGCTCGGGCACCGGCACGTCGCCGCAGCTCGGGCAGTGGATGATCGGGATCGGCGTGCCCCAGTAGCGCTGGCGCGAGATGCCCCAGTCGCGCAGACGCCACGTGACCTGCTTGTCGCCCAAACCTTGCGTCTTGAGATCCGCCGCGACGGCGTCGACCGCCGCCGTGTAGCCGAGGCCGTCGTACTTGCCGCTGTTGATACAGACCGCACGTTCCTTGTCGCCGTACCACTCCTGCCAGCCGTCGAGCGAGTACGTCTCGCCTTCCACCGCGATCACCTGCTTGATCGGCAGATCGTATTTCTTCGCGAACGCGAAATCGCGCTCGTCGTGGCCCGGCACGCCCATCACGGCGCCTTCGCCATAGCTCATCAGCACGTAGTTGCCGATCCACACCGGCACCTGCTCGCCCGTGACCGGGTGCGTGACGGTGAAGCCCGTGGGCATGCCCTTCTTTTCCATCGTCGCCATGTCGGCTTCGGCGACGCCGCCGCGCTTGCATTCGTCGATGAACGGCAGCAATTCCGGCTTGTCCTGGGCGAGGCGCGTGGCGAGCGGATGCTCGGCGGCGATCGCGCAGAAGGTCACGCCCATGATCGTGTCGGCGCGCGTGGTGAACACGCGCAGCAGCTTCTTCTCGCCGTCGAGTTCGTACGGGAAGCCGAAGTTGACGCCGAAGCTCTTGCCGATCCAGTTCTGCTGCATGATCTTGACGCGCTCGGGCCAGCCGAGGCCGTCGAGGTCGTTCAGCAGTTCATCGGCGTACTGCGTGATGCGCAGGTAATACATCGGGATTTCGCGCTTTTCCACCAGCGCGCCCGAGCGCCAGCCGCGGCCGTCGATCACCTGCTCGTTGGCGAGCACGGTCTGATCGACCGGGTCCCAGTTCACCGTGCCGGTCTTCTTGTACGCGATGCCCTTTTCGAGCATCTTCAGGAAGAACCACTGGTTCCACTTGTAGTAGTCGGGCTTGCAGGTGGCGATTTCGCGCGACCAGTCGATCGCGAGACCCATCGACTGCATCTGGCCCTTCATGTACTCGATGTTGGAGTACGTCCACTGCGCGGGCGGCACGCCGTTGGCCATCGCAGCGTTTTCGGCGGGCATGCCGAACGCGTCCCAGCCCATCGGCATGAGCGTGTTGTAGCCGTTCATGCGCAGATAGCGGTACATCACGTCGTTGATCGTGTAGTTCCGCACGTGGCCCATGTGCAGCTTGCCCGACGGATACGGCAGCATCGAGACGCAGTAGAACTTGGGCTTGTCGGCCTTTTCGGCCGTCCGGTAAGCGTCGCTGTCGCGCCATTCGCCTTGCGCGGCGGATTCGACGTCGGAGGGAACGTATTTTTCGAGCATGGTGTGGATGGGGTAACGCGGAATCTGGCGGATTCTGGCCCGATTCAGTTCAAATTCAGGCGGAGTCGGTGCCGGATGCACCGGACCGGTCGTTCGCAGCCGGACTGCGACGCCGACGGGTGGCGGGCTACGCTGGCTAAACGACCCCGTGATAAGCGGGGAAACGCTGATTATACCGTTGACTGGGCCGGGCTTTCCGCCCGGTTTCGCATGACGGCGCGAGCGGCGGGCGCGGCTGCCTGCGGCGCACGGCGATTGGCGTGGCGAACAACGCGCGGATCAGTGCGGCGCGGCCGGCGGATCGGTCACGAAACCGATGCGCGCAAGGCCCGCGGCCTGCGCCGCGCCCATCACCTGGGCGATGATGTCGTAGCGCGTGTCGCGCTCGGCGCGTAGCTGCAAGTCGGGCTGCTGCTCCTCCGGCGCCTTGCCCGCATCGGCGAAACGCTTGCGCAGTTCGTCGAGCGAAATCGGCTGGGCGTTCCAGTAGAGCTTGCCCGCGCCGTCGATCGAGAGCGTGACGGTTTGCGGCGTCTGCCGCGCGGCCTCGGCGGCCACCTGCGGCAGTTCGAGCCGGATCGCGTGCGTAAAAAGCGGCGCGGTGATGATGAAGATGACGAGCAGCACGAGCATGACGTCGATCAGCGGCGTCATGTTGATATCGGCCATGGGTGCCGAATCGCGCTTCTTTTCGAGTCCGCCGAATGCCATGCGTGCCTCCGTGGTCAGCGGCGCTTCAGAGCGCCCCGGCGCGCGTGACGCCTTCGCTGCGCGCGGCCAGCGGGAGATCGCGCGAAGCCGCGCTTTCGTCCGAAGCGCTCGCGTAAGCGTGCAGATCGTGCGCGAAGCCGTCGAGATCGTCGCAGATCTGGCGCACGAGGCGGCCGAGCACGTTATAGGCGAGCACGGCGGGAATCGCCACGACGAGGCCGAAGGCCGTCATGATGAGCGCCTCGCCCACGGGCCCGGCCACGTTTTCGATCATCGCCTGGCCGCTCGCGGCGATGCTGCCGAGCGCGTGATAGATACCCCAAACGGTGCCGAGCAGACCGACGAACGGCGCGGTGCTGCCCACCGAAGCCAGCAGCACCTGGCCGAATTCCAGCCGCCGCTGCGAGCCCTGAAGCGCGACGCGCAGCGCGCGCAGCACGCGTTCGCCGCGATCCACACGCGCCAGCAAGGCGCCGGGCGCATCGGTTTCGGCGGCGGCGAGCGCCGCTTGCGCGAGCGGCAGGAACACGCGCTCGCGGTCGACCGCGCGCATCGCGTTGACGCCCTCGGCGAGCGAATGCGCCTGCCAGAAGCGGGCCACGGCGCGCGGACCCTGGCGCTTCGCGCGCACCAGCACCCAGCACTTGACGATCAAAAAGCACCAGCTCGCGATCGACATGGCCAGCAGTACCCACGCAACCGCATGGGTGACGGCGTCGCTCGTCTGCAGATAGTGGATGACTCCGGAACTCGCTGCCATCGGCCCTCGTCTGGCGGCGGGACTGCCGCGTTGGTGTCAGGTTCGCTCAGCGCAGGCCGAGCACGTCCTGCATATCGTACAGGCCGCTGGCCTTGTCCTGCAGGAACAGCGCGGCGCGCACGCTGCCTTGCGCGTACGACAGGCGGCTCGACGACTTGTGCGTGATTTCGATGCGCTCGCCGATGCCCGCGAACAGCACCGTATGGTCGCCGACGATGTCGCCGCCGCGAATCGCCGAAAACCCGATGGTCGACGGATCGCGCTCGCCGGTCACGCCGTTGCGGCCATAGACGGCGCAGTCGTCGAGGCTGCGGCCGAGCGCGTGCGCCACGGCTTCGCCCATCGCAAGCGCGGTGCCCGAGGGCGCGTCGACCTTGTGGCGATGGTGCGCCTCGATGATCTCGATGTCGTAGCCCTTGTCGAAGAACTGCGCGGCGTATTCGAGCAGCTTGAGCGTGACGTTCACGCCCACGCTCATGTTCGCGGCGAACACGACGCCGACCTTCTGCGCCGCGGCGCCGAGCTGCGCCTTCTGCTGCGCGTCGAAGCCGGTCGTGCCGATCACCATCTTCACGCCGTGGCGCTGCGCGGCTTCCAGATGGACGAGCGTGCCTTCGGGGCGCGTGAAGTCGATCAGGCAGTCGCTTTGCGCGAAGACCTGCTCGATGTCGTCGGTGATCTGCACGCCGGTTTGCTTGCCGAGGAACGCACCCGCGTCCTGGCCGATGGCGGACGAACCCGTGCGCGCGAGCGCGCCCGAGAGCGTGCAGTCAGGCGAGTTGAGAACGGCTTCGATGAGCATGCGGCCCATGCGGCCCGAGGCGCCGGCGATTGCGATTTTCATGACGGTTCCTGCAAACGTGAAACTGGCCTCGCTCGCGCACGGAATCTACCGCGCGCGGGCAGCGCCAAAAAACGCGGCGGCCGAAGCCGCCGAGGAGGGGCGCAGCGCCTCGCGCTACGCCCGGTGCGAACAGTTCGCGAATGGTTCGCGAATCTTCCTGTCCGACGCGATCAGTTGCCCGTCGCCGTGGCGCCCGAAGCCGGCACGGTGGGCGGTGCGGTCAGCGGCGCGTTCTGCGACGGCGGCGGCGGCGTCGTGTCGCCGGTGCCTTGCGCACCCGCGGTCGGGCCGACCGGATTCGACGGCGGCACGCCCTGGATTTGCGGCGGCGGCTGACGGCGCAGCTGAACCTGCGAGGGCATGGTGCCGACGTTCGGCGGCAGCGCCGACGACGTAGGCGTGCCCGCGCGCACCGACGGCGTCACGCCGGCCGGCGTCTGCACGGCTTCCGTGGCGCGGTTCGCGGCGGCGGCGGCCTGCGCGTTGGCGTCCTGCGGCAGTTGCGAAGTGGCGGTGCCCAGTTCCGACGACGGCGTGCGCGCCGTGTCCGTGACAGCCGGCGCGGCGGCGTTCGTGCCGCTGGCAGCGGCCGGCGCCAGCGAGGCGGCCGAAACACCCGACGCGCCCGAAGCGGCGACGGCGGCCTTCGCCTTCTTGCCCGACTTGTCGCCGTCGATTTCGGCGAGCAGTTCCAGATTCGACGGCAGATCTTCGCCGCCCGACCAGCTGGCGACGCGGTCGCCTTCGAACATCACGACGAAGTCGCGCTGCTGAACGACGGCGGTCGAGCCGCGCTTGAAGTAGAAGACGTAGTCCCAGCGGTTCGCGTGGAACATGTCGGTGAGCAGCGGCGTGCCGAGCAGCTGCTTGACCTCGGCGCGCGACATGCCCGCGTGCATCTGGGCGGCCATTTCGCTCGAAACGAAGTTGCCTTGCACGATGGTGATGCGGTACGGCGTGATGCTCTGCGCGATGCGCTGGGTCACGCCGTCATAGGTCTTGCAGCCCCCGAGGGATGCGAACGCGGCAGCGGCCAGCAGGGTGCACGCCACGCGGCTGCCGCTCAGACGGCGGCCGATCGTTGTGAATTCTGGAATCATTTCCCTCACCGTGCGGGCTTGTCGCGAAGCCGCGCGTATTCTGTAGAAGTTCGTTCGAAGTTCTGCCGAAAATGCCCGGAACGGCAAAAACGCATTAACATAAGAACCTAGCATTGTACTCCAGGGACTTATCGTCATGACCAATCCAACCGATCTCAAGAACATCGGTCTGAAGGCGACTCTGCCGCGCCTCAAGATCCTGGAGATTTTTCAGCACAGCCCGGTACGCCATCTGACGGCTGAAGACGTGTACCGCAATCTGCTGAACGAGGAGCTCGACATCGGCCTCGCCACGGTCTACCGCGTGCTCACCCAGTTCGAGCAGGCGGGCTTGCTCACGCGCAGCAATTTCGAGTCGGGCAAGGCCGTCTTCGAACTCAACGAAGGCAGCCACCACGACCACCTGGTGTGCCTCGACTGCGGTCTCGTCGAGGAATTCTTCGACCCCGAAATCGAAAAGCGCCAGCAGATGATCGCCAACGAGCGCGGCTTCAAGCTCCAGGAACACGCGCTCGCGCTCTACGGCGCCTGCACGAAGGAAAACTGCCCGCACCGCAAGCATTGAGGGTGTGCGAGGTGCGCCCAGGCATGCCTGGCGAGCCTCTCAGCGCAGGAAAAACGCCACGCTCAGCCGTGGCGTTTTTGTTTTTTCCCGTAATGCGTGGCTAGGTTTAGCTAGATTCCCGTGGCGCGCACGCCACGCGAGCGCGTAAAAAAACCGCCCCGAGGGGCGGTTTTTCATCCAGCGAGCGAGCTTACTTCGCGTTCGCGAGTGCCACAGCCGTGTCCAGCATGCGGTTCGAGAAGCCCCACTCGTTGTCGTACCAGCTCGACACCTTGACCAGACGGCCCGAGACCTTGGTCAGCGTGGCGTCGAACGTCGACGATGCCGGGTTGTGGTTGAAGTCGATCGAAACCAGCGGTGCGGTGTTGTAGCCCAGGATGCCCTTGAGCGCGCCTTCCGAGGCTTCCTTCATGATCGCGTTGACTTCTTCGACCGTCGTGTCGCGCTTGGCGATGAACGACAGGTCGACGATCGACACGTTGATCGTCGGGACGCGGATCGCGTAACCGTCCAGCTTGCCGTTCAGTTCCGGCAGCACGAGGCCGACAGCCGAAGCTGCGCCCGTCTTCGCCGGGATCTGGCTGTGCGTGGCCGAGCGCGCACGGCGCAGGTCTTCGTGGTAGACGTCCGTCAGAACCTGGTCGTTCGTGTAAGCGTGGATCGTCGTCATCAGACCGGTTTCGAGGCCGATCTTGTCGTTCAGCGGCTTGACGAGCGGCGCGAGGCAGTTCGTCGTGCACGATGCGTTCGAGATGACCGTGTCCGAAGCCTTCAGCACGTTGTGGTTCACGCCGTAGACGATGGTCGCATCGACGTCCTTACCGCCCGGCGCCGAGATGATGACCTTCTTCGCGCCACCCTTCAGGTGGGCGCTCGCCTTTTCCTTGGTCGTGAAAAAGCCCGTGCATTCGAACACGATGTCGACGCCCAGCTCGCCCCACGGCAGTTCTGCCGGGTTGCGGTTGGCCAGCACGCGGATACGGTCGCCGTTGACGACGAGGTAGTCGCCGTCGACGCTGACTTCGCCCGGGAACTTGCCGTGAGCCGTGTCGTATTGCGTCAGATGCGCGTTGGTCTTCGCGTCACCCAGGTCGTTGATCGCCACGATCTGGATGTCGTGCTTCTTGCCGTTCTCGTAGAACGCGCGAAGCGTGTTACGGCCGATACGGCCATAGCCGTTGATAGCGACGCGAATCGTCATGGTTCATCTCCTGATGGTTAAAAATTCTGAGACGGACGCCGTGCGGCCGCTCCGTTCGCCGTCGCGTGCGAGCGCGACGCTGCGGGGCGCACACGGCAAACGGGCCCGCCGTCGGGTAGGCGGCGAGCCCGTGTGAAGCATGCTTAGTTGTCCAGCGCGGCCTTGGCCGTCGCGACGACGTTCTCGACCGTGAAGCCGAAGTGCTTGAACAGCACGCCAGCCGGGGCCGATTCGCCGAAGGTGTCGATGCTGACCACCCCGCCTTCGAGGCCCACGTACTTGCGCCAGAAGTCGCCCTGCGCGGCTTCGATCGCGACGCGGCGCACGCCCTTGGGCAGCACGCGCTCCTTGTACTCGGCGTCCTGGCGGTCGAACACGTTGGTCGACGGCATGGACACCACGCGGGCGCCGATGCCTTCGCGCTGCAGCGCCTCGACGGCCTTCATCGCCAGTTCGACTTCCGAACCCGTGGCGATCAGGATGATCTTGCGGCTCGGGATGTCGTCGTTCCAGTCCTTCAGAACGTAGCCGCCCTTGGCGATGCTGGCGATCTGCGCGTCGGTGCGTTCGTTGAACTGCAGGTTCTGACGGCTGAAGATCAGCGACGACGGACCCTGATGCGCGATCGACTCGGTCCAGGCCACAGCCGTTTCCACCGTGTCGGCCGGACGCCACAGCGTCATGTTCGGGATCAGGCGCAGGCTCGGGACCTGTTCGATCGACTGGTGCGTCGGGCCGTCTTCGCCGAGGCCGATCGAGTCGTGCGTGAACACGAAGATCGACGGGCACTTCATCAGCGCGGCGACGCGCAGCGCGTTGCGGCTGTAGTCCGAGAACGTCAGGAAGGTGCCGCCGAAGGCCTTGTAGCCGCCGTGCAGCACGATGCCGTTGAGCGCGGCGCTCATGCCGAACTCACGCACACCGTAGTTGATGTGGTTGCCCCACTCGATGCCGCTCTCGCCTGCCTTGGCGGCGCGCACGGGCTTCGAGGCCTTCCAGTTCGTGAGGTTCGAGCCGGTCAGGTCGGCCGAGCCGCCGAGCAGTTCGGGCAGTGCTGCGGCGAGACCTTCGATGGCCTGCTGCGACGCCTTGCGCGTAGCGACGGTTTCCTTGCGCGAGTCCGCGCCCGCGACGATCGCGGCGGCCTTCTGCGCCCAGTCTGCGGGCAGCTTGTGAGCCATGCGGCGCTCGAATTCGGCGGCTTCCGTCGGGTACTTCGACTTGTACGCGCCGAACGATTCGTTCCATTCGGCTTCGAGCTTCGCGCCCGTGGCCTTCGAATCCCAGTCTGCGTAGACTTCCTGCGGCAGCACGAACGGCTCCCACTTCCAGCCCACCGCGTCGCGCCACTTGGCGATTTCTTCGGCGCCGAGCGGCGCGCCGTGCACGTCGTGGCCACCGGCCTTGGTCGGCGCGCCGTGGCCGATCTGCGTCTTGCAGCAGATCAGCGTGGGCTTGTCCGATGCCTTGGCCTTGGCGATGGCTGCGTCGACGGCGTCGACGTCATGGCCGTTCACGCCCGCGATCACGTTCCAGCCGTAGGCTTCGAAACGCTTCGGGGTGTCGTCGTGGAACCAGTGCTCGACGTCGCCGTCGATCGAGATGCCGTTGTCGTCGTACAGCGCGATCAGCTTGTTCAGCTTGAGCGTGCCGGCGAGCGAGCAGGCTTCGTGCGAGATGCCTTCCATCAGGCAGCCGTCGCCGAGGAACACGTAGGTGTGGTGATCGACGATCTTCGCGTCGGCCTTGTTGAACTCAGCCGCGAGCAGCGCTTCGGCAAGCGCCATGCCGACCGCGTTCGCCAGACCCTGGCCGAGCGGGCCGGTCGTGGTTTCGACGCCCGGCGTGATGCCGAATTCCGGGTGACCCGGCGTCTTCGAGTGCATCTGGCGGAAGTTCTTCAGCTCGCCGATCGGCAGGTCGTAGCCCGTCAGATGCAGCAACGAATACAGCAGCATGGAGCCGTGGCCGTTCGACAGCACGAAGCGGTCGCGGTCGTTCCAGTGCGGGTTCGTCGGGTTGTGGCGCAGATGGCGCGCCCACAGCGCGACGGCGATCTCGGCCATGCCCATGGGCATGCCGGGGTGGCCGGAATTCGCTTGCTGAACGGCGTCCATGGACAGCGCGCGGATCGCGTTGGCCATCAACGAGGTGGTAGCGGGGGAGGCGGAGGACGAGGTCGTCATGTCGAGTCCGGGGATCGAGTGCAAAAAGCGGCGTGGGCGGACAACGCGTCAAACGCATTGCGGATCGCGCACAGCAGCGAGGCTCTCCGGGAGCTCGGCAAACGTTCACCCCGGCGCGCGATGCGGCGCCAGAAAGACGCAAACGGCAGAGCAAACGGACAGGGCTGCAAAGGCGGACATTCTAGCAGATCATGGGGATTTTCCCGGATCGGCAGGAGCGGGATCAAACTCTGGCACACGCCGATCCCGCCCCGTGATGACGCGATCGCGGCGCCGAAGTCGCAGCGCGGCGGCGGCATGATCATCGCGATGCCCGGCGCGTGGAGCTGGGCCGGGCGAAAGCCGCCTTTATAATGCCGATGAACGCCGATATCGCCCCGATTCCTCACTGATTCCCGGCGGCTTGACGTGTGGCGGCCGCGCTTGTCGCTGCCCCATGCCGCACCGCATCGAACCCGCCCAGATCGCACACAGATCGCATCCCAATCCGTGACCGCTCCGCTCGTCTTCCGCCCTGCCGCCGACGCCGAATACGGCTTCCCCGGCGCGCGCCTGCTCGCCGCCGCCGATTCGGCCTGGCAGCACATCGAGGTCTGGGACACGCCGCAGCTCGGCTGCCTGTTCACGCTCGACGGCCGCCCGATGACTTCGGCCGGCGACGAGTTCGTCTATCACGAGTGCATGACGCACGTGGCCGCGCTCACGCATCCGGCGCCGCGCGCGGCGCTCGTGCTGGGCGGCGGCGACGGCGGCGCGGCGCGCCAGCTGCTGCGCCATCCGGGAATCGAGCGCATCGTCGTGGCCGAACTCGACGCGGACGTCGTGCGGCTGACCGGCGACTATCTGCCTGACGTGCGCGGCGGCGCCTTCGACGACCCGCGCGTGGAACTGGTGATCGGCGACGCCGCCGATTTCGTCGCGCGCACGCAGGAACGCTTCGACCTCGTCGTGTTCGACCTCACGCCGCCCGACTCGCCGGCCGCGGGCCTGTACACGGCCGCGTTCTACGCCGCGCTCAAGCACGTGATGAGCGACGATGCGCTGGTTTCGCTGCATCTGGGCGCGCCGTATCATCACGCCGCGCGCATCGGCGCGCTGCTGGCCGGACTGCGTGGCGCGTTCGCGCGGGTGCGCCCGCTCGGCGCGTACGTGCCGCTCTACGGCGCGTTCTGGCTGATGGCCGTGGCCAGCGACCGGCTCGACCCGGCGGCGCTGGACGCGGCGGCGCTCGAAACGCGCCTCGCCGCGCGCGAAATCGAGGGTCTGCGCTTCTACGACGCGCAGGTCCATGCGGCACTCCTGGCCGCACCACGAATGACGCGCGATAAACTAGGCCAATTCCTACAGCTTTAGCAGGTGCGACGTTGGAAAATCGCTGGGTTCCTTACACTTTTTTGCTTACCCGCCGAAATCCGCCCACCCAGGTCCTTGCCCGAAACGAATCTGGAGAGACTCGATGACCCCACCCCGCCCCGCCGGTGTGCCGTGGCTGACGCCGTATATGACGGTGCGCGATGCGCGCGCCGCGATCGCCTTTTTCGAGGCGGCTTTCGGCTTCGCGGTGCGCGACAGTGTCGAGGACGACGGCGCGGTGATGCACGTGGAAATGACCTACCACGACCAGCTGATCGTGATGTTCGCGCCCGAAGGCGCTTTCGGCTCGACGGCGCGCACGCCCAAAAGCTCGAGCGCCATCGCCCCCCAATCCTTTTATCTGTATGTCGACGACGTCGACGCGGTGTATGCGCGCGCGCTCGCAGCCGGCGCCAAATCGTTGAGCGAACCACAAGACCAGTTCTGGGGCGACCGTTTCGCCCAGGTCGAGGACCTCGACGGTTACCGCTGGGCGCTTGCCCGCCATTTGTCATGAAGCAATGAGAACCTGTCTTATGCCCCGTTTTTTCGTCGGTAATTCTCTCGAATCCGGCGACGTCTTCACCCTGCCCGACGAAGTCACCCGGCACGTCCAGGTGCTGCGTTTGCAGCCCGGCGACACCGTCGTGCTGTTCAACGGCATGGGCGGCGAATTCAGCGCCGAAATCATCGAAATGGAGCGGCGCGAGGCGCAGGTGCGCGTCGGCCCGTATCGCGACATCGAAACCGAGCCGCCCTACCGCCTCACGCTCGCGCAAGGCATCGCCGGCAGCGACAAGATGGACTGGCTGATCGAAAAGGCGGTCGAGCTGGGCGCGATGAATTTCGTGCCGCTCACGACCTCGCGCAGCGTCGTGCGCCTCTCGGGCGAGCGCGCCGTGCGCCGCCAGGCGCACTGGCAGCGCATCGTTCAGGCGTCGTGCGAACAGTGCGGCCGCAATCGCATGCCCGAAGTCGCGCCCACGCGCGAAATGGGCACGTGGCTCGGCTCGCTGCCGAAGACGCCCGCCGAAGGCGAGTTGCGCGTGCTGCTCTCGCCGCGCGCGAACGTGTCGTTTTCCACGCTGCCCGCCACGCCGCCGCAAGGCGAGATCACCGTGCTGGTGGGGCCAGAAGGGGGATTTTCGTCGCCGGAAGAAGCCGCCGCGCTCGATCATGGCTTCATCGCCGTGGGGCTCGGGCCGCGCATCCTGCGTACGGAAACGGCCGGCATCGCCGTGCTCGCGGCGCTCGCGGCACGCTGGGGCGGCTGGTAAGCCTCGCGCCGGGCGCACGCCTGGCGTTACGGCGCGTAAAAATGACAAGGCCCGCCGGAAGGCGGGCCTGCGCTTTTGTGTCGCAAGAATGCGACGGCGGATGCGGAAAGCGTTAAAGGCTCACGCTCGCCCGGCTGCGTTCAGGCGAACGAATAAAAGACCCGGAACGCCACGCCTCGCTCGGCCCAGTATTCGGAGGCCTCGCGGAACACATCGAGCAGCGTCTCGCGGCCATCTTTATCGAACTTCTGCGCGATCGGCAGGCCGTCCAGCACGACCACGAAGCCCGGCTGCTCGCCGGCCTTCTGCACCAGATCGGTCAGGCAGTCGTACAGGCCGTCGTAGTTCTTGCCGAAATGCTTCGGAAACAGAAACGACGTGGCGATGGTCTCCAGCACTTCCTGCTTGGTCAGCGCGTTGGCGCAGAACGCATAGAGGAAATGCTGCTGCAGGCGCTCGGCCTCGTCGGCGAGATCCTGGACGCGGAACGCGCGGATCGACTGGACGATATTCGGCCTGACGGTCGAAAACAGGCTCATGGCCGCCTCGTTCGATGAATGCGCCTCGTCCGTGTGCACGCTGTCGTGCTGCTGATCCTCGCGCTGCTGATCGTCGTGCTTCATCTGCATGACGCGCTGGAACAGGTTGCCCTCGCCGGACGCGAACAGATCGCTCGCGACCCGCGGGTCGTGTGCGTAAGTGTTATCGCTCATGCCGCTCTTCCCGGTGTCATTCAACAATTCGCTTAAAACTGGCGTAGTGGTCGTCGGAGTAATAGCAGTTGTCGGTGCGCCTGAGCGGCCCGCCGCAGACGATCCGCCGCGCGCCGCGATTGTGCGCGTGCGGCGTGGGGACGGTGTACTCGTGATAGAAGCCGCGCCGATGATGCGGCAACTGCCGTTCGAAATTGCCGAACACGACGCCGTCCTTCTCGTACGGGTAAGGTCCGCCCTCGCCGATCAGACCGAGCGTGGCGACCGCCTCGCGCGGCAATGCGCCCACACTGACCGTTCCGACCGTCGCACCAGCCGCGCCGCTGTCGCCGGATTCATCCCACGACGAGCCTCGCGCTGCCGCGCCTTGCGTGAACGCCAGCGCCGCCACCAGAAAAAAGCCCGAAACCGCGCGCCCAAGCCGACCGGCAGCGCCACCGGCGCGACCGCGAAATACGCTTTGGGAACAAGGATTTACTCGAACCTGACTGGTCGATGCGACGCCATTTTGCGCACAATTATCCTCAGGCAGTCCTATGCATGCCATCTGCGCACCATTTACGGATTTCCACCCTGGGGATAACGCGTTCGACGACCCTGAAAGATGTAAGGGTATCGCTAATGGGACCTGGAAGCAATCACAGCCAGGCGGCGATACCACACCGTTGACCGCGCACAAGCGGCAAACCGGTAACTTTTACAATCGCAAAAAAGACAAAAAAACGGCGCGCCGGAGACCGGACACGCCGTTTTGTGACTGCCGCCAACCCAGCAAATGAGCGGCGAATCCGTCGCGCTTAACGCGTCGCGTTCACATCCGCGACCAGCAGCGCCGTCATGTTGACGATGCGGCGCACCGTGGCCGACGCCGTCAGCACGTGCACCGGCTTGGCCGCGCCCAGCAGGATCGGCCCGATGGCGATGTTGTTGCCGGCCGCCGTCTTGAGCAGGTTGTACGAGATGTTGGCCGCGTCGATGTTCGGCATGATCAGCAGGTTCGCTTCGCCCTCGAGCGTCGATTCCGGCAGGATTTCACGGCGCAGATTCGCGTCGAGCGCGACGTCGCCGTGCATTTCGCCGTCCACTTGCAGATCGGGCGCGCGCTCCTGGAGGATTTCCAGCAGATCGCGCATCTTCTGCGCCGACGGCGCATTGCTCGAACCGAAGTTCGAATGCGAGCACAGCGCGATCTTCGGCTCGATACCGAAGCGGCGCACTTCTTCCGCCGCCATGATCGTGATTTCGGCGAGCTGCTCGGGCGTGGGATCGACGTTCACGTGCGTGTCGACGATGAAAATCTGGCGGTTCGGCAGCACCAGCGCGTTCATCGCGGCGAACACGTTGCAGCCTGCCTTCTTGCCGATGATCTGGTCGATGAAGTGCAGATGGCGGTGCGTCGTGCTGACCGTGCCGCAGATCATGCCGTCCGCTTCGCCCTTTTCCACCAGCATCGCGCCGATCAGCGTGGTGCGGCGGCGCATTTCGAGCTTGGCCATTTGCGGCGTGATGCCCTTGCGCGCCATCAGCTTCGCGTAGGTCTGCCAGAAGTCGCGATAACGCTCGTCATGGTCGGTGTTGACGACCGTGTAGTCCTGACCCGCGACCAGACGCAGCCCGTAACGCGCCATGCGCTGCTCGATCACCGCCGGGCGGCCGATCAGGATGGGCTTCGCGAGCTTTTCGTCGACCACGATCTGCACCGCGCGCAGGATGCGCTCCTCTTCGCCCTCGGCGAACACGATGCGCTTCTTCTCCGGCTCCACGGCGCGCGCGAGCTGGAAGATCGGCTTCATGGTCGTGCCGCTGTGGTAGACGAACTGCTGGAGGTGCTGCTCGTAGGCGTCCATGTCCTCGATCGGACGCGTGGCCACGCCCGCGTCCATCGCCGCCTGGGCGACGGCCGGCGCGATCTTCACGATCAGGCGCGGGTCGAAGGGCTTCGGAATCAGGTACTCGGGGCCGAACTGCAGATCCTGGATGCCGTAGGCCGTGGCCACGACGTCGCTCTGCTCCTGGCGCGCCAGTTCCGCGATGGCGTTCACGGCGGCGATTTCCATCTCGCGCGTGATCGTGGTCGCGCCCACATCGAGCGCGCCGCGGAAGATGAACGGGAAGCACAGCACGTTGTTCACCTGGTTCGGATAGTCCGTGCGGCCGGTGGCGAGCACGGCGTCCGGGCGCACTTCCAGCGCCAGTTCCGGCAGGATTTCCGGCGTGGGGTTCGCGAGCGCGAGAATCAGCGGCTTCGCGGCCATCTGCTTGACCATGTCCTGCTTGAGCACGCCGCCCGCGGAAAGGCCGAGGAAAATGTCGGCGCCTTCGATCACTTCGGCGAGCGTGCGCGCGTCGGTTTCACGGGCGAAACGCTCCTTGTCCGGGTCCATCAGCTCGGTGCGGCCCTTGTAGACCACGCCCGCGAGGTCGGTCACGAAGATGTTTTCGAGCGGCAGGCCGAGATCGACCAGCAGGTCCAGACACGCCAGCGCCGCCGCGCCCGCGCCCGACGCCACCAGCTTGACCTGCTTGATGTCCTTGCCCACGACCTTCAGGCCGTTGGTGAACGCCGCCGCCACGACGATGGCGGTGCCGTGCTGGTCGTCGTGGAAGACCGGAATCTTCATGCGCTTGCGCGCTTCACGTTCGACGATGAAGCATTCCGGCGCCTTGATGTCTTCGAGATTGATGCCGCCGAAGGTCGGTTCGAGCGCGGCGATCACGTCGACGAGCTTGTGCGGGTCCGACTCGTTCAGCTCGATGTCGAACACGTCGATGCCCGCGAACTTCTTGAACAGCACCGCCTTGCCTTCCATGACGGGCTTCGAGGCGAGCGGCCCGATATTGCCGAGGCCGAGCACCGCCGTGCCGTTCGACACGACGCCGACGAGATTGCTGCGCGCCGTGAAGCGCGCGGCATTCAGCGGATTCTCGACGATCGCCTCGCACGCGAACGCAACGCCCGGCGAGTACGCGAGCGAGAGGTCACGCTGGTTGATCATTTGCTTGGTCGGCGCGATCGCGATCTTCCCGGGGGTGGGAAACTCGTGATAGTCGAGGGCGGCTTCGCGAAGCTTGTTCGTGGCGGGATTCGACATGGGGGCAGGGGCGTGAGTGCGGATTAGAATGACAGTTCGAACGCGAATGTGCCCGATTGTAGCGCCATTCCCCAGCAGGATTCCTTTCAGTTCAGGCGCAGCTGCCGCGACCGCCGTGCAGGCAAAGCCGCGTCGGCGGCCGGTGCCGTGGCCTTGCAGCGGCCTCGCCATTCATTCGTCATAGACCTTTCGTCATGCTTTCCGAGTTCTCCCTGATCGACCATTATTTCGCCCGGCGCGCGCGCGAGCACACGCGACGCGCCGCGCTCGGCATCGGCGACGATTGCGCGCTCGTCGCGCCCGCGCCCGGCGAGATGCTGGCCGTGTCCACCGACATGCTGGTGGAAGGCCGCCATTTCCTGCCCGACGTCGATCCCCATGCGCTCGGCCACAAGACGCTCGCCGTCAATCTCTCGGACCTCGCGGCGATGGGCGCGAAGCCGCTCGGCTTCACGCTCGCGTTCGCGCTGCCCAAGCCGCGCGAGGACTGGCTCGCGGCGTTCAGCGCGGGCCTCTTCGAACTGGCCGATCAGCACGATTGCGAGCTGGTCGGCGGCGACACCACGGCCGGGCCGCTCAACCTCTGCGTGACGGTGTTCGGCTCGGTGCAGCAGGATGTCGCACTTCGGCGCGACGCCGCGCAGCCGGGCGACGACGTCTGGGTGTCGGGCACGCCCGGCGACGCGCGCGCGGGCCTCGCCGTGCTGCGCAACGACTGGCCGGACACGCCCATCGACGCCGCCGACGCCGCCCTGTTCCGGCGCGCGCTCGAATATCCGCAGCCGCGCGTGGCGCTGGGCCTCGCGCTCGCGGGCGTGGCGCGCGCGGCGCTCGACGTCTCCGACGGGCTGGCCGGCGACCTGCGGCACATCCTCGAACGCTCGCGGGTGAGCGCCGCCATCGACGTGGATGCGCTGCCGCTCTCGCCCGCGCTCCGGCGCCTGCCACGCGAGCTGCAACTGCAATGCGCGCTCGCGGGCGGCGACGACTACGAACTGTGTTTCACCGCAGCGCAAGCCCGGCGTGAGGCTGTCGAGGCGGCGGCGCAACAGGCGGGTGTGCGCGTGACGCGCATCGGTACAATAACTTCGCCTCAAGGTGGGAGCGGCGCGGATCCGCACGCGCGGCCCGCCATCGCCTGGCACGATGCCGCCGGCGCGCCACTTAACCTGACGTTGCAAGGCTTCGATCATTTCCATGCAGACTGACCCCACGCCCTCGCCCGCCGGCAACGGCGCGACGCCAGCCGATGCGCCCGGCGGCGCGTCGTCGGCGGCTTTACCGGCAAGCTCGCAGCCCGCGGGACAAAACGCGAGCACGCCCAAAGGCCCGCGCCGCGCCGACGCGCCCTTCATGCTCACGCATCCGCTGCACATCATTTCGCTCGGCTTCGGCTCGGGCCTCTCGCGGCTCGCGCCCGGCACCGCCGGCACGCTGTTCGCGTGGGCCGCGTTCGAAGTGCTCAACCGCTATCTGAGCGTGCTCGACTGGGGCGTGCTGATCTTCGGCGGCTTTCTCGCGGGCATCTGGATCACCGATTTCACGGCGAAGAAACTGCGCACCGACGATCCGTCGGCGATCGTCTGGGACGAAATCATCGCGTTCTGGCTCGTGCTGCTGATGGTCACGCCCATCGAATTCACCGGCAAGCTCTGGGCCTTCGTGATCTTCCGCTTCTTCGACATGGTGAAGCCGCCGCCCATCCGCTATTTCGACCGGCGCTTCAAGGGCGGCTTCGGCATCATGATCGACGACCTCGTCGCCGCTTTCTTCACGCTGCTCGTGATCGCGCTCTGGCGCATGTCGGTCTGATTTTTCGCGTCGCCCACAACCCTCGGCAACCCACACGGCAACCCGCCACGGACACACCGCCATGCCCACCGATTCCGTCGTCCACCAACTCGCGATCCGCGCCGGCAACAAGCTGCGCGACGCGCGCCTGATGCTCGCCACCGCCGAGTCCTGCACGGGCGGCATGGTCGCCGCCGCCATCACCGATATTTCGGGCAGCAGCGGCTGGTTCGAGCGCGGCTTCGTCACCTATTCGAACCAGGCCAAGACCGAGATGATCGGCGTGCCCGCCGAGATGATCGAGAAGCACGGCGCGGTCAGCGAGCCGGTCGCGCGCGCGATGGCCGAGGGCGCGCTGCGCAACAGCCGGGCACAGGTTTCGCTCGCCATCACCGGCATCGCCGGTCCGGGCGGCGGCACGCCGGAGAAACCGGTCGGCATGGTGTCGTTCGGCTGGAGCAACCGGCTGCACACGAACGTCGAAACGCTCGTCTTCAAGGGCGATCGCGACCAGATTCGCGTGCAGGCCGCCGCGCACGCGCTGCGCGGGCTGCTCGCGCTGATCGACGAACAGGAGCGCTGAGCCGGGACGCGGCATACTGGGCGGCGCGTGGGGTTCACCGCCGATCATCCAGGAGGACGCCGTCATGGCCACCGCGAACACCGCAGTCGACGAACTGATCCGCCGCTTCGCACTCGAACCGCATCCCGAAGGCGGCTACTACAGCGAGACCTATCGCTCCGACAAACTGGTCCGCCGCGACGGCGGCCGCGACGAGGACGGCACGCGCGCCGCCTCGACCGCCATCTACTTTCTGCTCGCGGACGGCGCCTACTCGGCGTGGCACCGCATCCGCTCCGACGAACTCTGGCACTTCTACGCAGGCGCGCCCATCGAGATCCACTCGATCGACGAGCGCGGCGTGCTGTCCACGCGCAAGCTCGGCCACGCGCTCGACCATCCGGGCACGGTGTTCCAGGCGCTGGTGCCGGCGGGTCACTGGTTCGCGGCGCGCTGCTGCGATCCGTCCACTTATGCGCTCGTCGGCTGCACGGTGGCGCCGGGGTTCGAGTTCAGCGAGTTCGAGATCGCCGATACCACCGCGCTGGCCGAAAAATATCCGCTGCATCGCGCGATCATCGAGTTGCTCGGCAAGCCTGCGGCGGTATCGGTGACGAAGAAAGCGTGACGTCGCGCCCCGGGCGCGCATAAAAAAAGCGGCGTGCCCGAAGACACGCCGCAAATCGCCCTACTCAATCGGGCAGCGGTACGCCGCCCGACTCACACTCCGCTTGAAGCGCGCGAGCGCGCGCTTACTTCGCGGTGATCTCCACGCGCCGGTTCGGTGCGAGACACGCCACCACCGCCGACGTCGCCTTCTTGCCCGCACACGACTTGACCGGATTCGACGCGCCGCGCCCGTCGATCTCGAAACGCTGCGCCTGCACGCCTTGCGCCAGCATCTCGCGCATCACGGCCGCCGCACGCTGCTTCGACAGACGGTCGTTGTGCGCCGCCGAGCCGAAGCGGTCCGTATAGCCGGTGATGCCGACCACGCCGAGCGTCGCGCCCGACTCGCGCCACTGCTGCGCGAGCAAGGCGATCTGGCGATGGCCTTCGGGCTTGAGCACGGCGCTGTCGAAATCGAACAGCGCGTCGGCCGACAGCGAGATGCGCTTTGCCACCGGCGCAACGACCGCTGCGGCCACCGGCGCCACGACAGGCGGCGGCGCAGGCGGCACGCACTTGTCGAGTTCGCCGTTGACCTTCTGCGCAAGCTTCTGCGCGCGCTCGATGGCGTCCCAGCCGTGCACCCAATGCGTGCCGTGCGTCTCGTCCTGTTCCTTCCAGGCTTCGTCGGTGAGCGCGCGCAAACGTCCCGCGTCCTCGCCCTTGCACGGCGATTGCTCGGCGCGCTGGTTGGTGCGCTCGATTTCCTGCAGCGCCTTCACCCACTTCTCGCGCGTCTCGACGGGCGGCCAGTTCTTCTGCCCGTAGATCGGCTGAAACGCCACGCTGCCGTCGATGTAATGACGGCCGTTGTTGAGCGAGCGCGCCGCCGCATCGTTGTAGACCTTCGAGACCAGCACGTGGCTGTCCTGACGATCGGCGATTTCCAGCCAGCCTTCGGCCAGACCACGCTGATACGGATCAGCGATCCGTTGCGCGGCGGGCATCAGCGCTTCGGCGTCGCTGCCCACGCTGGCGAACGCCTGGGCGCCCGACAACGCGGACAGCGCTGTCGCCAGTGCGCCGCATAGCAATAGTTTCTTCATGACTTCGTTCTCCGCGCCCGCCACGGTTTCCCGTGGCGGGCCTCGTTAGCGCTGCGTTCAGAAGCCGAACGTTGCGCCGACCGATGCGCCGGTGCTGCCGCCGGGGCCCGTCGAACGCGCGACGTGCGCGTTCAGCAGGAGACGGTCGCTGACGTACCAGTTCGCACCGAGCGCCAGGGCGCTCTCACCGCCGTACGTACCCGCCGCGACGGCCATCTGGAAGTTGCCTTCCGCCCGTGCGTTCGGGATCAGCGAGGAAGCCGCCATGGCCGCCGCACCCAGCGAGTTCATCTCGCGACGAACCTGACCGATCTGCTGGTTGGTGTACGCGTTGGCTTGCTGCACGCCTTGCGCGACCGCTTGCGTCGTGTACGACTGGGCGTTGCTCACCGCGTCGTTCAACTGGCTCACGTTGACCGCATCGGTGGCGTTCGTGCCGTTCGCGACGTTGACGATCTTGCGTTCGTTGCCCGCCGAGCCGACCGACACCGTGTTCGCCTGATCCGCCACCGAACCTGCGCCGAGCGCAACAGCACCTTCCGCGCTCGCCGTCGAGTTCGCGCCGATCGCCGTCGAGTTCTTGCCCGTGGCTTGCGAGCCTGCGCCCATCGCCGTCGACGTTTCACCGCTGGCCACCGCGTTCGCGCCCGCTGCCGTCGAATGCGTGCCGCTTGCATTCGCCGCTTCCGTGTCGCGATTGCCATCCGCTGCGAACATCGGATTGCCGGACGAAGCGATGTTCTCGATGCCAGCGATCGCGTTGTACAGCTGCGCGCCGTTGACTGCGTCCGAGCTCGTCGCCGAGACATCACCGTTGGCGATGTTGCTCAGCTTCACCGCGCTCGTCGCACCCGAACCGCCCAGCGTCACCGAATCGTGCGCCGACGAGTCGTACGAAACGGCATCGGCCATCTGGCCTTGCAGCGTCGTCACGTTGCCCGCGAGGTTCGACAGCGAGTCGCCCACGTTGTTGAACGTGTTGCCGTTCAGCACGTAAGTCGGGTTCGTGATCGAGCCATCGGCGTTCACCTTCGAGCCGCCGCCCAGCGCGCTGGCCGTGCTGCTGCCCAGTGCGTAGAGTTGCGAACCGTTCACGGCATCGAAGCTCGAAGCGTTCACCATGCCCGCTGCCACGTTGTGCAGCGTGACCGGCGATGCGCCCGAACCGCCGAGCGTGACCGAATCGTGCGCCGACGAGTCGTACAGCACCGCGTCCTGCAGCTTGCCGCTGATGCTCGTGATGTCGCCAGCCAGGTTCGACACGTTCGTGTTGGTCGCGTACAGCTGCGAACCGTTCACCGCGTCGGTGCTCGATGCCGAGATGTCGCCATTCTTCACGTTGTGGATTGCCACCGGCTTGGTTGCATCCGTGCCGCCCAGCGTGATCGAGTCATGCGCCGACGAGTCGTACGACACCGCATCGGCCATCTGGCCTTGCAGGTTGGTCACGTCGCCAGCAATGTTCGACACCGCCGTGTTCGTGGCGTACAGCTGCGAACCGTTCACTGCATCCGTGCTCGATGCCGAGATGTCGCCGCCCTTCACGTTGTGCAGCGCCACCGGCGATGCGCCCGAGCCGCCCAGCGTCACCGAATCGTGCGCCGACGTGTCGTACAGCACGGCGTCCTGCAGCTTGCCGTTGATGTTCGTGATATCGCCTGCGAGATTCGTGATCGCGCCCGCCACGTTCGTGAACGACTTGCCGCCGATGTTGTACGTCGGGTTCGAGATCGAGCCGTCCGGGTTCACCGTCGAACCGCCGCCCAGTGCATCGGCCGTGCTGTTGCCCAGTGCGTACAGCTGCGAACCGTTCACTGCATCGACGCTCGATGCCGACACTTCGCCTGCGCTCACGCCCGTCAGCACTCGCGTGCCTGCCGTGCCCGTGAAGTCCACGACCGTACCGTCCGTGTCCTTCGCGACCGTGATGTTGCGCGACGTCGGGTCTTGCTGCACCAGACCGATCGTGCCGTTGTCGATCTCGTTCGCGATGTTCGTCACGCGACCGTCGATGTTCGTCAGCGCGCCGCCCACGTTGTTGAACGTGTCGCCACCGATGTTGTACGTCGGGTTCGAGATCGAACCGTCCGGGTTCACCGTCGAGCCGCTGCCCAGTGCGTCGGCGGTGCTGCTGCCGAGTGCGTAGAGCTGCGCGCCGTTCACTGCGTCGAAGCTCGATGCCGAGACTTCGCCTGCTGCCACGTTGTGCAGTGCCACCGGCGAGGCACCCGAACCACCCAGCGTCACCGAATCGTGCGCCGACGTGTCGTACAGCACGGCGTCCTGCAGCTTGCCGCTCAGGTTCGTGATGTCGCCTTGCAGCGTGGTCACGTTGCCCGCGAGGTTCGACACGTTCGTGTTCGTCGCGTACAGCTGGCCGCCGTTCACCGCGTCCGTGCTCGATGCCGAGACATCGCCGTCCTTCACGTTGTGGATCGCCACCGGCGTCGTTGCATCCGTACCGCCCAGCGTGATCGAGTCGTGTGCCGACGTGTCGTACGACACCGCATCGGCCATCTGGCCTTGCAGCGTGGTCACGTTACCGGCGATGTTCGACACGTCACCAGCAATGTTCGTCACCGTACCCGCGAGGTTCGACACGTTCGTGTTGGTCGCGTACAGCTGCGAACCGTTCACCGCATCGACGCTCGATGCCGACACTTCGCCTGCGCTCACGCCCGTCAGCACGCGAGTGCCTGCGGTGCCCGTGAAGTCCACGACCGTACCGTCCGTGTCCTTCGCGACCGTGATGTTGCGCGTCGTCGGGTCTTGCTGCACCAGACCGATCGTGCCGTTGTCGATCTCGTTCGCGATGTTCGTCACGCGGCCGTCGATGTTCGTCAGCGCGCCGCCCACGTTGTTGAACGTGTCGCCACCGATGTTGTACGTCGGGTTCGAGATCGAACCGTCCGGGTTCACCGTCGAGCCGCTGCCCAGCGCGTCGGCGGTGCTGCTGCCGAGTGCGTAGAGCTGCGCACCGTTCACCGCGTCGAAGCTCGATGCCGAGACTTCGCCTGCTGCCACGTTGTGCAGTGCCACCGGCAAGGCGCCCGAACCGCCGAGCGTCACCGAATCGTGCGCCGACGAGTCGTACACCACGGCGTCCTGCAGCTTGCCGCTGATGTTCGTGATGTCGCCAGCCAGATTCGACACGTCGCCGGCCAGGTTCGACACGTTCGTGTTCGTCGCGTACAGCTGGCCGCCGTTCACCGCGTCGGTGCTCGATGCCGAGACATCACCATCCTTCACGTTGTGGATCGCCACCGGCGTCGTTGCGTCGGTACCGCCCAGCGTGATCGAGTCATGCGCCGACGTGTCGTACGTCACCGTATCGCCGAGTTGCCCCTGGATGTTGGTGATATCGCCTGCGAGATTCGTGATCGCGCCCGCCACGTTCGTGAACGACTTGCCGCCGATGTTGTACGTCGGGTTCGAAATCGAACCGTCCGGGTTCACCGTCGAGCCGCCGCCCAGTGCATCGGCCGTGCTGTTGCCCAGTGCGTACAGCTGCGA
>NZ_CAJZAR010000054.1 GCF_914484835.1 Paraburkholderia tropica
CTCGCCGTCATGGCCGCGCCTGGCAGACAGCCCACCGCCAGCGACGACGCCAGCGCCTCCGAGCCCGCCGCCTCGCCCTCGGCGCGCGTCGTGTCGGGCGCGCGAAAACCAAACGCGAGCGGGATATACGCCGACTGGAATTCGTGGCGCATCATCAGCCCGGTTTCGGCGGGGCCGACGAAGATCATGCCGCCATCGGCGAGACGCCCGCGCAGCAGACCGATCGCGCGGTCCTGCGCGGCGCGGTCGAAATAGATCAGCACGTTGCGGCAGAAGATGAAGTCGTAGCGCACCGGATGCGCCGCGAGCCATTCGAACAGATTCGCGCGCTCGAAATGCACGGCGCGGCGCACGCTGTCCGCGAGCCGCCAGCCGTCCGGGCCCGCGTGGAAATAGCGCTCGCGAAACGACAGCGCATCGCCGCGAAACGCATTGCGTCCGTACACGGCGTGCGCGGCAGCCTCGATCGAAGCGGCGCTGATGTCGAGCGCATCGATGCCGAATTGCGCGGGCGAAAGCCCGGCGTCGAGCAGCGCCATCGCCGCCGAATACGGCTCCTCGCCCGTCGAGCACGGCACGCTGAGCACGCGCAGCACCTCGCCCGGACGCTTCGCCAGATGCTCGGCGCCGATGCGCGCGAGCGCCATGAAGGCCTCGCGTTCGCGGAAGAACCAGGTTTCGGGCACGACCAGCGCGTCGATCAGCGCCTGGCGTTCGGCGGGCGCGGTCGTCAGGTAAGTCCAGTAGGCGTCGCGCACTTTTTCGGGCAGCGCGAGGCCGCCTTCCCATTGCGCGGGAACGGGCGCGGGTGTGTGCGACGCGCGATCCTTGCCGTGATGCGAGGTCCGATGCGCGCCGTGATGGGTTCCGTGATGCGCGCTGTGATGAACTCCGTGATCCTGAGCGAAAACGTCACTGCCCTCGCTGGCCGCCAGCATCGACGCGATCATCGCCGCCGCGCGCGACGCCACCGCACGCGCGAGTGCGTGCGAGCCGAGCGATTCGGCGTCGATGCCGGTCTCGTCGAGCAGCCACGTCGCGAAGCGCGGATCGGTGGTCTTCATCGCGCAAACTCGCCGGGAGTGGCCGCGCCGCGCCACGAAGGCGGATCGGGAAACAGCAGCGCGCGCACGCGCGCGTCGAGCAGCTGATCGACCTTCACCCATTGCACGAAGCCGTGCGCGTCGCTGGCCACGGGGCCGAGCCAACGCGCCTCGGGCGTGGCGATGCCGCCTTCGGCGAAGGCTTCGGCGGCGATCGTCTGGGTGCGCGTCGCGCTTTCGAGCAGCAGCGCGAGGCAGCGCGGCGAGGTATCGACGCTCGACGTATCGACCGCACCGTCACGGTCGTTCACCAGCACGAGCCGCGTCGACATCAGCGCGCGCGACGGCCGCCCGAGCGCCAGCATCGCCAGATCGACGACCGGCACCGGCGCGCCGTCGTGGTCGATCACGCCCGCGATATACGGCGGCGTGCCCGCGAACGCGCGCACCGGCTGCAGCGGCAGCACGCGCACGATCTCGCGCGCGTCGAGCGCGTAGCGTTCGCCATCCAGCTCGAAGACGAGAAAGAGCATCGCGGCTCCGGTCAGCGGCGCACTGTCGTGTGCATCGTCGCGTGCGTCGTCATGGGCATCACGCCTCGATCCTGAAACGCGACACGCCCGTGCGCAGCTCGTTCGCCACGAGCGTCAGATTGTCGATCGCCTGCGACGACTGGCGCAGCGACTCCGCCGTCTGCTGCGCGGCCTCGGACAACTGGATCAGCGCCTGGGTGATCTGCTCGGCGCTGGTGGCCTGCGCCTGCATGCCGTCGTTGACGACCTGGAAGCGCGGCGCGAGCGTCTGCACCGCGCCGATGATCTGCGAAAGCTGCGCGCCCACCTGCTGCACGTCGTGCATGCCGCGGCGCACTTCCTCCGCGAACTTGTCCATGCCCATCACGCCCGCCGAGACCGCCGACTGGATCTCCTTGACGGTCTGCTCGATGTCGTAGGTCGCCACCGCCGTCTGATCGGCCAGACGGCGGATCTCGGTCGCCACCACGGCAAAACCGCGGCCGTATTCGCCGGCCTTCTCGGCCTCGATCGCCGCGTTCAGCGAGAGCAGATTGGTCTGGTCCGCGACCTTGGTGATGGTCGCCACGACCTGGTTGATGCTCACGGCCTTCTCGTTGAGGATCGCGAGCTTGGCGTTCACCGAGCCCGCCGCTTCCATCACGCTGCGCATGGTGTCCTCCATGTGCGTGAGGCCGCTCTGGCTCGTCGTGGCGAGCGCCGCCGACTGCTCGGCCACGGTCGCCACCTCGCCCATCGTGCGCACGAGGTCGCGCGCCGTGGCGAAAATTTCGCGCGAGGTCGCGCCGATCTCGGTCGTGGTCGCCGCCGTCTCGCTCGCGGTCGCCTGCTGCTCCTTCGAGGTCGCGGCCACTTCGGCCACCGAGGTCGTCACCTGCAGCGACGACTTCTGCGCCTGCGCGACGAGGCTCGCGAGTTCGTCGCTCATGCGGTTGAAGCCGTCCTCCAGCACGCCGAATTCGTCCTGGCGTCCCAGTTCCAGACGCTGCGAAAGATTGCCCATGCGCATTGCATCGTGCACTTCGACGAGCCGTCCCATCGGCCGCGTGATCGCGCGATAGAGCAGATAGCCGGTCCCGAGCGAGGCCAGCAGCACGATGCCGAGCGCCGTGGCGAGCGTGATTTCGGTGCCGGTGACCGAACTGCGGATCGCGAGCGCGGATTCGTCGGCGCGCTTGCGGTTCTCGTCGACGACCGCGTTGGCCGCGTCGATCACCTCGCGCCAGGTGCCGTCGAGTTGCACGAACTGCGCCTGCGCGGCGGCGCGCTGCGTGGGCAGCTCGCGCACGATCGCCATCAATTGCGGCAGATAGCGGCCGTAGGCGTCGCGAAAACGCTGGAAGCGCGCGCGGTCGTCGGCGCTGAACACCGAGGCCTCGTAGTGCGCGGCGTTCTGCTCGGTCTGATTGACCGCCGCCGGCAGTTGCGCGAGCGCGCGCGCCACGCCGGCCGGATCGGTTTCCACGAAGGCGGCGCGCTCGACGAGCGTGTACGTCTGGTTCGCGGAGGCGCGCAACGAAGTCGCATAGAACAGGCCCGGCACGGAATCGTGCGTGAGGCTGAGGGCTTCGTCGTCGATGGCGCGCAGGCGCTCCCACGAGATCGCGGCCGTGGCGAGCATCAGCACGAACAGCAGGCCGAAACTCACGACGATGCGCGTCCCGAGTGTGTAGCGACCCTGGGTCTGGCGCGGCAGGCCGGCTGAGCCGGAACGGGGCATGGCTGTGCTCATTAGGCTTGGGCTTTTCCGGTTGGCGGCGAGAGGCGGCGTTTGCCGGACGCGCAAGGTGCGCGAGCGTACAGACGCCCCGGCGAAGGCCCGTCACACGGGCTTCCGGGGCGTAGTGTAATGCGTTTGAGCACTTTTATGCGATGAGGCGATTACCAGGCGAGGCGGCCTGGCAACGGTTGTCGCGTTTTTCGATACAGCGGCGGAGCGCGGTTGGCGCGCTCGCGGTGCGCAATCGGCAGGAAAATCGGCGCTGATCCGGGCGGGATCGGCGCGCGATCAAGCCAGAATCGGCGCTTGATCGACGTTTGATCGACGCGCGATCGGCCCTTAACCGGCCTTGCGCACGAAGCGCTCCACGGCGTCGACGACCATCTCGCGATGACGCGCGCGCAGGCGCGGATGCGAGGGATCGCGCCCGAACGCGGCGCCGAAGGTGTGGCGGTTGCCCACGCGGTGAAAGCACATCGAGCTGATCAGCAGGTGCAGGTCGATCGGATCGATGTCGGTGCGGAACACGCCCGCCGCCACGCCGCGCGCGAGCAGATCCTCGATCGTGCGGATCACGCTGGCGTTGCGGGTGCGGAACGTCTTGAGCCGCTCGATGTACTTGGCGCCGTGGATGTTTTCGATCGTCACGAGGCGCACGAAGTCGCGATGGCGGTCGTGGTAGTCGAAGGTGAATTCGACGAGGCGCTTCAGGCCTTCCTCGGGAGCGAGTTCGTCGATGTGCAGGTCTTGCTCGAGCGCGCGGATGTCGCCGTAGACCTTGTCGAGCACCGCTTCGTACAGCCCTTCCTTGCTGCCGAAGTAGTAATACAGCATGCGCTTGGTGGTGTTCGTGCGCTCGGCGATCGCGTCCACGCGCGCGCCCGAGAGCCCCATCGCCGAAAACTCGGCGGTCGCCACTTCCAGAATGTTGCGCTTGGTCTGCTCGGGATCGTACTTGCGCCGACTTTCGGATTGAGCGTCGTTGCGTTCGGGCGAAGCCGCCGGTCTTGCCATATCGTTGTTGTGGACCGCAGGGAGGGAGGGATGCGGCCGATTCTAGCATGGCGGGCGCCGCGTCCCGCCTGACCGGGCGAAGCCGGCCGGTGTTGCCGATGCTGTCTGGCGCGCCTGCGTTGCGTGCGAATCGCGGCGGTTCGGCCGCCGCTTTTCATCCGCATTTCGGCGAGATTTCGCCGGGTTTTCGTCGATGTTGCACCGCGCTTTCGGCGCGCGATTTCAGCACGCGATTTCGGAAGCTTTCGGCACGGCGGCATCGATGTTGCGATGCCGCCGCGCCCGCCCCGTGCTTCAGGCCAGCTCGATCCGCTTGATGTCGCCGACGATGAAGATATACGACGCCGCGCCGATCAGCGCGATCACGCCGATGAACACCAGCGCCCAGACGAACGAGCCCGTCGCGCCCACGATCAGCCCAACCACCAGCGGCGTGATGATGCCCGCGAGATTGGCCGCCAGGTTGAAGATGCCGCCCGTGAGGCCGAGCATGCCGGCCGGCGCGATATCGGACACCAGCGTCCAGCCGAGCGCCGCCATGCCCTGCGCGAAGAACGCGATCGACAGGATCACGATCACCGTCACGTTGCTCTCGACGAAGTTCGCCAGGATGATCGTCGAGGCCAGCAGCAGCCCGGCGATGATCGGCAGCTTGCGCGCCACGTTGGCCGAAAAGCCGCGTCGCAGCATCCAGTCGGAGAAGGTGCCGCCGAACATCACGCCAATCGAGGCGGCGATGAACGGCATGATCGCGAAGAAGCCGATCTTGAGCCAGGCCATGTGGCGCTCGGTGGCGAGATAGGTCGGGAACCACGTCAGGAAGAACACGAGCGTGGAGTTGCCCGCGAACTGGCCAAGGCAGATGCCCGCGAGCTGACGGCGGCGCACCAGCTGGCCCGCGAGGCGCCAGTCGAAGCCCTTCTTCGCGGCCTTGCCGTCGGCCTGACCGCCCGCCTGCTCAGCAGCCGCCTCTTCCTTCGCGACCTTGCGCTCGTGCTTCGCCAGACCGCCGCCCGCCTCGATGTAGTCGAGTTCGGCGCGGTTGGCCGCCGGGTGCTCGTGCGGCTCGCGATACAGGAACCACCAGACGAAGCCGAAGGCGATGCCCGCCGCGCCCACCACGTAGAACAGCGAGCGCCAGCCGTAGGCGCCCATCAGCGCGAACAGGAACGGGCTGAAGAACGCGAGGCCGATGTACTCGCCGACGGTGTAGGTGCCCGTCGCGAACGCGCGTTCGTGCTGCGGAAACCAGGTCGCGACCACGCGGCTGTTGGTCGGGAAACACGGCGATTCCGCCGCGCCCAGCCCCAGGCGGCAGGCAAACAACGCGCCCACGCTGCCGACGAAGCCCTGGATCAGCGTGCAGGTCGACCACAAGGTCATCGCGAGGAAGTACGTGACCTTGCTGCCGAAGCGGTCGAGAAACACACCGCCCGGAATCTGCGCGACCACGTAGGTCCACGAGAACACCGAGAACACGAGACCCATCATCGCCGCATTGATGCCCAGCTCTTTGGTGAGCTGCGGCGCCGCGATGCCGAGCACCGTGCGGTCCAGATAGTTGATCATCGTGCCCACGGCAAGCAGCCCGAGGATGCGATAGCGCGCTTTCGAGCGGCGCATTGTGCCTTCGGCGGACGTCGAGGAAAGCGTCGGCGCGTCGCGCCCCGTGGATACGGGAGGTGCCATGTCTGTCTCCATTCCTGTAAGTGGCCGGATTGGCCCGGCTTCGTTATTGGCCGGCGCCCTGGGCGGAACCCAGCGCCAGCATCGACTGCAAATGCGCGTACATACGCTCGGCATCCGGCTCGACGCCGGTGAAGAGGCGGAACGCGTCCACCGCCTGATAGACCGCCATGCCGCCGCCGCTGAGCGTGCGGCAGCCGCGCGCCTCGGCGGCTTCGAGCAGCGCCGTGCGAATCGGGAAATAGACGATGTCGGCGACCCAGAGGCCCGCGTGCAGATACTCGGCGGGCAGCGGCAGGCCCGGCAGCTTCGCCATGCCGGTCGGCGTGCAGTGGATCAGGCCGGTGGCGACCGCGAGCGTTTCTTCGAGCGAGCCGCCCGCGCGCACGCGCGCCTGCGGGAAGCGCGCCTGCAATTCGGCGGCGAGCGATTCGGCGCGCGCGCCGTCGACGTCGAACAGCGTGAGCGCACGCGCGCCCATCTGCAGCGCCGCGTGCGCGACCGCCGCGCCCGCGCCGCCCGCGCCCAGTTGCACGACCGATTCGAGCGACACATCGGGCAGGCCGCGCTTGAACGCGCTCGCGAAACCCGACCAGTCGGTGTTATGGCCGATGCGCTTGCCGTCGCGCAGCAGCACCGTGTTGACGGCGCCCAGCGCGCGGGCGTCGTCCGAGAGTTCGTCGAGCAGCTCGATCACCGCCTGCTTGCACGGATAGGTGATGTTCAGGCCGTCGAAGCCCATGCGCTCGGCCGCGAGCAGCAGCTCGGGCAGCGCGGCGGGCGTGAGGTCGTGCGTGTCGAGATCGATGCGCCGATACACATAGTTGAAACCGAGTTCGCGCCCTTCTTTCTCGTGCATCGCGGGCGTCAGCGAGCCACCGATGCCCTTGCCGATCAGCCCGCAGAGAAACGAGCGCGGCTTGTTGCTGTCGTGCTGGCTCATTGCTTCACCTGCTTTGCGTATTTCGTGGTCAACAAGGTTTGCATGCGTTCGAGCGCGAGCACGTAGCCCTGCGTGCCGCAGCCGACGATGATCGCCTCGGCGATCGGCGAAACGAACGAGTGATGCCGGAAGGCCTCGCGCTTGTGGACGTTGGAAATATGGACCTCGATCACGGGTTTGGCGATGGCCGACAGCGCATCGGCGATCGCCACCGACGTATGCGTATAAGCGGCCGGATTGATGACGATGCCGTCGACGCGCGTGCGCGCCTCGTGCAGCCAGTCGATCAGTTGATGCTCGGCGTTCGACTGACGAAAGTCGACTTCGAGATGAAGCCGGGCCGCCGCTTCGTGGCACATCCGCGCCACGTCGTCGAGGGTTTCCGCCCCGTATATCGCGGGCTCCCGCGTTCCCAGCAGATTCAGATTCGGCCCGTTGAGGACCAGTACCGACGGCAATTGCATCACACACACTCCACAACAGCACACAACAACGGTTTGGCAGGCGCGGAAACTTCGGTTGCGATCCGATTTGCGGTTGATTCGCAGCGCATGAAGGCGCTAAATAAGCTTCCTGACATTGATCGGCCGCATGGCATCCCACGCATGGCCGCCAGTGTGCCGCGCGCGGGCCCCGGGGTCACCCTGGGGTTTGCGAGAATTTGTACTAACTGGTTAGTTTGGTTATTCTTGCGACACTCCGGCGGGCATCTGTATCCGCGCCGCCGGTCCCGGGTCGCACGGCTCTTACCGGTCACAGTTATTGCTGCATTTACGCCATGTCCAAGCTGCTCCACGCCTCCGCTCCCGCGCCCCTGCGCCGCTCGATCGCCACGGTTTCGATTAGCGGCACGCTCGCGGAGAAGCTCGCCGCCATCAGCGCCGCGGGCTTCACGGCGGTGGAAATCTTCGAAAACGATCTGCTCTATTTCGAAGGCTCGCCCGCCGACGTGCGCCGCATGGCCGCCGATCTGGGCCTCGATATCGTGCTCTATCAGCCGTTCCGCGATTTCGAGGGAGTGAGCGCCGAGCGCCTCGCGCGCAACGTCGAGCGCGTGAAGCGAAAATTCGACGTGATGCACGAATTGGGCGCCGATCGTTTGCTGGTGTGCAGCAACGTCTCGCCCGACACGATCGCCGACGACGCACTGGTCGCCGAACAACTCGGCGCGCTGGCGAAGGCGGCTGGCGAAGCGGGCGTGGTGACCTGTTATGAAGCGCTGGCATGGGGCCGTCACGTGCGGACCTACCGTCACGCGTGGAAGCTCGTGAACACGGTGAATCACCCGAATCTCACGCTCGCGCTCGACAGTTTCCACACGCTCTCGCTCGACGACACGCCCGACGCCATCGCGCAGATTCCGGGCGACCGCATCGGTTTCGTGCAGATCGCGGATGCGCCGAAGATGCAGATGGACGTGCTCGAATGGAGCCGCCATTACCGCTGTTTCCCGGGCCAGGGCGACTTCGCGCTCGCCGATTTCACGGCGCAGGTCGTGAAAAGCGGCTACACCGGCCCGCTTTCGCTCGAAATCTTCAACGACGGCTTTCGCGGCGCGCCGCCCGCGGCCACGGCCGCCGACGGCCATCGCTCGCTGCTGCTGCTCGAAGCGCTCACGCGCGACACGCTCGAAGCGGAGAACGACACCGCGCAGGCCGCGCCGCTCTATCATCCGCCCGCCGCGCCCGCGCATACGGAATGGCAATTCCTCGAATTCGCCGTCAACGATACGGCGCGCGCGCAGGTCGCCGACTGGCTCGGCAAGCTGCATTTCCGCCGCGCGGGCCAGCATCGTTCGAAGAACGTCACGCTCTATCAGCACGGCTCGGCCGCCATCGTGCTGAACGCGGAACGCGATTCGTTCGCCGACGCCTTTTTCCAGCGCCATGGCCTCTCGCTGTGCGCCTCCGCGCTGCGCGTGGACAACGCGCAACTGGCGCTCGAACGCGCCGCCGGTTTCGGCTATCAGCCGTTCTCCGGCCGCGTGGGACCGAACGAGCGCGTGGTGCCGGCCGTCCAGGGACCGGACGGCAGTCTTAACTACTTCGTTAACGAAGAACCGGGCCAGCCGACGCTGTTCGAAGCCGATTTCGTGCTCACCGATGTGGACGGCCCGACCGAGGTCGGCCCGATCGCCGGCATCGATCACGTGAGTCTTTCGCTGCCTGCCGGTTCGTTCGACGCGTGGGTGCTGTTCCTGAAGTCGGTATTCGGCCTGCAGGCCAGCGCGCCCGTGATGCTGCCCGACCCGTACGGGCTCGTGCGCAGCCGCGCACTCTTCAGCGCCGACCGCGGCCTGCGCATGGTGCTCAACGCCTCGGTCGACCAGCACACGGCCGCCGCGGAAACCGTGCGCGCCTATCACGGCAGCGGCCTGAGCCACGTGGCGTTCAGCACCCCGGACATCTTCCGCGCCGTGACCGAGTTCGAAGCCGCGGGCGTGCCGCTGCTGCGCGTGCCCGCGAATTATTACGACGATCTCGACGCGCGCTTCGCGCTGAGCGGCGACTTCCTCGATGCGCTGCGTCAGCACAATCTGCTCTACGACCGCGACGAACACGGCGGCGAATTCCTGCACGCCTACACGGAAACGCTCGACCAGCGCTTCTTCCTCGAACTCGTCGAGCGGCGCGGCGGCTACGACGGCTACGGCGCGCCGAATGCCGCCGTGCGTCTCGCGGCGCAGGCGCGTCAGCGCGCCCAGGTCACCCAGGCGGCGCAGAGCGCGCAGCCGCAGAAGTAAACACCCCCTAAAACGCAGTACGAAACACCGGCGCGGCACCCGCCGCGCCCACTTCTCGCAAAGAACTTATAAGTGCTCTTAAAAGGGCACATAACAATAAGTATTCCTACTTTCCTTGGAGACGCACAACGATGAAGAAATCCGCCTTCGGTCCCGGCCTGTTTATCGCCGCCGGCGCCGCCCTGATCGCCAGCCCCGCTTTCGCGCAGAGCAGCGTCACGCTGTACGGCGCCATCGACGACGCCATCACCTACGTGAACAACCAGAACGGCAAGTCGAACGTCTATCTGCGCCAGGGTAACGTCTACGCCTCGAAGTTCGGCTTCCAGGGCAAGGAAGATCTCGGCGGCGGCACCTTCGCGATCTTCGACCTGCAAAACGGCTTCGACCCGAACACCGGCGCGATGCAGTCGAGCGGACTCATCTTCAACCGCCAGGCCTACGTGGGCCTGCAAAACCGCAGCGCGGGCACCTTCACGATGGGCCGCCAGTACACGCCCTACTACCAGTTCGTCGGCCCGCTCACGGGCAGCAACTGGCTGACCGGCGCGACCGGCGCGCACCCGGGCGACATCGACGGCCTCGACACCACCGTGCGCATCAACAACTCGGCGGTCTACACCTCGCCGTCGTGGAACGGACTGCAGGCGAGCGCGATGTACGCGTTCGGCGGCATCGCGGGCAGCACCGGCAAGGGGCAAACGTGGAGCGCGGCGCTGCGCTACCTGAACGGCCCGCTCTCGCTCGCGGCCGCCTACCTGCGCATGGACAACGCGGCGATCACGAGCGGCTTCGACAGTTCGTCGACGGCGAGCTTCGGCAAGTCGTCGCTGAACACGGGCTATGTGTCGGCGCGCTCGGTGCAGCACGTCGCCGTCGCGGGCAACTACGCGATCGGCAACCTGACGCTCGGCGCCTCGTATTCGAACGTCGAGTATCTGCCGGGCGGCAAGTCGGTGTTCGCGAACACGGCGGTCTTCAACACGTGGGCCGCGCTGGCCTTCTATCGCTTCACGCCGGCGTTCGACGTGGGCGGCGGCTATGCGTACACGATGGCTTCGAAGGCGAACGGCATCACCAACGCCGCGCGCTATCAGCAGGTCTCGCTCAAGGAGACCTACCACCTTTCGAAGCGCACCTCGCTCTACGCGCTGCAAGGCTATCAGCACGCGAGCGGCCAGACGCTGGGCGCGACCGGCGCGGGCGATATCGTTGACGCGACGCCGTCCGTGGGCGATTCGCAGAACAGCACGCCGTCGAGCACGCACTCGCAGTTCGTCGGCATGGCGGGCATCGCCTTCCTGTTCTGACGCAGGCGCGTCAATACGACGCAAAGCACGCGCGGCGTCCCGTCCCACGGGCGTCGCGCGGTCTGCCGCACCCCTGGACATATCGGCGCGCTGCCCGGCTCGCGCGCCGATTCCGGTCGATATGCGAAACTGTTTCGTCTCGATCGAGCAGCTCCCGAATCCGCTGACGACGTTCGCAAACCGCGTCGTCATGCGCGATGATTCACGGCGCGGCGCGCGCGAGGCTCACGAGCCCGATCATTCGCCCAGCGATTCGCCCGCACCGTCATGCCGGACCTTCCCTTACCTCCCGCGCCCCATCCGCTACGCGCCGCCCCGCCGCGCCGCCGCAACCTCGCCGTCGTGCTGTTCTTCGCGATCATCGCGGTCGGCGCGCTCTATGTTCTCGATCATCTGTTCGTCGACCTGCGCGCGGTGCGCGAGAGTTCCGCGCTGCCCTTCGTGCTGCTCGGGCTCGCGCTGCTCATCGCGCTCGGCTTCGAATTCGTGAACGGCTTTCACGACACGGCCAACGCGGTCGCCACCGTCATCTATACGAACTCGCTCGAACCGCACGTGGCCGTCGCGTGGTCGGGCGCGTGGAATTTTCTCGGCGTGCTGGTGTCGAGCGGCGCGGTCGCGTTCGGCATCCTGCAACTGCTGCCCGTCGAACTCATTCTCCAGGTGGGCAGCAGCGCGGGCTTCGCGATGGTGTTCGCCTTGCTGATCGCGGCCATCGTGTGGAATCTCGGCACCTGGTATTTCGGCCTGCCGTCGTCGAGCTCGCACACGCTGGTGGGCTCGATCATCGGCGTGGGCATCATGAATCAGTGGATCAGCGGGCCGTCCGGCACGAGCGGCGTGGACTGGGCGCAGGCCGCGGGCGTCGGCAAGGCGCTGCTGTTCTCGCCCGTGGTGGGCTTCGTGCTCTCGGCGCTCGTGCTGCTCGCGCTGAAGTTCGCCGTGCGCGCGCCGCGTCTCTATCGCGAACCCGAGGCGGGTAAGCCGCCGCCGTTCTGGATTCGCCTGCTGCTGATCGGCACCTGCACGGGCGTGTCGTTCGCGCACGGGTCGAACGACGGCCAGAAAGGCATGGGCCTCATCATGCTCATTCTGATCGGCGTGGTGCCGACCGCCTACGCGCTCAACAAGGCCGTGACGCCGCAGCAGACCGAAGCCTTCGTGGCCACGGCGCGCGCGGCGTCGCTCACGCTCGCGCACTATGCGCCACCCGATCCGGCCGCCGGGCTGGTTGCAAGGGCCACCGCCAGGGCCGCCGCCGCGCCCGCCGATCCGCGCGCCGAGGTCGAAAGATATGTGCGCACGCGCGAGTTGCAACCGCAAACCGTGCCCGCGCTGCGCGCGCTCACCGACACCATCGGCGACCAGGTGAGCCTCTCCGGCTCGCTCGCGAAGGTGCCGGACGTGATCGTCGATAACGTGCGCAACAACATGTACGTGGCCTCCGAGGCGATCCGCCTGATGGAAAAGGCACACGCGCCCGCGTTCGCGCCCGCCGACGCCGCCACGCTCGACGCCTTCCGCGTCGAGATGGATCACGCGACGAAATTCATCCCGACGTGGGTGAAAGTGGCCGTGGCGATCGCGCTCGGTCTCGGCACGATGGTCGGCTGGAAGCGCATCGTCGTGACCGTGGGCGAGAAGATCGGCAAGCAGCACTTGACCTACGGACAGGGCGCGTCCGCCGAAGCGGTCGCCATGCTCACCATCGGCATGGCCGATATCTACGGGCTGCCCGTTTCCACCACGCACGTGCTCGCATCAGGCGTGGCGGGCACGATGGCCGCAAACGGCTCGGGCCTGCAATGGGCCACCGTGCGCAATCTCGCGCTCGCGTGGGTGCTCACGCTGCCCGCCTCCATTGCGCTCGCCGGCGCGCTCTACTGGGTATTTCGTCAGGTATTCTAACGATTGGCGTCGTCACGCGGACACGGCCTCGCGCCCCGCGTTCGCGCGCGCGACGATGGTCTTCATGATCTGCGCGGTACCGTCGCCAATCTGGAAACCGAGGATGTCGCGCAGGCGCTGCTCCATCGGTCCGCGATCGTAGCCGCCGTGGCCGAACGACAGCAAGCACTGATGCACCACATCATAGGCGAGCTTCGGCCCCCACCATTTGCACATCGCGGCTTCGGCCGTATGCGGCAGACCACGATCCTTGAGCCAGAGCGTTTGCAGACAAAGCAGGCGCGCGGCTTCAACCTGCGTCGCGTATTCGGCCAGCGGATGCGAGACGCCCTGAAACGCCGCGAGCGGCTTGCCGAACGCCTCGCGCTGCGCCACCCACGCCCACGTTTCTTCGAGACTCACGCGCGCGACCGCGAGCACCTGCAAGCCGATCAACGCGCGTGAAAAATCGAAGCCCTGCATCACCTGCACGAAGCCCTTGCCCTCGTCGCCGAGCCGGTGATCGGCGGGCACGCGCACGTTGTCGAAGAAAATCGAGCCGCGTCCTATCGCGCGCTGGCCGTGGCAATCGAAACGCGTGCGCGTGATGCCCGGCAGATCCATCGGCACGAGCAGTGCAGAGATGCCGCGTGCGCCGTCTTCCACGCGGCCGCTGCGGGCGAAGACCACGGCGGCGTCAGCTTGATCGGCGGCGGAAATCGAGGTCTTTTCGCCGTTGAGCACATAGTGGTCGCCGACGCGCTCCATCTTCAGACGCAGATTCGCCGCATCCGAACCGCCGCGCGGTTCCGTGAGCGCGATGGCGAGCAGCGCGCGGCCCTGCGTGAGCCGTTCGAGCCACGGCCGCGCGATCTCGGGACGCGCGTGCTGCGCGAGAATCTGCCCGTTCAGCGACGCGAGCAGATTGATGTACGAAAGACTCAGGTCGGCGGCCGCGATGGCTTCGTGGATCACGCCCGCCGCGAGGCAGCCCATCCCTTGTCCGCCATAGGCTTCGGGCAACTCGGGCGCGATGAAACCCATCTCGCCCATTTCGCGCATCAGATCGCGGTCGAGCACGCGCGTGCGATCGCGCTCCAGAAAGCCGGGCGCGACGCGCCCTCGCGCGAAACGCTGCGCATGCTCGCCGAGCGCGGCGAGGTCTTCGTCGATATAGGGGTTCACGTTGGCTCCAGCATCGCTCAATCGATTAATCGCTCAGTTATCCGTATTAATACGAATACGACTTTATTTCGCGTACTTGCGAAACTCCGGCGGCCGCTTTTCCTGAAACGCCCTCACGCCTTCGCGTGATTCCTCGGTATCGTAATAGAGCTTCAGCGCGTACATACCCATGCCCGCAATGCCCGCCTGATGCGCGGTATCCATGTTGAACGAGCGCTTGGCGATGGCAATGGCCGTCGGGCTTCTCTCCATGATTTCGTCGCACCACTTCTGCACTTCGGCGTCGAGCTGGTCATGCGGCACGACCGCGTTGACGAGGCCCATCGACAGCGCCTCGGCGGCCGGATAGCGGCGGCACAGATACCAGATTTCGCGCGCCTTCTTTTCGCCGACCACGCGCGCGAGAAACGCCGTGCCGAAGCCCGGATCGACGGAGCCGACCTTCGGCCCGACTTGCCCGAACACCGCTTTTTCCGAGGCAATCGTGAAATCGCAGATCGTGCAGAGCACATTGCCGCCGCCGATCGCATAGCCTTGCACGCGCGCGATCACCGGCTTCGGCACATCGCGTATCGCGTTGTGCAATTCCTCGACCGGCAGGCCGATCGTGCCGCGACCATCGTATTGCCCTTCGTGCGCCGATTGATCGCCGCCCGTGCAAAACGCCTTGTCGCCCGCGCCCGCCAGCACGATGACGCCGATCTCGCGCGTATAGCCCGCGCGCTGAATCGCGTGAATCAGCTCGTCGCACGTGCGGCCGCGAAACGCGTTCATCTTCTCGGGCCGGTTGATCGTGATCCACGCCGCGCCGTTACGCACTTCGTAGAGAATGTCGTCGTATTGCATCGTCGATGTCCTGGTGATGTGAGGGAATGCCGGGCGCGCGCACGCGTCAGCCCGCCATGGTCAGGCCGCCCGATACGCTCAGCACCTGGCCCGTGATATAGCGCGCGTCGTCGCTGGCGAAGAAGACGATGGCGCCCGGCAGATCGTCGGGCTGGCCGATGCGCCCGAGCGGAATCGCGCGCTGGAACGCTTCGAGCAGTTTCTCCGGGTTGCCCGCGCCTTCCTTGTAATCGGCAAAGAGCGCGGTGTCGGTCGGCCCCGGGCACACCACGTTCACCGTGATGCCGTGGCGTGCATGCTCGCGCGCGATCGTCTTCGAAAACGCCACGAGCCCGCCCTTGCACGCCGCATAGACGGCCTCGCCCGACGAGCCCACGCGCGCCGCATCGGAGGCGATATTGACGATGCTGCCGCGCTTGCGCGCGACCATGCCGGGCAGCACCGCGTGATGCAGATGCAGCGCGCCCACGAGGTTGATGGCGATGAGCCGCTCCCATTCGGCGGGCGTGGTTTTCGTGAACGGCTTGAAGACGTCCCAGCCCGCGTTGTTGACGAGCACATCGACCGGACCGAGTTGCGATTCGATCTGCGCGAGCGCGTCGTTCACGTCGGCGCGCTGCGTGATATCGCAACGCAACGCGAGCGCCGTGCCGCCTTGCGCGAGGATCTGCGCGCTCACCTGCTGCGCCGCGTCGAGCGACAGATCGAGCACCGCTACGCGCGCGCCCTCCGCCGCGAAGCGCCTGCACGCCGCGCCGCCGATGCCGCCACCGCCGCCCGTGACCACGACCGTCTTGCCTTCGAACCGATTCATCGTGCCTCCTTTCGTTGCCGGGTTGTTACCATGGAGTCCGTCGACGTGGTCGCGATCTTTCGACTCGCGCTAAATACGTCAACATATTGACGTATAATAGGCAGCCCACCCAGCGTCGGCAAGCGCGGCAACACCAGGAGAAACCCTTTGACGAAACACGCAAAAACGCCAGAAAAAACCGTTCAATCGGATGACGCGACGCGCTTCGAGTTGGCTAACAGACTGTTCTTCCGCCTCTACCAGTCCGCCAATATGTTGCATAAAACGGGCACGCGCGCAGTGGAAGAGGAAGGACTGACGACGCAGCAATGGGCCGTGCTGGGCGCGCTCTCGCGCGACGAGGCGCGCGACGGCATGAGCGTCGGCGACCTCGCGCGCTATCTGCTGGTGAGCCGCCAGAATCTCTCGGGCCTGCTGAGCCGCATGGAACGCGACGGCCATCTGAGCGCGACGCCCGACGCGCAGGACCGCCGCTCGCGCCGCGTGCGCATGAGCGAGTCGGGCCGTCAGCTCTGGCTAAACGAAGCCACGCCCAAGATCCAGGCGTATTACGAGGAAGTGCTTGGGAATTTTTCCGTCGACGACATGACGCACACGCTGCACTATCTGCTCAAGCTGCTCGACAACATGAAGCAGATCGACGAACGGCGCGGCGCGGTCGAAGAGGATTGAGACTGGAAATCAAGCGTCCGAAATCAACACGTGCATAGACGCGTGATTCAGACGCGTGATTCAGACGCGCGCCGCCAGCTCCGCTTCCACGCGGCGGCGCAGATCGCGCACGATCTTCGCGGCGGGCACGAGCCACCACGTCGGCGCTTCGACGGTGAAGCCCCAGGCGAGGCGCGTTTCCCGCACACCACCCACACCACCCTCGCCGCCCTCACCAGTTTGCTGCGCGCGGCAATGAAAGCGCAGCGTCTGATTCGTCTGCGAATCGGCGTCGGCTTTCGTCGAATAACTAAGGACCGCGCGCAGATCGAAACCGGCGTCGCCGGGCGACACCGTGCACGATTCGATGCGCCACGAAGCGCCATAACGGCCCGTGCCGCGCAGCGCCGCGTTCACGCGCTGCCACGTTTCGTGCGCGGGCAGTGCGACGTTATGCGCGCGTCCGGCGCGGTCGGCGCGATAGAAGCCGCGCTGCGCCCACGCGAAACCGCCCGCGAACACCACGCCCGCCGCGATCAGCACGGCTTGCAGCGTGTCGCCGAGCCAGCGCCAGCCGCCCGTCGCGTCGAACACGCTGAACACGATCCGGTGCGTCGCGACGAACAGCACGATCAACGCGACGACGATGCCGCTCAGCGTAATCAGCCAGCCGCGCGAGGGATCGTCGAGACGCGCGAAGCAGGCGTCACGCAATGCGTGCCGCGCGGGCGGCCACGGACCGGCCGCCATCGCGGCGTCGCGCGTGGCATGCGACGCCGCATCCGACGCCGCCTGGCTTGCCGCCTCCGAAGCGGAAGCCGCCTCGGCTTCGTCGCGCTCGCGCTGCGCCTCGGCGGCCCGCTCGCGCGAACGCTGCTGCGCGAGCTCCATCTCGCGCCGCGCCGCCTCGCTTGCGCGCGCCCTCGCCACTTCGTCGCGCAAATGCACGAGTTCGCTCGCGAGCCGTTCGCGCTCGGCCTGCATGCGCGTGAGTTCGGCGACGCCGCGCGCCTGCTCGCTTTGCAGCGCGTCGAGTTCGCCGCGCAGACGCTCGCGCCGCAATTGCAGGTCGCGCACCTGATCGAGCGCGCGCGCGAGTTGCGGCTCGCTCAGCGCCGCGCGGCTCGCAGGCGCCTCGTGATGCGCGAGCCAGTAGCCTTCGAGCACCTCGCGCGCTTCCTTGATCTTCTTGAATTGCTCGTCGGCCCAATGCAGCGAGGCGGCCGTGGGATGCCGCCACTTGTCGGGATGGAAAATCTGCGCGAGCTGACGGTAGTTGTGCTTGATATCGGCCGCGCTCGCGCCGGGCTCCAGTTCGAGCCGGTAATAGAGGCGGTCGTAGTCTGCGTGGGTCCTCGGATGGGGAGCGGGCATGTCCGAAGCCTTGTTTCAAGGGGTTTGTTCAGTCGAATCGCAGATCGGCCACGCTTTGGCGGCGAGTCGATCGCGTACGACAAGCGATGCGCACAAGGGTAAAACACGCCTCGCCGCGCCGCAAGAAAAGCGCGGCGCGCGCGCAACAGCGGCGGTGCGATATTCGGCGTCAACGTCAACGTCAGCGTCGACGTCAGCGTTGGCGGGTGCGCTGCGCGAGCAGGCGGCTCAATGTAGCGAACGCGACGGCGGGCAATTCGTGCAGCTTGCGCACGACCACCGCGTGCGGATAGAACGCCTCCACCGCATCGTCCTGAATGCCGATGCCGACGAGTTCGATGCCCTGCTCGCGCACCTCGGCCACGCACGCGTGCAAGTCGCTGCGCAACACGGCCGGATCGCCATCGCTCGTGGAAGGCGAGCCGTCCGAGAGCACGAACAACAGACGCCGCCGCGCCTTGCGCGCCATGAGCCGCGCCGCGGCCCACGTCAGCGCCTCGCCGTCCGGGTTCTCGTGGCCGCATTCGATGCGCGCGAGTCCGCTCAGGTCGCGTGCGTCGAAACGCTTGAACACGCGCAGATCGAGCCGCTCGACGAAGCGGTTGTAGCCGTGCAGATCGGTGTGCGCCGCGCGCTCGGTGTACGCGCGCATGGCCGGCGATTCGATCGAGCTGTAGCCGAGCACCTCGGCGTCGAAACCGAGTTGCGCGAGCGCGTCCGCGAGTGCCGCCGCGCACAGCCGCGCGAGCTCGATCTTGCGGCCCGCCATCGACCCGCTCAGGTCGAGCAGCAGCGTGACGGCCGCGTCGCGCCCGCTCGCGCGCGTGCTCACGCGAAACGGCGTGCGATAGCCGGGCGACACCGCGAGCCGCGCCAGCGCCGCGCGGTCGATCTCGCCGCGCTCCTGCTCGCGCTTCCAGTGCGTGAGTTCGTCGGCTTTCAGCACGCGTTCGAGATGTGTTTTCAGCGCGCCGGTTTCCGCGCGGGCGAGCGCGCGCAGCTTGCGCCAGGCGGTGGCGTCGCCGCTGCCGCTGAGATCGGTGACGAGGTCGAACGCCGTGGTCAGCGGGATCGAGCGCAGCGGTTTTCCGTGCACCGATGCGGTGCCTGTTGCACGCGGCGACGCGGCAGCGTCCGCATCCGAAAGCGTCGCGCCCGGCGCCGAGGCGGCGTCGTTGCGGGCATCGCCGGGTTGGCCGGGCGTCTGCGTATCGGCTGGCTGCCCGGCTGGCGCTCTATCGAGTTCGAGCGCGAACGCGAGGTCGTCGTGCTCGCCGAACGCGTCAAGCTCGCGCGCGAGCGCCGCTTCATCGAGCGTCTGATCGGGACCGGCCGTCTGCATCATGTTGTTCGCGCCGCTCGAGGCCAGCGAGCGCACACCCGCGACGATCGCGCGCGCGGCCTGCACGCTCTGCGCAGTCGAACCGCTCGCGCGCGCCATGTCGAACGCGCCGCCCGCGCCTTCGAGCACGCGCAGCGCCACCGCGAGCGTGTCCGCGTCGGGACCGGCGAGCGCGAGCGGCTCGTTCCAGAGCGCGTGTTCGATCGCGCCGATGAGCCGTTCGCGCCACGCGAGCGGCGGCGAGCGCCGCGCCGCATCGTGCGTGGCTGGTTCCGATTGCGCGCGCCAGCGCTCGACGTAACGCCGCGCGCCGGGATAGTCGTCGAGCAGACGCGCAAGCACGCGCCGGTCCTCGACGGCCTGCGCGATGCGGCCCGTCACGCCCGCCTCGGCGGTATCGAGACGCCGGATCGCGCTATGACGCCAGCGCGCCGCCAGCAGATCGAGATAGCCGAGCAGCAGGTCTTCGTCGGGCTCGCTCGCGTGGGTCGGCAACACGAAACGATCGCGCTCCACCCTCGGGCCGCCCGCGCCGATTGACACGGCCACGCGCGGCTCGCCCGTCAACACGCGCGCGAGCTTGCCGAGCCGCGTTTCGAGTTCGTCGATCTGGGCGGTGTCCATCGCGTGCGCCGATCAGGACGCGGAGGGCGCATCGGGCGATGCGTCGAAAATCGCATGATGGCGGATGATGCTGCGGATCAGCGCGGCGTCCTCGGCGCTCACTTTCGCGTAGATCGCGGGCGCGGCGGCGCGCTCGGCGTCGCCGGTACGCAGCATCAGTTCGGCCCAGTCGATCAGGCGGCGTGTGGAAAACGCACTCGCCAGATCCTCGCGCGCGAACGCGGCGCGGCAATCGGCGGCAATCGCTGCAAGCGTGCGCGCCAGCGCAGGCGTGAGCGCGGGCAAGGTCCGCAGCAATACTTCGGTTTCCTCATCTTTCGACAGGTAATCGAAAAGATACACGCGCCAGCGGTCGAGAAAGGCCTCGTTGAGCAGATTCGCGCCTTGATAGAGGTGCCGGTACGCGCTCATCGCGCCCGCCGCGTTCGCGGTGGCGAACAGGCGAAACGACGGATGCGGCGTGACGATCTCGTTGCCGCGCTCCTTGAGCAGCAGCTTGCCGTTCGGTTCGAGCACCGCTGTGAGCACGGCGAGAATCGAGGGCTCGGCGAAGTCGAGTTCGTCGATGATGAGCCAGTAGCCTTCGCGCATCGCCACGGGCAGCACGCCGTCGACCCACACGGTCTCGCCGCCCTTCACCGTCCAGAAACCCACGAAGTCGCCGACGGTCGTCTGGCCGTTCATGTTCGCGCGCAGCACGCCGTGGCCGGTGCGCGCCGCCACCTGCTCGACGAAACTGGTCTTGCCCGAACCCGTGTGGCCGATCAGCATCACGCGGCGGTTTTCGACGATGTCGAGCGCAATGTCGTCCGCGCGCGGCGTGAAAAGATACGCTTCGTTCAGGCGCGGAACGAGCGCATCGCTCGCATCGTTCGCGACCGGCATCTCCACGTTGCCGATGTGCGCGGTTTTGCGCGCCGCGTTCGCGGGACGCGCCGCTTCGCTGGCCTCGCGGATCTCGCGCGCCGCCCGCACGGCACGTTGCAGATCCGCCGCGAACACGCTGCCCGCACGCGCGGCGCGCGCCTCGTCCTCGCGCGCGGCTTCAGCCTCCGCTTCGGAGACGAAACCTTCGCGACGCCACTTCAGCAGCTTCGCTTCGAGATTATCCAGATCGACAACGGTGTCGATGTCCACCTGGCCCGCGCCGATTTCGCCATGGCCATGCTCGATGTGGAACATCTGCGCGCGTTCGGACAGCGAGACGCGCCACCATTCGCGCGCGGCGCCCGAGCCGCGTGTGTAGATGCCTTCGGGGCCGTCGTCGGGAACTGCAAGAGGCGTGGCGTTCATCGGGTTGAAAGGCGCGGCGCGCAAAAAAAGGTCCAGCGGATCATCTTACCCGCTGGACCTTTTTCACGACATCAAGCGGACCGCCGCGCCGCTACGCGAGATCGTCCACCGCGTGAATCGGAATGACCGCGCGCGCACCACAATTGCGCAGCACATCCCGCAATTCGTTGATGACCGGAAACACCTCGTGATTCCAGTCGGCGCCCTGACTGTCGTGCGCGGCCTGCTCCAGTTCGACGATCGCGCGGTCCTCCTTGAAGATGCGCTCCGTGAACCACACCAGCAGCGGCCACGCCACGTCGAGCAGCAGCGGCACCGAAGGCTTGCGGATCGACAGCATGCCGAAGGTGCGGTTGGTGCGCTGCTGCGCGTCGAGCGGCACGTAGACGATCCAGAGGTCCATCACGAGCGTGTCGTCGCTCGAACGAATCTGCAAGGTCTGATACGGATAGCCGGTGCGGATCGTCATGACGCTGCGGTCGCTCTGGTCGTCGCTGCGCTTGCTCGAACCAAACACGAGCGCTTCGCCCGCGGGCTGCTTGCCCGCCTCGCGCATGAAGGTGTAATCGACTTCGATCCAGTTTTCGCCACGGCGGCGGCCGAGCGAACGCGCGCGCATCTGGCCCATCTGGCGGCGATGCAGGAACTGATGGTTCATGTCCATCAGATTCTCGTGCATGAACGAGTAATGGCACTTCACGGGCCGGCCGAAGCGGCGCGTCTTGTACGCCTTGTCGGTGACCGAGGGCATCTCGGGAAACGGCGTCTGCTCGGCCAGCGTGGCGTCGCCGGGGAACACGAAGATCATGCCGTGCGCCTCGCGGCACGGATACGCGCGCACGCCATTGGGCAGGCGCTCGCGGCCGAGATAGGGAATGTCGACGCACTGGCCGCTGCAGTCGTAAGTCCAGCCGTGATAGCCGCAGCGAATGCCCTCGCCTTCGACCACGCCCGCATGCAGCGGCACCTGACGATGCGCGCAGCGGTCTTCGAGCGCGAACACGCGGCCCGATTCGGTGCGCGCGAGCACGATGGGTTCACCCGCGAAATGCACGCCATGCGCCTTGCCGCGCTTCACCTCTTTGGACCACGCGACGGGATACCAGAAGTCGGGATGGATGGGGACCCGGCGCAGATCGCGCACGGATGACTCGCTCGCCAGGTTGTCTCGGGACGGCACTCCGGACATGCGTGATGACTCCTTTGGGTTCACGTCTTCGCTCCCGATCGACCCGAAGGTGCGGATGGGCCGAAGACGCCGCTCTGCTCCAATGAATCGGCTTCATTGAAGCGGCTTCACTGATTCGGTTCCGGCTGCGCTGCCCCGCCTGGCCTGGCGTTCACGCCGCTGCTGCGGCGCGCCGAAGCCATGACGGGCGAACGACTCCATGGTACCGGAGATGTTTGGAATCCGTGTACGGGGTTTGAACGGATGCGGCGCACCGCTGCCGCGCCTGCATCGAGGGAGACAGCAATTTTCTTGCCTGATGGATCGCGAGGAGCAAAAAACGATGGCGAGGGGCCCGTGCCTCGCGCCATCGATCAGCATGACTGATTAATTTATGCGGCGATGCGCAAGCGATGCGCGGTTCTCCGTGCATCGTCGTCTGAAGGTTTAAGCACTTAAGTGCTCAGTCGAGCAGCGCATGCAAGCCGCCCGCCGCCGCACGAGCGACGGCGGCAAGACGCGCTTCGCTCATGCCTTCGCGCGCGCTGCCCGAGAGGCCCGACATCACGCTCGCGACGTAATCGGTCACGGCATCGGCGGCGTCGGGATGCGTGGCGGCGACGTAAGCGCGGATCTCTGCGCGGCGTTCCTCGGCGATCCGGCGTGCGAGCAGCGCGCTTTCGGTATCGCCCGCGCCGCGCGCCGCTTCCAGCACCAGGCAGCCGCGGCGGCGCGGATCTTTTGCGTACGTGCGCGCGGCGCGCTCCAGCAGGTCCGCCAGCGCCTCGGCGGGCGGACGGCCCGGCGCGAGCAGATCGGCGGCAGGCAACGCCGATTGCGCGTAACGTTCCATCACGCGCTCGAAGAAGGCCGCCTTGCTGCCGAACGCCGCGTAGAAACTCGGCGCCTTGATGCCCAGTTCTTCCGTGAGCGCAGCCAGTCCCACGGCGTCGTAGCCGTGCTCGTGAAACATCCGCTCGCCGATTGCCAGCGCCGCCTCAGGGTCGAAAACCCTTGGCCGGCCACGGCCCGGCTTGTGTCCTGAATTTAAATTAGTGACCACTATAAAAAGTCCTTGCCTTACCCGTACCTGAAATATATAGTGGTCACTACTTTAATTCAAGGAGGTCATCCATCATGACGCAGTTCTCAGGTAAATCGGTTCTGGTCGTCGGCGGCAGCCGCGGCATCGGCAAGGCTATCGTGAAGGTGTTCGCCGAAGGCGGCGCGAAGGTGCGCTTTACCTACGCCGGCTCGCGCGAAGCCGCCGAATCGCTGGTGAAGGAAACCGGCGCGAGCGCCGTGCAGGCCGACGCGGCCGACCGCGACGCGCTGATCGCCGCCGTCAAGGAAGCGGGTCCGCTGGACGTCTTCGTGTACAACGCCGGGCTGCTGGTGGTCGGCGATCCGCTGACGATCGAAGCCGACGACGTCGATCGCATGCTCGACGTGAACGTGCGCGGCGCGTATCACGCTTCCGTTGAAGCGGCGCGCACGATGCGCGATGGCGGGCGCATCGTCGCGATCGGCTCGGTCAACGGCGATCGCATCCCGTTCGAGGGCCTCACCGCCTACGGCATGACCAAGTCGGCGCTGCAAGGCATGGCGCGCGGGCTCGCACGCGATTTCGGCGCGCGCGGCATCACCGTGAACGTGGTCCAGCCGGGCCCGACCGACACCGACATGAACCCCGCCGAAGGTCCGATGGCGAGCATGATGCACAGCGTCATGGCGCTCAAGCGTCACGGCACGGCCGAGGACGTGGCGAGCCTCGTCGCGTATCTCGCGGGTCCGCACGCGAGCGGCATCACCGGCGCGATGCATACGATCGACGGCGGGTTCGGCGCTTGAGAAACGTGTCGGCGTAATGAGTGTATGGAGTGTATGTCACGTGCCCGCCTCGCGAACCGAGGCGGGCACGAACGCTTTGCGAGCACGAAAATGGCGTGCCGAACGCGAGCATGGCTCGCGCCGCGCATTCGCCAACATGCAGAAAATCGCTTGTTTTAGCGGGGTTTTATCGCACGCGCCTCGCGCGCCCAATGCGAGTATCGAATGCGAGCGTTTGCTTATATTCTGAAGTCCTCGGGCGAACACGGCATGGGGCCGTCGCCACCGCACAAGAGACCAGGAATGACCGACGTCACGCAAACCATGAAGCTCAACCATCTGAGCTTCCCCTCTTCCGATACCGCCGCCACCGCGCGCTTCTTCGAACGCTATCTGGGCTTCACGATCGCCGGTTCGTGGGAGCAGTCGTATATTCTCAAGCGCCCCGGCTACGACGTGGTGATCGACCACACGAGCAGCGAAACGCCGGTTTGGCCGGAGAATTTTCATGTGGGCTTCGAACTGCCTGGCGTCGAAGACGTGCAGCAGCTTCATGCGCGCTTCAAGGCCGAAAGCGTGCAGATGGAAACCGACGTGTTCAATAACGGGCGCGGCTCGCGGTTCTTCTGCCGCGCACCGGGCGGCGTGATGTTCGAATTGAACACGCGTCAGGATGCGGCGCCGAAGTATCAGGGGACGTTCGATAATTGAGGTGGGATATTTTTCGCAACAAGGCGCCGACGCTAGCTTGAATAGCATCGAAATCGTTACTGAGTAACTTGAATCGAAACATCGGGAGAAACGGCAGCGCGCTGTCGCGCTCCCCGACCACGCTGCCGTTCAATCTATCGCGATGCTCTCGTGTGTGAATGGCTTGCAGAACAAGACTGTCGAGCGGATAACGTGCTTACCGATCAGATCGGCTACCGCACGCGCTCGCGTCTCACAGAGCATCGCTGTTGGTGCATTGAATTCAACGATGTAATCAAACGGACCGAATACGTCGATGCACTGAACAATATCGAGGCGAGTTCCGAGTTGCGCCACGACAGCCCTCGATGTTCCGTAACCATCCTGCAATTTTTCTTGAAGCAGCAGCAACCCGCGGGGAAACGCTGGCACCTCGAAGCAGGCTCCTGTCTCGCGATGTGGCACCAGGGAAATCCCGTCGGAGTACTGAAGCATCGTCAGCGTACTGGACAACCCCGCACCGAACCGACGACGGTTATCGAGAATAGCCTTAGCAACATCCGCCAAAGCACTGTATTCGAATTTGAGTAGATAATCATATTCACCCTCGAGGGTTGCGCAGAGGTGTCGACTTGTCGGCGTGCGAGGTCCATTGAGCCGCGCCATCAAGGCCGCGGCAGCCTCTTTGACTTCTTCTTGAGTGAGCGCGCTAGCGCCTTTGGCGGCAGTAGAGAAGCTATAGCATAGCGGCACGATCAATCCCTTTTGAAGAGAACGAGTTCAAGCTCCGTAATAGCCTTCGGCATACTTCGCATCTGAATCCGTGTACATGGCGGCTTTTGATTCGCCGCCCCTTGCGCGTGACCGTTTCACTTTCGGCTCATCCATACTTGGTATGGGGACGAAATCAGAGAAGTCGAGCAACGTCTGTGTTTCGATAACACCAGCTCGACCTTTGCGCACGACACTCTTGACTAACGCAGCAAGGACGCCAAGGTTTCTGCTGTCAACATCTGCGCGCCGCGCGAAAAATCGCAACTTACCCGGCACCTCAATTTTGGCCAGCAAATCGTAGTCGCCATAGACAACTGCAGATTGGATCTCGGAAGCCGCCAGCGTCTTGCGCACATGCGGAGTTCGTCCGGGTTGAACGCGCATCAAAATGTAGGCAACCAAGGTACGACGGAGCGCCCACGCCGGGGCAAAGACCATAACCGCCACAATACCGAGCGCCCATGCCCATTTACCGTCGTCCGGGTGCATCGCACCAAGCGCTACACAAATCATTGTGGCCACCACCACATATTCCGGGCCCTCCAGCATCCATCGATCGCTCAGCGTCCTGCCCCATGCATTCTGGTAAACCGGCCCGAACACCACCTGAACAAAAATCGCAGCCAATGCAATGCGCAGCACAGCGTCGAACTTTTCGGGATCGACGGCCGCACCGAGGTTAGCCAGTGCTATAGACCAAAGTACCGTGAGAAAAAGGCCTTGAATCAGCAAAATGAGGACTGCAATCAAACCTCGAAAACGGGATTTCGCGCCCTTCACCACTTTGGCCGACAGATTCCACACACTGAATCCGCTGTACACAAACACGCCATACACCGCAGCAGTCGCTTCGTCGAGCGTCGAGCTGACCAGTGCCGCGCTAACGATGAGGGGCGGCAACACCACTGTTTCGAATACCAGTGCGCGGAGCGTCTTCGCCCAGAGCAGTTCGTCGTCTAATGCTGCATCGACGTCTTGCTGCGTTGCCGTGGAGTCGCTCGTGCTGCCCTGCACACTTTGCTCTGGTGTGTGCTCATCAGCGTGACATTTGCAGCCTAACATTTCGACAAGCGTGCGATGCCTGCCCAGATAGTTGATCAAAAACAGAACAATGCCCACCGCCGCCAGTTCGAGTTGGCCATCAGTCAGCGCTTGTAGAGACGGCACAGCGACACATCGCTCTACGCCAGCAATCATTGCCGTTGCATGACCGGGTTGACACGCCTGCGCTTCGATAGCCACCTTCATAAGATAACGGCTGGAGAGCCACGCAGCGGCAAGGACGAACGGCAATGCAGCAAGCGCGAAATGCGTTAAATTCCGTTCCTTTGTGACTTTTCCAGCTCTTGCAAGCCACTCCAGGAAAATAGGAGAAACAATGGTCACCAATCCAAACGTAAGCGAATAAATATCGAGTTCACTGAACGTCCAACGGCTATTCCACAAACGATAATCTGGCGAAGCAATGCCTGATACCCCTTCGTCGTAAAATGCACGACTCGCCGCGTCAACTGCACTAAGCAGCAAAACCACTGCCATAAGCACCCAACTGAGCTTGTCGAATACCGGCTGCATACGCTCGGCCGGACGGGCCGCATCCCTCAACGATTCACGGGAATTCAACCAGACTGGCAACGTTGCAAGGAGCACGGCGCCTGCAGCAAAACCAACCGAGATCCAGACGATTTCAAATTCGCGCTGATGTCCCCACCACAATACGATTGCAATCAACGCCGGGCCGATATTGGTCGTGAATTCCCAGAATGGCCTTCCCACTGGACCGATATGATCAGCGACTTCCTCGGCAGCATTTCTCAGGGCATCGAGTACAGGCCGCACGGGCTTTTTCATGGCAGCATCCCGAGTAGTTCTTCATTTGCATTCAAACTGCCAGGTGCTACGCAATCGGATTGATCTGACGAATAAATATCATTCAAGCTGGATCGCTCTGCAGTTATAGATTATTTTTTGATGTCGAAGCAATTAATATTGATAAAAATAATTTCGGCCAACTCATCGCCCGCACCAAATCAATCGCAGAAAAAGGAAATGCGTACCGGAATTTGGAAAGGTGCGCCAATCCACACTAAAACCAATCCGCGCCGCCCGCGTCTTTCACCTGCCACACCGTGTTAGCGTTATACGCAACACGCACGCCACGCACGCCACGCCCTCCATGCCCCAAGCCACCCCGCCCACCCTCGACGACGCGCCCGGCCACACCCGCTCGCTCGCGCGCCACTATCCGCGCGGCTTGCAGATCGAGCCGCATTCGCACACGTGGGCGCAGGTGCTGTACGCCGTCTCCGGCGTGATGTGGGTCGAAGCGGGCCGCGAGGCGCTCGTGGTGCCGCCGCAGCGCGCGGTCTGGCTGCCGCCCGGCACGCCGCACGCGATCCATATGATGAGCGCGGTCGAGATGCGCAATCTCTATCTGCACGAGCACGACATCCCGCATCTGAGCACGCGCTGCGAGGTCTTCGAAGTCGACGGTCTGCTGCGCGAGCTGATCAAGAATCTCGCCGAACGCGAGCACGAGCGCGACGATGCCTGGCGCGCCGCCGCCTCGCGTCTCGCGGGGATGGAACTGGCGCACGCGCGCCGCTCGACGCTGCGCATTCCCTTGCCCGATGCGTCGGGCAGCGCCGACCGCCGTCTCTCGATGCTGTGCCGCGCGGTCATCGACAATCCGTCGAACGAGATCGCTTTCGAGCAGCACGCGGCGTCGGTGGGCGCGAGCGTGCGCACGCTCGCGCGCCTCTTCACGCGTGAACTGGGCGTGGGTTTTGCGCAATGGCGGCGGCAGGTGCAGCTCGCCATCGCGGTATCGCGGCTCGCGGAAGGCCAGCCCGTGAGCGCCGTGGCGCGGCTGCTCGGCTATCTGCCCAGCAGTTTCAGCGATATGTTCCGGCGCGAACTGGGCGTCTCGCCGAGCGACTATCGGCCGGAAGATACGCTGACGCTCGCTTCATCGGCGTCATCGGCGTCATCGGCGACCTCGGCGACCTCGGCATCCGCCGCCCCGGCAAGCCAGGACGACGGGCACCAACCCGCCAGCTAAGCCGCCGCGCGTCAGACAGCCGGATCGATCGGCGAAGGCGGCGCGCCGCGCGCCTCGATCGCCTTGCCCGCCAGCAGGCACAGATCCTCGCGATAATGCCCGGCGACGATCTGCACGCCCACCGGCACATCGTCGACCATGCCCGTCGACACGACCAGCCCCGGCAAGCCCACCGCCGGCAACGCGCGCAGCGTCAGTTGCGCATCCCAGACGCGCTGGAAGCCCTCCGGTCCCTGCAGATCGAGCCCGTCCGCGAACGGCAATTCGCCCGACACCGGCAGCAGCAGCACCGGATGCTCGGCGAAGAACAGCCGCCACTGGCGCGCGAGCGTGGTGCGGCGCACCAGCGACTTGCTGACCACGTCCTCGGGCATCGCCGCCACCTTCGCGCGCACGCCCTCCACCACGGCGCGCGCACCGGGATCGCCGTCGCGCAGCACCGCGTCGACCAGCGCCGGATACCCGTCGCCGAGCCACAGACGCTCCTGCACTTCGGCGGCGTCGCGCATCGAGGGCGTGTCGTCGATCTGCTCGACCTGCCAGCCCGCATCCGCGAGACGGCGGCCCGCGTCGAGCAGCGCGTCCTCCACCTCCTTCGTGATCGTCATGCCGCCGGGGCGCAGGCAGATCGTCGCGCGCAGCGGCGCGTCCGGCCCCTTGAGCGGCGCGGGCACCCACCACGGGTCGCGCATGTCGGGCTGCGCGAGCGCCGCGAACGCGAGGCTCACATCGTCGATACTGCGCGCCATCGGGCCCGCGCCCGACATCAGTTGCGCGCCGATCGGCCGTTCCGGCGACGACGCATTGAACGCGGGCACGCGTCCGAGGCTCGGGCGCAGCCCGTGCACGCCGCACGCGTAGGCCGGATAGCGCACCGAGCCGCCGATATCGGTGCCCAGCGCGATCTGGCCGATGCCCGCCGTGACCGCCGCCGCCGCGCCGCCGCTCGATCCGCCCGGCGTGAGCGCGGCGTTGCGCGGATTGCGCGTCGCGCCATGCACCTGATTGCTCGTGAACCAGCGCAGCGCGAAGGTCGGCGAATTGGTGCGGCCGAGCAGCACCGCGCCCGCGCGCACGAGGTTGTCGACGGCCGGGCTGTTGGCGGGCGCGATCAGCTCCTTTTGCAGCACGGTGCCGTTGGTGGTGGCGAAGCCCGCCTGATCGACGTTGATCTTGGTGGTGACCGGCACGCCCGCGAGCGGGCCCGGGTCCTCGCCGCGCGCGATGGCCGCGTCGATGCGGTCGGCCTGCTCGTAGACCCGCGCGGGGTCGTGCGCGACCACCGCGTTGATGAGCGGGTTGACGGCGTCGAGCCGCGCGAGCGCATCGGTCGCGGCCTCGCGGGCCGAGACTTCGCGGCTTCGAATGCGCTTCGCCAGTTCCGTTGCCGATAGTCGCCAAAGTTCAGTCACGTTTCCTCCGGTTCTTCTGTGGGATGAGGGATGTTGCGTCGGGTAAAAAACCAAAATTCGCTACGTTCGACGACGGCTCACGCGCTCGCCGAAAGCGTGCCGCCGCGCCGCCGGTCGCGCAGGATCGCCAGCGCGAGCGCGGCCAGTCCGCAGCCCGCGATCAGCGCGAGCAGCGCGCCCTTGCCGTTGTGCACGAGCACCCAGCCGCCCAGCGACGGAAAGCCGAACGCGCCGACGAAGTACGCCGCCACGAACCACGTCAGCGCGGCGCGCCGGTGCGCGGCGGCGGAGTCGTCGATGGCCTGCACCTGCACGATCGGATAGGCGAGCCCGTAGCCGGTGCCGAGCAGCACCGCGGCCAGCGCCTGGAAGCCCGCGTGGTACGGCACCGCGAACATCGCGGCGCTGCCGAGCACCATCATCGCGAGCAGGACCTTGGTCGCCGTCGCCGCGCGCATGCGCACCACGAGGCGCGCGAGCAGCCAGCGCGTGGCGATCACCGTGATCGTGTACAGGCTGAAGAAGGTGCTCGCCTTGGCCTGCGTGCCTTGCACGAGCGACATCTGGAACGTCATCAGGCCGGAGAACACACAGCCGCCGAGCGCGATGATGACGATCGGATACACGGCGCGCGTGCGCGCGATTGCGCCGATGCTGCGCAGCCAGCGTTCTTGCGCGGGCTGCACGCGCGCGAGGCGGCCGAAGATTTCGAGCGTGAGCGCGCCGATCAGGCACAGCGCGCCGATCGCGTAGAGCACGCCTTCGAGCGGCATGCGCCAGAAGCGCATCGCGAAGGCCGCGAGCGCGGGGCAGCCGCCCACGCCCGCCATCTGGAACGTGGCGAAGCGCAGGAACCAGAGGCTGCGGTCGGCGTCGCTGGTGCGTTCGGCGAGCGCCATCGGGGCGGCGAGACAGAACGCGCCCCAGCCGAGGCCGACGAGAAAACCGGGCAGCGCGTCGATGCCGCTCGCGTGCGCCATGAGCGCGAAGCCCACCACGCCCGCGCCCACGCAGAGCGCCGCGAGCGCGGCCATGCGCGCCGCGCCCACATGCTGGGCGACCCAGCCGGTCAGCGAGACGCCCGCGAAAGTACCGAGCGCCGCGCCCGCGAGCGCCACGCCGGTGTCGAAGTCGGTGCCGCCGATCGCGCGCACGTGCATCGAGAACAGAAACGTCGCCCCGTAGCCGCCTGAAGCGAGCAGCACACCTATGAGCATGATTGCGGCGTGTATCGGGCGCACGGTCGGGTTCCCGGTCGGTGGCAATGATCGGCCAGTGAATGAGGCGGATGGTCGGCAGCGTATCAGGGCTGCGCGCGGCGGGGCCGCGCGCGTGCCGGGTGCTTCGGGTGTGTCGTGTGTGTCTGATGCGTCGGGTTCAAGCGATGCGTGAGCCATGCACGCGCATCACGAGTGCGCGTAGATCGGGCCGAGGCCGGGCACGTCCGCGTCGGGCGCGCTCACGTGGACGCGCGGTGCGCGGCTGCCCGATGCCGATGCGCCCTGCGCCACGCCGCCATATGACGAAGATGCGGACGCCGACGATGCCGACGACGACGCGACCGCCGTTTCACCGTTGGCCGCGCTCACACGCGCCAGCGCGGCTTGCAGATTGGCCGGGTACTGGGTGTTGTCGCTGGCCGGGTTGTAGCCCGCCTGCTGGAGCTGCACGAGTTCGGCCTTCACTTCGGCGCGGGTGATGGGCGCGTTCTGCACATTGGACTGCGCGAACGAGAGCGCGGGCACAGCGACGAGAGCGGCAACGACGAGCGATTGAACGAGTTTCATGGTGTTTCTCCTGGCATTGAGTGGGTGTGATGCAGTGGATGAGGTATCAACCGTGCACAGGAGTTATTTGAACGCCGCGATGTATCTGGCTTGTTTCCGCGCGCGTGCCAATTTGCAAGCGTGTATGTCGTATCTGCGTCCCGATACATTGCGATACATAGTGCGGACGCGGCACATCGCAAAGGCGCGGGAAAAAGTGCCCCGAAGCGCGCCCCTCGGCACGCAATCGAAAGCTGTTTGCAAGACTATTCCGTTAGCGTGCGTTACGCCCTGTTGAAACCCTGGTCATGCCCGGGTCATGCTCTGCTCATGCCCTGGCACCGCCGGTTTCCAATGCGTTGGCAAGCCGTCGCGCGGCTCGCCTTTGTCACGGCGCACGACGGATTCGAGGCCTTGTAATAAGGCAAAACCTTTCAAAAAACTAACGTTTCGAAATTAGCGCGCGAGTTGGTTAGACTGCGAGTCTCGCCTCTCGCTGCGTGCCGCGCGGCCTTGGGCGGCCCACAACAAACACGAGAATGCGTATGCGAATCGACGTCGAACGGCACGTTCCCGAAGCGGGAAAAACGCCGTGTCCCGCACATGGCCCCTGCAAGCACGCGAACGCGCGCGCCGCACACGATGACCATCGCGCTGGCGACGGCGTTGCACACAGCATGGCCCGCGGCTTCGACGGCGCCGCCGCATCGACCGGGAGACTGGCATGAGCGATACGCCGAACCTGCCCACCGCTCCGCAAACCCCGCCGCCACCCCCGCCCGCCCCCGCGCGCAAGCGGCGCGGCGTCTGGATTCTCGCGCTCGTCATCCTCGTCTTGATCGTGCTCGTGGTGGTGCACGTGCTGCACCGCAAGAAGCCCGAGCGCGGCGCCGCGCCCCAGGTCGTCACGGTCGCGCCCGCCGCGCTCGGCGCGATGCCGGTCACGCTCAACGCGCTCGGCACGGTCACGCCGGTCGCCACCGTCACGGTGCTGCCGCAATTGAGCGGCTATCTCACGGAAGTCGGCTATCGCGAAGGCCAGGACGTGGTCAAAGGCCAGTTCCTCGCGCAGATCGATCCGCGCCAGTACGAGATCAACAAGGAGCAGGCCGAGGCCACGCTCGCCAAGGATCAGGCCTCGCTTGCCCAGGCGCGTGCCGACCTCGCGCGCTACACGCAACTGAACGAGAAGAAGTCGATCGCCGAGCAGACCTACGCCGACCAGAAGTTCCTCGTCGCGCAGGACGAAGCCGCCGTGAAGTCGGACCTCGCGACCATCAAGCAGTACGAACTCGATCTGATCTATTGCCATATCACCGCGCCGGTGTCGGGCCGCGTCGGCCTGCGTCTCGTCGATCCGGGCAATTACGTGACGGCGTCGAGTTCCACGGGCATCGCCGTCATCACGACGATGAAGCCCACCACCGTGCAGTTCACGGTGCCGCAGAACGCGCTGTCCGATGTGCTGCAACGCACGACCGCGGGCGCGAAGCTGCCCGTCACGGTCTATAGCGCCGACAACACCAAGCAGCTCGCCACCGGCACGCTCTACGCGATCAGCAACCAGATGGCGACGGCCACCGGCACGGTCACGCTGCGCGCGAGCATCCCCAACGACGACGAGGCGCTGTTCCCGAACGAGTTCGTCAACGTGAAGCTGCTCGTCGACACGATGCAGAACGCCGTGCTCGTGCCGACGCCCTCGGTGCAGTCGGGCGCGCCCGGCGACTATGTGTATCTCGTCAACGACGACAACACCGTGTCGGTCCACAAGGTCACGATCGGGCCGAGCGACGGCCAGCATACGGTGATCGTCTCCGGTCTGAACGCGGGACAACGCGTGGTCACCGACGGGCTCGACCGCCTCAACGACGGCGCGAAGATCCAGCCCGCGGGCGCGCGCCGGGCCAATGGTGCAAGCGGCGCCAGCGGCGCCGACGCGGCTACCGGCGCGGAAGCGCGCATGGGCAACGCCGCGCACGCGCATGCCCGCGCGAGCTTCGCGGCATCGGGTGCGTCCGCTGCATCAGCCGCATCGGCCGCATCGGGCGCCAGCGCCGCCCCGGCCGATTCCGCTTCGCAAGCGTCCTAAGCAGCCAGTCCCGCACCGATGAATATTTCGCGTCTTTTCATCCTGCGGCCCGTCGCGACATCGTTGCTGATGATCGCGATGGTGCTGGTGGGCCTCGTGGCGATGAAGTTCCTGCCGGTCTCGTCGCTGCCCGCGGTCGACTATCCGACCATCCAGGTGCAGACCTTCTACCCCGGCGCGAGCCCGACCGTGATGGCGACCACCGTCACCGCGCCGCTGGAAGTGCAGCTCGGCGAGATTCCGGGCTTGCAGCAGATGGTCTCGTACAGTTCCGAGGGCGCCTCGGTCATCACGCTGCAATTCGACCTCTCGCTCAATCTCGACGTCGCCGAGCAGAACGTGCAGCAGGCCATCAACGCGGCCAACAGCTATCTGCCGACCGGCCTGCCCGCGCCGCCGACCTACGCCAAGGTCAATCCCGCCGACCAGCCAATCCTCACGCTCGCGATCACGTCGAAATCGATGTCGCTCACGCAGTTGCAGGACGCGGCCAACAACCGCCTCGCCACCAAGATTTCCGAAGTGCCGGGCGTGGGTCTCGTGAGCACGGCCGGCGGCAACGTGCCCGCCGTGCGCGTGGAAGCCGATCCGCAAAAGCTCGCCGCCTACGGCCTCAATCTCGACGACTTGCGCACGCTGCTCGCCAACGTCAACGTGAGCGCGCCGAAGGGCAACTTCGACGGCCCCGAGCTCGACTACACGATCAATTCGAACGACCAGATTTCCGATCCCAAGGATTACGAAGAAACGGTCATCGCCTACCAGAACGGCGCGCCGGTTCTCATGAAGGACGTGGCGCGCGTGTCCACGGCTGCGCAGGACGTCGAGCGCGGCGCCTGGTACAACAAGCAGCCCGCGATCGTGCTGAACGTGCAGCGCCAGCCGGGCGCGAACGTGATCGCCACGGTCAACCAGATCATGCGCCAGCTGCCGCTGCTCGAAGCGACGCTGCCCGCCGGCATGAAGGTCACGGTGGTGTCGAACAGCGTGGGCGTGATCCAGTCCTCGGTGCATGACGCCGCGTTCGAACTCGTGCTCGCGGTCGCGCTCGTGGTCGCCGTGATCTTCGTGTTCCTGCGCAATCTGCCCGCCACGATCATTCCGAGCATCTCGGTGCCGGTCTCGCTGATCGGCACGCTCGCGATCATGTACGAGCTGGGCTACTCGATCGACAATCTCTCGCTGATGGCGCTGATTATCGCCACGGGTTTCGTCGTCGACGATTCCATCGTGATGATCGAAAACATCGTGCGCTATCTGGAGGAAGGCGAAAAGCCCTTGCAGGCGGCGCTCAAAGGCGCGGGGCAGATCGGCTTCACGATTCTCTCGCTGACGATTTCGCTGATCGCTGTGCTGATTCCGCTGCTCTTTATGGGCGGCGTGATCGGGCGTCTGTTCAGCGAGTTCGCGGTCACGCTCGCGGTCACCATCGTGCTCTCCGCCGTGGTCTCGCTGACCGTGGTGCCGATGATGTGCGCGCGGATTCTGCGCGCCCAGGCCGAGCGCCATCCGAGCCGCTTCGAGCGCATCAGCGAAGGGCTGTTCGACAAGACGCTCGCCGCCTACGAGCGCGGCCTGCGCTGGGTGCTCGACCATCAGACGCTCACGCTCGTCGTGGCCGTGCTCACGGTCGCCATCACCGGCCTGCTCTACGTGATGATTCCGAAGGGCCTGTTCCCCGTGCAGGACGTGGGCGTGCTCCAGGGCGTCAGCGTGGCCGACAATTCGGTCTCGTATTCGGCGATGGTGCGCCGCCAGGCCGAACTGGCCGAGCAGATCCTCAAGGACCCGGACGTGGAGTCGCTCACCTCCTACGTGGGCATCGACGGCATCAACAACACGCTCAACAACGGCCGCTTCCTGATCAACCTGAAGCCGCACGACGACCGCTCGGAAAGCGCCGAGGAAATCGGCCGGCGCATCCAGCAGTCGGTCGCGAAGGTGCCGGGCATCCGCCTCTATGTGCAGCCCGAGCAGGATCTGACGCTCGACACCACCGTGTCGCGCAGCCAGTACAACTTCGTGCTGCGCGGCCCGAGCCAGGAAGCGTTCACGCAATACGTGCCCGACCTCGTCGCGCGCATGAAGAAGATTCCGTCGATCGCCGACGTCACGAGCGACCTCAACACCGACGGTCTCTCCGTGAACGTGCAGGTGAACCGCCAGCTCGCGGCGCGCTACGGCATCACGGCGGCGACCATCGACAACGCGCTCTACGACGCGCTGGGCCAGCGCATCGTCTCGACCATCTTCCAGCAGTCGGACCAGTACCGCGTGATTCTGGTCGCGAAGCCGGAGTCGCTGCCGACGGTCGATTCGATCGGCGACATCTATCTGCCGAGCCAGACCGCGAGCACGGGCCAGGTGCCGCTCAAGGGCATCGCGACCATCAGCATCACACGCTCGCCGCTGATGATCAGCCACCTCGCGCAGTTCCCCTCGGTGACGATCTCGTTCAATCTCGCCGATGGCGCGTCGCTCTCCTCCGCCGTGCGCGACATCCGCAAGGCCGAGGCCGACGCGAAGCTGCCGCCGTCGATCACCTCGTCGTTCCAGGGCGCGGCGCAGGCGTTCGAGGACTCGCTCTCCAGCGAGGTCTATCTGCTGATCGCCGCCATCGTGGCCGTGTATATCGTGCTGGGCGTGCTCTACGAGAGCTACGTGCATCCGGTGACGATTCTCTCGACGCTCCCTTCGGCGGGTATCGGCGCGCTGCTCGCGCTGATGATCGCGGGGAAGGATCTCGACGTGATCGGCATCATCGGCATCGTGCTGCTGATCGGCATCGTCAAGAAGAACGCCATCATGATGGTGGACTTCGCGCTCGAAGCCGAACGCGTGCACGGCAAGCCGCCGCGCGAGGCGATTTTCGAAGCCTCGCTGCTGCGCTTCCGCCCGATCCTGATGACCACGCTCGCGGCCATGCTCGGCGCGCTGCCGATGCTGCTCGGCACCGGCACGGGCTCGGAACTGCGCCGCCCGCTCGGCCTCGCGATCATCGGCGGCCTGACGGTTTCGCAACTGCTCACGCTGTTCACCACGCCCGTGATTTACCTGCTGTTCGATCGTCTCGCGGAGCGTTTCGGCCGCAAGCGCAATCGCGATGAAGACAGCGGCGAGCCAGGCGATGCGGATGGCGGCACGCCCCCGACACCGCCCGCGCCCGAGGCGGCACCGTGAACCTGTCGGCGCTCTTTATCCGCAGACCGGTCGCGACGTCGCTGCTCGCGATCGCGATCCTGCTCGCCGGCACGCTCGCGTTCTTCCGCCTGCCCGTGGCGCCGCTGCCCAACATCGCCTATCCGGTGATCGTGGTGCAGGCGAACATGGCGGGCGCGAGCCCGAACACCATGGCGTCCACCGTGGCCGAGCCGCTCGAGCGGCGTCTGGGCACCATCGCCGACGTGAGCCAGCTCACCTCGATCAACAACGTGGGCTCGTCGATGATCGTGGTGGTGTTCGGCCTGAACCGCGACATCAACGGCGCCGCGCGCGACGTCGAAGCGGCCATCCAGGCCGCGCGCGCGGACCTGCCCACCACCTTGCGCAGCAATCCGACTTACCGCCAGTACAACCCCGCGAGCGCGCCGATCATGGTGCTCGCGCTCACGTCCGACACGCTCACGAAAGCCCAGCTCTACGATTCCGCCGATTCGGTGATCATGCAGCAGCTTTCGCAGGTGGACGGCGTGGGCCAGATCACGCTCGGCGGCGGCGCGCTGCCTTCGGTGCGCGTCGAACTGGAGCCGGGCAAGCTCAATAGCTACGGCATCGGCATGGAGGACGTGCGCGCGGCGATCGGCGCGGCCAACGCGAACAGCGCGAAGGGCCATCTCGATCAGGGCGACCAGCGCTTCGTCGTCACCTCGAACGATCAGATCAGCAACGCCGCGCCGTTCCGCGACGTCGTGATCGCCTATCGCGACGGCGCGCCCGTGTATCTGCGCGACGTGGGCACCGTGCGCGACTCGAACGAAAACATCCGCAACGCCGGCCTCTACAACGGCAAGTCGGCGGTGCTCGTGATCGTCTATCCGATGCCGGGCAGCAACGTCGTGAAGACGGTCCAGCAGATCCAGGCGCGCCTGCCCAACATCGAGGCCGCCCTGCCCGCCACCATCAAGGTGAACGTGGCCGTGGACCGCTCGGAGTCGGTGCGCGCCTCGGTCGCCGACACCGAGCGCACGCTTTTCATCGCCGTGCTGCTGGTGATCGGCGTGGTGTTCGTGTTCCTGCTCTCGCCGCGCGCCACGCTGATTCCGGCCGTGGCGCTGCCGCTCTCGATCATCGGCACCTTCGGCCCGATGTACCTGCTCGGCTACAGCATCGACTCGCTCTCGCTGATGGCGCTCACGATCGGCACCGGCTTCGTGGTCGACGACGCCGTGGTCGTGCTCGAAAACATCGTGCGCCATATCGAGGCCGGGCTCGATCCGAAGGAAGCCGCGCTGCGCGGCGCGGGCGAAGTGGGCTTCACGGTGCTCTCGATGAGCCTCTCGCTGATCGCCGTGTTCCTGCCGATCCTGCTGATGCCGGGCATCGTCGGCCTGCTCTTTCACGAGTTCGCGATGACGCTCTCGATCGCGATCATCATCTCGCTCATTGTCTCGCTCACGGTCACGCCCGCGATGTGCGCCTACGTGCTCAAGCGCGAGCAGCTGCACAAGGAGCCGTCGCGCGCGGCGAAGTGGATCGACGCGCAGTTCGAGCGCTTCAAGCAGTTCTATTCGCGCTCGCTCGACGTCGCGCTCAATCACGCGAAGCTCGTGATCTTCCTGCTGTTCGCGCTGCTGGTCGGCAATGTGTTTCTCGCGCGCCTGCTCGCGGGCACGTTCTTCCCCGAGCAGGACACGGGCATTCTGATCGGGCAGATCATCGCCGACCAGAGCATCTCGTTCACGGCGATGGAGAAGAAGCTCGCGCAGTTGCAGCAGATCGTGCAGCAGGACCCGGCGGTGGCGTCGGTGGCGGGCTTCACGGGCGGACGCGCGCTCAACACGGCCAACGTCTTCATCGAACTGAAGCCGCTCGCGCAGCGCAAGCTCTCGGCCAGCGAGGTCGTGAACCGGCTGCGGCCCAAGCTCAATGCGGTCTCGGGCGCGCGCCTGTTCATCCAGGCGCAACAGGACTTGCAGATCGGCGGAAGACAGTCGGCGGCCGAGTATCAGTACACGCTTACGAGCGACGACGCCGACGCGCTGTTCAAATGGGTGCCCAAACTCGTGACCGAGCTGAACAAGCATCGCGGCACGATCATGGACGTGAACTCGGACCTGCAGCAAAACGGTTTGCAGACCTATGTGACCGTGAACCGGCAGACCGCGAAACGCTACGGCTTCGACCCGAACCAGGTCGACAGCGTGCTTTACGACGCCTTCGGCCAGCGCACGGTTTCGACCATCTACAACGCGATCAACCAGTACTTCGTGGTGATGGAAGTGGCGCCGCAATACTGGCAGTATCCGCAGTCGTTCGACCGCATTTATCTGAGCACGGCGGCGGGCAACGCGAGCGGTTCGGCGTCCACGCAGATGTCGAGCAGCACGGTCTCGGGCGTGACCGCATACAGCGCGATCACCAGCACCAGCAGTTCGAGCAGCAGCACCAACTCGCGCAACGCCGACGCCGTGGCGAATCAGCAGAACAACGCGATCTCCAACAGCAAGGGCGGCAGTTCGAGCGGCAGCGCGGACAGCACGGCCGCCGAAACCATGGTGCCGGTCACCGCGATGATGAACTGGAGCATCAGCCACACCGCGACCCAGGTGAACCACCAGAGCGGCGAGGTGGCGGGCACGATCTCGTTCAACCTGCCGACGGGCGGCTCGCTTTCCGAAGCGGGCAAGGTCATCGAACAGGCCGAGCGCGACATCGGCATGCCCGCTGCGATTCACGGCGAATTCGCGGGCGCGGCCCAGGCCTACGCGCAGTCGATGGGCACCGTGCCGTTGCTGATCATCGCGGCGCTGGCCGTGGTTTATATCGTGCTGGGCGTGCTCTACGAGAACACCATCCACCCGCTCACGATTCTCTCGACGCTGCCGTCGGCGGGCATCGGCGCGATTCTCGCGATGCTGATCTTCGGCACGCCGTTCTCGGTGATCGCGATGATCGGCATCATTCTGCTGATCGGCATCGTCAAGAAGAACGGCATCATGATGGTGGACGTCGCGATCCAGAATCAGCGCAATCTCGGCATGGACGCGCGCAGCGCGATTCACGACGCCGCCGTGGTGCGCCTGCGCCCGATCATGATGACGACCTTCGCCGCCGTGCTGGGCGCAGTGCCGCTCGCGATCGGCATCGGCCAGGGCGCGTCGCTGCGCCAGCCGCTCGGCGTGACCGTGATGGGCGGCCTGATTCTCTCGCAGGTCTTCACCCTCTACACCACGCCCGTGATTTATCTGTTCCTCGACCGCCTGCGCGCCCGTCTCGCACGCTGGGCCGCACGCCTGCCCTGGAATCGCCAGGCCGATGAGAACGCATCATGAAGACCGCATCATGAAAACGACTGACCTGACTCTGCCCCACCTGATGCAGCGCACGCGGCGCGTGCTGCCGCTCGCGCTCGCCGCCGGCCTCACGTTCGCGCTGAGCGGCTGCATGGTGGGCCCCGACTATCATCGCCCGCAGGTTTCCGTGCCCACGCAATGGAAGGAACTGCCGGGCTGGACCCAGGCCGAGCCGGGCGCCGCCGAAGCCCCGAAGGGCGACTGGTGGACCGCCTTCCACGATCCGCTGCTCGACGAGCTCGAACCGCTCGTGACCGTCTCGAACCAGACCGTGCGGCAGAACTACGCGAACTATCAGGAAGCGCTCGCCGAAGTGCGCGTGGCGCGCGCGGGCCTCTTTCCGACGCTGGGCGTGACCGGTTCGGCCACGCGCGAACGCGCCTCGGCGACCACCACGAGCGGCAGCGCCGCGCGCGTCGTCAATGCGGGCTCGCTCGAAGCGAACGTGAGCTGGGCGCCCGACCTCTGGGGCGAGGTGCGCCGCCAGGTCGAGGAACAGTCGGCCACCGCGCAGGCGAGCGAAGCCACGCTCGCGAATGCTCAGCTATCCGAACAGATTGCGCTCGCGAACGCCGTGATCAATCTGCGCGTGACCGACGCCGATATCGACCTGCTCACGGCAACGGTCGAGGCGTACAAGCACTCGCTGCGCGTGGTCAGCGATCAGGACGCGGCGGGCACCGTCTCGCCGTCCGATCTGATCACGGCGCGCACGCAGCTGGAGAACGCGCAGGCGAGCCTGATCGCGCTGGGCGTCTCGCGCGCGCAATACGAGCACGCGATCGCGGTGCTGGTGGGTCGCAATCCCGAGGACGTGACGATCCCGCATAGCGAGCGCATGCCGATCCTGCCGGACATTCCCGCAGGCGTGCCGTCGACGATCCTGCAACGCCGCCCCGACGTTGCCACTGCGGAGCGCCAGATGGCCTCGGCGAACGCGGCGATCGGCGTGGCCGTGGCGGCGTACTATCCGAGCATTTCGCTCTCGGCGCTCGACGGCTTCACGCAGTCGCCGCTGTCGGGGCTGCTGCATATCAGCAACTATGTGTGGTCGCTCGGCGCGAGCGCGACGCAAACGATTTTCGACGGCGGCCTGCGCAGCGCCGACGTCGACGCCGCGCGCGCGAGCTACGACGCCTCGGTCGCGAACTATCGCGGCACCGTGCTCACGGCGTTCCAGGACGTCGAAAACGATCTCTCCGGCCTGCGCATTCTCGCGCAGCAAGCGGCGGTGCTCGAATCGGCCGTGCGCGACGCCACGCGCGCCACGCAGATCGCGCAAAACGAATACGAGGCCGGCACGGTCGATTACACGACGGTCGTGACCGCGCAGGCCACGCAGTTGAGCACGCAGCAAAGCGCGCTCACGGTGCAGCAGAGCCGTCTGCTCGACGCGGCCTCGCTGATCGGCGATCTGGGCGGCGGCTGGAACGGCCAGTTGCACGATGTGCGTCATCCCGATCGCGTCGATACGGGCGCGAATGGGGGCGCGCCCGCCAGCGCGGTTGCCCCCGCGCAAGCCAGCGGCGCGGCGGCGGCCAGCGGCGCGCAAGCCGCCGTGCCGAGTCCGTAAAACGCGGTCGCGGTGGTTGGCGCGCAGGCGGGCTTGCCGCGCCGCGCGCTGATTTTCGCGAGACTCGCCGCGCTTCGATGCGCCGCGCATGCCGTTCGTGCATGCGCCTTGATGCAGCCCGTCCGATCCCCTCTTCTTCGTGGCAAGCGCAACCGTTCGTCAGATCGATTGCGCTATGCTGGCGCGTCAGCAGCGTGGCGATAGATTCATCGCGCATCGTCCGTTTCGTCTGCTTTGCGGTCTGCTTTGCGCATGACGGCTCGCGACATCGCGCCATTGCTACTTCGTCATTTCACCGCGCGCGCCGCCGTGCGCCGCATCGATCATCGCCAGCACGTCAGCATCGGCGCCAATCCGATGCGGGAGATTTCGCCACGATGGCACGCCACCGGCACTCGAAGTCCGTCGCGCTTTGCGCGCTGCTCGCGCTCGCCGCCGCGGCCCACGCCGACGACACACCCAACGCGAACCGCACCGGCGACGCCGCGAACATCGCGAACGCCGCCAGCGAGGCGCATCCGTCCTGGTTCTCGCGGTTTCGCGACACCGAGGACGGCGCGTTCGACCTCAGCGACATGCTGCTCACTCACAAGGGCGTGCTGCCGGTGCCGGTCATCATCACCGAACCTGCCGTGGGCTACGGCTTCGGGCTCGCGCTGCTCTACTTCACCGCGCCCAAACGCGCGGCCAGCGAAAACGTTGATGAAAGCGACGCCAGCGAAGAACCCGCCAACGCCAAACCGAAAATGTCGCCGCCCAACATCACGGCCGTCGGCGGCTTCATCACCGGCACGCAAAGCTGGGGCGTGGGACTCGTGCACTTCCACACCTGGGACGAGGACCGCATCCGTTATCTCGGTGTGATCGGCAAAGTGAATCTGCATCTGAACTACTATGGGCTGCAAGGCAACGCCAATGCCTACCAGTTGAGCGGCGTCGCCCTGGTGCAGCAGATTTTGTTCAGGATTGCCAATAGTCCGTGGTACGTCGGGCCGCGCTATACGTTCTTCGATTCGGCCACGCGCTTCGACCCGCTGGTGCCGAACGGCATCCACAATTTCGAACGCGACGTGCGCGTGGGTAAAGGCGGCATCGTCGTCGACTACGACACGCGCGACAACATCTTCTATCCGAGCCGCGGCACCTACGCGGAATTCGAAGCCGAATTCGCGCGCGGCGGCTTCGGCAGTTCGAATGCGTTCGAGATGCAAGCAGCGAGGGCGTACCACTGGATCGAGTTGTCGCCGCGCTGGGTGCTGGGACTGCGCGTGGACACCGGCTTCTCGCAGGGCGACATCCCCTTTTTCGCGCAGCCTTATGTGAATCTGCGCGGCGTCTCCGATGCGAAGTTCCAGGACCGCAATCAGCTCACCGGCGAACTGGAGCTACGCTGGAACGTCACGCCGCGCTGGGCGGTGCTCGGCTTCGGCGGCGTGGGCAAAGCCTACGGCAATCTGCATTCGTTCAGCGACGCGCCCACGGCCTTCGGCTTCGGCACCGGCTTTCGCTATCTGATCGCACGCAAGCTCGGGCTCTCGATGGGGATCGACGTGGCGCACGGTCCCGGACAGAACGCGTTCTATATCCAGGTGGGCAGCGCGTGGCACTGAGGCGCACGCACAATCACCCATAATCACGCACAAGGCTCCGATCCGGCGCGCGGCTCCAGCGGCAGCGCCGAGGCAGGCAAGCCGAACACGCGGTCGAAGATCAGATTGAAGACGTAGGCGTAGACGAGGAAGAACACCGAGAGGCCGATGTCCATGATGAAGGCCTCGACGAGCGGCACGCGCAGCGTGAGCGCGATCATCGGCACGAGAAACAGGATCAGGCCGGCTTCGAAACCCACGGCATGCGCGATGCGCCGCGCGACGCTGCGTCCGCGCTTCGTCTGGCGCGCTTCCCAGCGCTCGAACAGCGTATTGAACACGACGTTCCAGATCACCGCGATCAGCGACGAGAAAATCGCCGCCGCACCCGCGCGGTCCATGCCTCGGCCCGAGAGCGAGGCGAAACTCGTGCTGGTGATGAGGATCGCGATCCCCTCGAACAGCGTGACGTAGACGATCCTGCGTTTGATTCCCTGCATGCCGTGAACGCTCCTGCGCGTTTTTGCCTGGAAAACCGGAAGCGACGATGGTACCACCGCACCGCCCCCGGCTTTCATGGCTTTCACGGCATTCAGGTGCCGGACAGACTTACGCGAGTTCCGTGAACACGGCCTGCGCCGTGAGACGCGACTTCGGCAGCTTCGCGTTGAAGTCGTCGGCGCTGCGGTAGCCGAGGCTGATCACGACGAGCGAGGTCAGGCCCTGCGCGTCGAGACCGAGTTCCGCGTCGAGCGCGGCGGCGTCGAAACCTTCCATCGGGCAGGCGTCGATTTCGAGCGTCGACGCGCCGATCAGCACCGAACCGAGCGCCAGATAGGCCTGCTTTTCCATCCACGCCGACAGGTCGTTGCGCTCGCGGTGCAGGTTCACGTAGAAATTGCGCGTGTTCGCCTGGCCCGTTTTGGCCTCGGCGCTCGCGAAGCGGCCATCGGCCTCTTCCTGTGCGAGCACGGCGTTCAGATGCGCCTCGTCCATGTCCTTGCGCACGCACAGCACGAGCACGTGCGACGCCTTCAGCACCTTCGGCTCGTTGTACGCGTAGCCCGGCTGCATGGACTTCGCCACGCGCGCGCGGGCCGCATCGCTTTCGGCCACCACGAAATGCCACGGCTGCGAGTTCACCGACGACGGACTGAAGCGGATCAGTTCCTTCAGCTCGTCGATGACCGCGGCCGGAATCTTGCGGGCGGGATCGAAGGACTTGGTCGAATGGCGCGACTTGGCGAAGCGGGTGAGGTTCAAAACATTCTCCTGAATCGATGCGAGGTCTGACGTCGGCCGCCAGCGCGGCGGCAAGGCCGGTATCCTACCAGCATGCGGCGGCGGCCGTGCGGGCGGGCCTCGGCCCGGCTGCCGCGCCTTTGATCTGCCGCCGACTGACTTCGCGTCGCGCCTTACCGGAGAAAACCATGCGCCAGGCCATCCATCATCTGCACGTGCACGCGCGCTCGCGCGGGCTCGTCGATTTCACCGCGCAGGTGCGCGATTTCGTGCGCGAAACCGGCATCGGCACGGGTTTGCTGACGCTGTTCTGCCGCCATACCTCGGCTTCGCTGCTGATTCAGGAAAACGCCGATCCCTCGGTGCGCCGCGACCTCGAACGCTATTTCGACGAGATCGCGCCCGAGGACCCGCAGCGCTACGAGCACGACACCGAAGGCCCCGACGACATGCCCGCGCATCTGCGCACCGCGCTCACGCAGACGCAGCTTTCGATTCCCGTCGAGTTCGGCGGCCCGGTGCTCGGCACCTGGCAAGGCATTTATCTGTTCGAGCATCGGCGTCACGCCTCGACGCGCGATATCGTGCTGCACCTGATCGGCGAATGACGGCGCGCCGCACGCCGCACGCCGTTAGCGAACCTCAACGAACCTCAGCGGACCTCAACGCGCGTCAGGCGCATCCGAGCAAAGCTTGCGCGCAGAGGCTATGCTACGGCTTGCGCTTTTCCGGCACCGGTTTTGACTCGCTTCTCACCTGATTCTTTCGTTTCCGAACCGATCCACCGAACCCTCAAGGAATAACTCATGACAAAGACCACCGGCTCGATGATTGCCTTCAATCGCCCCGACGGCAAATCGCTGCAAGGCTATCTGGCCACGCCCGCCAAAACGCAGGGCGCGCCCGCCATCGTCGTGATTCAGGAATGGTGGGGCTTGAACGACCAGATTCGCGGCGTGGCCGACCGTCTCGCGCAGGCCGGCTACTACGCGCTCGTGCCCGACCTCTATCGCGGCAAGAGCACGGTCGAGGAAGAAGAAGCCCATCACCTGATGACGGGCCTCGATTTCGGCGACGCCGCCTCGCAGGACATCCGCGGCGCGGTCGATCATCTACGCACGCTCACGGACCGCATCGGCGTGACCGGCTATTGCATGGGCGGCGCGCTCACGCTGCTGGCCGCGAACCAGATCCCCGACCTCGCGGGCGTGGTCACGTGGTACGGTTTCCCCCCGCTCGAATACCTCGACGCGAGCAAGATCACCGCGCCGGTGCTCGGCCACTGGGGCACGCAGGACGGCTTCTTCAAGATCGAGACCGTCGACGAACTCGAAAAGAAGCTCAAGGACGGCGGCGTGAACGTCGAGTTCCATCGCTACCTCGCCTACCATGCGTTCGCGAACGAAGAAGCCGTCGGCCCGGGCCGCATCGCGCATACGCAGTTCGATCCGGTCTGGTCGCAGCAGGCGTGGGACCGCACGCTCACGTTCTGGGGCCGCACGCTCTGGAAGCAAGGCTGAGCGCGGCGGCTTCACGCTAGCCGCCTCACGCTGAATGCATGAAAAAACGCGGCGCACGTTTTCGAACGTGCGCCGCGTCGTTTTTTTCAGCGTCGTGAAGTACACGACGCTACCGCGTTCAATGCGCGCGCTTCATCGCATTATCGAGTTCGGCGATTTCGCGCTCGCTCTGCTGGACCGCCTTGCGCTCGCGCGCCGCGTCGATCGAGCGGGCCAGCACGAGATACGCGATCGCCGACACCGCGAGGCCCACCGCCCACGCCACATCCACGCCGCCGATGCGCGCCGCGAGCGGCCCCGTGTAGATGCCCGGCAGCACGAAGAACGGCACCGTCGCGGCGAAACCCACCGCGTAGGCGATCAGCCCGCGCGCGCCCCACGCGCCATACAGACCGCGCGGCGTGAAGAGTTGCGTGATCGCGTAATGGCCGCGCCGCACGAAGAAGTAATCGACGAGATTCACGGCCGTCCACGGCACCAGCAGATACAGCATGATCGTGAGCGCCGCGAACAGAATGTCGATGGCGTTGCCCGACAGCGACAGCGAGATCGCCACCCACACGAGGCCGAGCGCGAGCACCGTGACCACGCGCACCGTCTGCGTCGGCTTCACGGGCTTGAACGAATCGACCGCCGTGACCACCGTGAGCATCGCGCTATAGGCGTTCAGGCCCATCGTCGCGACCATCGCGCCCACCGACGCCAGCGAGATCAGCACGCCGAAGCCGCGGAACATCGCGTTGCCCGCATCGTAGAGCGCGACGAGTCCATCGGACGCGCCGAGACGCGTCGCAAGCCATGCGCCCAGCGCGATCAGCCAGATCGCCGACGCCGAGGCGCCGACGAACACCGCCGCGATGATCGCGCGCGGTTTCGTATCGCGCGGCAGATAGCGCGAGTAATCGGAGACATACGGCGCATACGTGATGTTGTAGCTCGCGCTCGCGGCGAACTGCGCGGCGAACGCGACGAGCGAGAAGCCGCCCGCATGCACGATGCCGGGCTTCACGCCGACCGCGCCGAACAGGATCCACAGCGTCAGCAGCACGTAGAGCGGCAGGCTCGCGACCAGCAGCCACTTGAACACGCGATGCAGCCAGTCGTGACCGTAGATCGCCAGCGCCAGCGCGATCAGCGCCGTGACGATGGTGACGAGCGTCGGCGACCATCCGAAGATGCCCTTCACGCCGCTCGCCATCAGCACGGTATCGACCACGTTGAAACCGATGAACGTGAACAGCGTGGCGATCAGGATCAGCACCACGCCGCGATAGCCGAACTGCGCGCGCGACTGGATCATCTGCGGCAGGCCGAGATGCGCGCCCTGCGAGGCATGAAACGCCATGAACAGCGTGCCGAACAGAATGCCGAGCACGCCCGAGAGGATCGTGTAGCCGAGCGAGAGTCCCATGCTCGGTCCCACGAAGCCGATGGCGATCGTGAAGAACTGGAAGTTGCCGAGGAACCAGAACGGCCCCTGCCCGGCCACGCTGCCGTGGCGTTCGTGCGCGGGCACGTAGTCGATCGAACGCACTTCGATCTTGCGCCATTTCGAGGGCGCGGCGGCGCCAGGCGCGTCCATGCTGCGTGGCGGTTCGGCCCCGTCGGCCGCCCAACCGTTGACGTTGTCAGTGTTCATCTGTCTCTTCCTGTGGGGTGCGCGCCCGCCCGCGCGCGCGAGGCGTGCGAGCGAGAGCGTTGACGGCTGGGTTCGTGGTTACGGTTGTTGCTGAGATTGCGGCGCTGACGGCGATGGCGGCGATGGCGGCGCGCCGGCCGGACGCGCGCGGATCACATGCTTGATTTCCTGGTAAGCGCGCACGCCCCAGGGTCCGAGTTCGCGGCCGATGCCGCTGAGCTTGCGGCCGCCCCAGCCGGTCTGCGGAAAAATCACCTGCGGCGCGTTCACCCACACCACGCCCGACTCGCAGGCGTCGGCGACCCGCGCGGCGCGTTCGGCGTCGGCGGTCACGACCGTGGCGACGAGTCCGTAGTCGCTGTCGTTGGCGAGCGCGATGGCCTCGTATTCCGTGTCGAACGCGCGCACCAGCGCCACCGGGCCGAAGATCTCCTCGCGCCAGAGCACGTTGTCGGGCGCGACGTTCGCGCAGACCGTCGGCGCAACGAAGAAGCCGGGACGCGCGAGCGCGCCGCCGCACAACACGCGCGCGCCCTCGTCCTTGCCGCGCGCGAGCAGGCCGAGCACGCGCTCGCGCTGCGCCGCGCTGATCAGCGGTCCCATGCGCGCGTCGGCGTCGTCGGGAGCCGCGACCGTCGCGGTGCGCGCCAGCGCCACGAGCCGCTCGACGAACGCGTCGTGCAGCGCGCGCGCCACCAGCACGCGCGAGGTCGCCGAACACATCTGCCCCGCGTTGAAAAACGCGCCGTTGAAGGCGAGTTCGACGGCTTCGTCGAGATCGGCGTCGTCGAAAACAATCAGCGCCGACTTGCCGCCCAGTTCAAGCGAGACGCGCTGCATGCGGTCGGCGGCGGCGCGCATCACGGCTTGTCCTGCGGCGGTGCTGCCCGTGAACGAAACCTTCGCCACGCCGCGATGCGCGGCCAGATGCGCGCCGACCTCGCGTGCGCCCGCGACCAGATTCACCACGCCCGCTGGCACGCCCGCCGCCGCGACGATGTCGACCAAAGCGCGCTCGGCGAGCGGCGTGAGTTCGGACGGCTTGATGACCGCCGTGCATCCCGCCGCCAGCGCGGGCGCGAGTTTCCACGCGGCCGTCACGAGCGGGAAATTCCACGGCACGATCAGCGCGCAGACGCCCACGGCTTCGTGGCGCACCTCGGCGACGAAACCGGGATCGGGCAGCGCCACAGTCGACGACGTCGCCACACCGCCTTCGCGACACAGTTGCGCGTAATAACGGAACGTGGCCGCCGCATCGCTCACGTCGAGTTGCGCCTCGAAACGCGGCTTGCCGTTGCACTGCATCTGCAAATCGATCAGTTCGACGCTGCGCGCTTCGATGCCTTGCGCGATGCGTTCGAGCAGATCGCCGCGCGCCGTCACGGGTGTCTTACGCCAGCCGAGCAAGGCGCGCGCGGCGGCAGCGACGGCTTCATCCACATCGTCGGTGCTCGCGGCCGAGACGCGCGCGATGGACTGCGCGCTGCACGGATCGATCAGGTCGAGCGTCGCGCCTTCGCCGTGTCGCCATTCGCCATCGACGAATACGCCCGGCTCCACGGCGGCGAGTACAGTCTCGCGCTTCATGCGGACGCCTCCACCGCGTTCACCTCATTCACCTCGTGCTGCACGGCCACGCAGGCGTGCGGCGACAGATGCTCGTGCACGGCGATCCAGTTGCCGCCTTCGCGGGCGAACACGATGGTCTCGCGCTCGACCAGCGTCTCGCGGCCCGCGTGCGTGCTCACCTGCGTGCGCACGTTGTGCGTGAAGATCGCCACGTCGCCGAGACACTGCACGACGCGCTCGCTCGATTCGCAGCCGATCACGGCGAAGCCGTCGTCGCGTTCCCACTGACGCCACAGCGCTTCATAGGCCGCGCGCGTGGGCAGCGCCTCGCTCACGTGATGAAACACGAAATTGGCGTGCGGCGCGAAAGCCGCGAAATAGGCGTCGCGGTCGTGGCGCGCGAACGATGCGATCAGCGCATCGGCGGCGGCCAGCACGGCGGCTTGGGTTTCAGTCTGGGTCTCGCTCATGCACGCTCTCCGGGAATCTGGCGCAATGTTTTCATTTATTTCGGATGCCGTATCAATTGGCGTCGTTCGACGTTTCGCTCAGGCGCGATACGCCACGCCGGGCAGCACGCACAGCATCTCGAACGCGAGATTCGCGGCCAGCAGCGCCGTCGTGCCCTGCGGGTCATACGGCGGCGACACTTCCACGAGATCCGCGCCCACCAGATTCAGCCCGCGCAGGCCGCGAATGATTTCCAGACCTTGCGGCACCGTGAGGCCGCCAATCTCCGGCGTGCCCGTGCCCGGCGCGAACGCCGGATCGAGGCCGTCGATATCGAAGCTCAGATACACCGGGCCATTGCCCATCTGCTCGCGCACTTCCTTCATCAGCGTTTCGAGCGAGCGGTTCCAGCACGCCTCGGCCTGCACCACGCGGAAGCCCTGATCGCGGCACCAGTCGAAATCGTCGGCGTGATAGCCGGTGCCGCGCAGACCGATCTGCACCACGCGGTCGCAATCGAGCAGGCCCTCTTCCACCGCGCGGCGAAACGGCGTGCCGTGCGCGATCTTTTCGCCGTACATGGTGTCGTTGACATCGGCGTGCGCGTCCACGTGGACCACGCCCACCTTGCCGTACTTCTTGTGCATCGCGCGCAGGATCGGCAGCGCGATCGTGTGGTCGCCGCCCAGCGTGACCGGCTTGCAGCCGCCGGCGATGATGCCGTCGTAAGCCGTTTCGATATCGGCGATGGCCTTGTGGATGTCGAACGGATTGATCGCCACGTCGCCGATATCGGCCACCTGGAGCGAGTCGAACGGCGCGGCGCGCGTGGCCATGTTATAGGGCCGCAGCAGCACCGATTCGGCGCGGATCTGGCGCGGGCCGAGGCGCGCGCCGTTGCGGTTCGAGGTGCCCAGATCGAAAGGCACGCCCACGAAACAGGCGTCGAGCCCCGCGCTCGTGGCGGCGATCGGCAGACGCATCATCGAGGCGATGCCGCCGAAGCGCGGCATGGCGTTGCCGGAGAGCGGCTGGTTCAGCGAGGGGTGTTGCGCGTCGTTCATATCCGTATAAACCCTGAAAACATCGATAGGAGCAGTGGGATGAAACCCAATGCTGGCAATGCTAGGGGGAAAAAATTATGGATAAAATGACGGCCTGATGATGTTTACATCGATTCGCATCAATGTGAGGACCGCAGCATGCTCGCCAACCTGACCGACTTCGACTTGCGGCTGATCCGCGTTTTTCTCGCCGTGGTCGACGCGCGCGGGCTGACGGCCGCCCAGGCGGCGCTGAACGTCGGGCAATCGACCATCAGCACGCAGCTCGCGTCGCTGGAAACGCGGCTCGGTTTCCGGCTCTGCGAACGCGGGCGCGGCGGCTTCAAGCTCACGGCCAAGGGCGAGCGCTTCGCGATGTCGGCGCGGCGGCTGCTGATGGCGACCAATACGTTTTGCGCCGAAGCCGCGAACATGGACCGCCAGCTCGTGGGCGAACTCAATCTCGGCCTGATCGGCCATACGCCGTTCAGCCAGAACGCGCGCATCAGCGACGCCATCGCGCGCTTTCGCCAGCGCGACCAGGCCGTGCGCTTCAACATCCAGATCCGCTCGCCGGGCGAACTGGAGGAACAGGTGCTCAACGGCAAGGTCGATATCGCGATCGGCTATTTCTGGCACCGCGTGCCGAGCCTCGATTACACCGCGCTGTTCATCGAACGCCAGTATGCGTATTGCGGCGCGCGTCACGCGCTGTTCGAGCGCGCGGCGCACGCGGATCATCCGGGCGACGTGGGCGCCGCCGAAGCCGCCGCCTGCGAGTGGGCGTGGCGCAGCTATCCGCTGCCCGAGGCGCAGCACTCCACGCACGAGCGCAACGTGACCGCCATCGCCGACAACATGGAAGCCGTCGCGCTGCTGATTCTCTCGGGCCATCATCTCGGCTATCTGCCCGTGCATTTCGCCAAGCCTTATGTCGATGGCGGCCTGCTGCGCGCCGTGAATCCGGCGGCGCTGCGCTACGACGTGACCTTCCACATGGTCACGCGGCGCATGACGAACGCGGGCGACATTCAGCGCGCCTTCATCGAGGATCTGCGCGCCGTGCATCTGAACGAGATCGAACGCGAAGACGCCGCGAACGCGTAGAATCGCCTCACCGAAACGCCTTGATTGCCGACGCTTATTGCCGTTCACGCGCCTTCGACTCACGATACTCGGAGCCTCCATGACGCAATACCTTCAGCACCCGATCTATCTCTTCATCACGCTGATCGTCAGCCTGCCGCTCGCCGCCGCGCTCGGCGCCGTCTTGCTCAACCGGCGCTTTCCGCTCTCCGACTCGGCACGCGAAAACTACAACGTCGTGCAAGGCGCGACGCTCACGCTGCTGGCCTTGCTGATCGGCTTCACGCTGTCGATGGCGGTGGGCCGCTACGACCAGCGCAAGAATCTGGAGGAAGAGGAAGCGAATGCGATCGGCACCGAGTATCTGCGCGCGGATCTGGTCGGCGGCGCGGGCGCGGAGCATCTGAAAACGCTGCTCGCGAAGTACACGGAAGTCCGCGTGCGCTACTACACGACGCACGACCGCGAAGGACTCGCGCAGATCGACCGGGAGACCGCCGATCTCGAAACGCAGCTCTGGAACGGCGTGCGCGACGCGGCGGCGGCGCAGCCGAATCCGGTCACCGCGCTCGTGGTCGCGGGCATGAACGACGTCATCAACTCTCAGGGCTATACGCAGGCCGCGTGGATCAACCGCATTCCGGTGGCCGCGTGGATCCTCATGGTCATCATCGCGCTGTTCAGCAATCTGATGCAGGGCTATGGCGCGCGCGGCGACCACGGCAAACGCATCCTGCTGTTCGTGCTGCCGATCACAGTGTCGCTCTCGCTGACCCTGATCGCCGACATCGACAGCCCGCGCGGCGGCTTTATCCGCGTCGCGCCGCTCAATCTGCTCAGCTTCCAGCAATCGTTGCCGGCGCAGCACTGAAGGCCACACCGAGCACCTCACTGCCCGCCGCATTTTTCACGCCATCATGAAGATCATCCGCAGCAAAAACTTCACCGCCGAACGCGCCTGGGGCGCGCTCGACATTGCGAATCTGAACGGCACCACCGTGCGCCTGCACTGGACCGATCAGCCTTACAAATGGCACGTGAACGACGGCGAGGAAGTGTTCGCCGTGCTCGACGGCATCGTCGAGATGCACTATCGGGAACGCAGCGGGGAAGGCATTTCGGAACACGTCGCCGTGCTCGAAACCGGCGATGTGTTTTACGCGCAGGTGGGCTGCGAGCACGTGGCGCATCCGCGCGGCGAGGCGCGCATTCTCGTGATCGAAAAGGAAGGCAGCGTGTAAGCGCTCGTGTGAATCCGGCCGCGTCCAACGCGCTCGCCGTAATTCTTCTACACTAGGCGGCCATTGTCGCCGCGCACGCGCGACCCGACCCTCCATAGGAACCGCATGAACGCACTTTCGACCTTCCCGATCTCCGAGAAATGGCCCGCGCAGCATCCCGAGCGCATCCAGCTCTATTCGCTGCCCACGCCCAACGGCGTGAAGGTGTCGATCATGCTGGAGGAAATCGGCCTGCCTTACGAGCCGCATCTGGTGCGCTTCGACACCAACGATCAACTGTCGCCCGCCTTTCTCTCGCTGAATCCGAACAACAAGATTCCGGCGATTCTCGATCCGCACGGCCCGGACGGCGCACCGCTGCCGCTGTTCGAATCGGGCGCGATCCTGATCTATCTCGCCGACAAGACCGGCCAGTTGCTCGCGCGCTCGGGCGCCGCGCGCTACGAAGCGATCCAGTGGGTGATGTTCCAGATGGGCGGCATCGGCCCGATGTTCGGCCAGGTGGGCTTCTTCCACAAATTCGCGGGCAAGGACTACGAGGACAAGCGTCCGCGCGACCGCTATATCGCCGAGTCGAAGCGTCTGCTCAAGGTGCTCGACCAGCGCCTGGAAGGCCGCGCGTGGCTCATGGGCGACGACTATACGATCGCCGATATCGCCACGTTCCCGTGGGTGCGCAATCTGGTGGGCTTTTACGAAGCGGGCGATCTCGTGGACTTCCACGCGTTCGGCAACGTCAAGCGCGCGCTCGATGCGTTCGTCGCGCGTCCGGCCGTGCAGCGCGGACTGGAAATTCCGAAGCGCGTGTAAGCGCGATTGAGCGCGGCGTTTCTGTTAGCGCGTTTTGATGGCGCGCTTTGCGTCACGCGTTAAATCACGCGTTAAATCACGCGTGATACCGCGCTTCAACCCGTGACTCACGGCGCGGTTTTCACGCGCGCCGACACCGTATCAGCGACCTGCCCCGCCGCGCGCTCCACAGTCAGGCGCTGATCGCCGCGCGCGATCACGAACTTCGCGGCGGCCACGTATGGATTCAGCGCGATGGCCGCGCCCGCGCCCGGCATCTTGTGGCTCGACTGCGTGTCGATCACCTGATAAAGCGGCGCAGGCGCGTGAGCCGCGAGATCGTCGATCGCCACGGCCAGTTGCACTTCGCTCGCGCCCGCGCCGAAGCCGACCATCGCGCGCCGCATCCGGTTGCCCTCGTCCACCTGCAGGAACACCCCGCGCACGAGCCAGCCCTGCGCGGGCGTAGGCGCGCCCGTCGGCAGGCGGCGCGCATCGACGCCCGCGCGGCGCAGATCGGCGACCAGCGTCGACGCCATTTCCTCGACGATATCGCGCGCCTTCGCCTGCGGGTCCTCGCCGCGCAGACGCGACAAGGGCCGCGGCAGCAGACCGCCGCCGAGATGACGCGCCTGATCGACGGGATTCGGATCGGTCGTGACGTTCGCGGCGTCGAGTTCGAAGTCGCTCACGTAGACGAGCGGCGCGGCGGCAGGCACGGCCGACGGCGCCGCTTCGGCAGGCGCCGACGATTGCGCGCACGCGGCGCCCGCACCCGCGCCGAACCACAGCGCGGCCAGCACGATCGGCCATCGGGGCAGGCTCATCGCAGCCTCCAGCGGTTGAGGATTCGCCCATCATAGCGGCGGCGCGGGACGTGTTCCGTTTGCCTGCCAACCGTGCCGCGCGCGCAAAGCCAGCCGCCGCTCAGGCGCTCGCCTGCCCGAGCCCGGCGCTCGCCTTCTGCGCATTCCCGAGCAGGTCCTGGGCGAGCGCGAGCGCCACTTCGCCCGCCGGCGACATCGTGCGCTCGGCCAGCACCACGATGGCGATATCGAGGCCCATGCGCGGCGAATCGGCCACCTCGATGCGCTCGATCGTGCCCGCCGCCAGCTCGCGCCGCACCGACGAGACCGTGCCGAACAGCAAGGCGTCGGTCTGCTCGACGAAGGACTTGAGCACCTGCAGATCGTTGCATTCAAGCTGCACGGCGATCGGCTCGTGCGAGCGGATTTTCATGAGCCGATGCACGGCCGCGCGCATGAACGGCGGCAGCGGCACCGACACCAGCGGATAGGCGCGCGCCGCCGCCGCGGTCACCGGCCCGCGCTGCGCGAGCGGATGCCCCGCGCGCGCGAACCAGCCGCCTTCGTGACGCTTGAGCGACTTGATGGCGATCGCGGGATTGTCGGGCAGCACGCGCCGGTCGGTCACCAGAAAGTCGAGCTGTTCGGCCAGCAGCATCTCGACCATATGCATGCCCTGATTCACCGACACCTTCATCTCGACCGCCGGATGACGGCGCGAAAACTCCACCAGCAGGTCGGGCATCAGCACCATCGTCGGATACGGACCGAGGCCCATGCGCACCTCGCCCGCCTCGTGCGACTTCAGCAGCTCGACGTCGCGCGTCAGACAATTGGCCTCGAACAGCACGCGGCGCGCGCGCTCGACCACGGCCTTGCCCGCCTGCGTGACCGCGACGCCGCGCACGGCGCGGTCGAACAGGCGCAGCCCGAGTTCCTCCTCGATCGCCTGGATGCTGCGGCTCAGCGCGGGTTGGCTCAGATGCACGCGCTCGGCCGCGCGCGCGAAGCTGCGCTCCTCCGCGAGCGCGACCACGTGGCTCAAACGCCGGACACTCAGGTCATGCATGCCTTGCAAGCTCCCATCGATGAGAATGCGTTTTTTGAATGTCGCAGCGTAGTCGCGAAACGCGCCGCGCTCAAGCCGGATCCGCCCTGAAGCTGCGCTCGCGCAGGGGTTCGAGCGCGTGCATGTGTGCGGGCCCGTTCAGCCGTCGAGCACGCCGAAGCGGCGCAAATCGCGTTCGAGCGTGGCGGCATCGACGAAGACGCAGGCGTGCAGGCCCGCGTCGCGCGCGCCTTGCACGTTGGCTTCGCTGTCGTCGATAAAGAGCGTGTCGGGCGGCGTCGCGCCTACCTGCGCGAGGCAGCCGAGATAGGCCCGCGCGTCGGGCTTGAGCGCGCCGAACGCCGCCGAGCCGTAGACGCGCTCGCCGAACAGCCGCGCGACCGGCGGATTCAACACGTCGAGATGATCGGTGACGAGGCGGCCGTTGTTCGTCAGCACGGCGATGCGGCAGCGCCGCGCGGCACGCGCCGCGAGGGCGAGCGTCGCGTCGTTGGGCGTGATCGACGCGCGCCGCGACGCGAGCCACGTCTCGCGGTCCATCGCGCAGCCGAGCAGTTCGCCGAGCGCGCGCAGATAGGCGTCGGGTGCGAGTTCGCCCGCGTCGGCGCGCGTCTCCAGGCCGGAACCCCAGATCGCCGCGCGCACGGCCTCCGGCGTGGTGCCGGTCAGCGCCGCGAGCCGCGCCGCGCGCGCGTCGCGGTCGTAGTGCGAAAGCACGCCTTCCATGTCGAACAGGACCGTGCCGATTTTGCCGCTGTGCGCCGCCGTCGCCGTCATGGGCCGCTCCCGCTCCGAGTCATCGCCGATGATAGCGCCGTCGAAACTCCGCGCGTTTCCCCGATTGCTGCGCTGCGTCGGCCTGCGCACGCAGCGCGCCGCGTGCGCGTGTTCGTGCGTGCGCGGGCGTGCTCGCGCCCCGAAAGGCGGGCCGCGATTCCGGTTAAACTCAATCGATGGACAAATGCCGATATTGCGGAAAGCTGCGCGACGAGTGGGATTGCCACGGCGACGACTGCCGTCGCGCGATCTCGCAGGCGCTGCGCCGGCAGCGTCAAGGACTGCCGATGGTGCCCAACGTGATCCGCAACGAGATCCCCGAAAACGCCAGCACCGGCGAGATCATCAGCGTGCTTTCGCGTCAGCGCATGCGCGCGCGGCGCGGCAACGAGGAGCGCCGCGAACGCAAGGAACTCGACATCGCCGACGAAGCGGGCCGCATCCACGAACGCCAGGCGCGCGCGGGAAAGAACTCGGGCAACTCAAGCAACTAAAGCCCGACGATCTGCTGCCGGAATTGCGCGCAGACGCGCCGCACGGCGTCAGGTTCATGCGGCACCGGCAGCGCGGCCATCGCGCGAAAGAAGGCATCGTGTCGCGCGGGCGAGGCGACCAGCAGCACGCGCGCGGACGTCGCCGAGCGATTGGTGAAACCGTGCACGTCGCCGGGCGCGACCGCGATCGTCTCGCCCGCGCCCGCCTCGCGCACGTTCTCGCCGAAACGAAAATCCAGCGCGCCTTCGAGCACGACGAAAGTCTTGTCCTCGTCGAGCGAGCGATGCAGGGGCGCGCCGCCGCCCGGCTCCACGCGCATCTCCATCACTGTGTAAGGGGCGGCCGTACTCAGCCCCGCGATCACGCGCGTAGCCATGCCCGCGAATTGCAGCGATTCCTGCGTGTCGATCATGCCGGTTTCCATCGTGTGCGTTCCTTGTTTTAGCGTTTGGCGTGCGCCTTTCGTGCTTGATCGACGCCACGCGAAGCGCCAGTGTGCGCGCCCGACCCGCCGCCGATAAGCCCGCTAGAATGGCGGCTCCCGCCAACGAGATGGACAATGGATATCAACGGCTGTCTGGCCTTTGCGGCCGTCGTGGAAAGCGGCTCGTTCGCCGCGGCGGCACGCGAACTGGGCGTGCCGCGCTCGACCGTGAGCGCGCGCGTCGCGGCGCTCGAAACGCGGCTGGGCGTGCGTCTGTTGCGGCGCTCCACGCGCAGCCTCGCGCTCACCGCCGAAGGCGAGACGTGGTACGCCACCGTCGGCGGCGCGATCGCCACCCTGCGCGAAGCCGAGCGGCGCGGCCTGCCGGACGCCGGGGTGTTGAGCGGCACGATCCGCGTTTCGGTGCCGCTCGACTTCCCCGATGCGCTGCTCGCCGACGCCATCGCGAGCTTCCTCGCCGCGCATGAGCGCGTGCGCATCGACGTGCATGTGAGCAATGCCGTCGTCGATTTCGTCAATGGGCAGTTCGATCTCGCGATTCGCGGCGGCGCGCCGGGCAGCAACGAAGCCGTGGCGCGACGCATCGCGGGCTTCACGATCCGGCGCTACGCGAGCCCCGCTTATCTTGCCGCGCACGCGAACACCGACACGCTCGCCTTCGTCACGCAGTTGCCCGGCGCGGGCCATGACGCGGGTTTGCGCGTGGAGGCGGGCCAGCGCGTGGCGGCGCAGACCGCGCGTCAGTCCTCGCGCGTACAGGCCAACAGCTTCGCGCTGCTCAAGGAACTTGCGCTGCGCGGCGCGGGCGTGGCCGCTTTGCCCGCGCATTTGTGCGAGCGGGAGATCGCACAAGGCACGCTGATCGAAGTGACAACGGACGGCGATACGGCCGAAGAAACCGGACTCTTTATCGTCTATCCGTCGCGGCGCGATATGAGCGCGCGCGTACGCGCCTTCGCCCACCACCTCGCGTCGACGCTGGAAGCGCAGGCCGCCGCTTGAACGCCGACTGATCGTTGCCCGATCACCGATCGATCCTCGCTCGATCGCGAAACGCGCCTCAAGCCACGCCGTCCCGCGCCCACGCGACGAACGCCGCGCCCGCCTCGCGCAGCACGGCTTCGCGATGCGGCATATCGAGCCCCGGCGCTTCGTAGTACGCCGCGACGAGCAACGGCGCGCGGCCCGGCGGACGCACGATCGCGTAGTCGTTCGTCTGCGCTTCCACGCTCGTACCCGGACGGTCGCCCGCGTGCCAGCCGGCGGGCAAGGCCGCGCGGATGCGCTTTCGTCCCGGCGTGCTCGCGACCATCCAGCTTTCGAGTTGCTCGCGCGCCGCGCGGCTCAGCACGTCGCCGAGCAGAATCGTCCGCACCGAGTGCACGACGGCGCGCGGCGACGTGGTGTCGAGCACGCCGCTCGCCTGATTCGAGGCCGGCTCGTAGCGATCGGAACGCGTGACGTCATCGCCGATCGAGCGCATGAACTGCGTGAGCGCGGACGGGCCGCCCACGCTGCGCATCAGCAGAATCGCCGCCGTGTTGTCGCTGACTTCGACGGCGGCCTGGCACAGCGCGCGTACCGGCAGCGCGCCTTGCGCGACATGCGCCTTCGTCACCGGCGAGGTGAAAATCAGATCGTGCTCGCTGTACGGCACGGGACGCTCCAGCGTTTCCTTGCCCGCATCGACGCGCGCGAGCACCTGCGCGGCCAGCAGCCCCTTGAAGGTGCTGCACATCAGAAAACGCTCGTCGGCGCGATGCGCGAGCGTGCGGCCCGACGCGGTATCGAGCGCAAACACGCCGAGCCGCCCGCCGTTGCGGCGCTCGATTTCGGCAAGCGGCGCGTCGGTAAGCGGCACATCGGCGGCGCGCGCCGCGCGCGTCATGCCGCCGAGTCCGAGCAGGAGCGGCAAGCCGATGCTCAACTGTCTGCGCGTTCTGGAAATCGTCACGTCGATGCCACTCCCGTCGCTGAAAAAGACGAGAGCGATTATTGTCGATGGACTACCGGTTGCGCCAGCGCGTGCGCGGCAACGGGCTAAAAGGCCCCACGGCGGTCGCCGGTAATCGGGCCCAAACGAGCAAGAACGCCCGATCTGGCCTAAACTGGCGCCCTCGAAGGCGCCTTGCGCCGCTTCATTCCCGGATTCACCCCCAGATTCACCAGGCTCGACACACCATGTTTTCGCTCTCCGACTCCCTGCCCGCCGACAAACCCGCGCTCTACGCCACGCTCGCCGCCCAGGCGCGCGCGCTAATCGAAGGCGAGACCGATGCGATCGCGAACGCGGCGAACTTCTCCTCGCTCGTCTACAACTCGCTCGAAGGCCTGAACTGGGCCGGTTTCTACTTCTTCGACGGCAAGGAACTCGTGGTCGGCCCGTTCCAGGGCAAGCCCGCCTGCGTGCGCATTCCGCTCGGCAAGGGCGTGTGCGGCACGGCGGCGCAGACGCGCGAAACCCAACTCGTCCCCGACGTGCACGCGTTTGCGGGCCACATCGCCTGCGATTCGGCGTCGCAGTCGGAAATCGTGGTGCCGCTCGTGGCTGCCGACGGCACGCTGATCGGCGTGTGGGATGTGGACAGCCCGCATCTCGCGCGCTTCGACGACGAAGACGCCAAGGGCATGGCCGAACTGTGCCGCGTGTTCATCGAATTCGGCTGGAAGCAAGCCGCGCGATAAACGCCGCGTTTCACCCGCGCGGATGCATCGTCAGGATGACGAAGTATCCGCGCCTGGCTCCGCATCCGCCCCCTCGCCCGACTTCAGAAAGTCGACGAACGCCCGCAGCGGCGCGGGCGGATGCCGCCGCCCCGGATAGTAGAGAAACGGCCCGGAAAACTGCGGCCACCAGTCCTCCAGCAGCGGCACCAGCGCGCCGCTCGCGAAATGCGGCTTGAGCGTGTCCTCGAACATCGCGATCACGCCCGCCCCGTGCAACGCCATGCCAATCGCCAGATCGAGCGCCGCCGCGGGCTTCACCACCAGCGGTCCCGGCGGATCGAGCCGCACGGTCTCGCCGTCGCGCTCGTATTCCCAGATCGCCATCGCGCCACCCGAGAACTGCACGCGCAGGCAGGCGTGATCGAGTAGCTCGCGCGGATGCGCGGGCGCGCCGCGCGCCGCCAGGTATTCCGGCGCGGCCGCCGTGGCGAAGCGCTGCACGCGCGGACCGATCGGAATCGCGATCATGTCCTGTTCGAGCCGCTCGTCGTAACGGATGCCCGCATGGCAGCCCGCCTCCAGCACGTCGACGAAACCATCTTCCACCACCACTTCCACGCGAATCTCGGGATAGGCGCGCGCGAACCCCGCGAGTATCGGCGGCAGCACGCTGCGCGCGACGTTGGCCGGCACGTTCAGCCGCAGCACGCCCGCGGGCCGGTCGCGATAGCCGTTGAGCACGTCGAGCGCGGCCTTCATCTCGGCGAACAGCGGCGTGATGGTTTCGAGCAGACGCTGCCCTGCCTCCGTCGGCGCGACGCTGCGCGTGGTGCGGTTCAGCAGGCGCAGGCCGAGCTTCGTTTCGAGCCGCCGCACCGCCGTGCTCAGGCTCGACGGCGAGACGCCGCCGACGCGCGCGGCGTCGCGGAAACCGCCCGCGCGCGCCACCGCGACGAAGGTGGCCAGATCGTTCATTTCCAGGGACTGATGGCCTTGCGGACGGGTTTCGCGCGTCATGGTGAGGTCGAGTCGGATCGATTCGGGTCGAAAATACGAGGCAATCGGATGGGACAGTGTGATGTCTCCGCCACGGCATCATTGTGCAAAATTTTGCACAACCCGTGCGGATCTGACGGGATTATCCAATAACGCGCCGCAGTCCATACTGGCGCCATCCCTTTTCGAGGAAATTCGAGGAAAACACCATGACCCAGCAGACCGCCCCGCAGAGCACCCCCAGCCGCACCTTCGAATTCGCCGGCCGCACCGTCAACCGCATGGGCTACGGCGCGATGCAGCTCGCCGGTCCCGGCGTGTTCGGGCCGCCGAAGGACCGCGCGGAAGCCGTCGCGGTGCTGCGCGAGGCGCTGGAACGCGGCGTGAACCATATCGACACGAGCGACTTCTACGGCCCGCACGTGACGAACCAGATCATCCGCGAGGCGCTGCATCCGTATCCCGCCGATCTGACGATCGTCACGAAGGTCGGCGCCGTGCGCGACGATCAGGGCAACTGGCTGCCCGCGCACGCGCCCGCCGATATCGAGCGCGCCGTGCACGACAATCTGCGCAATCTGGGCCTCGACGCGATCGACGTCGTGAACCTGCGCATCATGGGCGACGTGCACAAGCCCGCCGAAGGCCCCGTCGAGCCGCAGATGGAAATGCTCGCGAGCCTGCGCGAACGCGGCCTCGTGCGCCATATCGGCCTGTCGAACGCGACGGCGAAACAGGTCGCCGACGCCGAGCGCATCGCGCCCATCGTCTGCGTGCAGAACCACTACAACCTGGTCAATCGCGCCGACGACGCCTTCCTCGACGCGCTCGCCGCACGCGGCATCGCGTGGGTGCCGTTCTTTCCGCTCGGCGGTTTCTCGCCGATCCAGTCGACGGCGCTCTCGGACATCGCGCAATCGCTCGACGCCACGCCGATGAACGTCGCGCTCGCCTGGCTGCTGCATCGCGCGCCGAATATCCTGCTGATTCCGGGCACGTCGTCGCGCGCGCATCTGCGTGAGAATTTGCGCGCGCAAGACCTCGTACTCAGCGCGGACGTGCTGGCGAAACTCGACGCGATCGGCAGCACCGCCGGCTGACACGATTGGCCCGCACGCGCGTGGGCGCACGCGGGTATGCGCCTTGCGTTCGATACGGTGGCAGCGCGATGTTGCGCGAAACCGGAGGACGGCGATGGACGGGCGGCGTGTCGTAATCATGCGCAGGGCGCGGATTGGCATCGCGATGATGACCGCCTGCGCGGCGTCGTTCGGCGGCGCACTCGATGCGCACGCCGCCGGGAAATTCGACGGCGCCTGGCACGTCACACTCAACTGCGCGACGACGCCCACGCCCGATCACGCAGTTAGTTATACGTATCAATTTCCCGCCACGGTGGTGGAAGGCGTGCTGCACGGCGAACATGGCGCGAAGGAGCAAGGCGGCTGGCTCGCGCTCGACGGCAAGATCGAACCCGACGGCGTCGCCACGCTCGTGGCGAATGGGCTGACGAATTCGCCTGAGCATGCGCTCGGGCATCCGTCGCCGCGCACGCCGTATTCGTACCAGGTCAGCGCGCATTTCGACGCGGCGTCCGGCAGCGGTCAGCGAACCACGGCGCGGCAGTGCGATTTCGTGTTCGTGAAGTCTTGAAGGCGTGAAGGCGTGAAGTCGTGAAGCGCCGATGCGGCCCGCGCCCATAAAAAAACCGCGGTCCAAAGACCGCGGTTCATGAGCGCTCATCATCACGCGTCGCGACCTGTCACTCGCTTTCACACCCGAAAGCGCACGCTGAACAGATCACGCCAAACATCAAGCCGCGGGCGTGTCGCCGGCGTCGGCCTGCTGCGTGCCGTCGTCGGCGGCCTTCTCGTCTTCCTTCTTTTCGACGAGGTTCTCAAGCGCCCCCGCGCCCTCGAAGCCCGCGACCGCGGCTGCCGCCTTCGTCAGAAAGCCCGCGTCCGGATCGACCTTCTCAGCCGCTTCAACCGCGGCCACCGCACCCGCCACTTCACCCAACTTGTCCAGAATGCCCATTTGACCCCTCCGGTTTGCTCGATTGCCGATCCCTGCTTCTTGCCTGTCGAGGCGCGGGCCGCACACGCACTCCGTTGCCGCCGCACCTTTCTCTCGTTGCTCGCACCGCACTCGCCAAGCGTCGGCGGTTTGATGCATTCTGGGCGCGGCCAACCGGCATAGCAATCATAAATCGCCTTGTTTAACAATGGTTAACGGTTCAATCTGCATACGAAATATTGCCCGCCGTCAAAGTGATGCCTATACTGGATTCGTCTCCTCTATGTCTCCATCGACATGGTTCAAGCCCGCCTTGATCGCGGGCTTTTTTCTTTTGGGCCGCCCGCTCGGGAATCGCCGCGCGAAGCCGGACCCGCGTGACGCACGCGCACTGGCATAATCGACGTTTCGCCTGCTCAATTCTTACGTCCGCCTTCGCAATGAACCTGCATACCTGGTGGCTGTTTCTCGCCACGGTCTTCGTCGTCTGTGCCATCCCCGGTCCCAACATGCTGCTGATCATGTCGCACGGCGCCCAGTACGGGCTGCGCCGCACCAGCGCGACGATGGGCGGCTGCCTGTCCGCGCTCGTGCTGATGCTCGCGGTCTCCGCCGCCGGGCTCGGCGTGTTCCTGCAAGCGTGGCCGACGATGTTCAACGTGCTGCGCTTCATCGGCGCGGCTTACCTCGTGTATCTGGGCGTGAAGGCCTGGGGCGCGCCGGTCGAGCAAAACGCCGCCGACGAGGCCGAAGCCGAGGCGCTCGCCGCCCGCCCCGCGCGCTCGCCGGGCGCGCTGTTCCGCAACGGCTTTCTCGTCGCCAGCAGCAATCCCAAGGCGATCCTGTTCGCGGCCGCGCTGCTGCCGCAATTCATCGACGCGAGCCGCCCGACGCTGCCGCAGTTCGGCGTGCTGGTGGCGACCTTCGCGGTCTGCGAGGTGAGCTGGTATCTCGTCTATGCGGGCTTCGGCACGCGCATCGGCGCGACGCTCAAGAGCCGCCGCGTGGCGAAGGCGTTCAATCGCGTGACGGGCGGCGTGTTCGTCGGCTTCGGCGCGATGATGGCGCTGATGCGGCAGTGAAAGCGATACGGGCGGCGCGCGGAGCGGGTGCGGGAAGCATCGTCGCCTTGCACGCCACCCTCATGGCGAACGCCTGAGGCTTCGCTGGCATAGCAACGTCCGCGATCCACGACGCCGCCATGCCGCCGCTTAAAAGTTATGCAGCAGGCCGATGCGCGCATTCCCCTGCCAGCTCACCTGCGAGGGCGCGAAGTCGTAAGCCGTGACGGGATCGACGCCCGACGATGCCTTCAGATAGTCGACCGACGCATAAACCTGCGTGCGCTTCGACAAGCTGTAATACGCGCCGAGGCTCACCTGATGCCACTTGTGGCCCTCGAAGCGCGTATGTTGATAAGCCAGCGCGGTCAGCAGCGCGGGCGTCGCCTGCCACGTCGCCCCGCCCTCGTACACCTGCATCACCGTCGCGTCGCCCTGATACTTGAGGCGCGTATTCGTCATGTTCGCAATCAGCGAAACATTGCCGATCGCGTAGCTCGCGCCGATACCCAAGGTCCCCAGCGAGTCGATCGCGAACGACTCCTGCACCGGCGTCACCACGTCGCCCTCGCGCGTCACGACGGTCCGGCCCATGAAGCTGCGCAAGCCCATCGCCGCGTAAGGATCGAAGGTCGTGCCCGCGAGATACGTATAGGTCACCGCCGCCGTGAACGGCCCGTGATCGTAGAAGACGCCGCTGCTCCACGCACTGCCCTTGTGGAATTCACCCGCCGTATTGCTGAACGCGTACATCGCGATCGCCGACAAGCCATGAAAGTCGGGCGAGCGGTATTTCACCGAATTGTCGAGACGGTCGCCGAGTGTCCGGTCGAGATCGCCCTGGTGGAACCCGTAGCCTGACGCGATCGCGGCCACGTTATAGTCCCAGGCAAAGTCGGTCGTCGCGTCGTACTGGCGGCCGAACGTGAGCGTGCCGTAAGACGAGCTCAGGCCCACATAGGCTTGCCGCCCGAACATCAGGCCGCCCTGCCCGAGCGAACCGTTGTCGAGGCTGAAGCCGTTTTCGAGTTTGAATACCGCTTTCATCCCGCCGCCGAGATCCTCCGAGCCGTCGAGCCCCCAACGGCTGCCGCGATACACCCCGCTTTCCATGCGGACGTTATGCGCTCCGCCCTCGTTATTCACGACCGTGATGCCTTCGTCGAGGATGCCGTACAACGTCACCGAGCCCTGCGCATGGGCGAGCCCCGTCATCGACGCCGCGGCTGCCGCGGCGAACGCCATCTTGCCTCTCATTGCCTTCCCCTTCGCTGTTGTAAAAAGTGTGTGCGCCTCTCAGGCGAGGGCATCCAGAAATGCGAGCAGTGCGTCCTCGATCGCGCCGGGGTGATAGCCGCCCTCCTGCACGATCACGGTGGGCAACGCCTGCGCCTTCACGAGCCGCGCGATCCGCGCGTAAGCCGCGCTCGTCACGTCGAATGGCGAGAGCGGGTCGTCGCCGTGTGCGTCCCAGCCCGCCGCGATGACGAGCGCCTGCGCACCGAATGTCCGCGCGCGCTCGAACAAGGCGGCGACGGCCGCGACGAAGGTGTCGTCGTCTGCGCCCGCAGGCAGTGGAATGTTCAGATTCGCGCCGAGGCCCGCGCCTTCGCCGCATTCATCCGCCGCGCCGCTGAAGAACGGAAACGTGTCGCGCGGATCGGCGTGGGCCGAAGCCGTGAGCACATCGCCGCGCGCGTAGAAGATCGACTGCGTACCGTCGCCGTGATGCATGTCGAAGTCGATGATCGCCACACGCTCGACGCGCTCGCGCAGGCGCGCCGCCGCGATCGCCGCGTTGTTGAAGAAGCAGTAGCCCGATGCGCGGTCGCGCTGCGCGTGATGACCGGGCGGTCGGCACAGCGCGAGCGCGAGCGTCTCGCCCGCGAGCACGGCATCGGCGGCAGCGACGGCGGTCTGCGCCGACCAGTACGCGCCCTCGAATGTCCCCTTTCCAATCGGACAACTCAGGTCGCCCATGAAGATGCCGGCCTGGGCGAGCACCGGCAGTGCGGCGCGCTCGCGCACGCTGGCGCGCGACGGCGGAAACACATTGGGAATCACGTCGCCGCTTGCGTCGTCGGTACGCCAGCGCAACCACGCATCCCGCACGAACTCGACGTAGTCGGCGTCGTGTATGGCGAGAATCGGCGCGAGTCCGGCGTCCGTGGGTTCGCTGGCGATGCAGCTTGCGCGCTCCAGCGCACGCAGCAGGCACGCAACGCGCTCAGGGTTTTCATGCGCTGGAGTAAAGCGCCCGCGATAAAACGAGCGGCTCGGCATATGACCCGTCTGCCTTGGCGAATAGAAGGCTTTCATTAAATTCGGATACCTGAATAGTGTCGGCAAAAAAATTACGGCAAGGATTCGAACTGCGTGATAAAGCGCGTAGCGAGATAGCCATCGAACGTTTCGCTACCGCCTTCACTGCCGTAGCCGCTGTCGTGCAGGCCGCCGAACGGCGTTTCCGGCAAGGCCAGGCCGAAGTGATTCACGCTCACCATGCCCGCTTTCAGCCGACGCGCCGTATGTTGCGCATGCGCCGCCGATCGCGTGAACACATAGGAGGCAAGGCCGAACGGCAGCGCGTTCGCCGCCTCGATCACGCCGTCGACGCTGTCGAATGGCACCACGGCCGCGAGCGGGCCGAACGGCTCCTCTCGCATGACGCGCGCCCGGCTCAAGTCGCCGCACAGCACGGTCGGCGCATAGAAATGGCCGCGCTCGCGCAGTCGCGTGCCGCCCGTCGCAAGCGTGGCGCCTTCAGCGAGCGCGTCGTCGACGAGACTCTGCATTGCGTGCACGCGGCGCGCATGGCACAGCGGGCCCATCTGTACGCCAAATTCGTCGCCAACACCTACGCGCGTGCTCCGCATCGCCTCGGTGAAGACGTCGACGAACCGCGCATACGCAGGCCGCTCGACGTAAAAGCGCGTCGGCGAAATGCAGACCTGCCCCGCGTTGCGCAGCTTCTGCACCGCGAGCGCGCGTGCGCAGACGTCGATGTCGGCATCGGCGAACACGAGCACGGGGGCATGCCCGCCCAGTTCCATCGTCGAGCGCTTCATGTGACGGCCCGCGAGCGCCGCAAGCTGCTTGCCGACTTCGACCGAGCCGGTGAACGAGACCTTGCGCACCACGTCGTCGGCAATCAGCCGCGCGGACAATACCGGCGGCCGTCCCCACAGCAGGTTCAGACAGCCGTCGGGCAAGCCCGCTTCCTGCAATGCGCGGGCGAGCGCCACCACGGCCGAAGGCGCCTCCTCCGGCCCCTTGAGCACGAGCGTGCAGCCCGCGCCAAGCGCCGCGCACACCTTGCGCACCGCCTGGCTGAACGGAAAATTCCATGGCGTAAAGGCGACGCACACGCCCACAGGCTCGCGCACGACGCGCTGATGCACACGCACGTCGCGCGAGGGAATCTCGCGTCCGTAAATGCGGCGGCACTCCTCCGCATGCCAGAAGATGTGATCGGCGGCGAAGCGCACTTCAGCCAGCGCCTCGTCGAGCGGCTTGCCTTGATCGCGCACGATGTTCACCGCGATGTCCGCGGCGGTTTCGAGTACGCGCTCGCCGAATCGGCGCAGCACACGCGATCGTTCGTAGGCCGAAGTGTCCCGCCACGGCGCGAATGCCCGTTGCGCTGCGGCGAGCGCAGCGCTCACGTCGGCATCGTCGGCGTGCGGCAGCCAGCCGATCGCGCGCTCCGTCGCGGGATCGAACACCTCCTCGCCTTCGCGCGCGTCCGTCTTCCATTGCCCGTCGATAAACAGCGCGAGCGTTTCGTAGGGCGATGGGTGAAGCACGCGTTCAGAAGTCGACATGGCCGCGCTCGCGTGCGTAGACCAGCGCGTCGTCGAGCGCGCGTTCGATACGTCCGATCAGATCGTCGATCTGCGTTTCGCCGATGATCATCGCGGGGCACAGGCTCAGCGTGTCGCCGAGCGCGCGCGTGATGACGCCGTGCGTGCGCGCGCGCTGGCCCGCGAACGCGGCCACGCCCGCCTCCGGCGCGAAGTTCTCGCGCGTGTCCTTGTTGCGCACGAATTCGAGCCCTGCCACGAGTCCGCTCACGCGCGCTTCGCCGATCAGCGGATGCGCGCCCAGCCGCGCAATGCCCCGCTCGAAACGCGGCGTCACTCGCCGGACGTGGCCGACGATATCGCGCTCCTCGTAAATCTTCAGCGCTTCGAGCGCCACGGCCGCCGCAACCGGATGACCGCCATACGTGAAGCCGTGCGAGAACGAACCGAGCTTCGCACTCTGCGCGACGAGCACACGCTCGATCTTCTCGTTGATGAGCAGCGCCGAGATCGGCATATAAGCGGCCGAAAGCTGCTTGGCCACGCTGATCATGTCCGGTTCGATGCCGAACGTCTGCGAGCCGAACCAGTTGCCCGTGCGCCCGAAGCCGCAAATCACTTCGTCGGCGACCAACAGGATGTCGTACTTGCGCAGCACCGCCTGCACTTTTTCGAAGTAGGTCTTCGGCGGCACGATCACGCCGCCCGACACCATCACTGGCTCCGCGAAAAACGCCGCCACGGTGTCCGGGCCTTCGCGCAGAATCAGCGCTTCGAGCTCGTCGGCGCAGCGGCTCGCAAAGGCCTCCTCGCTCTCGCCCGGCAGACCGTTGCGATAGTAATGCGGGCACAGCGTGTGCAGAACGCCCTGAATCGGCAGATCGAAATCGCGATGATTGAGCGGCAGCCCCGTGAGACTCGCCGATGCCACGGTCACGCCGTGATAGGCACGCAGCCGCGAAATGATTTTCTTCTTTTGGGGACGGCCGATCGCGTTGTGGTAATACCAGATCAGCTTCACGGCGGTGTCGTTGGCTTCGGAACCGGAGTTCGCGAAGAAGGCTTTCGCCATTGGCACGGGCGCGAGCGCCAGCAGCTTTTCGGCGAGTTCGATCGTCGGCGCCGTCGATTTGTGCGCGAACGAATGATAGAACGGCATCGCGCGCATCTGGCGCACGGCGGCTTCCACGAGACGTTCCTCGCTGAAACCCAGGCCCGCGCAAAAGAGACCGGCCAGGCCTTCGATATAGCGGTTGCCCTGCTCGTCGATCACATGAATGCCGTCGCCGCCGGTGATGACGTGCGCGCCCACGGTTTCGTGCAGGCTCAGGTTCGTGTAGGGATGCAGCAGGTGCGCGGCGTCGCTGCGTTGGAGCGCGCTTTGCGCGAGCGTTTCGTGAGGGGCGTTCATACGCAATTCCTTTTTTACTTCGCTAAAACAGGGAGATTCGATCGATGCGGACAGCACGCGCCAGTGGCGTCACACCACCACGTGCAGATCCGATGACTTCCAGCCCACCGCGCAGCGCGCGCCGGGTGCCAGTTCGCGCGCCTCAGGACCCCGCACGCGCACGCGCAAGGCGGTGTCGTCGCAACGGCCGCTCAGCAGCACGCTGTCGCCATAATTGACCATCGTTTCGATCAGCAACTGGCGCTGCACGTCGCACTGATTGCGCGTGACCGCTTCGCCGCAATGAATCATCTCGGGACGTAACAGCACGTCGACCTTCGCGCCCGGCGCGGCGTCGAAGCGCTTGCGGCCGGTGAAGTCGCCGCCCGGCAGCGCGAAGCGCCCTTCGCCGAGCGCGTGGCCCTCGAACAGATTGCTGTCGCCGACGAACGACGCAACGAAGCGCGTCGCCGGTTCGAAATAGACTTCGTCGGGCGTGCCGATCTGCTCGATACGGCCCGCGTTGAAGACCGCGATGCGGTCGGACATCGTCATCGCTTCGGTTTGATCGTGCGTCACGTAGATCATCGTCACGCCAAGATCTCGGTGGATGCGTTTGAGTTCGATCTGCATGTGCTCGCGCATCGCCTTGTCGAGCGCGCCGAGCGGTTCGTCGAGCAGCACCACGTCGGGTTCGAACACGAGCGCGCGAGCGAGCGCCACGCGCTGCTGCTGGCCGCCCGACAGCGCCGCAGGATGACGCGACGCGTAAGCGCCCAGACCGACCATCTCCAGCGCGGTCATCACGCGGCGCTTTTTCTCGGCCTTCGCCACGCCGCGCATGCGCAGCGGAAACGCGACGTTATCGGCCACGCTCAGGTGCGGAAACAGCGCGTAGTTCTGGAACACCATGCCGATGTTGCGCGCATAGGCCGGCACGTTGTCGATCGCGCGTCCGGCGATGCGGATAGCACCGGAACTGGCGTGCTCGAAGCCGGCGATCATCATCAGCGTGGTGGTCTTGCCCGAGCCGGACGGCCCGAGAAAAGACACGAACTCGCCGGGCTGAATGTCGAGCGATACGCGATCGACGGCGCGATGCTGACCATCGTAGGTCTTGCTGACCTGATCGAGCGTGAGGGAGCGGGCTTGCATGGGGACCTCAACGAATAAAGGGCAAACAGCTTTGAATCAGTCTTTGGAGCGAGCTTCGAATCGGCGCTTCAGGAGCGTGCGGCTTGCGGCACGGCCACCGCGCCTGGCAGGCGGCGGCGCACGAGCCGCACTGCGAGCGGCGCGAAAATTGCGGCGCACACGAGCGCGAGCAGAAACGACGACGCCGCGGAGATCACCGGATCGGCTTCCATGCGGAAGCTGTTGAACATCTGGCGCGGCAGCGTACCGGTGTCGGGGCCGGAGAGAAACACGGCGATCACGGCTTCGTCGAACGACTGGATGAACGAGAACAACGCGGCGACCAGCACAGCAGGACGCAGCACGGGCAGCGTCACGAGAAAGAATGTGCGCAGCGGTCGCGCGCCGAGATTCATCGCCGCGCGTTCGAGATTGCGATCGAACGATTTAATGGCGGCCGTCAGGATCAGCGTCGCGACCGGCAGCGCCAGGCACGCATGCGCGACGATCAGCGCCGCGAAACTCTGGCTCATGCGCAGTTCTCCGAAATAGGTGTAATAGCCGAGCGCCATGACGATCTGCGGGACGATCATCGGCATCATGAGCAACAGATTGAACGCGCCGCGCCCGAAAAACGTGTGGCGCACGAGTGCAAACGAAGCGGGAATCGCGAGCGTCAGTGCGATCAGCGTCGCGCAAGTCGCGATGAACACGCTGTGCCACAGCGAGCCCATCCAGTCGGGCGATGCGAAGAAGCGCGCGTAGCTGGCCGCCGACCAGCCCGGCGGCGGGAATTCGAGCGACGGCGCCGAACTGAACGACATCGGCACGACGATCGCGAGCGGTGCAAGCAGCACGAGCGCGATGAGGCAGGCGAGAATCTGCACAGGCTTTTTCATGGCGTCACTTCCAGAGCCGGTCGAGGCCGACAAAACGGTGGTACAACGCGAACACGGCGAGCGTGACCACGAGCAGCACGATCGACATCGCCGACGCCATGCCGAAATCAAGCACCTGTTCGATCTGGTCGCCCACCACGCCCGAGATCATCTGGTCGTGCGGACTGCCGAGCAACGCGGGCATCACATAGAAACCCAGCGACGTGATGAACACGAGCGTGCAGCCGTTGACGATGCCGGGCGCGCTCAGCGGCAGCCACACCTCGCGAAACGCGCGCCACGGTCGTGCACCGAGGCTTTCGGCAGCACGCATGAGTCGCACGTCGATGCGCTTCATCACCGCGTAGAGCGCCATGGCCATGAACGGCACGAGCGCATGCGTCATCGCCAGCGTCGAACTGAACGAGGTGAACAGCATGTGCGGCGCGGGCCGCCAGCCGAAGGTTTCGAGTATTGCGGAGAGCGGCCCGCTCACGCCGAGAATCACCATCCACGCGTAGGTCTTGACGAGAAAGCTCGTCCAGAAACTGAGCGCGAGCACGGTCAGCATGAGCCGCGAAACGAAGGCCGAGCCCGTCGCCGCGACATAGGCGAGCGGATACGCGCAGACGAGCGCGCACACCGTCACGAACGCCGACGTGAGGAAGGTATGCACAAGCACGCTGCGAAAATGCGCGGAGCCCAGCAGATCGACGAAATTGCCGAAGCCGAAAGTCGGCTCGCTCACGCTCATATAAATCACATAGCCGAGCGGCACGACGAAGAACACGGCAAGAAACACCAGCGCGGGCACGTACAGCAGCCACGGATTGGGCCGACGGTCCGCGTGCTCGCGCTGCGCTTGCGTGGCGGCGGCCTGCGCCGCTTCGTCGACGATCGGCATGGTCGAAAGGGTCGAGTCAGCCAAGGTTGAACTCCAGGATCAAGATTGCGCGCGCGACGCGTGACGCGCGCGCAAGGAAAGGCCAGGCCGGCGTCAGAGCGTCATCCAGCGGTCGAAGCGCGACGCGATCTGATCGAGTTGCGGCAGCAGCTTCACGCCGTCGAGCACGACGGCCTGCTGCATATGCTCGGGCAGCGTCGGCGCGTTTTGCTTCGTCGCGGCATCCATGTAGTCGAACGCCTTCGGGTTGAGCGGCCCCGAGCCATCCGTCGCATTGAAATGCGCAAGACCCGAGGGATTGTTGGCGATGTGCTGCACGAGACGCCACGCGTTCTTCGCGCGCGGCGTGCCCTTCGCCACCACCCAGCAGCCCTTGTCGATCACGGCCTGATTCCAGACGATTTCGATCGGCGTCTTCGAGGTGTCCTTCACCGTCTTCGCGTAGTCGTTCCAGATGGCGATGGCCCTCACCTCGCCGTCGCGCAGCAACTGCTGCGATTGCGGGCCTTCGGTCCACCACACGCGAATCGCAGGCTTGAGCCGGTCGAGCGCGCGGAACGCACGGTCGAGATCGTAGGGAAAGAGATGTTCGGGCGGCACGCCGTCGGCGAGAAGCGCGTAGGCCAGCACGCGCGTCGGATAGCGTTGCAGACTACGTGCGCCGGGGTACGCCTTGAGGTTCCAGAAGTCCGTCCAGTTGCGGATCGCCCCGCCGCCGAACGCATCCTTCTGATACGCGATCTGGTTCGCGAACGCATGCGTGGCCAGCCCGTTTTCGTAGATCGCGCCGGGCCACAGCGCGTGTTCGTCGAGATTGCCCTGGGCCGGTTCGATCAGTTTCGCGGCATTGGCGCGCGCGGTGTCGGTGACGCCGAGCGTCGTCACATCGAACTGATACGTGCCGTTGCGCACCTGCGCCGCGAGCTTCGCAAACGAAATCGGCGAAACCGTGCGAATCTGCACGCCCGTGTCCTTCGTGAACGGGTCGAACAGGTATTGGCGCGCGGCCGCTTCCCAGTTTCCGCCCCACGTGTTCACGTAGAGCATGTTGTCGTCGGCGGCTGCCGCGCGGCCCACCCACGGCGCGGCCACGAGCGCCGAGCCCGCGGCGGCGGCGCGCAGAAAACCGCGCCGCGAGATGGTCGGATCGAACGCCTTGTCGTCGTCACTCTTCATGCTGAAACCCCTTGATTGGAAGGTGGATCGTGTTGCGTTCAGCCGAACACGGCCTGATAGAGACGCAGCCAGTTGCCTGCCGTGAGCTTGTGCACTTCCTCGGCGTTGAAGCCGACGCGGCGCAAACCGTCATGCACCTTGTTCAGTTCGCCCGCGCTCTTGAGCCAGTCGGGCTTCGGCGTCTTGCCCGGATTCGCCGCCGACCCCGCGCCGTACTGCACCGAACGCGTCCAGCGGCCCTTGCGCATCCAGTCGAGATCGGGCTGACCCGTGTTGTGGCTGTAGTCGGTGCCGATCCCCACGCTGTCGATCGACGTAAGCTCGACCGTGCGCGCGACCATCTGGCACCACGCATCGACGGTCGTGCAGGCGTCCTGCGGCGTGATGTTGCGATACGCCACGCAGCCGATCACGCCGCCGTTCTGCACCAGCGCGCGCAGCACGGCGTCGCTCTTGTTGCGCTTGTGATCGAAAATCGAGCGCGCATTGGCGTGCGTGATCGCGACCGGCTTTTCCGACCATTCGATGGCGTCGAGCGTCGTGCGATCGCCCACATGCGAACAATCGATCACGATGCCAGCGCGATTCATCTCGCGCACGACTTCGCGGCCGAAGCGCGCAAGCCCGCTGTCCTGCGCCTCGTAGCAACTGCCGCCCAGTTCGTTCTGGTTGTTATAGGTGAGCTGCACGACGCGCACGCCCATGTCCGCGAACAGTTCGACATACGCGAGTCGGTCCTCGAACAGATTGCTGTTCTGATAGCCGAGCACGACGGCGAGCTTGCCCTCTTCATCGGCGCGACGGATATCCGCGCTCTTGCGTGCGATGACGATGAGATCCGCGCATTCACGCTCGAAGTCGCGCCAGCGTCCGATCGCATCCATCGATTCGAGCGTGCCTTCCCAGAAGCCGAGCGTGGGCGTGACGCAGGTATAGCCGCTGGCGCGCAGGTCTTCGAAGACTTCGCGCGTGAAATGGCCGCATTGCAGGGCGTCGATCAGCATGAGATTTCCTTGTTTTCCTGAGTGGACGTGGCGTCCGGTCCAGCCTGCGCCGCGCCGGTGTAGAGCAATGAGAGATCGGTTTCGTCCTCGTCGGTGCGGCCGATCACGCGGCCTTGAGCATCGACGATGATCGGTCCCGCGTGACGGCGCGATTCGTACGAGTCAGGCGCAAGCGCATCGTTGGCGCGATGAAAGAGCGTCCACCAATACGCGCGCTCGACGCGCAGACCTTCCTGCACGATGCGTGCGAGTGTGCTTTGGCCCGGCGACAACACCGTGCGAAACGACACGCGCTGTGCGTCGCCATTGGCCTCGACCGTGGCTTCGAGTCCATGCGGCTGGGCGAGCGCTATGGCTACACGAAGCTCCCCGGCTTCGCTCGCGCCTTCCACGACGAAGCAGGCATCGCGGCCTGCCTGAGCCGCATCGACGGCGAGATCGACGAGCGTGAGCGCCACGATCCACGCATGCAGCCCCGCGCAGCGCACTCGCCTCACACCATCATTCAGCGTGTCGATTGAAACAGCGGACACCTTCTCGTTTGAAAGCTGTCCTAAATGTTTTGTCAAATGAATAAAACCGTCGTCGGCCAGCGCGGTCGAATACAGAGCGCAGTCGCGCAGCGCGGGCACCAGGCCTTCGTCCACGCGCGCCACCTGCATGAGACGTTCGAGCACCATGCGGCTCTCGCGCAGACTGACGGTGATGAGATCGGATTGCATCGGTTCGCTACTCACGGGGTCGCTCACAAAGTCGGTTCGGCGGGATAAAACCAGTGCGGATCGGCGTGGCCGGACTGGAGATCTTCGGGCGTCGGAGCGCCATGAAACAGCACGCCGCGCAGGTTCCGGTTGAGGAAGTCACGCGTCTTGTCGATGCCGTGCACGCCCACGTTCAGAAGCCGCGTGATGTGCGCGGGCACGAAGCCTTCGCTCATGATGTCGGCGTGCGGCGAATGGAAATGCGTGCCGTGCAGCGCCTGCACGCGCGTGACGATGGCGCGGTGCCACGGCTGCTGGGCGAGAAACGATGCCGTGCTGGCCGTCGCGTCGAAGCGTGCGAGTTCCGCGTCGAGGCGCACGACCTGGCGCGGCAGATCGAGCGCGAGATTGATCGCGTCGCCGACTTCCTCGCGCGGGCCGCGGCGCGGTTCCTCCGCCGTCACCGACTTGTACCAGACGTAGCGCGCGGCTTCGTCGTCGAGATCCATCGAGAATGCCCAGGCGTAGTCGTGACGCAGCATCTCGCGCAGGCGGCCTACGCGCATGGCCGGTTCGAGCCGCAGCTCCTCGTCGATCACGAGCGTTTGCGCGAGCGCGTCCGCTTCGTCGGGCACGAGTTCGATCAGCAGCGAATGCAGCGTTTCCAGCCCTTCCTGATGAACGCGGCCCGCCAGCGACGCGCACAGCGTGGCGAAAGGCGCGGCGCCGAGCGGTGCGTTGGCGCGCGCGCGATCGAGCAGCAACTGCACCTCGGCGCGTATCGTGACGAGCGCGTCCGCCACCACGTCGCTCGACGCCACCTGTTCGTAAGCGGCGCGATCTTCGCGGCGGAATACGATCGCCTTGTCGATCAGGCGCAGCAGCGTTTCGATTTGCGCGGCGTCCGGCTTCAGCACACGCGCACGCGCCAGCGCTTCTTCGCGTATCCACAGCCAGCGGTCGATGAGCCGCGGATGGTTGTTCACGAACAGCATGAGACCCAGCGCCGAGCCGTTGCCGACGCCAAGGAAACGACGCAGCGGCGCGGCCAGTTCGACGGCGCTCGACGACGCCGCACGCGCGAGATGCGCAAGCAGATCCTGCGCGAACACGCGCATCATGTAGGCGCACAGCATCTGCGCGGACAGCGACGCACGCAGCGGATGATCGGCCTCCAGCGAAAGAAACGAGCGCGTGCCGAAGGTGCCGTTGCCATCCAGCCCCGTGTTGCGCATGAGATAGCAGGTCTGCGCCAGCTCGGCGACATCGGGCTGACGGCCCGACGCCAGCGCCTGCAACGCGTGATCGAAGAAACGCCCGCTGCGATTCGAGCGGCACCAGATCAGCGTGCCGGGCGTGGCGCGCCCTTCGTAAAGCTTCGGCATTTCCTGCTGCGTTTCGGCCAGCGCGGCGTCGCTCATGTCGCCTTCGACGAGCGCGGCCATCATGTCCCACGAGCGGCCGATGATGCGGCCCGTCCGCCCCGCCGCCGACGGCTCTTTCGAGAACACCGGAAACGTGAAGCGCCAACTGCCGATGTCGATGCGGTAGCGTGCGATGCCGTTGCCGCGTGCGTCGATGTCGAAGCGCGTGCAGACAATCGACCAGCGTTCGCGAAGCGCGCGCGTCATCAGCGAGCGCGACGCACTCACGCGCGAGGGCTGAATGGCGGCCAGCCGCTCGGGCAGCATCAGTTCAGCGGGTGCGCGCATCTGCCTGACGAGGTCTTGCAGCCCGGTCGGCGCGGGCGGATCGAGCACGAGGCTCATTGTGCGTCTCCTTTCAAACGTGCATTGATGTTCTGCGCGGCCGCCGTGACGAGCGCGGCGCAATCGTCCATTTCGAAACCGGCGGTCGGACCCGAAAGCGCGACCGTCGCGACGCAGTCGCCGCGTTCGTCGAACACGGGCGCCGCCACCGCCGACACGCTGCGCGGGCCGGTCATGCCGTTGATGGCGTAGCCGTCGGCGCGGATCTGCTCCATCATTGCGTCGTCGGGCAGCGCCGTGCCCGCTTCGCGCCAGCGTTCGCGCTGCGCGGGCGATGCATAGGTCGCGAGGACGCGCCCCATCGCGGTCAGTTCGAGATTCAGATGCGCACCCACGCGCAGATCGGCACGCAGCACGCCGCGCGATTCCACGCGCCGCACGATCACCGCTTCGGGGCCGTCGAGCACCGCGAGCGAGGCCGTTTCGTTGCTGTCGGACACCAGGTCCTGAAGCACATCGGCGACGCGCGCGCCGAGGTTGGCCTGCTCCATCGCCGCATTCGCATAGCGGACCATGCGCAGCGTGAGCCGATAACCGCCGGCTTCGGTCTGCTCGACGAGCCCGCCTTCCGCGAGGGTGACGAGCCGCTGCAACGTCGCGCCGCGCGCTTCGCCGACGACGCGCGCGATCTCGGACAACGACATGGGACGCGAAGCGGCGGCGACCGCATCGAGCACGTCCAGGGACTTCAGCACTGACGACAACGCACGCACTGCCATGCTTGCTTTCTCCTTTTGTCTTCTATTAGAAGACGCTGTCTTCTATGAAATACATGCTATAGATCAAAAAAAAGCGTGTCAAAGGTTTCAATTTGCGGGTTTACCAGCGCCGATCCGGCGGCGGGCAATTGGCCTGCGAGGTCGGGGCGCGACAGGGATGGTGCGTGGTGAGGGGGACGTGGGCTCAGGCGAGCTGAACGCTGCCGATAAGCAAGGTGTGCTTTGGAAGGCACAACATGCATCGCATCGGATCCTGAATTTGGGGCCGCGTTTAACGGGGAGATCGGGACGTTCGGATCGGGCCAGTACTGCCCGGATGCGATCGCAACCGAATGTTTTACGTCTGCGACTATCTCTTGTATCTCCCTCGCTCACGTACGATGCCATCTTAAGTTTCTGCTGCAGAGTGACGGCGGCGCACGCGTCAGCTGATTCTGCAAATAGCACGCCAGATACGCAATTCACCTCCTATAGTTCTTCAGCACGGCCGCAAAGAAGATCGAAGTGCAGCGGGATCTCCTGACATCGCCCAGTCCGGTTTGTGCGCGCCCGTGAAGCAGCCGATATTCAGCGATGCTGAACCAGCCTCTCGACTGGCCACCATGACATAGCGTCACGATCAGGAAGGGAAAAAAGCAATGACAATGCCGCCCTTTACTACGTATTCCGCGCGTGCGCTTTCGCGTGGCTTGTGCGCAGTTGCACTGGCAACCGGAATCGGCGTGACGGTTCCCGGTTGCGGTGGCAACGTCACGTCAACATCGAGCGAGCCGGCATTTGCCACCGCAGCGCGCCCCGAGATCAACGCCTTGCTCGCAGACACGATGACGCCGGGTGCCGTCGTGTATGTGCAATCGCCAAACGGCGACTGGCTCGAATCGTTCGGAACGGCAGTGCGAGGCACGAACACGCCGATACCGACGACCGCTCACTTTCGCGTCGGCAGCGTGACGAAAACCTGGACTGGCACGGTGATTCTGCAACTCGTGCAGGAAGGCAAGCTGAGCCTGAGCGATCCCGTCAGCAAATACATCGCGAACGTGCCTAACGGCGACGAGATCACGATCGAGCAGTTGCTGACGATGCGCAGCGGCCTCTACAACTACTCGACGAGTCTCGCGTTCAATCAGACGCTCGATGCGCAGCCGGGCAAAGTGTGGACCACCACGGAACTGCTGGACATCGGGTTCAGCCAGCCGGTGTACTTCGCGCCGGGTGCCGAATTTCGCTACTCGAACACGAACACGGTGTTGCTCGGACTCATCATCGAGCAGCTAACCGGCATGAGCGCCGCAGATGCAATGAAGGCGCGTCTTTTTACGCCACTGGGTTTGACCGATACGTTTCTTCCGCCGCAGGACGATACATCGCTGCCCACGCCGGCACCGCATGGCTACCAGTGGGGCACCAATGCCGAGACGACTAACAGCGAGGCGCTCTCCCCTGAACGTCAGGCGGCCGCGAAGAACGGGACGCTGCAACCCACCGATGTCACGTCCGTGAACACCTCCTGGGCCTGGACGGCCGGCTCAGGAATCTCGACCGTGAAGGAACTCGCGGCTTACGTACAACGGATGGTGGGCGGTGGCTATCTGAACGCCGATCTGCAAGCACAACGGCTCGCCAGTTGCGTGTCGGTCGAGCCGTCGGATCCGACGGCCGCCAGTTACTGCCTCGGCCTTGCCAAATTCGGGACGTTTTACGGACACACGGGCGAGATACCTGGATTCAATACGTTCATGGGCTACGATCCGGCGACGAAAACGACGATCGTCACGTGGGCGACGACGGCGTCGGCGCCCGATGGCCACGCGCCCGCGAACGAGATCGCAAGAATCCTCATGGCAGAACTCAGCAAGGCATCGGAAGTACCGAGCGAGGGGCGGCCCTAGTTGAAGTGAAGCGGCTAGCTGCCGTCGATGATATGCAAGTGTGGATACGAACGAGAGCGTCGACACGGGCGCTCCCGACGATGCCCGGTCGTTGTCCGTTCGCCGATACCCCGACCGGCCCGTCATACGATTTGTCAGCGTGCAGCGAAACAAGCACTCATCTCAACAGCGCCGCTGCTGGACTTGTTCTTCTCCAACCCTTCAACCGATGTGGTTGCCCATCGCTCTGCGGAGATCAGTTTCAGGCCGCGAATCGTGATCAATTCCCTTCGGGCATCGCCGACGAATGATGGCTGGTGATCAGCCAGCGGTGGCCGTTCCAGCCGTAGGTAAACGTATAACGAGCCTTGACCACGGTACCGTCCGCGTACTTGAAGGTGTACAGCCCCGCGTCGATAGCGCTGTTGCATTCAATCATGACGAAACGGAAATCGATGGCACCGACGGGTTTGTGTTCGAGGAAGTGCTTGAAATAGTCTTCCTTTTCTTCGGCGGTCAAGCGTGGCTTGTTCGATACGGTCGGCAGCAGGATCGAACGCGGCGCATAGTTCGCTACGACCTTCGCCGCGTCGCCGGTCTTCAGCGAGTCGTTCCAGCGATCGAAGAGTGACGCTATCTGTTTTTCCGTTGCAGGATGGCAAGCTTCGGTCTTCGCGTACGCGTTCGCGTGGACAACGACACCGAGCGCCACAGCCGCCGCTAACGAACTCGACAGGCAGAATTTCATGGCTCACCTCGTTTGGAAAATGAAGATCCCCATCGCATAGATCCGCGCGCCTCTGTTCCGCGCCAGGCATGCGCGCCGCGAGATGTGGCGGATTTCACTCGCCCGGTCGCGCCGCTCATAGCTCTCAAACGTGACCGAGCAGCTTCCACCATAGCGGGCCGACCACCAGCCAGATGAACATATAGAGGAGGCTCATCAGAAAGCCCGCCTTCCACCACTGGCCCTGCGGGACGTAACCCGCTCCGAACATGACCGGCCCCGAACCGATCCCATACTGGGTCAGGCAACCGTTGATATTACTTAGGATACCGAGCGAAACTGCCGCCGTGAATGGCGGGATGCCGGCGGCCACCATCAACGCCATGGAGAGGGGAAACAGCGCGCTGATATGCGCCGTCGCGCTGGCAAAGAAATAGTGGATGTAGCAGTAGAGGGCCGCCACCAGCATATAGACGGCTAGCCTTGGGAAACCCGCCAGGTGTGCGCCGACCTCCTTGCCGAACCACGACACCATGCCGTATTCGTTGAGCTTCGATGCAAGCATGATCAGCAGGCCAATCCAGATCATCGTGTCCCAGGCGGACTTCTCGTTCAATGCGTCCTGCCACGTGAGGACACCCGTGATGAACAGCAGCGACACGCCGAGCGCCGCGGCCAGCGTCGCGCCAATGGCCAGGTCTTCGCCGAAGATCCACAGAACCAGCAAGCCGACGAAAATGACGGCCATGATGATCTCCTTGGCGGAGATCGATCCCATCGCCAGTAGCTCTTTTTGCGCAAGGGCCGTTGCATCGGGCGTGCTGCGAACCTGAGGCGGCGCAATCCACAACATCGCGAGCGGAATGATGGCGAGGCACAGCAAGCCAGGGACGGACGCGGCCACCGCCCAATCCAGCCAGCTGATCGAGACGCCCTGATCGGCCGCCAGTTTGACGGCAAGCGGATTGCCCGCCATCGCGGTAATGAACATGCCCGCGGCGACGATATTCGCGTGGAATGCGCAGAGAATCAGGTAACTGCCCACCTTGCCGCGTGTTTGCGGATCGTCAGGATGACTGCCGAGCACTTCCGCGATCGCTCGGGTAATTGGCAACATCACGCCGCCGGCGCGGGCGGTAATGCTTGGCATCGCGGGCGAGATGATGAGTTCGGTCAGGACAAGGCCGTAACCCAAACCCACCGTTCGCTTACCCAGCAATCGCATGAACAAAAGCGCGATGCGGCGCCCGAGCCCTGTCTTGATCACGCCACGCGAAATGAAGAAAGCGAGCATCACCAGCCACACAAGATCGGTGCCTGTCGATCTGGTGACGTCGGCGAAGGTCACGACACCGACGAGGACGCCCACGGTGGCGCCGATGATCGCCACAGCGGCCATCGGCAGCGGCGCCGTCATGATGCCCGCAATGGTGGCGACGAACACGGCGAACATGTGCCATGCCTTCACAGACAGCCCAGGAGGCGTGGGAAGAAACCACAGCACGATGCCGAGGGCCACGGGAACGGCAAACTTCCAGACGACGCCGAGATGCCCAACGGGCGGCATCGGACTGGACGTCCGCGGGCTTGCGGGTGGCGAGACCTTGGCCATGATGAACCTCCTGCTGCCGTTGTCGTCCGCTCGATGCGGAACAGGCGAGGTACTCCTACCGGGCGAGGAGCACGCTGTCAGTTGCTTCCTTGACGATCTGCGCGCTACGCCGCAAGGCTTCGCGCTCCTCTGAAGCGAGTTCGGGATACGCCAGCAGATGCGCGCCACGGCCATTGATCACCATCGGCAGCGATAGACATACGTCGGCCACGCCTTCGACTTCAGGGTGCACGACGCCGACGGTCAGAATCAGATCGGTGTTGTGCACAATCGCTTCGCAGATCCGGCCAATCGCGCTGGCAATCCCGTAATGGGTGGCGCCCTTGCCTTCCTTGATCAGTCGCGCCGCTTCATGCACCGAACGCAGGATCAGATCGCGACTGGCAGGTCCAAGCTCCTTGCCGCTCCTTGTCAGGAACAGTTCAAGCGGCATGCCGGACACGGCCGCGCCCGACCAGTGGATCAGTGCCGATTCGCCATGTTCGCCGAGCACGTAGGCGTGAATCGCAGGCGGCACGACGCCCAGTCTTTCGGACAGGAGCGAGCGCAATCGCCCCGTGTCGAGCGAAGTGCCCGTGCTGATTACCCGCTCCTTCGCGCAGCGAAGGCGGTCGAGGACGATGCCCGCCAATACGTCGCAAGGGTTGCTGGCGATGATGTAGATCGCGTGAGGTGCATGTGGCGCGATGCGATCCACGATCTCCGTCGCGATATCCGCATTGATACGCGCGAGATCGAGGCGCGTCTGCCCGGGTTTCACGCCGACGCCAGCCGTGATGACGACGACATCCGCGTCGCGTGCATCGTCATAGTCTCCGGCATGGAAGCGGTTATGCCCCCAGAACGCAGCGGCATGAGCGAGGTCCATGACCTGCCCTTCCGCCCGCACTCGCGCGACGTCGATGATGACGATTTCCGCACTGGGGATGGTCACGGCCACAAACAGTGCAGCGGACCCGCCAACCAGTCCCGCGCCGACAATGACGATTTTCGGTTGGTGCATGGTGTGCCCCTTCCGCATCCCGATACTTCGTACGTTTGAACCCGGTCGTCCGGCAGCAGACTTCGTCGTGCGGGACGCGTAATCGCGTCGAAAGCATCCATTGCGACGCGATCAGCTTTCTCCCTGCAATCCCCTAGCAGGAAAAGCGTCAAATCCATCATATGCCGCGCATTCAAAGCGGGATATTGGACCTTGGTCCAATAGTGCTGAGCAGTCGTCGCGACAGGTCGAAACGTAGTACCGCTTCTCGCTATGTACGTGCTTCATCGCGGAGCAGGATCGTAGTTAAACGCTCATATCAAATCGACCAAGGGTACTTTGCTTGAAGCGCAGTGTTGACTATCTTTGACTCACACCTGGCGCTGCCGAACAGGAGGGACGATTATGAAAGCGTGCAGCTTCACGAGTCTGATTGTCGTCGTGGGATGCGTGACGTCGGCGCCAAACGTCCACGCACAAGCTGCCAGTGCCGGGCCAATGACGTCGAGTTCAGTTGTTACCCCAGGCCAGCCCGCGCCAACGAACAAGCAACTGGCGCGCGATGTACGCAAGGCATTGTCGAAAGCCCCCCACTTCGCCGTCTCGAACGTGTTCGTCACGGCGCGCGGCGGTGTCGTAACCTTGTCCGGCAGCGTGCCGGACGGCCCTCAGATTCAGCAGGCTTCGGATGTTGCGATGCGCGTGCCGGGTGTCACGTCGGTGAATAACCATCTGAATATCTATACGAGGGGGTATTAGCGCGTCCCGGCACAGCGTGATGATCCGCCCAGCGCAATGATGGTCAATGCGTACGAATCAGTGAAAGTAAGGGAATGCTGCATCTTTCGGAAGGAGTGCCATGTATCCGTTTTCTTCCGCAATCATGGTCCTGTCGCTCCTGCTGCTTGGCACGCTGCTCGGTGTGCTCGCGCGACCGCTCCTGCCCGAGGAGCACAAGGCCCAGCAGACCGTCCAGCTCGTACAACTCGTCGACGGCATGCTCGTGACCTTCGCTGCACTCGTGCTCGGTCTGATGACCGCTTCGGCGAAGGGCACGTTCGACAACGCGTCCGATGATTTCAGGGCGCTTGCCGCCGACATCGTTCAATTCGACGCCACTGCGTATGAGTACGGTGCCGAAGCCGACCCTATCCGTCACCTGATGAAGGCCTATCTCGCGGCGACTATCGCCAGCACCTGGCGCCATGAAACGCCACCGCCCGGCAACGACTACCCGCAGAGCCTGCCCGCCAAGGACGTGAGCGAAAATCTCGATGATGTCGATCTGGACCGGATGCTCAGGTCAGCGGGCGTCGCCTGGCGACGGCTGGTCGCGCACGACCGCAGCCATCAGGACCTACTCGACGAAGGCCGGGATCAGTTTGGGCGCATTGTGCAGGCACACTGGAAACTCATACAGGAAGTCCACAGCTCGATTTCAATGCCGTTTTTCATGACGCTTGCGTTCTGGCTGTTTGTGATCTTTCTGAGCTTCGGATTGATGGCGCCGCGCAACCCCTTAGTGCTGGTCTCCATCACTCTGGGGGCAATTTCGATCGCCTCAGTCGCCTATGTGATTGTGGACCTCGACACGCTCTTTCGAGGAATAATCGTCGTATCCAGTCAGCCGCTGCGCGACGCACTCGCCTCACTTGCGCATTAGAATTCGCAAGGGATACGTGGCGCGTCTGGATACTCAATCAAGGTCAATGAGAAGATCACCGCATTTTGCTCGCGGATTCTTTCTCGCAACTACCCGACTCAGAATCGATGCCGCATGCCGATCGTCACCGCGCCCTGCTTTTCCGGAGTGGTATTTGATGTGGCGGGTAGACCGTTCAGATAAGCGGGCACGTTGCCGAAATTTCGGCTCACATGCTGATAATTGCCTTGCAAATAGACATCCGTACGCTTTGACACCACGTAGTCAGCTTGCGCGGAGACAGTATTGAAAATCGGGGCGACGCCTCCTCCGAAGTCAGATCGCGTATAGGTGTATGCTGCGGCAAGCGTGATAGCCGGTGTCAATGCGTATCTGACGTTACCCTCGAAATTCTGGAAACGTGCGCTATTGGCGCGAAAGGCTATACCTGCCGACGTGCCGGATGCCCCCGAAGAAACCCCACCGCCAAGCGCATCCGATAAATTCGTCTGCGTGTAGACAAGGCCAGCCGTCAAGGGTCCGTAGACGTAGCTCAATCCGCCGCCGAAAGTACGCTGCCGCCCAGCGAGAAAGGTCCACTCCCCGGTTTGCGCACCGCTTGCGCTTGAACTCGGCCCGTTATTCGAGAATACCGTCGAGGTGATGTCGTTGTTCAGTTGCAGGTAGCCGGCTGCCACCGTGAAACCGCTCCAGACGTACGACGCACCGAAACTATAGGCCCGATTGTTCGCGAATTCGGTGCTGTTTGAAAACGAATACGTAGCGCCGAATCTCAATCCTGCATAGTCGATGCTCGCGTATTTGACCGTATTGTTGAATCTGATTGAATTGTTGAGATTATCGTTATCAAAAGGGTGTGCTGCGGTCGTGCCACCGAACTGGGTACCGGTAATCGAGAGCGGCGCGAGGTAGTCAACCACGCTATCGTACTGCCGACCAAGTGTAAGCGCGCCATATCGATCACTCGCGACGCCCACAAAGGCCTGTCTGCCGAACATACGACCGGATTGGGATGCACTGCCGTTTGTGATACTAAAGCCATTCTCCAGTGTAAAGATGGCCTTCAACCCACCGCCAAGATCCTCCGAACCACGCAACCCCCAGCGGCTGCCGTTGACGGCCCCGCTTCTCATTTGCCAGGCATTCTCGTCGCCCCCGCGCACGTACGTGATACCTGCGTCGATTAAGCCATACAAAGTGACGCTGCTTTGCGCATGGGACACTGTCACGAAGGTGACATAGATTAGCGCGGCGGTAGAGATCTTATATTTCATTCTTTCACACTAGATGGATATCTGATTGTGTAGAAACCATTCATGCAAAATGAATTTTGTCTCGAAGAGACGATAAACGCCTCACTCCCATGACTCATCTATTTCGGATAGCTGAAAGTCATATTCCCAACCAGACAGGATGCGCTTTCGTCGAACAAAATATAGCTCGCGACAGTTTGTCAATGTCGCCAAAATATTCGTCTGTGCCGCCATGCATCTTCTGCGGATCGACAGAAAGAACCGTGACGGATGCGGCTGGTACGTCTGGTGCATACGCAACCAGTGCACATTTGTGGTACTTCATCGTGCCCGCGGGCCATTGCGAGAGAGAGATTTCGGTACGGTCAGAGAATATGTATTTCGCAAAGTGCGCGATTTGTCGTCTACGCACGTGGTGCAATTGTCCATCGCCAGCTTGCCAGCGTCATACGGATCTTTCGCCCCATCTACCGGCCCATGCCAACATCAGGCACGACAACGCGTTGAAAACGAAAATCCCCTTCGTGCCAAGCACGGTCATGAATACCGACGCGATCGCCGGTCCGGTCATGCCGCCAATCGAAAACATCACAAGCAGAAGCGACGAAATCGCCACGCGCAATGTCGGGTCGATGCGGTCGTTGGTATCGGCGGCCACGAGTCCATATTGCGTGAACGTCACCGCGACATACGCAATCGCGCCGATCCAGAGAAACACGCCCTCATGAAAGATGACAAGCGCCAGACTCAATGCCGTCGACATAAGCGCGAGGCGTGACACGAGCACGCGCCGATGGTAGCGGTCGGAAAACCGTCCCATCGGCCGTTGCGTCATCAACGCGCCCAGCAGGCATGCGCCCATGAACAGCGAGAGATGCGATGTCGAAAATCCCGCACGAACGAGGAAAACAGGCATCAGCGAGTAAAAGCCGCTATAAAGAAAGCCCGTGAGGATGCAACCGGGGACCGCGAGCGGCGTCGCCTTCGTCAACGACTTCAGGATTTCGAACCAGGTGTGCTCGCGCGAGGGATTGATCGCATCGTGACTTTGGGTTTTGGGCCAATCGGAGAGCAGCGCCACTGGAATGATGGCGGCGGCAAACAACACCGATGCCAGGGCGAATCGCGTCGTGCCGCCCGAGTCCGAGATATTGAGCAGCAATTGCCCCGTGCACAATGAAAAATAATTGATCGTCGAATACGTACCGAATATCCGTCCTCGATTGAGATTCGACGCCGTGCCTTGAATCCAGCTTTCGATCGACGAAAACAGGCCCATGAATGCGAAACCCGTCGCGAGGCGAATCATCGCGAGTACGGGCACGAAATCGAAGGCACCGAACGCCTGCGTGAGAATGGTGGCCGTGGCGGCGAAGGCGATAAACACGCGGTGCTGACCGAAGCGGTCAATCAAGCGGCGTGCCGTGAATGCGCCGAGCAGAAAGCCGAGGTAATAGCAGGACTGGATGAGCCCGACGGCAAGCGTCGACGCGCCATGCTGAACCAGCCGCAGCGGAATCAGCGTTTGAAACAGCCCGTTGCCGAGAATGAGCAGCGCCGCGCCAATCAGCAGTCCTGCGAGCGTGCGGTATTCATCAGGCGTTTTCGGCGGCGCATCGGTTCGTGGCGCAGCGCGCCCGTCCAGTGTGGCGATCACCGCGCCGCTTGCGTCGGACACCGCGTTTTCCGCCAGATCGAAGGACGCGCGATGCGATAACGCATCGGCGTCCGTTTTTGCTTCCCTCATCGTCCCCGTCCGTCGTGCTGATGCGAATGGGCGCACGCGCCCCGCGGAATAGAGCGCTGCGCCGCGCGGTGTTTCGCGCTGCGTCGCCCTTCGCGAGATTCGTCGAGAAGACGCACTGTCACGCGAATATCACACGCGCTTATCTTCAGAATAAGTGTCACGCGGCCTTGAACGGCGCACTATTTTGACTTCCCTACTCTGCGATCGGCTGACCTCGCCCATGGCGTCGCCGGCGTCCTTCCACTTCAATCGCAGAGACCAACACATGCAAAGAACCCTATTTGCAGCGGCTATTTCGCTCGCCTTCGCGACGGCCGCACACGCCCAAAGCTCCGTCACGCTGTACGGCCTGATCGACGTCGGTATCGCCTATACCAACAATGCGGGCGGACACAGCCAGTATCAGATGAGCAGCGGCAATATCCAGGGCAGCCGCTGGGGCCTGCGCGGCAGCGAAGATCTCGGCGGTGGACTCAAGGCGCTGTTCGTGCTCGAAAACGGCTTCAGCATCACCACGGGCAAACTGGGTCAAGGCGGCGATGAATTCGGACGCCAGGCGTACGTGGGCCTGTCTTCCTCGAAACTCGGCACGCTCACGTTCGGCCGCCAGTACGATTCCGTCACGGACTTCACGTACATGTTCGAAGCCGCCAACGTCTGGTCGCCCTATTTCGGCGCCCACCCCGGCGATCTCGACAACCTCAACGGCACCAACCGCGTCAACAATGCGATCAAGTACAAGAGCCTCTCGTATGGCGGCCTGACGTTCGGCGGCCTCTATAGCCTCGGCGGCGTGGCGGGCCAGTTCAACCGCAACCAGATCTGGTCGCTCGGCGCGAACTATGCGCACGGGCCGCTCGTGCTCGGCGTCTCCTACCTCAACGTGCAGGACCCGAACTATTCGTACTTCGGCAACAACTCGACGTCGAGCACCACCGGCTCGAACATGACCGCCAGCCGCGTGTATTCCGGCTACGCTTCGGCGAAGTCGCAACAGGTCATCGTCGCCGGCGCGCAGTACACGTATCAGTCGGCGACCTTCGGCGTCGTGTACAGCAACACGCAGTTCAAGGACATCGGCACGCTGGCCGGCCTGCCCGCCACGGGCGCAGGCGGCACGGCGAAGTTCCACAACGTCGAAGCGAACTTCCGCTATCAACTCACGCCGACGCTGCTGCTCGGCGCCGCCTACGACTACACCAAGGGCTATGGCGTGAACGACGCGCAATATCAGCAAGGCGTGATCGGCGCGGATTACTTCCTGTCGAAGCGCACCGACGTCTACGCGGATGCCGTCTACCAGCACGCATCCGGCACCGATTCCACGGGCGGGAAAGCCGTGGCGAACATCAACTTCCTCACGGCCTCGACGACGCAAAACCAGGTCATGGCGATCGTCGGCATGCGTCACCGTTTCTAGTCGCGGCGCGAACGTCGGCGCATTTGCGTAAGCAACGCTTATGGATAGGAACAGGCGCGCTTAGGCACCGGCGTTTTGCATCGGGTTGAGCTACCGTGGGCTAACGCGCGCCGCGCCCACGGCTGGCGCGCGCCGCGAGGCGAATCAATCGCACAAGCGAACCCGAGGGTATTGAACATGCAGAGCCAGGCTTTCGGGCACGTTTTTCGTGCCGATTCTCCCGTTGTTCTCGTCACGCCGCATAGCGGCACGCGCATTCCCGCCGACCTGCTGTCCCACGCGGCATGGGCGGCCGTCGAGGGACGCAGGGCCGATCCGGCCGGGCTCGCGCTCGAAGCCCTGGCCGCGAAGCGCGGCATCACGACGATCGGCGCGCGTTATCACCCTTGCGTCATCGACTTCAACGTGGCGACGGAAAACCGGCCGCTCTCGCTGCGACTGAGCCGCAGCGGGCTGTGCCGCACGCATACGTCGCGCGGCGAGCCGCTGTACGACGGCGCGCATCCGCCGTCCGAGCGTGAAGTGGAAGCCCGCGTCGACCAATACTGGCAGCCCTTTCATGCGGCCGTCGCCGAGGAAGTCGCGCGCCTGCGCGGCTTGCACGCGAACGTGCTGCTGCTCGTCTCGCATGCGAGCTACTGGCTCTCGCCGTACCGCAACCAGAGTGGCGCGCTCGACTGCAACATCGGCAGCCATCGCGGCCATTCGTGCGACCGGCAGCTCGTTTCCGCGCTCACCGATACCGTCGGCGAGCACGGGCGCTCGTGGGTCGTCAACGGCAAGGTCGCGGACGTGTTCGCCGCGCAGCACTACGGCGCGCCCGGCGACGGCATCCACGCCATCGAAATGGAGATCGCGGGCCGCTGGCGCACCGCGCTCGAATACGAGAGCGAGCAACCGGAGACCGCCGAGGCCACGGCCACGCTCGACGCCTTGCTCGACGCGCTGGAGCGCGCCGTCGCGCGCTTGCCGGCCACGCGTTCCGCCCCGTCTGCGCGGCTGGATCCGGTGCAGGCCGACCGCTTTTCGAGGTGACGCACGCGTACCATTCCTAATAGGGACGCCCGAGCGCCCGTGTTAACATTTTGGCTGTCACGTCGCAGGCGACCATGAAAGAAAGCGCACCTGAACACTACCCTGACTGGGACCTGCTCGCGAGCTGGGTTGCCGTCGTCGAATCGGGTTCCATCTCGGACGCGGCCAGCCGCCTCGCCATCTCGCAAGCCGGCGTTTCGCAGCGGATCAAGGCGCTCGAAAACATTCTCGACACGACGCTGCTCGATCGCGCCACGCGCCCCGCGCGCCCCACCGCCGCCGGTCAGCGTCTGTTCGAACACGCAACGGTGCTGCTGCAAGGCGCCGACCAGATGGTCGAGGCCGTGCGCAACGTCACGCGCGCGAAGCGCGTCGTCGTGCGCCTCGGCTGCGTTGATTCGTTCGCGGCCACCATCGGTCCGATCATCATCAAGGCGCTTGCAGGCACCTCGCATCAAATCCGTTTGTGGTCGGGCATCACGCCCACGCTCGACGCGCAGCTCGAAGCGCGCCAGCTCGACATGGCGGTGACGACCACCGAGCTTTCGCAGGCGCCGGGTATCCGCCGCCAGAAGCTGTTTTCGGAGCCGTATGTGGTCGTGCTGCCGCGCAGCTTCGAAGTGGACCGCTTCACGACGCTCACGGAACTGAGCCGCCAGCTCCCGCTGATCCGCTATAGCGCGCGTTCGGTCATTGGCCAGCACGTCGACGCCTATCTCGCGGGCAATGCCGAAAACATCGAGCGCACCTGCGAATTCGACGCCACCGATCCGATGCTGAGTCTCGTCGCGGCCGGGCTCGGCTTCGCGGTGACCACACCGCTCTGCCTGTGGCAGTCGCGCCATTACGTGCCCGATCTGCGCGTGGTCGCGCTCTCGTCGTTCTCGCGGCACGGACGGCCGTATCAGGGCTTGAGCCGCTCGTTCTTTCTCGCCTCGCGCGAGAATGAACTCGGGCATCTGCCCGCCGATCTCTACGATCTGCTCAAGCGCGCCTTCGAGCGCCAGGTCTCGCGCGACATCGCCAAGGCGCTCGCGCTCACCCCCGAAGAAGTCTGTATCGCCGACGACGAGTGAGACGCGCCGCGCGCCGCGCAGTCGCCCGGCGCATGGCCGTTCCATAACACGCGCCGATCCAAAGCATAAGTCGCGGTTTAGCAACGCCCGGTTTGCCGCCTGGCCACTAGTCTGGACACTGAGCCTCGCCTTCGGCGGAAACCGGCGCCCAGCGTGGCACCGGTCGAGCAACCCAGCGCCGGCGGTGTTTTCGAATCCCCTTCCTTAAGGAGCCAGTGTGATTTCAGGTCCTCAATTCCCGCTGCCCGCGAACGAAGCCGAAGTGCATTTCGGCACGGGCACGCAGGCACAAGCGGAACTGCGCAAGGCGCTCGAACAGCGCGACGTCGTCGAGATTCCGACCGTGATCGACGGCAAGCGCTATTACTCGAACGATGTCGTCGAAGTGCGCGCGCCGCACGACACGCAACGCCTGCTCGCCCGTATCCACCGCCCGACCGAATCGCAGATTCAGGAAGCGATCGCGAGCGGCAAGCGCGTGGCGAAAGACTGGGCCCGACTCACGCACGCCAGCCGCGCGACCATCCTGCACCGCGCCGCCGATATCATCGCGACGCGCTCGCGCATGAAGATCAACGCCGCGACGATGCTCGGCCAGAGCAAGACGGTCGAGGAAGCCGAGCCCGACAGCGCCTGCGAACTGATCGACTTCCTGCGCTTCAACGCCTATAACGCCCAGCGCGTGTACGCGGAGCAGCCGATGTCGGTGGCGACCGCCGCGAACCGCGCCGACTGGCGTCCGCTCGAAGGCTTCGTCTACGCGGTGTCGCCGTTCAACTTCACGGCCATCGGCGGCAATCTGACCACGGCGCCCGCGATCATGGGCAATACCGTGCTGTGGAAGCCCTCGGAAAAGTCGGCGCTCGCCAACTACATCTTCTTCGAAGCGCTCGAAGAAGCGGGCCTGCCGCCGGGCGTCATCAACTTCGTGCCGGGCGAAGCGGAACTCACCACGCGCGTGGCGATGGCCTCGCCGGATCTCGCGGGCATTCACTTCACCGGTTCGTCGGCGGTGTTCCAGTCGCTCTGGAAAGGCGTGGCCTCGAAGGTCGATTCGTTCCGCACGATTCCGCGTCTCGTCGGCGAAACGGGCGGCAAGGACTTCGTGCTCGCGCACGCCTCTGCGCATCCGTCCGAAGTGGCCATCGCGCTGATTCGCGGCGCATTCGGCTATCAAGGCCAAAAGTGCAGCGCCGCCTCGCGCGCCTACATTCCGCGCAGCCTCTGGTCCGCGGTGCGCGAGGAACTGCGCGCGCGTCTCGCGGAACTGAAAGTCGGCGACGTCGCCGATTTCAGCACGTTCATGGGCGCGGTGATTTCCGAAGCCTCGCACCAGAAGCTGAGCCGCGTGCTGGCCGCCGCGAAGGACGATACGGGCGTGAGCTTCGTGAGCGGCGGCAAGACCTGGTCGGAGCCGGGCTACTTCGTCGAGCCGACCGTGCTCGAAGTGAGCGATCCGAAGCACGCGCTGATGACCGAAGAACTGTTCGGGCCGATTCTCTCGGTGTTCGTCTACGAAGACAACGCGTGGAGCGACACGCTCGCGCTGATCGATTCGACGAGCCCCTACGCGCTCACCGGCTCGATCTTCTGCACCGACCGCTTCGCGCTGCATCAGGCCGAAGACGTGCTGGTCAACGCGGCGGGCAACCTGTATCTCAACGACAAGCCCACGGGCGCCATGATCGGCCAGCAGCCGTTCGGCGGCGGCCGCGCGAGCGGCACGAACGACAAGGCCGGTTCGTATCTGAACCTGCTGCGCTGGGCGTCGCCGCGCGTCGTCAAGGAAACGTATCTGCCCACGCGCGAGTGGCGCTTCGGCGCGTGATCGTGCGCTAGCCTCGATGTCCCGGCCTCGCCGGGACACCTGAAAAAAAGGGCTCATCGTGCGATGAGCCCTTTTGCATTACATGTTCGGATAGTTGGGACCGCCGCCGCCTTCGGGCGTGACCCAGACGATATTCTGCGTCGGGTCCTTGATATCGCAGGTCTTGCAGTGAATGCAGTTCTGCGCGTTGATCACGAGCGCGCTCTCGCCGTTTTGCTCCTGCGTGAACTCATACACGCCCGCCGGGCAAAAGCGCGCTTCCGGCCCGGCATAGCGCGCGAGGTTCACGCTCACGGGAATGGCCGCATTCTTGAGCGTGAGATGCGCGGGCTGATTCTCTTCGTGATTCGTATTCGAGAGAAACACCGAGGAGAGCCGGTCGAATGTGATCTTGCCGTCGGGCTTCGGATACTCGATCGGTTTGCATTGCGCTGCGGGAAGCAATGTTTCGTTATCCGAATGACGATGATGAAGCGTCCAGGGCACGCGTCCGCCCAGCAGCTTCTGCTCGACACCGACCATCAAGCTGCCGACGTACAGCCCTTTGCTCATCCACTGCTTGAAATTGCGTGCGCGATGCAGTTCTTCCTTGAGCCACGATTGTTCGAAGGCTTGCGGATACGCGTCGAGCGTGTCGTGGCTGCGGCCCGCTTGCAGTGCGTCGAACGCGGCTTGCGCGGCCATCTTGCCCGAGGCGATGGCGGCATGACTGCCCTTGATGCGCGAGGCGTTGAGCATGCCCGCCTCGCAGCCGATCAGCGCGCCGCCCGCGAACGCGAGCTTCGGCATCGACATGATCCCGCCCGCCGCAATCGCGCGCGCACCATACGATAGACGCCGCCCGCCTTCGAGAAAACGCCGGATCGCGGGATGCGTCTTGTAGCGCTGAAATTCCTCGAACGGCGACAGATACGGATTCGTATACCCAAGCCCGACGACGAAGCCCACCACGACCTGATTGTCGTTCAGGTGGTAGAGAAACGAGCCGCCATAGGTATCGCTTTCGAGCGGCCAGCCCGCCGTGTGAATCACGAGTCCCGGCTTGTGCAAAGCCGGATCGATCTCCCAGAGTTCCTTGATGCCGAGTCCATAGACCTGCGGATCGGCATCTTCGTCGAGCTTGAAACGCGCGATGAGTTCGCGCCCGAGATGGCCGCGCGCGCCTTCCGCGAACAGCGTGTAGCGCGCATGCAGTTCCATGCCGAGCTGGAAATTGCCGGTCGGCTCGCCGTCCTTGCCCACGCCCATGTTGCCCGTGGCCACGCCGCGCACTGCGCCGTTTTCGCCGTACAGCACTTCCGCCGCCGCGAAGCCCGCGAAGATTTCCACGCCCAGCGCTTCGGCCTGCTCCGCGAGCCAGCGCGTGACATTGCCGAGGCTCACGACATAATTGCCGTGATTCTTGAAGTTGTCGGGCAGCAGCCAGTTGGGCACCGGCTTCGCGCCGCCTTCGGAGAGAAAGAGAAAGCGGTCTTCGGTCACGGGCACGTCGAGCGGCGCGCCGCGTTCCTTCCAGTCGGGAATCAGTTCGTCGAGCGCGCGCGGGTCCATGACCGCGCCCGAGAGCGTATGCGCGCCGATGGCCGAGCCCTTTTCGAGCACGCACACGCTCACTTCGGCGTTGCGTTCCTGCGCCATCTGCTTGAGACGAATGGCGGCGGACAAACCGGCCGGCCCTCCACCGACGATGACGACGTCGTACTCCATCGATTCGCGCGGGCCAAACTGCGCTGCGAAGTTATTCGTGTTCATTTCGACCGATATGTGACTGTGCGGGACAGCCGCGACACGCGCATCGACACGCGCGCCGCGGCCTTGTGGATGTCCCGGCACGCGCCGCGCGAAACGGCACGGCCGGACTGCAATCCATCGTACGTCGCCGGGTGCCGGATGCGCGCGGCATCACCATCGCTTATGCAGCAATCAAGCTGACGTTAGTCTCGCGACCACGGAAACGGCCCGCAACGCCCGAAAAACGCCCCTTTCTCCCCGCCAGCTCGACGCCCACTTTTACTAATCATCGATCCTGCTTATATTCCCGGCCCGCGGTTTATGGCGCTCCACACTTCGCCCATACGCTTTTGTCAGAAAAGGACAGGAAACCGTGGACAAATATGATGTGGTCGTGATCGGCGCTGGCGTGATCGGCAGCTCCGTTGCATTTCAACTCGCGAAGCTCGGCGCGAAAAACGTGCTCGTGCTCGATCGCGGCACGATCGGGGCGGGAACGACGTCGCAGTCGTCCGGCATCCTGCGCACCCATTACTCCGTCAAGGAGAACGTGGAACTCGCGCTCAAGAGCTGGGACGTCTTCAACAACTTCTCCGCCTATCTCGGCGACGAGGAAGCGTCCTGCGGACTCGTCAAGTGCGGCTACATGATCGTGGCGAGCGAGGGCGACAAGCTGGAGCCGCTGCGCGCGTCGCTCGACCAGCAAAAGGCCCAGGGCGTGCCGCTCGAACTGCTCGATGCGAAGGCCGCGCACGAGCTGCTGCCGATCGCCCGTTTCGACGACGCGGCGCTGATCGGCTACGAGCCCGAAGCCGGTTTCGCCGATGCCTACCTCGTCGCCACCAGCTTCGCGCGCGCCGCGCGGCGCGGCGGCGTGACCATTCGCGAAAACGTCAGCGTCAACAAGATCCTGTTCGAAGGCAATCGCGTGGTCGGCGTGTCGACGAGCGCGGGCGACTTCGCGGCAGGCACCGTCATCAGCACGCAGAACATCTGGACGCCGGAACTCGCAGGCTGGACCGGCCGCGACCTGCCGGTGATGCCCGAGCGCCATGCCGTGCTCGCGCTCGAATGCGACGCGGCGAAGTACACGTTCTCGATGCCCGTCTTCAAGGATCTGGCCTCGCCCGGCATGCTCTATTACCGCAGCTACGGCGGCAGCCAGATGCTGGTGAGCGAAGGCATCGTCGGCGAAAAGCTCGGCGCCGCCGAAACCGAACAAGGCGACATTCCGATGGACTACGTCGTCGAAGTCGGCGCTCAGGTGGCCGAGCGCTTTCCCGCCTACGAGACGGCGGGCATCGCCTCGTCGTGGACCGGCGTCTACGACGTCACGCCCGACTGGAATCCCGTGCTCGGCCGCCTGCCCGGCATCGAGGGCCTCGTGGTCGGCTATGGCTTCTCGGGCCACGGCTTCAAGCTTTCGCCGACGGTGGGCCGCGTGCTCGCCCAGGAAGCGCTCGGCCTGCCCACCGACGTCTCGCTCGCTCCGTATTCGATCGAGCGCTTCGCGACCGGCGCGCTGCTCACGGGCAAGTACGGCCTCGGCGCCGTCTCGTAAGGACGCGGCGATGACCCAGCCCGCAGTGCGCGCGCTCGCGGCGCTTCCGCTGGAAGCGTGGCGCAACGGCCGCGGCAAGACCCGCACGCTCGCCGCGCGCGCGGGCGCGTGGCGCGTGAGCCTCGCCGACGTCGAACACGACGGCCCCTATTCGCGCTTCGCGGGCATGACGCGCCTGTCGCTCGTGCTGAGCGGCGCGGGCGTCGTGCTGCGCGAAGGCGCGCTCGAAGTCTCGCTCGCGCCGAACGAGGCGGTGGCCTACACGGGCGATGCGGAGTGGCACGCGCGTCTCGTCGGCGGCGCGGTCAGCGTGCTGAACGTGATGAGCGCGACCGGACGTTACGCCGTCGCCGCGCGGCTGCTCGACGGCCCCGCGCGCGTGCCTGCCGGCCTCACCGCACTCGTGATCGCGCTCGACGGCGCATGCCGTTGCGGCGCGAGCGGGCAGCTTCGGCCCGGCGATTTCGCCACGTTCACCGAACTCGCCACTGCGCTCAACATCGTCCCCGATACGCCGCAGGCCCGCGTCGTTCTCGTGACGCTCGCGCCCACGCATGAATGAACGAATGCATTTGAGTTTTCCGAGGAAACAAGCATGAAAGTGATTACCGCAGTCAAGCGCGTCGTCGACTACAACGTGAAGGTTCGCGCGAAGGCGGACGGCAGCGGCGTCGATATCGGCAACGTCAAGATGTCGATGAACCCCTTCGACGAGATCGCCACCGAAGCGGCCACGCGCCTCAAGGAAGCGGGCCACGCGAGCGAAGTCGTGGCCGTTTCGTGCGGCGTCGCGCAAAGCCAGGAAACGCTGCGCACGGCGCTCGCCATCGGCGCGGATCGCGGCGTGCTCGTCGAAACCACCGTGGAACTCCAGCCGCTCGCCGTGGCGAAGCTGCTGAAGGCCGTGATCGAGAAAGAGCAGCCGCAACTGGTGATTCTCGGCAAGCAGGCCATCGACGACGACGCGGGCCAGACCGGCCAGTTGCTCGCCGCCCTGCTCGACTGGCCGCAAGCGACGTTCGCGAGCGCCATCGAAATCGGCGACGGCACGGCGACCGTGACGCGCGAAGTCGACGGCGGCCTCGAAGTCGTTTCGCTGCGCCTGCCCGCCATCGTCACGACCGATCTGCGCCTGAACGAGCCGCGCTACGTCACGCTGCCCAACATCATGAAGGCCAAGAAAAAGCCGCTCGACGTGCTGACGCCCGAGCAGCTCGGCGTCGATCCCGCGCCGCGTCTGAAGACGCTCAAGATCGTCGAACCGCCCGTGCGCCAGGCCGGTGTGATCGTGCCGGATGTGGCGGCGCTCGTCGACAAACTGAAAACCGAAGCGAAGGTGATTTGAATGACCACTCTTGTGATCGCCGAACACGGCGAAGGCCAGCTCAAGCCCGCGACGTTGCATACGATCGCGGCCGCACAACAGATCGGTAACGGCGTGCACGTGCTCGTGACGGGTCACGCCGCCAGCGCCGTGGCGCAAGCCGCGAGCCGCGTGGCGGGCGTCGGCCAGGTCGTGCTGATCGACGCGCCGCATCTGGCCGATGCGCTCGCGGAAAACGTCGCCGCGCAGGTGCTCGCGCTCGCGCCCGACTACACGCATGTGCTCTTTCCCGCGACCGCGTTCGGCAAGAACGTCGCGCCGCGCGTGGCCGCGAAGCTCGACGCCTCGCAGATCTCCGACGTGATCGCGATCGACTCGCCGGACACGTTCCAGCGCCCGATCTACGCGGGCAACGCCATCGCCACCGTGCAATCCGCCGACGCCGTGAAGGTCGCGACGATCCGCACGACCGCGTTCGAAGCGGCGGCGAGCGAAGGCGGCAACGCAACGGTCGCCGAAGCGCCCGCGCTGCCCGATAGCGGCCGCTCCTCGTTCGTGCGCCGCGAGATCGCCACGAGCGACCGGCCCGACCTGACCTCGGCGCGCGTCGTGGTGGCAGGCGGACGCGGACTCGGCAGCGCCGAGGACTTCGCACGCCTTGATCCGCTCGCCGAAAAGCTCGGCGCGGCCATCGGTGCGTCGCGCGCGGCCGTCGACTCGGGCTACGCGCCCAACGATCTGCAAGTGGGCCAGACCGGCAAGATCGTCGCGCCGGAACTGTACGTGGCGGTCGGCATTTCGGGCGCGATCCAGCACCTCGCGGGCATGAAGGACTCGAAGGTCATCGTCGCCATCAACAAGGACGCCGATGCGCCGATCTTCGGTGTGGCCGATTACGGCCTCGTCGCCGATCTGTTCGAAGCCGTTCCCGCGCTCGCGCAAGCGCTCTGATATCACGCGGCCCGCGCGCCGCGTTTCTCGTTCTCCGTTTCTCTTTCTCCGTTTCTCTGCCTCACGCAGAAGCAGGATTGCCGTCTTCGCGATGTCATCGCGAAGACGGCTTTTTTATGCGCGATCGCCCGGTGCAATAAAAAAGCGGGCCATGCCCGCTTGTGTTTCGAAACCTGAAGGAAGGCTCGCGTTCAGCGCCCCAGCTTGCGCACCGCTTCGAATCCCGCTGTCACCATGCGCTCGACCACAGGCTCCACCGCGTCCGCCGCTTCGGGCAGGTAAGCGAACGGCGACGTCTCGCTCATATACGTCGACTGACACATTTCGAGCTGCACCGCGTGCACGCCCTGTTGCGGCTCGCCGTACGCACGCGTGTTGTAACCGCCCTTGAAGCGCCCGTTGGCGATCCACGTGAACGGCTGATCGCCGAGCGTCGCGGTGATCGCGTCGAGCACGCTCGCGTCGCAACTGAGCCCGCTGTTCGTGCCGAGGTTCAGGTCCGGCAGCTTGCCGTCGAACAGACGCGGCAGCACGCTCGCGATCGAATGCGCTTCCCACAGCAGCACGGCGCCGAATTCGGCCTTCAAGCGATCGAGTTCCGCGCGCAACTGCGCGTGATACGGGTGCCAGTAATGGTCGAGACGTCGCGCGATCTCGGCGGCGTCCGGGCCGCTGCCGTGACGATAAAGCGGCTCGCCGCGAAACGTTTCGGTCGGGCACAGGCCCGTGGTCGTCTGTCCGGGATAAAGGCTTTCGCCCGAGGGCGGCCGGTTCAGGTCGATCACGTAGCGCGACACGCGCGCGCCCAGCACCGACGCGCCCAGCTTGTGCGCGAATGCGTAGAGACGGTCGAGATGCCAGTCGGTATCGGCGACTTCGCCCGCGACATCGGTCAATTGCGCGCGCACCTCGTCGGGAATCGCGGTGCCGAGGTGCGGAATGGAAACGAGCAGCGGCACCGTGCCGGGCCGGAAATCGAAGATCGGAGCAGTCATGCGGGAGTCGTCGTGGTGACGTTGAGAGAGGCCGCATGCGTGGCGAGCCGGTCCGCGGTCAGCGCGGCCATGCTCGTGCAGCCGAGCAAACGCATGCAGATGTCGAGTTCGTTGCGCAGCAGCGCGAGCACGCCGCGTACGCCGTCGCCGCCGTTGGCCGCGAGTCCGTAGAGCGGCGCGCGGCCGAGCAGCACGCCGCGCGCGCCCAGCGCCACGGCTTTGGCAATGTCGCTGCCGCGCCGGATGCCGCCGTCGACGAGAATGTCCGCGCCGCGCGGCGCAATCGACGCCGTGTGCGCGAGGATATCGAGCGGACTTTGCGCGCCATCGAGTTGCCGCCCGCCGTGATTCGAGAGCACGACGCCATCGGCTTCGTGCGCGAACGCGCGCGCGGCATCCTCAGCGGTCTGGATGCCCTTGATGAAGATCTTGCCGCGCCAGTGGCGGCGCAGCCAGGCGATATCGCGCCAGTCCAGCGACGTATCCATCTGCCTGCCGAGCGCCGCCGCCTGCGCCTCGATGCCGGGGCCGAGTTGCGCGCTGCGCGCCAGATTCACGAGTTGCGGCACGCCGTGAACGCCGACCGTCGCGAGCCAGCGCGGATGCCGGGCGATATCCCAGAGCAGCGTCCGCGTCCAGCGCAGCGGCAAGGTGAAGCCCGTGCGCGCGTAATGATCGCGCTGCCCGGTGACGGGCGTGTCCACCGTGAGCAGCAGCGTCGAAAAGCGCGCGGCCTGCGCGCGCGCCATGATGTCCTCGGCGATACGGCGATCCTGCTGCACATAGAGTTGCAGCCAGAGATCGCCGTCCGACGCCGCGCGCACGTCTTCGAGCAGACTCGTCGACGCCGTCGAGAGCGCGAACGGCAGCCCCGCCGCGTGCGCCGCACGCGCGAGCGTCTCTTCGGCGCCACGGCGGTACAGCCCGTTCAGACCCGTCGGCCCGACCACGGCGGGCCACGCCGCCGGATTGCCCGCGAGCGTCGTTTGCGTACTGATGCGCGAGACGTCGACCAGCACTTGCGGCGCGAACGCGATCGCCTCGTAGGCGGCGCGATTGCGGCGCATCGTGACCGCGTCTTCGGCGCCGCCTTCGAGATACGACCAGGCGAAGTCCGGCAGATAGCGCCGGGCCGACTCGCGATAGTCGGCAACGTTGGAATGCACCATCGTCGCGATCAGTGCGCAGCGGAAGCCGAAGCCACCGGCGCGCGCGCCGGCAGCACACGCCCCGGATTCATCGTGTCGTTCGGATCGAGCAGTTGCTTCATCTGCTGCATCAGCGCGATCTCGTTGGCGTCCTTGTAGAGCGACATTTCGGGCACATGCAGCGAACCGATGCCATGCTCCGCACTGAACGTGCCGCCCATGCCCGCCGCGATGTCGTAAAGCCGATGGCTCAGCGCGAGCTGTGTACCGGCCTTGTCCTCCACGCTCGCCCAGTATTCGTGCGAAAACATGGCGATGTAGTGGAGATTGCCGTCGCCCATATGGCCGACCACGACCTGCGTGGCCGCCGGATAATGCTCGGCGAGCGTCTGGTTGGCGGCGTCCATGAAATCGGGAATGCGGTACGTGGGCACGGCGATGTCGTGCGTGAGGCCCATGCCCTCGCGGCCGTTCGCCTCGGTCACGTGATGGCGGATGTGCCAGAGATCCGCGCGCTGCTGTGCGCTCGCGGCCACCACCGCGTCGACGATCACGCCCGCCTCGAACGACGGCGCGAGCGCGTCCGTCAAGCGCGTGGCGATGGCCTCGTCGTCGCCCGACGATGCCGCGAGTTCGACGAGCACCATCCACTCCGGCGTGGCGTCGAACGGATTGCGCCCCTTCGCGGCGTGACGCAGCGAGATCTCGAATTCGCTGCGCGAGATCAGTTCGAGCCCGACCAGTTCGCCCGGAAAAGCCGCCTGGAGCTTCAACCCTTCCTGCACGGCGGCGTGCACGGTGTCCACGCCGATCATGGCGGTGGCCGTCGCGCGCGGACGCGGATACAGCTTCAGCGACGCCTGCGTGACCACACCGAGCGTGCCCTCCGAGCCGACGAACAGATTCTTCAGGTCGTAGCCGCTGTTGTTCTTGCGCAGCGTGCGAATGCCGTTCCACACGCGCCCGTCGGCGAGCACAACTTCCAGGCCGAGCACGAGATCGCGCGTGTTGCCGAAGCGCAGCACGTTGGTGCCGCCCGCATTCGTCGCGATATTGCCGCCGATCTGGCACGAGCCTTCCGCGCCGAGCGTGAGCGGAAAGATGCGGTCCGCGTCGAGCGCGGCCTGCTGGATATCAGCGAGAATGCAGCCGGCCTCGACGGTCATCGAATTGTTATCGGCATTCACCTCGACGATGCGGTTCATCTTCGCGAGATGCAGCAGGATGCTGTTGCCCGACGCGTCCGGCACCGAGCCGCCGCACACGCTCGTGTTGCCGCCTTGCGGAAACACCTTCACGTCATGCGCGTTGCACCATGCGAGCACCTTCGATACCTGCGCGGTGTCGCGCGGCAGCACCACGCAGGCCGCGCGGCCCGTATGACGCTTGCGCCAGTCGATCAGATGCGGCGCCATGTCGGGAGCGCTGTCCAGGACGCCGGTTGCGCCCACCAGTTCGTGCATCGCCTCGACAATCAGGGTGGAATTCATGATTCGATCAGTTCCTCAAAACGACGGCGTCGCGCGCCGACCAGCGCACGGCCTGCTGCTGTCCCACATTCGCGCGCTCCGATGCACACGCCGAAATGCCCTTCACGAGCAGCGTCGCGCCGTCGGCGAGCGTCAGTTCGAAACGCGTCATGCCGCCCACGAACGACACCTGCGAGATCGTGCCCGTGCAGGTGTTGTCGTCGTCGGCATTCATCGCTTCGACAACGTCGATCTTTTCCGGCCGCACGAGCACCTTCACTTTCGCGCCCAGTGCGTGACCTTCCGTGCTGCGCACCTTGAGCACGCGATTCGCCGACACGCGCACGACACCGTCGGCCTGCACCACGCCTTCGATCAGGTTCGACTCGCCGACGAAGTCCGCGACGAACTCGTTCACAGGCTCGAAGTACAGTTCGTCGGGTGTGCCGAGCTGGGCGATACGCCCGCCGTTCATCAGACACACGCGATCCGAAAGATTCAGCGCCTCTTCCTGATCGTGCGTCACGTAGACGAGCGTGGTGCCGAGATCGCGATGCAGCCGCTTGATCTCACCCTGCAACTGGTCGCGCAGCTTCTTGTCGAGCGCGCCGAGCGGCTCGTCCATCAGGATCACCGAAGGCGAATAGACGATGCAGCGCGCGATGCCCACGCGCTGCTGCTGACCGCCCGACATCTCGCGCGGCTTGCGATGCTCATAACCCGTGAGGCCGACGCGCTCCAGCGCGTTACGCACGCGCTGCTGAATTTCCGACTTCGCGACGCCGCGAATGCGCAGCGGAAACGCCACGTTGTCGAACACATTCAGATGCGGCAGCAACGCGTAGTTCTGGAACACCATGCCGAGACCGCGCTCGCGCGGCGGCACGGTCGACACGTCCTTGCCGTCGAGCACGATGGTGCCTTCGCTCGGCGCGACGGCGCCCGCGATGATGTTGAGGATCGTGCTCTTGCCCGAGCCGCTCGGTCCGAGCAGGCTCAGGAATTCGCCCTTGCGGATCGAAAAATCGGTGCTGTGCAGCGCCACCGCGCTGCCGTATTGCTTGCTCACGCCGCGAAAGACGATCATGTCGTCGGCGCTGCGCTGCGCGGCGGCGGCGCTGCCCGCTGCGTCGCGGCTCGCGTGCTTGCCTGACTGCGCGGCGGTGGCCTGTGGACGGCCGTCGTTATCCAGTAGAACGTGTGACATGTTTTTCTCCAACCTCAATGCGACGACTCGGGCGCAGCCGGCTGAAGCCAAACCGACACGCAACAGAAAATCAGCGAAAGCAGCGTAAGCAACGCGGAAACCGCCGCGATGACGGGCGAAATATCCCATTGAATGCTGCTGTACATCCGCACCGGCAACGTGGTCGTTGACGGGCTCGTGAGAAACCAGGCGATGACGACTTCGTCGAACGACACCAGAAACGCGAACAAGGCACCGGCGAGAATCGACGGACGAAGCTGCGGCAACACGACTTTCACGAACACGGTGCTGCGCTTCGCGCCCATGATCGTGGTCGCGAATTCGAGCGCAGGATCGAGCTTCTTCACACCGGCCATTACCGTCATCATCATGAACGGCGTGACGTAGGCGACGTGGCTCACGACGAGGCCGAGCGTCGAGCCCACCAGATGCAGCCGCGAAAAATACAGATAGAGACCGAGCGACATCACGATCACCGGCACCAGAATCGGGCTCATGAGCAGCAGCATCACGAGGCGCTTGCCGGGAAACTCATGGCGCACGAGCCCATACGCGGCGGGTACGCCCAGCACGACCGCCACCACCATCGTGAGCGTCGCGACCTTCACGCTCTGCAAGATCGGGGCGACCCAGCTGGTCGAGGTGAAGAGATGCACGTAAAGCGACATCGACCACACGCGCGGCGGGAACGTCAGCTCGCCGTCGCCGCCGAACGAAATCGGAATGACGATCAGCGACGGCACCAGAATGAAGGCGTACACCAGAATCGCGACGACGTTGCGCAAGCGCGCATAGCGGCGCGCCAGACCATCGACGACGACACCGCGCCGGACTGCCGGCATACTCGATACAGACGTGCTCATGCCATCACCTTTTTCGAATCGCGCTTCTGGAAGCGTTCCGCACCGAGCGCCGCGAGCGTGACAATGCCGAGCAGAATCACGCCGATGGCCGAGGCCATGTTCCAGTCCATCGTTTCGCGTGTGTAGAAGTCCACGAGGTTGGACATCATCGCGTCCTTGCGGCCGCCCAGCAGCGCCGGAATCACGAAGAAACCCATCGACATCACCGTGGTGCTCAGCGCCGCCGCCGCCACGCCGGGCATGGACAACGGCAGCGTGATGCGAAAGAAGATGCGCGGCGGCTTCGCGCCCATGATCTCCGAGGCGCGATACAGCGACGGGTCGATGGCGAGCAGGCTCGCGAGCACCGGGAACACAATGAACGGAATCAGATAGTTCGTCATGCCGACCATCACGCCGAACCGGTTGAACAGCATCGGCAATTGCACCTGCGTGCTGAACACAAACGACAGCAGTTGATTGACGAGCCCGTCGCGGCCGAGCAGCACCGTGAACGCGTAACTCTTCACCAGAATGCTGGTCCAGAACGGCACCAGCACGAGCACCATATACAGCGCGCGCTTCTTCGGCGTCTGCTTCGCGAGATGCATGGCGATGGGATAACCGAGCAGCAGACTGCACACCGAGGCGCAAATGCTGATCTGGAACGTCGACCACAACGTGCGCAGGAAGAGTGCGCTGCCGAACAGGCGTTCATAGGCCGAAAGCGACAGGCCGTCATTCACCCAGACACTCGTGTAGACCACGTACATCAGCGGTACGAACACCACGAGAAATAAAAATACCGTTGCTGGGCCGACGTACAGCAAGCCCTCTTTTCTGCCTTTCATCACTCCTCCCCACTACTGACATGCGCAACCGCGAACCACACGGCCGCCGCTTGCGCGACGGCCATCTTCAACACTCCATTACGACAGCACCCACTCCTTGAAGCGCAGCGTGAGTTCGTCGTAGTGCTCCGCCCACCAGACGTCGTTGCTGATGAGGTTCATCTTGTTGCCCGGGTCCGAGAGCCACTTGCGCACGTCCGGCTTGACGAGCGGCAGCGCCTTCTTGCTGGCCGGCGTGTTGCCGAGATAGTCCATGAGCGCGGCCTGGCGATCGGGGCGCATGGCGAACTGCACGAACTTCATCGCGTTCGCCTTGTTCGGCGCATTCTTCAGAACAACCAGATATTCGAGGCCCGTGAGCGTCTGCTTGAACGAGAAGTTAATCGGCTTGCCCGCTTCCTGCGCGGCCTTCACGCGCGTCGAATACGTGTAGCTGAAATCGACCTGGCCCGTTTCCACGAGCGAGACGGTTTGCGGCGTCTGGTCGACCCACTTGCCGATAAACGGCTTGATGCGGTCGAGCGCGCGGAATGCACGCGGCACGTCGAGAGGATAGATCTTTTCCGGCGGCACGCCGTCGGCGAGCAAGGCGATTTCGAGCGTCTCGCTCGCACGATTGCGCAGCGTGCGCTGGCCGGGAAATTTCTTCACATCGAAATAATCGGCGAAGGTTTCCGGGTGCTTGCCGGCCGGATACTTGCTGTTGTCCCAGCAGATGCCGCCGGTGAAGCCGTAGAACGGCACGGCGAACTTCGTCATCGGCGCGATCAGGTCGCTCTGGTCGAACAGCGCGGGATCGAGCGGTTCCCAATAGCCGTTCTTCGCACCCGTCATCGCCATCGGGCCGACCGCGTCGAACACGTCCCATTGCACGTTGTTCGTCATCACCTGCGCCTTGACGCGGGCGAGATCGGGCGTATCGACGAGCGTCACGTGAACGCCGAACTCCTTCTCGAACGGCTTCGCCAGCGCCTCTTCCACGCCCTGGTGATAGTTGCCGCCCCAGCTCACGACCGTGAGATTGCTCGCCGCCGCCGCCTTGCGCGAGGTGACGATCATCGGCGCGGCAACGGCGCCCGACAGGAGCGTGGCGCCGGCCGCCTGAAGAAAGCGGCGGCGCGGAAGGATGATATTGTTATCGGATGACATGGGATCCTCTGGTGGGTAGCGATGGTCTCTGTGCGGCTCAAACGCCTGCGGCGGCGGGGGAATACGCGTCCTCGCGCGCGACGAGCGGCGCCATGACGTCGGCCAGACGCTGACGCAGCGCCGCCGAAGCCGGCTTGAGCGGCGGCAGCACGTCGCCGAACGGCAAGCCCTGAAGCGAGAGCGCGGCCTTGATCGGCGCGGGATTCGGCTCGGCGAAAACGGCGTCGATCAGCGGACGCAGCGTCGCGTGCAGCGCGACGGCCTGATCGAGCTGGCCGCTCGACGCGAGCGCCAGCACGCGCGCCCACTGCTTCGGCACGAGGTTCGAGCTGGAGATGATGCCGCCCACCGCGCCCATCGCAACGTGCAGCGGCAGAACGTCTTCCTCGCCGCTCAGGATCGCGATCTTCGAAGCGCAGAGTTCGGCGGCGCGCATCTGCGTAGCGAGATCCGGGTTGCAGGCCTTGATGCCCACCACGCGCGTGAGCGCCGCGAGTTTCGCGACCGTTTCGTAATGGAGCGAGACGCCCGTGCGATACGGGATCTCGTAGAGGATGATGTCGGCGTCGACTTCGTCGGCGAAACGCTGGTAGTAGTCGACGATGCCTTCCTGGGTCGGGCGGAAGTAATACGGCGTGACGACCATCAGCGCTTTGGCACCGGCCGCGACGAAGGCCTTGGCGTTGTCGATGGCGTCGCCGAGTCCCGGCGAGAGAATGCCCGGCACGACCGGCAGCGCGCCCGCCGCGGCTTCGAGGGAGGTCTCGACGACGCGCACGCGCTCCGCGAACGACAGCGCCGTGTACTCGCCCGTGCCGCCGAGCGGCACGACGCCGTCCGCGCCGGCTTCGGCGAGCCGTTTGATCAGCGCGGCGAGCGGCGCGCCGACGAAGCGGCCGTTCTCGTCGAGAGGGGTGGGAACTGCCGTCAAAATGCCTGCATAGGGATGCAACGTGCTCATCGATCCGCTCTTTGATAGTGATCCGGCCTGGGTCGCCGAAAGATGTAAATGACGCTCTGTGGTTTGAACGATAAGGAGGCAAAAAAGCCCGGCACGCACCATCAGTGCCAGTTACCCTCTTTATAAGGCTGCGTTATTCAATCGGGACGCGCGCGGCCCGATACGCTTCGGATCGCCGGCATAACGCGAGCCAATCGTCGAAACGCGCGGCAAAAACAAGGGTTTTCACTACTTCCCGCCCTTTTTTCTGCTGGCTAGCCCGCCATCTACGAATTGTCACCTTACAAAAAGACGAATGCGAACGTTTGTCGCTCGATCGGGTATCGCGCGGCGAAACCATCATGATGGGGAGACGAGCCCATGCAGGGCCGCCGCGCGGATTCACGGCTTCGCTTGACGTCCTGACGCGCTCAGCGAAATTCGCGCAGATGTTCCGGGGACTGGATGTGAATGATTTCCGCTTGCTGGCTCAGCAAGGCTCTATTCGGGAACCGACAAGAACTCAGCGGGAGAGTCCGTTGCGGTAAAGGCGGAGGCGAGCTAGAACAAGCTCGCGGAATGGGCGACAGGTCCATGCAGGACCTGACGAAAGGCAGCCGTCTTGATGCCGACTGATGCGCGCGATCGACGATCGACGATCGACGATCGATGCTCGGTGATCGATGCTCGGCGCCGGCGAACACGTCAGCGGCACCGGGCAGCGCATCGAAATGTTTTAATTCTGCAAGCGAAACGTCGATGCCAGATTAGCGAGCGCCGCCAGTGGGTTCACTGACCGCCCAGTTCACTGCTGCATCGAATATCGCGCTGCCGTCGGCGCTCAGATTTTCGAACGAACGATTGCCCAGAAACAGCGCGACGCGACGTGCCGGCGCAATGAAATCGTAGTCCATCGTCGCGCCCTTCTCGTAAGCGAACACGACCGCATGCGTCGGTTCGCCCGCGACAGTCGCGATGATCGTCGCTCCCGGCCCCGGTTTGCCCCAACCCATTTCGTCGTCTCGCGGATAAACCCAACGCTTTCCGGCAGGCACGCCGCCCGCCAGCGGACTCGGTGCATTCACAACGTTCACGTAGTGTTCTTTCGCGATCTCGCCGAAGTCCTCGCCCTTTTTCTGACCGGTGAAGCGCAACGAATCGAACAGATCCGATTCCCACGTCAAAAGCGGCACCGGCACATCGCGAAACGGCGTCCCGACCATATCGCGCGCACTCACCACCGACGAGATGATGACGAGGTCTTCACCCTTCGCCGCCGAAACCGGCGCATCTTCGTCGACCAGTTTGACGACCATCCCGCGTTGTTCCAGATGTGCGACGACCTTGTCGTCCTCTTCGCGATCGCGATGTTTGAGCCGGGTGACGTACAGCACATGCTTGCTGGCCGTGACCGCGTCGCTGCTCGCATCCTGCACGCGTGGCGTAGCCGCGCGGGCGGTGCTCGCCCCGCCCAATGCGATGGATGCGGCCAGCAAGGACGCCATGCACAGCAGTGCGCGACGCGGCACGCGCGACGGCGCGAGGACCGAACGCAATGACAGATTCATATTCATGGTGGTTTTCCTATCAGAAATCGATTGTCGAGGTCAGCGAAATGGTCCGTTCGAGCCCAATGCCCAATTGGCTCGATCCCGCCGATGCCCAGTAGTGTTTATTGAATGCATTCTCGACATTCAACTGGAACGTGGCGTTGCGTCCAAACAGACTCGTCTCGTAGCGAGCGCCCGCCGAAAACAGCGTATAGCCGGGGATATAGGCCTGATTCGCATCGTTGATCGGCCGCTGACCCACGAAATACGCGCCGCCGTTAATCGAAAAACCATAAAGATGCGGGACGCGATAATTCAGAAATACGCTGCCGGTATAACGCGGCGTATTTTCCGGGCGCTTGCCGAGCGTCGTGGCATCCGTGCTGTCGACGAGCGTCGCATCGAGCCACATGCCGGTCGTGACGATCGAGAGATCGCGCGTGATGTCACCCTGAAACGAAAACTCGATGCCGCGATAGCGGCCGACGCCATTCAGCGCGTAGACGCCGTCTGCATCCGTGCTCGCCGAGGGCTGACGAATCTGGAACGCGGCGATCGACGCCAGCGCGCCGTTGTTGAAGCGATGCCTCAGTCCGACTTCTACTTGTTTGCTCACCGCCGCAGGCAACACCTGATACGCGTTGGTCGCCGTCGCCGGTGCGCTGCCAGCCGACTCCAGACCTTCGATATAGCTCGTATAGACGCTCGTTTGCGGCGTGATCTTGTACACGATGCTCGCCGACGGCGACGTGTGATTCACATCCTGCGTCACGGTTTTCGCTTGCGTCGCGTGATACGACGAATAGCGCACGCCCGCTGTGAAATCGAGGTTCTTCGTCAGTCCGATGCGATCGAAAAGGTAGACGCCCTGGTTACTGATATGTTGCGCGTAAAAGGCCTTCGACGAACCTCGCGTCAAACTCGTGATACTGACCGGGTCATACAGGCTTTGCGTGGCCGTGTAATAGTAAGTCGTGAAATCAGGCTGGAATAGCCAGTTCTCGTTGACGCCGAACGTCACGTCGTGCGTGAAAGGCCCGGTGTCGAAAAGGCCGTTGATTTCCGCGCGCACGTTCTTGTTCTCGTAGAACTGACCGTTCTGCTGGCTGCCCTGCAATTGGCCCGTCCCCGTATCGACGTTGTACTTCTGGAAAATCCAGAGCCAGCGATTGCGTTGCGTGATCGACTGACCAATCGAAACGTTGGCGCTCCAGTTGTCGTTGATTAGATAATCGGCGCGCAGAATCTGTGCGATCGCGGTCGACGTGGTGGGCTTGTCGTTCGGCACCAGCAATTTCGACGCGTCGGGCAGCGAGGGCAGCGTGATCACGCCGTTGACGGCAGTGAGCGGCGTAATACCGGCCTGCTCGACCACGCGCTGATCGATGTGCTCAAGGTCGTACTTGAGCGTCAACCGATTCGTCGGCTTCCAGTCGAGCGCGACGCTCTCGAACATGCGATAACCGCGGTCGCCGTCGATTGGCGTCTCGACGTGCTCGGCCATCGCATTGACGCGAATACCGAACTGCTTGTCCACACCAAAGCGCCGCGCAATATCGACGTGCGCGCCGACCGAACCATGCGAGTCGACCAGCGTCGATACCGACGTCACCGGCGTATCGCCCGCGCGCTTCATCACCATGTTGACGATCCCGGCCGGCACCGCGAAGCCGTAGTACAACGCCGAGGCCCCTTTCAGCACTTCGACGCGCTCCTTATCCTCCATCGGCATCCAGATGTTGTTGTCGATGGGCAGCACGCCGTCGATGTAATAGCTTTGGCGGTTGTCCAGTGCAATGCCACGAATAGAAAGCTGGTCATACGAAATGCCGCTCAGCTGCTGACGTGTGACGCCCGCGACATTGCGCAGCGCGTCGTACAGGCCCGTCGCGGCCTGTGCTTTCAGCACCTCGCTCGTGACGACGCTCACGGTGGCGGGAACGTCGAGCGCGTCGAGTCCGCGATATTGGCCCGTCTGAACCGTTTTCGGCGCGTACGTGCTGGCTGCTGGCTCCTTCGCCGTCTTGATCACAACCGGCGCCAATGTCGCGCCCTCTTCCGGCTCGCTCGCGGCAGCGGGCGACGACGCGGCCACGCCAGGCGTCGCGACAGGTTCGTCCGCGAAAGCGCGGCCATCGGCGAAACCACCGTAAGCGACCACGGTCAGCGCAACGGCGATGGATCGGCGTCGTTTCAAGGCGGAGCGTTGCCGGACCGAGGCGGCACGACGAATTTGGCGAGAAGATCGATTCATGACGGAGAGAAGAGAAAGTAACGCGCAAAGCTGCGCCATCGAATGCCGGGCATTCGAACTGGGCGACACATTGAGAAAATGGATTCGGCCAGGACTGGAGACACGTCCGCCCAGGCAGGCGCGAAGGCGAATATCGGCCGGGCGTGTAGCGGATTAGCCGGAAGCGTGCATGACGGAAAGCACCGCGCGGAGAGCGGCCCGCTTATCGGCCAACTCGCGAATATTCCGGTCGATCTCCACTGCGGAGATGTGACCTGACACAATAGGAATGCTAATCATCATGTCTGCCGACATAGGTACGCATGCGCGACGACATGACCGGGCGTGGTACCCCGTGTTCTGGTCGCGCGCCTCTGCACGAACTGTCATGGAGGCGTGCTCGCTGCTAAAATGAGAATGGTTCGTATTTATACTTTAAAAATTCAGATTTGGCAATTCCTTCGAAAAATCAATGACATGAACTGCGTTTAATGAACTTTATTTAATGTTTGACGGGGGCTTTTCGGGCCTTCCTGCAGGATTTTTGAAGAGCGATCGCTATGCCAACAGTACTCGTCGTCGAAGACGACGCAAAAACACTTCGCGAAATCAAGGTCGCGCTGGAGGACCACGGCTACATGGTCGAAACCGCAGCCACAGGCGCGGAAGGCATCGCGCAGGCGACTTCGCGCCCGCTCGATGCGATCATTCTCGACCGCATGCTGCCCGGCGGTATGGAAGGCCTCGACGTGCTGAGCGCGCTTCGCGAGGCGGCGACGACGACGCCCGTGTTGATCCTCAGCGCATTGTCGACGGTCGACGAGCGCGTGAAGGGATTGCGCGCGGGCGGCGACGACTATCTCGTGAAGCCATTTGAATACATCGAATTGACAGCGCGGCTCGATTCCCTGGTTCGCCGCTCGCAGACCTCCGCGCACGAGACGGCGTATCGCATCGGCGAGCTGAACGTCGATCTCGTCAACCGCACCGTGGTCTATGCAGGCAAAGAGGTCGAACTGTTGCCGCGCGAGTACCGGATTCTGGAATATATGATCCGTCGCGAAGGACAAGTGGTCAGCCGCACGATGCTGTTTGAAGCGGTCTGGAATTACCGCGTCGGCGAGCGCACCAATGTGATCGACGTGCATATCAGTCGCCTGAGAAGAAAGCTCGACCCGACGGGATCGGTGCCCATCATTCATACCGTTCGTGGGTCCGGCTATGTGCTTCGTTCGCCTGATTGATCTTCGACGGACCACGAGCTTTCGGCTTTCGGTGTTATTCCTCGGCATTTTCGGCGGCATTTCGGTGCCGCTGTTTGCCTATCTGTATTTTTCGATCTCCGGTTTCGAAACACAGCGTGTGGATGACTGGTTAGGTCGCGAATACGTCGCCATGCAGCGCAGTTCACCGCAACGGCTGTCCGCGCTCTTCGACGTGCTTCGTCAAAGCGATCCCGACCAGCAACGGCCAAACGGCCTGTTCGGAAACGGCGGCCACTATATTGCCGGCTCTCTGACAACATTGCCGCGCGATATTCCTTATGTGGGAAAGCCATTCGCCATCCGCTTGCACGACGGGCCGATCAATCAGACTGCGCGCTGTATTGCCGCAAAACTGCCGGGCGATCAAATCGCCCTGCGATGCCAAAACACACTCGAACTCGACAGCTTTAACATCGGCCTCGTCAAGGTGCTGCTCATTGGCGCGCTTTTCGCCCTCGCGATTGGCTTGATCGGAGCCGCCGCGATCGGACTGGGTTCGCTTCGGCGTCTGGATGCGGTCACGGCGACAATCAGGCAAATCGTGGGAGGCGATCTCTCGCAACGTCTGCCGACGCATCGGCGGCACGACGATCTGGAGAGTCTGGTACGCGTGGTCAACGGCATGCTCGACGAAATCGAGCGCTTGATGAATGAGGTAAAAGGCGTTTGCGATGCCATTGCACACGATCTGCGCACGCCGCTGACGTCGATGATCGCCGGACTCGAACGGGTGCAGCGGCGTGGCCAGACAATTGACGATTATCGTCAGGCGCTCGACGATACGCTCGTCGAAGCGACCGGCATGCGTCACACGTTCAACGCCCTGCTTCGAATTTCGGAAGTCGAAAGCGGTGTGCGCCGCCAGTCGTTCGTGCCGGTCGATCTCGCCGGTATCGTAAAGGATGTGTACGAATACTACGAAGCATCGGCTGAAGAAAAAGCACTGATTTACCGATGCGAAATTGAAGGCGGTGGTGAATTCGCTTTGGAAGGAGATCCGAACCTGTTGTTTGAAGCGCTGGCGAATCTGATTGAGAATGCGATCAAATTTTCGCCGATCGGTGGGACGGTTACGGTCAGTCTCATCCGTCTTCAAGGTCGCGTTCATTTATCCGTTCATGACAATGGTCCAGGCATTCCTGAAGCCGAGCATCAAGCGGTGTTGCGACGATTTTATCGGGGTGAGGCTAGCCGCCATACTCCCGGAAACGGTCTTGGTCTGAGTCTCGCGAACGCAGTCGCCGCGATGCACGGCATGAGCCTGGCGTTCGATCGCATCGAAGCAGGCTGCCGCGTTATGCTGGTTCAAGCAGACGGCATCGTCGATTAACCGTGACGGCAACGCACCCGTCACAAATCGGTTACCCGCCTGCCACGCTCCCAGGCAGCGATTCTTTCGGCGAGGTGGCGCGCCCATTCGCGGTACGCCGATCGCCCTGGGTGAAACCCATCGTCCGCCAGCGCCTCGCGCCCTGACGGTAGCGTTGGGCGCACCAGCTCGCAGCCAGGCCATTGATCCACGACACTTGCCAGACTTGCATTGAAGCGATGGGCGCGCGCGCCGAGGATCGCGCGCAGCGGTTGCGCAAGCGCGGTAAATCGCTCCATCGGCGGGACGGCATTCACGATCACATGCTGCGCAAGGAAGCGTTGTTGCAGGAGCGCCAGCAAGTCCCGTTGCTGAGCGAGCCACTTGCCGGTACGGACCGCGCTGGTGACGTCATTGACGCCGAGCGAGAGCACGACCAGGTCGAATGCCTGCCCGGGTTCATGTTCGAGCCGCCTCAACACATCGCGCGTCGTATAGCCTGTTTGTGCGATCACCTTCCAGTGCAATTCGAATTGCGGCGCTAGCGCGGCCACAAGCTGCCCCGCTAACGCATTGTGTTGATGCTCCACGCCGACACCTGCGGCTGCCGAATCACCCACGATCAGGAGTTTCAGCACAGAACCCTGCCCCGCTCGACCTTCGCGCGGGCCCGGCGGTTCTGGCAATTTTGGTGTCACCTTCCGCGTGTAAACGCCCTGTATCGCGAGCACGGGCGCCAGCATGATCAAGAGCGTGCGTTCGATCCAGACGTTCATCCCGATGTCCTCGCCACCAAAGTGAGTTGCCGATCCGCCAGATCGGTCAAGCCACCCAGATATTTTCGATCGACTTCAACGCGCCCATCACGATCGAACGGTTGAGCGCGGCGGCGAGCGTGCCGTCGCGCTCCGCATACGCTTCGCACAGCCGCTGATGATCGGTGCACGAACGCTGCATGCGGCCCGGCAATGACGTGCTCAGATGGCGCATCCGGTTCGTGCGCATACGCATGGAGTCGAGCACTTCCTTGAAGATCGCGTTGCGGCTCACGCGCAGTTCCTCGTCGCGAAACGCGACATTGGCCCAGAAATACGCATCGACGTCGCCTTTCGCGGCGGCCTCCGCCAGCACGCCGTGCGCGCGCCAGAGCGATGCGATGTCGTCGTCGGTCGCGTGCTCGACGATCGCGAGCGACACCTGCGCGTAAAGCATCGCACGCAGATGATAGATCTCGCGCACGTCCTTGAGGCTCATCGCCGCCACGCGCGGACGCCGTCTCGGCGACCAGTCGACCATGCGTTCGCGATGCAGCACGAACAGCGCCTCGCGCACCGGCGTGCGGCTCACGCCGAAGCGCCGGGCGAGTTCGACCGAATTCAGATCGTCGCCTGGCTGCAGGCGGCCTTCGATGATGCCGCGCGCCACCCAGTCCACGATTTCCGCGACGCGCGGGCTGTCACCGCCCGCCTCCGGCATGTCGTCGGTATCCATTAGCACGGCGTCGCTTTCCGTCATGTGCGCTTCCTTTCCTGTCTCCACGAGGCGCCTTGCGCGCCGGCCCGCCGATTCTACCAACTGCCCGCCGGCACCGATGCCGGGATCAGCCACACCCTCTAGTGTATACACTTACCAGGATTTTTCTTGAATTTCGATTCGTAAACGACATACACTGAATCAAGTGTCGACACTCACAAAAAGACGCACCATCACTATCGGAGACATTCATGTATCTGGAGAAAGAGGTCGCCTTGGCCGGCGGGGTCGACGCGTGCGTATCCGCGCGGCTCGACCGGCTGCCGCCGACCCGCTACTTTCGCGGTCTCGTCGCGCGCATCGCCATCGGCGGCTGGTTCGAGTTCTACGAGATGTTCATGGCCGCCTATATCTCGCTCGGCCTGATTCATAGCGGCCTCTACCGCGCCACCACGACGAGCATGTTCGACGTGAACGGCTTCGCGAGCTTCCTCGGCTCGTTCTTCGCAGGCATGTTCGTGGGCACCGTCGCGCTGGGCGGATTCACGGACCGGCTCGGCCGCCGCGCTGTCTTCACCGTGGCGATGCTGGTCTATTCGGTGGCGACGCTCGCCGCCGCGTTCCAGACTTCGCCGGTCGCGATGGACGCCTGGCGTTTCGTCGCCGGTATCGGCATCGGCGTGCAACTGATTACTGTCGACACTTATATTTCCGAGCTGACGCCCAATCACACGCGCGGCCGTTATTCGGCCTTCAGCATTCTCGTGATCCTCACGTCCGTGCCGACCGTCGCCGTGCTTTCGTATCTGCTCGTGCCGTACACGGCGCTGGGTCTCGAAGGCTGGCGCTGGGTGATGATCATCGGCGCGGGCGGCGCGGTGCTGATCTGGTTCGTGCGGCGCGGCCTGCCCGAGTCGCCGCGCTGGCTCGAAAGCCAGGGACGGCTCGCCGAAGCGCGCGCGATCGTCGACGATATCGAGCGGCGCGTGGTCGCGGAAACGGGCCAGCGTCTCAGTGCGCCCGCGCCGGATGCACCGCGCGCCGAAGCGACCGACAACACGGCTTCGTGGCGCGATATGTGGCGCGGCCGCTATCTGCCGCGCACGATCATGCTGTCGTGCTTCAACTTCTTCCAGACGTTCGGCGTGTACGGTTTCGGCGCATGGGTGCCGGTGCTGCTGTTCACGAAGGGCATCACGCTCACGCATTCGCTGCTCTACACGATGATGATCGCGTTCACGACGCCGCTCGGCGCCATCGGCGCGATGCTGTTCGCCGAGCGCGTGCAGCGCAAGTGGCAGCTGGTGGGCTGTGCGATCGTCGTGGCGGTGGCGGGCGTGCTGTTCGGCATGGCGCGCGAACCGCTGCCGATCCTGCTGTGCGGCGCGGCCGTGACGATCGCCAACAACTGGCTGATCGGCATCTTCCACACCTATCAGGCCGAGCTGTACCCGACGCGCTTTCGCGCACGCGCCGTCGGTTTCGTCTTTAGCTGGAGCCGGCTCAGTTCGATCTTCGTCGGCTTCTGGGTGGCGGCGCTGCTCAAGCATTCGGGCGTGCCCGCCGTGTTCGTGCTGATTTCGTCAGCGATGTTGGTCATCGTCGTGATGGTGGGCGCGCTCGGTCCGCGCACCAACGGCGTCCGTCTGGAGGAGTTGTCCCAATGAGTGTGATCGCCGCCGCCTTTGCGCACGGTCTCCATGCCCTTGCGCAGCGCCCGCTGCCCGCGAACGTCGCGCGCGAAGCGCAACGTTCTCTCATCAACGTGATCGGCACCTCGATTGGCGCGTCGCGCCATCCGGGCGTGGACGCGATACTCGCCGCCGCGCGCGATCTCGGCGTCGCGCCGCGCGCGCCGGTGCCGGGCCGCACGGAACGCGTGGACGTGCATTTTTCCGCGCTCGCCACGGGTTTCGCAGGGCATCTCGACGATTTCGACGATACCCATCTCGCGACGGTGATTCATCCGGCCGCGTCGGTTCTCGCCGTCATCACCGCGCTCGCGCCGGAAACGCAGCCGACGGGACGCGCCGCGCTCAGCGCGTTCGCGCTCGGCTGCGAAGCGCAGTTGCGCGTGGGCGTGTCGATCTCGCCCGAGCATTACGACCGCGGCTGGCACATCACCGGCACCTGCGGCGTGATCGGCTGTGCGGTGACGGCGGCCCTGCTGCTCGGCCTGAACGAAACGCAACTGACGCAAGCCGTCGCGATTGCGGCGTCGATGTTCGTCGGCCAGCGCGAGGCCTTCGGCACGATGACCAAGCCGTATCACCCGGGCAAGGCCGCCGCCAACGGCATCGCCGCCGCGCGGCTCGCGCTCGCGGGTCAGCAGGCGGCTGACGATATCTTCGAAGCGCCGGGCGGTTATGCGCATTCGATGTCGACGCGCGTCGATTTCGAGCAGATGAACGGCGCGTTCGGCGAGCGCTGGGAACTGCTGTTCAACACGTATAAACCGTATCCATGCGGGATCGTCGCGCATCCGGCCATCGATTCGGGTCTCGCGCTTGCGCCGCACATCGGCAACGCTGAGGATATCGAAACAATTGTGCTGCGCTGCCATCCGCTCGTGCCGGAACTGATGGGCAATCCGCAGCCGAAGGACGGCTTGCAGGCGCGCTTCTCCGCGATCCACGGTGTGGCCGCCGCGCTGTGCGACAAGCGAGTTGGCCTCGCGCAGTACGAGGACGCGCGCGTGGTGCAGGACGACGTGCGGCGCGTGCGTGCGCTGACGACGCTCGCGCCCGATGCTTCGGTGAATCGCGACGAGGTCTTCATTCGCGCGACGCTCAAGCGCGGCGAGGTGCTCGAACATCACGTCGAGCACGCGCGCGGCAGTCTCGCCCGCCCGCTCACCGACAAAGAACTGATGGAGAAAGTGCGCCTGCTGATCGATCCGCTGCTGGGCGATGGCGTTGCTGCGAGGCTGGCCACGGCCGTCGAAACGATCGACGCCGCGCCGTCGCTCGATACGTTGTTCGCGCTCTGCGCGCCGCAAGAGGAACTGAACCATGCATGAAGCCGTACACCATTCCGCCGTCTCCGATGCGCTGACCGCGCTGGCCTGCGGTTCGCTCGACGCCTCCGCTAACGCTGCGATTGAAGCCGCGAATACACGGCTCTCGCAAGCCCGCTCGCATCTGCGCGATGAAAGCGCCATTGCTGCGCAACTGTCGGCGCTGTTGCAATCGCAAGGCAGCGCGGCCGCCGATCTTCGCGTGCGTGCGTGGACGATCGGCGCAACGCTTGCGCATGCCGAGGCGTCCACGTTCGACGCGCCAGTGCTCGCCGTGGCGATCGCGATTGGCGAGGCAACGGGCGCAAGCGAAGCGGCCATCGCCGAAGCCGCCGCCATCGGCATCGAAGCGGCCACGCGTGTGCTCGCCGCCGTGGACAGCAGCGAATTCCGCGCGCGCTGGAACGTGGCGTCGTCGCTCGGAATACTGGGCGCGGTGCTCGCCGCCGCGCGGCTCTATGGACTCGACGCGACGCGCGCGCGTCACGCGCTGGGCGTGGCCGCCACGCAAGCCGCCGGACTCGCGCACAACGACACGCACGCCATGCGCGCGATCGAGACCGGCAAGGCGGCCGCCGACGCGATCGAAGCCGCGCTGATCGCGAAGCACGGCTTCACGAGCGCGCCCGCTTCCATCGACGGTCGGCGCGGCCTCGCTGCGTTAATGGCCTATCGGTTCGACGCGGCGAGTATCGTCGACGGTGTCGGCTCACGCTGGGTGTCCGTGCAATAGCGCGATCGCACGCTGAAGACCGATGTACGCCGATGCACGCCGACGCGCGCGCATCGGCGAAAACAACAACAGGAGACAAGCATGGCGCGATTTCCGCTCGAACGGCGGCGCTTTCTACAAACAGCGGCGGCGCTCGCCGCCACGTCACTGCCGGGCTGGCGCAACGCGTTCGCCGCCGACGATACCCTCGCATCCGGCGACGCCACCACCGACGTCACTGCGCAACTCGCGCGCTACATCGTAGCGTCGCGCGGCCAGGCGCTGCCCGAGGCCGTCGCCACCGCGTGCAAGAACCACATCCTCGACACCTTCGGCGCGATGGTCTCCGGCTCTCGCATGCGTCCCGGCGAACTCGCTACGCGCTACGTCCGCAGCCTCGGCGGCACGTCGCAAGCGTCGGTGATCGCTTCGGATCTGCGCACGACCTGCGTGAACGCGGCGCTCGCCAACGCGATGTGCGCGCACTCCGACGAAACCGACGACTTCGAGCCCGTCACCAAGGCGCATCCGGGCAGTTCGGTCGTGCCGGCCGCGCTCGCCATCGGCGAACACGCGGGCTGTAGCGGCGAAGCGTTCATCCGCGCGGTCGCGCTGGGCTACGACATGGCGTGCCGCCTGCTGATGGCGCTCGGCCCCGACCGCGTGCGGGCCTCGCATCGCAGCGCCGAAGGCACGGCCTCGACGTTCGGCGCGGTCGGCGCCGCCGCCGCGCTCGCGTCACTCGACGAACGCGAAACGCGCTTTGCCATTTCGTATGCCGCGCAGCAGGAATCGGGCTTGTGGAGCTGGGTGAAAGACAAGGACCACATCGAAAAGGCTTTCGACTTCGCGGGCATGGGCGCGCGCAACGGCGTGCAGGCGGTGACGATGGTGCAATCGGGCATGACGGGTGTCGCCGACGTGCTCGACGGCACGCACAACCTGTTCATCGCGCTCTCGACGCAGCCGAATCCGCAAGCGATGCTCGACGGTCTCGGCCAGCGCTTCTTCGTCACCGAAACCGCGATTAAAACGTACTCGGTCGGTTATCCGATTCAGTCGCCGCTCGATGCCTTTCTCACGCTCCGCAAGCAGAACGGTCTCACGCCGGAAAACGTCAGCAAGATCGACGTGCATGTGCCGAGCGATGCAGTCGGTATCGTCGGCGACAGTTCGATGCCCGACGTGAATTGCGCGCATATGGTGGCGGTCGCGCTCGTCAAAGGCGCGGTGTCGTTCGCGGACAGCCACAACGCGGCGCTGATGCGCGATCCGCAAATGATCGCGCTACGCAGCAAGATCAGCGTCGTCGCCGATAAAACGCTGGATGATCCGGCCGCGCCGCGCGGTGCGCGCGTGGATGTGACGCTCACGGACGGCCGCACGCTTTCGCACACGACGCGCTTTCCGCCGGGCACGAAAGAAAATCCATTGAGCGTGGAAGGCGTGAACGACAAGGCGCGCGACCTGATGGCGCCCGTGCTCGGCAAGGACAAGACGCTGCGGTTGATCGCGCAGATCAATCATCTGGAAGACGTACGCGATATTCGCGCGTTGCGCGGGTTATTCACCGTTTGATCGCGCGCGTCAGATGCGGTTGCCTTGTGTCAGGCGCGTGCGTCATCCAGGCGGAAGCGGCCGCACAAATTTCGTCTCACAGATACTCGACGTTTCCATCCACACTGATCGCCTGCCCCGTAATGTTGCGGCCTGCCGGCGAGGTGAGAAACAACGCCGTCGCCGCGATATCGTCGACGCTCACCATGCGCCGTAGCGAGATCTTCTTCAGATACTCTTCGCGCATTGCTTCGAAGGGAATGCCCAGCGCGTCGGCGCGCGCGGCAATCACGCGGTTCATCCGCTCGCCCTCCACCACGCCGGGCAGAATCGCGTTCACCCGAATATCGCTCGGTCCGAGTTCGACCGCGAGCGACTTCACGAGCCCCACGATCGCCCATTTCGTCGATGCGTAAGGTGTCCGAAACGCATAGCCGAGCCGCCCCGCCACCGACGAAAGCGCGACGATGCTCGCGCAATCAGACGACGCCTTGAGCACCGGCACCGCGCGCCGCAGAAAATAAAACTGGCTGTCGAGATTGGTCGATACCGTGCGCTCCCATTGTTCGGAATCCAGATCTTCGATACTGCCCGTCGGTCCCGCGATGCCCGCGTTATTGACGAGCACATCGATGCCGCCCATCGCGCTCGCCGCGGCGTCCACCACGCGATCGACCTGCTCGCGCTTCGAGACGTCGGCCACGTGCGCGCGCAACGCGGGATGGCGCGATTGCGCCGCTTCGACGGCAACCGGGTCCACGTCGCAGATCGTGACCTGCGCCTGCGCTTCGAGAAACGCATCGGCAATCGCCGCGCCAATGCCCGTCGCCGCGCCCGTGACGAGCACCCGCAAACCGGGCCTCGGTTTCAGAAGATCCAGCGTACCCATTCATGACCTCGTTCAGTGTTCTCTTGTGAATCGATCCGGACCGCGGCCCGGTTCAAAGCGTCATCCCGCCCGACACTTCCAGCACCGCGCCGTTGATATAGCTGGCTTCGTCGCTCGCGAGAAACGCGTAGACGTTGGCGATTTCCTCGGGTTGCGCGAGGCGGCCGAGCGGCACCTGGCTGCGCATCTTGTCGAGCACCGTATCGGGCACCGTCGACAGAATCGGCGTATCGACAAAGCCCGGCGCCACCGCATTCACGCGCACGCCCTTCGGCCCGAGTTCGCGGCTCCATGTTTTCGTAAAGCCGATCACGCCGAACTTCGAGGCCGCGTAATTCGTCTGCCCGTAGTTGCCGTAAATGCCCACCACCGAACTCGCATTGAGCACGACGCCCGCGCCCTGCTCGACCATGATGTCGGCGACGATCTGCGTGGCGTTGAACACGGCGCGCAGATTCACATCGATCACATCGTCGAACTGCTGGAGCGTCATCTTCTGCAGACGCGCGTCGCGCGTGATGCCCGCGTTGTTCACGAGCACGTCGATCCGGCCATGACGCGCGATCACGTCCGCGACCATCGCCACCATGGCGTCCCGGTTCGCGACGTCGAGCACATAACCCTGCGCCTGCGTTCCCGCCTCGCGGCACGCGCTTTCCACGCGCGCCACGGCGTCCGCGTTCAGATCGCAGATCGCGACGACCGCGCCTTCGCGCGCGAACTTCAGCGCCGTTGCCGCGCCGATTCCCTGCCCCGCTCCGGTGACGATCGCCACCTTGCCCTTCAATCTCATTCTGGTTCCCTTGTTTGAATCTGGATTGCGTGTGCGCGATTTCAATGTTGCGCGCCGCTGACCGGCACCGCCAGTGACGGCCTGCCGCTCTCCTGGCGAATCACGCGGGCGAGCAGCGGCACGAGCGCGAGTCCGCCGATCGACGCCACGAGTATCACCGTGAAGCCCGCATCGCTACGGCCCGAGACCGCTTCCGCGAGACCGAACAGATACGGTCCCGCGAATCCGCCCAGCAGGCCCAGCGTATTGATGAAGGCGAGCGCCGCCGCAGCCTGGATGCCTTGCACGCGCTTCATCGCGATCGACCAGTACGAAGGCAGCACGCCGCCGCCGAAGAACGCCGTGACGACGAGGCACGCGATGCGCGCCGCCGGACTGTGCGCGCTCATATAAGCGGCCGCGCCCACGACCGCGCCTGTCGTGAGCCACGCGAGGAAGCCGCAATCGTTCGACACGCGCCGATGAATGCGCGGCAGCACGAGCACGCCCAGCAGGAAGCCGACGCCCACGCTCGCGGACAGCACCCCGACCATGAACGGCGACGTCACGTTCATCTGGTGAATCATGGCGGGCGCGAAGAAGTAGAGCCCGACGAACGCCACCTGATTCAGAAAATAGATCAGGCCGATCAGCACCGTGCTCGGGCGCTTGAGCGCGGCGACCCAGTCGGCCGACGTCAGGTCCGCGTGTCCGTGCGTATCGATGACCGCGCGCGTTTCCAGCACACTGGCCTCGTCGTGCGAAAGCCAGCGCGCGTCGCGCGGACGGTCGGGCAGCTTGAAGTACAGCAGCACGCCGACGACGATGCTCGGCAAGCCTTCGATCATGAACATCCACTGCCAGCCATGCAGGCCGCCAAGCCCGGAAAGCTGCATCAGCGCGCCGCCCAACGGACTGCCGATGACGAGCGCGAGCGCCGGCGCCGTGTAGATCCAGCCCACGGCAACCGGCCGGTCCTGCGTCGCGAACCACAGCGTCACCATGTACATGAGGGCCGGAAAGAGTCCGGCTTCGGCGATCCCGAGCAGCACGCGCAGCACGTAGAACGACCACGGGCCCTGCACGAACATCATGAGCGTCGAGAGCACGCCCCAGCTCACGGCGATGCGCGCGATCCAGCGACGCGGCCCGAAGCGATGCGCGGCGAGATTGCTCGGCACTTCGAGCAGCGCATAGCCGATGAAGAAAATGCCCGCGCCCAGGCCATAAGCGGCCGCGTGAATGCCCACGTCGATCGCGAGCTGCGTTTTCGCGAGCGCAACGTTCGTGCGATCGAGAAACGACATGAAGTAGATCGCGCACATCAAGGGAATGAGCCGCGCCATTGCCTTGCGCGTGGCCAGCCGATGCAAGGCATCGGCGCTTTCAATACCGGAAGCGCTCGTCATAACCGTGTCTCCTGATTAACTGGCTTTTCTTGTTGTGACTGACTGCTATTGCCGACTGCCTTGACCGAGGTCCGCGCCTGCGTCTCAGGCTAGCGCGGCCTCGAAGGACACCTTGTCGGCGCCCTTCAAACCCAGCATCGCTCTCGCTTCTGCCGGCGTCGCGATCTCGAACGACAGTTCCTCCAGAATCCGCCGGATCTTCGCGACCTGCTGCGCGTTCGATTCGGCTTTGACGCCCTTCGACAAATACACGCTGTCTTCGAGCCCGACGCGCACGTTGCCGCCCATGATGGCCGCCATCGTCACGAGCGGCATCTGATGTCGGCCTGCACCTAGTACGGAGAACTGATAGTTTTCGCGGCCGAACAGGCGATCCGCTGTCGTGCGCATGACGCTCATGTTCTCCGGGTCCGGGCCCATGCCGCCCAGAATCCCGAACACCGACTGAATGAAGAACGGCGGCTTCACGAGCCCTTCGTCGACGAAATGCGCGAGGTTGTACAGATGCCCGAGGTCGTAGCACTCGAACTCGAAACGCGTGCCGTGCTCGCCGAGTTCGAGCATGATCTTTTTGATGTCGCGGAAGGTGTTACGGAAAATCATGTCCTCCATGCCTTCCACGAAGTCCTTTTCCCAGCCGTAGCGCCACGACGTAATCTTCTGCGCGAGCGGATGAATCGAGAAGTTCATCGAGCCCATGTTCAGCGAGCACATTTCCGGCTTCAGCAAGCGCGGATACGCGAGCCGCTCCTCGAGCGTCATGCGCGTGCTGCCGCCCGTCGTGATGTTGATGACGGCGTCGGTGGCCTGGGCGATCTCGGGGACAAATTCGGCGAAGACTTCCGGGTCCGGCGTCGGGCGTCCGTCTTCGGGATGGCGCGCGTGCAGATGGATGATCGCCGCGCCCGCGCGCGCCGCGTCGATGGCCTGCTCGCGGATCGATGCGGGCGTGAGCGGAAGATGCTCGGACATCGACGGTACGTGCGTTGCGCCCGTCACAGCACATGAAATGATGACCTTTCGGCTCGCTTCGATCATTGCGTCTCCTGGTTCGATTCAGCTTGTCTTGTGATAGCGATGGTAGTCAGGTAGGATCGCGCCGATAAGGTCATTTTCGGACATCCCGCTGTCCCTCGGGGACAAATTGAGGCTTTGACATGGCATCGACACGGCCACCGCTCAACGAGCGCATCTACGCGCCGTACAAAATCGCCGCGCTGGTAGAGGTCTTGTCGGAACAGGGCATTGCGCCCGCGGACAGCCTCAAGGGCACGGGCGTCGAGATCGGCGAGATCTACGACGCGTCGGTCATGACGTCGATCGGCCAGTACGCGACGGTGTGCCGGAATGCGGTGTCGCTGTCGTGCGACCCGGCCACGCCGTTCAAGGTCGGCAGGCGGCTGCATCTCGCCGCCTATGGCATGTACGGCTACGCGCTGATGTCCTGCCTGTCGCTGCGCGACTATTTCAAGCTGGGCGTGAAATACCACCGCCTCGCAACGCCCACGGTCACGATCGACTGGACCGAGTACCCGGACCGGATGGTCTGGACCTTCCCTGACGCCTTTGTATCAAGTCCTTCGCGTGAGCTGGGTGCGTTCATCATCGAGCAGCAGTACATGCAGCACGTCACGCATCTGCAGGACGTGGCGGGCCACGACTGTCCGCCCGTGCGGGCGAGTTTCTCGTATCCGGCGCCGCCGCACGCCGATCTCTATGGCGAGTATCTGGGCTGTCCGTGTTTCTTCGGCGAACCGCAATGCGAACTGGTCTACGACAGCGCGATTCTCGACCAGAAGCCGCAACTCGCGCACAAGCTCACGGCCACGCTGCTCCAGGAAACCTGCGACCGGTTGATCGGGCAGGCGAAGACTTCCTCAGGCGTGGCCGGCGAGGTCTATCAGATCCTGATGAGCAAGCCCGGCGTGTTTCCGGGCATGGACGAGGTCGCGAATGCCATGCATCTGACGACGCGCACGCTGCGTCGGCGCCTGCTCGCCGAAGAGACCTCATTTCTCGCCATCCTCGATGACGTGCGCCGCTCGCTGTCGCTCGAATATCTGAAGACCACGCCGCTCAGCACGGACGATATCGCGATGCTGTTGGGGTTCAGCGATACCGCCAACTTTCGGCGAGCGCTGAAACGATGGACAGGAAAAGGGCCCGGCGAACTGCGGGGGAACGGAGAGGCGTGAGGCGGGTGGCTGTGGTCGTGACCGTGACCGTGACCGTGACCGTGGTCGTGGTCGCGGTCGCGGTCGCCGGAAGGAACGATAAGGAAACGTAAGGCGCGCACGCCTGCGGGACCGTGCGGGGAATGGCTGCGCCTGTCTTGCGACAGGCGGCTTGGCGGGCTTGCCGTTGCCTACTGGAACGGCCACCGTGACGCTCAGGGACGCGGCGCGTCCTTCTTTGGCGCGCCGTCGAAGCGCGGTGCCTTGTTGCTGCGCTCGATGTCTTCTTCGAGGCTCGCGTGCAGCGTCGCGATCGCCGCAGCGGGGTCAGCCGGCTTCAGTTGCTCACGTGCGAGCGCGTCGTACGTGAAGCGACGCACAACGGGATCGTGCGACTTGTTCAGCACCTCGTGATAGACCTGCACGATGTCGTCGGCGTGACCCGACAGGCTGTAGAGCCGGCGCAATTGCTCGAGATCGTTGATGACGTCGAAGCCCGGGCCGGGAAACGGCGGGTGCAGGCCAGGCTCGCCTGCGAACGCCGGTGCGCCATGCGGGGGCGGCGCCAGCGGCTCGTCGGCGCGTGCTTGCAGCGATACGGTTGCGGCAACCGCAATCAACGCCATAGCAAACAGTTCTTTCTTCATCGTGTGGTTTCCTCTTGTTCGAAACAGCTAATTGGTTAGCGCGTTCGAACGATAAACCCTTCACGGTGTCGTAAAGCGTGCTGAAAAATCCCGTAAGGTTACTCAGTGTTTCGATGGTAAGGATTGGGCGGCCTGCGGACCTTCGGGCGCAGTTGCCGTTCGCGCGGGAATTTGTCGCGCAGGAGTCGGCGATGCGGTGAGGTATCAGTCTGGAAAGCAAAAAGCCGCCTTGGTGGGCGGCTTTTTTGTTTGTGCTTTCTGTATTCACACGCCCAAACGCCAGAACCCCGGCTCTCATTTGGAGAAACCGGGGTTCTGGA
>NZ_CAJZAR010000055.1 GCF_914484835.1 Paraburkholderia tropica
CATCGCGGCGCGCGCGCGCCAGATTTTCGACCGTGCCGGGCAGCGCATCACCCAGCGCACGCTGCGCATCGGCGTGTCGGCGCGCATCTTTCACCCCGAGCCGGGCGCGCAGGGTTTGCGCGGCAAGACGCTGCAATATCTGGAGGAATCGATCGCGCACTGGGTCATGTCGCGCGACGTGATCGTCTTCATGATTCCGACGGTCGGCCATCAGGGCATGCTGCATCCGAGCAATATTCGTCTGCGCGATTACGCGAAGCATCTCGACGGCCTGCTGCTGCAAGGCGGCGCCGACGTCTCGCCGCAGACCTACGCCGAAACCGCCGCACGCCCCGAATGGCCCGGCGACCGCGTGCGCGACATGTACGAGCTGGAACTGCTGCACGAGTTCATCGAGTCGGGCAAGCCGGTGCTCGGCGTGTGCCGCGGCTGCCAGCTGATCAACGTGGCGTTCGGCGGCACGCTGTACCAGGACATCGCCACCGACGTGCCGACTGCGGGCGTGCACGTGAGCGAGCACTACGATCAGCATCGGCACGCGATCACGTTCCCCGAGGGCTCGTCGCTCGCGAGCATGTTCCCGGGCCGCCGCGAGGCCGTCGTGAACTCGATCCATCACCAGGCGGTGCGCTCGCTGGGCCGCGATCTCACGGTCGAGGCCGTGTCGGCCGGCGACGGGCTGATCGAAGCGGTGCGCTATCGCCGTTCGCCGTTCGTGGTGGGCGTGCAGTGGCACCCCGAATTCCATCGCGCGGGCGGCGCGGAGCTGCTCGACTGCACGCCGCTGCTCGATGCGTTCCTGCGGGCGGCGCGCGAGACGCGGTTCTGATCCGCAGGTCTTGACGCGCGGGCCGGTGCACGCCGCGCGATCCAGCAAAAAGGGGCGAGATGTTCGCCCCTTTTTTCTTGCCGGTTAGCGGACCGCGATTCCTGCAACGGGGGCAGTGATTTCAGATAAGCGTCGGATGGATTCTTCGGTTATCCGAATTTAATACCGTTTTTGAGATTTTCGGGCGGCGATAATAAGCGGTTACGAGGAATCCACAACGGAACAGGCAGTCATGAAGCAAACCCTTCCCGTGCGCCGCGCCTTGCTGGCTGCCGCAGCCATTCTGTCGATGCAGCATGGTGCGGCCGCGTGGGCCGGCGCGCCTGCGAGCGAAGCCGTGCCGGTCGCCGGCAGCCGTCCGTCGCTCGACAGCCTGACCCCGCAGCCCGCCGACGCACTGCCGGCCGCGGGTATCGTCGACGATCAGGCAACGGTGGGCGCCACGCAGGGCGACGTCGCCACGCTGATGCAGCTGATCCACGATCAGCAGCTCGTTGAAATGCGCACGACCTACAACGCCAGCTACGGCGCGAGCCTGTTTTTCTATCCGCCGGAGATGACGTATTACATCGTGCTGTTCCAGGACAAGCATTTCTGGCGCGTGATCCGTTCGCAGGACGAAACTCGAGCGGAAGCGATCTATGGGAACTTCGCGCAGCAGACGCAGCGTCTTTCGGACGTGGAAATCCGCCGCACGCAACTCGAGGCGCAGAAGGCGTTCATCGAGCGTGTGATCGCCATCAACGAAGATCGCGCGCGCCGTTTGCAGGCCGACCTCGACGTGGCACGCACGCAGCAGGCGCGCGTGGACGATTATCAGCGTCAGATGCAGGTCGACGCGCGCTCGCTCAACGCGCAGAAGGTGCAGGCGCAAACGCAGTTGCGCACGTTGCAGAATCAGGTGGATCAGTTGCAGCGCGAGACGGAAATGGGCTTGCCGGGATCGCGGCGATAGCCGTTGGTCGCGCGAAGGCGGCAGGAAGAAAAAAGCCCGGCAGATTGCCGGGCTTTTTGTTTGGGGCGCCTGAACCGTGGCGCAGGTCCCGCGCTTATTTCGAGAAGCGGTCCGGGACTTCGGTCACACGGCGCTGCGAAACGTGGCTGACCCATTCCGTGCCGTCCGCCGATGTCGATGCGCGGCTGGCCGATTGCGGCGCGGCGTGCGTCACGGCGTACGTGGTCACCGATGCGTAGTCGTCGGCTGCTTCGACGCTGTGCTGGCGCGGGGAATACATTTCGGCGGTCGAGTACGCGCCATGCGCGCGGCGTGTCACGGCGAGCGGTGCGCTGTGCTGCGGCGCGAACTCGTGCGCCGCGTGGCGGCTGGTGTTGCCGCGTGCGGTTTGCGTGCGGGTTTCGCGCGTTTCGCTTGACGCGGCCGATGCGTGACGCGCCTTCGCCTTGCTGGCTGCGCGGCTGGCAGGCTCGGCCTTGGGCGCGAGCGTGGCGCGCATCGGGGTGTTCGGGTTGGAGGCCGCCGCGTAGTCGTGCCGTTCGACGCGCAGGGGCGCAGCCTTGGGCGTGCGAAGGGATGCGGCAGGCGTGGCAGATTCAGCGGGCTTCACGTTGGCGGGCAGGGCGGATCGTGCCGCTGCTGAGGTTGCTGCCGTAGTCGCAGCCGCGCCAGGCTGTTGCGCCACCACGGTGGCCCCGATCGCCACACCCGTTTCCACTGGCTTACGCGGGGTGCTCGTGGCTGCGGCGTCGGTCGCCGGCGTGCCGCGCGCGATGTGCGGTGCACTCGCAACGACGCTGCCCGAATAGCTCAGATCATGCGACGCGCGCGCTTCGGCCAGACGTTGCGACGCCGAGGCGTCCTGGTTGACCGGCGCTTTGGACGCCGCCTCGGGCGTGCGTTTGCTTTCTCCGACCTGCACATGACTGGCGACGATCCACGCAAGCAGCGCCGCGCCGCCGATGCCGACCGCGCTGGCCGTGAGCTTGTGATTGCGCGGCGGCGTGCGCTCGACGGGCGCGCTGTCTGCCGCCACCGAAGCCGATGATGCCGACGCCGCACCCGCCGCCTTGCGCTGCAACGACGCGGCAGCCGCCCGCTGCGCCTGCGCGACATCCAGCTTCGCGCCGACGGGCGCAGCGGCCGGGCGCGGCGTTTCGGACCGTGTGCGGCGCCCGGACTCCCAGCGACAGACTTTGCGGAACGCTTCGGCGCTCAGGCAGACCGTGCGCAGCAGGGCGGCGTATAGCGCATGAAGTTCGGTGCGCAGGCTGAAGTGCGGCGGGATCAACGCCCACTCGCGGCCGAACGGCGGCGGGACGCGGTCGAGGGGGCGCATGTGCGGCAGGGCCAGTGCGCCTTCGACTTGAACTAACGGATAAGTTGACATGAGTCTCTCGCTGCATCGGCAAGGCGGGTGAGGCATGCCCTGATGGACGAAGCGCGCACGACTAGCTGGCCATTGAGCTGGCCAACGCGCGCCGGATTATAGAAATGGATTCTTAATCATGCGAGCGAGACTACCGATGGTCTATCGGATAGGTCTGAAAAAACGAAGCCGACCCCACCACGACCCCACCAGGCCGTGACCAGCGCGCCGCTTATTTGCGCGCGTCGAGCCGATAGACGTAGCGCAGCGCCGTGATGTCGACGCCGCCCATGTGGTCGGGTTCGGCGCCCGAGTATTCCCAGCCCTGGCGTTCGTAGAACGCGATCGCGGGCGCGTTGCCGTCGAGCACATACAGATAGAGCTGCGATTCGCCTTGTCCGCGGGCCCAGCGCTGCGCCGCCTCCATGAGCGTCTTGCCCACGCCGATGCCCTGGTGCGCCGGCAGCGCGTGCAGATTGTCGAGCAGCACGCCCCACGGCGATTCGGGCTGGCGCTCGACGCAGACGAATCCCGCAGGCGTGCGGACCGCGTCATCGGCTTGGGTCTCGCTGTTCGAGTCGGCTTCGAGTTCGGCGATCAGCACGAGCCGGCGTTCCGCGCCGGGCGCTTCCATGCGCGCGCGCCACTAAGCGGCGCGCTCGGCGCCCACCTCCCGGTCGAGAAAGGCGGCGGGCAGCAGGCCGCGATACGTCGCTTGCCAACTGGCGGCGTGCATGGCGGCGAGCAGGTCGGCATCGGCGGTGGTGGCCGGGCGCAGGATCAGGGGAGCGGCGATGGGCATGCGAGGTGTCGGCGGCAAGTGCGGGCGGCGTGGGACGGGCGGCGGCGATCGGAGCGGGCGCAAGCGCTGTGCAGGCGTGCGCTCAGCATCGCTCCGCCGCATCGGTCCACTATTGTGCACGATAGGCCAGCGCGTGCCGCCTTCAAAGCGCATGAAGCGAAAGCGTAATGAAATAATTGAATGGCTTTAGAAATAAATGCGAGACGTTGGCGCACGTTGCGTGTGGGTTGTGAGGTTTTCCCCGATATATGCTCATCCGGGCCAGCCGGATAATGAGCGCCCGTCGGCGGAGCGCCCGTCGGCGCGTGCGCATCGGCGCCCATCGTTACCAGGTTGTCGCCAGGTCGTTGCCGGGCCGCCGTCCGGCTGTCTCTCTACGAGAACGTCATGTCTACCGCGTCCCACGCCGTATCGAGCGAATCGAAATTCAGGACCGTTTTCCGCGTGACGAGCGGCAACTTCCTGGAAATGTACGACTTCATGGTCTACGGCTACTACGCTTCGGCGATCGCCCGGACCTACTTCCCCAGCAACGACGCCTTCGCCTCCCTGATGCTCTCGCTGTCCGTGTTCGGCGCGGGCTTTCTGGTGCGGCCGCTCGGCGCGATCATCCTCGGCGCGTACATCGACCATCATGGCCGCCGCAAAGGCCTGATTCTGACGCTCGGCCTGATGGCGCTCGGCACGCTCGCGGTCGCGGTCGTGCCCGGCTACGCGACGATCGGTTTTCTCGCGCCCGTGTTCGTGCTGCTCGGGCGTCTGCTGCAAGGCTTCTCGGCGGGCGTGGAACTGGGCGGCGTCTCGGTCTATCTCTCCGAGATCGCGACGAAGGGCAACAAGGGCTTTTACGTGGCGTGGCAGTCGGGCAGCCAGCAAGTGGCCGTGGTGTTCGCGGCGCTGCTCGGCGTGCTGCTGCATCGCATCCTGCCGGTCGAGGACATGACGGCGTGGGGCTGGCGCGTGCCGTTCATCATCGGCTGCTGCATTGTGCCGTTCCTGTTCTTCATCCGCCGCTCGCTGCAGGAAACCGAGGAGTTCGCGAAGAAGAAGCATCGTCCGTCGATCCGCGAAATCATGGCGTCGATGATGCAGAACTGGGGCATCGTGCTCGGCGGCATGGGCATGGTCATCATGACGACGGTGTCGTTCTACATGATCACCGCCTATACGCCGACGTTCGGCAAGGAAGTGCTCAAGCTCGGCGAACTCGATACGCTCGTCGTCACGGTCTGCATCGGCTTGTCTAATCTGTTCTGGCTGCCGGTGTCGGGCGCGATTTCGGACCGCGTCGGCCGCCGTCCGGTGCTGCTGACCTTCACGGTGCTGACCATTCTCACCTCGTATCCGGCCGTGCAATGGCTGGTCGCCGATCCGTCGTTCGGCCGTCTGCTGACGGTCGAGTTGTGGCTCTCGTTCCTGTTCGGCTGCTACAACGGCGCGATGGTCGTGGCGCTGACCGAAATCATGCCCGCCGATGTGCGCACGGCCGGTTTCTCGCTCGCCTACAGTCTCGCGACGACGATCGGCGGTTTCACGCCCGCGATCTCGACCTACCTGATTCACGCGAGCGGCAACAAGGCCGCGCCGGGCGCGTGGATGGGCGTCGCGGGCATTTGCGGTTTGATCGCGACGCTCGTGCTCTATCGCACGTCGGCGGCGCGCAATCAGTACAAGGCCGTTTGACGCATCGCGTCGCTGGCCGCACAAAAAACCCCGCAAATGCGGGGTTTTTTATTGCCTGCGCGGCGCGGGCCGCGATACCTGCGTCAGCCTTCGCGCAACGCGTGCGCGACGCTCGCGACCACGGCGTCCCAGTCGCCCGGGCGCGGCTGGCGCACGAGGCGCGCGCGCGGATACCACGGGCTCGTGTCGGTGCCGGTGAACCAGCGCCAGTCGGCGGCGAACGGCAGCATGAGCCAGAGCTTCGCGCCCAGCGCGCCCGCGAGGTGGGCGATCGACGTGTCGATGGAGACCACGGCGTCGAGGCGTTCGATCACGGCGGCGGTATCGGCGAAATCGTCGAGCTTGTCGCCGAGCCGATGGATCGTGCGCGCGCGCGGATGGGCGTCGAGCGCGGCGTGTTCGGCGGCGCTCAGATCCGGTTGCAGCACGATCCAGTCGATGCCGTCGAGCGCGAACAGCGGATCGAGCGCGGCGAGCGGCAGCGCGCGGTTTTCCTGCTTTTGGATCCGGCCCGACCAGGCGAGGCCGATCTTGCGCCGCGCCTGGCCGCCGAGCGAGCCGCGCCATTTGCGCCGGTAGGCGGCGGGCACGCTCAGATACGACGGGGCGGCGGGCAGCGTGTCGGGCGTGGTGCCGAGCGCGAGCGGCAGCGACAGCAGCGGAATGTGCAAGTCGGCGTCGATGCTCGCGCGCGGCGCGCCTTGCGGGATCAGTGCGACGCGCGCGGCTTCGGCGGCGGGCGCGATCAGCGGAATCAGCGGCGCCTGTACTTCGAGCACGACGCGCGCGCCGCTTTGCTGCGCGCGCGCCGCGATCTGGGGCGCGAAGCGCACGAACTGGAGCGTGTCGCCGAAACCTTGCTCGGCCTGGATCAGCAGCGTGCGGCCCGCGAGCGGCTCGCCGCACCAGCGCGGCAGCGCGCCGGGCAGGGCGTCCGCCGACAACGCGACGGGCGTCCCGCGCGCGGCCGTTTCGTCGCGAAAAGCCGGATCGAGCCGCCATTCGTATTCGGGCAGGCCGCGCCGGAAGTCGCCGAGCGTGAGCCAGGTCAGCGCGCGGTTCAGGTGCGCGGCGGCCAGCTCCGGGCGCACGCGCAGCGCTTCGTCGAAGGCGCGCAGGGCGGCGGCGTGGCGGCCGAGCGCGTGATGCGCGTTGCCGAGCGCGAGCCAGGCAAGTGCGAACTTCGGATCGAAGCCGATCGCGCGTTCATAGGGACCGATCGCTTCGGCGTAACGCCCCTGCGCCGCGAGCGCATTGCCGAGTCCGAACAGCGCGGGCGGGAACTGCGGCTGTAGCGCCAGCGCCGCCTCGAATCCGGCGACGGCCTGGGCGTGGTAGCCGGTGGCGTCGAGCGTATTGGCCAGATTGAAGTGCGCCGCGACGAAGCGCGGCTCGCGCCGCAGCGCCTTCTGAAAGTGCTCGACCGCGCCCGCGCTGTCGCCGAGCGCGTTCAGCGCCATGCCGAGGTTGTTGTGCGCCCCTGCGTGGCCGGGGCGGATCTTGAGCGCGCGGCGGAAGGCTTCGGCGGCTTCGGCGTGGTGGCCGAGCGCGTGCAGCGCGTTGCCGAGGTTGTTGTGCGACGAGGCGTCGCCGGGCTGAAGGCGCACGGCGTGGCCGAACGCGTACATCGCGTCTTCGTGGCGGCCGATCGACGCGTAGGCGTTGCCGAGGTTGTAGTGCGCGAGCGCGAAGGCGGGCGCGAGCGTGAGCGCGTTGCGAAAGCGCTCGATCGCGCCCTCCAGCTCGCCGAGCGCCTTGAGCGCGTTGCCGAGGTTCAGCTGGAGCGCGGCGTCTTCGGGACGCAGCTCGACCGCGCGGCGAACGAGGTCCGCCGCTTCGGCGTGCTGGCCCTGTTGATGCCGCAGCACGCCGAGCAGATGCAGCGCATCGACGTGCACGGGATCGGCGGCGAGCGTCGCGCGGTAACCGCGCTCGGCATCAGCCAGCCGGCCGTCGCGATGTGCGGCGTACGCGCGGACAAAGACCTGTTCCATGAACCAGTGGCGAGACGTATAGAAAACGAACCCGCCATTTTCCCACACTCGGGGGAGGCTACCGCGAAGTTGAAAGGTAACGTTGCGGTTTTATCGCATCGCGCCTAACGTATGAATGACGGTTCATATGTTGCGGATCCTGACCATGCCGACGTTTTCCGCCGAATTTCGCGGCGAATTTTCCACCGAATTTTCCACCGACGAGCGGGTCGCGCCGCTCGCCGATCTGTTCCGCCTGCTGGGCGATCCGACGCGCCTGAAGATCGTGCTGCTCTGCGTGGCGGGACGCCGTGCCGTGGGCGCGATCGCCGATGCGCTCGGGCTTTCGCCATCGCTCGTCAGCCATCATCTGCGGCGCTTGCGCGCGGCGCGCATCGTGCGGGCCGAGCGCGAGGGCAAGCAGGTGTTCTACGCTGCCGCCGACGCGCATATCGGCGCGATGCTGGCGGGCATGCTGGCGCATGTGGCCGAACCGGTCTCGGCCGGGCAGGAGCATGGGCGATGACTGCCGCTCACGAGCATCCGCACGATCACGGCGATGCGCACGATCACCACCGGCACGACGCCCCGCAAGCCGATCACGCCGATCACGACGCCCACGGCCACAACCACAGCCACCACCACGCGCCCGCCCCAGGCCATCACCGCGCGTTCGCGCTGGCCGTCGCGCTGAACCTCGTCATCGTGATCGCGCAGGCGGTGTACGGCGTGATCGCGCATTCGACCGCGCTGCTCGCCGACGCGGGCCACAATCTCTCCGACGTGCTCGGCCTGCTGCTCGCCTGGGGCGCCGCCTGGCTCGCCACGCGCCGTCCGTCGGCGCGCTTCACGTTCGGCTACGGCAGCTCGTCGATCCTCGCCTCGCTGGCCAACGCCGCGTTGCTGCTCGTGGCGTGCGGCGCGATCCTCGCCGAAGCGGTGGGGCGGCTCCTGCATCCGGCGAGCGTCGCGGGCTTCGACGTCTTCGTGGTCGCGACGCTCTGCATCGTGGTCAACGGCTTTTCGGCGTGGCTGTTCATGCGCGGCCAGGCCGACGATCTGAATATTCGCGGCGCGTTCCTGCACATGGCCGCCGACGCCGCCGTGTCCGCCGCCGTCGCCGTGAGCGGCCTCGTGATCCTCGCGACCGGCTGGAACTGGGTTGATCCGGCGATGAGCATCGCGGTCGTGGGTGTGATCGTCTACGGCACGTGGGGCCTGCTGCGCGAGTCGGTGCGGCTCGCGCTCGCGGCGGTGCCGCAAGGCGTCGACATCGAGCGTATTCGCGTCTTTCTCGCAGAGCAGCAAGGCGTGACCGACGTGCACGATCTGCATGTCTGGGCGCTCTCGACCACCGGCACCGCGCTGACCGCGCATCTCGTGATGCCCGCGGGCCATCCCGGCGACGCGGTGCTCGATGCGATCGTCAGCTCGCTCGGCGAGCGCTTTCGCATGACGCATGTGACGCTGCAAGTCGATCTCGGCACCAGTGCGCATCGTTGCTCGCTCGACGGCGCGACGCAGATCCATCGCTGAGCTTTTAAGTCGTTACGTCGATACGCGGTCATCGATGCGCCATGCGTGGCAGGACACGCTGATGCTGCCGGCGCCAGCCGGACAAGCGGGTTGCGGGCGTACACTACGAGTCATGTCGACCGCATGGAGGTCTGCATGACCGAGGCTTTCTCCCAGCCGTCCGTGCTCATCGTCGGCGCGGGGCCTACGGGTCTCGCCGCCGCGCTGAGTCTTGCCCGCGCGCGCATTCCGGTCCGCGTGATCGATCGCGCGCACACGCCCGGACGTTATTCGCGCGCCATCGGCATTCAGGCGCGCACACTCGAACTGTTCGAGCAGCATCGCATCGTCGAGCCGTTTCTCGAACGCGGCCATCGCGCCCACGTCGCCAATCTCTATTCGAACGGCCAGCGCCGCGCGCGGCTCGACTTCGATCCGCTGTTCACGCGCTATCCGTATCTGCTGTTCATCGATCAGACCGAAACCGAGCGCATCCTCGCCGCGCAGCTCGCCACCTTCGGCGTGCAGATCGAGCGCGGCGTGGAGCTGATCGAATTCGTGCAGGGCTCGGCGGGCGTGAGCGCCGACGTGCGCCGCGCCGACGGCCGCAACGAGGCGCTGCGCTGCGCGTATCTGATCGCCGCGGACGGCGCGCACAGCACGGTGCGCCATCAACTGAACATGAAGTTCGACGGCGAGACGCTGGCGCAGTCGTTCCTGCTCGCCGACTTCAGCGCGAGCACGCCGTGGTCCGACGACGAATTCCACATCTTCGCCTCGGGCGACGGGCTGGCCGCGATCTTTCCGTACGGGCATGGCCGCTATCGCCTGATCGCCGATCACAAGACGATGCTGCCCGCCGCGCCCGAAGGCGCGATGCCGGTGCCCACACTCGAGGAGTGCCGCGCGGTCGTGCAGCATCGCGTGCATCATCCGGTGTCGATCAGCGAGATGATCTGGTCGTCGTACTTTCACGTCAACAGCCGCATGGTGCGCCAGCTGCGCATGGAGCGCGTGTTCTTCGCGGGCGACGCGGCGCACGTGCACAGCCCGGCGGGCGCGCAGGGCATGAACACGGGCATCCAGGAAGCCTTCAATCTGGGCTGGAAGCTCGCGCGCGCGCTCGGCGGCGCGCCCGACCGGCTGCTCGACACGTATCACGCCGAACGCTATCCGATCGAGCGCATCGTCTTGCAGCAGACGAGCTTCATGACGCAGCTCGTCGAAGCCGATCACGGTCCGCTCAAGCTGCTGCGCGAGCGCGTGATGCCCGCGCTGGTCGCGCTCGGGCCGCTGCGCGACGCGGCGCGCCAGGCGGTCAGCGAGTTATCGATTCAGTACCGGCGCAGTCCGCTCACGCTCGAACGCGTGCTCGACGGCGGTCCACGCGCGGGCGAGCGCGCGCCCGATGCGCAGGTGCGCGTGGTCGACGGCCCGCTCGGCAAGGCGCCGGGCAAGGGGCGCATCTTCGATCTGCACGATCCGGCGAGCTTCTCGCTGTTTCTGCTCGTCGACGACGAGGTGGCGCGCGAGATGGATGCGATCGCCGAAGGCGAGGGCACGAGCGCGGGTGCGAACGCGAAGAACGGCGTCGAGGCTTTGCGCCGGTTCACCGAAGCCGTCGAAAGCGTGCTGCCGCGCGCGGTGCGCGTCTGGTGGCTCGCCGATCTGCCCGAGGGCGAAGCGCCGCCCGTCGATGGCGGCGCGGCCTCGCTCGGCGATGCGTATGGCCGCACGCGGCCCGCGTTCTATCTCGTGCGGCCCGATGGCTATCTGTGCGCGCGCGGGCGTCCGCATTCGGATCTCAACGGGCTGTTGCGGCATTGCGAGACGTGGTTCTCGCCGGCATCGTCGCCGCATCCGGTTGCGGAGTAAATATGCAAACGCCGCGCGGCCCGTCGAGGCCGCGCGGCGTCTTATCTACAGATAGTTAGCGTAACTAAGCAGCGGCAGGCGCCAGCGCCGCGCGATGCGTCGAGAGCGCCGCGAACACGATCTCGCTGAAACCCGCCTCTTCCTGCGCGTGACCGTCGAGCGCCGCGAGCAGCGTGCGGCGCATGCGCGGCTCCCAGAACTTGCGGATGTGTTCGGCGATCCCGAACAGCGCTTCTTCGCGATCCGGCAAGGAATCGAAGAACATGCCGATCTGGTTCGCCATCTCGATCAGATGATCTGCTTTCATCGCTTATTTCCCTGAAGTGGTCAACGGTTCGCGAGAGCGGTGCAATTCGAGCTGCGTCTCGTTGAAGCGCGAATACTCGCGCTGCCAGTCCGACGGCTGTTGCACATGGTTCACCTGCACCGCGGTCACCTTGTACTCGGGGCAGTTGGTGGCCCAGTCCGAGGCGTCCGTGGTGATGACGTTCGCGCCCGATTCGGGGAAGTGGAACGTCGTGTAGACCACGCCCGGCTGCATGCGCGTGCTGACCTTCGCGCGCAGCACGGTCTGGCCCGCGCGCGATTCGATCCCCACCCAGTCGCCTTCGCGGATGCCGCGATCGTCGGCGTCGACGGGATGGATCTCCAGCCGGTCCTCTTCGTGCCAGCGCGAGTTGTCGGTGCGGCGCGTCTGCGCGCCCACGTTGTACTGCGACAGAATCCGGCCCGTCGTGAGCAGCAGCGGGAAGCGCCGCGTGACCTTTTCCGGCGAAGCGATGAACTTCGTGATCACGAACTTGCCCTTGCCGCGCACGAACGCGTCGATGTGCATGATCGGCGTGCCGTCCGGCGCCGCTTCGTTGCAGGGCCACTGGATGCTGCCCATTTCATCGAGCCGTTTGTACGAGACGCCGTGGAAAGTCGGGGTGAGACGCGCGATCTCATCCATGATCTGCGACGGATGCGTGTAGCCCATCTCGTAGCCGAGCGCGCGCGCGAGCAGGATCGTCGCTTCCCAGTCGGCGTAACCGGCGATCGGCGGCATGACCTTGCGCACGCGCGAGATGCGGCGCTCGGCGTTCGTGAAGGTGCCGTCCTTTTCGAGGAACGACGAACCCGGCAGCAGCACGTGCGCGTACTTCGCCGTCTCGTTCAGGAAGATGTCCTGCACGACGATGCACTCCATCGACGAGAGCGCCGCCGCCACGTGCTGCGTGTTCGGATCGGACTGGACGATGTCCTCGCCCTGGCAGTAGAGACCCATGAAGGTGCCGTCGAGCGCCGCCTCGAACATGTTCGGAATGCGCAGGCCCGGCTCGCTTTGCAGCGCGACGTTCCAGGCGTCCTCGAACAGCGCGCGCGTCTCGGCGTCGCCCACGTGGCGATAACCCGGCAGTTCGTGCGGGAACGAGCCCATGTCGCACGAACCCTGCACGTTGTTCTGGCCGCGCAGCGGATTCACGCCCACGCCTTCGCGGCCGATGTTGCCCGTGGCCATCGCGAGATTGGCGATGCCCATCACCATCGTCGAGCCCTGCGCGTGTTCCGTGACGCCGAGGCCGTAATAGATCGCCGAATTGCCCGGCTGCGCATAGCGCCGCGCGGCGGCGCGCACGAGCGCGGCGGGCACGCCCGTGAGCGCTTCCATCGCTTCCGGCGAGTTCTCGGGCAGCGCGACGAAATCGCGCCATTGCTCGAACGCGCGCGTTTCGCAGCGCTCGGCCACGAAGGCTTCGTTGACGAGCCCTTCGGTGACGATCGTGTGCGCGAGCGCGTTGATCATCGCCACGTTGGTGCCGGGGCGCAGTTGCAGATGATGCTCGGCCTTCACGTGCGCGGTATCGACGATATCGATACGGCGCGGATCGACGACGATCAGCTTCGCGCCCTGACGCACGCGCCGCTTCAGACGCGAGCCGAACACCGGATGGCCGTCGGTCGGATTCGCGCCGATCACCATGATCACGTCCGAGTGATCGACGGAGGCGAAGGTCTGCGTGCCGGCCGATTCGCCGAGCGTGGTTTTCAGGCCATAGCCGGTGGGCGAGTGGCAGACGCGCGCGCAGGTATCGACGTTGTTGTTGCCGAACGCGGCGCGCACGAGCTTCTGCACGAGATAGGTTTCTTCGTTCGTGCAGCGCGAGGACGTGATGCCGCCGATTGAATCGCGACCATGCTTCGCCTGGATGCGGCGGAACTCGCTGGCCGCATAAGCGATCGCTTCTTCCCAGCTCACTTCGCGCCACGGATCGGTGATCTTCGCGCGAATCATCGGCTTCTTGATGCGGTCCTTGTGCGTGGCGTAGCCCCACGCGAAACGGCCCTTCACGCAGGCATGGCCTTCGTTCGCCTGACCGTTCTTGTGCGGCACCATGCGCACGACTTCGTTGCCCTTCATCTCGGCCTTGAACGAGCAGCCGACGCCGCAATACGCGCAGGTCGTCACCACCGAATGTTCGGCCTGACCGAGCATCACCACGGTCTTTTCCTGCAGCGTCGCGGTCGGGCAGGCGGCCACGCAGGCGCCGCACGACACGCATTCGGAGTCCATGAACGACTCGCCCGCGCCGGCCGCGACGCGCGATTCGAAACCACGCGCGGCGATCGTCAGCGCGAACGTGCCTTGCGTTTCCTCGCAGGCGCGCACGCAGCGATTGCAGACGATGCACTTCGACGGATCGTAGGTGAAGTACGGGTTCGATTCGTCCTTCTGGTTCTTCAGGTGATTCGCGCCGTCGAAGCCGTAGCGCACTTCGCGCAGGCCCGTCACGCCCGCCATGTCCTGCAGTTCGCAGTCGCCGTTGGCGGGGCAGGTGAGGCAGTCGAGCGGGTGATCGGAGATGTACAGCTCCATCACGTTGCGGCGCAGCTTTTGCAGGCGGTCGGTTTGCGTGCGCACCTTCATGCCCGCTTCGACGGGCGTCGTGCACGACGCCGGATAGCCGCGTCGTCCTTCGATTTCGACGAGACACAGACGGCACGAGCCGAACGGTTCGAGCGAGTCGGTCGCGCAGAGCTTGGGCACGTTGATGCCCGCTTCGACGGAAGCGCGCATCACCGAGGTGCCCGCCGGAACCGTGACGGACTGGCCGTCGATTTCGAGCGTGACGTCGACATCGGCGTGGCGCAGCGGCGTGCCGAAATCGGTGTCGTCGAAAGGCGAGCGTGCGTTGGCCTTGTTCATCGCCGCGGATTTGCAGGCGCAATTGCCGGAACCGCAACCACCGGCTTGGGACATGATCGTGTCGGACATGGTGGTTCCTCGTTCAGGCGGCCGCGTTCTGTTGCGCGACGGGTTCGAGACCGAAGTCTTCCGGGAAGTGATTGAGCGCGGAGAGCACGGGGTAGGGCGTCATGCCGCCCATCGCGCAGAGCGAGCCGGACACCATCGTGTCGCACAGATCGCGCAGCAGCGTGACCTGCTTTTCAGACGTGTCGCCCTTGCGGATCTTCGCGATCACCTCGACGCCGCGCGTCGAGCCGATGCGGCACGGCGTGCACTTTCCGCACGATTCGAGCGTGCAGAACTCCATCGCGTACTGCGCGAGATCGGCGAGATTCGACGTGTCGTCGTGCACGACGAGACCACCGTGGCCCACGACCGCGCCGACCGCCGCATACGCTTCGTAGTCCATCGGAATGTCCCACTGGCTCTCGGGCAGATAGGTGCCGAGCGGGCCGCCGACCTGCACGGCGCGCGCCGGGCGGCCGCTGGCGGTGCCGCCGCCGTAGTCGACCATCAGTTCGCGCAGCGTCACGCCGAATGCGAGTTCGACGAGCCCGCCGCGCGCGATATTGCCCGCAAGCTGGAACGGCAGCGTGCCGCGCGAGCGGCCCATGCCGAAGTCCTTGTAGAACGCCGCGCCCTTCGCGAAGATGATCGGCACCGTGGCGAGCGTGATGACATTGTTGATGACCGTGGGCTTGCCGTAGAGACCGGCGAGCGCGGGCAGCGGCGGCTTCGCGCGCACGACGCCGCGCTTGCCTTCGAGCGATTCGAGCAGCGCCGTTTCCTCGCCGCACACGTAGGCGCCCGCGCCCTTGGCGACGAACAGGTCGAAGCGCTTGCCGCTGCCGAGCACGTCGTCGCCGAGCCAGCCCGCGACGCGCGCGCGGCGGATCGCTTCTTCGAGCGCGGCGATCGAATGCGGATACTCGCTGCGCACGTAGATATGGCCGATGGTCGCGCCCACGGTCAGGCCCGCGATCGTCATGCCTTCGATCAGCACGTAGGGGTCGCTTTCCATCACGAGGCGGTCGGAGAAGGTGCCCGAGTCGCCTTCGTCGGCATTGCAGACGATGTACTTCTGATCGGCCTGCGCCTGCGCGACCGTGCGCCATTTGATGCCGGCGGGGAAGGCCGCGCCGCCGCGTCCGCGCAGACCCGATTCGACGAGCGCTTCGCAGGCGTCGGCGCTCGTCATCGTGAGCGCGTTGCGCAGGCCTTCGAGGCCGCCGTGCGCGACGTAGTCGTCGGTCGAAAGCGGATCGGTGATGCCGATGCGCGCGAAGGTCAGGCGCTGCTGCTTGCGCAGATACGGAATCTGTTCGACGAGGCCCACGCCGCGTGCGTGCTGGCCGCCTTGCAGGAAGTTCGCGTCGAACAGCGCGGCGATGTCGTCTTCCTCGACGTTCGCGTAGCCGACGCGGCCATCGGCCGTTTCGACTTCGACGAGCGGTTCGAGATAAAGCAGACCGCGCGAGCCGTTGCGCACGAGTTCGATTTGGATGCCGCGCGCGGCGGCTTCGCGTTCGATGGAAGCGGCGATGGCGTCCGCGCCGAGCGCGAGCGCCGATGAATCGCGGGGAACGTAGATGCGCGTCATGCGGCCTCCTCGGTGCGCACGACGGCGGCCAGCGCCTTCGCGAGCAGCGCGTCGAACTTCTGCGGGCTTACTTTTGCGTGCAACGTGCCGTTAATCATCATGGCGGGCGAGAGCGCGCACTGGCCGAGGCAATAGACCGACTCCAGCGCGACATCGCCCGTGGCTGCGTGAGCGTGTGCATGGCCCGCGTGTTCATCGCCATGACCGTGCTGCGCGCCGAAACGGCAACCCGTGCGCGCTTCCACATGCTTCGCGAGCGCTTCGCTGCCCATGCTGCGGCACGCCTCGGCGCGGCACAGCTGAACCGTGACGGGCGCGGGCGGCGCGGTGCGGAAGTGGTGGTAGTAGGTGATCACGCCGTGGACTTCGGCGCGTGAGAGATTCAGGGCTTTTGCGAGCGGCGCGACGGTGGCCGGCGGTACAAAGCCGGTTTCGTCCTGGATCGCATGCAGGATCGCAAGCAGGTTGCGGCCGGGTTGTGCGTGACGCTGCACCAGAGCATCGGATGCGGCGGCCTGTGACCCGGCGGTCAGGGTTGTCTCGTCCAAAGTGGGGCTCCTCCTGTCACATATATGCACTTGTTATTCATAAAGTGTGCATCTATGCTGGGGTTGTCTCGTTGTATGGACGAACAATAGGCCCGTAGAATGCCGGATGCAATAGGAAGGAAGACTTCATAATGATCAAGGTGGAGTGCCAGGCGCAACTGGTCGTGCGCGACGCGGATGGCCGCGAGGCAAGCCTGACGGACGTTGTGCCGCTGCTCGCGCTCGTCGCGGAAGAAGGCAGCATCGCGCAGGCCGCGCAGCGTAAGGGTTTGTCCTATCGCCATGCGTGGGGTTTGTTGCGCGAAGTGGAGGAGCGCCTCGGCGGCGCGCTGATCGCGAAAGCGCGCGGACGCGGCTCGGTGCTGTCCGAACTCGGCGAAGCGGTGCTGCGTTCGCAGCGGCTGTGCGGCGAGCGTCTTCAGGGCAATTTGCAGGCGCTCGCGAGCGAAGTGGCGAGCGACCTCAACCGCTGGCTCGCGCCCGCCGCGCAGGATCTGCGCATTCACGCTTCGCATGGCTACGCGGTGGCCACACTCGTGACGGCGCTGGTCGCCGATCAGGTGCCGGTGGAGATCAAGTACCGCGATAGCGCCGACGCCATCACGGCGCTCGCGCGTGGCGAATGCGATCTGGCGGGCTTCCATCTGCCGCGCGGCGATTTTCGCGACGCGTGCGCCGACGCCTATCGCAGCTGGCTCGATCCGCAGCGCCATGTGCTGATCCATCTCACGCGCCGCAAGCAGGGGCTGTTCGTGGGGCGCGGCAATCCGCGGCAAGTGGCGGGGCTCGCCGATCTCGCGCGCGGCGACATCCGCTTCGTGAACCGGCAGCCGGGCTCGGGCACGCGCATGCTGATCGATCTGCTGCTCACGCGCATTGGCGTCGATCCTGAGCGCGTCAACGGTTATGCCTCGTCGGAACTCACGCACTCGGCGATCGCGGCTTTCGTCGCGAGCGGCATGGCGGACGTGGGCTTCGGCGTGGAGCCGGCCGCGCATCACTTCGGCCTCGACTTCATTCCGATCGTCGAGGAAGACTATTTCTTCGCCTGCGAGCGCGCGCAGCTCGAACGCGAGCCGCTGGCGGCCGTGCTCGAACTGCTGCGCGGCGCGCCGTTCCGGCAGGCGGTGGCGCAGCTCGAAGGCTATGACCCGGACACCTGCGGCGACGTCGTGGCGCTCGACGAAGGCTGGGCGGGCGTGAGTTGAGGCGAAAGCTCGGGCGTTCGTTCGGGCGTTAGTCCGGACGCGCGTTCAGCGGCGCCGCGACGGTCGTGGCGCTGTAATACGACGCAACATGTCTGTCCGGCGCGGCTGCAGAGTGCCGCGCTTTTTGTGATACTTTCAAACCGTATAGGTTCTTCCCGTTCCAGATGCGCGTTGACCGCGCCGATCGACCATGAAATTTGTGCTTAATCTTTGTGCAGCCGCGGCCACCGCGGGCGTCCTGTTCGCCACTGTCAACGTTGCCTTCGCGCAGAACTCGCCGGGCGTGCCGGGCGGCATTCTCGCCGACGAGTTCAAGTTCAACGCGCATCCGCAGATGCAGTTCGCGGCTTCTGCGCCGGACGCCAAATATCAGCACGGCAAGCCGACGTCCGCGCGTAAAAAGGGCGATCTCGGCGATCCGAATGGTTGTAATCTGCAATGTCCGCAGGACAATTGATATTTTTATGACAATTTAATGAAAGCCGGCGCCATCGAACGATATTGGCGCCGGTTTTGATTTATCGCAGATTATTGCGGTGCAAAAACAAAAAACTCGCGAAGCTTGTAAAAGCTTTCGCGAGTTTTTTATTTGCTGCGCAGAAATTTTGGTGGAGCCGGCGGGAATCGAACCCGCGTCCAGAAGCAGTCCATAAACAGTTCTACATGCGTAGTTCTGTCTTTTGATTTAACCGGAGCGACGCGGACGAACACGCTGCGCTACGGCGATTCACTAAATTTTCGACTCTGGCGTCGTGACGCCGACAGAGCTTAACTGACGTATATGACCTCTGGCGGTATTGCTACCGGTCTTGCGACACTAGCCCGTCAGTGAGCCAGGCAGAGGACGGCGGCCCTTAGGCTGCCAGTGCGAACGTTTCGTCGTTTGCAGTTACGTTTTTCCCATTGATTAACGAGGTGACGGGTCCTCGGCATGCCCTGCCTACTTCATAACCCCTGTCGAAACCAGGTCGGCCCCAGAGGAAGGATCAATTATCCCATAGTTCGCGAGATGAGGCGAACCGCGCCCTTTTCAAGGGGGCGCGGCGGCGGCGAACGTGTTGCGGCGCGTCAGTTGCGGCCCGCGCGGCTGGTCGGGCAGGGCCGCTCAGGCAGCGTTGCTCAGGCAGGGCGACTCAGGCGCGGTTGCCCACCGGGCTCAGCAGGGCTAGCAGGGTCTCGGCCGTGTCGGCCAGATAGTCGGCGTTCCACTGCGCGGGCGGCTCGACGTTGCCGCAGTAGCCGTAGGCGGCGGCGATCGTCGCCATGCCGGCGGCGTGGCCCGCCTGCACGTCGCGCAGGTCGTCGCCGACATACACTACGCGTTGCGGCGCGATGCCGAGCGCTTCGGCCGCGTGCAGCAGCGGGGCCGGATGCGGCTTGGAGTAGGGCGTGGTGTCGCCGCTCACGACGCAGGCCGCGCGCGTGTCGAGATGCATCAGCTTCACGAGCGGATCGGTCAGGCGCGCGACCTTGTTGGTCACGATACCCCAGCGCACGCCGCGCGCGTCGAGGTCGTCGAGCACGGCGTCGATGCCGGGGAACAGCGCCGTTTTCACGCGCAGGTTGGCCGCGTAGTTGGCGAGAAATTCCTCGCGCATCGCCGCGAACTCGGGGTCGTCGGGACCGATGCCGAAGGCGCCGCCGATCAGGCCCCGTGCACCCGCGGAGGCGAGCGGACGCAGCTTCTCATAGGGCGTGGGCGCGAGGCCACGCGCGTGGCGGATCTGGTTGACGGCGGCGGCGAGGTCGGGCGCCGTGTCGGCGAGCGTGCCGTCGAAGTCGAACAGCACGGCGTCGCAGGCGGCGAGCGCCGCAACGTCACGCAGCGCGGACGGCGTATCAAGCGGAGTCTGGGTCATGTCGGAAAGTGACGGGCGCGCCGCGTCAGGCTTCGCGCCGGCAGGCGATCATGTAATTGACGCTGGAATCGTTCGAGAGCGCGAAGTGACGCGTGATCGGGTTGTAGGTAATGCCCTTGATCTCGACCGCGTTCAGCCCGGCCTGGCGCACGAAGCCCGCGAGCTCGGAGGGACGGATGAAGCGCGCGTAATCGTGCGTGCCCTTGGGCAGCATCTGCGCGATGTATTCCGCGCCGATCACGGCGAGCAGGTAGGACTTCACGTTGCGGTTGAGCGTCGAGAAAAACACCCAGCCGCCCGGCTTCACGAGCGTCGCGCACGCTTTGACCACGCTCAGTGGCTCGGGCACGTGCTCAAGCATTTCCATGCAGGTGACCACGTCGAACGAGGCGGGCTCGCGCGCCGCGATCGCTTCTGCTGCGATCTCCTCGTATTCCACCGTGATCCCGCTTTCAAGACTGTGCAGATCGGCGACACCCAGCGCTTCGCTCGACAGGTCGATGCCTTTGACGTTCGCGCCGAGACCGGCCATCGACTCCGACAGAATGCCGCCGCCGCAACCGATGTCGAGCACGCGCTTGGACGGCAGGTGCGCGTGGCTGTCGATCCAGCCGAGACGAATGGGGTTCAGCTCGTGCAGCGGCTTGAACTCCGCATTCGGGTCCCACCAGCGATGAGCGAGATCGCTGAATTTCTGTAGTTCGTGGGGATCGGCGTTGGTCATGTCGAAGCGGCCTGGGGCGCGGTAGAAGGTGGGTGAAAACAAACCCCGAGTATATAGGCGAGGGCCGAAGGGGGCAAAACTCGGGGGCAGAAGCGGGGGCGAAACATCGGCCGTGGGGCGGCACGCGGGTCGTGTGTGTTGCGTGCGGCTTCGCTGCGCGTTGCACGCAGATCGGGACCTGTAAGGCGTACTTTGGCGGCGCAGAAATAGAAAAAGCCCCGCCGAAGCGGGGCTTTTTGAGTCGTGTAGCCGTAGCTCGCGATTACTGCTTTTGCGTGCCGACGACTTCGACTTCCACGCGGCGATCCGGTGCGAGGCACGAGATCAGCTGCTTGCGGTTCTTCTGGTTGCAGCCAGTCGTAACCGGGTTGCGCTTGCCCTTGCCTTCCGTGTAGATACGCTCTGCCGGGACGCCCTTGCTGACCAGGTACGACTTGACGGCTTGCGCACGGCGCAGCGACAGACGGTCGTTGTAGGCAGCCGAACCGATGCGGTCCGTGTAGCCCGTCGCAACGACGACTTCGAGGTTCAGAGCCTGGATCTTGCCTGCCAGATCGTCCAGCTTTTCCTTGCCAGCCGGCTTCAGGATAGCCTTGTCGAAGTCGAACAGAGCGTCGGCTTGATACGTGATCTTTTGGCTCGTGATAGCCGGCGGCGGCGGAGCGACCGGCGGCTGCGGTGCCTGGGCGACCAGTGCGCCATCGCACTTGGCGTTAGCCGTGGCCGGCGTCCAGAACGCGTCGCGCCAGCACAGTTCGTTCGTGCCGTTCATCCAGACGTATTCGCCCGTGCCGTTCACCCAGTTGTCATTGACGGCTTGTCGCGACGCCGGCACCGATTGTGCCTGTGCGCTTGCAGCGACTACTGCGGTAGCTGCAATGAACGCGAGCTTTGAAAAGTTATTCATATTTCTCCTCTCGAAATTGAGATTACCGCAGGTTTACTGCGAGCCATATGACGAAGACAAGTCATACATTGCTCGAAGTATAACATTGGCACGTTGTGGGGCACGTCTTGTGTAGACTTCGAGCGGTGTCTAACTTTGTGCGTTGGCATTTTGCCATATCGTTCCCTTCCAACGATAAAAAAAATCCGCCCCTTTCATTGCGGCTCGTCGAATGTGGTACACCCGCAACAAAAAGTTCCCGACGAATCTCCTGGTAGTGTGCCTGGTTATCTGCCTGTCAGTGTGTCTCGAAATAGGCCACCTGTCGCGCGGTGTCGTGTCGCCACGGAAAACCGCTTGGAGGCGAGCAAATCGGCCGGATCGTTCATCTGCCGCGCGGCAATTTCCGCGCTCCAATGACAACGATTCTTTCGCTGCGAATCATTCGCAGCAGCGCTGCGCATTGTCGGTCATATGACGCAAACGTGCGTTTCGTGTGACGTGAGCGATGACACCGGTGCGCCGTCCGCGACATGTCGAATGCACGCCTGGTTCCTGCACGTTCCCATCGCTGCGTGCCCGTTCCGGGTGCGTCCAATCGCTCGATCCCATTAGCGCCGTTTTGAGCCGTTCCGGGTCACCCCTCTAATAGGTATACGTGGAGCGCTTCGAGTCGGCGGGCGGGGCTGCCGCGCATGATAGAATCGGAAGATTGCGCTGCGTCTGCGGCGTCCATGCGACAGCAAGGGCGTGTTGCGATGCGGTCAGGCCGCCAGGCCCGTCAGGTTTGGCAGGTGAGGCCCTAGCATCGCGCGTGCCCGATAACGACATCGATAATGGATCAATTCGCCAAAGAGACTCTGCCTATCTCCCTCGAGGAGGAAATGCGCCGCTCGTATCTCGATTACGCGATGAGCGTGATCGTCGGGCGGGCGCTGCCGGATGTGCGAGACGGCCTCAAGCCCGTGCACCGGCGCGTGCTGTACGCGATGCACGAGTTGAACAACGACTGGAACCGCGCGTACAAGAAGTCGGCACGTATCGTCGGCGACGTCATCGGTAAATACCATCCTCACGGCGACACGGCGGTGTACGACACCATCGTGCGTATGGCGCAGAGCTTCTCGCTGCGCTACATGCTGGTCGACGGCCAGGGCAACTTCGGTTCGATCGACGGCGACAACGCCGCGGCCATGCGTTACACCGAAATCCGCATGGCGAAGATCGGGCACGAGTTGCTCGCCGACATCGACAAGGAAACCGTCGACTTCGGGCCGAACTACGACGGTAGCGAAAGCGAGCCGCAGATCCTGCCCGCGCGCATTCCGAATCTGCTGATCAATGGTTCGTCGGGTATCGCGGTCGGCATGGCCACGAACATCCCGCCGCACAACCTCAACGAAGTGGTCGATGCTTGTCAGCATCTGCTGAAGAATCCGCAGGCCACGATCGACGAGCTGATCGAAATCATCCCGGCACCGGATTTCCCGACCGCCGGCATCATCTATGGCGTCGCCGGTGTGCGCGACGGCTATCGCACGGGCCGCGGCCGCGTCGTGATGCGTGCCGCCACGCACTTCGAAGAGATTGATCGCGGTCAACGCATGGCGATCATCGTCGACGAACTGCCGTACCAGGTGAACAAGCGTTCGCTGCTGGAGCGCATCGCCGAGCTGGTCAACGAGAAGAAGCTCGAAGGCATTTCCGACATTCGCGACGAATCCGACAAGAGCGGCATGCGCGTCGTGATCGAGCTCAAGCGCGGCGAAGTGCCCGAGGTCATTCTCAACAACCTCTACAAGGCGACGCAGCTGCAGGACACGTTCGGCATGAACATGGTCGCGCTGGTGGACAACCAGCCGAAGCTGCTGAACCTCAAGGAAATGCTCGATCATTTCCTGTCGCACCGCCGCGAAGTGCTCACGCGCCGCACGGTCTACGAACTGCGCAAGGCCCGCGAACGCGGCCACGTGCTCGAAGGCCTCGCGGTCGCGCTCGCGAACATCGACGATTTCATCGGGATCATCAAGGCCGCGCCTACGCCGCCGATCGCGAAGCAGGAGTTGATGAACCGTTCGTGGGATTCGTCGCTCGTTCGCGAGATGCTCCAGCGCGCCGAGCAGGAGAATTCGGCGGCCGGTGGCCGCGACGCGTATCGTCCGGAAGGGCTCAACCCGCTGTACGGCATGCAAGGCGACGGTCTCTACCGTCTGTCCGACACGCAGGCGCAGGAAATCCTGCAAATGCGTCTGCAACGCCTGACGGGGCTGGAGCAGGACAAGATCATTGGCGAGTACCGCGAAGTCATGGCGCAGATTGCCGACCTGCTCGACATCCTTGCGCGCCCCGAGCGCGTAACGACCATGATTTCCGACGAACTCACCTCGATCAAGAGCGAATTCGGCGACGCCCGCCGCTCGAAGATCGAGATGAACGCCACGGAACTGAACACCGAAGATCTGATCACGCCGCAGGACATGGTCGTGACCATGTCGCACGCGGGTTACGTGAAATCGCAGCCGTTGTCCGAATATCGCGCCCAGAAGCGCGGCGGTCGCGGCAAGCAGGCGACGTCCATGAAGGACGACGACTGGATCGACACGCTGTTCATCGCCAACACGCACGACCACATCCTGTGCTTCTCGAATCGCGGCCGTGTGTACTGGGTGAAGGTGTATGAAGTGCCGCAGGGCTCGCGCAACTCGCGCGGCCGTCCGATCGTCAACATGTTCCCGCTGCAGGACGGCGAGAAGATCACGGTCGTGCTGCCGGTCAAGGAGTTCTCGGCCGACAAGTTCGTGTTCATGGCGACCGCGCTCGGTACGGTCAAGAAGACGCCGCTGGAGGCCTTCAGCCGCCCGCTGCGCAAGGGTATTATTGCGGTCGGTCTGGACGACGGCGACTACCTGATCGGCGCGGCCATCACCGACGGCCAGCACGACGTCATGCTGTTCTCCGACGCGGGCAAGGCCGTGCGCTTCGATGAGAACGACGTGCGTCCGATGGGCCGCGAGGCACGCGGCGTGCGCGGCATGCAGCTCGACGAGACCCAGCAGGTCATCGCGTTGCTGGTGGCCGGCGACGAGCAGCAGTCGGTGCTCACCGCCACCGAGAACGGCTATGGCAAGCGCACCCCGATCACGGAGTACACGCGTCATGGCCGCGGCACGAAGGGCATGATTGCGATCCAGACGTCGGAGCGTAACGGCAAGGTGGTTGCGGCCACGCTGGTCGACCAGGAAGCGCAAATCATGCTGATCACCAACACGGGCGTGCTGATCCGCACGCGCGTCTCGGAGATCCGTGAAATGGGCCGCGCAACGCAAGGTGTTACACTCATCAGCCTTGACGAAGGCACGAAGCTCTCCGGCTTGCAGCAGGTCGCCGAGGCCGACGCCGACGGCGATCTGGCCGAAGGCGAGGGCGAAAGCGAAGAGTAAGGCTGAGCCCGTAGTACCGGACGGCCCGCGCGAGCGGGCCGCTTCGTGTCCAGTGTCGCAGCCGGCGCGCTCGCGTATAAAATCGCGCGGGCGCCGAACGGCGAAGATGGGCGGCCACGGTACTGAATGATGGTGCTAAATGACGCCGGGTGGATTGGGCGGCGGGCGCGCAAGGCGCGCCCCGCGATCCGCGCGGCTGGCAGTTCGATTAATTTCTCTGAGGGAGTAATGATGCAAAAACGATTCAAGCAGGTTTTGTTGCTGGCCGCTCTCGTGCCGACGTTTGCCATGGCTCAGGCGCTCCAGAACCAGGCGCCCGAGCAGGCACCGGCCGCTGCCGCAGCACCGATCGATCCGGCCAAGCAAGCCGCGATCAAGGACCTGCTCGACGCAATCGACGCACAGAAGCTCGTCGGCGCGATCGGCAACAGCGCGCAGATGCAAGCCAAGCAGCTCGTCCCGGCGATCCTGTCGGACGCGCTGTCGGAAAACAAGACGATGACGGACAAGCAGAAGCAGGCTTCCGTCCCGTCGCTGCAAAAGAACGCTGTGCCGAAGCTGGTTGACTCGGCAGGCCAGGTCTTCGCGACCGACTCGTTCAAGCAGGACGCGATGCAAGCTCAGTACGAAGCCTACGCCAAGTACTACAGCACGTCGGAAATCAAGGACCTGACCTCGTTCTACCGCAGCCCGACCGGCCGCAAGTTCATCCAGGTTCAAGACCAGGTTGGCCGCGACGTCGTCAACGGTCTGATGCAGAAGTACATGCCGCAGTCGATCAAGGCAACGCGTGACCAGGCCGACAAGGAAGTCGCGTCGGTCAAGCCGGCCAAGTAAGTCAGCATCACCGTCGCGCCCGTTTGGGGCGCGATCGGTCGCAGCGTCCCGGCGAGCCCGCGTTGGCGGGTTCCCGGCGACAATGCGATAATGGCCGTTTGCGCGATATCAGCGCAAACGGCCTTTTCTTTTTCTGGCGCATCCCGGCGTCCTCAGCCGCCGCGCCTGCCTCGGGATCTCCTTACGATGCGCGTCTTCAATTTCTCCGCCGGACCGGCAGCCTTGCCGGAAGAAGTGCTCCGCCAGGCCGCCGACGAAATGCTCGACTGGCACGGCAGCGGCATGGGCGTGATGGAAATGAGCCATCGCGGGCCGGAATTCATGCGCATCCACAGCGAAGCGCTGCTCGATCTGCGCGAACTGATGCAGGTTCCCGCGAGCCACCAGATCCTCTTTCTGCAAGGCGGCGGCATCGGCGAAAACGCCATCGTGCCGCTGAACCTGTTCGGTGCGAAGCCGCGCGCCGACTTCGTCATCACCGGTTCGTGGTCGCAGAAGTCGCAGAAGGAAGCGCTCAAGTACGGCGCGTCGCACATCGCCGCAACGGGCCGCACCGAGGCGGGCTTCACGCACGCGCCGCAAAAGAGCGAGTGGCAGCTGTCCGACGATCCGGCCTACGTGCATCTATGCACGAACGAGACGATCGACGGCGTCGAGACTTTCGAGATTCCCGACCTCGGCGACATCCCGCTCGTGGCGGACGCGTCCTCGCACATCCTGTCGCGCCCGATGGACATCGCCAAATACGGCGTGCTCTACGGCGGCGCGCAGAAGAACATCGGCATGGCGGGCGTGACCGTGGTGATCGTGCGCGAGGACCTGCTCGATCGCGCGATGCCCATCTGCCCGTCGGCGTTCGAATGGAAGACCGTCGCCGCCAACAATTCGATGTTCAACACGCCGCCCACCTACGCGATCTACATCGCGGGGCTCGTGTTCAAGTGGTTGAAGCGCCAGGGTGGCCTCGAAGCCATCGAGGCGCGCAATATCGAGAAGGCCCAGCTGCTCTACGACACGATCGACTCGAGCAGCTTCTACATCAACAAGGTGGAGCGCCGCGCGCGCTCGCGGATGAACGTACCGTTCTTCCTCGCCGACGAAACACGTAACGATGATTTCCTGGCCGGCGCGAAGGCGCGCGGGCTTCTGCAGCTGAAGGGCCACAAGTCCGTCGGCGGCATGCGGGCGTCGATTTACAACGCGGTGCCGCTCGAAGCAGTGCAGGCACTGGTCGAGTACATGAAGGAATTCGAGGCGAAAGCCTGACCTCGCGTCGGGCGGCGCCTGCCGCGCGCGCTGCTGATGCCGCGCGCCTCCTTTCAGATTGCCGGTTTCACGCATGGACGACGAACTCAATTCCCAACTCAAGCCGCTGCGCGAGCGTATCGACGCCATCGATGCGCAGCTCATCGCCCTCCTGAACCAGCGCGCTTCGGTCGCACTCGAAGTGGGCGAGGTGAAGAAGCATTTCAACGCGCCCGTGTTCCGCCCGGAGCGCGAACTGCAGGTGATCGAACGCCTGCAGAATCTCAGCGCGGGCCCGCTCGGCAACGAGCACATCAGCGCGATCTGGCGCGAGATCATGGCCGCGAGCCGCTCGCTCGAAAAGACCATTTCGGTGGCCTTTCTCGGGCCGGTCGGCACCTATAGCGAACAGGCTGTCTACGGTTACTTCGGTCAGTCGATCGAAGGTCTGCCGTGCCCGTCGATCGACGAGGTGTTCCGCGCGGTCGAGGCGGGCAGCGCCGAGTTCGGCGTCGTGCCGGTCGAGAATTCGACCGAGGGCGCGGTGTCGCGCACGCTCGACCTGTTCCTGCAGACGCAGCTCGCGATCGGCGGCGAAATCGCGCTGCCGATCCACCACAACCTGATGACGCAAAGCGGCAAGCTCGCGGGCGTGACGCGCGTGTGCGCGCATCCGCAGGCGCTTGCGCAGTGCCAGCACTGGCTGACGGCGAACGCGCCGCATCTGGAGCGTCAGGCCGTGTCGAGCAATGCGGAAGCCGCGCGTCTCGCGGCGGAAGATCCCACCGTCGCGGCCATCGCGGGCGAGCGTGCAGCCACGCATTACGGCCTGCTGATCGCCAACGCGCTGATCCAGGACGATCCGCACAACCGCACGCGTTTCGTGATGATCGGCAAGCAGCCGGCGGGCGTGTCGGGCCACGACCAGACTTCGATGATCGTCTCGGTGAAGAACGAACCGGGCGCGGTCTACAAGCTGCTCGAACCGCTCGCGCGCCACGGCGTGTCGATGACGCGTTTCGAGTCGCGTCCGGCGCGCGTCGGCACGTGGGAGTACAACTTCTACATCGACTTCGAAGGCCATCGCGACGAACCCGCCGTGGCGGCCGCGCTCGACGAGCTTGGCAAAAAGGCGGCGTTCCTCAAGATTCTCGGTTCGTATCCGCGCTCGCGCTGAGCGCGCCGGGTGCCCGTGCGGCGCGCGCAGGCGCGCCTTCGCTGATTTACGTCGATGTCACGTCGATGATGCCGCGCCGCCGCACGCGAGCGGCCCTGGAGAGACACGCATGACCCAGCCATTCGGCCCTTCCTATGTGCGCGCGATCGCGCCGTATGTCGCCGGCAAGCCGATTTCCGAAGTCGCCCGCGAGTTCGGACTCGACGAGGCGCGTATCGTCAAGCTCGCGTCGAACGAGAATCCGCTCGGCATGCCCGCGTCGGCGCAGCGCGCCATTGCGCAGGCGGCGGCCGAACTGGGCCGTTATCCCGATTCGAACGCGTTCGAACTGAAGGCGGCGCTCGCGGCGCGCTACGACGTGCCGCCCGAGTGGATCACGCTCGGCAACGGCAGCAACGACATTCTCGAAATCGCCGCGCACGCCTGCGTGGAGCGCGGCCAGTCGATCGTCTATTCGCAGTATTCGTTCGCGGTCTACGCGCTCGCGACGCAAGGGCTCGGCGCGCGCCACGTGGTGACGCCGGCCGTGCAGTACGGCCACGATCTCGACGCGATGCTCGCGGCCATCGCCGACGACACGCGCCTGATTTTCGTTGCCAATCCTAACAATCCGACCGGCACGTTCATCGACGGCGCGGCGCTCGAAGCGTTCATCGCGAAGGTGCCGGCCGAAGTGGTCGTCGTGCTCGACGAGGCCTACACGGAATATCTCGCGGCGGACAAGCGCTACGACTCGATCGCGTGGGTGCGCCGCTATCCGAACCTCGTGGTGTCGCGCACGTTCTCGAAGGCCTACGGGCTCGCGGGTCTGCGCATCGGTTTCGCGATCGCGCAGCCGGCGCTGACCGATCTGCTGAACCGTCTGCGTCAGCCGTTCAACGTGAACACGCTCGCGCAGGCCGCGGCGGTCGCGGCGCTCGGCGACGCGGCGTTTCTCGAACAGAGCGCCGCGCTCAACGCCGAAGGCTATCGCACGCTCACGGCCGCGTTCGAGCGCATGGGCCTCGAATACGTGCCGTCGGACGGCAACTTCGTGCTCGTGCGCGTCGGTCACGACGATCAGGCGGGCGAGCGCGTCAATCTCGCCTTGCTCAAACAGGGCGTGATCGTGCGTCCGGTCGGCGGCTACGGCTTGCCGCAGTGGCTGCGCGTGACCATCGGCCTGCCCGAGGAAAACGCCGCCTTCGTCGCAGCGCTCGAACGCAGCCTGGCGCCGGCATGAGCACGCAACTTTTTTTCGATCCGGTGATGGCGTGAGCGCGTTTCCCTTTAGCAAACTGGTGATTTTCGGTGTCGGCCTGATCGGCGGCTCGCTCGCGCGCGGGCTGCGCGAACGCGGCGCATCGCAAGGTGTCAGCGGCCAAAGCGGCGGTCAGGTGATCGGCGTGGGCCGCCGCGCGCATTCGGTCGCGCGCGCGCTCGAACTCGGCGTGATCGATGCGGCCGCGACGCTCGACGACGAAGCGGCGCTCGCTGCTGCGCTCGACGGCGCCGACATCGTGCTGATCGCCGCGCCGGTCGCGCAGACCCAGGCGCTGCTCGAACGCATCGCGCCGCATCTTCAGCCGCAAACCCTCATCACCGATGCGGGCAGCACCAAGAGCGACGTGATCGCCGCAGCGCGCGCCGCGCTCGGCGAGCGCATCGGCCAGTTCGTGCCGGGCCATCCGATCGCGGGCCGCGAGTCGAGCGGCGTCGAAGCGGCGCTGCCTGACCTCTATGTGGGCCGCAACGTCGTGCTGTGTCCGCTGCCGGAAAACGCGCCGCAAGCGGTGGAGCGCATCGCCGCGATGTGGCGCGCTACGGGCGCGGTGATCGGCCAGATGAGCGCCGCGCAGCACGACCGCGTGTTCGCGTCGGTGAGTCATTTGCCGCACGTGCTGTCGTTCGCGCTCGTCGACCAGATTCTCGATACGCCCGACGCCGAGCTGAAATTCTCGTTCGCGGCGGGCGGCTTCCGCGACTTCACGCGCATCGCGGCGTCGAGCCCCGAAATGTGGCGCGATGTCTGCCTCGCGAACCGCACGGCGCTGCTCGCCGAGCTGGACGCCTACACTGAAGTGCTGGCGAAGCTGCGCGCGGCCATCGACGCCGGCGACGGCGCGGCGCTCGAAACCGTGTTCGCGCGTTCGCGCGCGGCGCGCGAGGCGTGGCAGGAGCGCGGCGGAAAGAAGTTCGCGCAGGCGGCGCCCGCGCCCGAAGCCGGTCCCGGAAAGTGAAGCGCAAACGCAGCGGTAAAAACAGCGTCAAAGAAAGCGATCAGTAGTCAAGCATCAGCCATGCGGCGCGGCGCAGTCCCGCGTCACGCCGCACCATCAGGACACGTCATGGAACACCTCGATCTCGGACCGTTCACCCGTGCGTCCGGCACGATCCGTCTGCCCGGCTCGAAAAGCATTTCGAACCGCGTGCTGCTGCTCGCGGCGCTCGCCGAAGGCGAAACCACGATCACGAATCTGCTCGACTCCGACGACACGCGCGTGATGCTCAGCGCGCTCGAAAAGCTCGGCGTGAAGCTCAAGCGCGAAGACGACACCTGCGTCGTGCAGGGCACGCGCGGCGCCTTCACGGCGGTGCGCGCGGATCTCTTCCTCGGCAACGCGGGCACGGCGGTGCGTCCGCTCACGGCGGCGCTCGCGGTCAACGGCGGCGACTATCGCATCCACGGCGTGCCGCGCATGCACGAGCGCCCGATCGGCGATCTGGTCGACGGCCTGCGCCAGATCGGCGCGAAGATCGACTACGAGGAAAACGAGGGCTATCCGCCGCTGCGCATCCGTCCGGCGCAGATCGACGTCACGGCGCCCATCAAGGTGCGCGGCGACGTGTCGAGCCAGTTCCTCACCGCGCTGCTGATGACGCTGCCGCTCGTGCGCGCCGAAGGCGGCATGACGGTCGTCGAAGTGGACGGCGAGCTGATTTCCAAGCCCTACATCGAGATCACGATCAAGCTGATGGAGCGCTTCGGCGTGAAGGTCGAGCGCCACGGCTGGCATCGCTTCGAGGTGCCGGCGGGCGTGCGCTACCAGTCGCCGGGCAAGATCATGGTGGAAGGCGACGCCTCGTCGGCGTCGTATTTCCTGGCCGCGGGCGCCATCGGCGGCGGTCCGATCCGCGTGGAAGGCGTGGGGCGCGCGAGCATCCAGGGCGACGTCGCGTTCGCGGCGGCGCTCATGCGCATGGGCGCGAACGTCACGGTCGCCGACGACTGGATCGAGGTGCGCGGGATCGGCAACGATCACGGCAAGCTCGACCCCATCGACATGGACTTCAACCTGATTCCCGACGCGGCCATGACGATCGCCGTGGCCGCGCTGTTCGCCGACGGCGCGACCACGCTGCGCAACATCGCGAGCTGGCGCGTGAAGGAAACCGACCGCATCGCGGCGATGGCCACGGAATTGCGCAAGGTGGGCGCGAACGTGGAAGAGGGCCCCGATTACCTGATCGTGCGCCCGCCCGCGAAACTCACGCCGAACGCGGCGATCGATACCTACGACGATCACCGCATGGCGATGTGCTTCTCGCTCGTGAGCCTCGGCGGCGTGCCGGTGCGCATCAACGACCCGAAGTGCGTCGGCAAGACGTTCCCCGATTATTTCGAGCGCTTCCTGGCGCTCGCCCAACCCTGAATTTTTTAGTAGCCGAGTCTCGTTGCCGAATGAAATCGACCCGTCCCTTTTATCCGACGCCCGTCATCGCGATCGATGGCCCGACCGCTTCCGGCAAAGGCACGGTGGCCACGCTGGTCGCCGCGCATCTCGGCTTTCACCTGCTCGACAGCGGTGCGCTGTACCGGCTGGCGGCGCTTGCGAGCATGCGTTACACGATCGCCGCCGATGACGCCGACGGTCTTGCCAAGCTGATCGACGATCTCCACATCACGTTCCGCGAGGGCATGGCCCAGCTCGACGGCGTTGACGTTTCGAATGAAATCCGCGCCGAGGAAGTGGGCAACCGCGCCTCGATGATCGCCGCGCATCCGTCCGTGCGCACCGCGCTGGTGGCCCGTCAGCGGGCCTTCCGCAAGCTGCCTGGCCTCGTCGCCGACGGCCGCGACATGGGCACGGTGATCTTCCCGGAAGCCGGTCTGAAGGTGTTTCTGACGGCCAGCGTGGAGGCCCGCGCGGCCCGCCGGTATAAGCAATTGATCCAGAAGGGATTTTCTGCTAATATGGATGACTTGCTCCGGGATTTGCGTGAGCGCGACGCGCGCGACAGTAACCGCGCGGCCGCGCCGCTCAAGCCCGCAGCGGATGCGAAGCTGCTGGACACCTCGGCGCTGACCATCGACCAGGCGGTCGAACAGGTCGTGCAGTGGTACCAGCAAGCTAGCGAACTGCGCAGCGAACAGCGGCCCGTGCGTCATGATGCACAAGGCAAATCGCAGTAAAGAACGCAGTACAGCAGTAGCAGTAAATGTAGTGGTGCCCTGCTGGGAAGCAGGGCGTGTCTTAAACCCTTTAACCCCGTATGGCTTTTGCATCTGTGCCACGAGCGTAAGCGCTCCGGCCTCAACGCCCAACCGGCCTAGACAGGCTGGAAGCGCAGCAGAACCATGCAAATCCAGATTTTTATGTCCGACCTGCAAACCTCCACCCCGAATACCGAATCTTTCGCGGCTCTGTTCGAAGAGTCGCTGACCCGCCAGGACATGCGCGCCGGCGAAGTGATTTCCGCCGAAGTCGTGCGCGTCGACCACAACTTCGTGGTCGTCAACGCTGGTCTCAAGTCCGAAGCCTATATTCCGCTCGAAGAGTTCCTGAACGACGCGGGTGAAGTGGAAGTGCAGGCGGGCGATTTCGTTTCCGTCGCGATCGACGCGCTGGAAAACGGCTACGGCGACACGATCCTGTCGCGCGACAAGGCGAAGCGTCTCGCTTCGTGGCTGTCGCTGGAAAAGGCCCTCGACAACAACGAACTCGTGACCGGCACGATCACGGGCAAGGTCAAGGGCGGCATGACCGTCATGGTCAACGGCATCCGCGCGTTCCTGCCGGGTTCGCTCGTCGACACGCGTCCGGTCAAGGACACGACGCCGTACGAAGGCAAGACGCTCGAATTCCGCGTCATCAAGCTCGACCGCAAGCGTAACAACGTCGTGCTGTCGCGCCGCGCAGTGATCGAAGCCACGCAAGGCGAAGAGCGCGCAAAGCTGCTCGAAACGCTGAAGGAAGGCGCGATCGTCAACGGCGTGGTCAAGAACATCACCGACTACGGCGCGTTCGTGGACCTCGGCGGCATCGACGGCCTGCTGCACATCACCGACATCGCATGGCGTCGCGTGCGTCACCCGTCGGAAGTCCTGTCGGTTGGCCAGGAAGTCACCGCCAAGATCCTCAAGTTCGACCAGGAAAAGAACCGCGTTTCGCTCGGTATCAAGCAACTGGGCGACGATCCGTGGGAAGGCATCTCGCGCCGTTACCCGTCGGGCACGCGCCTGTTCGGTAAGGTCACGAACATCACCGACTACGGCGCATTCGTCGAAGTCGAATCGGGCATCGAAGGCCTGGTTCACGTGTCGGAAATGGACTGGACCAACAAGAACGTTGCTCCGTCGAAGGTTGTCCAGCTGGGCGACGAAGTCGAAGTCATGGTCCTCGAGATCGACGAAGACCGCCGCCGCATCTCGCTCGGCATGAAGCAGTGCAAGCCGAATCCGTGGGATGACTTCAGCCGCAACTTCAAGAAGGGCGACAAGCTCCAGGGCGCGATCAAGTCGATCACCGACTTCGGCGTGTTCATCGGTCTGCCCGGCGGCATCGACGGTCTGGTTCACCTCTCGGACCTGTCGTGGTCGGAAACCGGCGAAGAAGCCGTCCGCAAGTACAAGAAGGGCGACGAAGTCGAAGCCGTGGTTCTGGGCATCGACGTCGAGAAGGAACGCATCTCGCTCGGCATCAAGCAGCTCGAAGGCGACCCGTTCAGCAACTTCGTTGCTGTCAACGACAAGGGTTCGACGGTCGACGGCGTGGTCAAGTCGGTCGACGCCAAGGGCGCTGTGATCACGCTGAACGCGGACGTCGAAGGCTACCTGCGTGCTTCGGAAATCGCGCAAGACCGCGTGGAAGATGCTCGCAACGTGCTGAAGGAAGGCGACAAGGTCAACGCGATGATCATCAACATCGATCGCAAGTCGCGTGGCATCAACCTGTCGATCAAGGCCAAGGATTCGGCTGAGACGCAGGAAGCTCTGCGCAGCATGTCGTCGGACACGACGGCCGCCACCGGCACGACGAACCTCGGCGCGCTGCTGAAGGCCAAGCTCGACGGCCAGAACCAGTAAGCCTCAAACGGGGGCAAGCTGAAGTATGACCAAATCTGAATTGGTCGCGCAGCTGGCTACGCGATTTCCGCAACTTGTCCTCAAGGATGCGGATTTCGCGGTCAAAACGATGCTCGATGCGATGTCCGAGGCGCTTGCCAAGGGCCATCGCATCGAAATTCGAGGCTTCGGCAGCTTTGGCCTGAACCGCCGGCCGTCGCGCGTCGGTCGCAACCCGAAGTCGGGTGAAAAAGTGCTGGTGCCCGAGAAGTTCGTGCCGCACTTCAAGCCAGGCAAGGAGCTGCGCGAGCGTGTGGACCGTCGATCGGGCGAGCCGCTGAAAGCGGACGAGCCGGACGACGATCTGTAAGCGCTGCAAGTTATTGCCGTGTTTGCGGTTGTCGGCAATCAATGCCAGATGGCCAGAACGCATGGACCGGAAAGCGCCGGGGTTAATAGCCCGGCGCTTTTTTTTCGTCCGCGTTTTTTGTTTGTTCGTTTTGTTCGTTCGTTTTTTCGTCCGTTTCGTGCGCATGCCGGGGCGTGGTGTGCTGCGTGCGGTTTTGTGTGTGTACCTGCGCGGTTTTGGCGCCGTTAAGCGTTCGCGCGCACGTGCGCGGGCGCGAGGCGTTCCATTACAATACGGGACACTTCGGCGGCGCCGCTGCTGCGGCGCAACACGCGTTGCGGCATGCTTGTGGCGTGTTTGTGGCAATTGCGCGGCGCCGGGGTTTGTTCAACTGCCAAGAGAATCCTTCATGAGATTGATCGCCTGGGTGATCCGTGTGCTGGTGTTCGTGCTGCTGCTTGTGCTCGCACTCGCCAACACGCAAACCGCGACGCTGAACTTTCTTGCCGGATATTCGTGGCAGGCTCCGCTGATCCTGATCGGCCTCGCGTTTTTCGTGGTCGGGCTGCTGGCCGGTCTGCTGTCCGCGCTGCCGGCGATTTTCCGGCTGCGCATGGAGAACGGCCGCCTCAAGCGCGAGCTGCGCACCGCGCGCGAAACGCCTGCGGTCGTCGCGGAACCGCCGCTGCCGCCGCTCATCTGATTCGACTTGCCGCCGCGTGCCCGTCTGGGGGCGCGGCTTGATTCCCTCTCACCATCGCTCGCATGGATCTCGATTTCTGGTGGCTCCTCGTCATTCCCGTGGCTTTCGCACTCGGCTGGATGGCGTCGCGCTACGACCTCAAGGCGCTGCTGTCCGAAAGCGCCAACCTGCCGCGCTCGTATTTCCGCGGCCTGAATTTCCTGCTCAACGAGCAACCCGACAAGGCGATCGACGCGTTCATCGAAGTCGCCAAGCTCGATCCCGAAACGGTCGAACTGCACTTCGCGCTCGGTAACCTGTTCCGCCGCCGCGGCGAAACCGACCGGGCGATCCGCGTGCATCAAAACCTGCTGTCGCGCGCCGACCTGCCCGTAAACGAGCGCGACCACGCACTCTACGAACTGGGTCAGGACTTCCTGAAGGCCGGCATGCTCGATCGCGCCGAGGAAACCTTCAGCACGCTCAAGTCGGGCGACTATGCCCAGGGCGCGCAGCGCGCGCTGCTGACGATCTACGAGATCGAGAAGGACTGGAACCGTTCGATCGACACCGCGCGTCATCTGGAAACCATGGGCGCGCCGTCGCTCGATCTGGAAATCGCGCAGTTCCATTGCGAACTGGCGCAGGAAGCGCTCCAGCAGAAGAAGCCCGACGAAGCGCGTCGCCAGCTCGGCCTCGCGCTCAAGGCGAACGAGCACAACGTGCGCGCGACCATTCTCGCGGGCGATGTCGATGCGGCGAGCAACGACTGGGAGTCGGCGCTCGTGCAGTGGAAGCGCGTCGAGGCGCAGAATCCCGCCTATCTGCCGCTCGTGGCCGAAAAGGTCATGAAGGGCTACGAGGCGCTCGGCCGCGCGCAGGACGGTGCGCAGCTGCTCACCGAGTGGGTCGACCGCCATTCGTCGAACGATCTGCTCGACGTGGCCTATAAATATGTGTCGGAGCTCAGCGGCCCCGACGCGGCGCACACGCTCGCGCGCACGCAGATGCAGAAGTCGCCGAATCTCGCCGGCATGACGCGTCTGCTCGAAGCGCAGCAGGCCACGGCCGAGGAGCCGCGCCGCAGCGAACTCGAACTCATGCGCAAGCTGATCCAGCAGCGCACCAAGAACCTGCCGCGCTACACCTGCCAGAACTGCGGCTTCCGGGCGCGCCTGTTCTACTGGCAGTGCCCTGGCTGCAGCGGGTGGGAAACCTACGCGCCGCGCCGCGTCGAGCCGATCCCGGCTTCCAGCTGACGCGCGTCGCCGCGCACGCATTACCTCAATCCGAATCTGTTACCGGAGCGCGTATGAAAATCACCATTATCGGTACCGGCTATGTTGGCCTCGTCACCGGGGCGTGCCTTGCCGAAATCGGTCACGACGTGTTCTGCCTCGACGTCGATCCGCGCAAGATCGACATCCTGAACAACGGCGGCGTGCCGATCCATGAGCCGGGCCTGCTCGAGCTCATCCAGCGCAACCGCAAGGCGCGCCGCATCACGTTTTCCACCGACGTCGCCGCGAGCGTCGAGCACGGCGAAGTGCAGTTCATCGCCGTCGGCACGCCGCCCGACGAAGACGGCTCGGCGGACCTGCAATACGTGCTCGAAGCGGCGCGCAGCATCGGCCGCCACATGAACGGCTTCAAGGTCATCGTCGACAAGTCGACGGTGCCTGTCGGCACGGCGCAGCGCGTGCAGGCCGTGATCGCCGAGGAACTGGCGAAACGCGGCCTCGGCGCGAGCGACGCGCAGCGCTTCTCGGTGGTCTCGAACCCCGAGTTCCTCAAAGAGGGCGCGGCCGTGGACGACTTCATGCGCCCGGACCGCATCATCATCGGCATTGACGAGGACGCCAACGGCGAAGTCGCGCGCGAGAAGATCAAGCGCCTCTACGCGCCGTTCAACCGAAATCACGAACGCACGATCTACATGGACGTGCGCTCGGCCGAGTTCACCAAGTACGCGGCCAACGCGATGCTCGCCACGCGCATTTCGTTCATGAACGAAATGGCGAACCTGGCCGACCGCGTGGGCGCCGACATCGAGTCGGTGCGTCGCGGCATCGGCTCGGACCCGCGCATCGGCTATCACTTCCTGTACGCAGGTTGCGGCTACGGCGGCTCGTGTTTCCCGAAGGACGTGCAGGCGCTGATCCGCACGGCCGCGGAATCGGGCCAGAACCTGCGCATTCTCGAAGCGGTCGAGGACGTCAACGACGGCCAGAAGGACGTGCTCATGGGCAAGATCGTCCAGTCGATGGGCGACGATCTGTCGGGCAAGCGCTTCGCGGTCTGGGGTCTCGCGTTCAAGCCGAATACCGACGACATGCGTGAGGCGCCGAGCCGCCGCCTGATCGCCGAACTGCTGCGCCGTGGCGCGTCGGTGTCGGCCTACGATCCGGTGGCCACCGACGAAGCACGCCGCGTGTTCGCGCTCGATCTCGCGAGCGCGCCCGAACTGCAGGCGCGCCTGACCTTCGCGGCGAGCCAGGACGATACGCTCGCGGGCGCCGATGCACTCGTGGTCGTCACCGAATGGACGGCGTTCAAGGCACCGGACTTCGAATTCCTGAAGGAACAGTTGAAGGCGCCGCGCATCTTCGACGGACGTAATCTGTACGAGCCTGACGCGATGGCGGAGCTCGGTTTCGACTATCACTCGATTGGGCGTCCCCATGTCAAACACGCAAACTCGCCCGCAGTCTGACGCCATGACCGCCATCACCGACAATGCCGCGCTCGCGCCCGACGTGCAGGTCGTGCCGCGCGAGCAGTTCGCGCGCTCGCGCGTGCTCGTGGTCGGCGACGTGATGCTCGACCGTTACTGGTTCGGCGACGTCAACCGCATTTCGCCCGAAGCGCCCGTGCCGGTCGTGCACGTGCAGCGCCAGGAAGACCGTCTCGGCGGCGCGGCCAACGTCGCGCGCAATGCCGCGGCGCTGGGCGCGCAGGCCGGTCTGCTGTGCGTGGTCGGCCACGACGAGCCGGGCGAGCGCATCGTCACGCTGCTCGGCGAGAGCAACGTGCACGCGCATCTCGAACGCGATCCCGCGCTGCCCACCACCATCAAGCTGCGCGTGCTGTCGCGCCAGCAGCAGCTGCTGCGCGTGGACTTCGAGAACACGCCCGCACACGAGGCGCTGCTCGCGGGCCTCGCGCGCTTCGACGCGCTGCTGCCGTCGCACGACGTGATCCTGATGTCGGACTACGCGAAGGGCGGGCTCACGCACGTCACGCAGATGATCTCGACCGCGCGCGCGGCGGGCAAATCCGTGCTGGTCGATCCGAAGGGCGACGACTGGGAGCGCTATCGCGGCGCGAGCGTGATCACGCCGAACCGCGCGGAACTGCGCGAAGTCGTTGGCACCTGGAAGTCGGAAGATGACCTGCTCGCGCGCGTGACGAAGCTGCGCCACGAATTGCAGTTCGACGCGCTGCTGCTCACGCGCTCGGAAGAGGGTATGACGCTCTTTTCCGACGAGGGCGTGCTGCACGCGCCGGCTGTCGCGCGCGAAGTGTATGATGTCTCGGGCGCCGGCGACACTGTCATCGCGACCGTCGCGGTCTCGCTGGGCGCGGGCCTTTCGCTCGTCCAGGGCGTCGCGCTCGCGAATCGCGCCGCCGGTATCGTGGTCGGCAAGCTCGGCACGGCTACCGTCGATTACGACGAACTCTTTCAATGACGTGCCGCGCGCGGCGGCCAGCCGGCTGCCGCGTGACGGACGCACCCCCGGGCCGGCTTCGGAGAGTTTTGCCGGTCCCGCGTGAACTCCTCTGCGCAGAACTACCATGACCCTCATCGTCACCGGCGCGGCCGGCTTCATCGGCAGCAATATCGTCAAGGCGCTCAACGAACGCGGTGAAGACCGCATCATCGCCGTCGACAACCTCACGCGCGCCGACAAGTTCAAGAATCTCGTCGATTGCGAAATCGACGACTACATCGACAAGACCGAGTTCGTCGAGCGCTTCGCGCGCGGCGACTTCGGCAAGGTGCGTGCGGTGTTC
>NZ_CAJZAR010000056.1:0-166 GCF_914484835.1 Paraburkholderia tropica
CGCGCGTGTGGCGGTCTGCCCCGGCGCGCAGGCCGCGCTGGCGGCGCTGCTCGTCGCCTTCACCTCGCCGAGCGACACGATCCTCGCCGAGCCGCTGCTCTATCCGGGCCTGCCGCACGCCGTCGCGCAACTGGGCCGCCGCCTCGAAGTCATCGACACCGACGCC
>NZ_CAJZAR010000056.1:176-108176 GCF_914484835.1 Paraburkholderia tropica
TCGCGGCGCGCTACGACGTGCGCATCGTCGAGGACGATCCCTATTGGCGCTTCGCCCCCGACGCCCCGCCGCCGCTCGCGCGCCTCGCGCCCTCGCAGGTCTGCTATCTCTCGACGCTCTCGAAAACGCTCTCGCCCGGCTTGCGCACGGCCTTCCTCGTGATGCCCGACGTGGCCTCGCACGCGCGCTTTCTGGCGGCGCTGCGCACGTTTTCGCTGATGTCCGCGCCGCTCACGAACGCGCTGGCGATGCAGTGGATCGGCGACGGCACGGCCGCGCGCATCTTCGATGGCGTGCGCGCCGAGGCGCACGAGCGCCAGCGCATGGCCGCGCAGATGCTCGGTTCGTCGGCGGGCGCGGGCATCCATCTCTGGTACGCGCTGCCGAGCTACTGGCAGGCGCGCGACCTCGCGGCGGCCGCGAATATCGAAGGCCTCGCCGTCGCGCCGTCGACGGCATTCGAGCAAGGGCCCGGCACGGCGAACGCGATCCGCATCTCGCTGGGCGCCACTGCCGAGCGCAGTCAACTTCAGGCCGCGCTGCGACGGCTCTCCACGCTGCTCGCGAGCAATCGCTCGGCGCACGCGCAAGTCATCGTCTAAACCGGCTCGCGCGGTCTCGCCTGCGCCGCCTGCTGCGCGCGCGCCACAGGCGGATCGCCGCCCGCGTGTCCGGGCGCGCGGCCTGCCCCCGCGCTGCGCGCCTCCCCACGCCTTGCAAACCGCATCAGGACTCGCTCTCAGCGCGACGCGCACCCGTCGGCCTTCGTCCCATGCGCTTTCTGCAAGCTCCTCATGAAAACAATGCAGTGGACAGCGAATTTCGATGCCCCTTTAATTAGCACGGTCATTCGCTTTTCATGACGCTTACATAAATATATTGGAGACATACATGCGTGTGCGCAGGCATGGGTTATGTGGCATTGCTCTCGCAGTGGCGGCAAGCGGCGCGGTGGCAGCCGAATCGGGTGTGACGCTGTACGGCGTCGCGGATACCTACATGCAGTACCTCAGCAACGACGGGAAGAACACCGTCGCGCTCAAAAGCGGGGGCTCCACGAGTTCGTTGTTCGGCCTGAAAGGCACCGAGGATCTGGGCGGCGGGCTGCTCGCGCAGTTCAACGTGGAAACGGGCTTCAACCTCAATAACGGCGGGCTCTACGCCGACACCAGCAAGCTGTTCTTCCGTCAGGCCTGGGTCGGCCTCAAGCACGAGAAATACGGTTCGCTGTCGTTCGGACGTCAGTACGATTCGAGCTTCCGCGTGATCTACCCGACCGATCCGTTCAAGGTCAACGAAGGGCTTTCGCCGTTCGCCGCCTACGTGCTGGCCGTCGACCGCAACACGCTGTCCACGCAATACGACTCGGCGCGCCTGAGCAACTCGGTGCTCTACCAGACGCCGCGCATCGGCGGCGTCCAGCTTTATACGATGTACGGTTTCTCGGAGACGGTCACGCAACCGGTGCCCTCGACCTTCGGCAACACGCTGAACCTCGGCGTGAACTTCACGGGCGGCGGGCTTTACGCGGGGCTCGCGTATGTCTACCAGCACAGCGGCACGGCGCGCTACGCATCGCTGCCCGCCTCGATCGACCTGATGAATACCGAGCACTTCATTGCCGCGCTCGCGTATCGCATCGGTCCCGTGAATCTTCAGGCGAACTACTCGTACAACCGGCCGAAGGGCGAACCGGCGCCGGGCTCGTTCACCGCGCGGCTCGGCTCCGCGCACTCGCTGAGCATTGCTGAAATCGGCGCGACGATTCAGGCGACCGCCGTCGACGAAATCCAGCTTGCCGCGCTCTACCGCAACGTGCGCGGCGCGCACGACAACACGCCGGGCTTCCAGATCGGCATGGATCACTGGATCTCGAAGCGCACGAGCCTCTACGCGCGCGCGGGTTACTTCAAGAACAACGGCACGGCTACTGTGAGCTGGCCCGGTGTGAGCGTGCCCGAAGGCGGTTCCAAACAGGCGATGGGTGCGGTCGGCATGACGCACCGCTTCTAAAGCGCTTCGCTCCATTAAAGGCAAAAGCGGCCCGCAAGGGCCGCTTTTTTTACTGCCGCGTGCAGCATTCAGGCCATGATTCAGTCGATGCGCTCGACGTCGTCGGGCTTCCAGGTCTTGTCGAAGAACGGCTGCGTCGGGCCGTACAACCGCAGGATCACGAAAAAGCCCTTCTCCGGCAAGGTGCGGATGTAGTTCTTCGCGTCGGCGGGCGGCTTCGGCCCGAACACGATGTCGATCGAACCGTCGGCGTTCTTCGCGGGCTCGTCCATCGTGTTGATCGACGGAAACGCCTGGCCGTTCTGCAACCCCGAAGCACTCCACGCATCGTAGGCCGTGACCGACCAGAAGATATGCGCCGGAATGCCCGCGGGCAAATGCAGCTTGTAGGTGTGCTCGCCCATCAGGAAACGGCCCTGCGCATCCTTGAACGCCACCGGATATTTCGCGCCCACGTTGACCATATTGACGGCCATGCCGGGGCTCGCCGAGTACGCGTAGGTGAAGAACCCGGTGCGAATGTCGATGTAGTTGAAAGTCGGCGACGTGAATTCGGCGTTGCCCGGAAACACGTTGAGCCACTGGCGGTCTGGATACCACGTTTGCGCGTGCGTATTCGCGGGCGGCGCGACGGCGATCACGCGCGCCATCTTCGCCGCCGTGCGCGCGGCGGCGTCGAGAATCTTGCGCGTGCGCTCGTCCGGCTTGAACGGCTGCCCCTTGACGATGCCGAGACTCGCCGCCATGCCGCGCATTTCCATATCGGCGGGATCGGGATACTCGCTGTCGATGAAACGCGACAGCATGTCGAACGCGCTGCCGTCGGTCGGATAGAGCATGTTGACCGGCACGCCCGACGCGTCGGGAAACTGCATGGGTTTCGCACTGGCCTGCTGACCGAGCGGATAGATCTTCGTTTGCTCCAGCACGCCGACCGGCTGCGCGAGCGCCTTCGGATTCTTGAAGAAGCCGCGCCAGAACACGAACACGCCGTTCGTGCGCGAACGATAGACGTAATAGCCCTCGGGCACCGGACCGTCGTAACCGGGCGGCAGCACGAGATATTTGCCGCCCTTGCCCTTGTCGGGGCCCGGCAGGCCGACGTCGCCGCACATGACACGCCCTTCGAGCTTCGGTCCGCAAATGGGGCGCTGGAAGAAGTCGTCGAGAATGCCTTGCAGGCCGGGCGGCACTTCGATCACCATCGGGCCGTCCTTGCCCACGTCGAGATAACCGAGCGCGTAGATCACGTCCGAATTCGGCGTGGTGATCTGCGTGCGCGCGTCGAGCCGCTCCTTGAAGATGGGCAGCACGTTGTACCCCGCGCCGAACTGCCGCTCCGAGCCCTCCTTCATCGCGTACATGTTGAGCGCGGGAATCGCCCAGATATACGTCTGGACCGCGCGCTGAAACAGCCACTCGTCTTGCAGCGACTGGACCGACTTCGCCGCCGGATAGCCGCCCGGGAACGGCAGGTTCGCGAGTTCGCCATAGTGCGGTGCGATCGGTGCGATCGGTGCGATTGGTGCGGCGTCCGGCGTGGCTTGCGCCCACGCCATGCAGGACGCCGTGAGCGCGACGGCAAGTGCGATGCCGCGCAACGAGGTGTTCAGGTTCATCATGCGTCTCCTCCGCTCGCCGATTACGGGTTCGACGCGCTGGCGGCGCGCACCGGAGGCGGCGTCCACGAGCCGTCGAGCGCCGCGGGCTCGGGCCAGTACGCGCGCACGTACAGCGAGAAGTCCTGGCCTGCGGGCGCGGGCAGCCAGTTCGCGCGCTTGTCGCCCTCGGGCGGCGCGTTCTGGATATAGATCGTGAGCGAGCCGTCTGCGTTGAGCTTGAGGTCCTTGTTCTTCGTGCCCACCGAATAGCGCTTGATGTCGTTCGGCGAGAAGAAGTGATGCTCGTTGTAGAGCGTCAGCGACCAGAAACCCTTCACGGGCGGCAGCTGCCCCTTCGGGAACGTGACCGTGTACGCATGCGAGCCGTTCAGGCGCTGACCGCCCGCATCGGCGTCGAGATAGAAGTATTTGGTCTCGTTGCTCTTGTTGACGAGAATGTTCGACTTGGCGACCGCCGTTCGCGTGTAGTAGTCCGTACCGAATGCCGCGCCGTTGGTGATCGTGTGCCAGTTGTCGTTGAGCGCATGGCCGAAGCTGTTGAAGTTGAACATCGGCGCGACCACTTCGGTGTCGGCCTTCTTCGCTTCGTCGACGATCGCGGCCTTGATCGCCGGGTCCTGGCGCGCGGCCGCGAGCAGCGCTTCGGCCTGCGTGTAGAGCGCCTGTTCGCCGGGCAGCGGTGGCGTGGCCTTGAGCACGAGCGGGAGTTCGTCCCAGAACTTCTCGGGCTCGACGAAACGGATTTCCGTGTCGCCGCCGCCGCCGTCCTTGCCGAAGTGCGGCAGCGCGGCCCAGTCGGTGCGTTTCATCTTGCCGTCGAATTCAGCGAGCGGATAGACGCCGATCTGGTCGATCGTCGTCTGGATCGCCTTGCGGTCTTCCGGCGTGTCGTCCATGAACACGCGCGGAATCACGAGCCCCACCGAAGTGGGCGAGCGGAACACGTGCTGGATGCCCGCAGGCACCTTGCCCTTCCAGTTCGGGCCGGCGAGCAGATAGAAGCCAGGCTTCGTGCCATACATCTTGCCGAGACTCGCGAAACTGTCGGTGCGCGTGTCGACGGCCTGGATCACCCAGAAGCGGCTGCCGAAGTCGGGCACCTGCACGACGACCGGCGAAGCGTCGAGGTCGACCACGGCCGAACCGTACACGACATCCTGGTTCGGGCAGGCCACGAAGCGCTCGGCGGGTTCGATGTAGTCGTGCAGCATCGACAGGTGATTGGGCGGCGCGAGCGGCACGATGCCGCCGTTCAGCCCCGGCGTGGGCACCTGGCGCGCCGCGAGCAGGCGGTTGTAGATGTTCGTCATCGGCCAGGCCCAGACGTAAAGGCTGCGCGCCAGCGTGCGCGCGTACGCCTCGGACATCGCGTAGCCTGCCACCGGCCCGGGCGGCAGCGCCGCCGCGTGAGGTTGCGGCGCACCTTGAGACGGGGCTTCGGCCGCCGCCGCGCCGTGGGCGAACGACGCGGCCGCCAGGGCGAGCGCGCTCATGAGGATGCGATTTTTCATGGTTCTTTTCCGATTATCGTGATAGTTCGCATAGCGCGCGTGCCGGCGCAACGGCGCTGAAAAGGCAAGCCAATAAAAAACGGAACGACGATGAAGCGAATGCTAAACAAATCCGCCTGGCTAAAAAGACAAGGTACGACTCCCGGACTCTGCGTCGGGTCAATTCATCGGCGGGCCAATTCGCAAGAGCCCGCGCGCATGGCGGTTTATGCGAAATGAAATGCACGACAAAACGAATGATGCCGGGCCGATAAAGAATCATATCGGGCAATTGAAAATCCGATATTTTCCCTGCATGGCGGATACTAGCGCTGCGGCCGGGGCGGCGACAACCGGGAATGCTCAATGAATTTCGGACTCTTCCGGCTTATTGACGTGAGTCACTCGCACCGGAAATGCGTCGATATGCAGGCGCAATACGCCGCCGCAATCCCAATACGCCGCATAATCGAACGCGCAATTCGATTGCCGCATTTTTTACCCTGATTTATTCGATTTTTTTCAATGCGCATTTGCACTGAGCCGGAAAAATATAACGGCAATTCGCATCGCAGCGCGAAATCGGCCGGGGCTGGCATCGCGCTTGCTTCTCGCCTTTCGAATCGACTCATGAGTCCGGCAACGCACGGCCAGCACACAGTTCGGCGAGACGCTGTCACGCAGCGCCAGTACACTCGTCGAAACGGACTCGCCCGCCAGGCCGACCACCGGGCTCCAGGTAACCGCGCCGCCCCCGGCGCCTTTTTTCGGGAGAAATGAAGATGGCCAACGACACGATGTTGCAGCAGATGCGCGACAAACCGGGCTTCATCGCCGCGCTCGACCAGAGCGGCGGCTCCACGCCGGGCGCGCTGCGGCAATACGGCATTCCCGAGAGCGACTATCAGGGCGACGACGCCATGTTCCGCCTCATGCACGAGATGCGCGTGCGCATCATCAGCGCGCCGGCATTCACGGGCGCGAAGGTGATCGGCGCGATCCTGTTCGAGCAGACCATGGACGGCCAGGCGCACGGCAAGCCCGTGCCCGCGTTCCTCTGGGAAGACCGTGGCGTGGTGCCGTTCCTCAAGGTCGACAAGGGTCTCGAAGCGGAAGCCGACGGCGTGCGCCTCATGAAGCCGAACCCCGGCCTCGACGCGCTGCTCGAACGTGCCCGCAAAGCCGGCATTTTCGGCACCAAGATGCGCTCCACGATCGAGCGTGCCTCGCCCGAGGGCATCGCAGCGATCGCGAAGCAGCAGTTCGAGGTCGGCGCGCAGATCAGCGCGCACGGGCTCGTGCCGATCCTCGAACCCGAAGTGTCGATCAAGGCGCCCGACAAGGCCCAGGCCGAAGCGCTGCTGCGCGACGAACTGCTCAAGGGCCTCGACGCCCTGCCCGCATCGAGCGACGTCATGATCAAGCTGACGATCCCCGACACGCCCGACTTCTACCAGCCGCTCATCGATCATCCGCGCGTCGTGCGTGTGGTCGCGCTCTCGGGCGGCTATTCGCGCAGCGACGCGTGCGCGCGCCTCGCGCACAACCACGGCATGATCGCGAGCTTCTCGCGCGCGCTGATCAACGACCTCACGAAGCAGATGAGCGACGCCGAGTTCGACGCCACGCTTGCCGCAAGCATCGACGAGATCTATCAGGCGTCGGTCAAGAAGGACTGAGCGGCTCGCCGCACGCGCCCCGCGCCGGGGCCGTCGCGTTAAAAACCGAAAGACAGCCGGGGACGGATCCCGGCTGTCTTTTTTTGCGAGACGGTTATACTGTGCGCCAGTTGATCGTTCACTCATTTTTCGCGATATGGACCGGCCATGAGGCGGATCGTCTGCCTGCTCGCCATGCTGCCGGGCTTCGTGCAATACGCAGCAGCCCAGCAGCCCCCCGAGGACAATCAGAAGCTCCCCACCTACCTCACCCAGAAGTTCGGTCTGGCGAAGGAAAAGGCTGCGCAGATTTCCGAGGCCGTGACTACGGCCGCCGCGAAATACTCGCTGCCGCCCGCCGTGCTGCTCGCCATCATTTCGATCGAGTCGCGCTTTCGCGAAAAGGCGCGCGGCGCGAACAACGCCACCGGGCTCATGCAGGTCGTGCCGTCGGCGCACCGCAGTCTGCTGCATAACAAGGACCTCACCGACCCCGACGTCAATATCGATGTCGGCTCGTCGATCCTCTATGGCTACAAGCGCGATGCTGGCGGCGATCTCGACGCGGCGATGAAGAACTACGGCGGCTCGAAAGCCTACGCGCAGAAGATCCGCGCGCGCGCCATGGAGTTCAGCCACGTGCTCGACAGTGCGAGCGCCCCGAGCGCCGACGATGCTGCGGCAGCCAGCGCGAGCGCGGCCTACACCGGCGCGTTTTCTGCCACGCTGGCGGCGAATGCGGTGGCCAACGCAGCGGCCACCGCAGCGTCCACCGCCAGTTCAGCGACAAGCGGTGCGAGCGCGGCGTCGGCGCCAACTGGAGCGTCATCATCAGTCGCGGCATCGGGCGCGCAAAACGCCTCGGCCACCAAGGCCCCAAGCGCGCGCGACGCCACACGCAACCAGTCGCGTTCGCGCGAACGCTGATCCGCCAACCGCGCGCAAACCGGCGCGCGGCGTTGCTCAGACTCATCCGCTCACCCGCGCTGCCGCTCCACCGGCGGATACGCGTAACGCCCTTCGAGATGCACCGCGCGCGGCACGTAAAGCCGCAGCGCCAGATAGAAACGCTCGTCGGGCGCGGGCAGCCAGTTCGCGCGCAGCACCGGATCGGCGGGTTCGCGCGCCGAGATCGCGATACGCAAGCCGCCATCGTCGTCGTGATGCAGACCGCGCGTGCGGTCGCCGAGCGAATAGCGGCCGATGGCGTTCTCGGCCAGCATGCAGGTCGCGCGCTCGTAGGCCGTCAGCGACCAGAACGCCTCGACCTGCAACGCCGCGCCCGGCGCGAAGCGCAGCACGTACGATTCGCGGCCGTCGAGCGGCGTGCCTTCGGCGTCGCAATCGGCGGTGATGTACATCGCTTCCTCGATGCCGAGCGCGCCGATATAGCTGAGCGCGACCTGCGCGCGCTCGCGATAGTCGTCGCCGAAAGTTTCGCGCACATCGACCGGCAGCGCCCAGCCGCCGCCCAGCGAGAGCGGCGGCGCGCTCGCGAGTTCGCGCGTGAGCTGCGCAATGGCGTGCGTGAGCGCGTCGGCTTGCGCGGCGTCGAGCGTGGCGCCATCCGCACCATCCTCACGATTCGCACATTCCACGCCGATACCGCACGCGCGCCACCGCGCGACGTTGGCCTGCGCGCTGGCGGGCGGCGGGTTCTCCGCGAGCGCGCGGTTCACGACCTGAACGAAGCGCGCCGCATCGCCGAGACGATCCTGCGGCTGCAACCAGGCGTCGATGCGCGTCGGCACCGGGGCCGTGCCGCCGGGCGCGCGTTCGATCGACAACTGATCCTGCAACTGCACGGCCGCCGCGAGATCGTCCGCGCCATCGACGAGAATGCGCCCGATCACCCAGACCGTATCGGTCGGACACGCAAGCACGCGCATGCCCGCGGGCACCTCGCCGCGCCACGACGGCCCGTGCACGAAGAACGCGCCCGCGTCGCCGCCGGTCGTGCGGCTGCCGATATAGCCGAAGGGATTCGTGAACATGTCGAGCATACCGAGCACGTAATAGCGTGAGTGCATGGCCGGCACGCGGATCACGAGCGGGCCGCCGCGCAGGTCGAGCCACGCGCTCGAATAAAGCGTGTCGTTGTTCGGCGTGACGACGCGCCGATGCTGCGGCCCGAGCAACTGGCGCGTGTGCAGCCAGGCGTTGGCCCAGCGCGCATTCGTGTGATTGGCGTGATTCGCGTCGGGCGCGTCCGGGCCTTCGACGCGCGGACAGGTCGCGGACAACATGCGCGCCATTTCGTAAAGCGGCAGCGCGAATTGCACCGCCTCGACGGCGAGATCGAACAGTTCGCGGCTCGCGGCAGCGGAATCGTCAAGCGATGCGGATGAGACAGTCGGAGTATTCATGGCGATGTGTAGCGAGATGAATGGCGTCGGCGTCAGGCGTTCGCGTCGGAGAGCTTGTGCACCGGCGGAATCGCATAGCGCCCTTCGAGAAACGCGGCCTGCGGATGATAGAAACGCAGAATCAGATAGAAGCCGTCGGCGGGCGCGGGCAGCCAGTTCGCGCCCGCATCGGCGGGCGCGTCGTGCTGGATGACGATGCGCAGGCCGCCGTCGGCGTCGTACTGGAGACCCGGCGTGCGGTCGCCGATCGCGTAACGGCGGATCGGGTTATCGACGAAATAGCGGTCCGCGCCATAGAGCGACAGCGACCACAGTGCATCGACAGGCGGCAACTGGCCCGGCGCGAAATACAGGCTGTAGCGGCGCGCGCCGTGCAGATGCTCGCCGGCATCGTCGAAATCGGCGGTCGCGTAGACGGCCTCTTCCGACGCGAGCGCGCCCAGACCCTTCATCGCGATACACGCGCGCAGCAGATGCGCATGACCATAGCGCCCGAGTTCGAGGCTGTAGACCCAGTTGCGGCGCGTGCGGCTTTCCGTGAACGCGAGCAGCAGACCTTGCGCGTCGGCATACGCGCGGCGCAAGCCATGCTGCACTTTCTCGCGCAGCGCGCTCACGTCGGTCCGGCCGTGCTCGCGCAGACCGGCGCGCAGCAACATGCTGAAGGCGGCGGCCTCGTCGGCGCGCGGCGGGAAATCGGCGAACGAATCGAAGACGTGCTGGAAGAAGTCGAGCGCGGCGTCGCCGCTTTCACAATCGTTTTCTCCCCATTCCCGCACGCACTGCGGGCCTTCGGAACGCGGGCCGCTCAGGCGGAAACCGACGGCGGCCTCGCGCGCTCGCGGCAGATCGCTATCGGCCTGGACGAGCACGCGGCCGAGCAGCCACACGAGCGCCGTGGGACAGGCCACCGGCGTGCCGTCGCCCGTGGGCTGCTGCCCCGGCGCGTGCAGCACGACGCGCGCGCCGCGCGTGCCCATGTTGCGCGGCCCGAGATTCGTGAAGTTATTGGTGAAGGCGTCGAGCAGTTCGATCACGAAATAACGCGCGTCCTCCACCGGCGGAATGTCGAGCACGACGGGACCGTTCGAGAGATCGATCCACGCATTCAGGTAGAGAAAATCGTTGGCGGGCGTGACGATGTCGCGGTCCTCGTGGGTCCAGCGGCGCTCGCTCGCATAGAGCGTATTGAACGGCGCGCGCAACGGACTGCGCGAATGCGGCTGCGTGTGCAGCGCGCACGTGCGCATCACCTCGACGACCGGATAGCGCGCGAGCGCGAGCGGCCCCGCCGCCATCCTCACCAGCGCGATGACGGGATCTTCATCGGACTGCATCAGCGGATCAATCTGGCTCATGGCCTGCGTATACATAGCGATATTCCTGCGCTTTCAAATAACTTTGGATTCCTGTCTATCGGAGATCGAGCGAGCGCGTTTCGCGCATCGTTACGGGCGATCGACTCGCCAGTGGCGTGCGCTCAGCGCTCGCCCGACACCAGCGGACTCGCCACGCTTTCGGGCTGTTCGTTGCGAGCAAGCGCGGCGAAACGCGCGCGGTCGCCTTCGGGATGAATCAGCAAGGCGGCGACCAGCCCGGCGATGATGGCGAACCCGCCCGCGAGCGTCATCCCCGTCTGGAAACCGGCGACCGGGCTGGCGGCGCGGTCGATTACCGAGCCGATCACGGCCGGCGTGACCAGCCCGCCAAGCGTCGCAATACTGACGTTGATGCCGAGCACGCCGCCGCGCTGCGCGGGCGGCACGATCTCACCCGCGAGCGTCATGCCGCTCACGAACGTGAACGACGCGAGCGAGAAAGCCACCGTCACCGCCGCGATAAGCAGCGGGCCGGTGCCCAGACGCGTCATCAGGACGAGCGCGATGCCCGAGGCCACCACCGCCGCCGCGCCGAGCGTGCCGCGCGCATGGCGGCTCGACACGCCGCGCGCCATCAGCCGCTGCGACCACCAGCTCAGCAGCGGCGAACTCACCATCTGACCGAACGCGGGCAGCACCACGATCCAGCCGACCTGCGTGAGCGAATAGCCCGCCACGCGCACGAGATAGCTCGGCAGCCACACCGTCGCGACGGTCAGGATCACATAGGCCGCGAAGCCCGCGAGATCGCTGCCGACGCAGGTGCGCGACAGCAGCAGCGCGGACAGCGGAATGCGCTCGGGATAGGCCGTGGCGCCCTCGCCGTGGCCCGTGCGAGCCGCCACGGCGTGCGGGTCGTCATGCCCGCCGAGCGGCCCCTCCTTGCCGATCCACAGCCACAGCGCGCTCCACACGAGGCCCACGACTGCGAGCAACTGGAACGCCGCGCGCCAGCCGAAGGCCACGATCACCGTCGTGATGAGCGGCGCGATCAGCCCCGCGCCGAACGACGCGCCGATCGTGAGCAGCGCCGACGGCACCGCGCGTTCGCGATCGGGAAACCACTTGTAGAGCGCGTGCACCGCGACCGGATACGCCGGCCCCTCGCTCGCGCCGAGCAGCACGCGCGACAGCACGAGCGTGGCGGGCGCGGCGAAGAGGAGCAGCGGCACCTGCGAAATCGACCACGTGACGGCCATGGCGAGCAGCAGCCAGCGCGTCTTCACGCGATTCGACAGCAGGCCCACGAGCAGCGCGGAAATCGAAAACAACGTAAAAAAGCTGGCGGCGATGCGGCCGAACTGCCCGTGCGTGAGATTGAGCTCGCGCATGATGGGCTCGGCGGCCAGACCGATGAGCGCCTTGTCGGCGAAATTGATGGCGAGAAAGAAAAACAGGCCGGCGACGATTAACCATCGCTGGGCGCGAGTATGCGTCTCGAACGTCATTGCGTCTCCATTCGCGGCTTTTTTTCGGACGGCCGGCCAGCGCCGGTCGCCTCGTCTGCCGCATCGGGAGACATTGGACGATGCACGGATCAATAATACAACTGCATAATTTGCATCGAATCAATAGATCGAGCGCATGAATGCGAAGCGCCGCCCGGGGCGCGGTGGCAATCGCCTTGGAGATTTATCGGGATGGCGTGGCGGCGACGCGCTTGAACGCGCCGATCGCCTGTTCGGCGGCGGGCGACAGCGTGCGCCCCGCGAGATGGACGATGCCGAACTGCAGCCACAGCGGCGAGCGCGTGGGCAGCGAAAGCGGCACGAGCCCGGCCATGCGCGCCGGATCCGACATCGCGTGCGTGGTCAGCAGCAGGAGCGCGTCGGTTTTGCGCGCGTACTCCTGCAGCACATGCACATCGTTGCAGACGAGATGAAATTCGAGTTCGTGATTCGGCGCGTAACGGAGCCATTTGCGCAGCGCCTCGCGCATCGGATCGGGCAGCGGCACCGACACCACCGGGTACGCGTGCAAGGCCTGTGCGTCGAGCCCCGCGCGGCCCGCGAGCGGATGCCCCTCGCGCACGAACCACGCCGCCTGGTGACGCGGCAGCGCCATCACGTCGACCTCGCTGGTCGGCTGGGCGCCGCGAATATCGACGATCAGGAAATCGAGCGTTTCGGCGTGCAGCGCGTCGAGCAGATTCTTCCAGTTGTCGACGGCGGCGTTGATGCGCAATTGCGGATGATGGCGCGCGAGTTCGTCGAGCGCGGCGGGCAGCAGCATCGCCGCCGGATACGGCCCCGCGCCGAAGCTCACGGCGCTCATGCCGTGATCGCGCAGCAGATCGACGTCGCGCACGAGGCAGCGCGCCTCGAACAGCACTTTTTTCGCGCGGCGCACGACCATTTCGCCCGCGGGCGTGATCTGCACCTCGCGCGTCGTGCGGTCGAACAGCGCCATGCCGAGATCGTCCTCGATCGACTGGATGCTGCGGCTCAGCGCGGGTTGGCTCAAATGGACGCGCTGCGCGGCGCGTGCAAAGCTGCCCTCTTCGGCGAGGGCGATCACGTGTTCGAGCTGGCGTAGATTCATGGCGAGGCGCGGCAATCGAGACGGGGTGACCGTTGAACAGTCCGCTTCGAACGCCGGACCGGATGCCGCGCGCAGGCAGGCGTGCAGACGCGAAACCGGCGCGCGGAAGGGCGCGCCGGTTCGAGACCGCTAACCGGGATGGCCGCCCCGCTCAGACGGCGGCCGACGCGCTCAGGCGTTCGCGGCGGGCGTGTCGCCGTCCGCAGCCGGGGTGGCCGGTGCTTCGGGCGCAGCCGGTTCCACGGCTTGCGGCGCGGCTTCGGGCGCTTGCGCTTCGGTGGCCGCGGCCGCTTCGGCCGGAGCAACCGGAGCCGCCGGCTCAGCCGCTTGTTCGGCGGCGGGTGCTGCCGGTGCAGCCGCGTTCTGCGGCTTGGCTTGCGCCTCGGCCTTGGCCTTCTGGCGCGCGAGCGCCGCGTTGGCGCGGCCGACATGCGACGGATCGATGCCCGGGCCTTCCGACGCCGTGCCGTCCAGCTCGTAACGCGGGCCGCCCGCGGCCACGCGCTCGTGGTAACGCGGATGGTTCACGTGACGCTTGAGCACGGCGACGATCAGCGTGCGCTCGTAGTCCGGGTGCGCGGCGACCAGATCCTCGACGACACCGATCTTGAGCGGCAGACGCTCGCGGAAAGTCGGATAGAGCTTCGCGAAAACGTTCCAGACCGTGTTGAGCTGGCGATTGCGCTCGATGCGGGCCTTTTCGGCTTCGCTGAGGTTCGCCGCCGGTTGTTGCGCACGCGCCGGACGCTGACGATGCGGGCCGCGGCCCTCACCTTGCCCTTGCCCCTGGCGTGCGCCCTGACCTTGACGCTGCTCGCCGTCGCGCGGACCGCGCGGACGGCCCTGACCGCGGCCTTCCTGCGGCTTGCCGCCATCAGCGGCGCCCTCGGCGCGCTTGCCCTGCGGCTTGCCATGCGACGGACGCGGACCGCGCGCGCGCGCTTCCTCCGCGCCGGCCGGACGCGGACCCTTCGGGCCCTTGTGGCCCGGAGCACCCTGCCCACGACGCGGGCCCTGCGCGCCCTTGGGCGAGGACTTGCCTTGCGGCGACTGCGCCTGTTCTTCGGGCGGCTGTCCCGTGCCCATCCCCATGCTCTTCTTGATTTCGAGAAGACCATCCTTGAAGCTCAGGGTACGGCGTTGTTGCGTTGCGGCTTTCACGTCCAGCTCTCTTCCTTATTGGATCGGACGCTATGATACAGAATCGCGCGCAGCATTTCTGTCGCCGCGACTCGCCGATGCCACGCGCGTGCCGCTCGCAGCGCGAGCGAAGCGCTGGATCGCCTGCTAACGTGGCCTCCGCGAAAACCGGCCTTGCGTGCGAATCACCCTGTTTTTACGGGGTTTTTTGCGGATTTCCTCGCTTCGCACACGCACCGCGCCCCCATTTTTTCCGCCGCACGCGCCCCCGCGCGCATCGTGCGCTTTTTTTGTCACAAACATGAACGTTTCCTCGACTTCGCCTTCTTCGATCCGCGCCATCGTCACCGGACATTCACGCGGACTCGGCGCCGCGCTCGCCGAACTGCTGCTTGAGCGCCAGATCGACGTGCTCGGCGTGGGCCGCAGCGCGCATCCGACGCTCGCCGCACAGACCGCCGCAAAAGCTTCGGACCAAAGCGCCGCGCGTTTCGCCGAAACCGCCGTCGATCTCGCCGATCCCGCCGCCGTCGAGCGCTGGCTCGCCAGCGGCGCGCTGAGCGCATTCGCGCAAGGCGCGGATTGCGTGCTGCTGTTCAACAACGCAGGCACCGTCGACCCGATCGCGCCGCTCGGCGTACAGGACGCGGGCGCCATCGCCCGCGCGATCACGCTCAACGTCGCCGCGCCGCTGATGCTCGCCAACGCACTGGCCAGCGACGCCGGTTCGGGCCACGCCGCCTCGCGGCGCATCCTGCACGTCTCCAGCGGCGCCGCGCGCAACGCCTACGCGGGCTGGAGCGTTTATTGCGCGACCAAGGCCGCGCTCGATCATCACGCACGCGCGGTCGCGCTCGACGCGCCGCGCGGCGTGCGCATCTGCAGCGTCGCGCCCGGCGTGGTCGACACCGGCATGCAGGCGACGATCCGCTCCACGTCGGCGGACAACTTCCCGCAACGCGAACGATTCGAGCAATTGAAGCAGAACGGTCAGTTGGCGACGCCCGACCACGCGGCGCGTCTGTTGATCGACTACGCGCTGAGCGACGCCTTCGGCTCGACGCCAATCGCCGATGTACGCGAACTCGGCTGATTGCGCTATCGACTGCGCATGCTCCCGCAAACGCTCACCTTGACGGTCAAGGATGACGCGGGACCATAACCTGCAATGACGGGTTTCAGCGCAATTTCAGCGCGATGACGAGCCGCCTTGCGCGGCTCGTTTCCCATCGCTCCCGCAAACCCTCACCTTTGCCTTCACACAGCGCGATCAGGTGAGCGCCACGCGCGGACGCAACTCCGCTTTCAAACGACGCGCGCCGCCCGCGAGGATCAACAACGCGCCGATCGCCAGCACGTCACCGGCGAGACGGGCCGGCAAGATCGCCGAAACGTGCGTCGCGCGAATCAGCGTATCGACGGCGTTGGACACGAGCGCGCCGCCTACGAAGCACACGAGCCCCTGCTGCCCCACGCTCACGACGCCCGGCAAGCGCCGCGCGAGCCAGCCGATCCAGCCGAGTCGCACCGCTTGCGCGGCGAGCCACGCGACCGCGGCGAAACTCACGATGCGCAGGCTTGCGAGGTTCTGCTTCATATAGCCGGGCTGCGGCGTCACTTCGATAAAGAGCCGCACGACCGCGAACGCCACGACCAGCGTGATCGCGAGCACCGTGAGGAGCCGGCCGAGCCGCGAGATCTGGAACGCATCGGTCACCGGATAGAGGCGGCACAGCAGCCCGAGCAGGAACATCGCCTGCCACGCGAACGGATTGAACGGCCAGATCGAACCCGGCACCGTGGGCAAGAAACGCACGAGCCAGCATCCGGCGAACCATGTCGCGAAGCTGCCGAGCAGCACCAGATCGGGACGGCGGCGCGCCAGCGGCATGACGAGCGGCAGCATCAGCACCAGAATCACATAGAGCGGCAGCACGCCCGCGAGATACGGCTGATCGCGGAAGATCGCGATATTGCCGAGCATCGTGAACGGATGCGAGGTAAAGCGCAGAAAGCCCGTCTCCGCGACCAGCGGCGAATCCACACGCAGCGCGACGGCTGCCGCACCAGAAAGCAGCATCAACGCGGCGGCGCACAGATACGCGGCATAGATCTCGCGCCCGCGCCTCAAAAAGCGGCGATTGGCGGCTTCCGTGCCTTTGCGCGCGGCAATCGCGAGCCAGCTCGCGGCCGCCACGTAGCCGCTCACGAACACGAACACCTCGGCGGAGTCGCAATACGCGAACGTGTGCAGCATGCCGTGCGACAACACGCTGGAAGGAATGTGATCGAGTGCAATGGCGATCAGCGCGAAACCACGGAAAAAGTCGATTTCGATCGATCGCTTCGCTGTCTGGCTCATCAATGAAGACTCCCGTCGTCCCTGGCGGATGTGGCGATTGAGAAAGACGTCTCTGCTGGATGTGGCTGTCGATGACTACGCGAATGCTTTCATGAGGATGACTGACAGTTTCGATGCCGCTGCACGGCGCACGAAAAGCGCATGAAAATGCCGGGCATCCGAAAGCGCTTCGTAAAAACCGGTTCGTTTCATCGCTACACCATGCGAATTCGGTGCCAGCGCATGTCGAATCTTTCCTCGACATCCAGCATGGCACATCTGCGGTTGCGCACGCAGTTTCTCCCTCGACCGGCAAGGCCGCCGTAAGGATGCCGCGCGCCCCATGTCCGGGTTGACGCGCGATCGCGCGCGAGGTTCCGCCCAATGTGTTGCCGATGCCGCGACTTATGCGGCACGCATCCGCACGACATCCCGGCGAACCCTCCGCCATTCCGTCACGCTCAATTACTTGACACTTAAAATATTTAGACCTACATTAACCTCAAGGACTGACCACGGGAGCTAGCATGCGCATTGCCTGTATCGGCGGAGGGCCCGCCGGGCTGTACTTCGGCCTGTTGATGAAGCGCCGTCACCCCGACTACGAGATCACGGTAATCGAGCGCAACCGCCCGTACGACACCTTCGGCTGGGGCGTGGTGTTCTCGGACCAGACGCTCGGCAACCTGCGCGCGGCCGACCCGGAAAGCGCCGCCGATATTCTCGACGCCTTCAATCACTGGGACGACATCGAAATCCATTTTCGCGGCCGCTCGATCCGTTCGTCGGGCCACGGCTTTTGCGGCATCGGCCGCAAGCGTCTGTTGAATATTTTGCAGGCGCGCTGCGAGCAGCTCGGCGTGAAGCTCGTGTTCGAGACCCAGATGAGCGACGACGACGTGCAAAACGCCGACCTCATCATCGCGAGCGACGGCCTGAACAGCGCGACGCGCCAGAAATACGCCGCCACGTATCAGCCCGATATCGATTTGCGCGACTGCCGTTTCGTGTGGCTCGGCACGTCGAAACTGTTCGACGCATTCACGTTTGCATTCGAAGAAACGGAGCACGGCTGGTTTCAGGCGCACGCCTATCGTTTCGACGACAACACCTCGACCTTCATCGTCGAAGCGCCGGAGCACGTCTGGCGCGCGGCGGGCCTCGACGAAATGAGCAAGGAGGACAGCATCGCGTTCTGCGAAAAGCTGTTCGCGCGCTATCTCGACGGCCATGCGCTGCGCTCGAACGCCTCGCATCTGCGCGGTTCGTCGCAATGGATCCGCTTTCCGCGCGTCGTCAATCGCGAATGGGTGCACTGGAAAACCGGCAGCCAGGGCCAGCAAACGCCCGTCGTGCTGATGGGCGATGCCGCACACACGGCGCACTTCTCGATCGGATCGGGCACCAAGCTTGCGCTCGAAGACGCGATCGAACTCGCCAACAGCATGGACGCGCATCCGCACGATTTGCGCGCCGCGCTCGCGCATTACACGAGCGTGCGCAGCGTCGACGTGCTGCGCATTCAGAATGCCGCGCGCAATTCCACCGAGTGGTTCGAGCACGTCGACCGTTACGCGAAATTCGAACCCGAGCAATTCGCCTATTCGCTGCTCACGCGTTCGCAGCGCATTTCGCACGAGAATCTGCGCGATCGCGACGCGGCTTATCTCGGCGGTTTCGAAACATGGCTCGCGCAACGCGCGAATCCTGACGCCGCAATCGACGCGCGCCCCGTGCCGCCGATGTTCACGCCGTATCGCGTGCGCGGCGTGACGCTCAAGAATCGCGTCGTGGTCTCGCCGATGGCGCAGTATTCCGCGCAAGACGGCGTGGCCGGCGACTATCACCTCATGCATCTCGGCGCGCGCGCCATGGGCGGCGCGGGACTCGTGATGACCGAGATGACCTGCGTCTCGCCCGAAGCGCGTATCACGCCCGCCTGCCCCGGTCTGTACGCGCCCGAACATGTGACGGCGTGGAAGCGCATCGTCGATTTCGTGCACGCGCAGTCGGATGCGAAGATCGGCGTGCAGATCGGCCACTCCGGTGCGAAAGGCTCGACGCGCGTCGCGTGGGAAGGCATCGACCAGCCGCTCGACGATGGCAACTGGCCGCTCGTATCGGCGTCGCCGCAACAATATCTGCGCGGCGTGAGCCAGTGGTCGCATGCCGCGAGCGCCGACGAACTGCGCGAGATCGAAGCGCAATTCGTGCGCTCGACGCAAATGGCCGTCGAAGCCGGTTTCGACTGGCTCGAACTGCACTGCGCACACGGCTATCTGCTCTCCAGTTTTCTCTCGCCGCTCACGAATCAGCGCGAGGACGACTATGGCGGCTCGCTCGACAACCGCCTGCGTTATCCGCTGCAAATCTTCAGTGCGATTCGCGCCGTGTGGCCGCAAGACAAGCCGATTTCGGTGCGCATTTCGGCGCATGACTGGGTCGAAGGCGGCATCACGCCCGACGACGCCGTCGCGATCGCACGCGCGTTCAAGGCGGCGGGCGCCGACATGATCGACGTGTCCTCGGGCCAGGTGAGCAAGGACGAAAAACCCGTGTATGGCCGCATGTTCCAGACGCCGTTCGCGGATCGCGTGCGCAACGAAGCGGGCATCGCCACCATCGCCGTGGGCGCGATCTCGGAGGCCGACCACGTGAACGGCATCATCGCGGCGGGCCGCGCTGATCTGTGCGCGGTGGCTCGCCCGCATCTCGCGAATCCGGCGTGGACGCTCAACGAAGCCGCGAAGATCGGTTATTTCGATGTGATGTGGCCGCATCAATACACGGCCGCGAAGAATCAACTCGAACGCAACATCGAACGCGAGCGCGCCGCAGCTGCTGCTGCCGCAGGTCTGTCGCCGCTCGAACGCGCACAACGCGCGGAAGGCACGGTATGAGCATGAACGACGCATTGCATCAACGTCACGCCGTCGTCACGGGTGGCGGCAGCGGCATCGGCGCCGCCACCGCCAAGGCGCTGCTGCACGCGGGCGCGCGCGTCACGCTGATGGGCCGCGACATGGCGAAGCTCGAAGCGCAGCGCGACACGCTCGGCGGCGGCGAGAACATCGCCTGCGTGAGCGTCGATGTCGCCGACGAAGCCGCCGTGAACGACGCATTCGCGCGCGCGGTACAGGCACTCGGCGACATCGACATCCTCGTGAACAACGCGGGTCAGGCCACCGCCTCGCCGTTCACGCAAACCGATCTCGCGCTCTGGAAGCGCATGCTCGACGTGAATCTCACGGGCGCGTTTCTCTGCACGCGCGCCGTGCTGCCCGCGATGCTCGCGCGCAAGCACGGGCGCATCGTGAACGTCGCGAGCACGGCGGGCCAGGTCGGCTATCCGTATGTGGCTGCGTATTGCGCCTCGAAACACGGCGTAATCGGCATGACGCGCGCGCTCGCGCTCGAAGTTGCCACACAAGGCGTGACCGTGAACGCGGTCTGCCCCGGCTACACGGAAACCGAACTTTTACAGGCTTCTCTTGCGCAGATCACGCGTAAGACCTCGCGCAGCGAGGCCGAGGCGCGTAGCATCCTCGTGCGCCACAATCCGCAGCAGCGCTTCGTCACACCGGACGAAGTCGCCAACGCCGTGTTGTGGCTGTGCGCGCCCGGATCGTCCGCGATCACCGGGCAATCGATATCCGTTTCTGGTGGAGAAATTACATGACCCTGCCCGCCCGCAAGACGGCAGCCGCGAAGTCGCCGCGCAAAGGCGTTGCGCAGCCCGCGGACAATGTCGTCGACATGGAGATGAGCACGGGCACCGACAGCCACATGGGCCTGCGTCTGTGGCTGCGCCTGCTCACCACGACGAACCTCGTGCAAGCCGAATTGCGCCGCCGTCTGCGCAGCGAATTCGACACGACGCTGCCGCGTTTCGATCTGATGGCGCAGCTCGAACGTCATCCAGAAGGACTCCGAATGACCGAACTGTCGCGCCGTCTGATGGTGACGGGCGGCAACGTCACGGGCATCACGGATCAGCTCGAAAAAGAAGGCCTCGTCGTGCGCGACGCCGACCCGGACGACCGCCGCTCGATCGCCGTGCGGCTCACGCCCGAAGGCCGTGCCGCATTCGATCGCATGGCGGTCGCGCACGAGCAATGGGTGGTGGAAATGCTGGGTGGCCTCTCGCTCGACGAAAAGTCGAAGATGCATGACCGGCTCGGCAAACTCAAGCAGCATCTGCGCGACAGTTTGCCGGGCTGAGCGAACGGCGCAATCAAGACGCCGCCGCGACGCTCGCATTCACCCGGATTTCAAGCAGGATTCAGGAAGGAGACAGACCTTGACGACAGAACGTTCGAGCGCCGACGCGCTCCTCGCGGGCAACCGCGTCACGCTCGCCGGTTACGAGGCGAAGCACTTCGGCTGGTCGGTCGAAGACCGCGTTGCGACGATCACGCTGAATCGCCCTGAGCGCAAAAATCCGCTCACGTTCGAATCGTATGCGGAACTGCGCGACCTGTTCCGCCAACTCGCCTACGCGACCGACGTGAAGGCCGTCGTGCTGCATGGCGCGGGCGAGAACTTCTGTTCGGGCGGCGACGTGCACGACATCATCGCGCCGCTCATCGATTTGCCGATGCCCGAACTGCTGATGTTCACGCGCATGACCGGCGACCTCGTGAAAGCAATGCGTCATTGCCCGCAACCGATCATCGCCGCCGTCGATGGCGTCTGCGCGGGCGCGGGCGCGATCCTCGCGATGGCCTCCGACATGCGTTACGGCACCGCACGCAGCAAGCTCGCGTTCCTGTTCACGCGCGTGGGCCTCGCCGGTTGCGACATGGGCGCATGCGCGATCCTGCCGCGCATCATCGGTCAGGGACGCGCCGCCGAACTCCTCTACACGGGACGCTCGGCAAGCGGCGAAGAAGGCCACGCATGGGGCTTCTACAACCGCCTGTGCGACCCCGCCGAACTGCTCGCCAACGCACGGAAACTCGCCGCCGATCTTGCTTCCGGCCCGACCTTCGCGCACGGCATCACCAAGACGATGTTGCATCAGGAATGGACCATGAGCATCGACGAAGCGATCGAATCCGAAGCGCAGGCGCAGGCGATCTGCATGGCGACGCGCGACTTCGGCCGCGCTTACGACGCGTTTGCCGCGAAGACGCGTCCGGTTTTCAAGGGAGATTGAGCGTGAACGCACCGGCTGAAACCCATCTGCACGACGCGCTCGCGTGGCCGTTTTTCGAGGACCGTCACCGCGCGCTCGCGAAAGGCGTGGAAGCGTGGGCGCGCGAGCATCTCACGCACGTTTCGCACGATAACGTCGACGACACCTGCCGCAAGCTCGTGCGTCAACTCGGCGAAGCGGGCTGGCTGCGCTATGGCGTGGGCGGCACTGCTTACGGCGGCCACGGCGATACCATCGACACGCGCGCCGTTTGCCTGCTGCGCGAAACGCTCGCAAAACATTCGGGTCTCGCCGACTTCGCGCTCGCGATGCAGGGCCTCGGCTCGGGCGCGATCTCGCTCGCGGGCAACGACGCGCAGAAGTCGCGCTACCTGCCGCGCGTGGCGAAGGGCGAAGCAATTGCCGCCTTCGCGCTCTCCGAACCGAACGCGGGCTCGGACGTCGCCGCGATGGCACTGGCCGCGCGCGACGAAGGCGATCATTACGTGCTCGACGGCGAGAAAACGTGGATCTCGAACGGCGGCATCGCCGACTTCTATGTGGTGTTCGCACGCACAGGCGAAGCGCCGGGCGCACGCGGCATCAGCGCGCTGATTGTCGATGCCGATACGCCGGGGCTCGACATCGCCGAACGTATCGACGTGATCGCGCCGCATCCGCTCGCGCGCTTGCGCTTCACGGGCGCGCGCGTCAAGAAAAGCCAGTTGCTCGGCGCGCCCGGCGAAGGCTTCAAGATCGCCATGCGCACGCTCGATATTTTTCGCACCTCGGTCGCCGCCGCGTCGCTCGGTTTCGCGCGCCGTGCGATGGCCGAAGGGCTCGCGCGCGCCGCGTCGCGCACGATGTTCAATCAGACGCTCGGCGACTTCCAGCTCACGCAGGCCAAGCTCGCGCAGATGGCGCTGACGATCGACAGCAGCGCCCTGCTCGTCTATCGCGCGGCGTGGCTGCGCGATCAGGGCGAAAGCGTTACGCGCGAAGCCGCGATGGCGAAATGGCATGCGAGCGAAGGCGCGCAGCAAGTCATCGACGCCGCCGTGCAGCTTTGGGGCGGCATGGGCGTGCAAAGCGGCAACGTGGTCGAGTCGCTGTATCGCGAGATTCGCTCGCTGCGCATCTACGAAGGCGCGACCGAAGTGCAGCAGTTGATCGTCGGCCGCGATCTGCTCAAGTCGTATCACGCCGAACACCCGGCGTCGTGATGCGCGCTGAACCACTCAACGAACGCGAAAAACCCATGAAAAAAGCCCTTCTTCCCGCAGGCTGGATCAAGCCGCGCGGTTACGCGAACGGCGTCGCCGCGCGCGGCACGCAGGTTTTTATCGCCGGCCAGATCGGCTGGGACGAAAACGCAAAATTCACGAGCCGCGAATTCGGCGCGCAAGCCGTGCAGGCGCTGCGCAACATCGTGGCCGTGCTCGACGCCGCGGGCGGCAAGCCGGAACATCTCGTGCGCATGACGTGGTACGTGACCGACAAGCAGGAATACCTGGCATCACTAAAGGAAATCGGCGGGGCGTTTCGCGATCTGATCGGCGACTACGACATCGCGATGAGCGCGATACAGGTCGTCGCGCTCATCGAAGACGAAGCGAAAGTCGAGATCGAGGCGACCGCCGTGATTCCCGACGACGCGCGACTTAGCCACGCATAGCGCGCAGCGAATCTCATATCAAGGAGCGCGCCAGGAATACGCATAAAACGCGCGCCAGTCTGTTCAGACCGAAGCCGGAGACACCATGCAACCGACCGCTCACGTCGATACTTTCGCACGCGATCATTTGCCGCCCGAATCGCAATGGCCCGCGCTGCTGCTCGACAATCCCGATGTTGCCTATCCGGCGCGCCTGAATTGCGCGGCCGAGTTGCTGGACCGCGCGATCGAGGCCGGACACGGCGCGCGTCCGGCGATCTGGTCCGAAGTCGACGGACAGCCGCAGGCGACCACCTATGCGCAATTGCGCGAGCTGGTCGACCGCAGCGCGCACGTGCTCGTCGACGAGATGAAGTTGCAGCCCGGCAACCGCGTGCTGCTGCGCGGACCGAACACGCCGCAGATGGCGGTCGCGATGCTCGCCGCGCTCAAGGCCGGTCTCGTGGTGGTGCCGACGATGCCGCTGCTGCGCGCGAAAGAACTCAAGCAGATTATCGACAAGGCGAATATTCGCGCGGCGCTTTGCGATGTGCGGCTCGCCGACGAACTCGCGCGCTGCACCAATTCCGCCGACGAATACTTCTGCGCGGCTCTCGAACAGGTGCGCTACTTCCACGACGACGCGCCAGATAGCCTCGAAACGCTCGCAGCGGACAAGCCCGCGCAATTCACGGCGTGCGACACCGCAAGCGACGACGTCTGCCTGATCGCGTTTACGAGCGGCACCACGGGCACGCCGAAGGGCTGCATGCATTTCCATCGCGACGTGCTCGCGATGTGCGATCTGTTCCCGCGCCACATCCTCAAGCCCACGGCCGACGACGTGTTTTGCGGCACGCCGCCGCTCGCGTTCACATTCGGGCTCGGCGGCATTCTGTGCTTTCCGCTGCGCGTGGGCGCGTCGACCGTGCTGATCGAAAAGCTGACGCCTGCCCTGCTGCTGCAAACGATCGAGAAATTCCGCGCGACCATCGTCTTCACAGCGCCTACGTTCTATCGGCAGATGGCGCCGCTTGTGAAAGACGCGGATATCTCCAGTCTGCGCCAGACGGTCTCGGCCGGCGAGGCGCTGCCGCCCACCACGCGCGAGTTGTGGCGCGAGGCGACGGGCATCGAGATGATCGACGGCATCGGCGGCACTGAGATGATCCACATTTTCATTTCCTCGGCGGGTAGCGAGGTGCGGCCCGGTTCGATCGGCCGCGCAGTGCCGGGCTATGTCGTGCAGGCGCTCGACGATGCACTGCAACCGGTGCCGCCCGGCACGACAGGCAATCTCGCAGTGCGCGGCCCGACGGGCTGCCGCTATCTGGCCGACGAGCGGCAACTGAAGTTCGTGCGCGACGGCTGGAATCTGCCTGGCGATGCGGTGTCCATCGACGCCGATGGCTACGTGTTCTACCAGGCGCGCGCCGACGACATGATCGTTTCCTCGGGATACAACATCGCGGGCCCGGAAGTCGAAACCGTGCTGATGCAGCACCCTGCCGTGTCCGAATGCGGCGTGACGGGCGTGCCGGATGAGGTGCGCGGCCAGGTGGTGAAGGCGTTCGTCGTGCTGAAACCCGGCTTCGACGGCGACGACGCGATGGTGGCCGAGTTGCAGAACTTCGTGAAAGCGGCTGTGGCGGCGTACAAGTATCCGCGGTTGATCGCGTTTATCGACGCTTTGCCGCGAACGGAGACGGGGAAGCTCAAGCGCGCCGTTTTACGGACGATGTGACGGGCTTTGGCGGATTGGTTGGATCGTGAGGGGCGACACGCGTGAGCGTGTCGCTTTTTTGCGGGTTTGCGTTCCTGAACATGCGGGCTGGGCGCGGAGTTTTCTCGGTTTCCGATCGGAATCTCAGTAAATAGCAAGTATTACAACGTAAACCGTTAGATATTTAACGTTATGCGCATCTATATTTGACATTATTCATATAATGTTTGGATCCAGGCGTGCAAAGTCATCTGAATCCACTTCACGCCCGCGCAGACGCAAAATAGCGATAAATTCCCCGAAACCACCCTCACCCCAAGCACTCAGGCAGCAGGATCAAGCCCGCAATTTACTTCGCGATCCTTATTATTGAACCCAAAACAACGCCTCACATCGCACCTGCCGCGCCCGCAGCCGCACGCAAAAACCAGGCGAGGGACTCCCCTCGCCCGGCGTCAATCGGCTTAACTTATTGCTGAATTCCGAGCAGTTCCACTTCGAACGTCAAATCGCTGTTCGGCGGGATCGGGCCCACGGCGCGGTCGCCATATGCCGTTGCTGCGGGGCAGGTCAGCTTGGCCTTGCCGCCGACCTTCATCGTCTGCAGACCTTGCGTCCAGCACGGAATCACGCGGCCGAGCGGGAACGTCGCCGCACCACCGTGCTTGGCCGAGCTGTCGAATTCGGTGCCGTTCGCAAGCGTGCCGCGATAGTTCACGCGCACGACGTCGTTGACGGTGGGCTGCGGGCCGGTGCCTTGCTTGATCTGCTCGACGATCACGCCCGACGGCAGTTTCTGGACGTTATCGGCGGCGAACGCGGTCGTTGCGACGGTGGCGGTGGCAAGCAGAGCGATAAGTAGTTTCATGCGATGTCCTCGTTGAGTAGCGCACCGATTATATCGGCCTCACATTTCGCGTTCATTTCGCCGCCCTGCAGCATGCCTGTCGCCTCGCTTGTCACCGCGCTTGTCGCCCCGAATTCCCCACTGGCGCGGCGATGCCGATTGACTATCTTTAGAGCATCGCCTCATCGCGCGGGAGCAGGACCATGACTCAGGAATTACTCGTTGCGACCTTCGATACGCTGGACTCCGCGCAGCGCGCCGCCCGCGACTTCAAAAATTTCGAAAAGGATGGCGTGGGTCTGAAGATCGAAAGCGGCGTCATGGTCCAAAAACACGCAGACGGCAAATGCACGGTCCTCGACCAGTACACACACGCCTACTGGGGCACGGTCGTCGGCGCGGTCACGGGCGGACTGATCGGTTTGCTCGGCGGCCCGGTGGGCGCGCTCGCGGGCATGACCGTCGGCGCGGGTGCGGCGCTCGGCGGCCGCGCGGTCGAAAGCCTGCTCGACACCAAGCTGACGCAATCCATCGAAGCCGAATTGAAGCCCGGCAGCGTCGCGCTCATTCTCGAAGCCAAAGAGGAATCGACCACTGAAGTCGACGAAGTCGTCCACGGCTACGGCGGCACCCTCTTTCGCCAGAAATTGGCCTGGTGAGATGAGCCACTGGCGCGACGCTCAGGACGACGACAACGGGCTCGCGTCGCCGAGCGCCGCGCGTTCGTCCGCGTTCATGCTCGCTCTCCAGATCGAGGGGCTGCCTCGATAGCATCGAACGCGGCGCGAACTTCACGCGTTTCAGCCTGGCGTCGCCACGGACTGGGCATTCGACTGAACATTCTGCTGAACCTGGCGCGAACCATGCGTGGCCGATCCAATCGACGCGGTCAGGCGGCTTTCCAGGCTGGTCGTCGGCGCGCCGGGCAGCAGCGCGAGCACCCGCGTGTCCACGCCCGATGCGATTGCGGCCACCGTCACCAGCACGAGCGCGCCCATCGCACGGCGCAGCCATTCGCCCAGACCGAGCGAGCGCTTGAGCGCATCCATCGCGCGGCGGCCGAGGCTTGCGGCAATCGCCAGCGAACACGCGGCGCCGAGTGCGTAGGCCGCGAGCGCGCCCCACGTCTGCCAGGTCACGCCGTGGCGTGCCGCGCCCGTGAGAATCAGGCCGAGGATCGGGCCGGCGCACGGCGCCCAGAGCAGCCCCGTCGCTGCGCCCAGCAACACCGACGAGCCGATCTGCCCGAGCGCGCCGTCGCCTTGCGAATGTGCCATGAAGCGGTCGGCGAGCGCGGTGAGCGGACGCGTCAGCCGCGTCGCCAGCGCGGGCAGCAACAAGGCCGCGCCGAACACACCGAACAGCGCCAGCGCGAACCAGCGCCCGTATTCGCTCAGTTCCGCCGCGCCGTTCAGGCCGGCTGCGCCGAGTCCGGTGAGCAACGCAAACGTACCTGCGAGCCCGAGCAGCAACGGCAGACGGTCGGTCAGGAACGGCCGGTCGGAACGCGCGAACACGAACGGCACGACCGGCAGAATGCAGGGACTCAACACGGTGAATGCCCCGCCGACGAAAGCGATAACGATGAGCAACATGATTCGGACTCCCAATATCGTGCGTTTGAAATCGATAAACACTTCAGCGCGAGCCGCGCTTCGTGCATGAACCGTATTCAAACGCCCGCGTGTATCGGGCAAATGTCGGGCGAATGCGATATCGAATCGGCATGTATCGCGCGCCGCTGGAGATACACGCCGATACAGGCGCAAACCGCGTGTGCAGCGAAGCGGCGCGGCCAATACCGCGTTTTTGTATGCCAATGTGTACGCCCATGGCGACGATACATGGCGATTCACGCGAGCCCATGACGAGACACGCGCCAGATACGTGTGCGCGTTTCAATACGTTCGCACCCTCACCAAAAGGAGAACTCGTCATGCTCAACCGACTCAAGATTGCCGCCGTCGCGGCAGGACTCGTCGCCACCGCTGCATTTGGCGCTTTTGCATCCGCGCAGGATTCCGGCGTCGAGCCGTCCGCGATCAAGACCGGCGCGCCCGCGCCCGATTTCACCGGCATCGATACGTGGCTCAACAGCCCGCCGCTCGATCTCAAGCAATTGCGCGGCAAGCCTGTGCTGGTCGAATTCTGGACTTTCGACTGCATCAATTGCGCACACACGATTCCGTATGTGAAGGACTGGTACGCGAAATACCACGACAAGGGCCTCGTGGTGGTTGGCGTGCATACGCCCGAATATGGCTTCGAACGCAATACGGCGAACCTGAAGAAAGCGATCGGGCAATACGGCATCAAGTATCCGGTCGCGCAGGATAATCGTTACGCGACGTGGAATGCTTACGGCAATCAATACTGGCCTGCGCTGTACTTGATCGATCAGAACGGCAAGCTCGTGTACACGCACTTCGGCGAAGGCAATTACGACGATACCGAGCACCAGATTCGCACGCTGCTCGGCCTCGACGCCAAGCACGGTTAATCGACTGATCGCGCCGGATCGTAAAACGGTCCGGCGCATGAAAAATGGCGTGCAGTTAAAAACTGCACGCCATTTTTTTCAGCCCGATTCGCAGGGACCAAAACGAAAGGACGAAAAAAAGCGCGCCGTGTGGCGCGCTTTCTCATTCGGCGATGCGTCCGGTCAAAGATGCGTGACCTGCAGAATCGCTTCGGCGAATTCCTTGGGCGCTTCCTGCGGAAGATTGTGGCCGATGCCGCCCGTCAAATTGCGGTGCAGATATTTGCCCGTGAACTTCTTCGCATACGCTTCCGGCGCCGGATGCGGCGCGCCATTCGCGTCGCCTTCCATCGTGATGGTCGGCACGGAGATATTCGGCGCAGCGGCCAGGCGCTGTTCGAGACCGTCGAGACGCGCTTCGCCCTGCACCAGACCGAGACGCCAGCGATAGTTATGAATCACGACCGCCACGTGATCGGGATTCTGGAACGAAGCCGCCGAACGCTCATAAGTCGCGTCGTCGAAATTCCATTTCGGCGAGGCAAGTTGCCAAATCAGCTTGTTGAAACCGTCACGGTTCTGCGCGTAACCGAGTTCACCGCGCTCGGTCGTGAAATAGAACTGATACCACCACTGCAATTCCGCTTTCGGCGGCAGCGGATTCTTGTTCGCCGCCTGGCTGCCGATCAGATAACCGCTCACGGAAACCAGACCCTTCACGCGCTCGGGCCACAGCGCGGCGATCGTGTCGGCCGTGCGTGCGCCCCAGTCGTAGCCGCCCAGCACGGCCTGATCGATCTTGAGCGCATCCATCAGCGCAATGATGTCCACGGCGGTCACCGCCTGCTGGCCGTTGCGCGGCGTGTCCGCCGAGAGAAAGCGCGTGCTGCCGTAGCCGCGCAGATACGGCACGATCACGCGATAGCCCGCGGCGGCGAGCATCGGCGCCACTTCCACATAGCTGTGAATGTCGTACGGCCAGCCGTGCAGCAGCAGCACGGGCGTGCCGTTCTTCGGACCGGCTTCCGCATAGCCGACGTTGAGCACGCCCGCATCGATCTGCTTGATCGGCCCGAACGACGCACCGCTGCCGGTCCGCGTGTTACCGGCCGTCTGGTTCGACGATTGCGCGTGCGCGAGGCTGCTCAGCCCCAGATCCGCGAGGCTGAAACTCGCGAGCGTTGTACCGAGAATACGGCGACGGCGGACATTGACGGGATCGGACATGAGCCCACTTCTCCTGGTTGTCTTCTGAAAAGGCCCGCGCCGGAATCGGCACGGTTGCTCGAATTCGCCGTCCTATGCGGATCGGACGATCGCAGGCGCGGCGGCAGAAAAACGCTTCAGAGGATTTATAGCGGAATCGCGTGCGCGCTTTGTATCCCAATGTGTCTGTCTGGAAGACGTACACAAAACAAATCAATTTGGACCGAAAGCGTGGTGCGGGCACGACGCGGCGCGCCGGTTTCCGGACACGGCCGGCCCACCGCCGTACAAAAGTTTCCGAACGGAAATCGAGAAAACAATCGGCAAACCGATCGAGCCAACTTCTGGCCGATGACACGTCCGCCAGGCAGGACGCCTCATCGGCCAGTCACACGGCGGCTAGGACTGCGCCGCGAACTCGATATGGCGCTGCGCCTTGTCGTAACGGCACACGACCTTCGCGCCTTCCTTCACCTCCCCCTTGAGCATTTCCTTGGCGAGTTCGTTTTCGATGGCCTGCTGAATCTGGCGCTTCAGTTCGCGCGCGCCATATTCGGGCCGATAACCTTCAGCCGCAAGAAAATCGACCACACTCTCGTCAAAACTCAGATCGATATCCTGGCTGCGCGCCATGCGTTGCACCTGTTCGAGTTGCAGGCGCACGATCGAACGCAATTCGTCGTCGGAGAGCGGCTGGAAAACGATGATGTCGTCGATACGATTGAGAAACTCCGGGCGGAAATGCTGGCGCAATTCGCCGAGCACCGCACTCTGCATCGACGCATCGGCGCTCGTGAGAAAGCCCGGACCCGAACGCTTCTGCCCCGAGACCACGTCCGAGCCGAGATTGCTCGTCGCGATCACCACGGTATTGCTGAAATCGACCACGCGGCCCTTGCCGTCGGTGAGTCGGCCATCGTCGAACACCTGTAGCAGCACGTTATACACGTCGGGATGGGCCTTCTCGATCTCGTCGAGCAGGATCACGCAGTACGGGCGGCGGCGCACGCGCTCGGTCAGTTGCCCGCCCTCGTCGTAGCCCACGTAGCCCGGCGGCGAGCCGATCAGGCGCGACACCGCGTGGCGCTCCATGTACTCGCTCATGTCGATGCGCACGATGGCATCCTCGTCGCCGAACACGACTTCGGCCAGCGCCTTCGCGAGTTCGGTCTTGCCCACGCCCGTCGGGCCAAGGAACAGAAACACGGCGGTCGGCCGCCGGCCACGGCGCAAACCGGCGCGCGAGCGGCGCACCGCGTCGCTGACCGCAACGATCGCCTGATCCTGGCCGATCACGCGCTCGTGCAGACGCTGCTCCATTTCGAGCAGACGCGTGCGTTCTTCCGCCGTGAGCTGCGTAACCGGCACGCCGGTGAGCTTCGACACGATCTCGGCGACCTGCTCCGTCGTCACGTCGGACGTGACCGAACCGAGCTGGCCTTTCCATGCGCTCGTGGCGTCGGCGAGCGATTTTTCTTTCTCGGCGATGGGGTCGTCGAGCGCGTGCGCGCGCTCGAAATTCTTGCGCGTGGCCGCGTAGTCCTGCTCGCGTTTGAGCTGCGCGAGTTCGGATTCGAGTTCGAGAATCGCAGCGGGCCGCGAGGTCGCCGAAAGATGCACGCGCGCGGCCGCCTGATCGATCAGATCGATCGCCTTGTCGGGCAAAAAGCGGCCGGTGATATAGCGGTCGGACAATTCGGCGGCGGACACGAGCGCGTCGTCGCGAATGGTCACATGATGATGGACTTCGAGTTTATCGCGCAGCCCGCGCAGAATATTGATGGTCTGATCGACGCTCGGCTCGGCCACGAACACCGGCTGAAACCGCCGTTCGAGCGCGGCGTCCTTCTCGATGTACTTCTGATACTCCGAAAGCGTGGTCGCGCCGATCAGGTTCAACTCGCCGCGCGCCATCGCGGGCTTGAAGACGTTCGCGATATCGAGCCCGCCTTCGTTGCCGCCTTGCCCCGCGCCCACGATCATGTGCACTTCGTCGATAAAGAGCACGAGCGTCTCGCGCTGCGCGTTGATTTCCTCCATCACGCCCTTCACGCGCTCCTCGAATTCGCCGCGATATTTCGCGCCCGCGATCAGGCCGTTCACGTTCAGTTCGACGAGCCGTCTGCCGCGCAGCGACTCCGGCACGTCGCCGCTCAACATGCGCTGCGCGAGTCCTTCGGCGATGGCGGTCTTGCCCACGCCCGGCTCGCCGATCAGCACCGGATTGTTCTTGCGGCGGCGCGCGAGCACTTCGACCACGGTTTCGATTTCGCTCGACCGGCCGATCACGGGATCGAGCTTGCCCTCGCTCGCGAGCGCGGTGAGATCGCGGCTGTATTGATCGAGTTGCGGCGTGGGACTCGGCGCCTTCGCGGCGGGCTGCTCGCGCTTATCGCCCTGCGCTTCGACGAGACGTTGCAGCACCTTTTGCGGCGTCACGCCATAGCGCCCCAGCAGGTGGCCCGCGAAACTTTCGGGCACCTGCGTGAGACCGAGCAGCAGATGCTCGGGCGCGACATAGCTGTGGCCCAGTTCGCGCGACGCAAGGAACGCGCGATCGAGCGCCCCTTTGAGGCGCGGCGACACCGCGATGCGCGCTTCGTCGGGCGCGGCGACTGCTTCGCGCTTTTGCGCGTTGGCGTCGATGAACGCGCGCACGTCGTCGGGCTCGATGCCGAGGCGCTTGAGCATGGCCGCGCCCGCGTCGTTGTCCGCGAGTTCATACAGCAGGTGTTCGGTATCGACTTCGCGGCGGCCGAACTGCACCGCGCGTTCGGCGGCGCGTTGCAGCAATTCGCGCGCCGTGTCGCTGAAATAGCGCTCGACGATCGCACCGTCACCGGCTTCCATGGTCTGCGGCGCGGGTGGCGCCGTGGGATCGCCCTGTGCCTGCTGCGCGCCGCGAAACAGCGCTTCGAGCGGGCTCACGGTGCGCTGATGGCGCGTGAGCTGCGCGTAGTGATAATCGCAGACGTCGAGATAACGCCGCCTGCCGTCCTGCAACACGGCTACCCGCACGGTCGCGGGACGCACGCCGCAAATGTCGCAGTTGAACTGAGCCATTTCCCCTCCTCGATAGCGGTGCGCCGCGCGAAGCCACGCGTGCGTCGCCGAAGAAAGGGACGACGGGTGAGGCGCATCGGACGCAAGAAAATGCGCGTCAACGCGAGTGACGGTACTCAGGCACCGACGCGTAGAACGCAAGAGCCAAGCGAAGTCCAGCCGTCATCCTAACGTCGAATCGTGCGGCGTGTTGCCAGGCTGCCGCGCCCGCAGCGAGCCGCGCGATTAAGACGAATATCGTCTTGATCTGCGGAGGTCGGTGGAGAGCGTCGGCGGGCATCAGGCGCTGGGCGTCGGCGTCTTGTTGATCCAGGCCGTCAGCAAAGTGGAAGACACGGCGAGTATCACCGGCCCGATGAACAGGCCGACGATGCCGAACGCGAACAGCCCGCCGAGCACGCCGGAGAGGATCAGCAGCATCGAGAGGTTCACCCCGCGCCGGATCAGCACGGGGCGCACGAAGTTGTCGAGCATCGCCACCATCACGGACCAGATCGCGAGCAGGATCGCCGCGATGTTCGCGTCGTGCACGAACAGCCAGACGACACCGCCGATCAGCGGCAGGCCCGGCCCGATCTGCGCGAGGCAGAGCATCAGCAGCACGGCGGTCAGCACGCCCGCGCCGGGCACGCCGGCCACCGCGAGGCCGATGCCGCCGAGCGCCGATTGCAGCACCGCCGTCACGACGATGCCGAGCGCGACCGCGCGTATCGAAGCACCCGCGAGCTTCACGGCTTCCGCGCCGTGAGCCGGCGCGACGCGCGCGGCGAAGCGCACGACATAGGCGGCCGCTTTCTCGCCCTGCATATAGAGCAGGCCGGTGATGATCACCGTGATGAACATGTGGATCACGAACACGCCCACCGACGCCGCATGGCTGATGAGCCAGTGCGCCGCGATCGACGCGTAAGGTTCGAGCTGCGCGAGCAGGCCGCCGGGACCGGCGTCGGAGAACGACTGCCACTTTTCGGCCACGCGCGCGCCGACCATCGGCACGTCGTGGACCCAGGTGGGCGGCGGCGGCAGCGCGTAGTCGGGCAGCTTGCGGATCAGGTCCATGATCTCGGCGCCATGCGCGGCGAGCGTGGAGATCGCTTCGTAAAGCGGCAGCACGATCACCACCAGCAGGATCAGCAGCATGCAGAGCATGGCGAGCCAGCGCCGCTTGCAGCGCCGCTCGACGGCGAGCATGGCGGGCCAGGTGGCGACGACGATGGTGGTCGCCCAGATCAGCCCGGGCAGGAACGGGCGCATGACGTAGAGGCTGCCGACCGTCAACGCGCAGAGGATCGCGACGACAAACAGCACGCGAGCAATATCCGGCTGGTCTTGCGGCTTCACGGGGTTCTCCTCGCGGCGGGTGCGCCGCGCGCGTCGTCAGGGGCTTGGGGATAGGCGGTAGTCTATCCCGGAAGCGATCCCGTCCGTCGCGAAATGGCCCTTTATCCGATAATGGCCGTTCACTGCTCCCGCCCACCTTCATCGGAGAAGAGATTCGCCATGTCCGCATCCGCATCGAAACTGCCCTGCGTGCTCCTGACCAACGACGACGGCATCGACGCCCCCGGCCTCGCCGTGCTCGAAGAAGTCGCGCACGAACTGGCCGACGAAGTCTGGGTCGTCGCGCCCGAACACGACCAGAGCGGCACCTCGCACTCGATCAGCCTGCACTCGCCGTTGCGCGTGAGCCGCCGCGGCGAGCGCCGTTTCGGCGTACTCGGCACGCCCGGCGACTGCGTGGTGATGGCCGTGCGCCAGCTGATGGGCGACGTCACGCCCACGCTGGTGCTCTCCGGCATCAATCGCGGCGCCAATCTGGGCGTGGAGACGATGTTCTCGGGCACCGTCGGCGCGGCCATGACCGGCCTGCTGCTCGGCCTGCCGTCGATCGCGATGAGCCAGACCTTCCGCGACCGCGATCACGTGCGCTGGGACACGGCGCGCGCGCTCGCGCCGGACGTGATCCGCCGCCTCGCCGCGATCTCGCACGATGCGCCCGTGTGCCTGAACGTGAATTTCCCCGATGTGGACGCCAGCGCGGCCGGCCCGCTGACCGTCACGCGCCAGGGCGTGGGCCTCGTGCAAGGCATCGACGTGGTGCCGCTGACCGATCCGCGCGGCATCGACTATCACTGGCTGCGCTTTCATCGCGGTCCGCGCGAAAACGGGCCGGACACGGAAACGGCCGTCGTGAACTCGGGGCGCGTCTCGGTCACGCCGCTGCATTTCGACCGCACCGCCGAACGCACGTTCGCCACGCTGGAAAGCGCGCTCGCGGCAGGCGGTTGAGTTCGGCGCGCGAACCGCGCTCGCGCATGAAAAAGGCCGGCATGGCGCCGGCCTTCGTTGCGACTACGTCTCCTCCGTTTCCAGTGGACCGCTTCCGGTCCGCTGATTCAGATCACTCAGATCAGTCAGATGCCCGGCATGATCGGATACGGTTCGGTGTGATCTTCCACGCTGCGCACGCCGGGAATGCCTTCGGCGGCCACGCGCACCGCGCGCACGGCGTCGGCCGAATTGAAGGTGCCCCACAGATGCACCACGCCGTCGCGCACCACGACGTTACGGCCCGCGAACGCCCACGGCCGCCCTTCGAGTTCCGCCACCAGCTTCTCGCGGATCTCGCGATCGCTCGCCGAAACGGCCGGCGCGTCTTCGGCACTGCTCGCCAGCGCCTGCAATAGATTCGCGCGGCTCACGATGCCCACGAGCTTGCCGTCGCGCAGCACCGGCACGCGCTTCACGCCGCGCCGCTCCATCAGCGCCGCGATGTGCGTGAGCGAATCTTCCTCGTTCACGCTGACGATTTCCGTGGTCATCACGTCTTCCACGCGGCGCGCGTGCGACTTCACGTAGGCCTCCGCGTCGGCGTTGGTCGCGAAGAAGTCGAGCCAGCGCTTGCGGCGCGTGGTGTCGGTGCCGATTTCGATGCGCCGCAGCAAATCGCCCTCGCTGATGATGCCCACGAGCTGCCCTTGCGCATCGAGCACCGGCGCGCCGCTGATACGCCGTTCCAGCAGCAGCTTCGCCGCCTCGCGCACGCTCGTTTCCGGGCTGACGGTAACGACATTCGGGGTCATGACGTCCATTGCACGCATGGTCTTTCTCCTGTTCGCTCGTGAAATCGTGATCGGTATTTCAAGCGTACTGGCGTGCGACCTACTGACATTGATCTAGATCAATTCGTACAACGGGCGTGGATTTCATGCGATGAAATGCCTCTGCAGCGATGTGCCTCATGCACGGCGCAAGACACGCGCCGGGATCAGTCCTGCACCATCGCGAGCACGCGCAACGGGCTGCCCGAGCCCGCCTGAATCTTCAGCGGCGCGGAGACGATTACCGCGCCCGTCGGCGGCAGTTGATCGAGATTTTTCAGGCATTGCAGGCCGTAGCGGTTCGAGCCGTGCATGAGCGTGTGGCACGGATACGGCACCGGCCACGCGTAGGCCTGGCCCGCATCGGTATTGATGGTTTCCACGCCGAAGCCATGCACCTTGCGCTCGTGGATCAACCACTCGACGGCCGCCTGGGTCGGACCCGGCGTATGCGCGCCGTCCTCGCGCAGATTGAGAAACTCGGCCGGATCGGTGCGCTTCGACCAGTCCGAGCGCAGCAGCACCCACGCGCCAACGGGAATGCGGCCGTGCCGCGCTTCCCACGCCTCCAGAAACTCGACGGTCAGCAGCCAGTCCGGGTTCGCCGCGATCTCGGCGCTCGCATCGACGACCATGGCGGGCGCGATGAAATTCTTCACATCGATCGTATCGACGGAGTTCTGCGCGTGGTCCTTGCCGGAGATCCAGTGCACGGGCGCGTCGAAGTGCGTGCCCGTGTGTTCGCCGCAGGAAAAGTTGTTCCAGTACCAGCCCGGACCCTGCTCGTCGTACTGGCTGATCGTCTCCATCTTGAACGCCCACACCTGGCCGAACTGCGGCGGCAACTGCAACGCCGGAAACTCGGGCGACAGCGTTTGCGTCAGGTCCACGATGCGCACACGGCCGCTCGCGAGATCGGTGGTCAGTTGCTGCAGACTGCTCGTCATCTTGCGCTCCTTTCAGTTCTGAACCGGTTCTGAACCGCTTATCCGCTTTCTCAAACCCTTGCGTCCAGCGCGGCGAAATCATCCTGAAACGTCAAAATTATCTTTAGGCATAAATCAATTCAAAATCATGGTTAACCCCTTTTTCCTTTCGCCGACAAGGGTCCGCGCGGGCGTCGTGGTATGTTTGCGTTCCGTCCCATTCGCTATCCGCCCGTTCAGGTCCGTATGAGCCAGTCCACCGACGCCAGCTTCGTCGACAGCTACACGCCCGCGCTGCTCGCCCAGGTCAGCCAGCTGATCTCCGGCGAATTCCACGTGATCGTGCAGGCGGCGGGATTCGAGGTCTCGGACTGGCGCGTGCTCTCCACGCTCTCGGACGGCAAGCCCATCAGCATCGGGCGGCTCGCGCAGATCTCGGTGACCAAGCAGCCCACGGTCACGCGCCTGCTCGACCGCATGGAGGCGCAGGGCTACGTCAAGCGGATTCCGAGCGAGGCCGACCGCCGCGTGACGCTCGTGCGCATCACGCCGCGCGGGCAGAAGCTCGTATCGGAACTGATGGTGCAGGCCAAACAGCACGAGGATCAGGTGCTCGAACCGCTCGGCAAGGACAAGGCCGAGGAATTGAAGGCCACGCTGCGGCTGCTGATCGACCTGCACCGGCCGCCGGCGTGAACGGCTTCGGCGCCGGGTTTTACTGCGCGCGCGCCATCGCGCGCTCGATCGCGCCGCGCAGATCGTCGGGCATCGGAATGGCCTTGTGGGTGTCGAGCGAGGTCGTCACGAGCGTCTGCAGCGCGCTCATGCGCACCACGCCGTCCGCGCCCGTGCAGGCCCACGCGAGCACGAGCGAGGCGTTACCTAGCCGCTGCACGTCGAGCGAAAGCACCACCCGGTCGCCCATCTTGCTGATCGCCTTGAAATCGACTTCGAGCCGCACCGTCGGCATGCCAATCCGCCGCGCGCCGATCACGCCGTGATAGCCGTCGGGCAGCAGTTCGTCGATCCACGCCTCGATCAGATCGTTGAACAGCACGAAATACTGCGGATAGAACACGATGCCCGCGGGATCGCATTCGGAAAAATGAATCTTGTGGGGACGGCTGAAGGTGGGCGATGTCATGTCGATCTCGATGTCTCTGCGCACGCCGCGCGCGAATCAGGCGAGCGCGTGTCTCGCGAGCGCCGCGCGCAGCTTGTGGCCGTGCTCGTCGGCGAGCGCGGCGTCGCGCAACTCGCGCAGCGTGGCGGGCGCGAGCCGCTGACCCGCGCGCGCAACGGCGGCCATGACGGTCTGAAAATTCGCCAGGCCGCGCGCGTGCGTGTCGCTGTAACCCTTCACGAGGCGCTGGCATTGCGCGACTTCGGTCGCCAGCGCCGGATTATGCCGCGCCGACTCGACGATCTGCGCGAGCCAGCCGTCGATGCGCGCGTGCTCCAGCTCGTAGCGCAGCGTGCGGCGGCGCAGTCCGCGCAGACGCGCGACCGCATAGAGTAGCAGGTAGCCGCGCAGCGAACTCGTGCGCACGACACGCCCCGACGCCGCGAAGCGCTTCACGAGCCGATGCACGCCATGCGGTTTCGCGAGCCAGCGACCGAGCCCGGCGGGCAGCGTCTCGCAGATTTCCTCGATGCGCGGATGCATGAACTCGTTGATGGCGAGCAGCTGATCGGCCTGCGCGCGCACTTCGCCGCGCACGCGCTCGAAACGCGAGCCGCGCGTTTTCAGGTCGGCGACGCGGATCGTGTCCTCGTACGACATCCAGAGCGCGAGATGGCGCGCGGTTTCGCGCAGCAAGGCGCGGTCGGTATCGGGCAGCGTCGCGCGCAATCCGGTCAGGCGGTCGAGATAGAACGCGGCGTACGCAGGGTCCTGGTAATCGATCAGCCGACGCACGCCTTCGATCGCGAACGCCTGCGCGTCTTCGGGCAAGTCCGCGCGCACGCGCTCGATCAATTTGGCGACGGCGGGGTCACGCGGTGCGGGTGTCTGTGGTTTCCCGGTCTTTTCCGTTTGCTTGACCGATGCAGCATCGGCGTCCTCATCGGCGCGCGAAAAACCCAGCTCGAATGCGCGCAAGCTCGGCCTCACACCCACGCCGCCGCGCTCGATGGTGGCCTCGAACTGCGCGCGGCTGAACGGCAGCACGCCGGTGCCCGCGAGCGCGCCGAACAGCACCGCGCTGATCACGCTGCCGCTCGCTTCGGCGGCCTGCGCCATGTCGAAACGCACGAAGCGTTTCGCGGCCTGATGCGCGTGCGCGATCAGCGCGCTGTCGTCGACGCGGCCATCGCCCATCGACGTTTTCTCGGCGATCGAATAGACACGATGCGTCGACGCCACGAGCGTCGTGCGCTCCGCCGTCACGAGCCCGCGCTGCACGGCGCGGCCCGCTTCCATCAGCTCGGAGGCGAGCACCACGTCGACGTCGCCGGGCAGCGGCATGAGCGCGAGCACGGGCACGCGCGGCTCGCTCTCCTCGCGCGCGAACAGCTCGACGTAATAGATGGTGGCGCCGGTACGCTGCGCCACGCCGGGCACCGACGTGGTCTGCGCGTAATAGCCGTTGTGCTCGCCGAGATCGACGATCCAGTCGGCCAGCACGCCGCCGCCCTCGCCGCCCATGGCCAGAATCGCAATCTTGATCGGTTGGGTTGTCGTCATGGTCTCGCCCCGGAATCAGAATGCGTAGCGCGCGCGGCGCTGAGCCTCGCGGCGTTGCAGCCAGCCGATCACGGCATTGCGCACGCGCTGCCGCAAGCGGTCCGATTTAGTAGGATTGCTGATGATCTGTGCGCGATAGAACGACGGACACAGCACCGCCGCGTGCGAGACCTCGCCGCACAGGCCGCAGCCCACGCAGCTATCGAGCACGCTCGCGACCGGATCGGTGCGCAGCGGATCGGGATTGGGCTTGATCGACAGCGACGGGCAGCCCGAGAGCCGGATGCACGAATGATCGCCGGTACAGGTATCCGAATCGACGCCAAAACGCTCGCGCACCACGCGCTCGCCCGCCGCGATCGCCTTGCGCTGCTTCGGCTTTTCGCGGCGCTGCTTGTTCAGCATGCACTCGCTTTGCGCGATCAGCACCTTCGGCCCTTTCGCGCCGGTGGTGAGCGCGTCCTTGAGCGTGGCCATCATGGTCTTGAGGTCATAGGTGCGGCGCACGGTTTTGACCCACTTCACGCCGACGCCGCGCACCGCCTGTTCGATCTCATGACCCGTGCTGCGCGTAGGATTGAGCGCCGTCGACGACAGAATGTCCTGGCCGCCCGTGGCCGACGTATAGCTGTTGTCGACGACGATCGTGAGGTTGTCGCTCTTGTTGAAGACCGCGTTGGCGATGCCGCTCGTCAGGCCGTTGTGCCAGAAGCCGCCGTCGCCCATCACCGAGATCGCGCGCTTGCTCGCGGGCGCGTTGAGCGCGGCGGCGCTCGCGCTGCCGAGGCCGTATCCCATCGTGGTCGCGCCGAGATTGAACGGCGGCAAGATCGAGAACAGATGGCAGCCGATATCGGCGCTCACGTGATGCGGACCAAGCTCGCGCTCGACCAGCTTCATCGCCGTGAAGATCGGGCGTTCGGGGCAGCCCGTGCAGAAACCCGGCGGACGCGCGTGCACGCTGTCGTCGAGCGCAGGTAGCGCGGTGTGATCGGCATGGGTTTCGGCCACGCTAGCCACGGCCTGCACCGGAATCACCTTGCGCGGCGCGGGCGGCGTCGCTTGAACCTCCAGCACGCCATAGCGCTCGAAAAACGCACGCAGGCCCTTCACCACCGTCGCGGCGTTGTACTCGCCGGCGAGCGGCAGCATGTCCTTGCCGTGCAGCGTCGCGTTCACGCCGCGCTGACGCAGAATCGCGCTCGCGTTCTGCTCGACGAAGTTCGGCTGCCCCTCCTCGATCACGAGCACGGCGCGCTTGTCCGTGCAAAATCGTTCCCACTCCGAATCAATCAGCGGATAGGCCACGTTCATCACATAGAGCGGAATCGCCGATTCGCCGTACACATCGGCGAGACCAAGCCGTTCGAGCGCGCGCAGCACCGTGTTGTAGCTGCCGCCCTGAACCGCGATGCCGATGTCGCGTGCGTTGCCCTCGCCGCTGCCTTCGTCGCCGGAAAAGAACTCGTTGAGCTGGCGCTCCTCGATGAACTTCACCGCGGCGGGCCAGCGCTCGTGAATCTTTTCGCGCTCGTGCAGAAAGCTCGCGGGCGGCAGCACGATGCGGTTCACGTCGCGGCTCGGATGTTCGAGCGCGTCCTTGATCGTGAACGCCGGGCGTCGATTGTCCGACGCCACGAACTGCCCGTGCACGTGGCACGCGCGAATGCGCAACTGCAGCATCACAGGCGTGCTGCTCGCCTCGGAAAGATCGAAGCCGTCCTTCACCGCCTGCACGATGCACGGCAGATTCGGGCGCGGATCGAGCAGCCAGATCTGCGACTTCATCGCGAACGCGTGGCTGCGCTCCTGCATGATCGACGAGCCTTCGCCATAGTCCTCGCCGACGATCACGAGCGCGCCGCCCGTCACGCCGCCCGAGGCGAGATTCGCGAGCGCGTCGGACGCGACGTTGGTGCCGACGGTCGCCTTGAAGGTGACGGCGCCGCGCAGCGGATAGTTGACCGAGGCGGCCAGCGAGGCGGCGGCCGTGGCCTCGCTCGCGCTGTTCTCGAAGCGGATGCCGTGGTCGGCGAGGATGTCCTGGGCGTCGGCCAGCACGTCCATCAGATGCGAAATGGGCGCGCCCTGGTAGCCCGCCACGTAGGCCACGCCCGATTCGAGCAGCGCCTTCGTCACCGCGAGAATGCCCTCGCCGCTGAACACCTCGCCCGCGCCGAGGCGCAGCTTCTTCACTTCCTCGACAAACGACCGCTCTGCCATGACCGTCCTCTTCGATGTTCGAAACCGTGGCGCACGACGCGCCATCGTCATGCGTCGGGTCAGTATAGTTTAGAGTTAAATATTTCCAAAATCATAGTTAACCCTGCGAAAACGCCATGTGCGGCACGCCCCGCAAGGGTCGCGGACGAGCGCGGAATGGACACGCAGTGGACGAAATCGAGCTTGCAGGGGCGCCGTCCCCGCACGCTGCATCGGAAAAAATTCGGGGAACGGCCCGCGCGCGAGCACGCCGCCACAGCGGGCGGCGCGGCGCGGAAATCAGGAAGGAGGAGAAAGGAGGAGCGTCAGATCACGAGGCGCGAAACCTTGACGCCTTCGACCGAGACGCCCGCCATCAGGCCGCCGTTGGTCAGCACGAAGGCTTCGACGGGACTCAGCGCCGTCGAGGTATCGACATTGCCGTTCGCGCCCACGGTCACGACGGCGACCGTGGCGTCCGCGCCCGCCGACCAGCCGAGGCTCTTGACGAAATCGTCGAGCGCGCCCTGGTTCATGAACGCGAAGATGATGGCCTTCGACTGCGCGCCGATCTGCAAGCCGAATGAGCCCGCCGCGGTGCTGTAGTAGCCCGAGGTGCGGCCATTCACGCGCAGCGCGCCGGTGCCGTACTGGGCGCCGAACCAGAAACCCGCCGCGATCACGCTCGGAAACACGAGCACGCCGCTCGCCTTCGAGAGCAGTTCCTGCGAACCCGACACCGTGTTGTAGAGACGCGCGAGCGTGGCGTCCACGCCGGCGTCGATGGCATTGCGTTTGGCCGCGTTCTGCGCGGCGCTGTCACTGGAGCCCAGCGGGGTCGTCGTGCAGCCCGAGAGAGCCAGACCGCCCGCCGCGAGCGCGGCGCTGGAGCTGAGAAGAAATTGACGTCGGCGCATTGAGGTGTCCCTGTAAAAGCGATGCTTCGATGAGTCTCGCGGACGCGGCTAAGACACGTGCAGACGGGTCCTGACAGCAGCCGCCGCGCCCCGCGAGGGGCCGCAGGATGGCGCGCGTGGCCGCCGGCCTCCCGAACGCCCGGCCAGCCCGTGCCGATGGATGGCTGCGGCGGCCACGTCCGCCTTCCTTGGCGGTATCTGACCATGCGGCGCGCATCGAGTTCACAAACTGGATGAAGTTTTCCGCGCGCAGCCCCGTGTGGCGGGCATTGCGCGCGCCGGTTGCTGCACCGCGTCAGGCCCGCCGCGTTTCTCGAAATCGTCCGATTTTCCGCGCCAGGCGCGCCCCATACAGTGAAGGTGTGGCCAGAACCGCGCCACACCTTCATCACTCCCCGGAAAGGTCCGATCATGCTCGCCGCCACGCTCCAACGCCTGTCCCAGCCCGCCGCCGCGCGGCTTGCGCGCGTCTGCGAGCGGGCAAGCCGCCTGGGCATCGCGCTGTTGCCCGTCGTCTATATCGCGTTCTTCGCCGCACTCTTCGCGCTCGGGGTGATGCAGCACGTCGCGTTCGCCCTGACGGCGGCGGCGCTCACGCTCGGCGGCACGATGCTCGCGGGCGCGCTGATCTTCTACCTGGCGAGCGCCGCGCCGCAGGCCGCCCATGCCAGCCACGCCAGTGCGCGCGCCCGTGCCCATGCGCAAGCGCCGTCGCGCGCCGTGCACGCCGTCGTGCCGATCCGCTTCGCGCGCATGCCGACCCGCACCTGCGAGCAAACCTGCACGACCGCAGCGGGCGAGGAAATGCGCATTTCGGTCAACTGCTATCAGGCGCATTGCGCGGCCGCCAATCGTGCCGAGCCACGCGGGCGAACGACCCGCGCATCGTGATTCGGCTCCGGCGCGCGCGAGTCCTAGTCGCTCGTCGGAATAGATCGCATGACGAACCAGGTTTCTCCGAGCATTTGTGCGTCGATCAGCAGCGACTGACGGCCACCCTACAATGACCCTCATTTAGCACTGACATATAATGGGCTGAAGACGTCAAACACTGTCGGCAGAGGTGTCCGCGCGGTTGAGGGCGCGGCCTTGCCGGCACGCGCGAGCCGCTACGCACACGCCCATGACGAACGCCAAGCAAACCCTGCGGATCGTGGTCGCCGACGACCATCCGCTCGTGCTCACGGCCATCAGCGACTATCTCACCCGGACGCCCGGCTGCACGGTCGTCGGTACCGCCGATTCGGGCGCGCATCTGCTCGACGTCTTGCGCAGGACGCCTTGCGATCTGCTCGTCACCGACTTCTCGATGCAGGGCGAACTCCAGGACGAAGACGGCCTGCGCCTGATCGCCCGCCTGCGCCGCCTCTACCCCGATCTGCCCGTCGTCGTGTTCACGATGCTCACGAACGTCGGCATCCTGCACGAGCTTGCCGAACTGGGCGTGGCGGGCCTCGTCGGCAAGGACGAGCCGATTCCCGTGCTCGCCGAAGTGTGCCAGCGCGCGCTCGCCGAGCCGGGCACGACGCTCTCGGCGCGCGTCGCCGAACGCCTCGCGCCGGGCAACGCGGATGCAGCCGAATTCCGCCGCAGCCATCCGCTCTCGCCGCGCGAGCTCGAAGTCGTGCGCCTCTTCGCGCTCGGGCTCAACGTGACCGAAATCTCGCAGCGCCTGAACCGCTCGGTGACCACCGTCGCCACCCAGAAGCGCGCGGCGATGCGCAAGCTCAACCTCGATTCGAATGCCGATCTGATCCGCTACGCGAGCGAAAACGGATTCGCGTGATGCCCGCCCACGACTCCCCCGCGAATGCGTCGCCGTTCGACACGCTGAAGGCGCTCGACCGCAATCTGCGGCGCGAGCGGCGCGTGTTCACGATGCTGATCGGCTTGCTCGTGTTCGCCGCGCTCGCCGCCGCCGGCGTGGCGATCACGACGATCGCGTTCCTCTCGCTCGCCGGTGACGGCGCCCGGTTGCGCGCGACCATCGCCCAGACCAACGAAGCGCTGTCGTACCGCTACAACCAGCTCACGAGCGCGCGCCTGCTGCTCGGACTCAAGGAGGCCTCGCTGCTCGTGGAAGACCACGCGCCCGCGGCTTGCGCGCCGGCCTTCGACGGCGTGGACGGCTCGCCGCCGCTGCGCGCGCTCTGCAACCTCGCGATTGCGGCGATGTCGCGCGCGAGTTCGGACACGCCGCTGCTGTTCGTGCTCGTCGACGGCAGCGCCGCCTACGGCTACCAGCTCGCGCCCGCCGCGCGCACGGCGGCGAACGGGCCGCTGCGTCCCGGCGAAGGCGCGCGCGTGCTGGTCGACAGCGCGCTCCTGCGCATGAGCGCGCGCGGCATGGACCCGCTCTCGGTGGGCCGGGGCCGCACGGTGATCTGGTTTCGTCCGCCCGCCGCGCTGGGCTTCGCGCCCAATCTCGTGCTGGGCGCGACCAGCGTGCTGAGGGACGACAAACCCTACGCGCTGGTGCTGACCAGCATCGACATCGACGCGCTCGGCCACGATCCCGACAGCGGCACGCCCGAAATCGCACCCGGAATCGCGCCCGTGCTGGTCGACGCGGACGGCGCGCGGCTGACCGGCCCGCTCTCCGCGGGCGCCACGCAACTGATCGAGCACGGCCTCGCGAATCAGCCCACGGGCCGCTTCCATCTGCTGCCGCGTTTCGGCTGGGCGATGCGCGAGCGGCCGCTCGTGCACGAGTTCGGCCACTATCTGCTCGCGCTGTCGTGGGCCGACCATCTGCGCCAGATCCGCGTGCCCGTCGCCGTGGTGCTGCTCCTCACCGCCGCGCTCGTGCTGCTGCTGCTCTCGCTGCTGCGCTACTGGAACCGGCGCGTGCTCGCGCGCACCTATGGCGAGGCCACGCGCGCGCTCGAAAACGAACTGCTCAACCACCTGCTCGTGCATGCGACGCCGATCGGCTTGTGCATCGTGCGCAAACGCGACTTCGACATCGTGATCGCCAACCAGATCGTGCGCAACGTGCTCGGCCTCGACGCCCGCGCGACCCGCCTGCCCGCCGCGCTCTGCCTCGAATTCGAAAAGCATCTGCCCGCCGCCGTCCAGGAAGGCACGGCCAGCACGCCGATCCACACGCTGCCCTTCTCGATGACGCGCGAGGACGGCGAGAGCGTGCATCTCGACATCACCTACGCCGCCGCGATCATGAATCGCGAGGAAGTGATGTTCTGCGCGTTCGCCGATATGTCGAAGCACTACGAAGCCGAACGCCTGCTGCGCGAAGCGCAACGCACGAGCGACGAGGCCGCGCGCACCAAGGTGAGTTTTTTCGCGGCGATGAGCCACGAGATCCGCACGCCGCTCGCCTCGCTGGTCGGCAATATCGAACTGGTGGCGCGCGGCCCGCTCGCGGCCGAGCAGGAAGCGCGCGTGGAGGCGATGCAGGTCTCAGCGGGCGAGTTGCTGCAAATCGTCAGCGACGTGCTCGACTTTTCGAAGATCGACGTGGGCGCGATGAAGCTTTCCGAGGAGTCCGAATCGATTGCCGCGCTGCTCGTGCGCATCGCGCTCGCGCATGCGCCGCTCGCGGCGCGCCAGCAGTTGCCGTTCTTTCTCGTGATGGATCGCGCCATTCCCGCGCGGCTGTTCTTCGATCCGATCCGGCTCGCGCAGATCGTCAACAACCTGCTGAGCAACGCGTTCAAGTTCACGCACTCGGGCAAGATCGTGCTGCGCGCGGTCTGGCGCGACGCCACGCTCGACATCAGCGTGGCCGATTCGGGCGTGGGCATGCCCGACGATCTCAAGGCGCGCCTGTTCCAGCCGTTCACGCAAGGCGACAAGCACCGGCTCACCGAGTCGCGCGGCACCGGGCTCGGCCTGACGATCTGCGGACGCCTCGCGAAACTCATGCACGGCCGCTGCGAAGTGGAAAGCACGCTGGGCGTCGGGACGCGCGTGCTCGTCAGCCTGCCGCTGCGCGCGGACGGCCCCGCGAGCGCGGGCGAACAATGGACGCTGCCCGACCCGCATCCCGCCATCCTTTGCCGCGCGCCGGAGAATCGCGAATGGCTCACGAATCTCTTCGATGTCAACGTGAGTACGCCGATGGATTTGCGCGCGGCCGACGCGCCGCCCGAGGGCGCGTTCGACTATCTGCTGGTGACGGGCGAATGCTCGGTGGAAGACGTGCGGCGCGTGTGGCGCGATCCGTCGAAGGTCGTGTGGCTTCGCCAGGACGGCCCGCTCGTACCGCTCGCGCTCGACGACGGCGGCGTGGAAGTCAGCCTGTACAGCCTCGCGGGCATCCGCACCGCCACGCAGATGCTGCGCGGCCAGCCGTCCGCGCCGGGCAGTGCTGCCGCGTTGCGCGACGAGGACGCCAGCGGCGATGCGCTCGAACAGACCGATTTCCGCCGCCTGAACGTACTGATCGCCGAAGACAATCTGCTCAATCGCTCGCTGTTGCGCGATCAGTTGCGCACGCTCGGCGCGAACGTGATCGAAGCCAAGGATGGCGAAGAAGCGCTCGCGAAACTCGATACGGCGCGCGTCGATCTCGTGATCACCGACCTCAACATGCCGAAGCTGAACGGCTATGAACTGCTGCAAACCGCGCGCGCAAGACTCGCTACGCTGCCGGTCTACGCAGTGAGCGGCAATGCGCTGCCCGAGCAGATCGCGCAAGGCCGCACGCTGGGTTTCACCGACTATCTGAGCAAGCCCGTGCCGCTCGCGGAGCTCGCGCGCGTGCTCGCCGACGTCGCCGCGCGCGGGTCTGCCAAGCCCGCGCAATCCGTGCAGAACGCGCAAGACGCAACCGGTATCGAAGAACAGATGCCGCGCTTTCCCGAACTGCCGCCGGGGCTCGCGCCGATTTTCATCGAGCAGGCCGATCACGATCTCGCCGACTTCGCGCGCATCGCGGGCACGCAGGACGTGCAGCAATTGCGCGAGTGGCTGCATCGCGTGGCGGGCGGCATCGCCGTGCTGGGTCCTTCGGTGCTGCACGACACCTGCGGCGAGCTGCGCGAGGCGATCCACGCCAGCGGCGCATGGGACGAGAACGTGCAGACGCTGGCCGCCGCGCTCGTCGCCGACCTGGGCGCCTTGCGCGCCCACGCGGCGAGCCGCGAGTCGACCTGAGCGCCGCCTAGCCGGCGCTGCGCAGAAAGGCCGGCGCCTGCGCGTCCGCTTCGCGGGGACACCCGCCGCCCTGCAGGCGCACGCACCACTGGCGCAGCGCGCTCGTGTCGAGCGGACACGACTGCGCCCCGCGCGGCTTCACGTGCTGACGCGCCTCCAGTCGCAGCGCGAAACTCGCGGGCAACGCGAGACCGCACGCGGCGACGCGTGTGCCGTTTTCGGGCGCGGGCGTTTCGCCGGATAAGCACGCGACGTCGCGCGAAATCGTTGGCACACCGCACGGTTCCGACGTGCGGGCCACCCAGCGCAAACTCGGCGCGGGACGCAGGGAAAAGACAGGCATGATCGATGGCCGCGCAACGCGGCATGGCATTGGTGAGTACATCGACGATCTTCGCGCAGCACGCGCACGCGGACCATAGGACGGATTCGAAACGCACCGGCAGCCAGGTCGGCAAAGACTGCAACGAGGGACGCAACACGCGCCAGATATGGCGTGCTTTATGGCGGCGTTCAGCGTGCCGGATCGCGTGCGCAAACGCGCCGACGCATGGTAGACTGCGCGCGCAATCGCTCACTCCATCATGAAACTACGCAAGCACGCACTGCTGACCGCATGGCTTGGCCTCGTCGCCATGTGGCTCATCGTGCTCGCGCCGCTCGTGAGTCAGCTGGTTGCCGCGCATCAGGCGCATCAGCCCGATGCCGCGCTGTGCTCCGCGATGCAACCCGCAACAGCGCCGCATCTTTCGCACGACGACGCATTCGGCGCCTGCGGCTACTGCAATCTGCTCGAGCATCATGTAGCGATGCCGTCCGTCACGGTGCCCGCGCTCACGCTCGGTTTCATCGTCGCCGACGCCCTCGTCGCCACGCTTTCCACGCGTCACACGCCGTTCGGCGCCTTCCCATCGGGCCGCCCGCGCGCCCCACCCTCGCTCGCCTGATCGCTGCCGTCACCGGCTGCACGTCCGCGCTTTCTTTACGCTCTCTCGTTGGCTTTGGCGCTCGCGCCCGCTAGCGCGTGTTCGCACGTTTTCGCTCGCATCGTCATCACGCAGAATCCTCTGCGATGACGCATAGGCGAACCGCGCCCGCACAGGCTCGCTGTCGCGCCATGCGTCGACAGCCACGATGAGAACGCGTCGAGACGCGACCCGCACGTAATCGCGACTCTCGCGGCAATCGCCGCAAATCGCACCGCGCGTGCGTGCAGCCGCACGTCCATCGTTTCCGGGGAAGTCTCTTTCATGTCCACGCCCGTTTCGCGCGGCGCGCGGTTGCGCCTGCGCGCCCGTGTCCGTCTCGGCCTGTTGCAGCATTGGCCGATCTTGCCGCTTTCGCTGATCGCACCGTTCGCACCGGCCGCGCACGCCGAACAAACCACGCCACAAGAAGCTGCGCAAGCCGCCGCCGATAGCGCATCGAACACCGACGTCACCACGCTGCCCACGGTCAGCGTGAGCGCGTCGAACAACGCATCGAACGCGGCGCCCACGCGCGCCGTCGATCCGAACCTGCCCGCCACGGTCGAGACCGTCACGCCCGAGCAGTTCAACAACTGGAACGTCGTGAATACGGAAGACGTCCTCAAGTACCTGCCGAATCTCGCCGTGCGCAAGCGCTTCGTCGGCGACCTTAATTCGATCATCGCGGTGCGCGGCACGAGCAATGCGCAGAGCGCGCGCGGACTCGTCTACGCGGACGGCCTGCTGCTCTCGAATCTGCTCGGCAACAGCTACACGTTCCCGCCGCGCTGGTCGATGGTGTTTCCCGACCAGATCCAGCAGGTCGATGTGATCTACGGGCCGTATTCGGCGCTCTATCCGGGCAATTCGCTCGGCGCGACCGTGCTCATCACCACGCGCATGCCGACGAAGTTCGAAGCGACCGCCGATGTGAAAGCGTTCACGCAGCACTTCAGCCTCTACGGCGTGAACCAGAATTTCAACGGCAGCGAAATGAGCGCGTCGATCGGCGACCGCATCGGCAAGTTCTCGTATCTGCTGGGCGTGAATCATCTGGAGAACACGAGCCAGCCCCTGCAGTTCGCGACGCTCGCGCAGTCGAGCACGCCCGCCACAGCCAGCGACACGCCGGTGCACGGCGCGTACTTCTACAACAACCAGACCAACACGCGCACGGCCGTGCTCGGCGTGAACGGCGAAGGCATCGAGCACACCGTGCAGGACCAGTTCAAGCTGCGCATGCAATACGATTTCACGCCGACCGTGCAAGGCGGCGTGACGCTCGGCTACTGGCATCAGACCTACGACAGCCAGACTTCGACCTTCCTTTACGACGACAACGGCAATCCCGTCTACAGCGGCAAGGTCAACATCGGCGGCTACGAGTACACGATTCCGGCCTCCGCGCTCGCGCCCAGCCGCGGCTGGAGCGAGAACTGGCTCTACGGCGCGTCGCTGCGCACGCATCAGGCGACCGGCTGGAACGCGGAAGCGATTGCTTCGTACTACGACGTAAGCAACAGCGTCGCGCGCACGGCCAGCAGCGGCGGCACCGGAAACGGTCCCGGCACCATGACGCTCGGCGACGGCACCGGCTGGAAAACACTCGACCTCAAGGCGACGTGGACGCCCACGCGGCCCGACGCGGGGCTCGCCGCGCACTGGCTGACCTTCGGCTATCACTACGACAATTATCACGTCGACAACGAGACCTACAACACGCTCGCCTGGCGCGACGGCGGCGCGGGCAGTTTCGCCAACGCGTTCGCGGGCAAGACGCAAACGCAGGCGCTCTACGCCCAGGACGCGTGGCGCTTTCTGCCGCGCTGGAAACTGGTCTACGGCGTGCGCTACGAAGACTGGCAGGCCTACGACGGCTACCAGGCGCTCGGCAGCGTGCGCGTGCCGTATGCGGGCGTGAGCGACCAGCACTTCTCGCCGAAGGCCTCGCTCTCGTTCGACCTCACCGACGACCTCACGCTGCGCGCCTCGATCGCGCGAGCGTATCGCTTCCCGACCGTCGGCGAATTGTTCCAGGGGCAGATTAACGGCTCGTCGATCGTCAATAACAATCCGAACCTGCGTCCCGAAGACGATCTCTCGAAAGAGCTCAGCGCCGAATGGGCGCACTGGAACGGCCTGTTTCGCTTCACGCTGTTCCAGGACGACGTGAAGAACACGATCTTCAGTCAGACCGACACCACCGTCATTCCGAACGTGACGAACTTCCAGAATATCGGCAAGGTGCGTTCGCGCGGCGTGGAGACGAGCTATCAAGGTCAGGACGTGCTGCTGCACGGCCTCGATTTTTCGGCGAATGTGGCTTATACGCAGTCGAAGATTCTCGCCAATGCGCAGAACCCGGCGAGCGTCGGCAAGTACTTCTATCGCATTCCGCTGTGGCGCGTGAATGCCGTCGCGACGTATCGATTCGATGCGCGCATGGCGCTCACGCTCGCCGCGCGTTATTCGGGGCGTCAGTACAACACGCTCACGAATACCGACACGAATCCGAACGTGTTCGGCGGCACCAGCAGCTACACAGTCGCCGACGTGAAATTCACGTTCCGTCCGACGAAGAAAACCGAAATCGGCGTGGGCGTCGACAACCTGTTCGACGCCCGCTACTACGTCTATCACCCGTATCCCGGCCGCACGTTCTACGCCGAAGCGAAGATCGCCCTGTGAGCCTCCATTCGCAGCACACCCACCAGGAGCATTCGATGTCGACGACAATGCCCGCTTCCGACCGCCCCGACGCGCGCAGCACGCGCACGTCCGGCGCCGTTCATCCCGGCTACCGCACGCTCTGGCGCTGGCACTTTTACGCCGGTTTGTTCGTGATGCCGTTTCTGATCGTGCTCGCCATCACCGGCACGATCTATTGTTTTCAGCCGCAGATCGAGCCGCTGTTGTATCCGCATCGGCTCGTGGTCGCGCCGCAGGCCACGCCGCGTCTGCCCGCCGACGCGCTGCTCGCGCGCGCCAAGGCATCGCTGCCGCCCGACGCGCAGCCGATCCGCGCGCATATCGAGGCCAATCCGGCGCGCAGCGCGGAGTTCGTGTTCGCGCTGCCGCACGGCGCCGCGCCCGCGACGAAGGAAAGCGTCTACGTGAATCCCTATAACGGCGAAGTGCTCGGCACGCTCGACGTCGACCGGCGTTTCATGCAGGTCGATCGCATGCTGCATCGCAAGCTGCTGATCGGCAAGCCGGGCGAGCTGCTGATGGAACTCGCCGCCTGCTGGACGCTGGTGATGATCGGCACCGGTGTCGCGCTCTGGTGGCCGCGCCGCGCCGTGTCGCCCGGCGCGACGCTGCGCTCGGCGCTGGTGCCGCGCCTCGGCGCGAAGGGACGGCCGTTCTGGAAAAGCGTGCACGCGGTGACCGGTTTCTGGCTCGCGGCGGGCGCGCTGGCGTTCGTGCTCAGCGGCCTGCCGTGGACGGGGTCGTGGGGCAAGCAGTTCAAGGCGCTCGCGACGCGCGTGAGTCTGGGCGCGCCGCGCGGCGCGTGGGGCGGCGGGCTGCCGCTGCAATCGACGCTGCCGGGCGCGGAGCATGCAGAACATGCGGGGCACGCCGGCCACGACATGGCCTCGATGCCCGGCATGGTGATGGACGATCTGCCGCTGCCCAACGTGCCGTGGGCGGTCGGGGCGGTGCCCGTGCCGCAATCGCCGGAAGCGGCGAAATCGGCGAAATCGGCGAAATCGGCGGTGGATTCGTCGGCGCATTCCGCCGATCATTCGGCAACGCCGAAGCCCGCGCACTGGACGCTCGATCAGGTCGTCGCGCAGATGGCCGCGCTCGGCGTGCAAAGCGGTTACGACATCGCGCTGCCCGCGACCGCGAGCGGCGTCTACACGGTCTCGTACTTTCCGCCGGACCCGCAGCGCGAGCGCACCGTCTATATCGACCAGTACAGCGGCAAGGTGCTCAAGGATATTCGCTACGCCGATTACGGCGCGGTCTCGCAGGTGATTTCGTACGGCACGTCATTGCATATGGGCCGCTATTTCGGGCTCGCGAATCAACTGATCTGCACGGCGATTTCGCTCGGGCTCGCGGCGCTCGCGGTAACAGGCTTCGTCATGTGGTGGCTGCGCCGTCCCGCCCGCGCGCTCGGCGCGCCCTCGCGCGAACGCGCCGCACCGCCGATGCGCGCATGGAAAGGCGGACTCGTCGTGCTCGGCATCGTCTTTCCGCTGATGGGCGCGACGATGCTCGGCGTCTGGTTGCTCGACAAAATCGCTTTCGGCAGACGAACAACTCTTTCGTCTTCCTGACGATTATTTCCGGCGATAGGCGGCGCGGCGCAGTGGTAATCTGTGGACACAATTGCGATTGAACCCGTCCCCGCCAGGCGGTTTCCAAGCAGTATCGAAGGAGACCAACGTGTTGCGGCTAATCTTTGCACTGTGTATCGCGAGCCTCGCGGCGGCGCTGGCCGGTTGCGCGGTCGCGCCCTGGCCGGGTTATCCGGGCTATTACGGCGGCGCTTACTACGACGCCGGATACGGTTATGCCTATCCCTACGGCTATCCGTATGGTTATGGCTCCTACCCTGGTTACTGGCCCGGCTACTACTATGGCCCGAGTTTCGGCATCGCGTATTGGGGCGGCGGCGGATGCTGCTGGCACGGCGGCTACCATGGCGGCTGGCATGGCGGCCACGGCGGTGGTGGCGGCTGGCACGGCGGCGGCGGAACGTGGCAAGGCGGCGGCGGGATGCACGGCGGCGGCGGTCACGGCCATTGATGCGCGCATCGAGCCCGCGCCGCCACACGTGTAATTGCGCGCGTAAGTTGTTTCGTCAGACGCGTCCGTTCACCGGAATCGACGCGCCCGTCACGGCGCGCGCATCGGCGGACAGCAGGAACGCGATCACGGCCGCGATCTCGTCGGCCTGCACCCAGCGCGTGAAATCGGCGTCGGGCATATCGGCGCGATTCTGCGGCGTGTCGATGATGCTCGGCAGGATCGCGTTCACCGTCACGCCCTTGTCCTTGAGTTCCTCGGCGAGCGCTTCGGTCAGGCGCGCCACGCCCGCCTTCGACGCCGCGTAGGCGCCCATCCCCAGCCCCGCCTTCAGCCCCGCGCCCGCGCCGATATTGACGATGCGCCCCGCGCCGCGCACGAGCAGATGCGGCAGCGCGGCCTTCGACGCGTTCAGCGCCGTCTTCACGTTCAGATCGAACATCAGGTCCCAGGTGCGGGCGTCGCCGTCCGCGATGGTTTCCCAGCGGAACGCGCCCGCGATGTTGACGAGCGCATCGAGGCCGCCAAGCGTCTGATGTGCCGCGTCGAGTCCCTTGCGCGCGGCCTCGGGATCGACGAGATCGACACCGCCCAGCGGCACGGCGTTCGCCAGCGTGTCGGGCCACGCCGAACCTTGCGGCGCGTCGCCTCGTCCGATCAGCGCCACGCGTGCGCCGCGCGCCGCGAAATACGCGGCCGTCGCCATGCCGAGGTTGCCGAAGCCGCCCGTGATCGCCACGGCCATTCCGTTCATCGAATTTTCCATTGTGCTTTCCTGCGAGTGATGCGCCGGGACGCGCGCGATTGCTTCAGCGATGCGTCCGTATGGCGGTTGCCTGCCTGTTTGATGCGGCGGCGTTCGGCGGCCTGGCGTGCCTCGCCGCCGCGTGCCGACACGTTAACCGAGCGCGCTTGCGGCGGCAACTTCGCGCGGCGCTCAGACGTTCAGACGCTCAAGCATCCGTGCGCACCGTCGCGAGCGTGCGCTTGCGCAGATCCTCGGTCGTTTCGCCCTCGCCATTCGCGCGCCAGCCCGGCGGCAGAAACACGTGACGCAAGGCGGTCCAACAATCCGGCGCGGCGGCGATATCGCGCGCGAGGCTCGCCCAGTGCTCGAACTCGACGACCAGTGGATTGCGCGAACGCGTCGGCGTCACGAGGCCGTAGCGGCACGGCTCCTCGGCGCGCTCCGCCACGTAGGTGCCGAACAGCCGGTCGAACACGACCAGCACGCCGCCGTAATTCGCATCGAGGTAATCGACGTTCGACGCATGATGCACGCGATGCGCGGACGGCGTATTGAACACGTACTCGAGCCAGCCGAGCTTGGGCATCCACGTGTTATGCAGCCAGAACTGATAGAGCAGATTGAACGAGAGAATCGCGAAGACGATTTCCGGGCGCACGCCGAGCCAGACGAGCGGCGCGAAGAACATCGCCGGACCCGTGAGCTTGCCGGTCCAGCCGAGCCGGTACGCGGACGAGAGCGTGAGCTGGTTCGGCGAATGATGGACCGCGTGCGTGGCCCAGAAGAAACGAATGCGATGCGAGGCGCGGTGATACCAGTAGTAGCAGAACTCCTGGCCGATGAACACGAACAGCGCGAGCGTGACGTTGTCGATGCTGAGCGTGAAGATGCGATGCTCCCAGGCGAAATGGAAGATCGGTGCCGAGAGAGAAATCGGCAGGAATGCGAACAGTTTGCGTCCGACGAGATCGGCGAGCGAGATCCCCACTTCGCTCCAGTCGAAACGTTCGGCGCCAGGCTGACGTTGTTTGAACGTGAGCACGGCAGCTTCGATCATCGACGCGGCGACGATGAACAGGGTGACGTAAAGCGCGATTTTTCCAGTGGCAAGCATGATGGGCGACGGCCTCTTTGCGCGGTTGGGCGCGATGCGGTGCGGTGCGGTTGAGAAGCGACGCGTCGGGTGCAGAAGATTTCGCGGGGCGCGTCGGATGAACGGCACTGTAGTGGCGCGCCGCGCGAAACACCACGCGCGAATTATGTCGCCGCATGTCATGGCCCTTTTCCTGCGGCCCGCGCCCTGCCCGGCCGCGCCCGCCGCACCTGGCGCGCAGGCGCTGCGCGGGTCCGCCATGTAACACGGCGACATGGTTTTCAACGCGACTTGCGCGAAGCCCCGCCCTATAGTTCGTTCCGCTGACACGCCACGAACGTGCTGCAACGAAGCCCCGGCACCACCGGCGGATTCGTCCCCCGCCCACCGCGCCACCCGCACCGCAAGGAACCTCGATGAACAAGCTCACTCTCGCCGTCGCCGCCACGCTGATCGGCCTCGCCAGCGCCCCCGCCTGCGCGGGCTGGTCCGGCCACGGCACCGCCTACACGCCGCACGGCACCTACAGCGGCGCGCACGCCGGCTCGTGCGGCGGCGGGAGCTGCTCGCATGCGGGCGGCGTGGTCGGTCCGTGGGGCGGGCTCGCCACCAACACGGGCACGGTCACGCGCACCGCGCCGGGCCAGTTCTCGAACAGCGGCACGGCGGTCGGCCCGAACGGCCGGTCGGTGCAGCACTCGGGCGACACGAGCTGCGCGGGCGGCACCTGCTCGCACACCGGCTCGATGACCGGCGAGGACGGCCGCAGCGCCTCGACCTCGGGCAGCGTAACGCGCACGGCGCCGGGCCAGTATTCGTCGACGGGGACCGTGACGGCCGCGAACGGCAACAGCGTGAGCCACAACGCCTCGACGAGCTGCGCGGGCAATACCTGCTCGCGTTCGGGCACGGCGACCGGCTCGAACGGCGACAGCGTCACGCATTCGGGCAGCGCCACACGCGTCGCGCCCGGCGTCGTGACCACCTCGGGCGGCAGCACGGTCGTCCACGGCGGCACGGTAAGCACGGGCGGCACGACGGTCGTGCATGGCAGCACGGTGGCGGTCGGCGCAACGGTGGCCGTGGTCCCCGCACCCGCGCCGGTTCCTGTCGTCGTGCCCGCGCCGGTCGTCGTGACGCCGCCGCCCCCGCCGCCGGGCGCCACGGTCTACGTCGCGCCCGCTCCGGTACCCGCGCCGAAGACCGTCTATGTCGCGCCGCCGCCGCCGAAAACCGTCTACGTCGCGCCGCCCGCGCCGAAGGTCGTGTACGTCGCGCCGCCGCCGCCCAAGGTCGTCTACGTGGCGCGTCCGTTGCCGCGCGCGGTCTATGTCGCGCCGCGTCCGGTCTACGTCGCGCCCGCGCCGCGCGCCGCCATCTGGGTCCCCGCACATTGGGCCCGCGGCGTCTGGGTGCCCGCGCACTGGGCTTAAGTCCTTAATCCGCCGACGTTTTCAATCGATTTCCCCACACCGCGTTTCAACCTCGCCGGCGCGCCGCGTCGGCTACCTCACGGAGTTCAGCATGAAGAAGATGATTGCCGCCCTGGTTTTGTGTATCGTTTCAGCAGCGGTCAGCGTGCCGGCCACGGCCCTCGCGCAAGCAACGGCCACGCCGCCGGGCGCGACCAACAACGGACGGCTCGAACGCGCGATGGCGCAGTTGCCCACGCGTTTCGCCCACGCGAACACGAGCGGCGACGGCAAGCTCACGCGCGCCCAGGCGCAAAGCGGCATGCCGATGGTCGCGCAGCACTTCGACGAAATCGACGCGCAGCACAACGGCTACGTCACGCTCGCGCAGATCGAGGATTTCATGCGCGAACGCGCGGCGGCGGTCCGCTGACGCGCCCCACAATCTCTACCCCCGCCGGAGGCGGCCGATGGAGCAGGCAAACCGGATCATCGTGCTCGACGACGAAGCCGAGCTGCGCAACATGCTGCAGCGCTTCCTGAGCGGACATGGCTTCGAGGTGCGCGCCGTCGCCGACGGCAAGCGCCTCGACCGCCTGCTGCAACGCGAGCCCTACGACCTGCTCGTGCTCGACCTGATGATGGAGCCGGAAGACGGCCTGAGCGTCTGCCGCCGTCTGCGCGCCGAAGGCCACACCTTGCCGATCCTGATGCTCACCGCGAAAGGCGACGCCGCCGACAAGGTCATCGGCCTCGAAACGGGCGCCGACGACTATCTCGCCAAACCCTTTCTGCCCGACGAACTCGTCGCGCGCGTGAAGGCGCTGCTGCGCCGCCAGAAGATGGCGTCGGGCGAGCCCACGGTCACCACGCAGCGGCTGCGTTTCGGCGACTTCACGTTCGACGTGGGCCAGCAGACGCTCATGCGCGACGGCGTGCCGATCGAAGTTCACTCTGCGCAGATGCTGTTGCTGCACGCGCTAGGCTCGTCGCCGAATCGCGCCGTGAGCCGCGAAAACCTGCTCGCGCGCGCCCGCGGACGCGATCACAACGCGCTCGACCGCAGCGTCGACGTGCAGATCCTGCGGCTGCGCCAGATCGTCGAGGACGATCCTGCCAAGCCGCGTTTCATCAAGACCGTGTGGGGCATCGGCTATATGCTGGTGGCCGGCGTCGACACCTGACGCGCCGCGCATGCGTGCTCCCGTCCAACGTCGGCGCTGGCTGCCGCGCTCGCTGCTCTCACGCAACATCGTGCTGCTGGTGGTGCTCGTCGCGCTCACGCAGGCGTGTTCGCTGAGCGCGCTGCTCCACTTCGTGCAGCGCCCGCGCATCGAGCGCGCGTCGATCATTTTCGCGGACTATGTGCGCCTGCTCGACAGCCTGCTCGCCGCCATGCCGCCCGACGAAGGCCGCGCGGCCGCCGCGCGCATGAACGCGCATCGCAGCGCGCCCGCCGCAAGCACGGCGATGCCCGCGATCAATCCGCTGCGCTTTTTCAAAACGTGGCAGCGCGACGTGTTTATCCGCGCGCTCACGCGCGATCTGCCCGCCGACATGCCCGTGCGCTGGGAAACCACGGACGAAGAACGCCTCTGGATACGCCTGCACGCGGCGGGCGAACCGGTCTGGATCGCGCTGCCGATGACCGCCGACGCGCAGGCGAGCGGCATTACCACGGCGGTCATTCTCTCGATTGGCCTCGCGCTGCTCGCGGGCTTGACGGGCTGGCTGATCCAGCTGCACCTGAACCGGCCGCTCGCCGATCTCGCCGACGCGGCCCGGCGCGTGAGCGCCGGCGACGCGCCCGCGCCGCTGCCGACCGACGGCCCCACCGAAATCGCCGAAGTCAGCCGCGCCTTCAATCAGATGACCGACGCGCTCAAGCAGGCGGAAGCCACGCGCGCGCTGATGCTCGCGGGCGTCTCGCACGACATCCGCACGCCGCTCACGAAGCTGCGGCTCGCGATTGCGATGGCCTTGCCGCGCGGCACCAACGACAGCCTCGTGGCGTCGTCAGAAGGCTATCTCGACCATATCGACACGATCCTCCAGCAGTTCATGGACTACGCGGGCAGCGGCGAGCGCGAGGCGCCGCAAACGGGCGATCTCAACGCGCTCGCGGGCCAGCTCGTCGCCGACTTCACGGGGCTCGGGCACGAATTCGATTTCGAGGAAGGCGCGTTGCCGCCGTTCGCGTTCCGCCCCGTCGCCGTCATGCGCGTGCTGATGAACCTGATGCAGAACGCGGTGGTCTATGGGCGCGTGGGTCTGCTCGTGCGCACCTGGCGCGACGGCAACGACGCCTGCGTGACGATCGGCGATCGCGGCAACAGCATTCGCGCGGCCGATCTCGAACGCCTCAAATTGCCGTTCAGCCGGGGCGACAACGCCCGTACGCATTCGGGCGGCACCGGCCTCGGGCTCGCGATCGTCGAACGCATCGCGCGTCTGCACGGCGGTTCGCTAACCTTTCACGATCGCGCGGGCGGCGGCCTCGAAGCCGTCGTGCGGCTGCCGCTGAACCCTCAGACGAATCCCCTCCCCGCCGTGCGCGGCTGACCCTCGCGGGTGACATAGATCGACATAATTTGCGCGTGGCGTCCGCACGCGCCTTTGCCCATACTTGCACCTGTGCACTGAAGGACGCATCGAACCGCAAGACACGCAACACACCGCGCGCGGAACACGATGCCCTGCCAGCGCTACCGAAGCATTTCCCGAAGTATCTCCGATAGTTCGCCATCCTGATCAAATTCGCGAGTATCGGACCTCTCACGCAATGAAGCACTCAGGCAACGGACATCGATATGAGCACCCTCTTTATCTCCCTCGTCAACAAGACCAAGCGCCTCGCGGGCGCCGTGCTGCTCGCCGGCTCGCTGTTCGCCTCGGGCTGCGCCTCGGCGGCTACGGCATTGCAGGCAGCGGGGCCGCTGCCGCAAGTGCATGCGGATGTGATCTACGTCTCGGCGTTCGAGATTTCGCCCGATCTCGTGAAGCTCGACGGCGGCATGGCGCAGAAGCTCAAGTCGATGGCGAGCGGCGAATCGTCGGCGCAAGCGCAGCAACAGACGGCGCTCGAAGCACGCGAAGCGCTCGCTGACGAAATCGTCGCCGAGCTGCGCAAAGAAGGCTTGAACGCCGTGCGCGTCGATGGCCCGGTGCCCGCCGGACGCAACGCGATCGTCGTGGAAGGCCGCATCGACACCATCGACGCGGGCAGCCGTCGCCGCCGTGTGTTGATCGGCCTCGGCGCGGGCAAGAGCGAAGTCGGCGCCACGATCGCGCTCTCGTTCGTGCCGGCCAACGGCGCGCCGCAAGCGCTCACGACGTTCGAAGCGAAGGCCGACAGCGGCCATATGCCTGGCGTCGCCGAAACGGCGGGCGTGGGCGCGGCCGCAGGCCATGTGGCGGTCTCGGCGGCGGCAGCCGGCGGCTTGCACGGCGCGTCGGAAGCCAGGCACGACACCGTGACCTCGGACGCCGACAAGCTTGCACGTTCGATCGCGAAGCAACTGGGTCAGGCCGCGCAGGAGAATGGGTGGATGCCGGTTAGCAAGGCAAGCTGAACACGTCGGTGAAAAAAAAAGACGGCGGCGCTTTGATGCGCCGCCGTTTTGGCTTATTCAGCCTGCTCGCGATAATGCGCGAATTTCGACGTCTGCCCAATGCCGGGATTGAAGCAGTTGCACGGATCGAGTGCTTCGTAAAACGCCTTGAGCGCGGGCTTCGCGTGATAAAGATGCCCGACGTTGTGCTCCGCCGGATATTCAGCGCCGCGTTTGTCGAGCAGTTTCCACATCTCATGTTCGAGCGCGAGGCAGTCGTTACCTTTGCGCACGATATAGTCCTGATGGAACACGTGGCAGAGAAAATGCCCGTAATACAGCTTGATGGCGATAGGCTTCTCGACGTTCGGGGGCAATGTCTCGAACCAGTCGCGATCGTTACGGCGCAAGGCAATATCGAGCGCGACGATATCCTCGACCTCCTCGCCATGCACCGCGCGATAACGCACGGCCGCGCCCGCCGCCGCAAAACGATGCAGAAACGCCTTGCTGCCTTCTTCATCGGTGCATTCGAAGAAATCACCGCTCATGTCCGCGAAATAGCGCTGCAAATACGCGCGCGTTTCATCGACGGTGTCGGCCGACACCTTCAGCATCAAATGATGCTCGTAACGCTGGCGATAGTCCTTGAGGCGCGCGGGCAGATGGCTCGGAAACAGGCGGCTCAGCGCCTGCATCACGCGGTCGGTGAAATGCGCGGGCAGAAAGCCGAGCCGCTCGAAGAACGCATCGCAACGGCTCTTGAACGCGAACAGCCCCGGCAAGCGCTGCGTGCCGAGATGCTGGATCATGAGGAACATATCTTTGCCGTAACGCTCGGCGATATCGAAAGCGTCTCGATGCAGATACTCGCCTGCAATCGGCAGATTCGACAATTCCGTGAGCAGATAACGGCGCACATCGGTCAGTTCGGACGTTGCATTGGTGCCGATATAAAACACCTTCGCGCCCTTCTCGATGGGAAATGTGTCGAGGCGCACCGCGAACACCATGACCTTGCCCGCCGATCCCGACGCTTCATGCAAGCGCAGCGGATCGGCGTTATAGCGCGCAGGCGTATCGGCGTTCACGTCGCGCACGTGTTCGGCGTAGTGGCGGTCCGAGGCCGCGCCCGCGTCGTGGCGAATATCGGCTTCGGGCAGGTCGCCGCGATCGAGACGCGCGAGGATCTGCTCCGGCGTGTCGCCCAGCGCGATACCCAGATGGTTCACGAGGCTCAGCCTGCCTTGCGCGTCCACCTGCGCATACACGCTCATTTCCGTGTACGCGGGACCGCGCCGCACCAGCGAGCCGCCTGAGTTGTTGCAAACGCCGCCCATCACCGAAGCGCCGATGCACGACGAGCCGATCACCGAATGCGGCTCGCGGCCGAGCGGCTTGAGCGTCTGTTCGAGTTGATCGAGCGTCGAGCCAGGCAGGCAAACGACCTGCTTGCCGCCGTCGATCACATAAACCTTGCGCATACGCGTCATGCTGACGATCACGACATCGCGATCGTAGTCGTCGCCGTCGGGCGTCGAGCCGCCCGTCAAGCCGGTATTCGATGCCTGCGAAATCACGATCGCATTCGCGGCTACACAGGCTTGCAGCACCTGCCATTGCTCGACGAGCGAGCCGGGCCGCACCACCGCCGCCACCTTGCCCTGGCCGAAGCGGAATCCCGTGCGATAGCGGCGCGTGGCTTCGTCGCCGGTCAGCACAGCGTCGCGGCCAACGAGCGATTGCAGTGCGGCGATCAGCGCGGGACGGCCTGCTGCGCGCGGCGCGTGGGACGAGACCGGGGACGGAGAAACGGTGGACATGCGAAAAACTCCTGGATCGAAGGGCGAAAACACACTCGACATGGGGCTTTCGCAACGCTTGCAAGAATAAGGGCGCGCGCCACCGCCGTCCAATATCGGAAGCCCACTCGATCAAGACGAAAAAGATATAGATCGGTTTGCGACGCTTCAGGCCTGGCGCGACGCCTCGCGCACGATGCGCACGAAGTTCTGCACGGTGGGCGCCTTCTCGCGCGGCCGATAGACGAGCGCGATGGTCGTATGCAGCGAGCCGCCCTTGAGCGCGTGATAGGTCACGCCCTTCGCCTGGATCTGCCGCATCGAGGACGGAATCAGCGTGACGCCGAAGCCCGCCGCCGCCATGTTCACGGTCGAGGAAATCTGCGGGGACTCCATGCTGATGACCGGATTGAAACCCGCCGCGTGACACGCGCTGATGATCGAATCGTAGAGATCGGGGCCGATGGGACGTGGAAACAGAATGAGCGGATCGCCTGCGAGATCGGCCAGATCGATGCTGCGGCGGCGCGCGTAACGGTGGCGCGGCGGCAGCACGGCGAGCACGTCTTCTTCGACCAGCGTCTGCGTGGCGAGGCCGCGGCAGTCGAGCGGCAGGCGGACAAAAGCCGCGTCCACTTTCGCGTCGTTCACGCGTTCGAGCAGCACGGAACTATTGCTTTCTTCGCAGCCGATCGTCACGCCGGGCCACGCGCTGCGAAAGCGCTGCAACACCGTCGCCACCAACGGATGAAACACCGTCGAACCCGCGAATCCCAGGATCAGCCGACCGCTTTCGCCGCGCCCGGCGTTCTGCGCCTCGGCGAGCGCGAGGTCCGCGTCTTCGACGATCCGTTGCGAGCGCACGCGAAACAGCCGCCCCGCTTCGGTCAATTCCACGCGCCGCGAATGGCGAATAAACAGCCGCGTGCCGAGTTCCTTTTCCAGCTTGAGGATTTGCTGGCTCAACGGCGGCTGGGCGATGCCGAGCGCGTTCGCGGCCTCGCTGAAGTGCAGATGCTCGGCGACCGCGAGAAAATAGCGTAGCTGACGCAGTTCCATATCTTTTTCGTCTAGATCCGATCCGCGCAGTGTGGATCAGATCGGCGCGCGCGTCCATTACGCCAAATGGCGGATGCCTCAGCCGGTGCCCATGCGCGTCTGGTCGACGAACTGCTCGGTGGCGTCGTCGATCTTGCGGCCCTTGCGTCCGGTCGGGCCATGAATGTAGACGGTTTTCATATCGACGCGCGCCGCGCCGTTCATGCCGGGCGGCGGCGACATTTCGTATTTCACCTCGCGTTCGTGATCGGCGAGTTGCAGGCGCGGATCGAACACGGAATTGAACTTCCAGAGCATGCGCACGAAATTGGTCTGACCGCGCACGAGCAGATGCGCGGCCTGCCCCGCCGCGCCGCGCAACGCGGTCCAGCCCAGATGCTTGCGATTGAGCACCTGCTGCGTGCGCACCAGTTCCGCGTAGAACTCGGGCAGCGGCAGACGCGTCGGCACCACGGCGTGCTGAATGTCGTAGAGCCGATAGTCGAGACTCGTGAGCTGCCGCGATTCCTGCTGCCAGTTTTCGGTGCCCGGATACGGCGTATTCACGCTGATATTCACGATTTCGGGAATGTCGAGGCACCACTGGCGAATCGTCTCGAAGCGGTCGTGATCCCAGTCGGGATCGGCGATCAGATTGACGGCCACCGTGATGCCGAGCGAACGCGCGAACTCCAGCGCCTCGAAATTGCGGTCGAGGCTGATGCGCTTGCGAAACGCCTTGAGCCCTTCCTCGTCGATCGCTTCGAGGCCGAGAAACATGTACTTGAGACCGAGCGCTTCCCACGCGCGAAACACGTCCTTGTTGCGCAGCAGCACATCGCCGCGCGTCTCCAGGTAGTAGCGCTTCTTGATGCCGCGCTGGCGGATCGCATCGGCGATCGCCATGCCGTGTTCGGCGTGCACGAAGGCCACGTCGTCGACGATAAAGACACCCGGCTCGCGCAGCGCCGCGAGTTCTTCCACCACGACTTCGGGGCTGCGCGTGCGATAGCTGCGTCCGTAGAAGGTCCATGCGCTGCAGAACGTGCAGTCCCACGGACAGCCGCGCGCGAACTCGATCGACGCGCACGGATCGAGCGTGCCGATGAAGTATTTACGCCGATGCCGCAGCAGATCGCGCGCGGGCCGCACCGGATCGAGATGCTCGACGAAACGCGGCGGCGGACCGGAGCCGTCGCGCGTGATGACGCCCGCCACGCCCAGCAGATCGCCGCCTTGCGCGACCACGGCGAGCAGATCGTTGATCGACGCTTCGCCCTCGCCGCGCAGGATGCAGTCGATCGCGCCGTCCGCGTGGCGCAGCAGATCGTGCGCCGTGAACGAGACGCTATGGCCGCCGACGAACACGAAGCACGACGGCAGCGCGGCCTTCACGGCCTTCGCGAGATCGACGATTTCGGGAATATTCGCCAGATAATTGCCCGAGAAGCACAGCGCCTCGGGCCGCCAGTTGCGCACGCGGCGCATGAGATCGCGGTGGGTTTCCACCTGGAGATCGAGCAGTTTCACCTCGTGGCCCGCGTCACGCGCGGTGCCGGCGACCGATTCGAGACCCAGCGGTTCGAGGCGCAAAAACACGCGCGTATACATCAGCCCGCTCGGGTGGACGGCAAGCAATCTCATGACGCCTCCTTGCACGGCGCGCGTCGTGCGCGCGCCTGTTGCTCGATGCTTCGATGCGGTTCGCCTGGCACTGCCACGTGCGAGTCTACGCGCCTTCGCGCGAGCACGCTTTCAGGGGTGCCGCCTCCTCATCGTTGCTGCATCGGCAGGCCGCCGCGCAATCAGAAGCTGCCGAACAGCGAGCCCAGCACGATCACCACGGCCAGCGCGATCAGCGCGCCGACGATGCTCACCACCACGAGGTCGCGATAGCTCTCGCGATGCGTCGAACCGCAGACAGCCAGCAGCGTGACCACCGCGCCGTTGTGCGGCAGGCTGTCGAGCGTGCCCGACGACATCACGGCCACGCGATGCATCAGCGCGGGATCGATGTGATGCTGCGCGGCGAGCTGCATATAGGTGTCGCCGAGCGCGTCGAGCGCGATCGTCAGGCCGCCCGAGGCCGAACCGGTCAGCCCCGCGAGCAGATTGGTCGCCACCGCGAGCGAGACGAGCGGCCCGCCGCCGATGCCGAGCACCCAGTCGCGCACGACCTCGAACGCGGGCAGCGCCGCGATCACCGCGCCGTAACCGACGAGGCTCCCCACGCTCAGCACCGGCAGCACCGATGCGTTCGCGCCCGCATCGACACTCTCGCGCAACGCGCGCAGCCGCTGCCAGTTGAGCGCCACCAGCACGACGATGCCGAGCGCGAGCGCCACGCACACGCCCCACACGCCCGCGACCGCGGCCAGCGACGTAGAACCCCAGCGCGGCTCGGCGAGATAGCTCGCATCGATGCGCGGAAACACCAGCATGTTCATCACGAAGTTCGTCGCGACCACCACCACAAGCGGCGCGAGCGCGACCCACGCGGGCGGCGCGCCCGCCTCGCGCGACGCCTCCGCGCTTGGGCCGATTTCGGCGGGATCGAAGGTCTGCGCCACGCTCGCGCGCTCGCGCACGAGCGGGGTCTTGCCGCGCGAGGCGTCGTCGGCGCCGCCGTCGTGCGGCTCGACGAAGCCCTCGCCGTTGCGCTTCGCCGCGGCGGCCGCGCGCCCGAGCCACCAGAGGCCGAAGCCCGCCATCACGCAGGTCGCGACGATGCCGAGCCCCGGCGCCGCGAACGGCGTCGTGCCGAAGAACGGCATCGGAATCGCGTTTTGCAGCGCGGGCGTGCCGGGCAGCGCCGACATCGTAAAGGTCGCCGTGCCGAGCATGATCGTCGCGGGCATCAGGCGGCGCGGGATATCGGCGGAACGGAACAGCGCCTGCGCCATCGGCGCGAGCACGAAGAACGCCACGAACAGGCTCACGCCGCCGTAAGTCACGAGCGCGCCGCCGAGCACCACGGCCACCAGCGCGTGACGCGTGCCGAGCTTGTCGATCATGAATTGCGCCACGGCGTCGACCGAGCCGCTGTCCTCCATCAGCTTGCCGAACAGCGAGCCGAGCAGAAACAGCGGGAAAAACTGCGCGAGAAAACGGCCCGTGCTCAGCATGAAGGTCTGGGTCCAGTGCGCGAGCACCGGCTGGCCCGAGATTAACGCGGCGAGCATCGCGCAGAGCGGCGCGAGCAGCAGCACGCTCCAGCCGCGATACGCGAGCCAGATGAGCAGCGCGAGGCTCGCGAGCATGCCGACGAGGCCGAGCGCCAGCGCGCCCGCGCTCATGGCTGCTCTCCGTCGAAGAGTTCGTCGAGCGTGAAGGTCGAGGTCACGCCCAGTTGCGCGCCGTCGCTGGCGAGGAACGCGTCGGCGTTGCGCCGCCCTTCGTCGCGCAGCATCGTCATGAAGGACCATTCCGCATTGAGTTTCGACGACGACCCGAGCGCCACGAGCATGTCGCTGTGCACGCGATGCAGCCGCATGGTGGCCCAGCGGCGGCCTTCCTCGCTGCCCGCGTCGGCGACCTTGTGCAGCAGCGCCATCATGCGCAGCTCCTTGATGAGCGGCGCGTTGAACGCGATCTCGTTGACCCGGTTGATGATCTCGCGCGCCGAGCGCGGCGTGCCCGCGCGCTCCACCGGATTGACCTGCACGAGGATGGTGTCGACCGAATCGGTTTCGCGGATCAGCGGCGTGATCGACGGATTACCCGCGTAACCGCCATCCCAGTACGCCTCGCCGTCGATTTCGACGGCCTGGAACAGCGTCGGCAGGCAGGCCGAGGCGAGCAGCGCGTCGGGCGTGAGATCGGCGTTGCGGAACACGCGCGCCTGGCCGTTGCTCACGCGCGTCGCGGTCGTGAATAGCTTGATGCGCGAGTTGCGCAGCGCGTCGAAATCGATGGTCTCGGCGAGAATATTGCGCAGCGGATTGAAGCTCGCGGGATTGAGGTCGTAGGGCGACGCCACGCGCGCCATCATGTCGAGCGCGACGAACACGGGCGAATGATCGAGCGTCCAGCGGCCCAGCAGCATGTCGACGAAGCCGCGCCGGAACGGGCTGAAGCGCGCGGCGTCGGCGACCCGGCGCCAGAACGATTCGAGCGCCTTGCGCGCGCCGGGCGCACCGTCGTGCGCGAAGCCGCTCGCGAGCACGGCGGCGTTCATCGCCCCTGCCGAGGTGCCGGAAATGCCTTCGATCCGCAGCCACGGTTCTTCGAGCAGGCGGTCGAGCACGCCCCAGGTGTAGGCGCCGTGCGAGCCGCCGCCTTGCAGCGCGAGGTCGACGAGCAGCGGTTCGGTGCGGGATGGCGTGTCACGTTCGGCGGGCATCGGGGCTCCCTTGATCTGCGACCCTTGGCGAGGTTACAGGAAAAGCGCGAAACGCCTCGCGCGGATGCCGCACTGCGCAAATTCATAGGCATTTCGTCTGGATCCGATCGCTTTGGTAGACTGGATTTTTCGTGCTTTCCCGGCGCGGCCGTGCCAGCCGCCGCTTCGTTTGCCGTCATCGTGACTTCGTCCGCCTCGCTTCGCCCGCTTCCGCACCCGCTTCCGCGCCTGCTTGCCGATATCCGCGCCTGCGGGGTATGCGGCGACGCGCTGCCGCTCGGCCCGCGCCCGGTGTTGCAGGCCAGCGCGACCTCGCGCCTCCTGATCGTCGGCCAGGCGCCGGGCGCGAAAGTCCACGCATCGGGCATTCCGTGGGACGACGCGAGCGGCGAGCGCCTGCGCGCGTGGCTCGGCATCGGCAAGGACGTGTTCTACGACGACGCGCGCGTCGCCATCGTGCCGATGGGATTCTGCTATCCGGGCCGCGGCGCGAGCGGCGATAACCCGCCGCGCCCCGAATGCGCCGCGCTCTGGCACGACCGCCTGCTCGCGCTGCTGCCGCAGGTGCGCCTCACGTTGCTGGTCGGACAGTACGCGCAGCGTTACATGCTGGGCGCGCGGCGCAAGGCGTCGCTGACCGAAACGGTCGAGGCCTGGCGCGAGTACGGGCCTGATTGCGTGCCGCTGCCGCATCCGTCGCCGCGCAATCAGGCGTGGTTCAAGCATCATCCGTGGTTCGAGCGCGACGTGCTGCCCGAGTTGCGCGAGCGCGTCGCCGCGTTGTTCGAGGCGGCGGCGGAGGCATCGCCCGAACCGCCCACGCGCCTACGCGAGCGCGGCGTCGTGCTCCACCAGGCGCCTCACAAGGAGACCCGAAACATGACCGAAGCGCCAATCGCCATCCAGCGCGTCTACGCGCCGCTGCCCGACGACGGCCGCGCCTGCTTCCTCGTCGACCGGTTGTGGCCGCGCGGCATCCGCAAGGAAGCGCTCGCCGGTGTGACCTGGGCAAAAGACGTCGCGCCGAGCACGGCGCTGCGGCAGTGGTTCCACGCCAGCGGCAACGATGCGGCGCACTGGGCCGAATTCCGCCGCCGCTATCAGGCCGAACTCGACGCCAACCACGCGGCCTGGCAGCCGCTCGCCGACGCCAGCGCGCAGCAGCCCATCGTGCTGCTCTACGGTTCGCACGACGAGGAACACAATCACGCCGCCGTGCTGCGCGACTTTCTGACGAAACATCGCCGCCACACATGACAACGCCCGGCGCGCGGGCCGGGCGTTGCGTTGGACTGTACGAAGTGTCCGCGAAGTGTCCAGACTGTCCGCGAGACAGCGCGGCCGGACACTTCACACCACCTCAATACACTTCAGTACAGATCAGAACAGATACATCCCCGCGACGAACACGACGCCCGAGAACAGCAGCGTGGTCACGCAGTAACCCATGATGTCGCGCACGCCGAGACCTGCGATCGCCAGCGCGGGCAGCGCCCAGAACGGCTGCGCCATGTTGGTCCACGCCTCGCCGTAAGCAATCGCCATCGCCGACTTGCCGAGGTCCGCGCCCAGCGCCTGGGCCGCCGGCATCACGAACGGGCCCTGCACGACCCAGTGGCCGCCGCCCGACGGCACCGCGAAATTGATCACCGCCGAACTCAGGAACGCGAGCAGCGGGAACGTGTGCACGTTGGCGATATCGACGAACCATTTCGTGATCACGCCAGCAAGGCCCGAATGGTCCATCAGCGCCTGAATGCCCGCATAGAACGGGAACTGGATCATGATGCCCGACGCGCCCTTCGCCGCGCCCGCCACCGCGCGCGCATAAGCCATCGGCGTCTTGTGCAGCACGAGGCCGGCGGCGAGGAACACCAGATTCACGGTGTCGATGTCGAGCGCAAAACCCTTCTCATGGAAGCGGACGCCCAGGAACACCACGCACAGCGCCGCGACCAGCAGCGAGAGCGAGCGGCTTTCCTCGATGCGCTCGGCGAAGGTCGCATCGGGCCCGAGCTTGCGCTCGACCGTGGGCGGATCTTCGAGCAGCGCGGGATCGACCGAGACGACGTCCTCGGGCTTCGGCATCATCAGGCGCACGAGAATCGGCAGCAGCACGATCAGCGCAATCGTGATGAACGCGTTGTAACCCGTGAAAATGGTCTGCGAAACCGGGATCAGGCCGATGGTCTTTTCCATCGGATTGCCCTTCGTGGCCGCCACCAGCGGCACCGAGCCCGAGAGGCCGCCGTGCCACGTCAGAAAGCCCATGTACGCGGCCGCGACCAGCAGCCGGTAGTCGGTGCCGCGCACGCGGCGCGCGACTTCGCGCGAGAACATCGCGCCGAGCACGAGGCCGAAGCCCCAGTTGATCGCGCACGCAACCGCGCCCACGAAAGCCACCAGCATCACGCCCTGGCCCGGCGTGCGCGCGCAGCCGGCGAGCGCGACCAGCAGGCGCTTGACCGGCGCCGAGCTGGCGAGCGCGTGGCCGGTCACGAGTATCAGCACCATCTGCATCGAGAACGCGAGCAGATTCCAGAAGCCCGAGCCCCACATCAGCACGAGCTGCGCGGGCGGTTGCGGCGTCAGCGAGAACGCCAGCACGAAGGTCACGACCGTCAACAGGATCGCGAAGATAAGCGGGTCCGGCAAAAATCGATGGACTACGCCGGTAAAGAAATTGGCAATGCGTTGAATCACCTGGTCTGCTCCTCGTCTTTCTGATTTGAATCCGGCTGCCGCTTCTGCTGCGACTTGGTGCGCCTGCTTCCTGCGGCGTGCCGAGCCGCGATTCTTGCACAAGCCGCGCCAACGCGTGCGGCTCGCCCGCGCGCTGCCGTGTCCCGAAAATCGGTGCGCGTGCATACAAGTCGCCGAAATACCTCGTAATACGCGCAACCGCGCCCTAAATGGCTTATCTGCTAACGTTCGTGTTATATCGCAATAAAGTTATCGGGCAGTTCCAACCACCAAGGAGCAGCGATGCGCAAGCAGCTCGTCGGTGCGATGCTCGCCGGATTCGCTGCGGTCGTTGCGGCGCCCGCGCCGGCATTCGCACAGTCGCAGGCGTTCACGAGCACGACCGTCAATCTCTACGCCGGTCCCGCCGGCGATTACCCCCTCGTGGCGCAGGTGCCGGGCGGCGTTTCGGTCGCGGTGATGGGTTGCGTCTCCGGCTTCAGCTGGTGCGACGTGAGCCTGCCCGGCCTGCGCGGCTGGGTCTACGGCGGCTATCTCTCCTACCCGTGGCAAGGCGCGCGCGTGCCGGTGATGAATTACGGCGCAACCATCGGCCTGCCGATCGTCACGTTCACGCTCGGCGCGTATTGGGGCAGCCATTACCGCGACCGTCCGTGGTACGGCAATCAGGCGCGCTGGAACCGGCATCCGGGCGTGCGCCCGGGACCGCCGCCCGCGATCCGTCCGCCCTCGCAGGGTGGGCGTCCGCCTGGCGGCCAGGGCAATCGTCCCGGTCAAGGGCACGGACAGGGTCATCGGCCGCCCAATAACAGCGGCGCACGCCCGCCGGGCAACAACAACGCGCGGCCTCCCGGCAACAACGCGCGGCCGCCGGGCAACGCGGGCGGCAGACCGCAAGGACAAGGCGGGGGTGGCGGGAGACCGCCTGGTGGCGGTGGCGGCAGCGGTGGCAATCGCCCGCCCGGAGGTGGTGGAGGTGGAGGTGGAGGTGGTGGTGGCGGCGGCGGACGTCCAGGCGGTTGATCGCAGCCGGGTGCGCGGCCAATGATTGCGCCCGCACCCAACCGCCTCAGAAGCGATACCCGATGCCGCCCAGGATCACATCGGTATCGCGGCTATAACGCGTGACCACGCGATTCCACGTCACGCGCGCGTCCCAGTGATCGGAAAACCGATACGACGCCGATACCGAAACGAGTCCCGAAAGAATGCCGTCGCCGGTATCGCGCTGATCCTCGGCGTCGCCGTGATGAATCGCGGCATACAGGCCCGCGCCGAAGCCAAGCGTGAGGCAATCATCAAGAAAGGCGCGTGTAAGCCAGAGTTGCGCGGTCGCGCCGTCGCGCCGCGCGGTCAACCCGCTGCCCTCGTGCAGATAACCGATCGAGCCGTCGAGCCAGTGCGTGATGCCGCGCCGGTATTCGATCGATTCGGCCGCGGACGTCTCCGATTCCAGACTGTTGAGGATGGTCTCGCCCGCCATCAGCGTGATTTCGTTGTTCGTCACGTTGTGCGTGCGCGGCAGCGCGAAATCGCGCGGCCCCGGCGTATCCGGCGCGTCGAGCTGATAACCGATGCCGAGCATCAGCGCCGTGGTGGACGGCCCGCGCGTCACGCTCACGCGATTCAGTTGCAGGTTCGCGGTCCAGCGATTGCTCGCATACCACGTGGCCCGCGCGCTATAGACCGCGCCCCAGCCGTGCGTGTTCGAATAGCCGAGCCCCTGTTTGGCGGCTTCGGTATCGAAATAGCGATACGGTCCCGCGCCCAGCGCGAACACGAAACGCCGATTGTCGAGCGGCAGGCGCGCCCATGCCTGAATGCTCTGTCCATCGCGATGATGGCCCGGAATATGGCCTTCATTGAGCCATGAAACGCTGCCGGCGAAATAAGTGCCGAAGCCTTCCATGTAATTCATTTCCCACGAATACGAATGATCGGAACCGCTCACGAGCGGACCGGCGAACAGCGTGAATTCCTGGGCGAAAGCACACCTGGACGACAACGACAACACCGCGGCAGCAACCGCGAAACCCCAGGCTTGCTTCATGACGTACACGACCCCGTAGCAGTGACAGCCGACGCGCATCGGGCGCCGCCTTTTCACGGGAAATATCAGGTAATTTCATATCCGTTAATTACTACGGATAACGAAACATTACGAAGGAAAAAAATGCCGCACCTGAGTGCGGCATGCTCGGTTGCGCCGGGCTTAGCGCGCGTCGTGGCAGACGCGAACCGGATGATGATGATGGTTCATCTCGGTGTGGCAGACCTGGTGATGATGCGGCGCGGCGACCGCGGCGATCGGCGCGGCCATGGCGGCGCACAGCATCAGGGCGGACAGACGGGCGAACGGCTTGGCGATGACTTTCATGGGTGTACTCTCGGTGGACGGCAGCCTGGACTGCAACAAAAGGCAGCACTCTATCTCAAAGCGCCTCACATTTCGTTACACGCTTGTAACGATCGTAGCGCCGGATAATCGCCTCTTGACAAAATCCGTGCTGCATCGATTCCGCCCACGCTGCGCGGATTTCACGCCGTGCCGCCCTCTTCGTTCCAGAGGTCATCGTGCCCAACATCGTGTCCATCGTGTGTCAGCCGCCGCAACAGCTCCTGACCTCGGCGCGTAAGACGCGGCGCGTAGCCGCGTTCGTCTTCGTCCATTTCGACGAGCTGGTAGCGCGCGAGCGCCAGAAAATCGGAATCGAGCGTCTGCAGCGGCGTATTCGCGTCGCGGATCAGCAGCAGCGCGGCCAGTTCGTGGTGACTGAGCATCGGATCTCTCCTGTCCAGAACTCACAGTGCTGACCAGCATAGCGGGCTAAACGTACAGTTTCGCTACAACCGTGTTTCGTCGCGTTACGGCATCGCGATCTTTGCGCCAGTAGTAAAAATGCGGCGCGCCGTCCGCAATAATCGCGAACGGCGCGCCGCATCGGCCATGCCCGTCGAGCGGGCCTTAATGCACCCTAAATGAACCTTTAATGGATCTCGAGACGCTTGCTCGCGGCCGCTGCCTTCTTCGGCAACACGAGCGTCAACACGCCGTCGTTGTAGTTCGCACTCGCCTGCGCCTCGTCGACGTCGGCGGCCAGCGTGAACGAGCGGCTCACGCTGCCCGTATAACGCTCGCGGCGTAGCACGCGCTCGCCTTCCTTCAATTCGGCGCCGCGCTCGACCCTGGCCGCGATCGAGACCAGATTGCCATCGATTTTCACGTCGATGTCCTGCTTGGCGACGCCGGGCATTTCCGCCTTGACCGTATAACCGGCATCGTTTTCCGTCACGTCGATGCGGATACTCGCCGCCTGCCCTTCGAGGCCGCCCGCGCTGCGCATCGGCCGGAACAACCCTTGAAACAGATCGGGTACACCGTCGAGCGTGAACGGATCGTGGCGAGAAATGGTGCTCATGACAGACTCCTGGAAAACTTCGAAAGAATGATGCGTTTGTCCGCGACTGCAAAGCGCGATGCTACGTGATGTTTCGTGATAGTTCACGCGCAACAATCCACCGGACTCCTTATCAATTCACGGAGATGACCAGGCTCAGCCTGATCTTTGACTCCCCGCGATCGCGCCTACCGCTCGAAGATATAGACGCCCGGCGCGTTTGCAAGACCCGCTTCAAGCTCACGCGCAAAAATTTTTTCGCTCGACTGCGCGTGCAGCCACTCAGCGAAGCGCGGCCACCACGAACCGTCGACGGGCGGCGTCTCGTCGAAGAAGGTTTGCGGCGTGCGCCACGGCGCGTCCGCGTCGCGAACCGCACAGCGATAGTGACGGCGCGGATGCCCCGGCTCCGACACGATGCCCGCGTTATGCCCGCCCGACGTCAGCAGAAACGTCACTGGGTTGCGCGTCGATTGCAGCAGCCGATACACCGACCGCCACGGCGATACGTGATCGCGCTCGGTGCCGACCATGAACATCGGCTGCGCGATATCGCCGAGCGAAACCGCGCGGCCATTCACCTCATAACGTCCTGCCGCGAGATCGTTGTGCAGATAGAGGCGTCGCAGATACTCGCTGTGCATGCGGTACGGCATGCGCGTGATATCGGCGTTCCAGGACATCAGATCGTTGGGTTTCGCGCGCTCGCCGAGCAAATAGTCGTTCACCGCGCGCGCCCAGACGAGATCGCGCATATTGAGCAACTGGAACGTCGCGGCCATCTGTTCGCCTTCGAGACAGCCTTGACGCGCCATCAGCGCATCGAGCGCCGCAAGCTCGCTCTCGCCGATAAAGAAACGCAGTTCGCCCGGCTCGCTGAAATCGGTTTGCGCGGCGAGCAGCGAGACCGAGCGCAACGCCTCGGCGCCGATCGGTGCGGCATCGTTGACAGTCTGCGGCGACGACGGTGACTGACGCGGCGACCCGAGCGCCGCCGCCGCGATCGCCAGCAGCGTGCCGCCGAGGCAATAGCCGACCGCGTGCACGGGCGCGTCGCCGCAACGCGCGCGGGCGGCTGCGAGCGCCTCGAACACGGCGCTCAGATAATCGTCGAGACGCCAGTCGCGTTCGGCCGGCGACGGGTTATGCCACGACAGCATGAACACCGTGAAGCCCTGATCGACGAGAAAACGCACCAGCGAATTGTGCGGCTGAAGATCGAGCACGTAATACTTCATGATCCACGACGGCACGACGAACACCGGTTCGCGCGCGACGCGCGGCGTGGTCGGCGCGTATTGCAGCAGCTCGCAGAGCGCATTGCGCCAGACGACCTTGCCGGGCGTCACCGCCACGTCCTTGCCCGGCTCGAACGCGAGCGGCTCGGGCGCGCCGCCCGCCGCGTGCCGGGCCTGCGCGGCGCAATCATCGAGCCAATGCTGATAGCCCGCGACGAAGTTCGCGCCGCCGCTGGCGCGCGCGGCGTCGAGCACCGTGGGATTGGTCGCGGCGAAATTGCTGGGCGACGCCGCGTCGAGCCAGAGCCGCGCCATGAAACGCACGAGATCGGCGCGATGGGGATCGACGCCCGCGTCGGCCTCGGTCGCCTCGCGCCACCACGACTGCGTGCGCCAATACGCGTCGCGCCAGGCGCTGTAGGGCCACGTGGACCACGCGGGCGCGGCGAAACGTTTGTCGGCGGGCGCATCTTGCGTCGATGAAACCGCGCCGGGCCACGCCGAACGCCACGCGCCCAGCGCGTCGGTCCATGCACGCGTGCCCAGCGCGAAACAGGTGGCGGGCGCGCTCGCGAGATGCGTGCTCCAGTCGAGCCACGCGAGCGATGCCGATACGGGCGACAGGCCGCCCGCCTGCAACGACAGCGCCGCGCGCACCGCCAGATCGAACGGACCAAACGTACCAAACGATCCAAACGGATCAACCCCACTGGACGACGAGCCACCCGAAGCCTTCGCCCGCGGCGCTCCCGCACCGGCCGTCTCGCGCCCGGCGGCCTCCTCGGCACCGCTGCGCGGCGGACGCGGCTGAGCGCCCGCGCTACGCGTTCTCGTCGGCTTCATTGCATGTGCATCCCGCCGTTGATGGCGATATCCGCGCCCGTGATGAACGCGGCGTCGTCGGAACAGAGGAACGCGACCAGCGCCGCGACTTCCTCGGGCCGCCCGAGCCGGCCGACCGGAATCTGCGGCAGGATGCGCGTCTTCATCACCTCTTCGGGCACGGCCTCGACCATATGCGTGGCGAGATAGCCCGGCGATATCGTGTTCACCGTCACGCCCTTCTTCGCCACTTCGAGCGCGAGCGACTTCGTGAAGCCGTGCAGGCCCGCCTTCGCCGCCGCGTAATTGGTCTGCCCGAACGCGCCGCGCGATCCGTTCACCGAACCCACATTGACGATGCGCCCGAAGCCGCGTTCGAGCATGCCCGGCAGATAAGGTTTGGTGACGTTGAAGAGTGCGTCGAGATCGGTGCGCAGCACGCAGTCCCAGTCGGCCTTGGTCATCTTCACGAAGGTGCGGTCGCAGGTGATGCCCGCGTTGTTCACGAGCACGTCGATGCGGCCCAGATCCGCGAGCACGCGCTCCGCCGTGCGCGCGCAGTCGTCGTGATCGGCGACGTCCATCGCATAGTGTTCGAAGACGCGGCCCGCCGCGCGCTCGGCGTCGAGCCAGGCGGCCACGTGGTCGTTGCCTTTCGAGCACGTCACGGCAACCTTGAAACCCGCTTCGGCAAGGCGGCGGCTGATCGCCGCGCCGAGTCCGCCCATGCCGCCGGTGACGAAAGCAATGCGCTCATCGGCCATGCTGACCTCCGCCCGCGCTCGATTCGTGCTTTTTCGACGCGCGCGCGCCGCCGCCCGACGCGGCGCTGGCGGCATCCGGCGCACCCGCCGCGGCCGCCATCGTGTTCGCGACGCTCGCCGCCTGCGCCGCCGCGCCGCTCATCGCGCGCTCGAACGCCGCCATCCACTCGCGCATCGGCAGGGCCGCGCCGTTCTTCGGCGCCGCCGTGCCGCGCTGCAACACGTCGAGCGAATTCTGCCAATGCTGTGCCATGTCGCGCGCGACGTCGCTCCACGCGCCCGCGCCCTGCATCGACGCCGTCACGCCCTCCTGCCAGAGCGCCGCACTCGCGCTCAGATAGTCGCGCCAGACCGTTTGCGACGCCGCCGAAAAATCGTTCCAGTCCTGCGCGCCGTGCAGCGATTCGAGCGTGCCTTCGAGCGCATGGCGATCGCGTTCGAGGCGGCGCTGCCACAGCTTGAGCATCTGCTCGCGCCATTGCTGTTGCTGCACGAGCCAGCTCAGCGCGGCAGACGCGCTGGCGCGGCACGCATCGAACGATGGATGGGAAGCTTGGGTCATGATCGAGTTCCTCACGAGAGTGCGGGACCCGGCTGGGCGCCGGGCAGCATGACGACGCCGCCACGCGTTGCGCTGCACAAGCGCGGGCGGCAAGCGCGATCCCGCCACGCCGTGGCGCGCGCTGCCGCCTGATGCAACGCAACATGCGATACCACGCGGCCCGATCGTTCGGACTACGGCCTATCGCAACGTCAACGGGATCGAACCCACATCATAGGCACGAAGCCGCATGCCCGCGCGCCCAAAGACGCCGCAACGCCTGATTGAAGTCATATTTCGGGATACCCCCTACATCAAAACGCATGACCAGGCATGCGCTGGCTTCGTTTTTGCGACGGATCGACGCGCGGGCCGCCACGCTCACGCCGAGACCGGCGGCGGCTCGTCATGGCGTACGAGCATCACCGGACGGTCCGCCATACGCAGAAAACTCTCCGCCACGCTGCCGAGCAACAAACGCTTCACGCCCGACAATCCGCGCGTACCCATGACGACGAGATCGGCTTCCTCCTCCGCCGCGATGCGGTAAATCACGGCGGCGATCTCCTCGCCGTTCGAATCGGCGGCGCGCGTGGTGCCGCTCACGCCGGCGTCGGCGAGCGCGGTTTTCGCTTCGTCGAGCGCCGCGGTCGCGACGTCGGCTTCGGCGGAGTGACGCGTCTGTTCTTCCGCGAAACCCGTGCTGATATCGACGAGACGCGCCGGATGCTGCACGACGTACAGCGCGATGACCGCGCTGCCCGTCGCCTTCGCGACCTTGATCGCCTCGTCCAGCGCACGTCGGCCGTGACGGCTGCCGTCGACCGCTACCAGAATCTGCTTGTACATCGTGACCTCCCGGGCTTCGCCCATGATGCGCGGCGAACGGCGCGTCGCCGCTCGCGCTATCGAAAATCGGTTCGCTGTGTTCGTGCTGTGTTCGTTATCGTTCCTTGCCGCTCCCTCTTTCTAGATAGATAAGGACGATCGCGCGCCGCTCAACGCATCGTCAGCACGGCCGCGCCCGTCAGCCGCCCCTCGCGCAGGTCGGCAAGCGCCTCGTTCGCGCGCGCGAGCGGATACGGCGTGGTCTCGATATCGAGCGTGTGACGCGCGGCGATCGCCATGAACGCCGCGCCGTCGTCGCGCGTGAGATTCGCGACCGAGACGATGCGCCGCTCTTCCCAGAGCCACGCGTAGGGAAACGACGGAATGTCGCTCATGTGGATGCCGCCGCAGACCACCGCGCCGCCCTTCGTCACCGCGCGCAATGCGGCGGGCACGAGCGCGCCGACGGGCGCGAACAGCAAGGCGGCGTCGAGCGGCTCGGGCGGCAATTCGTCGCTGCCGCCGGCCCACGCTGCGCCGAGCCGCCGCGCGAAGTCCTGCGCGGCCGTATCGCCGGGACGCGTGAAGGCATAAACGGTGCGCCCCTGATGCCGCGCAAGCTGAGCGACGATATGTGCCGCCGCGCCGAATCCGTAAATGCCGATGCAGTCGGCCTCGCCCGCGAGCGTCAGCGTGCGATAGCCGATGAGTCCCGCGCACAGCAGCGGCGCGGCCGCGACGCTGCTGTACTGGCGCGGCAGATGAAAGCAGTAATGGGCGTCGGCGACGGTGCGTTCGGCGTAGCCGCCGTCGATCGTGTAGCCGGTGAAACCGGGCGCGTCGCAGAGATTTTCGCGGCCACGCAGACAGAAGCGGCAGTGGCCGCAGGTATGGCCGAGCCACGGCACGCCCACGCGGTCGCCGGGTGCGAAACCCGTGACGCCTTCGCCGAGCGCCGCCACGGTGCCGACGATTTCGTGGCCCGGAATCACGGGCCGCTTCGGTTGCGTGAGGTCGCCGTCGACCACGTGAAGGTCGGTGCGGCACACGCCGCAGGCTTCCACGTCGATCAGCAATTCCCCCGCGCGCGGCACCGGATCGGGAAGCTCCACGTCGCGCAGTCGCGGACTCGTGCCGTCGAACAGCATCGCTCGCATCGTCGTCCTCCTGGCGTGGCGCCGTGCTTGCCATGCGGTCGTGCCGCGTGGCGGTTGCGCGTCCGGCAGGCCGTGTGCGGCGCAGCGCGCACGGGGACGCATCGTCATTCATGTTACGCGGTCGGCACGCGCGCCGCGATGAGGGCGTCCGCTGCGACAGGCGCGCGCAGGGGACGATATCGGCATCTATCCGCGCGCATCCATGCATATTCGTGCCTATCGGCGTAGACGAAACCCCTTCGCACACTCAGCGAAAGCGCTTCCATCGAACGTGGCAACATAGCGCGAGCCCTGACGCCATGTCGGCGCCCCGCGTTCCCGTGGCTTACGCCGCGCATCGCCTCCTCGAACGCATCGCGGCGCTCACGTGCCCGTCCTCTCGCGCGCGAACGCCTTCGCGCGCCGATCCGTCCGTCTTATGCCGCGCCGCCGCGCGCGACAGGAGCCACCCAGGCCCACCCAGGCCAAACAGGAGCCCGCATGAGCCCCCTCACCGCTTCCGCCCGCCCGCCGCTTTCCGACGAACAATTGCAGCGCATGGACGCCTGGTGGCGCGCCGCGAACTATCTCTCGGTCGGCCAGATTTATCTGCTCGCCAATCCGCTGCTGCGCGAGCCGCTGCAACTCACGCACGTGAAGCCGCGCCTGCTCGGCCACTGGGGCACCACGCCCGGTCTCAATTTTCTCTACACGCACCTGAACCGCGTCATCAACGAGCGCGATCTCGATCTGCTGTTTCTCGCGGGGCCGGGACACGGCGGACCGGCCGTGGTCGCCAACACCTGGCTCGAAGGCACCTACAGCGAGACCTGGCCGAACGTGCCTCAGGACGAGGAAGGCATGGCCGTGCTGTTCAAGCAGTTCAGCTTTCCGGGCGGCATTCCGAGCCACGTCGCGCCGCAGACGCCCGGTTCGATCCACGAAGGCGGCGAACTCGGTTATGCGCTGTCGCACGCGTATGGCGCGGTGTTCGACAGTCCCGATCTGATCGTCGCCTGCGTGATCGGCGACGGCGAAGCCGAAACCGGGCCGCTCGCCACCGCCTGGCATTCGAACAAGTTTCTCAATCCGGTGACGGACGGCGCGGTGCTGCCCATCCTGCATCTGAACGGCTTCAAGATCGCGGGGCCGACCGTGCTCGCGCGCATCGGCGACGACGAACTCGCTTCGCTGATGCGCGGTTACGGTTACGAGCCCGTGTTCGTCGAAACCGACGATCCCGTCAACGGTCACCGTCTGATGGCCGCCGCGTTCGACACCGTGTTCGACGAGATCGCGCGCATCCAGCAGTCGGCGCGCGCGCAGGCCGAAGCCGATCCCAAGGCGCAGATCGAACGGCCGCGCTGGCCGATGATCGTGTTACGGACGCCTAAGGGATGGACCGGCCCGAAGTCCGTCGACGGACTCAAGACCGAAGGCTCGTGGCGCGCGCATCAGGTTCCGCTCGCGAACATCGGCAAGCCCGGCCATCTCGCGCTGCTCGAAAGCTGGATGCGCGGTTATCGGCCCGAAGAACTGTTCGACGAACACGGCCGGCTCGCGCCCGAAATCGCCGCGCTCGCGCCGCGCGGCGAACGGCGCATGAGCGCGAATCCGCGTTCGAATGGCGGCGGACGCGTGCGCGAACTGCGCGTGCCCGCGTTCGAGCGCCACGCGGTGGAGGTGCCCTCGCCCGGCCAGGTCGACGCCGAAGCCACGCGCGTGATGGGCGCGTTCCTGCGCGAAGTCATGCGCGTGAACTTGCCGACGCGCAACTTCCGCATCTTCGGCCCCGACGAAACCGCCTCGAACCGCTGGTCAGACGTCTTCGACGTGACCTCGCGCACGTGGCTCGCCGAAACCACGCCCGACGACATCCAGCTCGCGCAGGACGGCCGTGTGATGGAAATCCTCTCCGAGCACACCTGCCAGGGCTGGCTCGAAGGCTATCTGCTGACGGGGCGGCACGGCTTCATGTCGTGCTACGAGGCATTCATCCACATCATCGATTCGATGTTCAACCAGCATGCGAAGTGGCTGAAGGTCATCCGCGAGATTCCGTGGCGGCGGCCGCTGCCCTCGCTCAATTACCTGCTCACGTCGCACGTGTGGCGCCAGGACCATAACGGCTTCAGCCATCAGGACCCCGGCTTTATCGACTATGCGGTGAACAAGAAGGCCGACACGGTGCGCGTCTATCTGCCGCCCGACGCCAACACGCTGCTCGCCGTGACCGATCACGTGCTGCGCACCTGGAACCGCATCAATATCGTCGTGGCGGGCAAGCAGCCGCAGCCGCAATGGCTCGATATGGACGCGGCGATCCGCCACTGCGCGGACGGCATCGGCATCTGGCAATGGGCGAGCAACGACGAAGGCGGCGAGCCCGACGTGGTGATGGCCTGCGCGGGCGACGTGCCGACGCTGGAGACGCTCGCGGCCGTCGATCTGCTGCGCGGCTGGCTGCCCGATCTCAAGATCCGCGTGGTGAACGTGGTGGATTTGATGACGCTCGAACCCGCCGACCGTCATCCGCATGGTCTGTCAGACGCCGATTTCAACGCGCTGTTCACCGTAAGCCGGCCGGTGATCTTCGCGCATCACAGCTATCCGTCGCTGATCCACCGGCTCACGTACCGGCGCATGAATCACGCGAATATTCACGTGCACGGCTTTATCGAGGAAGGCACGACGACCACGCCGTTCGACATGACGGTGGTGAACCGGCTCGACCGCTTCCACCTGTGCGAAGCCGTGATCGACCGCGTGGAAGGCCTCGCGCAGCGCGCCGCGCACCTGCGGCAGACGCTGCACGACAAGCTGGCGGAGCATCGCCGTTACGTCGATGAATACGGCGACGATATGCCCGAGATCAAGAACTGGCGCTGGTCGCAGTCGCGCACCGCGCGCACGCCGCAAGCGGGCGGCGCGGCGTGAGGTTCACTGCGGCTCACTGCGGCTCACTGAGGACGCGCAGAACGCTCAGCGCGTCTTGACGCCGCCGAACACGCGCGCGAACGCGGTGCAGAACTGGTCGAGCTTGTCCGATTCGAGGCAGTCGATGCCCGCCGCGCCGACCCGGCCGTTGCCGCCGGGGAACGCGCGGCACAGTTCGTCGGCGCCGCGCGGACGTTCGAGCGGCGCGCGCACGCTCGCGGCATAGTTGCCGTCCGCGTTCAGGGTCAGCACCGCGTGCGCGCACGACGGCTCCTCGAGCGCGAGCACGTTCGCGAACACGCCGCGCACGCGCCGCGCCCACGGTTCGTCGGGCAGCACGCAAACGCTGCCGTACTGGAACGCGACCAGCGGCGTGATTTCCTGGGCCAGTTCGAGATCGTCGCGGCGGCAGGCCGACAGACGCTGCATCAGCGGCGCCGAAGCGATGAACTCGAACGGATCGGCGTAAGGCTTGATCGCTTCGTAGAGCGCGGCGGGCGCGATAAAGAGGTCTTCGACGCAGTCGCCGTAAGCGTTGTAGTTGAGCGACTCGCCCAGCTCGCAAAGCTGCTCCGTCTGCGTGTCAGAGAGACCGGCCTCGCGCGCGAGCGCCTGGGCGGTGGCGGGCAGGTTGTCGCCGAACGCCGCCGCGATCGCCCACGGACGATGGCGGCCGCCCAGATGACGATCGACCAGCACGCTCGTGCAGACCTGCGCGGTGGTGTCGATATGGGCGATGAGATTGACGTTGACCGGCAGGTCGCCGGCGTGATGGTGGTCGAAGTACTCGACGTGCACGCCCTTGCGTAGCAAGGCGTTGACCGCTTCGCGGTTGGTGTCGAACGAGATGTCGAGCACGGTGAGCGAGTCGCCCTCGTGCGCGTCCACGCGTTTGACGAGCGCGATGTCGCGCTTCACGCCGGTGACCAGCGTGGCCTCGCGCGGCCGGGCGAGGCGAAGCTGATGCAGCGCGCAGATGCCGTCCGCGTCGCCGTTGAATACGTCGAAATGCGCCATGTGCCGAAGATTCCGTTGCGTTGAGCCTCACAGTATCGCGCACAGGCGGCCAATCCCGCAAAGGTCGCCCGAGACTGACGCCCGCGCAGGATGATTCGCTCAATCGCGCGGATGCCGGTCCCGTGCGGTCGTCGGAAGGCGGCATGGGCGCGCACGGGGGGCACAGCCGCGTCGGCGGCGAACGGCACGCGGTATGCTCGGAAGCTCGACGCTGCGGTTCGTCCTCGCGCCTCCTCCCTCCTCCTCTACACCACCGATCTGACGCCTCCAGCCGCCGATGCCCGACACCGACACCAAGCCGCCCGCCGCGCTCCACGTCCAGAACCGCCTGCGCGCCGCGCGCCGCCACGGCCGCGCGCTCGACAAGGCGCTGCGCCGCACGCGCACCTATGCGCACCCGGGGGGCCACATCGTGCGGATCGAAACGCATATTTCCGTGGTGTATCTGGCCGGGCGCTACGCATACAAGATCATGAAGCCGGTCAATTTCGGTTTCGTCGATTTCACGACGCTCGACGCGCGGCGGCGCTGCTGCGAGGCCGAAATCCGGCTCAACCGTCCTTTCGCGGGGGCGATTTATCGTGATGTCCAGGCGATCGTGCGGCGTGCACGCGGTGTCGTGCTGAAGCGTGCGGCGCGTGGCGTCGGCGACGCGTTCAGCGTTGCGGGCGTGTTCGATTACGCCGTGCGTATGCGGCGCTTCGATCAGCGCGAACTGTTTTCCCGGCGGCTCGCGGCGGGTGTCCTCGCGCCCGCCGATATCGACGCCGCCGCCGCCAAACTCGCCGCCTGTCATCGCGAGGCGCCGCGTGTCGGCGGCGTGCGGGGCGCGCCAGGTTGCGCCACGCCTTATGGATCGGCGTCGCTGCTGGGCCGACAGATATTCGATGCGCTCGTGCCGCTCGAACGCGACGCGCGCAGCGCCGGATTCGTGCGCGACGCCGCCTTGCGCGCGTGGTGCGAAGCCGCGCTGGCGCGACTCGCCCCACGGCTCGACGCGCGCCGCATCGGCGGCTTCGTGCGCGCCTGCCACGGCGATCTGCATCTCGACAACATCGTTCGGTGCGGACGGCACGCGCTGCTGTTCGACTGCATCGAGTTCAGCGAGGCGCTGCGCTGGATCGACATCGCCAGCGATCTGGCCTTTCTCGTGATGGACCTGCGCGCGCATGGCCGCGACGATCTCGCCAATCGCCTGCTCGCGCGCTATCTCGACGCGACCGGCGACTTCGGCGGGCTGGCCGCGCTGCGCCTTTATGTCGTTTATCGCGCGCTGGTGCGGGCGCTCGTCGCGCAACTGAAGACGCCGCTCGCCACCGCCGACGACGCCGCCCAAACCCCGACGCCAGGCCAGCGCTACCTCGACCTCGCAGCGCGCGAGGTCCGCGAAGCCAACAGCACGCTCTCGCCGAGGCTGCTGCTTTGCCATGGCTTTTCGGGTTCGGGGAAGTCGGTCGCGAGCCGCGCGTTCGCGGCCTTGAGCGGCGCAATCCGCATTTCAAGCGATATCGAGCGCAAACGCGCCAACGTGCTCGACGCGCCCGCGCTGGGCGCGCTGCCGCCGCAGGCTTACACGCGCGAGGCGATCGACGCGCATTACACGCGGCTCGTCGCGCTGGCGTCCGAGGTGCTGGACGCGGGCTATACGGTGCTGATCGACGCGACCTTCCTGCAGCGGGCGAACCGCCAACGCTTCGCGGAACTCGCGCAGCGCTCAGGCGTGCCGATGCTGATACTCGACTTTCACGCCGACACGGCGCGGCTCGTGGAACGCGTGAACGCGCGCGCCGCCGGGCCGCGCGATCCTTCGGATGCGGGCGAAGCGGTGCTCGCCACGCAACTCGCGAACGCCGAGGCGCTCGACGACGAGGAAAGACGCATGACCGTACAACTGAACACCGACGTGCCCATCGCAACGTTCAGCGACAAGGCGTGGTGGGAGCCGGTCTGGACGCGCATGGACGCGGCGGAGGACTCGTGATCCGCTTGCCGCGCGCAAGGAAACCGCTTCGCCTTCAGGTGCGCGCGAGCGGCCAGCGCAGCGAGAGCGCTACCGGAAATCGAGGCGCCTTGCGACCGGCTGGTGCGCGCCACGGCTGCATGCGCGCGCTCATGGCCGCGCACAGCGCGAGCCCTTCTTCGCCGTAGAGACGCGACATGGCTTGCTGCACGAGCCCCGCGTCGAACCACAGCTTGAAGCGGCGATGGCAGGTGCGGAAGTCGGGGTAGCGCTCGGGCAGCTTCGCCCAGACGGAACCGGTGGTGAGCACCCAGACGATGCCTTCGAAAACGGCACGCGGGCTATGCGCGGGACGGCCGCGACGCGGACCGCTGGAGCGGATTTCATGAAAGAGCGGTTCGACGCTGCGCCATTGCGCATCGGTCAGCTCTGGAGTAGGACGAGACTGCATCTGATATTCCAAGTGAGGTTTGTCTGACACACACCGACTAAATTAGCCTCACTCCATCTCGAAGCACTCACAAGTAGACTAAAAACGAACAGTCAAAACCACCTTAAATTCAATGGGTTAGTTATTTCGCGGCTGTCCATCGATTTCATCGGGAAATGGACGATGAATTCGACGCGCACGCGAAGGTCCGTCGACAGCCACCGAACGTTGGGGGGGGACGTAGATTATTCTGCTCCGCGGTTGGGTCGCCCCGATGGGACGTGAGCGAGGTGCGGTGGAGCCTGTTTTCTGCTTCACATGACGCGCCGGTATATCAGTGACCTCGGCGTCCAACATAGGCCCGCAGTCCTCGACCGGACTGTCAATCTTCTGCACTCTGCCCTGCTTTAACGCAGGCTGCGTAAGTTCGTCTCGCTCCACGAGCGAGTCAAACCCATCAGCACAAAGCGGCCGCCGACACCACACGCGTCTTCATCCGCGCACAGATGAGCGACGGCATCTCGACGCCACACTTGTGCCTCATGACTTGTTTTGTGCGCGTAGTGGGTGGTGTAGCAAGTAAGCGGTCAATGCCTGGTCGCTTGGAGGGCAGACAGCCCTTCAGCCGTCACACATTCGTGTGGCGCCAGTGCACAACCGATGGTCTGAGGACATGTATAGCTGCGTGAAGGCCGGAATGAAAACTGGCGCACAATCAGGAGCATTGTCAAACTGCACACAGCAGTGCTGACAGGTCAGCCTTCCTCACCTGCGGGCTTCGTTTTTCTTTTGCGGCCCATCTTCACAGGAACGGCTACGACATCGTCTCGCTCTGTCAGGAGTTCGAACTCATCCACCCCCAAGGCTTTCGCCAACGACACAAGAGTGTCAAGCGTGACACTGCGTCGACCAAGCTCGAGTTGGCCGATATGCGTGCGATGGACGCCTGCGCGGTCCGCAAGTATCTCTTGGGACAGCCCTCGTTCGCCGCGGAAAAATTTCAGATTTGCCGCAAGCCGTTCGCGAAATGAGATTTGGCGGGGGGTGAGGTTCTCGACCATATGGGGCAGGAGCATTACCTATCGCCGCCCCGAAATCTACAGTGTATAAAGTGGCACTTTATAAAGTTGCACTCTTTACAGTTCACATTTCCACATCTACACTTCCGAACCACTGCAGATTGCCCTTGAATTAGCTGCAATCAACGGCTGCTGACGCAACCAATCCGTATGGTTCGCAAGCATCAAATGTCAACCATGTGAGTCGGCGCCAGCCTTCACTTTCACTATCGCCCACTGCGAGGGACGCGCACGTCCTGAAGCAGCCATAGACGGAGAACTCTTCGTGACTGCTCCTCGAGCGCAGCGTCGACCGAAAACCATCGAAAACTCGCCAGCCGTGCGCCAGATGGTTAAGTTGGTCGAGCCGGTCGACACTGAACTTCACCCGCAACCGCGCGTGTGGACACTGACGTACCGTCAAAATGAAGTGTTGGCCAAGTACCCGCTCTTCTTTCGCTCCGTGCACTACCCCTGGACGTATTCAACCAACATTTCTCACTTTGGAATTCTGTGCGGAGGTGGCTGGTATCCAATCATCGAGGCACTGGCGCGAAAAGTCGAGTCAGAACTGCGTGACCTGTGGCGCGAACAGATTCAGTTTCCTGAGCGACTTGCCGTGCTCGAAACTGCCAGGGCGCGTGGCACCTCTACGTTCCCTGTCCTTCCAATCTGCACGGACATCACGCAGGTCGATGGCGAACTCAAAATCGAGATTCTGTATGGCTCGATTTGCCCCGAAGATGTCGCGAAGCGTATTGGCGATTTCGTTGAGGTAGCCCAGGTCAGTTCACGCTACGTTTGCGAGAGTTGCGGTAGACGTGGGCAGTATCGCGAATCTCACTGGCGGCGCGTGTACTGTGACGACTGCATTGCGCCTGAAGAACCAATCGCTCCTTTGGCTACACCGGCATGAGCGCTTCCGACGACGCATCGGATGTGCCGCTCGATTTCCCGCGGCGGACGACCCATGGCGTAGTAGCAGGCATCCAACCGAAGGTGTGCGCTGTATTGTCTAAGGGCAGATATGTTGCCGAGCAAACGGACCGCGAACGCGAAGAGCGTTGGGAGATATGCGAAGACCTCGCGCACCAGCTTGTACCGAAGGCGCAGGAAGACGCAGCGGCTCACCCTAATCACGACGCGAACACGACCCTCGTGCGTGTTCGCGATGCCGTCGCTCGCAAGAGCTGGGTCTCATCCGACGAACTGAACTGGCTCATGGCTCGACTGCGCGCCCTGCTGGAATGGTAGCCGCGAATGGGATGTGTGCACCTTTATGAACACCCAGACCTTTACGATGGCTTCCTCACCGTCCGTACCTGAATCGTCATTGAGCCCGCTAGCCGCTGACCTTCGCACCCTGGGGGGCATCATCCGCGAGCGCCGACGCGAATGCGGACTTGACCTGCTCGACGCGGCCGACTATAGCGACGTTGACGTAGCACAGCTGAGCCTCATTGAAGACGGAAAGGCCGCGAGCACCCAGTCGCTATTCCAAGTGCTACGCGGATTCGGCCTTGAGATGCTCATCCTGGGATGCGATGACGCCAGTGACGCGCTCGCGGCCGCGGGACACCCTGTCAATTGGCTCGCAGTGACGGAGCAGCGGTCGCCCTCGCGAGAGCTTCGCAAGCGACAGGCACCGCCACAACTGGTCCTGGATAACGCGACGCCCACACTGTTTGTCGATTTCGACGCGACACTCCACATCGGCAACGCCTATATCGACGACAAGGAAGAGATATCGCTCGACACTGGCCGCCCTCTGCTTGAATTTGCGCCGCTGCTCGTCGAACTGCTCGCACCCTACCCCGATGTCAAAATCGTGCTAACAACGTCATGGGCGCGCCGACTGTCAAAGGAGCGCGTCGTCGCCTTCCTGCCGCCAGAACTCCGACCACGCGTCGTCGGGACGACCAGTCACATCAAGCCACAACGCAGCTACGTCCTAGACGGCACCGAGCGTACTCACGTCATACTCGGTTACGCCTACGGAAAGCGCCTCAAGCACTGGCTCGCAATCGACGACGCAGTGTTCGGTGCCGAGCGGTTCGGGTATAAGCCTGGCGAGCTAGCACATCACTTTCTGTTGCTCGACCCCGCGCGCGGAATCAGTGACCAGGATGCACTAGCGCGCATCACACGATGGCTGTCCGCGGTTCACTCAGAGATAGCTCTTGAACACGACAGCGAACAAACCACTGCCGTGGAAAGCAAACGGGCGAAGCCATGACGCTCGCCGATGTCGCCGAATTTCTATTCGTCAGCCAGGCCCATGTGAAGAAGCTACTGACGTCTGGAGCTATAGTCGAAGTCCTCCCGAACAACCCAAGCGGCGCGCCCAATATCGACGTGGCCTCCGTGGAGAAGTACAAAGCAGAGATAGACGCCGCAAGACGCGCCTACCTCGACTCCCAGACCGAGGACGACGCCCCACAGAATCAGTGATAGCAAACCCGAAGATGGCGGCTGCCCAGCCACGTCGTAGCCGTTTGGAACGACCATCAACAAGCGGCAACAATCTTCCCCATATCTGCATTTTCGCCGCCAACAGGCAAAATCTTGCCGGTTGCTGCAGATGGTCCGCGAAGTCGAATAATCAAGCTGCTATAGGCGTACACCGATGCGAATACGAACACCCGACGAGATAGCAGCGGATATTGGCCAGAAAGTGAAGACGCTCAGGGTCCACAAAAACCTTGACCAAGCTACGGTGGCGGCGCGCGCCGGCATCAGCGTGCGCTCAGTCCGCAATCTCGAAAACGGCGATGGCTCGTCACTGCACACGCTCATTCTGGTACTTCGTGTTCTCGGCCGGGAGACGTGGTTCGACACCATTGCTCCGGTGCCGACCATCAATCCAATAATGATGACCCGCAAGGCTGCGCCTAGACAGCGGGCGAGTAAGCCGAAGAGCCAAGATTTCGACTAGCCTCTCGCGCCGCTTTTTCTCTTAGAATTCAGCTGTCAATCATGGACAGCGGACGCTCAGCTTTCCCGTGGCTGTATCTCCACGCCCGCTGCCGACGTGCGGCTATCATCTCGCGCGCACAGCGAACGGAAATCGAGGCAAATTACGAGGGAAGGCACCATGCGGATTCTGCTCAGACCCCGTGTTTCTCTTAACCCACGCCTCGGCAGCATCATGCGCGTCGCTGACTGTGAGCACGCCACCGGGGGTGGTCAGCGACGATTCTCCCCACCGCCTTCCCTCGTTTATCAGCGCGGCTGAGTAATACCCCCCTTTCCCTCGTTCTTCCTGAGCGCCTTCACCGATAGCGCATCCATACATCATCGCGATGCCACCGGAACACCTGCTTAAGTGTTCATCGAATAGTCGCCGACTCGCTTGTATGTCTCCAACTTGAGCGTACTTTTCCAACGACGCACGTACGCTATCCAAGAGGATGTTGGTCGGCAGGACGCGGCAAGCGTCAATAATTACGGTTCTCCGAGACGCTCCGAACTTAAGCTCATTTTCGTCTATCTCAACTCCGGGTGACAGCAGAAGCATTCCGCAACCGTCCGCCGGCGAATAGCGCCCGTGTCCTGCGAAAACAACAACAGAATAGTCAGCCGTCGTCTGCAGCGCCTGAATTTCGCTTTTTACTCTTGCAACCGTCGGTGATTCGAGAACCGTAATTTCACTGGAGAACCATCCGCCGCCCGCAGCACTCTTGAAAAACGTCGGATAGTTTTCCATGTCATCTCGAACTCCGGGAATCTGGGCGTCCGGACATCCAATAATCAATGCTCTACGTCGCAAACCATTCACGTCTACCTCCTTTAAGAACCTTCACTTTTATCGTCATGCGGTTTTTCGTCGAATCGGGAAATAATTGACTTCGCAAGTCGCTCCCCGGTGCCCCCAGCAACCGCTGCGAGCATCGAGACAATGGACATATGCTCGCCACGTGCAAACGCACCAAAAATCAAATCAGAGCGTACGGCCATTGCGACGAGTAGTCCTGAGATTGCACCGGCGATGATTCGAGAAACGCCTTCGAGATAATGGAGGTCCTTGCTAGCCCCAAGTTCAAAGTGCATGTCTCCGCTCCGCGCGATGACCGAGAAAAGCGCACCGAGCGCTCCGCCGCACGCAGCGAGCAGAAGCCAATACGCCGTTGGCCCGACGGCTTTCAAGCAATAGTCCCGATTGAGCCAAAAAACAGCAAAAAAAAGAACGAAGGGAAAGGTTGCGGTAGCGCTGGCCCGCAAATACCACTGACGCGACATCTCGTCGCTCCGCGCCTGAAGCACTGTCCGAGCCGATTCGATAGTTTTCTGAGCACCGTCGAAATCCGCCTCAAGGCACAAAACAGTTGCCTCTCCGAGTAGAGTACGTTGACGGATAAGGACTGAGTCGCTGAAACCGTCCGCCGCCTTCAGCTCCTCAACTGTGATTTCCGCTAACAGTGCCGAACGCTTCCTCTTGACCTCTGGGTCACCAGCGTTCTCCGCCTTGTCGAATTCGACACTCGTCTGCCAATCAATTCGAAGGTCCTTTTTCAAGCAGACACAGTATTCGTCCGTCCGGCGAATGATGATGTGTTGGTCCAAGTCTTTCCACTTGCCCAAGTAACCGCCATCATCCTCGCACTGAACTTTCTCAGTTTGATGAACATCTTCAGCCATATTTTTGAACCGTCCCCGGGTTTGCCTAGATATAAAAGTTGTTTCTAACGCAAACACTTTCGAACGTTCCAACCGGACGTTGACGTCTGATGCTTACGCCTTCACGGTATTTTTCCCATCGCCGAATTCGGCGGGAATCAGGCTATTATTCTGATGCGCGACAGCTTGTCCCGTCGCCGCAAAATATTACCTTATTTCGTCAATATACGTTGAAAATCCAATCCGCATAATTTGTTGCTTCGGAGCCTGTATGGCCATCAAAGCTGTATTCGTGGGGATTAACAAACAGTCCGACCCGTCAATCGACGAATTGCCTGGAACTCATTGTGACGCAGTCGCGTTGTGGTCGCTCTTTACCGACACCCTACCCGACATCAGCTCCAGGCTCCTCATCGGCTCCGATGCTACCAAGGAAAACGTTTCCAAAGCTGTGCTTCATGCGCTAGGCAGTGCAAGAGCAGAAGATGTCGTCATCATAAGCTTCGCCGGCCATGGAACTCCCGACGGCAGCCTCGTTTTTTACGATACCCAACGGACGGATGTAACTGGCACCACGCTTCCTATGGCGACTTTCGCCGACGCCTTCCAAACTTCGAAGGCGCGCGTCGTCCTGTTTATCCTCGACGCCTGCTTTGCCGGCCACGCGCCAGCTCGCGTCCTCGAAGTTGAAGGACGCCCACGCAATGCGTTCACGTTTGAGCAAGTCGCGGGCGACGGCCGTATCCTTCTCGCGGCGTGCACGTCGACTCAATCTGCGTGGGAGCAACCCGGCACTGGTCACGGACTACTAACGGCGGCACTGATTCAAGCCATGACGGACGAGATGGTTGAGACGGTGAGCTTTCCTGCAGTCGCAGACGAGATTATCCAGGCCACTCGCGTGGCGGCCCTTGCCATTGGTGTCACTCAGACACCTGCATTTCTCGGTCACGTCGAAGGTGGCCTTGTTTTCCCACGATTGCGGCGTGGCGAGAACTTCCAGGCGAACTTTCCCTCGATGGACATTGTTGGGATGACTGGTGCGTTCTCTGACCTAATTCCTCACGGCTTCCCTCAGAATGTTGTGGACCAATGGTCAACACGTTTCCCGGACGGCTTGAACACTCTCCAGCTGAAAGCCGTGAATGAGTACGGTGTCCTTGCAGGCAAGTCACTCATGGTGGTCGCACCGACCAGCTCCGGAAAGACGTTGATTGGCGAACTCGCGGGCATTCAAGCGGTACTCGGAGGAAAAAAGGCAATTTTCCTGCTCCCGTATAAGGCGCTCGTGAACGAGAAATGTGAAGAATTCTCATCGAGATATGGCGAGGTTGGGTTGCGAGTAGTTCGCTGCACCGGAGACGCCAATGACACTGTGGGCGACATCCTCTCAAGTCGCTACGACATCGCCTTTTTCACGTATGAGATGTTTTTGAACATTTCACTCACGTCGCCCCATGTTCTGAATCGGCTTGGTGTTGTCGTGCTGGATGAAGGGCAATTCATTACGGACTCGCGTCGAGGCATTACCGTCGAACTGCTGCTAGCAATGCTGGTTCGCGCAAGGGCGCGCGGAGTTGCCCCTCAACTACTAGTTCTTTCGGCGGTTCTCGGGCAACTGAACGGATTCAATCATTGGCTTAGCATTGGAGTCTTGCAATCGAACGTTCGTCCGGTTCCATTAGTGGAAGGCGTTCTCGACCGCACTGGCACATTTCAATTCGTTGATGTCGACGGCACAATTAAGACTGAAAGTCTGCTTCCCAGAGTTGAAATCGTCCAGCGTACTAAGTCGCCGTCTTCTCAGGATGTCATTGTTCCTTTGGCGAGGCGACTGGTCGCGAACGGAGAAAAGCTGATTGTATTCAGGCACGCCCGAGGGAAAGCTCAAGGTTGCGCGCGCTACCTAGCGCGTGAACTCGGACTTCCTCCCGCCGCGGTGCTCGCGAGCTTGCCGCGATACGGCCTAACGTCGGCGTCGAACGACCTTCGCATCTGCCTAGAGGGTGGTACTGCATTTCACAACGCGAACTTGCAGCGTGAAGAACGCGAAGTGGTTGAACGCGGATTTCGCAGTGACGTCGGAGGCATACATGTGCTCGCATCTACAACAACCCTTGCGGCGGGCGTCAATACGCCAGCGTCGACGGTAGTCCTCGCAGAAAAAAAGTTTGTGGGTGAGGATGGTCGTCCGTTCACAGTTGCGGAATACAAAAACATGGCCGGGCGAGCCGGCCGACTTGGATTCAACGAGATTGGGAAGTCAATCATCCTCGCTGACACACCGTTCGAACGTGCGGAACTGTTCCGGCGGTACGTGCAGGGTTCCCCCGAAGACGTGAAGTCGTCCTTTAGCGAAGGTGACCTGCCCACATGGGTGTTACGTCTACTGAGCCAAGTGCAGGGGGTCACGGCAACTGAGATACCAGCACTGCTGGTGAGCACCTTCGCAGGTTATGCGGCGTCCCGTGCCAATCCTGCTTGGGACGCTCAGGTTGCAGCTCGTGTCAACCAACTCGTCGCGAGGACGCTTCAGCATAACCTTGCCGAACTCGAGAGTGACGTAATTCACCTGACGCTTCTTGGCCGCGCAGTGGGAAGCTCCAGCCTGACTTTCGAGTCAGGGTTACGTCTCGTAGAACTTGTCAAGGAAGTCGATTGGACGAATGTGCACGCGTCTTACATCATCTGCCTCCTACAAGTCTTGCAGGAGATGGATAGCGTGTACACGCCGCTCATGACAAAGGGAGCGTCTGAATCGGCTCGCGTCGCGGACGCTTCGCAACGCTACGGTCACGCCGCCATTAGATTACTTAGCCGGTTTGGGGCAGACGAGGCGTGCTTTCGCCGACGCTGCAAGCGCGCAGCAATCATGCATGACTGGTTGTCGGGTGTACCCGCCGATGTGATTGAGCAACGATACTCACCTAATCCTTATCAGGGTGCCATTAGTTACGGTGACATCATTGCCATCGCCGATTCCACGCGATTTCACGTTCGGTCTGCACAGCGTATTCTTGCCGCACTTTTTCCAGAGCAAGCGGATATGGCCGACGCCGTCGACAAGCTGCTAATAGGCCTAGAATTTGGCTTGCCAGAAGAAGGACTTGGACTGGTTCAAGTTCCAATTCCGTTGAATCGCGGGCAGCGCCTCGCGTTGCTAGCGCACGGTGCGCGCGATTCCGCTCAAATCATGCAAATGTCCGATGCAGACCTCATAGCTTGCATCGGCAGTGAGAGTGCGTCACAAGTTGCGACCAAGCGTCAAGCCGCCGCGTGAGCAATCTGCCGAACGGGAACAAGCAGACGCGGCTGAACGCCCGGTTACGTGCGGCCTGGAGGCATCTCCCCCTTACGTCGTCGCGCCTCATCAAAAATCAGGAAACTGGTTGATACATCAGCAAAGGCGCAATAAAGCGGTGTCGCGACCATGAAATCTTTGGCTTCACTGCTTTGTGGCATACAACCAGCTGTCAAATCCAGAACTCAGAACGGTCCTCGAAACCGCTCGAATCCGCTCCACCGTAGGTATCGATAGGTCATTCGTTGATTGCCGCACGCTCTATCAACCACAAGTGAAAAATTTCGAATCGCTCCTCTCCGCTTTCCAGGTAAGCGTGCGGTATCGCGCTCGCTCCAGCATCTTCAATTCCGAAGATGGCGTTCGCACTCAAGACCATTGGTGTATTGCCGTCACGCGAGTTCTGCCATTCGCTGTACATCTTTGTGTGCAAGTCGCTGAAGCTTATTGAACCATCGCCCTCGCGTATGAAGCAGCCAAAAGAGCGAGTGCCCTTCGTACTCTTCAGCTCATCCAGATTCGCCCTGGAGACTGAAAGGAATGTTGCGGTGCCAGTCAACCTCGCCAAATGCAATTCATCTAGCCTCGCGATAAAGCGCACCTCGCTCCGCGTCGCCTTCAGGCATTCAAGGAAGTCGTACTTGGTTAGACCAAAATCGATGAACGCCCAATACGTTAGAAGCAGTTTTATCTTTTCAACTATCTCGCTCACCAGCGTGTGGTCGCCTTCGCTCAACTTCGGGTCATTGGCATGTGCAATTGCATCACGAATCCTCTTAATTTTACGAAATGCGGTGTCCGACAGTGCAATGATACGGACGATGTCGGAATCCGTTTGCCCTTTGGCAAGCTCATACTTTTCTCCGAATGCGAAGGACGTGCTAGCAAACGCTCGGCTTGCCACGTCGACGAGCGTGTCCAGTTTGGCCCCTTCGACAGAGGGCATGGCCACCTTCACCAACCGCCGAAATTCTGCAAGCTTCGTCTCAGTTGGAGGCACAGGTTCCGGCTTCGGAGACCCTTCCGAGAAAATGCTGACGTAACGGTCGAGAAGAGAGACATATCCGAGCGCCTCATACTCCCAGAAACCTTCATATCGCTGCATCCCAGCCAAGCGAGTCCAGCATACCTTCCGAAATCGCGACCGATAGTAACGTTCGAAGATGGTCTGCCAGCGGTCGTCAAGTTGCTGCTTCTGCACGAAAAACTTCGTCCAGAAGCCCGAATCATCAAAATCCCTCTCGAGGCGACCGGACGTCACGAAATGCACCCTACTATGACCTCCATCGTGCTGCCGTATCCTTACATCCCCGATGGTCGCCGGATACGCCATAAGTATAGAAAGGAGACAGGCAAGCTCATGCGTCTTTCTTTTAAGGTCTTGCAGGTCAAATTTTTTCCCTTCAGTCGTAAACCTGAAATCGACATACTCACTGATTACGCGGTTTTCGCCTGATTGACGGATGCTCCCGTGGTACTCACTCGTTAGAGTAAAGCGCTCGTCATCATTGGCTACGGACACTACAATGGGCTTCGACTTCTCGCTCCACGCCAGATGCCCCCCAACTCTCCCCTCAACACGTTGCTCGCGTAGAAACCACTCCGAGACCTCATGAAGCCGGACAGTAATCTGGTCAAATGCAGAAGGAGCTACGCTACCCTCGATGACAAAGTTCGCGTACAAGTCGAGCCCGGACAGCCGGCACTCACATAGCGTAAATTTTTTGCCTAGTTCCGATTGAACTTCGACATGGTCGATTTCTTCCCCCTCAACCAGAAACGTCGGTGCGTCGCTCTTGAAAGCCAGTCTTGCCCAACGGCCACCGCCGTATGAAAGCGTCCCATCGTAGATTTTCCCGTCGTCTTCGTTGCGACAAGCCACAGCGTGTGTTTGTCTGTCGGGGTAAAGCCAGGTTTTGCTCATAATTTGCTTCGGAAAATTTAATAACCAATGGCACCGCAATAGCGGTGTGTGGAACCACTGTCAGGATGATTCAAGTGGGACTCTTTTACCGCAGCGAAAGGAAATCTTGGCGACCGAAGTCCGTTCGACCTACTTGCGCTTGGGCAGACAGGGCAAGTGATGGCTCGCGCGGCGAGCTTCCGGGACCACGTACTCGGTTGACGGTCACCGCGCCGTAAGGTGCGTTCCACCAACTTAACGAGCATGCGACACATGGCCGGTGAAGAGTCTGGAGTTGCATCGGCATTCGACCTTGACATATTTCTTGAGCGGGTGCGCACCAGACACGGCCGTTGAAAGAAGCCTGGACTCGCCTTACCCCTTGCGGGCGAACCCGTCGCAAAGGAAGCTGTTTGCGACGAGTGCACGGGAGGTTTGTTGAATAAACGAGAGCTCGCTAGACGACGGCTCCATCTCCTTGGGCAGCCGCTACAGCTACAGGCAAGATGGCACGTCCCGCCTCCCCGAGTTCAATTGAGACAGTGTCGAGGGCACGTGCGAGTACCTCGGAACCACCGGCTTTAGCTGCTTGTAAATCTATCAGGCACGTTCGGATGGCTTCCGGGTCTTTCCCATAGACTCGAGCAAACCTTTCGGCCGCCTCCCTAGTGTCAAATGGCTCTCGGCTGTGAATCAGCGCCATCATGCCATCAACCAATTCTTCTGACTCGTCCACGTAGTCTTCAAACAACCGCTTAGTCAGCTCTTCAGCCTTATCGAGACCGCATGCGTGAATGACAGCGGTCCCCTTAGGCGAGGCGTCGACTGCAGCATAGAGAAACGTCGCCACAAGTTTGATGTGGAGAGACCACTCGTCGTGATAGGGGTGTATCCATTCAAACTGATTGCTCAGCGCGGGATAGTTGACAGGGTACTGAGACCGGTCCGCTAACGCATCGTACGAGCCTTTGAATCCGTTGCATCTCTTGCACGCGATAACAAGATTTTCGGGGTTGTACATGAATTGCGGATACCCTGTCGTGTGACGACGGTACTTCTTGTCATTGCTCGAGGCCCGTACCCCGTTGAGTTTTTTTCGTGGATTCTGAGCTTTTGGCAGTATATGGTCCAATTCCCGAAATCCAACTTCGTTTCGATAAACCCGACGTTTGCAGTACGCGCAGAGGCGGCGCTGGGCAACCAAAACAGCATCCCGGTACGCGATGACTTCAGCGAGGCCAGAGTTCCACTCTGTCTCCGCGATTTGCCCAATCGCCTGCATAATGTTTGCATTGATGCGGCCCGCGAGAATCATGAGCGCTTCTCCTGGTTCCCGCCCTCGGCCCGTACGATGGCATTCACGATGCGCCGCATTGGGTCTCTTTGCGGTAATGCTTCTGCTATGTCAGATAGATTTGAAATCGCCTCTCGAAGTGGTGCTTCGAGTTCTTCACCATCACGGATGCTGGCCAGAATCGCATCTGTTTGCTCGACGAACGATACCGCGCGCGTGCTGCTCATTCCAAATACTTCCTGATACACGTCGCTAGCGTCCCATCCGTAGGTGACGGTCACTGCTCTCGAACCAAGCCCAATAGGGCCATCTTCGTCGCGCAGAAGTTGCACAACATTCCCCGCGTTTTGGTCGATTCCTGAAGCAATAAGAGGCGAATGAGTGGCGATAACTGTGTGACATCCGTTCGTCTCCTTGAGGATTTTTGTCAGCAATTCGATATATCCTCGCTGCCACTCAGGGTGCAGACTATTCTCGGGCTCATCTACCAAAACAAGCGACCCAGGTTCAACGGAAAGGGCAAGACCCAAAAGACTCGACATCAAATGCCATTGTCCCGAACTCAGGTCAGATTCATCGACCTGTTTCGAGGAATCTTCGCTAACCTTGTCGACCATGAGGTGGTTCGCGGTAACGAGACCACCTGCAATGAGCGCCAGTAGCTCGCTGGGTTGAAACGGAACGCCGTCTGATTGCCACGAAAGCCTATCTTCATCAAAGGAGAAGACTACGGTCGTGGATAGTCGTTGCAGCTTTTCCGCTGTCGCCCTTCTTGCGGTAGACCCGCTGACCAGCTCTACAAACTGAAGGTCCAGCTCCGCAGATTCCTCTAAGCTTGCTTTCGAAAGTTGACTCTCAATGAAAGCATCGAATTTGGCGAAACTGAAATCCCCAATGCGGCCGCCGTCTCTATCTCTGCGGGACACGTTTAACTGCGAACTACGCCTGAGGAAAATCTTCACCCTCGGCGCGAGTCCGAGAAAATTGAGGACTTCGCGCGCTGCCCAGGTATTTTTTCGAACAGCTTCGACTCCTTGAAGAAGCAGGAATGCAAGTGTACGGACCGTATGCGCGGCGCCCATAGTACCGTTCGCGCTCTTCAATCCGAGATATACATATCGGTGGTCCGTGTCGAACCTGGTGGCATTGGACGGGCGTTGATAGAGCGTCTGCCTCGGATACCGGTCGAACGGGGTTCCAGCTATTGCGATAACTTTCCCAGTGACGCCGGTATCAGTCGAGAAAGAAAGCCTGGGCTTTATCGTTGGATGGCCGTTTTGACGGAACCCGTGGCTACCCAAGACACCTTCCAGTAGGACTCTTAGAAGCAGGCTCTTCTTGGTGCCATTGCGTCCAATCAGCACGGTGGTCCAGTTCTCTGACTCGATACTGGGCTCAGATAAGAATACGGGCGAACCTGATTTTTTAAGGCTCTCGGTGGTCCAACGAGTAATCCGCATGTTTATCTCGTATTGAATTTTCGATTTTTAAAGTGCTCGCTCGATTCGAAGGAATCGCGAATTGATTCTGTCGGTAGTTGGTCCCCGGATTACATCGCGATGCATCCGAGATGCTACTCAGGTTTGCATGAGTCTCGTTATCCAGTGGTGCCCATCCGCAGCCTATCGTGCTCAAGCACAGGATGGCAGTCTGCGAACGGCAGCATTTTCGAATGCGAACTAGACTCACCGGCTCCGAGCATTGTTGCCCGCTCTTTTCATTCGCAACCGTCACATTCGAGAGCTAGTCACATCTGTGCACGTCCGATGATTTAGGAGTTTGCGATGTGCGTGAAAAACGCCCTCGTATCCGCTGGCAGCCCACCAACATCTTCGACCATATCCATAAGACTACCAAACCTATCCGCATAATATTTTAGCGTCGGGGTATACTCGAAATGCATCGCGGCATGGGCCTCGAGAAACTTTCGTCCTTGCCTGATGAGATACACCAACTCCCGAACATGCGCCTCCACTACAGAGCCTGACGTCTTCGCATAGCGAACAAATTCCTCGTAGGCTCCCAACAAGGGAGCTTTGGAATTGGCTCTATGACGCTGTGCCTCCGACTTCATTTGCCTAATCGTGAGATTGATGGAACCGGGCCCCGAAACTACAGAATCGAGGATTCGCTCTATGTGCGAGTCAATCTCCTTTACAACATGCAGCATTTCATCTCGCGCTCTTTCCTGCCGCATTGCATTAACCTGCTCTTCCGCCGAATTGGTCTGCCGCTGAAGAAGCTCCAAGGAAATACGAAAATCTGAACCCTGCTTATGGATAGACCAGAGAAGACCTATAAAGGCGAGTAAAGCGAAAACTGGATTGAGCACCCCGCCAAAGTAGTCGCCAAATCCAGACCAATCTCCGCGGTCGGTTGAAAGGTGCGTGCCGAACTGAAACACGTATAACGCCACCGTCAAAACTGTTGATACGAGCACAACGACAATTACCGAACCAAAGAATCTTCTATTTATCAAAATAAATCCCGGCATCGTGAAATTTGATTTGCCAACTTGAACCAATACAGGCGACGACAAGTTCGAACCGGAGTCTAACTTGTGTACGCCATTTTCGACTCGCCCCTTACGAGCCCTGACCGTGAATCTTCGGACGCCCTCTACGGGGTGCTACTTCCAGATGCGCCGTAATTCCGCCTCGAGCGGTGTGAAGAACGGGGCAAGCTATACCTGCGCCGCTCCTCACGGAGACGCCGTTCGCGGCGCCATGGCAAGTCAGGCGCCGGCGTGTCTACGCCAGGCTCCACTGCGCGCTCCCGGTCTCGCTTTGCATGCACCAGTCGGTAACCGAGCAAAGCGAACGGTACACAGGGGCGTGCGACGGGACATAACATATAAACCGCCCACACCGCTCAGCCCGTCGGTCAAACGAGTTTCTTCGCTCGAGCACGTATAAAATCAAGAATACGGCTGTTGGAGTCCACAACCCCATCGAATTTACGTGCGATTGGGAGAAGCGTTTTGGTCGTCCCTCTAAGCTCAGTCGACTGACCTGAAATCGATAGCCAAGGCGCTTGTTGAATCATGAGAGTAGCGAGCGCTTCACCTACACGTTCGCTGTCGTTCCAATGGCCCTTCAGACTACGTCGCAGGCCACCGGTCAGCAGGTCAACAACCTTCAAACCCACCATCGATTTTGAATTCAAGAACTCATAGTGCGCAACCACTTTCGATGGCGAGAAGCCACCTGTCCCACCCTGGCCATGGGCATCATAAAAATCTTTTACATTCATCTCTTTTGAAGGCTGCAATACGTATCTGTAGTGGCGCCCTTCGCCCGATAGAGACCTATCCAGATAGAGACCAACGAAGTCGTCAACCTTGGCCTTCTCATCAACGAACCAGTGGAATTCACGAAGTGTTGCTGGAGAATGCCTAGAAAAGTAACCGACCGCTCCCCAAAGCGCCGCATTTGTTGCTTCGCAGAGCGCGTTAGCTTGCAGGTAGAGTTGAAGCCGCTTCTCGTTGGCGATACCGACATCGCCTTGGGGCAGACTGCGCTCACATTCTGCAATTTTCAGATACTTACCCTTCGCCTCAATCGGCGTATATACAACCGAAGGAACGAACACTCCACCAATATCGGCAAGATTCCGAACGAACTCGATATAGTATTCAGGATTGTCAGGGTCAATCAGTGTACTCTTCAGTTCGTCGATTGCTTCTTCGGCGTCGGGTGCGCTGACGTTTCGCTCCAGTAACTCATACGCTTGCGCGATATCACCCAACTTAGCCTCATCAACGGCATAAGCTCCAATCGTGCTCCAAGGGCGTCTTTCTGCCGGAGCGAAAGTGAATGTACCGGACTCATCGATGTAGACGTGCATTTTCTCTCACTATTGAATCGCTTTTTACGTTAAATCAACGCTAACCCCCAGCGCTTACTCCTCGTCAGCCACGTCGTCAGGATTGTCCCGTCCTTTCGCATGCCCTGAGTAGGCTTCGACCGCGCCAAGCCTGAGCAGACCAGCGCCGAGGTCGTCTTCTTGTTGAGTGTGAATGTGCAATAAACCGGCATTGCCGTTATCTCCCGCAGCCATTCGATGCACCACGCATCACACGCCCGTTGGGGCGAGCCGTATCGTACAAGAAATTCGGGCAGCACCACGCGGCAATGCATTCGGTTTGTGTGGTGAGGCGCGCCTATGCCTCACGCCACTTACATTCATCGTTCTCTTGGGTCAGAGAAGTCAAATCCCACGACAGACAGTCCGTGGATGTTGTCTGGATACTGCGCCGCCAACTCGCTCGCTCTAGCTTGAAGAATCGAAATGACCTCAGCGAAATTGATGAGCTTCCTATCAGCCGGCCGCTGCCATCTACGCGTCGGCTCCGTATTGCCGACAACATAGATGCCAAACTTGACGCCTTCGGCTCTCAGATATTGCCCAACAAGCTGGATTTCCAGCCTTTCCAGAAGCTGCTCAATGGTCCAACCAAGGTTCGCAAGCTTTACTTCAACCGGAACGGCGTTCAATCCGGGAATTTCGATGCGAAGGTCTGGACGCTGGTTCAGGTCTATCGTTGATTCCTGAGTGACTGAAAACCAGCTCAAGGACCGGCCGTCAAGATGCCGCTTCAAGAAGCCTTGGAAGGCTACTTCCTTGTCACCAGAGCGAACCTGCAATCGGTCCGTCGCATTCTCGGAGCGCTCCACATGGGCTTGGATGTCCACGATGAGTCGCTTCGCGAGCTGATACAGCTGATAGTTGGAGCGAGGCTTGTGTCGGTAGTGCTCGCCGAACGAACGAACATCTTCCGGGAGCCAAGCGGTCGGGTCCGCTTGCTTGCCGTTTCTCTCGTCCTGTATGTTCCGAATCCAACCATCGTAGTCAGGCAAGATTTTATCGTCGAGAAAGCGACGGAGCACGCTGTCGCACTCAGCCGAGTCTGAGGTGCGAAGCACTTCCCACAATCTACCTCGGAAGTCCTGCGCATCGTCTCGAGCGTCAGGTGAATACACTCCTCCATCTGTCCGGTCAATATCATCTTCCCGGCGCACATACCGACACACCAAGGGTAGCAGGCTACCCAAAGACGTTGGAGACAGATATGAGGCGCGCCCTAGGTTTAAATCGCCACCGAAGCGCCCCCCCAACCTTGCGCTAAGCGAGATGACCAAATTGTCAGCCTCTTCTTGCACAATGCAGTCCGCGAGAACGGATTCGAGATATGCAATCGCCGGTAACGCATCTAACTTTAGCCACATGCCCATCCACGTCAACCAACGCGCTTGACCTAGCTCGTATTGCTTCACTCGCGTCGATGCGAGGCCGGCGAGTTCATCATAGTATGAGTCGCCAGCTCTCACCAATGTCGTTGTAGCTTGCTTTAAAACATCGTTGTGCAGCGGGTCAGCAATCGACAGGATGCGCCAGACAGCGTTGGCCGATGCCTGCGTTGGCGACTTCGCAGAAGCCAACTTGGCAGTAACCTCATGCACAAGTGGTCGGTCAGCGGCATATTTGAATTCGGCATCGATGGCTGGAGACAGTGCATCAGCTACCTCGCGAGGAAACGCCAAAGCGAGAGATTCAAACCAGTCTGGCAAGCCGTTAAGTTCGCTGCAGGCGTACCTCACTGCACGCGTGACATCAGCGTTGCCAAAGTCCTTGAGAGTGAGGCGACCCGCTTCCCATTCCGATTGAAGCGCAATCAGGCCAAAGCTAGCCCGTACGTCCATAGAATTTGGTACTTTTCGCTCTGAGGGAAGTTCCGGAGAAAACGTCAACCACGTGCTAAAACAGCCCGCTTCTGCTGCGGCCGCGAACGTGCGCCCCCATTTGGCGCGCACTTTCTCCCAAGCCGCCACCCCATATTTACTCGAACTTCCATCCTGCATTACCTCAAGCAAATATTTGAGGCCATACACATATTTTCCCGACTTAATTTTTCGGAGATGGGTCCACAACAAACGCTTCCGTTGCACGCCGTCTCGCCAGTGCTTGAATCGCCATTGTTGCATTGTTCTCCAGTGGGCATCGAAAAGACGTTGACGTATGTACTTGTCATATCGCTTATTGAACGGTGCCGTCACTCTGTACTTCAGATGCGTCAACACCAGTGGACGGATGTCACGGCGAGCGAACGTCCGACGTAGCTTCCAAGCTATCGCGGGAAGTGATTTACCTGTCGCCCACGAGAGCGAGAGCGCAACCTCAATAGCCACCTTTCTATCGCGCTCCTCTGTCGCGTCAATGCTGTCAGAAATCAACCAATCCAAATCGACATAGCTCAAGCGGAGAACACTGTGATACGGGTTAAGCCTATGCGCCAGCGGCTCTTTGTCCTGACTCGCACGAAATTGAGCGACGCGCCGCCAAAAGATGGCTCGGCGAAGTTCAGGGCTGCTTCGCAGTACGTTTCTTATTGCCTCAAGCTGTGGCCTCTCGCCAGAGTTATCTGGCTGTTCCAGCATAATCCTACGTTCAACCAGCAGGACTGCGTCAAAAATGATGTTCACTTCCGTATCTGCGTATCGTGGCTTTCTTAGAGCAGCGGCCAGCAACGGCACAATTAACTCCGAGACCCAGTAGTACTGCTCGGAAACGCGCAACGAATTGATGGTTGGCGGATTCGCCAACATAGCAACAATTCCTCTCAGAAAAGGCATTACGTTTTCGTCGTCGAGTGCCTCTACCAAGCTAGACTTAACTGAGTTCAGAAACTCTATTTCATGGCGCCTGACGGACGCAGTTCGTTGAAGAAGCTCGAGAGCACCTTCAACGGAGAGGCATGTCGGGAAAAGCGTCTCAAACAGATAACCGAGTGTCTTGTTGTCGATGGCTGCGACTCGCGGATAGCATTCAGCAAGGCTACGTTTATGCGCCCCTGTTCCAGCATCTCGAACAGCAAGAACAGAATATCGACGTATGTCCTCTGAAGTGGTCGCGAGTTCAAACAATGCAATGACGCTCCCGACGCACTCTGTCAGCTTTCCCTCCATGATTATGAATAGCAACCGCGCCTTCAGCCCGTCGGATACTTCACTGTCGAGCAGGTAGGTAGATATGTCCGTAGCAAGTTCGGAGTCCGCAATCCGGGCAAGAGACTCGAGGTCTACTTCGATTGGAACGTATTCGCGGCTGTGGTACTTTTGCACTATGGCCGCAAGGACCCGCTTACGATATTCAATCGGTAAGGCCGCTGGGTCACCCCATTGGAGATGAATTTCTGGCGCTGTCGCCAACAAGAGATTCTCCAGCAAAGGACGCCATGACGAGGCATCGCGCTTTACCAACCATGGCGCAACGGGCCTCATCGAAGCACGTAGCGTAATTGCGCCATTGGAACTCGCGAAAAGCAGTTCCTGCAGGGATTCGAATGAGCAGTTGTGCTGCATCAACCCCTCAATCCAAGATGCGGCGAGGTACTCAACGTGTGAGCGATGGTGAAAAGAAAGTGCACCGCGGCTTTCTGAATCGAATAATGCTCGGTCGAGCAACGCCCGTCTCTGAAGCGACGTCCAATCGCTCGGCAGCACAAGTTCGGCAGCGAGGTAGCTCTGGCCAGAAATATGAGCATCATCGGGTACGGCGAACTTAAGATTCTTGCAAAGCACTGCAGCAGCCGCGAGATATTCAGCTCCCGCCCTTGCCCGCTCCGCGGTCAATGGGTCGCCACGCTCCTTGCTGGAGACCTCGGCAAGTAGCTTGCGAACCATATACTCAGTCAACGCAGTCAGGCCACCCAGCTCCCGTTTGTCCTTCCAGTAGTCATACAAATTAACTACATCGAGAGGGCGACCAGCAAAGGGCCATGCGTTGTGTTCATTTAGTGCCTCGATAAATTTCTCTGCATCCTGCACGCCTCTGTTCTCGGCGAAGGTACGTACCTGGATTGGAGCGAGCGGCAGTATTGTGGCAATAAGAATGTCTTCAGGCGCTGCGTCCGGCTTTTCAGGCGGCGCCACAAACCGCTCTCTTATCGCTTCACGGTCTGTATGCGGGCGCCACTCACTAATCCTTGAACTGACTATCAACCGTGCTCGAAATCGAGCAGGCCCGAGCGTGTTGCCAAGTCGGTCCAGCGCAGCAATGAAGTCATCGTCGCGCTTCAACTTTGACTCGTCGACCGCATCAAGCAAGAAAAGTGCTGCGTTATTCGATTTCTTCCATTGCTCGAGCCTCTCCAATTCCGCGTCTGACAGAATGGTCTTTACGTCCTCGGTGACCAATTGTTCGAGCCGCAAAAAAAAGCTCTCTGGGTGGCGCCGACGGAGCGCACGCAGCTCTTCTGTTTTTCCACTGCCGGGCTCCCCCAGTACGACGACTAGGCGGTGACCGAGCAGGCCCTCCCAATCGAACGTTCTATAGCCGCGAGTGTGTGCCGAAAGATAACTCTGATTCGCAATGTCATCAATTGGCTCTTCGTCGTGGTAACGCTGAAACCTCCGACCGAGTTCGACGAAGCCGCCTGGATGCTTTTCAGCAATCTCCAGCGATGCGGTATTTGATGAAATAAACGATACCTTTGTGCCCAAAGTGCCCCCGGAATTTTGGCTTCTTTTCGGATTTCACGATTCAGTGTCGCGCCGTCGTCGATACAACACTTCCGCTACCCGACACTTATCAAAGCGCGACTGCGACGCAGACCATTTGTCAAATTGGAGCAGGAAAGGTAGTGACGGCTGATTATGCTTTTCGCATCTGACGCGACTAGGTATATGCTCAAGTCCTGAAAGCGTGATGATAGCGCTCATCAACGCCGTCGCTGCCATGTGATTGGTCCGATTCTCTGCAATTCCTGCATCCGCCGGCGCCTTAAGCGCCCCATTGACCGACGAGCATCGTCGATGGTGGCGTGCTCCTTCTGCAAGTACCAGTAACCTTCGGCAGCCATCGCCTCCAGTTCCTAGATTGCGTAGTGCCCGCACTGCACTTCGAGTGCGAGTCGGCGAACGTCATCCTCTGGGTGCTGCTTCCAGATGCGTCGTAACTCTGCGTCAAGTCGCGTGAAAAACGGTGGCAGCCCATACCTGCGTCGCTCGGTACGCTGCTTTCGCTCTCGGGTCCACGGGAAGTCAGGCGCCGGCGGGTCGACGCCGGGCCCCGCAGCACGCTCCCGGTCTCGTTTCGTATGCTCGAGCCGGTACACGCACGTCTCGTAGGCGTACCAGTCCGACCGGGCTTCTTCGTCTGTGAGCCATATCGGCGTGGGCACAAACCGGGCTTGAACCTCGTCCCAGACTGCCCACTTCTGCCCACTTGTATTCCCAAACCGGCTCCATGACTGACAAACAATACTGTATGGATGTACAGTATAGCCAGGGGTGCTGGGTGGCCGTCAAGATGGTCGACTCAAACAGAGCCACTCCGCATCGCGCTCTTGGTTGCCACAAGGCCCTTCTCCCATACTCGCGGGCACCCTTGCACGGAGGGACAGATGTGTACGAACTACGCGGCCGCGCGGCGCGCCCAGCTATTTCGCCATTTCGGGATTGAGCCGCCCGACAGCCCGTGGCGCGACGAGGTCTACAAGGACTATCCAGCCCCGATTATTCGACGCGCAGGAGATGCCACACACGCGGACGTCGCGACGTTCGGCATGGTTCCGCGCAAGCACATTCCACCTGGCGTGCGGGTCGTCGACACGATGAATGCGCGCGCAGAGACCGTCGGCGAGATGCGCAGCTTTAGCGGAGCATGGAAACGCCAGCAGCTATGCCTCGTGCCCTGCGATGCCTTTTACGAGCCAAACTACGAGAACGGTAAAGCCGTTCGCTGGCGCATCAACATGGCTAGCGGCGAACCGTTTGCCATCGCCGGACTCTGGCGAGAATGGAACGAATGCCAAGATGACAAGGCGCTCTCGTTCACGATGCTGACCGTCAACTCGAGCGAGCATCCGCTCATGCGGCGCTTCCACAAGCCTGGCGATGAGAAGCGCTCGGTCGTTATCGTGCGGCCCGCCGACTACGAGAACTGGCTTACCAGTCGCACCATGGACGAAGCCCGCTCCTGTCCCAATCTCTTACCCGCCGACCTGATGCATGCTGAAGCGTGCCCCGCTCCGCCTCGCGTACAGAAGAGCTACGCGGCGGCCCCGAAGGAGGACGCAGAGAAATGAGCAAGCTAGATGATGAAACCAGAGCAGAGTTGCTCACGTTCCTCGTTGTCGGGCAGCTCTTCGCATTTGCTCGCAGTGGCGAGTGGTTGCGAACCGACCATCTCATTGAATCAGCGCAAATCTGGCTAAGTTCAAACGGTGCTATGTGCGATTGGCTTGAACGTGCTCGGCTCGTCGAAGCATGCCGTGTGGTCGCGGTGGAGGCATTGGATATGCCGTTTCCACAGCTTGAGTCCGACCTCGTGCAGTTGTTCAATTTGAATGGTGGCTGGTTTCTCGATTACCGACAACCGGCTGTCCAGCAGGTGCATGCGCTCAGTGTTTTGCATCTTTCTCGGAGCGCCAACCTCGCATAAGTGCAAACCGGAACGTAAAAATAGTTGTACCCGAGTTGTACATCATGGTCCCGGCGGGAGCTATGCCCTCTCCCTACCCGAACGTTGTTCACCACCATGATTGAAGTCGCGGAAGAAGAAATTGCTGCTCGGGAGCTGCGCAGTGCTGCTTACCACGAGGCTGGCCACAAGGTCCTGTACGAACAGTTCGGCGGCGCAGGCGACGCCTTCGTATGGCGCAACGACAGCGGAGACCCAGAGGAGCGAGCGTGGTTCGGGCAGTTCCGAACTTGTTGATTTGCAGTAGAAA
>NZ_CAJZAR010000057.1:0-42458 GCF_914484835.1 Paraburkholderia tropica
CGCGCGTGCGCGAGCCGCGCTCGGCGGCGACGCTGCAATTGCTGACGTCGAGTCTCGGCGCGGGCTGAGCGCGCGCCATCAAGGAGAGAGTCAGGGCAGCGCGAACGCCGCCGCGCCTTGTTCGCGCGCCGCCTGGGTCGAAACCGACCAGTTGCGCAGCGACAGCGCCTCGACCATCGTGAGACGTCCTTCGGCGATATAGGCGCCCGTGTCGATGAACATCTGCGAGCCGATCTGGCGCGGCTCGCGCATCGGCGTGTGGCCGCAGTAGGTCAGCGAGAGCGCGTGGCTCGCGGGCGTGCCCGCGTTGAAGGCCAGTTCGCGGCCCCACAGCATGCGCTCGCGCACGTGGTCGTTGAACTGGCCGGCATCGAGTTCGGTGTCGTCGCCGAAAAATTCCGCGTGCAGCACGTTGAAGCGCGCGCCGCCCTGCCCGACCGTGCGCACCAGCGGCAACTGGCGCAGGCGTTTCGCGTACTGCGCGAGCGCGCGTTCCGGCACGTACTGCGCCCAGCCGCCGCCGATGCCGTACCACTGATGCCGCGGCAGCCGCCCTTCGACGACTGCGCACAGCGCGTCTTCGTGATTGCCGAGCACGGCGTGGAACCACGGCTTGTCGAGTAGCGTGAGCGCTTCCTCGCACTGCTCGCCGCGATCGATCAGGTCGCCGACCGAGAACAGCCGGTCGGCCGCAGCGTCGAAGCTCACCTCGCGCAGCAGGAAGCGCAAAGCATCCACGCAGCCGTGCAGGTCGCCCACGACAAAGTCGCGGCCGGCCTCGTTGCTGGCGTGATGCTGAACTTCAGGGGCGAGAGTGGGTGTCATCGTTTCATGATAGCGCCCGCCGGGCACTCTGTATGCGCGCCAATTATCGTTTCATGGCGCTTTTTTACGCGCGCTTTCAAATCGCCTGACGTGCGTCCCGCGTGGCGCGCCACGCCACGGCCGTGGGTAAAATCGCTGCAATCCGCGCGCGCCTGCGCGGTCCCCGCGTGTCTTCACCCGTCGAGAGCGTCGATGCCATGAAGGTCTATCCGCAAGTCCTGCGCAATCGTCCGCACATGATGATCGGCATGGTCCTCGGCGTGGTGCTCGCGGCGCTCGTGCCAGGCTCGATTCGGCCCGTGGCGCGCGTGCTGGTCGGCTGGGACATCGCGATCTGGACCTACCTCGTGCTGATCTGGATTCACATGATCCGCACCGACGAAACCAGCGTGCGCCGCCACGCGCAGCGCGAGGACCAGAACGCGGGCACGGTGCTGTTTCTGGTCTGCGCGGCGACCGTCGCGAGCATCGTCGCGATCGTGCTCGAACTCGGCACCACCAAGGATCTCAATACGGCCTCGAAGGTGCTGCATTCGCTGCTCACCGGCCTCACGCTGATCGGCGCGTGGTTTCTGATTCCCACTATCTTCACGCTCCATTACGCGCGCGTGTATTACGGCTCCGATCCCCATTCGCCGGCGCTCGCGTTCCCCGACGCCAAACTCCAGCCGGATTATTGGGACTTCCTGTATTTTTCTTTCACGATCGCCTGCGCCTCGCAAACCGCCGATGTCGGCCTGCGCGGACGCAGCGCGCGGCGCAGCGTGCTCGCGCAATCCGTCCTGTCGTTCTATTTCAACGTTTCCGTGCTCGGCCTGTGCGTGAACATCGCGGCGAGCATGGTGGGGAACTAGACCGGCATCGATTGCAATCGATGCACGCGCCGCGCGCACGCTGTGCGGCACACAGCGCGGCACGCAGCCAGGCACGCGTCACGCATGAACCCGCGTGGCCGCGAGCCGGCGCAGCGGCGCGGCGATCGCGCGGATTGGGCACATGCCTTGCTGACTTCCGCATCAAGTCGCCGTACGTCGCCGACGCTTTGGTTCCGGCCTGCTCTTGCACTACATTGAACAGGACACGCGCCAACGCCCGGCCCTGTGCGGCCCGCTCCGGCAGCCCACGGGCAACGTGATCGCATCCGGTGGTACCTCGGCCCTGCATCCACGCTGCCCGACGTATCTGGAATACGACCGATGGAACCTCCTCACGCCTATGCGCCGCGGATCTACTTCGTCCATTCCGTCCTCGCCGGGCCGCTCGACGCGTGGCCCGCGCATTGCGCGCACGCAGCGTCGCTGGGCTTCGATCATGTCCTGATCGGCGCCCTGTTCGCACCAGGCCGCTCGGGCGACGACCGCATCGTCGCCGATCATCAACATTTGCATCCCGCGTTCGGTTCGCCAGAGCCGGTGGCGGACGTCGTGCGCCTGCTCGCGACCGCCGCGCGCGAACGCGGCCTGACGCTGCTCGCCGATCTCACGCTCGACCGCGCGGCCGCCGACGGCGCGCTCTACGCCGCGCATCCCGAATGGTTTCATCCGTTCGAGCCCGAGGACGCGCGGCTCGATCCGCGCCACGGCCATCGCGACGCGAACGTGGCCTATGCCGACTTCGAACGCGCGGGCGCGCCGCTCGCGGTCTGGTGGACGCAGTTCGCCACGCGGCTCGCCGACGCGGGCCTCGGCGGCTTTCGCATCGACTCGCCGCATCGCGTGCCGGCCGCCGTGCTGCGCGCGATCTTCGACGGCGTGCGCGCGAGCCATCCGCAAACGCGCTGGCTCGCGGCCACGCCGGGCCTCGCGCGCGCCGAGATCGCGCAACTCGAACACGCGGGCTTCGACGCCGCGTTCACCTCGCTGCGCTGGTGGGACTTCTCGTCGAGCTGGATGGTCGAGGAGCACGACGTGGTGCGCCGCGTGGGCTCGCCGGTCGCGTTTCCCGAAGCGCCCTACGGCACGCGCTTCATCCGCGATCTCGACGGCGCCGCCGACGCGCGCGCGGTCGAGCGCGCCTATCGCCGCATGCTGCGCGCGGCGGCGGCCACCGGCACCGGCTGGCTGGTGCCGATGGGTTTCGAATACGGCGTCGACGAAGCAAGCGGCCACGGCGGCCCGCACGCGCACGATCGAGGTGCAACCGGCGGCGCAAACGGCGGCGCCCACGAACGGGCGCCCACGTGGGCCGAAGCGAAAGCGCGCGCGCCCTTCGATCTCTCCGCCGACATCGCGCACGCGAACGCCTTGCAGCGCGAGACCTTCATCCTCCAGACGAATGGCGAGCTGCGCGCGCTCAGCGGCCCCGCCGCGCCCGTGGCCGCGCTGCTGCGCGGCGACCGCGCCGATCTGCGCGATGCGGGCGAAGCGCTGCTCACGCTCGTCAATCCCGCGCTGGCCGCGCCGGTGCGTGTGAACATGGCGCATCTGCTCGACGGCGCGCCCGGCGGCTTCACGCGCTTCGAGCCGCTCGACGCGCAATCGCTGCGCGGCGTGCGCGAACGCTCGCCGCGCGATGCGGGCGCGATCCCGGAAACGTTTACGCTGCCCGCGGGCGCGTGCTGGATGTTCCGCGCGCTCGCCACGCCGCTCGTCGCGCTCGCGCCGCCCGAGGATCTCGCGAAGTCGCCCACGAGCGGCCACAAGAGCGTGATCGACGCAATCGCCGCGCCGCGCATCGCCATCGAAAGCGTGTGGCCGTCCGTCGATCACGGGCGCTTCGTCGCCAAGCGCGTCGTGGGCGAGCAATGCGAAGTGCGCGCCGCGATCTTCGCGGAAGGCCACGACCGCATCGACGCCGCGATCCTCTGGCGCGCCGCCGACGAAACCGCCTGGCACGAGTCGCCGATGAAACCGCTGCCGCCCGCCGGCACCGATCTCTGGAGCGGCACCTTCCCGCTCGAACGCGTGGGACGCCACGAATTCGTGGTGATTGCGTGGCGCGACGACTTCGCCTCGCTCGCCGTGCATCTGCAAAAGAAGCGCGACGCCAACCAGCCCGTCCATCTCGAACTGGAGGAAGCGAGCCGCCTGCTCGCGCTCGTGCTCGCGACCGCCGACACGTCCGACGACCACAGCGAGCAACATCTGCGCGAGCGCGCGGCGCTCGACGCGCTCGTCAAACGCTTCGTGGCCGCCGACACCGACACGCGCTGCGCGCTGCTCGCCGCGCCCGCCACGGCGGCCGCCGTGCGCGCCGCGAACCATCGGCCGTTCCTCTCGCGCGACGCCACGGTGCAGCGCGTGGACGCCGAACGCGCCGCCGCGCGCTTCGCGAGCTGGTACGAAATCTTCCCGCGTTCGATGAGCGACGACGAGTCGCGTCACGGCACCTTCGACGACGTGATCGCGAAGATGCCGCGCATCCGCGACATGGGTTTCGACGTGCTGTATTTCCCGCCGATCCATCCGATCGGACTCGCGAACCGCAAAGGCCGCAACAACTCGCTGACCGCGCAGCCCGGCGATGTCGGCAGCCCTTACGCGATCGGCGCGGCCGAAGGCGGCCACACCGCCGTGCATCCCGAACTGGGCACGCTCGAAGACTTCTGCCGCATGCTCAACGCGGCGCACGCGCACGGCCTCGAAATCGCGCTCGACTTCGCGATTCAATGCTCGCCCGACCATCCGTGGCTCAAGGCGCATCCGGGCTGGTTCGCATGGCGGCCCGACGGCACGCTGCGTTACGCGGAGAATCCGCCGAAGAAGTATCAGGACATCGTGAACCCCGAGTTCTACGCGCACGATGCGAAGCCCGAACTCTGGCTCGCATTGCGCGACGTGATCCTGTTCTGGGTCGATGCGGGCGTGCGCATTTTCCGCGTCGATAATCCGCATACGAAACCGCTGCCGTTCTGGGAATGGATGATCGCCGACGTGCGCGCGCGTCATCCGGACGTGATCTTCCTCTCGGAAGCCTTCACGCGCCCGCGCCTCATGTACCGGCTCGCGAAGATCGGCTTTTCGCAGTCATACACGTATTTCACGTGGCGCGAAACGAAGCGCGAGTTCATCGACTATCTGACCGAACTCACGCAGAGCGAAGTACGCGATTTTTATCGGCCCAATTTCTTCGTCAATACGCCCGATATCAATCCGCGTTATCTGCAAAGCGGCGCGCGCTCGATCCATTTGATTCGCGCCGCGCTCGCCGCGCTGCTCTCGGGATTGTGGGGCGTGTATAGCGGCTTCGAATTGTGCGAGGCGCGGCCGCTGCCCAACAGCGAAGAATATCTGGACTCCGAAAAGTATCAGTTGCGCGCGTGGGACTGGAACCGGCCCGGAAATATCGTGGCCGAAATAACGGCGCTCAATCGCGCGCGCCGCGCGAATCCCGCGCTGCAATCGCATCTGGGCATCACCTTCCTCGGCGCGCACAACGACAACGTGCTGTGCTTCGAAAAGGCCACGCCCGCGCGCGACAACGTGATTGTCGTGGCGATCAACCTCGACCCGTGGAACGAGCAAGGCGCCGATATCGAACTGTCGTGGGCCACCTTCCAGGCCTGGCAGATCGACGATCACGCGCGGCTTGCCGTCGTCGACGAAATGAGCGGCGAGCGCTTCGAATGGCAAAGCCGCTGGCAGCACGTGCGGCTCGATCCGCACACGCGGCCGTTCGCGATCTGGCGTCTCGCGCCCATCGACGGCCTGCCACGCGAAACGCCGCCTGACGTACCGGACGAACCGGTCGAAGGCCACCCCGAATTCGACGCGGACTTCCCTCCCGGAGGAGCCACATGAAACGCGATCCCGCTTCGCACGAAGCGCCGCCGCAACCCGACGCCGCGCCGGTCACCGACCCGACCGCGCAGCAGACCGACGACGAGCATCACACGGCGCGCGGCACGCAAAAACGCGGCAAACCCTCGCTGCTCTCCGACGACCCGCTCTGGTACAAGGACGCGGTGATTTATCAGGTGCACGTGAAGTCGTTCTTCGACGCGAACAACGACGGCGTGGGCGATTTCGCGGGCCTGCTCTCCAAGCTCGATTACATCGCCTCGCTCGGCGTGACCGCGATCTGGCTGCTGCCGTTCTATCCGTCGCCGCGTCGCGACGACGGCTACGACATCGCCGACTATCGCAACGTGCATCCCGACTACGGCCAGCTCGCCGACGTGCGCCGCTTCATTCAGGAAGCGCACGCGCGCGGCATGCGCGTGATCACCGAACTGGTCATCAATCACACCTCGGATCAGCATCCGTGGTTTCAGCGCGCGCGGCGCGCGAAGCCCGGCTCGAATCATCGCAATTACTACGTGTGGTCCGATACCGATCAGCGTTATCAGGGCACGCGCATCATCTTCATCGACACCGAGCCGTCGAACTGGACGCACGATCCCGTCGCGGGCGCGTATTACTGGCACCGCTTTTATTCGCATCAGCCCGATCTGAATTTCGATAATCCCGCCGTGCTGCGCGAAGTGTTGCAGGTGATGCGCTTCTGGCTCGACATGGGCATCGACGGATTGCGGCTGGACGCCGTGCCGTATCTCGTCGAACGCGAAGGCACGAATAACGAGAACCTGCCCGAGACGCACGCGATCCTGAAGAAGATTCGCGCGACCATCGACGAGCATTACCCCAATCGCATGCTGCTCGCCGAAGCGAATCAGTGGCCCGAGGACGTGCAGGAATATTTCGGCAATGAAGACGAATGCCATATGGCGTTCCACTTTCCGCTGATGCCGCGTCTGTATATGGCGATTGCGAGCGAGGACCGCTTTCCGATCATCGACATCATGAAGCAGACGCCGGATCTGCTGCCCAGTTGCCAATGGGCGGTTTTCTTGCGCAATCACGATGAACTGACGCTCGAAATGGTCACCGATTCCGAGCGCGATTATCTCTGGAACACCTATGCGAGCGACCGGCGCGCGCGTCTGAATCTCGGCATTCGCCGCCGTCTCGCGCCGCTCATGGAGCGCGACCGACGCCGCATCGAACTGATCAATTCGATCTTGCTCTCGATGCCCGGCACGCCGGTGATTTACTACGGCGACGAACTCGGCATGGGCGACAACATTCACCTCGGCGACCGCGACGGCGTGCGCACGCCGATGCAATGGTCGTCGGATCGCAACGGCGGATTTTCGCGCGCCGATCCCGAACAACTCGTATTGCCGCCGCTGATGGGTTCGCTCTACGGCTACGACGCGATCAACGTGGAAGCGCAAAGCCGCGACCCGCATTCGCTGCTCAACTGGACGCGCCGCATGCTCGCCACGCGCCGCGCGAAACAGGCGTTCGGACGCGGCACGATCCGCTTTCTGCGGCCCGCGAATCGCAAGATCCTCGCGTATCTGCGCGAGATGCCGGGCGAGCCGTCGATTCTGTGCGTCGCGAATCTCTCGCGCGCGCCGCAGGCCGTCGAACTCGATCTCTCCGAATTCGCGGGCACCGCGCCCGTGGAGATGACCGCCGATTCGGTGTTTCCGCCCATCGGCCAGTTGCCGTATCTGCTGACCTTCCCGCCCTACGGTTTTCTGTGGTTCCTGCTATGTCCGGGCAACGAGCGTCCTTCGTGGAGCCAGCCCGCCTCCGAGCAGTTGCCCGAATTCGTGACCGTCGTGATCCGCGAAGGACAAACCGGCGCGACGCCCGAAAACGTGCGCCTGCTCGAATCGGAAGTGCTGCCGTCGTGGCTCTCGCGGCGGCGCTGGTTCGCCTCGAAGGACAAGCCGCTGCGCGCCGTGCGGCTCGCCGCGCTCACGACGATCACGGGCGCGGGCTTCGCGTTCACCGAGATCGAAGCCGAACTCGCGGATGGCGCGACCGAGCGCTACGTGTTGCCGATCGCGATCACCTGGGGCGCGGACACCACCACGCCGCTGCACATTCAGCTCGCGCTCTCACGCGTGCGGCGCGGCCGCACGATCGGCTATCTGACCGACGCGTTCGCGCTGCCGTGGTTCGCTTATGGCGTGCTGCGCAAGCTGCGTGAACGCGCGCAGGTGCCGACCGTGCAAGGCAGCACGATCCGCTTCGAGCCGACCACGCGTATCGATGAAATCGATCTCGGCGAAGAACCCGAAATCCGCTGGCTCGCCGCCGAACAGAGCAACAGCTCGCTGATCATCGCCGAAACGCTGGTGCTCAAGCTCGTGCGCCGCCTGATGGCGGGCGTGCATCCCGAAGCGGAAATGAGCCGCCATCTGACGAAGCTCGGCTATGCGAACACGGCGCCGCTCTATGGCGAAGTCGTGCGCGTCGATCCGCAGGGCGTGCCGCATACGCTCGCGATCCTGCAAGGCTTCATCGACAATCAGGGCGACGCGTGGGAATGGGCGCTCGATTATCTGCGCCGCACGATCGACGACCTCGCGCTCGCCGCCGACGACGGCGAAACCGGCGAGCAGGATCAGGCTCACGAAGAAGAGGTGATGCAGAACTACGCCGCCGTGATCGGCGCGATCGGCAAGCGGCTCGGCGAATTGCACGCCGCGCTCGCGCAACCCGGCGAGGACGACGACGAGGGCGACGCCTTCACACCCGAGGCCGCAACGCCCGACGACGTGCGCCAGTGGGTCAGCGACGCGCGCAAGATGCTCGTGGAAGCGCTCGACATCGTGGCGCAGCGTATCGGCGACGACAACCACACGCTCGACGACGACGCGAAGGAACTCGCGCGCAGTCTGATCGAGCGGCGCGACGCGCTGCTGGCCGCCGTGGACGACCTCGTGCCGCTCGACGCCGCCGCGTGGCGCATCCGCATTCATGGCGACTTCCATCTGGGCCAGGTGCTGCTCGCGCAAGGCGACGCGTATCTGATCGACTTCGAAGGCGAGCCCGCGCGTTCGCTCGATTACCGGCGCGCGAAACAATGTTCGCTGCGCGACGTCGCGGGCCTGCTGCGCTCGCTCTCGTATGCGAACGCCGCCGCGCAATCGACCACTGAAAGCGCGCCGCAGCAGATCGCAGACCGCAAGCGCGCACTGTTCGAGCGCTTCCGCGGCCACGCCGCCGAAACCTTCCTGAGCCAGTACCGCGCGGCAGTCGTCAACGCGCCGCTCACGCTCGTCAGCGCCTCGCACGAACAGGCGCTGCTCGACCTGTTCCTGATCGAGAAGGCGGCCTACGAGATCCGCTACGAAGCCGCCAACCGGCCCTCGTGGCTCGCCCTGCCAGTGCGTGGCCTCGCGGCGCTTGCGAGCCGCCTGCTCGGCCCCACGCCGACCCACGGAGGCGGACATGCCTGAGCGCGCCCCGGACGCCGGCCTGCATCATCACGACATCGACGCGCTCGTGCATGCGCGTCATCGCGATCCGTTCGCCGTGCTCGGGCTGCACTGGGTCGACGGCGCGCCTTACGTGCGCGCCTGGCTGCCGAACGCCACGCACGTGCGCGTGCTCGCGCGCGACCGCGCGCACACGCTCGCCGAACTCACGCGCGTGCATCCCGCCGGTCTGTTCGCCGGACCGCTCGCGGAAGGCACGGCGTACCGGCTCGAAATCGACTGGCATGGCGTGGCGCAGGAAGTGGAGGATCCCTATTCGTTCGGCGCGCAGTTGCCGCAGGAAGCGCTGCATCGTCTCGCCGACGGCGACCCGTATGCGGTGCTCGAATGCCTCGGCGCACGGCCGCTCGTCTATGACGGCGTGCCGGGCGTGCGCTTCGCGCTGTGGGCGCCGAACGCGCAGCGCGTCTCCGTGGTCGGCGACTTCAACGCGTGGGACGGGCGGCGTCATCCGATGCGGCTGCGCCACGAAGCGGGCGTGTGGGAGCTGTTCATTCCGCGCGTGGCCGCGGGCGCGCGCTACAAGTTCGAGATCCTCGGCGCGCGCGGCGAAGTGTTGCCGCTGAAGGCCGATCCCTGCGCGTTCCAGACCGAGCCGCCGCCCGCCACGGCGTCGGTAGTCGCGCCGGTGGAGGCGCTCGAACATTTCGCGTGGCACGACCACGACTGGCTGCAAACGCGCGCCGAACGCCAGAACGCGCGCGCGCCGATGTCGGTGTACGAAGTGCACGCATCGTCCTGGCTGCCGACGCAAGGCGCCGATGCGCCCGCGCCCGACTGGCGCGCGCTCGCCGACCGCCTGATTCCCTACGCGCAGGGCATGGGCTTCACGCATCTGGAATTGCTGCCGGTGGCCGAGCATCCGTTCGGCGGGTCGTGGGGCTATCAGCCGCTTTCGCAGTTCGCGCCGACCGCGCGTCTCGGTTCGCCGCTCGACTTCGCGGCCTTCGTCGATCGCGCGCACGAAGCCGGTCTCGGCGTGATTCTCGACTGGGTGCCCGCGCATTTTCCGAACGACGCGCACGGCCTGATCGACTTCGACGGCACCGCGCTCTACGAGCACGCCGATCCGCGCGAGGGCTATCACCCCGACTGGAACACGATGATCTACAACCTCGGCCGCCGCGAGGTGAGTGCGTTCCTGATCGCGTCGGGGCTCGCGTGGCTGATGCGTTATCACATCGACGGGCTGCGCGTGGACGCCGTCGCGTCGATGCTCTATCGCGACTATTCGCGCGCGCAGGGCGAGTGGGTGCCAAACATCTACGGCGGGCGCGAGAATCTCGAATCGATCGCGTTTCTCAAGCGCCTCAATCACGAAACGCAATACGTGCCGCAGCGGCCCGGCGTGATCACCATCGCCGAAGAATCGACCGCGTGGCCCGGCGTGACCGCGCGCCCCGAGGACGGCGGACTCGGCTTCCAGTTCAAATGGAACATGGGCTGGATGCACGACACGCTGCACTTCATGCACGAAGACCCCGTGCATCGCCGCTATCACCATCATGAGATGACGTTCGCGATGGTCTATGCGTGGTCCGAGCGTTTCGTGCTGCCGCTCTCGCATGACGAAGTGGTGCACGGCAAGGGCTCGCTGCTCGGCAAGATGCCCGGCGACCGCTGGCAGAAGTTCGCGAACCTGCGCGCGTATTTCGGCTTCATGTGGGCGCATCCGGGCAAGAAGCTGCTGTTCATGGGCGGCGAGTTCGGGCAGATGGCGGAGTTCGATCACGACGGCACGCCGCACTGGAATCTGCTCGACGATCCGCTGCATCGCGGCGTGCAGGCGCTCGTGCGCGACCTCAACCACCTCTATGCCGACGAAACCGCGCTGCACGTGCTCGACACGGAGCCGGGCGGATTCGAATGGCTCGTCGCCGACGACAGCGACAACAGCGTGCTCGCGTGGCGGCGCGTCGACGGTTCGGGCAACGAGATCGTCGCCGTCTGCAACTTCACGCCGGTGCCGCGCCACGGCTACCGCATCGGCATGCCGCAGCCGGGGCAGTGGGAAGAAGCGCTCAACAGCGACGCCGAAGTCTACGGCGGCTCGAACATGGGCAACGGCGGCCTCGTCTCGACCGAGCCGGTGCCGAGCCACGGCCGGCCGCAATCGGCGGCGCTCGTGCTGCCGCCGCTCGGCACGCTGATACTGCGATTGCGACGTTGATATGGCAGCACGCGCGTTTCATCAGGAATCCGATGCAATACAAGAATCAGCAGAAGGAGCATCGATATGGCTAACGGCATGCCCGACCGGCTGCTGCCCGGCGCGCCCTACCCGCTCGGCGCGACGTGGGACGGGCTGGGCACCAATTTCGCGGTGTTCTCGGCGCACGCGTGGCGCATCGAGCTGTGCCTCTTCGACCCGACCGGCCGCAAGGAACGCATGCGCTACAAGCTGCCCGAATGCACCGACGAAATCTGGCACGGCTATCTGCCCGACGCGCATCCCGGCACCGTCTACGGCTTTCGCGCGCACGGCCCGTATCAGCCGCACGAAGGCCATCGCTTCAATCCGCACAAGCTGCTGCTCGATCCTTACGCGCGCCGCCTCGTCGGCCAGTTCCGCTGGTCCGACACGCTGTACGGCTATCGCGTGCATTCGAACCGCGCCGACCTCTCGCTCGAACGGCGCGACTCCGCGCCCGCGATGGCCAAGGGCGTGGTCACGCACGACACCTTCGACTGGTCGCAGGACCATCGGCCCAACACGCCGTGGAGCGAGACCGTCATCTACGAAACGCATGTGCGGGGCATCTCGATGCTGCGCCGCGATCTGCGCCATCACCAGCGCGGCACCTTCGCCGCGCTCGGCTCGCCGCATTTCATCGACCATCTGCAGAAGCTGGGCGTGACCGCCGTGGAGCTGCTGCCCGTGCACGCCTTTCTTCCCGAGCGCTTTCTCGTCGAGCGCGGGCTGCGCAATTACTGGGGCTATAACTCGGCGGCGTATTTCGCGCCCGAGCCCTCGTATCTCGCGGGCAACGACACCGACGAAATGCGCATCGCCATTCGCCAGTTGCATGCGGCCGGTATCGAAGTGATTCTCGACGTGGTCTACAACCACACCTGCGAAGGCGGCGAAATGGGCCCGACGATCTCGTGGCGCGGCCTCGACAACGCAAGCTATTACCGCTGCGTGCCCGGCGACGAACGCCATCTGATCAACGACACCGGCTGCGGCAACACGCTCAACCTCTCGCATCCGCGCGTCCTGCAGATGGTTGCCGACTCGCTGCGCTACTGGACCACCTCGTATCGCATCGACGGCTTTCGTTTCGATCTCGGCGTCACGCTCGGACGCGAGCCGCAAGGTTTCGATCCCGGCAGCGGCTTCTTCGACGTGCTGCGCCAGGACCCCGTGCTCTCGCAGGTGAAGCTGATTTCCGAGCCGTGGGACGTCGGTCCCGGCGGCTATCAGCTCGGCAATCACCCGCCCGGTTTCGCCGAATGGAACGACCGCTATCGCGACAGCGTGCGTCGCTACTGGCGCGGCGCGCCCGCGCAGCGCGCCGATCTCGCCGCGCGTCTCACCGGTTCCGCCGATCTGTTCGACAAGCGTAAACGCCACCCGTGGGCCTCGCTGAATTTCGTGACTTCGCACGACGGCTTCACGCTCGCCGATCTCGTCGCCTACGAGCGCAAGCACAATGAAGCGAACGGCGAAGAGAACCGCGACGGCCACAACGAAAACTGGAGCGCGAACTGGGGCGTCGAAGGCCCGACCGACGACCCGGCGATTCTCGACACGCGCGCACGCGTCGCGCGCTCGATGTTTGCGACGCTCTGCATCGCGCTCGGCACGCCGATGATGCTGGCCGGCGACGAAACCTGCCGCACGCAGCAAGGCAACAACAACGCGTACTGCCAGGACAACGAGATTTCGTGGCTCGACTGGGCGCTCGCCGCGACGCCGCAAGGCGAGGCGATGACGGCGTTCTGCGCGCGCGCGATCGCGCTGCGGCGGGATCATCCCTTGCTGAGAGAAACGCGTTTCCTGTTCGGCGACCGCGAGGTGCTGCCCGACGTGCACGACATCGACTGGTTTGACGAGCACGGCGAGCGGCTCACGCCCGCGGCATGGCAAGACCCCGAGGCGCGCGCATTCGCGGTGCGGCGCGCGGGCCCGGGACTCGACGGCGAAATCGAAGTATTGTTGATGATGCTGAACGCGTCCTCGCAGGCCGTGACGTTCCGCGCGCCCGCGCCGCGACTCGCGTGGAGCGTGCTGCTCGACACCGCGCATCCCGAGGACGCGCCGCACACGCTGTACGACGCCGGTTTCGAAGTCGGCGCGCACGCGCTCGCGGTGCTGTGTGCGCGGCCCGCGCGCCACGCGGCGCAAGGTGCGGGCGCCACGCACACAGGCACGCACGCGGCCGCGCAAGACGACGCCGCGTCCGCGAGGACGCCGCCGCCCGACCCGCGCCAGCCGCACGCGGCGCAGGAAGACTCAGCTGGATAGCGCAGGAATCTGCTACAGGAATCGGCCATGTCCCCGCTTTCGCAGGATTCGCTCATCCGCCACTACTCGCACTGCCTGCCGTTCGGCGCGCAGTTGACCGGCGCCGCGCCCGGCAATCCGCATACGCGCTTTCGCTTCTGGGCGCCGTCGTGCGGCTCGGTGCAGATCGTGTTCGAAAACGCCGACGGCAGCGCGGCCAGCGCGCCGCTCGACATGACGCCCTCGCATAACGGCTGGTTCGAGGCGCAGGCGCCGTGCGCGCCCGGCACGCTCTATCGTTATCGCATCGATGGACAACAACTCGTGCCCGACCCCGCTTCGCGTTTTCAGCCGCAAGGCGTGCACGGCCCGAGCGAAATCGTCGACGCGCGCGCGTTCGCCTGGCGGCACGCGTACTGGCAAGGCCGCCCGTGGGAAGAAACCGTGCTCTACGAGCTGCACGTAGGCGCGCTCGGCGGCTACGCGGGCGTGATGAACCGTCTGCCCGCGCTCGCGGAACTCGGCGTCACCGCAATCGAATTGATGCCGCTGAACGACTTCCCCGGCGAACGCGGCTGGGGCTACGACGTCGTGCTGCCCTACGCGCCGCACGCGGCCTACGGCACGCCCGACGAACTCAAGGCGCTGATCGACGCCGCGCACGGCCACGGCCTGCAGGTGCTGCTCGACGTGGTCTACAACCACTTCGGCCCGGACGGCAACTGGCTCGGCCACTACGCGAAGCCCTTTTTCAAGGCCGGAAAACGCACGCCGTGGGGCGACGCGCTCGACTTCGAGCGCCCCGAAGTCCGCGACTTCTACAGCGACAACGCGCTCTACTGGCTCAACGAATATCGCTTCGACGGACTACGTCTGGACGCCGTGCACGCGATCGAGAATCCCGACTGGCTGCGCGAACTCGCCGACCACGTGCGCGCGCGCGTGGAGCCGGGCCGGCACGTCCATCTCGTGCTCGAAAACGAGCACAACGAAGCGAATCTGCTGGAGACGCATTTCACCGCGCAATGGAACGACGACGCGCATCACACGCTGCACGTGATGCTGACCGGCGAATCGGAAGGCTATTACCGCGCGTTCGCCGACCATCCCATCGCGCAGCTCGCGCGCGTGCTCGGCGAAGGCTTCGCGTATCAGGGCGACCCATCGCCGGTACACGACGGCCAGCCGCGCGGCGAACCGAGCGCGCATCTGTCGCCCACCTCGTTCGTGATGTTCCTGCAGAACCACGATCAGATCGGCAACCGCGCATTCGGCGACCGTCTGCGCACGCTCGCCGGCAACGACGACGCGCTGCGTGCGGCCACGGCCTTGCTGCTGCTGTCGCCGCAGATTCCGCTGCTGTTCATGGAGGAGGAATACGGCTCGACGCAGCCGTTCCAGTTTTTCACGGCCTTCGAAGGCGATCTCGCCGATGCGGTCCGCGAAGGCCGCCGCCGCGAATTCAAGGCCTTCAGCGCGTTCACCGACGAAGCGCGGCGCGAGCAGATTCCCGATCCGAACGACGCGCGCACGTTTGAAAACTCCTCGCCGCCCGCCGATGCGCCGCTCGAAGGCGACCGGCTCGACTGGATGCACTTCTACAAGTCGGCGCTCGCGGTGCGCGCGCGTCTGCTGATGCCGCGCCTGCGCCACGCGCGCGCGCTCGGCGCGACCGTGCTCGCCGACGAACGCGGCGACGGCGCCACGACGGGCCGCGAGGCGCTGATCGCGCGCTGGCGTCTCGACGACGGCGAGATCTACACGATCGCGCTGAATCTCGGCCAGGAATGCGTACGTCTCGATCGTGCGCCAGAGGGCATGGTCGTGTTCGAAACGCCGCCGCGCGCGCGCGATCTCGCCGATAACGGCGTGCTGCCCGAGAACGCCTGCCTCGCCTGGCTGACCGGCGACGTGCCCGAGTACGCGCTGCATCACGACGCGCGCGCAGTCCGCCGCGAGGAGCCGCAGGCATGAGCACCGCGCGCCGCAGCGAAACGCTCGAAGCCCTCGCGCGCCGTGCGGGCTTCGAGGTCGAATGGTCCGACGCGCACGGCGTCATGCAGCGCGTGCCCGACAGCACGCTCGCCGCGCTGCTCGAATGCGCGGGCCTGCCCTGCGCGAACGCCACGCAGCTGCGCCACAGCGCCTCGCAACTGAACGCCGAACAATCGACGCGGCGTCTGCCGCCGCTCATCACCGCCGAATACGAAAGCGCGATCGAATTGCCGCCGTCGGCGGTGCGCTCGGGCAGCCACTATCGCATCGATCTGGAAAACGGCGCGCATATCGAAGGCCGCTTCACGATGCCGAAGGGCGAGCCCGCGCTGCTCGCGCCGCTCTCCGAGCCCGGCTATCACACGCTCACGGTCAACGATCATCGTCTGACGATTGCGGTCGCGCCGCCGCATTGCTGGCGCGTCGGTGACGCGTGGCGCGCGCATCGCGGCGCGGATTCGCGCGTGCCGCCGCTCTGGGGCGTCGCCGCCCAATTGTACGGACTCCGACGTAATGGCGACGGCGGCATCGGCGACTACAGCGCGCTGGCCACACTCGCGACGCAGAGCGCACAACGCGGCGCGCAGGCGGTCGCGGTCAGTCCCACGCACGCGATGTTCAGCGCCCAGGCGGGGCATTTCAGCCCGTATGCGCCGTCGTCACGGCTCTGGCTCAACGTCGCGCATATCGATCCGGCGGCCGTGTTCGGCGCGCAGGCAGCACACGACGCCATCGTCGCCGCGCAAGCGCAGGACGCCTGGCGCGAACTCGAAGCGCTGCCGCAGATCGACTGGCTAGGCGCGCAGCCGCTCAAGCTCAAGATCCTGCGCGTGCTGTTCGACCGCTTCGACGCCGACGAACGCAGCAGCGGCTCGCCGCGCGCCGCCGCCTTCGACGCGTTCTGCGCGCGCGGCGGCCAGGCGCTCGACGATCACGCGCGCTTCGAGGCGCTGCAGGCCGCGATGCTCAGCGGCCCCGAAGGCCTGCGCCACTGGCGCGACTGGCCCGAGGCGCTGCGCGATCCGCGCAGCCCGGCCGTCGCGACTTTCGCGACCGAGCATCGCCGCGAAGTGGACTTTCATTGCTTCCTGCAATGGCTCGCCGCCGAAGGGCTTTCGCGTGCGCAACGCGAGGCGCGCGAAGCGGGCATGTCGATCGGCCTCGTCGCCGATCTCGCGGTGGGTTGCGACGGCGCGGGCTCGCATGCGTGGTCGCTGCCGCAGGACATGCTGCAGCGCGTCTCGGTGGGCGCGCCGCCCGACATCTTCAATCAGGCCGGACAAAGCTGGGGCCTCACGACGTTCTCGCCGCGCGCGATGCACAACACCGGCTTTCGCGCCTTCATCGACATGCTGCGCGCCGCGTTCGCCCACGCGGGCGGCGTGCGCATCGACCACATTCTCGGCTTGCGCCGCCTGTGGCTCGTGCCCGAAGGCGAAAGCGCGAAACACGGCGCGTATCTGCGTTATCCGTTCGACGACCTCGTGCGTCTGATCGCGCTCGAATCGTGGCGGCATCGCGCGATCGTGATCGGCGAGGATCTCGGCACCGTGCCGCCGGGGCTGCGCGAACGGCTCGCGTCGCACGCGCTCTACGGCATTCGCGTGCTGTGGTTCGAGCGCGAGGGCGGCGGTTTTCTCGCGCCCGCGCGCTACGATCCGCACGGCGTGGCGACCACTACCACGCACGATCTGCCGACCGTGGCGGGCTGGTGGCGCGGCGCCGATATCGACTGGCGCAACCGCATCGGCCAGACCTTGCCGCGCGCGGACGGACGCGATCCTGTCGCGCTCGAACACGCGCAACGCGCCGCCGACCGCGACGCGCTCTGGCGCGCGCTGCAAGACACGGGCTTCACGCCGCGCGATGCCGCCACGCCGCCGTCCGACGCGCCGCTCGACGCGCTGCCGATCGCGGGCGCGCTCGGCTACGTGGCGGCGAGCGCGAGCCCGCTTGTGACCTGCCCGCTCGAAGATCTGCTCGGCCTCGTCGATCAGCCGAATCTGCCGGGCTCGATCGACGAGCATCCGAACTGGCGTCAGCGCCTGCCCTTGCCCGTCGATGCGCTTTACACCGACGCCGCCGTCGCGCAACGCGTGAGCACGATCGCGCACGCACGCGAAACGGCGCCGGTATCGGCTGAAATCGCCGACAAGATCGCCAACGAAAGCGCCAACGACGCCCCCACCGACGCCACGCTCTCCGGTCCGCCCACGCCATGACACTACCCCGCGCGACGCTGCGCCTGCAGCTCCACCACGGCTTCACTCTCGACGACGCGCTCGCGCAGCTCGACTACTTCGCCGCGCTCGGCGTGAGCCATCTCTATCTCTCGCCGATCACGACCGCGCAGCCCGGTTCGATGCACGGCTACGACACGGTCGACTATCAGACCGTGAGCGCGGAACTGGGCGGCGAAGCGGCGCTGCGGCGTCTCGCGGACGCGGCGCACACGCGCGGCATGGGCCTGATCGTCGATCTGGTGCCGAACCACATGGGCGTGGGCGGCGCGCACAACGCCTGGTGGCGCGACATCCTCGAATGGGGGCGACACAGCGCCTACGCGCGCTATTTCGACGTGGACTGGCACTCGCCCGACCCCGCGCTGCGCGGCAAGGTGCTGATGCCCTTCCTCGGCGCGCAATACGGCGACGAACTCGCGGCGGGCCGCATCGAACTGAAATTCGACGCCGCCGACGCGCGCTTCTACGTGCAGTACGGCCCGCACGTCTGCCCGATCTGCCCGACCGATTACGCCGCGATCCTGCAATCGGCCGACCGCGCCGATCTCAGCACGCTCGCCAACGCGTTCCAGGGCATCACCACGCAGCCCGACGATCAGACCCGCGCGAGCGCCGCGCGCGATGCACTGCGCGCCTTCGTCGAGCGCGAAGGCACCGATGCGATCGAATTTGCTCTGGAATCCTATGCAAGCCTCGATCCGGTGCCGCGCGACAAGCTGCATCGGCTGCTGGAGCGTCAGCATTTTCGGCTCGCGTGGTGGCGCACCGCCACCGACGAAGTGAACTGGCGGCGCTTCTTCGACGTGACCGCGCTCGCGGGCGTGCGCGTCGAGCGGCACGACGTGTTCGAAGCCGTGCACAAGCTCGTGTTTCGCCTGTACGCCGACGGCGTGATCGACGGCCTGCGCATCGACCATATCGACGGGCTCGCCGATCCGCGCGAGTATTGCGACCGGCTGCGCCAGCGGCTCGCTTCGCTGCGCGCCACGGTGCCGTATATCGTCGTCGAGAAGATTCTCGCGCGCGGCGAGGCGCTGCGCGACGACTGGCCCGTGCAGGGCACGACCGGCTACGACTTCATGAACGACGTGGGCGCGCTGCTGCACGATCCCGCGGGCGCCGCGCCGCTCGCCGAGACCTGGGCCGCGATCTCGGGCGACGACGCGCCGTTCGCACGCGTGGCGCTCGACGCGCGGCGCGAGATGCTGGCCGCGTATCTGGCCGCCGAACTCGATCACGCGGCGCGCGCGCTGCATCGGATTGCGCGCGAACAGCCGGGCACGCGCGACTTCACTTACGCGGCCGTGCATCGCGTCGCGGCGCAACTCGCGATGCACTTCCCCGTCTACCGCATCTATCCGGTCAACGGCTTGCGCGGCGCGACCGACAACCGCTACTTCGGCGTCGCGCTGGAAGCGGCGCGCGAGGCCTTGCCGAGCGCGAGCCGCCTCGCGCTCGATCAGGTCGATGCGTGGCTCGGCGCGCGCGCGCCCGATGCGGCGAGCGGCAATGGCAACAAGAGCCCGCGCCCTGAAGCCGCCAACGGCGGCTCTGCACAGAACACGCAGAACGCTCAGCACGCTCAGCACGCGAAGAACGCCGCCCGAGGCCCGCAGAAAAACACCGCGCAAAGCAGCGCGCCTGTGCCGCTCAGTCATGCGCTGATCGCGCAGCGCACCGCGCTCGCGCTGTTCTCGCAACTGACCGCGCCGCTCGCGGCCAAGGCCACGGAGGACACCGCGCTGTATCGCTACGGACGGCTGCTTTCGCGCAACGAAGTGGGCGCCGATCCCGACGACTTCTCGCTGAGCGCCGCCGACTTCCACGCGGCCAACCACCTGCGCCAGCGCCACGTGCCCTACGCGCTGCTCACGACCGCCACGCACGATCACAAGCGCGGCGAAGACGTACGCGCGCGCCTCGCCGTGCTCAGCGAGATCGCGCCGGAGTGGAGCGCGACCTTACGCGCGTGGTCGACGCTCAATCAGCCGCAGCGCCGCAACGACGCCGCGCCGCCCGCGCAATGGTCGCCCGGCCCCACGGCGGAGGCGATGCTTTATCAGACGCTGGTGGGCTGCTGGCCGCCCGATCTCGATCCCGGCGACGAAGCCGGCGTGCGCGCGCTCGCCGAACGCGTCGCGCAATGGCAGTTGAAGGCGCTGCGCGAAGCGAAGCTGCGCACCAACTGGCTCGTGCCCGACGAAGCCTATGAGTCGGACTGCCAGGCATTTCTGTTCGACATTCTCGCGCCGCAGCGCCGCGAAGGGTTTCTGCACGCGCTCGCGGCATTCGTTGCGCGCGTGGCGCCCGCCGGGGCCGTCAATACGCTGTTGCAGACCGTGCTGCGTCTGACCTCGCCGGGCGTGCCCGATCTGTATCAGGGCACCGAGTTCTGGGATTGGAGTCTCGTCGATCCCGACAACCGGCGGCCCGTCGATTACGCGCAGCGTTCGGCCGCGCTCGACGACGCCGCGCCCGCCGCGAAGCTCGCGCAGTGGCGCGACGCGCGCGTGAAGCAGGCGACGATCCAGCGCGTGCTCGCGCTACGCGCTCGCGCGCCGGGGCTGCTGCGGGAAGGGGATTATGTGCCGTTGGAAGTGCGCGGCGCGCGGGCCGCGCAGGCGATTGCGTTCGCGCGCCGCCACGGCGAGGCGTGGGCCATCGTGATCGGCACACGCCACGCGGCGGCGCTGCTCGACGGCGACACGCCGCTCGTCGCGCCCGACCGCTGGGACGACACCGCCGTGGTGCTGCCGAAAGCGTGCGCGGACATGACGCTCCACGACTGGCTCAGCGATGCGTCGCACACGGCTGCGCGCGATGCTCAGGAACCCGTGCTGTATCTGCGCGACGCGCTCGCCGCGCTGCCCGTGGCCGTGTTGTCGAATCTCACGCGCGAAGACGCTTGAGGACGCCACTCAACGACGCCGCTTAACCGCCCTCGTCTTCGAGATCCTTCGGATACACGCGCACGAGCACGATGCGCGGCCCCTTCATCTTCTTCACGACGATATCGAAGCGGTCGAACGACACGCGCTGACCTTCGGTCGGCAGATCGTTGAGCGCATGAATCACGAGGCCGCCGACCGATTCGGCGCGGCCTTCGTCGATATCGATGCCGAGCGCCTGTTCGAGCGACACCACCGGCAGGCTGCCGCGGCCCATCAGCGTGCCGTCGTCCATGCGGGTCCAGTCGGTATCGGCCTGATGGAATTCGTCGTGAATCTGGCCGACCAGCGCGCCGAGCAGATTGTCGAGCGTGAGAAAACCATTCGGCCGCTGGCCCTTGCGGCCCACCAGCGCGAAATGCGGCGCGCCCTTGCGAAAGCGCCGGAACAGCGCGAGCGCGGGCGTTTCGGGCTTCACGTACTGCACCGGACGCACGAACTTGCCGAGGTCGTCGAGCGCGTGACCGGCTTCGCGCGCGAGCAGCAGATCCTTCAGGTGAATCAGGCCGACGACCTCCTCGCCGGTCCCGTCCTCGAACAGCGGATAGCGGCTGAAGCGATGGCGCGCCACGATCTGCATGTTGTCCTTGAGCGGCACGTCGCGGCGCAGGCCCACCATTTCGTGCGTGGGACGCATGAGGTCGGAGACCGTGAGGCGCGAGAAGTCGAGCGAATGCGCGAGCGCGTTCCACTCGTCGGCGCTCCAGTTGTTCGCCGTCTGCGCGAGCGACGCCTGCGAACGGCGCGGCGATCGCGCCTGCGCGTGGGCATTCGCGTGACCGCTTGCCGGAGCGCTCTGGCCTTGCGTGTGGCCTTGCGCGTGACCGTTCGCGTGCGCGTCGGCCTCCGCTTGCGCGGCGGCGCGGCGGCTGCGCAGGATCAGCTTGAGTTCGTCGGTCGAATAATGGGCTTCGGTGCCGTGTTCCGACGACAGGCCCGCGAGCCGCAGCACGGCGTTCGCGCTCGAATTGAGGGCCCAGATCGCCGGATACATCGTCCAGTAGAAGCCGTAGAGCGGCGCGGCGCACCACAGCGAGATCTTTTCCGCCTGGCGGATCGCGAGCGACTTCGGCGCAAGCTCGCCCACCACGATGTGCAGGAACGAGATGACCGTGAACGCGAACACGAGCGAGATGCCGTGAATCAGCTCGGGCGAGCGGATGCCGACGATGTCGAACACCGGTTCGAGCAGCTGCGCGAACGCGGGCTCGCCGATCCAGCCAAGGCCGAGCGAGGCGAGCGTGATGCCGAGCTGGCACGCGGACAGATAGGCGTCGAGCTGGCCGTGGACCTTGGCGAGCAGCCGCCCGCGCATGCCGTATTGCTCGGCGAGACTTTGCACGCGCGTGGCGCGCAGCTTGACCAGACCGAATTCGGCCGCGACGAAGAAACCGTTGAGGGCAACGAGGAACAGCGCGCCGATCAGGGCGATAACCTGCATCAAGAGATAAGGCTCCAGAAAACGAAGCGATCAGTATAAGGGGTGCAAGCGGCCTGTAAGGCGATGGCGGGCGATTCGGCCATCCCGCGCGCCGGCGATCTTGATGCAGCTCCGATGCCGTTACATATGACGCGAAGCGGGCCGCGCGCGGCGGCCCTGCGGTTGAGGGAGTGTGGGGTTCAGCCGCCGTTGGCCGACACGCTGAGCGTAAGCGTCGCCGCCTCGCCCGCCACGAGCGGCTGCGCCTCGAAACGGCCGCCGTGCGCCTCCGCCACGCGCTGACACAGCGAGAGCACCCACGCGGCGCGCCCCGCTTCCTGCGGCTCGGCCGCCTGGGCGCGCGCGAATGCTTCGAGCGCGTGCGGCAGCGCGTCGTCGGTCAGCGTCTGCGGGCTTGCGGTCCACTGCACCTCGAACTGGGCCGCCGTGGCCGTCGCGCTCACGTTCAGCGCGATCTGCGCACCCTGGGCGCTGGTTTCCGCCGCGAACACCAACATCAGCCAGAGCGACTGCGCGAGGCGCTCGCGGTCGGCTTCGAAGCCCGCCGCCGCATCGGCAGGCACGCCTTGCACCGTGTAGTTCACGCCGCGTGCGTCGCCGAGCGCGATGCGTGCGTCGTTCAGGGCTTCGTCGACGAGCGGGCCGAACGCAAACGGCGCGCGCTCGATCGCGAGCTTGCGGGTTTCGGCGCGGGTCGTATCGACGAGCGTTTCAAGCAGATGAACCTGTTGCTCGACGCCCGTGCGGATGCCCGCCAGCGCGCGCTGCGCGGCGGCGTCGGCGCTGTCGATCTTGCGTTCGAGCACGTAGGCCCAGCTATGGATCGCGTTCAGTGGGCTGCGCAAATCGTGCGACACGCGCGACAGCACGTGATCGCGCATGAAGCGCGCGGCTTCGGCGCACAGGCGCGCCGTGCGTTCGGTAGGGGAGTGTGAAGTCGACGCCATCGGATTCCTCTTCTTTCGCCCGCTGCGGGGGGCCGTGTTCTGCCGGTCCGGCCAGGCCCATTATAGGCAGGCAGCAGCGCGCCGGACGGCGCGCATGCGCCATGCCCGCCACCGCCGCGCTTGCGGGCAGGTTTGCGTCCCGCTCGCCTGGGCCCTCTGCGCAACCTGCAAACCGCCTACAATACCGTTTTTACCCTTTCCGATTCAGGAGTCTTTCATGTCTATCGTGACCACCGCATCCGGCCTCAAGTACGAGGACCTGACCGAAGGCACCGGCGCAGAAGCCACCGCCGGCCAGACCGTCAGCGTGCACTACACCGGCTGGCTGACGGACGGCCAGAAGTTCGATTCGAGCAAGGACCGTAACGACCCGTTCGCCTTCGTGCTGGGCGGCGGCATGGTCATCAAGGGTTGGGACGAAGGCGTGCAGGGCATGAAGGTCGGCGGCGTGCGCAAGCTCACGATCCCGCCGCAACTCGGCTACGGCGTGCGCGGCGCGGGCGGCGTGATTCCGCCGAACGCCACGCTCGTGTTCGAAGTGGAACTGCTCGACGTCTAAGCGCGTCGGCATCGCGCGCCCACGCCTTCGCCACGATGAATCCGCATCATCATTCGCCCGTTACCGCGCCCGGCGTCGAGCTGCGCCAGTACGGGGCCATCGAGGAAACCGATCTGCACGACTTTCACCAGATCGTGCTCGGTCTCGACGGTTCGATGGAGATGACGGTGGGCGGCGTGGGCGAGCGCATCGACCAGTGCTCCGCGTGGCTGATTCCGGCCGGCGCGCGGCACGACTATGCGGGCATCGGCGAAAACCGCCAACTCGTGCTCGATTTGCCCGCGGCCTCGCTCGCGGTACCCGAGCGGCTGTTCAACGCGGCGCGCGCCGTGCGCATCGATCCCGCGTTCGCGGCGCTCGTGCGCCAGATCGCGCAGCGCGCTGTGCTTGCGGGTGCGGCTACGTCGGTTTCGTCCGCTACGTCCGCTTCGCCGCCCGCCTCGCTGCCGCAAAACGACGAGATGCGCGCGCGGCGCTTTCACTGGGACGCCTCGGCGCGCCTGTGCGCCGCGATGCTCTCGCAAACCGGCATCGCCGGCAATGATGCCTTCGACGCCGCCGCAGGTCTCGACTTCGCGCGCATCGACCGCTGGCTGCGCGCGCATCTTGCGCAGCCGCTGCGTATCGCCGATCTGGCTGCGCATTGCGGCTTCGGCATGCGGCGCTTTCATCAGTTATTTATCGAAGCGTTCGGCGAAACACCGCATCGCTATCTGCAACGGCTGCGTCTGGATACAGCCGTCACGTTGCTCGCCGATCCGCGCCATACGCTCGCCGACATCGCGCTCGAAGTCGGTTTCGGCGATCAGAGCGCCTTCACGCACGCGTTCACGCGGCGCTTCGGGCTCGCGCCAGGACAGTGGCGCGCGCTGCCGCATTGAGCGGCGCGCGCTTCGCTTACTGCCTCGCTTACTGCCTCGCTTACTGCCTCGCTTACCGCTTCAATCACATCGGCTTCACTCGAAGCGATATTCCCACTGCGCCTGCGCGCCCACCGCGAGACGCGCGCCCGCGCCCGCCACGACCATCGCGTTCTGGCCGAACGTGAGGCCGCCGTCCACGCGCGCATCCACGCGGAAGGTCTGCAAGGTGTCGAGCGGCTCGGCGGGCCACTGCGCGTCGCGCTCGCCGCTGAGCTGATCGATCGTCGTGATCGGGCAGCGCGCGCACGGCTTCACGAAACGCAGCACGACTTCTTCCGCCCCGCTCTCGCCTTCGATCGACAGCGTATCGATGAAGTCCTCGTCGAACGCCTCGCCGCCGTCGACCACGATGTTCGGACGAAAGCGGCTCATCGGCACCGCAGGCGCGCCCTTCGCCGCGAGACGCGCGTTGAGGTCCGCCAACGACGACTCGCTCGTCACGAGAATCGGGAAGCCGTCGGCGAACTGCGTGGGCACCGCTTCGTCGTTCGTCCACTTCCTGCTCGCGAGACGCGTGACGTCGTGCGCGAAACGCACGAGCCGCACCGGCACGCCGAGCGCCTGCGAGAACCAGTGCGCGGCTTCGTCGCCTTCGTCGAGCGCTTCGAAGCTGTCGCCCCAGACCGTGGCCTGCACACGCGCCTCGCCGCCGCGCGGCGCGAACGGCAGCAGCAGATCGCCCGCCACGCCGTCCATCGTGAGGCGCACGCCGTCTTGCGCGAACGCCGGCACGATGCGCGCCATCGCCGCGTATTCGCGCTGCGAAACGAAGCGGCCGTTCGCGTCGATCACCATCCAGTGGCGATCCCACTCCAGGCCCTTCGTGTCGAGCTGCGCGCGATCGAGCGCGATCGCGCCGCACGACTTCACGGGATAGACGAACAATCCGCGGATGACGGTCATGACGCGCTCACTGACCGAGGCCGCGCGCGAGATCGCTGCGCACGTCCTGCGGATCTTCGAGGCCCACGGCCAGGCGGATCAGCCCTTCGGTGATGCCCGCCGCCGCGCGCGCTTCCGGCGTAATGCGGCCGTGCGTCGTGGTGGCCGGGTGCGTGATCGTCGTGCGCGTGTCGCCGAGATTGCCGGTGATCGAGCACACCTTGGTGTTGTCGATCACGCGCCACGCGTTCGCGCGCTGTTCCTCGGGCGTGTCGCCCTTCACTTCGAACGAGACGATCGCGCCGCCCGCCTTCTGCTGGCGCATCGCCAGTTCGTGCTGCGGATGCGAGGCGAGACCCGGATAGTAGACGCGCTTGACCGACGGATGCGCCTCCAGCCAGCGCGCGATTTCGAGCGCGTTGGCCGACTGCTTTTCCACGCGCAGCGACAGCGTTTCCATGCCCTTGAGCAGCACCCACGCGTTGAACGCGGAAAGCGTCGGGCCTGCGCTGCGCACGAACGGGAACACCTTCTCCATGATGAACTGCTTCGAGCCCACGAGCGCGCCGCCGAGCACGCGGCCCTGGCCGTCGAGGAACTTGGTGGCCGAGTGCATCACCACGTCGGCGCCGAGCTTGAGCGGCTGCTGCAGCGCCGGGCTACAGAAGCAGTTGTCGACGACGAACAGCGCGCCCGCTTCCTTCGCGATCTTGCTGACGGCCGCGATGTCGGCGACTTCGGTCAGCGGATTCGACGGCGTTTCGAGGAAGAACATCTTCGTTTCAGGGCGCACGGCGTTTTTCCACGCGTCGAGATCGGTGGGATCGACGAAGGTGGTCGTGATGCCGAACTTGCTGAAGATCTGCGAGAACATGCCGAGCGTCGAGCCGAAGATGCTCTGCGAGCTGACGATGTGATCGCCCTGCTGCAACGCGGACATCACCACCGACATGATCGCGGCCATGCCCGATGCCGTGGCCATGCACGCCTCGCCGCCTTCGAGCGCGGCCAGGCGGTCCTGGAACATGGTGACGGTCGGGTTCGTGAAGCGTGCGTAGGTGTAGCCCGTTTCCGAGTTCTTGAAGCGATCGGCGGCTTCGGCGGCGCTGCCGAAACAGAAGCTCGACGTCAGATAGAGCGCTTCCGAATGTTCGTTGAACTCGCTGCGCAGCGTGCCCGAGCGAACTGCCAGCGTGTCGAAGTTGAGGTTGTCGTCCATGTTCGTGTTTTCCGTAGCCAGAACCGTGTTTCAGGCCCGCGCGCGGCGCGCGCAGGCGCAAAAAAGCCCGCTTTGCGTCGGCAGAAGCGGGCTTTTCGGGAATTCGGGGGCGCTGTAGCAAATGAGCGGCGGCCAATGCTGCACCGTTCGCTTTAGCTGTTTTGGGTTGCCCCGCGTCCGCAAGCTGAGATCAAATCGACGCAAGCCCACATGCTAACACGGGAAACGCGCAGGCGTTTCCCGTCGCACATCTCACTCGACCGACAGTTGCAGATGCAGCTGCGAGCGCGAGCCGCCGTCCTGCGCGTCGCTGGCAGCGTCGCGGTCGGATTGGGCCTGCGGCGCGAGGCGCGCCGTTTCGATCTTGTCGAGATAGGTGCTCGTGATGTCGCCGGTGATGTACTCGCCGTCGAAGCACGATGCCTCGAATTCCTCGATCGCCGGATTGATGTCGCGCACGGCCTGCTTGAGCGCTTCCACGTCCTGATACACGAGGTAATCGGCGCCGATGATGCGCGCGACTTCTTCGTCCGTGCGGCCATGCGCGACGAGTTCGCCGCGCGTGGGCATGTCGATGCCGTAGACGTTCGGGAATTTCACCGGCGGCGCCGCCGAGGCGAAGATCACCTTGGTCGCGCCCGCATCGCGCGCCATCTGCACGATTTCCTGCGAGGTCGTGCCGCGCACGATCGAGTCGTCGATGATCAGGACATTCTTGCCCTTGAACTCGATGCCCATCGCGTTGAGCTTCTGGCGCACCGACTTCTTGCGCATCGCCTGGCCCGGCATGATGAAGGTGCGGCCCACGTAGCGGTTCTTGAAGAAGCCTTCGCGGTATTCCACGCCGAGCTTGTTCGCCACCTGCATCGCAGCGGGGCGCGACGAATCGGGAATCGGCATCACGACGTCGATCTTCACGTCGGGCAGTTCGCGCTGGATCTTCTCCGCGAGATAGTCGCCCATGCGCAGACGCGCGTTGTAGACCGGCACGCCGTCGAGCACCGAGTCAGGACGCGCGAGATAAACGAGTTCGAAGATGCAGGGGTTGAGCTTCGGCTTCTCGGCGCATTGCTGCGAATGCAGGTTGCCGTCGAAGTCGATGAACACCGCTTCGCCCGGCTCCACGTCGCGCACGAATTCGAAACCGATGCCTTCGAGCGCCACCGACTCCGACGCCACCATCCATTCCGTGCCTTCCGGCGTTTCGATCTTGCCGATGCACAGCGGACGGATGCCGAACGGGTCGCGGAACGCCAGCAGACCGTAGCCCGCGATCAGCGAAACGATCGCGTACGAGCCGCGCACGCGGCGGTGCACGCCCGAGACCGCCTTGAACAGCGCGGCCGGATCGAGTTGCAGACCGGTGGTCGCGAGTTGCACTTCGTGCGCGAGCACGTTGAGCATCACTTCCGTGTCGGAGTTCGTGTTCACGTGGCGGCGGTCCACGCGGAACATCTCTTCCTTCAACTGTTGCCAGTTGGTGAGATTGCCGTTGTGGGCGAGGATGAGGCCGAACGGCGCGTTCACGTAGAACGGCTGGGCTTCTTCTTCGCTCGACGCCGAGCCGGCCGTCGGGTAACGCACCTGGCCGATGCCGCAGGTGCCGGGCAGGCTACGCATGTTGCGCGTGCGGAACACGTCGCGCACCATGCCGTTGGCCTTATGCAGGTGGAACGTGCTGCCGTTCGCGGTGGCAATGCCGGCCGCGTCCTGACCGCGATGCTGCAGGAGCAGCAGCGCGTCATAGAGGAGCTGGTTGACGGGAGAGCGGGAAACTACGCCTACGATGCCGCACATGGCAGGTCCTTCAAAAAAGCGAAATCGGTAACAGCTCGCGAACAGTCGGATCGCGGCGGCCGAACGAATCCGGCCGGTACGCCGCGAAGCAGCGCCGCCTGACAACCCGGGCCCTGTCACACACCGATCAGCAGATGATCAGACGTGAACGTAGGCCGCGAGCGTATCGGGCAACATGGGTTTCAGTTCGTGCACGCCCTGCACGGCATACGGCCGCAGCAGCGCGTTGCGCCAGAAGTCCTGCTGGGGCAGCTCGGTCAGTCCGGCAAGGACGACGAGAATCAGCACCAGCACGACGCCTCGCGCGAGGCCGAACAACAACCCGAGCGAACGGTCCACGCCGGACAATCCGCTCACCTGCACCAACCGGCCGAGCAGCGCATTCGCCACGCCGGCCACGAGCACCACGCCGATCACGATCAGCGCGAAGGCGATCAGCCACTGGGTCAGCGCATGGCCCGGCAGGTTCGCCGGAATCCAGGGCACCACGCGGTCCACGTAGCGGCACGCCACGATAAACGCCGCGATCCAGCCGATCAGGCCAAAAATTTCGCCGATGAATCCGCGCCACGCACCGCGCAGCGCGGACAAACCGATCACCGCCATTACAGCGTAGTCGAATGCCGTGAACATCGGCGGCTTATTCCGCGTTCGCGTTCGAACCGGCCGTCAGGCCCGCGCCGCGCACTTTCGCGATCGCCTCCGTGGCGGCCGCGCGGTCGGCGAACGGGCCGGCGCGCAGCAATGTGCGCGTCGTGCCGTCGGCATCCTTACGTTGTTCGGTATATGCGGGTACGCCCGCGGCTTTCAACTTCGTGACCCATTTATTCGCGGCCGCTTCGCTGCTGAACGCGCCGAGCTGCACCGCGAAACGCGCGCCAGGCGGCGCGGCGGGCGCGCCGGATTCGTCGCTGTTGGCGGCGGTTTTCGTGTCGTTCGCGGCCGGTTGCGCGGGCTTGGCCGCCGGTTTCGGCTGGGCCTGTGCTGCGGGTGCGGCTTGTGCGGTTTGCTGTTGGGCTTGCGTCGGCGCGGGCGCGGCCTTGGCCGGCGCGCTTTGTGCGGTCTGCGTGGCCGGCGCCTTCACAGCGGGCGCGGCTGCGGGCGCGGACGCCGCGGCGAGACCCGACGCGCCCGGCGCGGGCGGATTGTCGGGCGCAACGCCGGCTTGCGTGTCGTCGTCATCGCGCGCGGAGGCCGCGGGCCCCCTGGACGCGGGATGGCTCGGAATGTCGATCGCGATGTCGTCGGTGACGGGCTTCGGATGGGAGTCGAGCACCATCGGCAGGATCACGATGGCGGCCAGCACCAGCGCGATCGCACCCACCAGGCGGCGGCGCGCGCGCTGCTTCTCCGGCAGGGTGGGATCGAGGAGCATGGCTTCGGCGTCGGCGGACCGGTCCGTGCGGCGGCTGCGCCGCTCAACGCGCGTGTTCTGGCTGCTCCGTCGGCTGGAGCCGGCATCGGCGCCGCGTCGGCGGGGCGCTTCGTCTTTCTTGCCGAACGAGAAAATTCCCATGTATGGCTGCTTTTGCCTGTCTGCGTGGTGCTTGCCGTGGTGGCGTAGGTTCGCCGCGCGTTCAGTGCTGCTGTGACTTTCGCCAGGCCATGACGCCGGCGACAGTCAAGAAACTCCCGAAAACAATAATTCTATCATTTTCAGTCGCTCGTTTTAGCGCATCTTGAAATGCTGCGGCGGGCGATTCGTAATGCGTGATGCTGCTGTCGGCGCTGTCTTCCACACCGGCCTCGCGCAGCGCGTCTTCGAGCTGTTGCGCGGACGCCGCGCGCGGCAGCGGCAGATCGGTGACGCACCAGTGGTCGATTTCGCCCTTCAGGTGGCCGATCACGCCGGCGATGTCCTTGTCGCGCATGGCGCCAAATACCGCGTAAGTGTACGGAAAATAGCCCATGCTGCCGAGATTTTGCCCGAGCACGGCGGCGGCGTGCGGATTATGACCGACGTCGAAAATGATCGCGGGCTTGCCCGGCAGCACCTGGAAGCGGCCCGGCAGCTCGACGTTCGCGAGACCGAGGCGGATGTCCTGCGCCGAAACCGGCACGCGGTCGCGCATGGCTTCGAGCGCGGCCAGCGCCGCCGAGGTATTGATCAGCTGATTCGCGCCGCGCAGCGCCGGATACGCCAGCGCCGAGCGGCGTTGCGCGCGGCCCACATAGCTCCATTGCTGGCGCTCGCTGCCCGGCGAGCCTTCGAAGCGGAAATCGCGGCCAAAGAGCCACAGATCGGCGCCGATCGACTCAGCATGGTCGATGAGCGTTTGCGGCGGCAGCGGGTCCGAGCAGATCGCGGGCTTGCCCGCGCGGAAGATGCCGGCCTTTTCGAAGCCGATCTTCTCGCGCGTGTCGCCGAGATATTCGGTGTGGTCGAGGTCGATGCTCGTGACGATCGCGCAGTCGGCGTCGAGCACGTTCACCGCGTCGAGACGGCCGCCGAGACCCACTTCGAAGATCACCGCATCGAGCCCGCGCGAGGCGAACAGATGCATGATCGCGAGCGTCGTGAACTCGAAGTACGTGAGCGAGACCGGCGTGGGCAGCGCGTTGCGCGCGGCTTCCACGGCCTCGAAGTGCGGCAGCAGGTCAGCGTCGCTGGCCTGCTCGCCGTCGATGCGCGCGCGCTCGTTGAACGCGAGCAGATGCGGCGACGTGTGGCAGCCCACGTGATAACCGGCCTTGAGCAGAATCGTTTCGAGGATCGCGCAGGTCGAGCCCTTTCCGTTCGTGCCGCCGACGGTGAAGATCGGGCACTCGAACTGGAGGTTCAGCGCTTCCTTGACCTGGGTGATGCGGGCAAGACCCATGTCGATGCCGACCGGGTGCGCGGTTTCGAGATGCGTGAGCCACGCGTCGAGGGTGGGAAAAGTGCTCATGAATACGCGATGTGAAACGATTCGAATGGAAGCCGGAAAGCTGTGCGGAACAACGGTGCGCAAAAACCGCGCGAACGACAGCGGACGTGCACCGCGACGGCCTGCCCGCGCGCGCCGCAAAATCGAACATCCACCATTCGACCGCGATCTCGCGCGAACGATCCGCCACGAAAGAACGGCATTATCGCGGAAATGACAACGCGCCGCTTGCTTTCGCTCGCGGCGCGTTGGCTTGAGTGCGGATGACGGCGGTTTTTACGCCACGGCGTCGGCCGGCTGGCGCTGCATCAGCGCCATGAGCTGGGCGATTTCCTCACGCAGCTTGCGGCGGTCGACGATCATGTCGATGGCGCCCTTCGTCAGCAGGAATTCCGCGCGCTGGAAGCCTTCCGGCAGCTTTTCACGCACCGTCTGCTCGATCACGCGCGGGCCGGCGAAGCCGATCAGCGCCTTCGGTTCGGCGATCACCACGTCGCCGAGGAACGCGAAGCTCGCCGAGACGCCGCCCATGGTCGGGTCGGTCAGCACCGAGATGAACGGCAGCTTGGCTTCCGACAGCTTGGTCAGCATGGCCGTGGTCTTGGCCATCTGCATCAGCGACAGCAGGCTTTCCTGCATGCGCGCGCCGCCCGAAGCGGTGAAGCAGATGAACGGCACTTGCTGCTCGAGCGCGGTCTGCGCGCCGCGTGCGAAACGCTCGCCGACCACCGAACCCATCGAGCCGCCCATGAACGCGAACTCGAAGCAGGCGACCACGCACGGCAGCGTGTGGATCGCGCCGCCCATGACGACCATGGCGTCGGTTTCGCCCGTGTCGTCCATCGCTTCCTTGATGCGATCGGGGTACTTGCGGCTGTCCTTGAACTTCAGCGCGTCGACCGGAACGATTTCCTGGCCGATTTCATAGCGGCCTTCCGGATCGAGCAGGCCGTCCAGGCGCTCGCGCGCGTTGATGCGCATGTGGTGGTCGCACTTCGGGCAGACGTGGAGGTTCGCCTCGACGTCGTTGCGGTACAGGACCGCTTCGCACTTCGGGCACTTGATCCACAGACCTTCCGGAATGCTCTTGCGGCTTTTCGGATCGGTTTGCTTGATCTTGGGCGGCAGCAGTTTATCGAGCCAGCTCATATTTTCTTCCTTGACCTTCGTGATGCGCGGGCGCGGCGGATCGAGCTGACCCGACCGGTAAAACCGACCGGGTTCCGACCCCGACCGCGCATGGCGAAAAGTGGATTTTACAGCACTCTCATTTCGCGTTGTCCGACAGCGCGTCGAGCGCCGCGCGAATACCCGCGATGAACTGCGTGAGCGCCTCGGCCGCAGTGTCGGCGGGCGCCTGTTCGAGCAGCGTGACGATGCGGCTGCCGATCACCACGGCGTCGGACACTTCGGCCACCGCGGCGGCGGTTTGCGCGTCGCGAATGCCAAAGCCCACGCCGACCGGCAGCGGCACGCGCGCCTTGATCGCCGGGATTTTACTCGCGATGCTCGCGACGTCCAGATTGGCCGCGCCCGTCACGCCCTTGAGCGAGACGTAATAGACGTAGCCGCTGGCCGCGCGGCCCACTTCGGCGATGCGCGCGTCGGTGGACGTGGGCGCGAGCAGGAAGATCGGATCGATGTCGGCCGCCTTCATCTTCGCGGCGAACTCCACCGATTCCTCGGGCGGATAGTCGACCACCAGCACGCCGTCCACGCCCGCGTCCTTCGCGGCGGCCGCGAAGGCGTCGGCGCCCATGCGCTCGATCGGGTTGGCATAACCCATCAGCACGACGGGCGTGGCGTTGTCGGTTTCGCGGAAGCGCTTGACGTCGGCCAGCACGCTCTTGAGCGTGACGCCCTTCGCGAGCGCGCGCTCCGACGCCTGCTGGATCACCGGGCCGTCGGCCATCGGGTCCGAGAACGGCACGCCGAGTTCGATCACGTCGGCGCCGCCGGCGGCGAGCGCGTGCATGAATTCGACCGTGCGGGCCGGATCGGGGTCGCCTGCCGTCATGAACGGGATCAGGCCTTTCTTGCTGGCGGCGGCGAGCGCCTCGAACGTGGTTTTGATGCGGGACATTTCAGGGTCCTCAATCTCAATGGAGACCGCGCGTCGCAGGCCGACGGCGGCGGCGGCGCCTCAGGCGCCGGCCGCGACAGCCGTGGCGCGGGCAGCGGACGCAGGCGCGGCAGCTGCCGCGCTCACGCGTTCGCGCGCGATCGCGCAGTAACTTTCGTTGATTTCATAGCCGACGAATTCGCGCTTTTGACGCGCGCAAGCGACTGCCGTGGTGCCGCTGCCCATGAACGGGTCCAGCACGCGGCCGCCCGGCGGGCAGCTCGCGAGCACCATGCGCTCGACGATTTCCAGGGGCTTCTGGGTCGGATGATCGACACGTTCCGCGTGCTGACGATGCAGCCGCGAGACGGACCAGACGTCCTTGGGGTTGTAGCCGAGCTCCAGCCACTTGCTGCCTTCGAACAACTTGCGCGAACGCGCCTTCTTCGTGGCGGCATCGTACGGGATGCGGACGGGATCGAGATCGAAGTAGTAATCCTTCGAAACCGCGAAGAAACCGATGTTGTCGTGCACGGAAGTAAAGCGGCGGGTCGTGCCGCCCATGCTGGGTACGCGACGATCCCAGACGATCTCGTTAATCATCGTCATTTTCGACTTCAGATAAACGAAGATCTCGGGCGCGTACTGCCACGTGCAAAACACATAGAGCGAGCCGCTGGCTTTCAGCTTGGGAATCGCCAGATCGAGCCACCCGTAGGTCCAGGCGAGAAAATCCTCGCCCGAACGCATGTCGGAGTCGTTGCCGTAGTCCTTGCCGAGCCCATAAGGCGGGTCGGCGACGATCAGATCGATCGAGGCATCGGGCAAGTTCGCCGCATCGGTCAGAAAATCGCGGTTCAGGAGCCGGATGCCGTCGGGCACCACCGGTACCGTCGGCAAAGCGGCGGCATGAGCCAGCGCCGCGGCGGCTTCCTGCTCCGCCGTCTGGCTGCTCATTTCGCCCGCCTCGCCTGCGGCGGCCGGCAAGGTCGGCTCGTCGAACTCGTCACGCATCGCTGATGTCGCTCCCGGCGCTTAGAACTGGATGCCCGATCGCTCGGCGACCGTGTGCATGTCCTTGTCGCCGCGGCCCGACAGGTTCACCAGCAGAACCTTGTCCTTGGGCAGCGTGGGCGCGAGCTTCGCGGCGTACGCGAGCGCGTGGCTCGATTCGAGCGCCGGAATGATGCCTTCGATGCGGCAGCAGTCGTGGAACGCCTTGAGCGCTTCCTCGTCGTCGATCGTCACGTACTGCGCGCGGCCGCTGTCCTTGAGCCACGCGTGCTCGGGACCGACGCCCGGATAGTCGAGGCCCGCCGACACCGAATGCGTCTCGATGATCTGACCGTTCTCGTCCTGCAGCAGATAGGTGCGGTTGCCGTGCAGCACGCCCGGCGTGCCGGCCGCGAGCGAGGCCGCGTGACGGCCCGTTTCCATGCCGTCGCCGGCCGGCTCGACGCCGATCAACTGCACCGAACTATCCTCGATATACGGATAAAAGATACCCATCGCATTCGATCCGCCGCCAACGCACGCAATCACGGCGTCCGGCTGGCGACCGGTCATTTCGGGCATCTGCACGCGGCATTCGTCGCCGATCACGCGCTGGAAGTCGCGCACCATCATCGGGTACGGGTGCGGGCCCGCCACGGTGCCGATGATGTAGAAGGTGTTTTCGACGTTGGTGACCCAGTCGCGCATGGCTTCGTTGAGCGCGTCCTTGAGCGTGCGCGAGCCCGACTCGACCGGCACGACCGTCGCGCCCAGCAGCTTCATGCGGTAGACGTTGGCGGCCTGACGGCGCACGTCTTCCGCGCCCATGTAGACCACGCACTCCATGCCGAAGCGCGCCGCGATCGTGGCCGTGGCCACGCCGTGCTGGCCCGCGCCGGTTTCGGCGATCACGCGCGGCTTGCCCATGCGGCGGGCGAGCAGCGCCTGGCCGATCACGTTGTTCACCTTGTGGGCGCCGGTATGGTTGAGGTCTTCGCGCTTCAGATAGATCTGCGCGCCGCCAACCAGCTCGCTCCAACGCTGCGCGTGATAGATCGGCGACGGACGGCCGACAAAATGCTTCAACTCGCGCTCATATTCGGCGCGGAAGTCGGGATCGTCTTTGTATTTCGCGTAGGCGTCGCGCAGCTCGTCGATCGCCTGCATGAGGGTTTCGGCAGCGAACACGCCGCCATATTGGCCGAAATGGCCTCGTTCATCGGGCAAATTGTACATAAGTCACTCGCTCTGGCCGGATGGGCGCCTTGCCTTGCGCAAGGGCTTGCCGGCCCAGGAAATTATCCCGCGTCCGCTTCGCGCACTGCGCGCACGAACGCCGCCATACGGGCGTGATCCTTCACGCCCTTCGCGCCCGGTACCTCGATGCCACTGGAGACATCGACGGCGTACGGACGCACCTGGCGAATCGCATCACCGACGTTTTGCGCGTTCAAGCCACCACTCAAAACGGCCCGACGCGCGAGCCCTGCGGGGATAAGTGACCAATCGAAGACCTTCCCGCCGCCGCCGTAGCCGTCGACGTGCGTGTCGAACAGTAGGCCGCTGGCTGATGAATAACTATTCGCCGATTCTACCAAATCGGTCTGCCGAGTATCCGCCGCCACTCGCAGCGCCCGCAACCAGGGCAAACCGGCAACGGCCGCCAGCGACTCGCACTGCGCGGGCGTTTCGTCGCCGTGGAATTGCAGCAGCGTGAGCGAGACGTTGCTCGCCACTTCGCTGAGCCATTGCGGCGTGGGATTCACGAACAGGCCCACCACCGAAACGAACGGCGGAATGTCGCGCGTCAGCTCGACAGCCTGTGCGATGCTCACCGAACGCGCGCTCGGCGGATAGAACACGAGACCGATCGCGTCCGCGCCCAGGTCGATCGCGCGCTCGACCGCATCGGGCGTCGAAAGCCCGCACAGCTTGATGCGCGTGCGGTGCGCGGCGAGGTCGGCTTGAGCGACGGGATCGGCTTGCGTCATGAATTGAGACTCGTGGTTATCTCGGTGGTTGAAAGCAATTTGCGCGGATTTGAGCGATCTTGCGCGTCATGATGCGCCCCTACAGCGTCGAAACGCGTCAGGCCGGATCGTCCCAGATCGCGCTCCACGGCACGCTCGCCGTATGCGGCGCGGGTACCGCGAACTCGTCAGGATAGCCTACCTGGGCGAGATAGAGGCCGTCGGGCATGAAAGTCGGCGCGGCCTTGCCACGGTCGAGCCCCGCCAGCACCTCGGCCATCCACGACGCCGGATAGCGCCCGCGCCCCACCGCCACGAGGCAACCCATCAGGTTGCGCACCATGTGATGCAGGAAGGCGTTGGCCCGGAAGCGAAAGTGGATGAAATCGCCCTGCGGCCGGATGTCGATCTGGTACAGGTGCTTGACCGGCGTCTTCGACTGGCATTCCGACGAACGGAACGCCGAAAAGTCATGCTCGCCGATCAGGCATTGGGCCGCCTCGCGCATCGCATCGACGTCGAGCGGCGTGTGGATCCAGCCGGAGCGGCCCGCCAGCATCGGCGAGCGCACCGGATGCACGTAGAGCACGTAGTAATACGTGCGCTCGAAGGCCGCGAAACGCGCGTGAAAGTCGTCGGACATGGGCTTGGCCCACTGCACCGCGACCGTCGACGGCAGGAACGCGTTGGTGCCGCGCACCCACGAAAAATCGGTGCGGTCGAGCTCGGTGTCGAAATGCACGACCTGGCCGAGCCCGTGCACGCCCGTGTCGGTGCGGCCCGCAACCACCGTGGACAGCGGCACCGTGGCGAACTCGCGCAGCGCGCGTTCGAGCGCGTCCTGCACGGTCTTGCCGTGCGGCTGCGATTGCCAGCCGCAGAACGCGGCGCCGTCGTACTGGATACCTAAGGCGATACGCATGCGGCAGGCGTCAGGACAGCGGCGAAAGCGTCGACAGCAGCGCCTGCGCATCGGCGCGCGTGGCGGCGTCGCTCGACGCGATCACTTCGTTGATCAGCGCGCGCGCGCCCGACAGGTCGCCCAGCGCGATGTATTCGTGCGCGAGATCGAGCTTGTTACGCGCGATGCGCGCGAGCTGGTCGGGCGAAAAGACCGGCAGCGGCTCGGCGGAATCGGGCGGCAGGTTCAGGTCGAAATCGAGCGAGAGCGTGCCGAAACGCGGCGCGCCCAGGCCGGCGATCGAGCCGATGCCCGCCGTGCCGGCTTCGATGGCCTGGCCCGCGAGCGGCGCGGGCGGCTGGCCGAACGGCAGCGCCTGACCGAGGGTCGCGCCAGGCGTGGCGGACGGTTCGGTCGAGAACGGGAAATCGGGCATGGCGGGCGCGTCCGGCACTTCGACGCGCGGCGGCAACGACATTTCGATGCTGCCGAGCGCATCGACGGCGGTTTTCGGAAACTCTTGCGGGACTTCTTGGTAGGGCATTGATTCTTCTGCAGAGACTGCGGGAGCTGCGGGTTCTACGGGTTCTGCGGGCGCGACCGGCTCGGGCTGCGGATCGCCGGGCATGCGCAGTTCAAGCGGCTGCGGTTCGCGCGCGTGCGGCGCGAACGGTGCGGGTTCGGATTCGTCGACTTCGTCGGCCTGGTTGGATTCGGTCGCTGCGTGAAGCTCGGCCTCGGCGCGGCGCGCGTGCTCCTCCGTTTCACCGGCCGTGTTTGCGGCCAGCCCTTCCGGCGGCAGCGCCGATGCGCCCAGTTCCGAGGCGGCGGCGAAGCTCGCGGCGTCGGTGGCGTCGGCGAGCGTTTCCGGTTCGCCCGGCGTCACGCCTTGCTCATGCGTGCCGTGCTCCGCGCGGTCTTCGTGCAGGGCGTCGGGGCCGTTGGCCTCCGTGTGCAGCTTGTCGTGCAGCGTCGGCGGCAAGGCGTCGCCGCCGAGTTCCGCCGCGGCGGACAGGCTCGCGACGTCGGTGGCGTGATCGAGCGTCGGGGTGGGCTGGGCCGCTTCGGCTTCGGTATGGGTTTGCGCGTAGGCGGCCGCGCCTGCGGCGGCAGCGGCCACGGTGGCCGTCGGGGCGGGCACGGGCGTCAGCGGCTCGTCCAGCACGGGCATGTCGTCGACTTCGGCGTGCGCGGGCGTGCCTGCGAGCGGTGCGGCCGGAGCGACCGGCGTTTCCGTCGTCGCCTGGGCTTCGTCGGCCGCTGCGGGCTTGCGGCGCTTGCGCATCAGCAGGCGCACGAGCAGCGCGACGAACGCGAGCACGATCGCCGCCACGATGCCAAGCGTCATCGGCGATACCTCGGGCTGCTGCGCGGCCTGCACGCCGCCTGCCGGCGCGTGCGCGCCCGATGCGCCGTTCGCGCCGCCCGCCACCTGCGCGGGCTTGCCGATGCCGTGCTGCAAGGCCATCAGCACGCGATTCTTGAGCGCGAGCAGTTGCTGGAGACTCGATACCGACACCGGCGCCGACGCAGCCGAAGCCGCCGATGCGGCCTGAACCGATCCGCTGAACGAATGCTGATCGACGGCCGAAGCGCCCGAAGCGAGCGCCGCCGAGGCGCCCGACGCCGATGCCGCCGTCGCGGCCGAAGCCGTCTCGGGCGCCGAAGCGCCTGCCGGTTCACTCGCGACGGTCGCCGCGCTCGATGCCGCATTACCTGCGGTGGCTGCGGTGGCTGCGGTGGCCGCGCTCGCGCCCGCGTTCGCCGCCGCCACGGCGGAGGCCGCCGCGGCGGTCGCGCCGGTCGCAGCCGCCGTGTTCGGCGCAGAAGCCGAAGCCGCCGCGCTCGCGGGCGCGGTCACGGCAGCCGGTGCGCTGGCCGTCGCGGCCTGAGCAGGAGCAGCCGACGGCGCGGAAGCCGCCGTCACGCCCGACGCAGCACCTGCCGACGCCATATCGGGCGTACCCGGCACATTGAGCACCGCGCCCACCTTGAGGCGGCTCGGGTCATGCTTCATGAACGCGTTGGGATTCGCGTCGAACAGCGCCGAACTCGCGCGCGCGAGCACCGTCTTGTCGTGCGACTGCGTGAGATCCACGGCGACGTCGTGCAGCGACTGGCCCGGATGAACCGTGTACTGGCCGACCACGGGCAGCGCCGCCTGAGCAGCCGAGGCGCCCGACGCCGCCGTTGCCGACGCCGCCGCCGAAGCGCCAGCCGCAGCCGTCGCCGTGCCGCCTTGCGCATACGCCGCGCCGGTTGCCGCAGCCAGCGCGAACGCCGTCGCCGCGATCGCGGCGCGCAGCGTCAGGCGCCCTTGCGGAAATTGAGTGGAAACAGAGTCGAGTCGAACGGTCATCAGTTGCCCTGGCACACCGCTCGCGCGGCTGTCGATGAAACGGGATTGTGTTGCGGGTGCTCGCAATCGTCGCGCAAGCGCCGATCCGCGAAAATAAAAAAGCGCCGCGACTGGCGCGGCGCTTTTTCCACCCTCTACGCGTCATTAGCCGCGTAGTTTAAATGATTCACTTGTCGAGCAGAATGCGCAGCATGCGGCGCAGCGGCTCGGCGGCGCCCCAGAGGAGCTGATCGCCGACCGTGAACGCCGACAGATACTCGCCGCCCATCGCCAGCTTGCGCAGGCGGCCGACCGGCACGGACAGCGTGCCCGTGACCTTCGCGGGCGACAGATCCTGCATCGACGCTTCGCGCTCGTTCGGCACGACCTTCACCCAGTCGTTGGCCGAGGCGAGGATGCCGTTGATCTCGTCGAGCGGCACATCCTTCTTCAGCTTGATCGTGAGCGCCTGCGAGTGGCAGCGCATCGCGCCGATACGCACGCACAGACCGTCGACGGGGATCGACCCCGGCTGGCCCATGGCGGGCTTGCCGAGAATCTTGTTGGTTTCCGCGCCGCCCTTCCACTCTTCCTTCGACATGCCGTTGCCGAGATCCTTGTCGATCCACGGAATCAGCGAGCCTGCGAGCGGCACGCCGAACTGGCTGGTGGGCATGGCGTCGCTGTTCATGGTGGCGAGCACCTTGCGGTCGATGTCGAGAATCGCCGACGACGGGTTCGCCAGATCGGTCGCGACGGCCGCGTTCAGCGCGCCCATCTGCGAGAGCAGTTCGCGCATGTTCTGCGCGCCCGCGCCCGAAGCGGCCTGGTAGGTCATGGCCGTCATCCAGTCGACGAGGTTCTCGCGGAACAGGCCGCCGAGCGCCATCAGCATCAGGCTGACCGTGCAGTTGCCGCCGACGAAGTCCTTCTGGCCCTTGACGAGCGCGTCCTTGATGACGTTCAGGTTGACCGGGTCGAGGATGATGACCGCGTCGTCCTTCATGCGCAGCGACGAAGCCGCGTCGATCCAGTAACCGGTCCAGCCCGCCGCGCGCAGCTTCGGATACACGTCGTTCGTGTAGTCGCCGCCCTGGCAGGTGATGATGGCGTCACACTTCTTGAGCTCGTCGATGCTGTTCGCATCCTTGAGCTTTGTCTCGTTTTTGGCGAACGACGGAGCCGCGCCGCCTGCGTTGCTGGTGCTGAAAAACACCGGTTCGATCAGGTCGAAATCGCGTTCTTCCTGCATGCGCTGCATCAGCACGCTGCCGACCATGCCGCGCCAACCTACGAGACCTACGTTCATGACTAACCCTTGATTTGGACACTTCCCCGCTTCGCTCGCCCGGCGTGGCCGCGCGGGGAAGATGAGCGGGCACGACGAGCGATCAACGCGTGATGATCGTTTTCGTAATCGTTTTCGTGGTGATGGCGAGCGAAATCGCACGGGCAGTTTTATCGCCGTGGATGTTCGTAACAGTCGTGATCGGGGAGATCGTCGCCATCGGGACAATATACACGAAACAGTTAATTTGCGCGGCAAAAACCGCACTTTCCGCTATGTAGCGCGCACGTTTCAAATGCACGCCACGAAGCGATCAAACAAAAAAGGGCACGCCAGCGACGGCATGCCCTTTCGTTCTGCTTTACAGCGCTGCGAGGACCGCGTCGCCCATCTCCGCCGTGCCGACCTTCTTGCAATCCGGCGTGACGATGTCGGCGGTGCGATAGCCCTGCTCCAGCACCTTCTTGACCGCGTTTTCGATGCGGTCCGCCTGTTCTTCGCGGCCGAGCGAGTAACGCAGCATCATCGCGGCCGAGAGGATCGTGGCGAGCGGATTCGCGATGCCCTTGCCCGCGATGTCCGGCGCCGAACCGTGCGACGGCTCGTACAGACCCTTGTTGTTCTTGTCGAGCGAGGCCGAGGGCAGCATGCCGATCGAACCCGTGAGCATGGCCGCTTCGTCCGAGAGGATGTCGCCGAACATGTTGCCCGTGACCACCACGTCGAAGGCCTTCGGCGCCTTCACGAGCTGCATGGCCGCGTTGTCGACGTACATGTGCGAGAGCTCGACTTCCGGGTATTCCTTCGAGACATCGATCATGATGTCCTTCCAGAACTGCGAGGTTTCGAGCACGTTGGCCTTGTCGACCGACGTCAGCTTCTTCTGGCGCTTTTGCGCGGCCTGGAACGCGACGTGCGCGATGCGGCGCACTTCGGGTTCCGAATAACGCATCGTGTCGAAGCCTTCGCGCGCGCCCTTGAAGAGACCGTCCGGCGACTCGCGCAGACCGCGCGGCTGACCGAAGTAGATGTCGCCGTTCAGTTCGCGCACGATCAGAATATCGAGGCCCGAGACGATTTCCGGCTTCAGCGACGACGCGCCCGTGAGTTGCGGATAGCAGATGGCCGGGCGGAAATTCGCGAACAGTTCGAGGTGCTTGCGCAGGCCGAGAATAGCTTGTTCGGGGCGCAGTGCGCGTTCGAGCGAGTCGTATTTCCAGTCGCCGACGGCGCCGAACAGGATCGCATCGGCGGCCTTGGCCAGCGCGAGCGTGGCTTCGGGCAGCGGATGGCCGCTTGCTTCGTAGCCCGCGCCGCCAACCGGCGCTTCTTCCAGCTCGAACTTTTCGCCGAGCGCGTTGAGGACCTTGACGGCTTCCTTGACGATCTCGGGACCGATGCCGTCGCCCGGCAGCACTGCAATCTTCATTTTTTGATTCCTCGAAATGTTTCGTGTTGGGTTTCGGTTACGCGGTGGCGTGGGCTTTTGGTGGTGTGCCTGCTCTTGCGCGTTTCCTTGTTTTCGCGTCGGTCTGCATGCGTCGCCCCTGTGCGGGGCAGCACCTACTTTTCTTTGC
>NZ_CAJZAR010000057.1:42468-55885 GCF_914484835.1 Paraburkholderia tropica
CTTGCATACCGACACGAAACCAAGGAAACGCGCAAAACGCCAGCACGCCTCCCCCACAACATCCGCGCAAAAAAAACCGCTTAAATAACGCGATTCTTGAGCCAGGGCTGACGCACGAGCCGCTCGGCTTCGTACTGGCGAATCTTGTCGGCGTGACGCAGCGTAAGCCCGATATCGTCGAAACCGTTCAGCAGACAATAACGACGGAACGCAGCCACCTCGAACGGATATTCCTTCGACCCATCCGTCGTGCGCACGACCTGCTTATCCAGATCGATCGTCAACTGGAAACCGTTGAACGCATACGTTTCGTTGAACAGATGATCGACATCCGCTTCGCTCAAAACGATCGGCAGCAGCCCGTTCTTGAAGCAGTTGTTATAGAAAATGTCAGCAAAACTCGGCGCAATGATCGCGCGGAATCCGTACTGATCGAGCGCCCAGGGCGCATGCTCGCGCGAGCTGCCGCAGCCGAAATTCTTGCGCGTCAGCAGCACCGAAGCGCCCTGATAACGCGGCTGATTCAGCACGAAATCGGGATTCAGCGGACGCTTCGAGTTGTCCTGACCCGGCTCGCCGTGATCCAGATAACGCCACTCGTCGAACGCGTTCGGACCGAAGCCCGTGCGCTTGATCGACTTGAGAAACTGCTTCGGAATGATCGCGTCCGTGTCGACGTTCTCGCGATCGAGCGGCGCCACGACGCCGGTGTGTACGGTGAATTTTTCCATGATCGTGTTGCCTTAACCGAGCTTGCGAATGTCGACGAAATGACCTTCGATGGCAGCAGCCGCGGCCATCGCCGGGCTCACGAGGTGCGTGCGTCCGCCCGCGCCCTGACGGCCTTCGAAGTTGCGGTTCGAGGTGGACGCGCAACGCTCGCCCGGTTCCAGACGGTCGGCGTTCATCGCGAGGCACATCGAGCAGCCCGGCTCGCGCCATTCGAAGCCCGCTTCCGTGAACACCTTGTCGAGACCTTCACGCTCGGCTTGCGCCTTCACGAGGCCCGAACCCGGCACCACCATCGCGAGACGGATGTTCGGCGCCACGCGGCGGCCGAGCTTCTTCACGACGTAAGCGGCCGAGCGCAGATCTTCGATGCGCGCGTTCGTGCACGAACCGATAAAGATCTTGTCCGGCTGGATCGACTCGATCGGCATGTTCGGTTCGAGCGCCATGTATTGCAGCGCGCGTTCCATCGCGTCGCGCTTGACCGGGTCCTTCTCGCGCTCGGGATCGGGCACGCGGCCGTCGACCGACGTGACCATTTCCGGCGACGTGCCCCACGTGACCTGCGGGACGATGTCGGCGGCCGACAGTTCGACCACGCGGTCGAAGTGCGCGCCTTCGTCGGTGCGGAAGGTCTTCCAGTACTCGACGGCCTGGTCCCACTCCGCGGCTTGCGGCGAGAACGGACGGTTCTTCAGGTATTCGACCGTGGTGTCGTCAACGGCGACCATGCCGGCGCGCGCGCCGCCTTCGATCGCCATGTTGCAGACGGTCATGCGGCCTTCCATCGTGAGGCCGCGGATCATCGAGCCGCCGAACTCCATGGCGTAGCCCGTGCCGCCCGCCGTGCCGATCTTGCCGATGATGGCGAGCACGATGTCCTTCGCGGTGCAGCCACGCGGCAGCGTGCCTTCGACCTTCACGAGCATGTTCTTGCTTTTCTTCTGCAAGAGCGTTTGCGTGGCCAGCACGTGCTCGACTTCCGAGGTGCCGATGCCGTGCGCGAGCGCGCCGAACGCGCCGTGCGTGGACGTGTGCGAGTCGCCGCAGACGATCGTCATGCCCGGCAGCGTCGCGCCCTGTTCCGGGCCGACGATGTGCACGATGCCCTGACGCTGGTCAGTCATCTTGAACTGCGTGATGCCGAAGGCGTCGCAGTTCGAATCGAGCGTGTCGACCTGGAGCTTCGACACCGGGTCGGCGATGCCGTGGCTGCGGTCCGTGGTGGGCACGTTGTGATCGGAAACCGCCAGGTTCGCGCTGATGCGCCACACCGGGCGCTCATGCAGCTTCAGGCCTTCAAAAGCCTGCGGGCTGGTGACTTCGTGCAGCAGATGACGGTCGATATAAAGGAGCGTCGTGCCGTCGTCTTCCGTGTGGACCACATGCGAGTCCCACAACTTGTCGTAGAGCGTCTTTGCCATGATATGCGGGGAGTTAGTGACTGCGGGGGGCAATACTTTGTGAATCGATTATGCCACGCGAAAGCCGCCTCCCGCATCGCCTCGATCCAAAAAAAGCGATAAAAAACAGTGAGTTGGGTGGTAGTGGCGATACCTGTATCGGTGTTACCCGGCGTGGCGCGCGCGGTGTTTTCGTCGCGGCTTCGTCCTGGCATCGACGTGTTTTGCGTGCGCCGTTTGTGAGCATCGCAGCGGAAGCCCTTGTTTTTCCGATTGATTTCTTGTGGTTCAGCGCACGCGCGGACGCCATGCGATACGGTGGTAGCGCCACTGTGGGTGCCACATCAGGCACGTCGTTTGCGTGATGTGCGCCGCCGCACGATCCCCGTTTCCATGGTTCCATCACACTGAACCCACGGACATGTCGCGGCCCGCACAGGCAATCACGGAGGCCTCATGCCATTTGCAACCCGTACCGCGTACAAGAAAACAAGCAGAACAAGCCTGATCCCGCGGCGGCAACCGCAGGCCAACCCGGACGCCCGGCGGCGCGGCGTGCGCCATGCGTCGCTCGCCGTGGCGGCCACCGTCTGCGTGTTCGCGATCGCACCGCGCGCGCAGGCGCAGACGCCCTCGCCGCTCGGCGAGTGGCAGTACTCCGCGGGCATCCCGCTCGAAAAGCTCTATCAGCCCGACCGGCCCGACTTCGAGGCGCGCCTCGGCGTGGGCGCGACCTTCGAGCCGCGCTACGACGGCTCGGACCGCTATCACATGATGGCCGGACCGAGCATCGACCTGCGCTACAAGGACATCCTGTTCGGCTCGACGGGCGAAGGCTTCGGCGTGAACTTCCTGCAGGGGCAGAACTGGCGTCTGAGCATCGCCGCCGCCTACGATCTCGGCCGGCGCGGCCACGACGATCCGTCGCGCCTGAACGGCATGGGCAACATCAATCCCGCGCCGCTGATGAAGATCGCGGGCGAATACGTGATTTCGAAGGACTTCCCGCTGGTGTTCCGCGGCGCGTTCACGCGCAGCTTCGGCGGCTCGAACGGCTGGACCGCCGACTTCGGCGCCTACATGCCGCTGCCGGGCAGCAGTCAGACGTTCTACTGGTTCGCCGGACCTTCGGTCACGTTCGCGGATTCGAACTACATGCAGAGCTGGTTCGGCGTAACGCCGCAGCAGGCCGCCGCCTCGGGCTATCGACAGTACGACGCGAGTCCGGGCCTGAAATCGGCGGGCTTCGGCATCACGATGGTGTACTTCGTCAACAAGCACTGGTTCGTGAGCGCCGACGGCGCGATCAAGCGGCTGCTCGGCAGCGCCGCGCACAGCCCGATCGTCCAGACCAAGACCGAAGGCGTGTGCGACGTGTCGATCAATTATCAGTTCTGAGGCAAAGACGACGTAGAAATCAGAAATGGCCTAAAGAAGCCACGGACGCGTTCCAGTAAGTTCCGCATGCTTTCACCCTCTCACCACACCTGGGACAGCATGACCGACCTTCTGAACGCCCCGCCTTCGCCTTCGTCCGAAGTCCTTCGCGCATCAACGCCCCGCTTCAAACTGTTCAGCGCGCGCAGCATCGTCTTGGCGACGTTTGTGGGTTCGCCACTCGCGGGCGGCTATCTTCTGTGGCGCAACTCTTCAAGACTGGGCAACACGTCGCGCGCGTGGAACGAACTAGCCGTGACCGCGCTCGGAACGCTGGGCATGCTGCTGTTCGCCGCGACGACCGACGACTCCAATGCGCTGGCCAAAGCTTTTGGGCATGTCAGCGCGCTCATTGGCGTGTTCATCGTCGCGTTTTACACAGGCAAGACGCAGACGCCCGCCATCACTGCACACACGCAGGCAGGCGGCGAACTGGAGTCCGGGTGGAAGTCCTTCGGCGTCGCAGTGGCGGGGTTGATTGCCATGATGTTCGTGGTCTTCCTGCTCGTCGCCGCAACCACGCCCTCCTACGAGCTGTAACGTCGAACCGCGGCCAGCGCGCGCTACCCTGCCGCTGACCGCCTGCGCTAGCGCCCTATCACCCTTCCTTCTTGATCCGATTCTGGATGTGCTGCGCCCGGCTCGGCGACGACGGATGCGAGCTCAGCATCGAACTCTGTCCGCCGTCCATTGCCGCGAGCTTCTGGAACGCGGTGACGAGGCCTTCGCGATTCATGCCCTTCTTCGTCAGCAGATCGAACGAATAGTCGTCGGCGGCGCTTTCCTGCGACTGCGAGAACTGCGCGTTGATGAACTTCTCGGTCAGGTCGCCGAGCTGCGACGTGCTCAACGCCGACGCAACCGAATTGCCGCTCGCGCCCGCCGCCGTGCGCGCCGCGCTCACGGTATAGGCCGCCTGCATGGCCTTCTTCGAGTGGCCGAGCGCGACGTGGCCCATTTCGTGGCCGATCACGCCGCGCAGTTCGTCGTCGCTCATCTTGTCCATCAGGCCGCTATAGACGCGCACGCAGCCGTTGCCCATCGCCCACGCGTTGACGTCGCTCGTCTCGTAGACCTTGTAGTTGATCTTCTGGCCGTTCAGCGTCATGTCGCCGAAGCCGCCCATCACCTTCGTGAGACGCTTGCCGTAGGCGCTGTTCGACGCAGCCACCTTCGACTGCGCGTCGCTCGCCTTGCAGGCGTCGTTCGAGAGCGTGACGATGTCGCTGTCCGACAGCGTAGCGGCCTTGAAAAGCGTCGTGCCCGCAGACACCGCCGCATTGGGGTCCATGCTCTGCAGCGCCGAACAGCCGCTCAGCGCGATGACGAGCCCGCAAGCGAGGCCAGCTTTGATGCGTGTCATTCTCATGTCCTTTCGTTGTTGTAAGGATCGATGAATCTAGCACCGCACGGTTTCGCATAAATGCCGCATCGCGGACGGAAGCGCCGCGCCTGGATGTCCGTCAATCCGACGTCACTTTCGACGCCGACCCGCCCACACCAGGACGCGCCTCATTCCGCGCTCATTCCTCAGGACTAAGCTGGGCTGTTGAGCCCCTCGCGCTCGCCCTCCTCCCCACTTTCGAGGCCCAAGGACCTGACCGCCATGCTCACGCCGATCGTCTCCGCCAGCTTTCTCGGCCAGCCCGCGTGGCTCTGGGTCGCCTTCATCGCCGTGGTGATCGCACTGCTCGTGCTCGACCTCGGCGTGCTCCATCGCGACGATCACGAGATCGGCATCCGCGAAAGCCTCTGGCTCTCGCTCGGCTATATCGCCGTGGGCGTGCTGTTCGGCGGCTTCGTCTGGTGGCAGATCGGCGCCGAGCCCGCCACCGAGTACCTCACCGGCTATCTGATCGAGAAGTCGCTCTCGCTCGACAACGTCTTCGTGATCGCGTCGATCTTCGGCGCGCTCGCGGTGCCGCGCGTGTACCAGCATCGCGTGCTGTTCTGGGGCATCGTGGGCGTGCTGGTGCTGCGCGCGCTCATGGTCGGGCTCGGCGCCGCGCTGATCGCGCGCTTCGAGTGGATGCTGCTCGTGTTCGGCGTCTTTCTCGCGATCACGGGCGTGAAGATGCTGTTCGGCTCGAAAGAGGAGGCGCGCGTGGAGGACAGCCGCATCCTGCGCGCGATCCGCCGCGTGCTGCCGGTCGCGCCGCGCATCGAAGGCGGCGCGTTCGTGGTGCGGCAGGCGGACCCCGCGACCGGCAAGCTCAAGCGCTACGCCACGCCGCTGCTGGTCGCGCTGCTAATGATCGAATTCGCCGACCTGATCTTCGCAGTCGATTCGATTCCCGCGATCTTCTCGATCACGACCGATCCGTTCATCGTCTATACGAGCAACATCTTCGCCGTGCTCGGCCTGCGCGCGCTGTTCTTCGCGCTCGCGGCGATGGCGCACCGTTTTTACTACCTCAAGCATGCGCTCGCGCTTGTGCTGGTGTTTATCGGCGCGAAGATCTTGCTGGTGCATTTCGTCGGCAAGATGCCGGCGCTGCTGAGCCTCGGCGTGACGGCGGCGCTGCTCGCGGGCGGCGTGCTGCTGTCGCTGGTGAAGACGCGCGGCGGCGGCGTGGACGCGGCGCGATAGCGCGTTTCGGACGCATCTCGGGCGCGTTTCGGACGCGCGTTCCAGCCCGAAAACACGCTCCTCATTTTTCGCTCATTTTCGTCTGCGAGGATGAATTCCATCGGCACCGCACAACCCGCCAGCCCGCCAACGACGGCGGCGACGGCGAGGCCCAGGCGGCGCCCGATGGCCTGTCCATTCATCACGGAGCGCAACATGAAATGCCCGAACTGCCCTGACGTCACGCTTGCGATCTCGGAGCGTCAAGGTGTCGAACTCGACTACTGCCCGCAGTGCCGCGGCGTCTGGCTCGACCGCGGGGAACTCGACAAGCTGCTCGACCGCACGGCAAGCGCGCAGGCGACGCAGTCGCGCCGGCTCGACGACGGTTACAGCGCGCAGCAAGGCTCGCATCACCGCGCGCATCGCGACGAGCACGCGCAGCGCCGCCGCAAGTCGTGGCTCGGCGACCTGTTCGACTAACGGCGCGGCCTGGCAACGCGACACCGACCAACCTCAAGGACATCTGACCATGCGAACCTACTCCAGCAACAGCCCGCAGGCCGCGGGCCGGATCGTCGCCATCGCCCTGCTCGCCGATGGCCACCTCAGCAGCAGCGAACTCAGCGCCGTGCATCAGGCGCGCATCGCCGACCGCCTCGGCCTCGAACCCGGCGAGTTCGGATCGATCATGCAAGGGCTCTGCGAGGATCTGCGCGTGAGCGCGCACCTGAACTGGAGCGACGCGTGCAAGCTCGACTCCGACGTCATGCAGCACGTCATGCGCGAGTTGCAGGATCCGGGGCTGCGCGCCGAGGTGCTCAATCTGTGCCACGTCGCGGTCTACGCCGACCGTCACGTCGCCGATAGCGAAGCCGCGCTGCTCGCGGCGCTCTCGCGGGCGTGGCAGGCGCATCCGTGGCAGCGTCTGCTGGCTTCGTAAGCGCGCTTGCAGGTTACCCGTTTATCTGGCGCGGACGGCGCGGCCCTTCCCCCCGCGTCGCGCGCCTCGCGGCGAGCCCCCGCTCGCCGCGTTTTTCTTCAAACACGCTTCAAACGCACACCGCCCAACCGAGCCCGCGCACGTTGCGGATCACCGCATGCCCGAACTTGCGGCGCACGCTGTAAATCACGGCGTCGACGGCATTGCTCTCCACTTCCTCGCCCCAGCCGTAAAGCCGCTCCTCGATCTGCTGACGCGACAGAATCGCGCCGGGCCGTTCGAGCAGCGCGAGCATCAGCGCGTATTCGCGCGCGGAGAGATCGTCGCTCTGGCCGTCGAACGTGAGGCGGCGCGCGTTCATGTCGAGCGTCACGCGCCCGCTGCCCATCGTCGATGAAGCGAAACCCGACTTGCGCCGCACCACCGCGCGGATGCGCGCGAGCAGTTCCTTGCTCTCGAACGGCTTCACGAGATAGTCGTCGGCGCCCAGATCGAGGCCTTCGACGCGCGTGTCCACATCGTCGCGCGCGGTGATGACGATAACCGGCGTCGTATCGTTCGACTCGCGCAGGCCGCGCAGCACGTCGAGGCCGCTCATGTCGCCGAGGCCGAGATCGAGCAGGATCGCCGTGTACGAGCCGTCGCGGATCGCCGCGCGGCCGCTTTCGCCCGTGCGCACCCAGTCGACGCTATAGGTCGCGTCCTTGAGCGCGCGCAGCAGCGCGGGCCCGATCAGCAGATCGTCTTCGATCAGCAGAATGCGCATCGCTCAGCTTCCCTCACTTTTATTCAGTATTCCTGTCGATATCGCCAATCACGGCGCACCTCACACGCCCGGCAACACGATGCGCGCGACGATGCCCGTCTGGCCGTCGGCGCGATTCTCCAGCGTGACGCGTCCGCGATAGCCGTGCGCGAGCGCCTGCGCGATCGCGAGCCCGAGGCCGCTGCCTTCGGTGTCGTTCGCGCCCGCGCGGAAAAAACGGTCGAAAATGCGCGGCAAGTCGGTTTCGGCGATGCCGGGACCGTCGTCGATCACCTCGATCGTCACGCTGCGCGCCTCACGCCGCACCGACACGTCGACGCGCCCGCCCGCGTGCACATAACGGATCGCGTTGTCGATCAGATTGCGCACCAGCACGCGCAGATCGGCTTCGGTCGCGTGCACGCTCGCCTCGTCGAGACGCTCGACGCCGAGATCTACGCCGCGCGCGTCGGCGAGCGGCAGCAGATCGGCCAGCACCTCGGTCACGAGCGGCGCGAGCGCGATATCGGCGAGCGCACGCTGCGCGCCGCCAATCTCCGCGCGTGCGAGCCCGAGCAGCTGCGAAACGAGCGCGCCCGTGCGCGCCACGCCGCGCCGCAGTTCCTCGAAGCGCTCGCGGTATTGATCGGGCGGCGCGTCGTGCAGATTGTCGATCTGCAACTGCATCGCGGAAATGGGCGAGCGCAGTTCGTGCGCGGCGTCGGCGATAAATTTGCGCTCGGTGTTCACAAGCAGCGCGAGGCGCTCGATCATGCGGTTGATCGACTCGATGAAGGGCCGCAGTTCGACGGGCGCCTTCGCCACGTCGAGCGGCTTCAGTTCGCGCAGATCGTGCAGATCGACCTGCGCCGCGCGGCGCCCGACGCGTTCGAGCGGCCGCAGCGACACGCGCACCGTCACGGCGATCGTGAACGCCAGCAGCGGCAGCAGCGCGAGCACAGGCAACAGGCTCCAGAACGCCACGCGCAGCGCGTTACGGTTGCGCATGCTGCGCGATTCGGCGACCTGGATGTGCTCGTCGCCGGCCGCGAGCGCGAAGACGTCCCACGTCTCGCCGTCGTAGTCGATCGACGAAAAGCCCGCTTGCGCGCGCGGCAAGGCGATATCGGCGTCGCTCGTGCGGCTCGGCGCGGCGGCGTCGCCGGTCGACCAGATCTGCACCACGAAATCGTCGGAGGGACGGCGCGCGCCGTTCGCCGTGGCCGCGTGGTGGATCTGCGGCGGCGCGCCCACCTGCACGTGCGCGGCGGCGTCGCGCAGGCTCGCGCTGAACTCGCTCGCGAGGCTGCGCACCACGAGGAAGGTGCCGAGCGCGCCGAGCAGGCCCACGACGATCGCGAGCGTGCCGATGGCGATGCTCAAACGGCGATGCAGGGAATGCGCGGCGAAGAACATGGAGCGGCTCGGCGATCTGCGCGATGCGGGCGATCGCGGCAGAAAAAGGGGACGCGTCCATCATAAAGGATTCGCGGGACGGGGCCGTGCAGGGCCGTGCGCAGGCAGGCACGGTGCGCGCGAGCGCCGCGCGCCGGTGCTAGATTCGTCGCACGCGGTTCGCCCACGCAGCGCGCCGCGGCGTTCCATTCGAGGCACGACAGGAGACGATCATGAGCGATACCTCGCAACGCCCGGCCTTCGGCAGCGCCGTCTACTACCGCGACCCGCGCGCCGCGCTCGACTGGCTGGAAAAGGCGTTCGGCTTCAAGACGCAGTTCGTCGTCACGACGCCCGACGGCAAGGTCTGCCACTCCGAAATGCGCTTCCAGGACGGCTACATCATGGTCTGCGGCGAGTGGCCGGGCATGCCCTCGACGAGCCCCGCCGCGGTCGGCGGCAAGAACACGCAGTCGGTGCATGTGCAGCTCAAAAGCGGCCTCGACGCGCATTGCGAACACGCGCGCGCCGCGGGCGCGACGATCGTGCGCGAGCCCGACGATCAGTTCTACGGCGATCGCGTCTACGCGGCCTGCGACCCTGAAGGCCACGTATGGAGTTTCGGCGAGACGATACGTCAGGTGTCGCGCGAAGAAGCCGAACAGGCGAGCGGACTGAAGATCGACGGCTGGATTTGAGCGGCGGATTCAAGGCCGCAAAAAAGAAAACGCCCCGGCGGGACGAACCCGGCGGGGCGTTGTGCGCTCGCCGCGCGACGCACCGTGAACGGCGCATCACGCGAGCCAGCTGCGATGCTTAGCGTTGCGAAATCGGCTTCGCTTCGCGCGGCGTGTTGCCGATGAACAGCTGACGCGGACGGCCGATCTTTTGCTCGGGGTCGGCGATCATTTCGTTCCACTGGGCGATCCAGCCCACCGTACGTGCCATCGCGAAGATACACGTGAACATCGACGTCGGGATGCCCAGCGCGCGCTGAACGATGCCCGAGTAGAAGTCGACGTTCGGGTACAGCTTGCGCGACACGAAGTATTCGTCTTCCAGCGCGATCTTTTCGAGCGCCATCGCGAGCTTGAACAGCGGATCGTCGTGCAGGCCCAGTTCGTTGAGCACTTCGTGGCACGTTTCGCGCATCAGCTTCGCACGCGGATCGTAGTTCTTGTACACGCGGTGACCGAAGCCCATGAGCTTCACGCCCGAGTTCTTGTCCTTCACCTGCTTGATGAATTCGGGGATGTTGTCCACCGAACCGATTTCCTCGAGCATGTTCAGCGCGGCTTCGTTCGCACCACCGTGCGCCGGGCCCCACAGACACGCGATACCGGCCGCGATACACGCGAACGGGTTCGCGCCCGACGAACCCGCCAGACGGACCGTCGAGGTCGAGGCGTTCTGTTCGTGGTCTGCGTGCAGGATCAGGATACGGTCGAGGGCGCGCACGAGCACGTCGTTGACCTTGTACTCTTCGCACGGGTTCGAGAACATCATGCGCATGAAGTTCGCGCTGTACGACAGATTGTTCTGCGGGTACACGAACGGCTGGCCGATCGAGTACTTGTACGCCATGGCGACGAGCGTCGGCAGCTTCGCGATCATGCGGATTGCCGAAACTTCGCGATGCTTCGCGTTATTGATGTCGAGCGAGTCGTGATAGAACGCCGACAGTGCGCCGACAGCCGCGACCAGAATGGCCATCGGGTGCGCGTCGCGACGGAAGCCACGGAAGAAGAACTGCATCTGCTCGTGAACCATCGTGTGCTGCGTGACGGTCTTCACGAACTCGTCCTTCTGCACCTGGTTCGGCAGCTCGCCCTTGAGCAGCAGATAGCAGGATTCGAGGAAGTCGGCGTTCTGCGCGAGGTTGTCGATCGGGTAACCGCGATACAGCAGCTCGCCCTTGTCCCCGTCGATATACGTGATCGCCGAGTTGCACGATGCCGTCGACATGAAGCCCGGGTCATACGTGAACTTGCCGGTCTGACCGTACAGTTTGCGGATGTCGATTACATCCGGGCCTTGGGTGCCCTTGTAGATCGGCAGTTCGACGCTCGGCGAATTGTCGCTGAACGATAGCGTGGCTTTTACATCAGACGGGGTCATAGCACATCCTCAATCGAAGATAAACACAGGATTCGATAGTTTGCACGTCCGGCGCGGCGCCTCCTGGCGTCACCGCGTCTCAGACGTTGCGAAGCAGCTCCAGCACCCGCTTCACGTCCGGGTCGGCAAGGTTGCCTTCTGGTTCCTTGCGTGCGAGCAGCAAGTCCATCAGGTCGTTATCGCTCAGCTCGAGCAGGCGCGTAAGTGCGCCCACGTCGGCGTCGCTGAGGTCATGCTCATAGCGGTCGAAAAAACGCTCGAAAATAATGTCGTTTTCGAGCATACCGCGCCGCGCGCGCCAGCGAAGGCGCGCGCGGCGATGAGGGTCAGACTGGTGCGAGTCCATTCAATCTCGCCGTGGTCAAACCGCGCGGCGGACCATCAGTTCCTTGATCTTGCCGATCGCCTTCGTCGGGTTCAGCCCCTTCGGGCAGACGTCGACGCAGTTCATGATCGTATGGCAACGGAACAGACGGTACGGATCTTCGAGGTTATCCAGACGCTCGCCGGTGGCTTCGTCGCGGCTGTCCGCGATGAAACGGTAAGCCTGGAGCAGGCCGGCCGGGCCGACGAACTTGTCCGGGTTCCACCAGAAGCTCGGGCACGACGTCGAGCAGCTCGCGCACAGAATACACTCGTACACACCGTCGAGTTCGTCACGCTGCTCGGGCGACTGCAGACGCTCTTTCTCGGGCGGCGGCGTGTCGTTGATCAGGTACGGCTTGATCGAGTGGTACTGGTTGAAGAAGTGCGTCATGTCGACGATCAGGTCGCGCACGACGGGCAGGCCCGGCAGCGGGCGCAGCACGATCTTCGCCGGCAGGTCGTTCAGGTTCGTGAGGCACGCCAGACCGTTCTTGCCGTTGATGTTCATGGCGTCCGAACCGCACACGCCTTCACGGCACGAACGGCGGAACGACAGCGTTTCGTCCACTTCCTTGAGCTTCACCAGCGCGTCGAGCAGCATGCGCTCGTGCGTGAGGTCCAGCTCGTACGTCTGCATGCGCGGCGCCGAGTCCTTGTCCGGATCGTAGCGGTAGACTTCAAAAATACGTTTGGCCATTTCCCAATTCCTTTTGACTGGCGTGTGCCTTAGAACGTACGCGCCTTCGGCGGCACGGACTCGACGGTCAGCGGCTTCATGTGAACCGGCTTGTAATCAAGACGGTTGCCTTCGCTGAACCACAGCGTATGGCGCAGCCAGTTTTCGTCGTCGCGGTGTTCGTAGTCGCTGTGTGCGTGCGCGCCACGGCTTTCCTTACGGGCTTCAGCCGAGACCATCGTTGCCTGCGCAACTTCCACGAGGTTCGCCACTTCGAGCGCTTCGACGCGCGCGGTGTTGAACACCTTCGACTTGTCCTTCAGGTGAATGTGCTTCGCCTGTTCCACGACTTGCGCGATGTCCTTGACGCCTTCGGCCAGCAGCGCCGAGGTACGGAACACGCCAGCGTGCTTCTGCATCGAGCCGCGGATTTCGTTCGCGACGCTCTGGGCGTATTCGCCCGAGGTCGAGTTGTCGAGCTTGGCGAGGCGCGAGAGCGCGAAGTCGGCGGCGTCGGCCGGCAGCGGCTTGTGCTCTTTCAGCTCCTTCACGTGCTTGACGATGTGGTTGCCGGCCGCACGGCCGAACACCACGAGGTCGAGCAGCGAGTTCGTGCCCAGGCGGTTCGCGCCGTGCACCGAGACGCACGAGCATTCGCCCACGGCGTAGAAGCCGTTGACGACTTCTTCGTGGCCCTTCGGCGTGCCAACGACCTGACCGTTGATGTTCGTGGGAATACCGCCCATCTGGTAGTGAATCGTCGGAACGACCGGGATCGGTTCCTTGATGCAGTCGACGTTCGCGAACTTCAGCGCGATTTCGCGGATCGACGGCAGACGCTTCATGATGGTCTCGGCGCCGATGTGCGACAGGTCGAGCAGCACGTGATCCTTGTGCGCGCCAACACCGCGGCCTTCCTTGATTTCCTGGTCCATCGAACGCGAAACAAAGTCGCGCGGCGCGAGATCCTTCAGCGTCGGCGCGTAGCGTTCCATGAAACGCTCGCCGTTCGAATTACGCAGAATGCCGCCTTCAC
>NZ_CAJZAR010000058.1 GCF_914484835.1 Paraburkholderia tropica
CCGCGCTGCCCGCCACCGCCGCGAGCGCGTTGAATGGTTGCGCGAGCACCTGCTGCGGCAGGCCGAACGCGCCGAGCAACGCGCGCAGCGCGGCGGGCTTCAGGCCGCGCGCAGTGGTGAGGCGCAGCCAGGCATGCAATTCGTCGGCCGCGAGCGGCAACGGCGCCAGCGGTGACGCATCGGGCGACGCATCGGGCGACGCATCGAGCGACGTAAGTGGCGACGTATCCGGCCGCGTAACGGGCGGCAAGGTGTCGAGCATCGGCGATTCTCCCGTGGGCGGGCGAAGCGCAGCCCGTCGTGTTAAAATTTTCACCATCCGAAATTTGTAGGCGGCGCTCATTGAGGCGATCTCTGAGACGCTGCCGCGACGCGCCGCAGCGAGGCATCGCCCTTGCGCGGCCGCGTTGGCCTGTGCGAGTGCGCGAGCGGCGCGGCGCTGGTTGCCCGAGGCGGCCCGCGCATTGAATCCGGCCGCTTTGTCCGTATATCCTCCGTATCCTGTACTGGGCCCGCAAGCTGGCCGAACGGCCAATCCGCGCGCGATCCGCAACATCGGCGCGGCCTGCCGCCCAACGAGAAACCGTGAAATCATGGCTCTACTGAATATTCTTCATTACCCGGACAAGCGCCTGCACAAGGTCGCCAAGCCGGTCGAAGTGGTCAACGACCGCATCCGCAAGCTCGTCGGCGACATGGCCGAGACGATGTACGCGGCGCCGGGCGTCGGCCTCGCCGCGACCCAGGTGGACGTGCACGAGCGCGTCGTGGTGATCGATGTGTCCGATACGCACGACCAGCTGCAGGTGTTCATCAACCCGGAAATCATCTGGGCGAGCAACGAGCGCGAAGTGCACGAAGAGGGCTGCCTCTCGGTGCCGGGCATCTACGACGAAGTCGAGCGCGCCGAGAAAGTGCGCGTGCGCGCCCTCAACGAGAAGGGCGAGAGCTACGAGGTCGACTGCGACGGCCTGCTCGCCGTGTGCATCCAGCACGAGATGGATCACCTGATGGGCAAGGTGTTCGTCGAATATCTCTCGTCGCTCAAGCAGACGCGCATCAAGAGCAAGATGAAGAAGCTCGAACGCGCGATGTAAGCGCCGCGCACGCCCGTCGTGCGCTTCACTGTTTCACCCCGTATTCGCTTGTGCCCATGAGCCACTCTCTTCGCGTGATCTTCGCCGGTACGCCGGAATTCGCCGCCTCGGCGCTCGCCGCCATTCACGAGGCGGGCTTTCCCGTGCCGCTCGTGCTGACCCAGCCCGACCGGCCCGCCGGACGCGGCATGAAACTTCAGGCGAGCCCGGTCAAGCGTTACGCGCAGGAGCATGGCATCGCCGTCGCGCAGCCCACTTCGCTGCGCCGCGCGGGCAAGTACCTGCAGGAAGCCGCCGAGGCGATCGACCTGCTGCGCGCGACGCCGCACGACGTCATGGTGGTGGCCGCCTACGGCCTGATCCTGCCGCAGGAAGTGCTCGACATTCCGACGGACGGCTGCATCAACATTCACGCCTCGATCCTGCCGCGCTGGCGCGGCGCCGCGCCGATCCATCGCGCGATCGAGGCCGGCGACGCCGAGACCGGCATCACGCTGATGCAGATGGACGCGGGCCTCGACACCGGCGCGATGATCTCGGAAGTGCGCACGCCGATCACGCCCACCGACACCACGGCGACGCTGCACGACCGCCTCGCGAATCTGGGCGCGCAACTGGTGGTGGACTGGCTCACGCAGCTCGAACGCACCGGCCAGTTGCCGCTGACGCCGCAGCCGACCGATGGCGTGACTTACGCCGAAAAAATCGGCAAGCACGAAGCCGCGCTCGATTTCCGCCGCCCCGCCGTGGCGCTCGCGCGCCAGATTCGCGCGTTCGACCCGTTTCCGGGCGGCGCGGCCACGCTCGACGGCGCGCAGCTCAAGCTGTGGGCCGCCGAGCCGGCCGACGGCGCGACGCTGCCCGAAGGCGCCGCGCCGGGCCAGATTCTCGACGTCTCGCCCGCGGGCGTGGTGGTGGCGTGCGGCGAAGGCGCGCTGCGCCTCACGCAGTTGCAAAAGCCGGGCGGCAAGCGCCTGCCCGCGCGCGAATTCCTGGCCGGCATGCCGCTTACGGCGGGCCAGCGCTTCGCGTTGCCCGACACCTCCGCAGCGTAAATTCGGGCGCGTTCGCGCGCCAGTCATCCGTTCGGCCAGGTGACGCGCGCCACGCGGCGCGCGTTAGAATCGGTGGTCGCTTCGCGTCCCCGTGCGAGTCCCGCGCGGCTGCGTTCGTGCGCTATTTCTTCATCGTTTTGGCAGAGACAGTCATGTTCGGCATCACCCATTTCGGCTTCTTCGTGGTCGCGGTTTTTCTCCTGAACGTCACGCCCGGCCCGGACACCGCGTACATCGTCGGCCGCAGCGTCGCGCAGGGCCGCAGCGCTGGCCTGGTGTCGGCCCTCGGCATCTCGGCGGGCTGCTGCGTACACGCGCTCGCCTGCGCGTTCGGTCTCACGGCGCTGCTGGCGGCGTCGGCCACCGCGTTCACGGTCATCAAGCTGGTGGGGGCCTGCTATCTGGTCTACCTCGGCGTGCGCCTGATCTTTGCAAAGAGCGAAGCCAAGGCCGCCGCGGCTCAAGCCGACGAGCCGCGTTCGGCCGCGCCGCGTCCGCTGCGCCAGCTGTTCCTCTCGGGCTTCTGGACCAACGTGCTGAACCCGAAGGTCGTGCTGTTCTTCGTCTCGTTCTTCCCGCAGTTCGTGAGCGTGACGAGCCCGTACAAGGTGCTCGCGTTCCTCACGCTCGGCGCGGTGTTCGTGCTGATGAGCTGGGTCTGGAACAGCTTCGTCGCCTGGATCGCGGGCAGCGTCACGCAGCGCGTCTCCGGCAAGCCGGGTATCAAAAAGTGGCTCGACCGCACGGTTGGCTCGGCGTTCGTCGGGCTTGGCGTGAAGCTGGCCACCACCACGCGCTGAGCGCACGCACCGGCTTCGGGGCGCTCGCTCGCGCGCCGGTTTGCCCGCGCGCGGAGATTGAATTTTTCGCACCCGCCCATATCTAACAGATCGCTTACAATGCGCTCGCTGCCGCGACCTGTCCCTCAGGGAAAGTCGAGCGGCGGGCGTCCAACGATTTGATCCCCACTGGGTGAAGGAGCACAGCACATGTTCAACTGGGTCAAGACCGCGATGTTGATGGCCGCGATTACGGCCCTGTTCATCGCGATTGGCGGTTTGATCGGCGGGCGCAGCGGCATGATGTTCGCGCTCGTGATCGCGCTCGGCATGAACTTCTTCTCGTACTGGTTCTCGGACAAGATGGTTCTGCGCATGTACAACGCGCAGGAAGTCGACGAGACCACGGCGCCGCAGTTCTACCGCATGGTCCGCGATCTGGCCACGCGCGCGAATCTGCCGATGCCGCGCGTCTACCTCATCAACGAAGACGCGCCCAACGCATTCGCCACGGGCCGCAATCCCGAGCACGCTGCGGTGGCGGCCACCACGGGCATTCTGCGCGTGTTGTCCGAGCGCGAGATGCGCGGGGTGATGGCTCACGAACTCGCGCACGTGAAGCACCGCGACATTCTCATTTCGACGATCTCGGCCACCATGGCCGGCGCGATTTCGGCGCTCGCCAATTTCGCGATGATCTTCGGCGGCCGCGACGAGAACGGCCGTCCGACCAACCCCATCGCGGGCATCGCCGTCGCTTTGCTGGCGCCGATCGCGGGCGCGCTGATCCAGATGGCCATTTCGCGCGCGCGCGAATTCGAGGCCGACCGCGGCGGCGCGGAAATTTCTGGCGATCCGCAGGCGCTGGCGTCGGCGCTCGACAAGATCCATCGCTACGCGCAGGGCATTCCGTTCGCCGCGGCCGAGCAGCATCCGGCCACCGCGCAGATGATGATCATGAATCCGCTTTCGGGCGGCGGCATCCAGAATCTGTTCAGCACGCACCCGGCCACGGAAGAACGCATCCGCCGTCTGATGGAGATGGCGTCGGGCCAGCGCTAAGCCGGGCGCGTTCGCGCGCAATCACGAAAAACGCCTCTTTTTGAGGCGTTTTTTTATGCCTGCGAGATCCCGATGTGCGGCGGCGGGCTCCTGTGGCCGACCTTGCGCAAGGCGCGCTGACGTATCGAGATGGCGAGAAAGAGACCGTAGACGCTCAGGATCCACGTCAGGTCGAGGAAGAGGAAGACATGCGTGAGCCGCGACATGAACCACGCCGCCGCGAACGCAATCGGCACGACGTAGGCGATCACGCGTTGCGCGCGATCCGCGGGCCGCGTGCTCTGGAACAGCGAGATATAGCAGCACGCGAACAGCGCGCCGATGTCGTATTCCTTCAAACGCGGATTCAGGATGATCGCGAAGGCGATCACGTAGAACAGCTTCCCCGATACGTCGTTGAACGCCAGCGTGCGCGGCTCGCGCAGCGGATTGATCCCATAGAGGAATAGCGCGACGACGATGGCTTCGTGGATCAGCACGTCCTCGATCGCCGAGAGGCTCTCGACGCGTTGCTGCAGGATGCCTGAGAGCACGAGGCCGGAGTCGTGCTGCGTGATCACTTGCCAGCGCAGGCGGGTTTCGAACGCGGCCCACAACTGCGGCTCCAGCAGCATTTGCGCGGCGTCCACGCACGCGACGCAAATCGGGATGGCGAAGACGTAGCGGATGCCGTTCGGCAGAAACAGGAACACGAGCGCGTAAGCCGCGAAGTAAATCTTGATCGACGCGAACAGCACGATGACCAGCGCGGCCACGGCATAGCCGAGCACTGCGCGGCGCTCGCTGCGCGACGCCGAGTACAGCAGCGCGACGATCAGCAGGTGCGAAAAGATCGCGAAATTGGCCGTGAGCAGCGCACCCACGCCGGCGCCGCCCGCGAGAAAGCCCACGGTGGCGGGCCAGACGAAGTCCGACTTGCGCACGCTATAGACCACGTACGCGAGCGTCGCGAGGGTGAACAGCAGATAGACGGTGAGAAACGGCACCTTCGCAAGCAGATTCAGGAAGATCGGCGGATAGACCAGCGGAAACTCGGAGGCGGGCACGCCGTACGGGTCGCCGCCCTGGTTGAAACGCGTGAGCGCGGCGCTATAGCTGCTGTAGTCCCAGAATGGCGCGAGCAGCTTTTGGGGGCCTTGCCCGAGCACCGCGAACACCACAACGCCGACCAGGAACACGAGATCGAATTTTTTCCCGAATAGTTTCATGGCGGCCTTCACGGGTCGTGGCGGGGGCGCTTGCCATTTTGCAGCGGAATCTCAGGCGAAATCGGCGGTTCTCTAGTGCCCGACCGCCGCGCTTTACCCGTCCTCCCCGCGTCCCCTGTGCCGCATGATCAGCGTTGCGCCCACGCCACGCTACAATGGCTCGCTTGTGATTTGCTTATGCTCGTACGCCGCACCATGCGGCTCGCATCCGGTTTTCCCATGACATCCAGCCATTCCCGCCGCCCGTCCGGCAAAGCCGGCCAGACTCGCGCAGGCCGTTCCACGCATTCCGCTTCGCCCGCCCGGCAGTCCGGCGCGCCAGCGGCGCTGCCGCCCGTGCATCTGGCCCCCGACTCGCTCGGCTTCGCGCTCGATCAGGCCGCGCAAGCCGTCGGCGCGGTGCGGGCCGGCGCGGCGTTGCCCGCCGCGCTGTCGAGCGTGTTCGCCTCGTTGCCGCACGAGCTGGCCTCGGTCGCGCGCGGCGCGGTGCAGGACATCGCATACCGGACGATGCGCCGCCTCGGCACGGTCGACTGGCTGATCAAGCAGCGCGTGAGCAAGGCGCCGCCGGCCCCTGTGACGAACCTGCTGGCCTGCGCGTTCGCCCTGCTCGTCGACGACGAGGCGCACGCCGCCTACACGCCGTTCACGGTCGTCGATCAGGCCGTGCGCGCGGTCGGCGCGCGCCGCGAAACCGGTTTTGCGAAGGGACTCGTGAACGCCGTGCTGCGCGGTTTCCTGCGCGAGCGCGAACAGGCGCTGGCCGCCGCGCAAGCCGACGAAGTCGCGCGCTGGAACTATCCGCAATGGTGGATCGACGCGGTGCGCCGCGCGTGGCCCACGCAATGGGAAACGATTCTCGCCACGGGCAACACGCACGGGCCGCTGACGCTGCGCGTGAACGCGCGCCGCACGAGCGCCGCCGACTACGTGCAGCGCCTCGCCGACGAAAACATCGCCGCGACGCAGATCGGCACGCACGCCGTGCGGCTGGCCGCGCCGCTGCCCGTCGATCGCATTCCGGGCTTTTTCGCGGGCGATGTGTCCGTGCAGGACGCGGGCGCGCAGATCGCGGCGGACATCCTCGGCGTGCGCGACGGCATGCGCGTGCTCGATGCGTGCGCGGCGCCCGGCGGCAAGAGCGGCCATCTGCTCGAACTCGCCGACATCGACCTGATCGCGCTGGAGAGCGACGCGTTGCGCGCGTCGCGTATCGGCGAAAACTTCACGCGTCTCGGCTTCGCGCAGGACGATGCCGCGCATCCGCTGCGCCACGCGCGCGTGGTGGTCGGCGACGCGGGAGAGCCGCAAGCGTGGTTCGACGATGAAGGCGACGGCCAGTTGTTCGACCGCATTCTCGCCGACGTGCCGTGCTCGGCCTCGGGCATCGTGCGGCGTCATCCCGATATTCGCTGGCTGCGCCGCGCGAGCGACATCGCCGCGCTCGCGCAGGAGCAGCGCCGCATCGTCGAGGCGCTGTGGGGTTTGCTCAAGCCCGGCGGCGAACTGCTCTACGTGACCTGCTCGCTGTTCCCCGAGGAAGGCGAGGCGCAGGCGGTCTGGTTTGAAAGCAGCCACGCGGATGCGGTACGATTGGACGCGCCGGGGCAACTGTTGCCCGCTGCGGCCGACGGCGCGCCGGCCGATCGCCCCGCAGATCACGACGGATTCTTCTACGCGCGCTTCCAGAAACGGTGACCATCAAACGCTTCTTCCCGCTGCGCTTCGCGGCCCTGCTCTGGGTCGCGTTGTTCTTTGGCTTCATGGCCGCCGCGCCGGCGCGCGCCGATTCGATCTCGGTGCAGCGCGCCTCGTTGCAGGCCGACGGTTCCGGCTGGAGCCTCGACGCCCGCTTCGATTTCGATCTCAACAGCAGCCTGGAAGACGCGGTCAACAAGGGCATTCCGCTCTACTTCACCACCGATTTCGAACTCACGCGCCCGCGCTGGTACTGGTTCGACGAACAACCCGTGAGCGTGTCGCAAAGCATTCGCCTCTCGTTTCAGCCGCTCACGCGCGAATACCGCGTGTCGAGCGGCGGTCTCCAGCTCGGCTTTTCGACGCTGGCGGATGCGCTCGCGGTCATCAAGCACGTCACGTCGTGGCACGTGATCGAGCGTAACCAGGTGCATCCGGGCGAGACCTACACGGCCTCGGTGCGCATGCAGCTCGACGTCGCGCTCATGCCCAAGCCTTTCCAGATCGACGCGGTCAACAACCGCGACTGGAACCTTGCTTCCGACTGGAAGCGCTTCAGCTTCACGGTGACCGAACGTGCTAAATAACGTGCGCCGCGCCACCGGAGGCAGTGTCAGCAGCTTCGTCGTCCGACTGCTGGTGTCGACGGTCGCGTTCACCGCCGCGCTGCTGCTCGTGCTGCTCGCCGCCGCGAGCGCCAATACCGAATTCTTCGACCGCTACTACGGCTGGCTCTACGCGGCCAATATCGGCGTCGCGATCGTCTTCATGTCGGTGGTCACGGCGCTCGTCATCGTGATCGTCGTGCGCTTGCGGCGCGGCAAGTTCGGCACGCGATTACTCGCCAAGCTCGCGTTCTTCTTCGCGCTCGTGGGCGTGGTGCCGGGCGGCATCATCTACATCGTCTCGTATCAGTTCGTGTCGCGCTCGATCGAATCGTGGTTCGACGTGAACGTGGAAACCGCGCTCACGGCGGGCCTCAATCTCGGGCGCGGCATGCTCGACGCTTCGCTGTCCGACCTGCAGACCAAGGCGCGTCTGATGGCCGAGCAGATCGCGAGCGGCGACGCCGCGGGCACGACGCTCACGCTGCTGCGCGCGCGCGACCAGTTCGGCGTGCAGGACGCGACCATCGTCGAGCCGGTGCGCAGCATGTCGGGCGCGGCGCCGGACATGCACGTGGTTGCGCAGGCGTCGAGCAACTTCTCCTCGCTCATGCCCGCCGATCTGCCCACCACGCTGATGATCGATCAGGCGCGCGGGCGCGGCTACGCGGCGATCGAAGGCGAAGTCGACGGCGATCCGCATCTGCATGGACCGAAGGGCGCGTTGCGGCTGCGCGTGGTCACGCGCATCCCCGATGGCAACACCACCGATCTGCAGCCCGCCGAACGCTTCCTGCAGCTCGAACAGCCGGTGCCCGCCGCGCTCGCGCGCAACGCCGACGCCGTGCAGCGCGCCTATCGCGAGTACCAGGAAAAGGCGCTCGGCCGCACGGGCCTGCGCAAGATGTACATCGGCACGCTCACGCTCGCGCTGTTCCTCGCGACCTTCGTCGCGATGATGCTCGCGCTCGCGCTCGGCAACCAGCTCGCGCGGCCGCTGTTCCTGCTCGCGCAGGGCACGAAGGAAGTGGCCGAGGGCGACTACACGCCGAAGCGCGAAATCAAGTCGCGCGACGAACTGGGCTTCCTCACGCAGTCGTTCAATGCGATGACGCGTCAGCTTTCCGAGGCGCGCCAGGCCGTGGAGAAGAACCGCGTCGCGCTCGAACATTCGAAGGCGTATCTCGAAAGCATCCTCGCGAATCTCACGGCAGGCGTGTTCGTGTTCGACCGTCAGTTCCGCCTGACCACGGCGAACCCCGGCGCGGAACGCATCTTCCGTCATCCGTTCCAGACGCAGGTGGGCTTGCCGATCGATCATGTGGCCGCGCTCGGCGACTTCGCGGCGATGGTGCGCAAGGCCTTCGCCGATCAGGAAGCGTCGCGCATGGGCGGCGACAACGGCGGCGTCGATCGCGGCCACTGGCAGCAGCAGTTCTCGGTGCCCGTGCCGGGCGAGACCGATCCGCTCACGCTGCTCGTGCGCGGCGCGCGGCTCGTCTCCGACACGGGCCGCGACGCGGGCGACATGCAGACCTCGGGCTACGTCGTGGTGTTCGACGATATCTCCGACGTGATCTCCGCGCAGCGCTCGGTCGCATGGGGCGAAGTCGCGCGGCGTCTCGCGCACGAGATCAAGAATCCGCTCACGCCGATTCAGCTGTCGGCCGAGCGCCTGCAAATGAAGCTCTCGGACAAGCTCGCGCCCTCGGACGCCGAAGTGCTCAAGCGCGGCGCGACCACCATCGTCAATCAGGTCGCGGCCATGAAGCAGATGGTCGACAACTTCCGCGACTATGCGCGCACGCCGCCGGCGGTGCTCGCGAGCCTGCAGTTGAACGAACTCGTGAGCGAAGTGCTCACGCTTTACGGCGCGGAAGAAGGCAAGAGCGCGATCAAGGTCGAGCTCTCTTCGTTGCCCGTGATACGCGGCGACGCGACACAATTGCGCCAGGTCATCCACAACCTCCTGCAGAATGCGCAGGACGCCGTGGCCGATGTGGCGCCGCCGCGCGTGACGCTCGAAACGCGGGCCGTAGAATACGGCGATGCGGATGCAGAGGGCCACACGCGCGTCGCGGTGCGGCTCACGGTCTCGGACAATGGTCCGGGTTTTCCGGCACGCATCCTCACGCGTGCCTTTGAACCCTACGTGACGACCAAGGCCAAAGGAACAGGACTCGGGCTTGCGATGGTCAAGAAGATCGTCGACGAGCACGGCGCGCGCATCGACATTCGCAATCGCATGAAAGCGGGCGATGTGATAGAAGGCGCGCAGATATCGATTCTCTTTCTCCAGCTCGCCGATGACGTCGACCCGGACGCCAACGGAAACGCACGTTCAAGCGTTACAGCTGAGCAGGGATCAAAAGCAACAGTGCAGACAAGGGCAGCGTAAATGGCAACCATCCTGGTGGTAGACGATGAAATGGGCATCCGGGAATTGCTCTCGGAGATCCTCAGCGACGAGGGACACGTCGTGGAGCTCGCGGAGGACGCGCAACAGGCGCGGGAATTCCGTCAGCGTCAGGTGCCTGACCTGGTGCTGCTCGATATCTGGATGCCCGACACCGACGGCGTCACGCTGCTCAAGGAGTGGGCCGCGCAAGGCCAGCTCTCGATGCCGGTCATCATGATGTCGGGACACGCGACCATCGACACGGCGGTCGAGGCGACCAAGATCGGCGCGCTCAACTTCCTCGAAAAGCCGATCGCGCTGCAGAAGCTGCTGAAGGCAGTCGAGCAGGGTCTCGCGCGCGGCACCGCCGCGCCGGTGCCTGCCGGAGGCGCGCCTGGCGCGAAGCCGGTGGCGGGCGGCCCGGCCGTGGTGGCCTCGGCGGCGGCGCTGCCGGTGCTGGGCGCGGACGGCGTGGCGGGCGTCAGCATGGCGCAGACGGCTTCGATCTCGTTCGACATTCCGTTGCGCGACGCGCGCGACGCGTTCGAGCGCGCGTACTTCGAATATCACCTCGCGCGCGAGAACGGCAGCATGACGCGCGTGGCCGAGAAAACCGGTCTGGAGCGCACGCACCTGTATCGCAAGCTCAAGCAGCTGGGCGTCGACCTCGGCAAGAGCAAGGGCGAATAACGCGACGGGCCCGGCTGCTGGCTTCGTGCCCGCCCTTTTTCAGAATCTTTTGAGAAAGGGCTTGCGCAAGGCTGGAAAGCTCTCTATAATTTCCCTTCTTCGTTGGCCCGGTAGCTCAGTTGGTAGAGCAGCGGATTGAAAATCCGCGTGTCGTTGGTTCGATTCCGACCCAGGCCACCAGAATGCAGAGCCCCAGGAGATCGTACGATTCCTGGGGCTTTTTCATTGGAGGGCGCGAATCGCCCGGCGTGATTGTGGTCTGTGCGGTTGCACGATGCACACAGAGACGCGCAGAGACGCACGATCTGCGCCTCTGGCCGACGCCAGCGTGCGCAATCAGGGCTAATGAGCGGTATAAAGTGGCGCCGATACCCCTCGGGAGGGCGCGCCCTATACTGCATGGGCCGGCGCCGGATCGAGCCGGTCCGCCCGGCGGGTTTCGACAGCTTGCGACCGCGCGGAACCTCACACACGGAGTTTCACGGTGACTCGAACAGAAACCAGGAACGGCGCGCTCGTGCTGTTTTCCGGCGGCCAGGACTCGGCAACGTGCCTCGCCTGGGCGCTCGACCGCTACGATACCGTCGAGACGCTCGGCTTCGATTACGGCCAGCGCCATCGCGTCGAACTGGAATGCCGTGAGGGCTTTCGCGCCGCGGTCGCGAGCACGTTCCCCGAGTGGGGCCAGCGCCTCGGCGACGATCACACGATCGACCTCTCCGTGCTCGGCTCGATCAGCGACACCGCCATGACGCGCGAAATCGAGATCGAAACGGCCGCGAACGGCCTGCCGAACACCTTCGTGCCGGGCCGCAACCTGATGTTCATGCAGATCGCCGCCGCGATCGCGTATCGACGCGGGCTCAAGGTGCTCGTCGGCGGCATGTGCGAGACGGATTTTTCGGGCTATCCCGACTGCCGCGACGACACCATGAAGGCGCTGCAGGTCGCGCTCAATCTGGGCATGGACAGCCGCTTCGTGCTGGAAACGCCGCTCATGTGGCTCGATAAGGCCGACACGTGGCGTCTGGCCGAAACGCTCGGCGGCGAAGCGCTCGTCGAGCTGGTGCGCGTGGAAACGCATACCTGCTACGTCGGCGAGCGCGCCGAGCTGCACGCATGGGGCTTCGGCTGCGGCGAATGCCCGGCATGCAAGCTGCGCAAGCGCGGCTACGAGGCTTATCTCGCGGGCGAGAACGTAACGGAAGCGCCGGTCTGATCCGACGACGGGCGCGCGCCGCGCAGGCAGTGCTCTAACAGACTGCGCGGCATTTGGAACGCGGCAAGAGCGAAGCGGCGCACGGGCGGCGCGCCTCGCGACGCGACGAGCGAGCTGAAAAGCTCGATGAGCGCCCGCCATCATGACGGCTCCCCACGAGCCCCGAGTCGATATCAGGCAGCAGCATGACTTACGCGGTAAAGGAAATTTTCTACACGTTGCAGGGCGAAGGCGCGAACGCCGGGCGTCCGGCCGTGTTCTGCCGGTTCGCCGGCTGCAATCTGTGGTCGGGCCGCGAGGAAGATCGCGAGTCGGCGCAATGCCGTTTCTGCGACACGGATTTCGTCGGCACCGACGGTGAGAACGGCGGCAAATTCCGCACGCCCGAGGAACTGGTCGCGAAGATCGCGTCGCTGTGGCCCGAAGGCGAGAACAACCGCTTCGTGGTCTGCACGGGCGGCGAGCCCATGTTGCAGATCGACCAACCTTTCGTCGATGCGCTGCACGCGGCGGGCTTCGAGATCGCCATCGAAACCAACGGCTCGCTGCCGGTGCTCGACACCATCGACTGGATCTGCGTGAGCCCGAAGGCCGACGCGCCGCTCGTGGTCACCAAAGGCAACGAGCTCAAGGTCGTGGTGCCGCAGGACAACCAGCGTCTGGCCGACTACGCGAAGCTCGATTTCGAGTATTTTCTCGTGCAGCCGATGGATGGTCCGTCGCGCGACCTGAACACGAAGCTCGCCATCGACTGGTGCAAGCGTCATCCGCAATGGCGCCTCTCGATGCAGACGCACAAGTACCTGAACATTCCCTGAATTTGCCCCGGAAGCGCCGTGCTGACGATCACCCGAAAACTCGAATTCGACGCGGGTCACCGCATCCCCGACCACCGCAGCCAGTGCCGTAATCTGCACGGCCATCGCTACGTGCTCGAAATCACGCTGCAGGGCGACACCGTCGAGACGGAAGGCGCGCCCGACCGCGGCATGGTGATGGATTTCGCCGACGTGAAGTCGCTCGCGAACCAGCATCTCGTCGATCTGTGGGACCACGCGTTCCTCGTCTTCGAAGGCGACACGCAGGTGCGCGGTTTTCTCGAAACGCTGCCGGGCCATAAGACCGTCGTGATCGACCGCATTCCGACCGTGGAAAATCTCGCGGCCATCGCGTTCGAGATCCTCGCCAACGTGTACGACGCGCATTACGGCGTGAACCTGCAGCTGCACAAGGTGCGCCTGTACGAAACGCCCAACTGCTGGGCCGAAGTCGTCCGCGACTGATTTTCCGCTGATCTCCGCCGGCGCCCGCGCGCGCCGCGCAAGACGGGTTTTCCGTCCGTCCCCGCCTACTTTTGTCGCGGTATGATCGCTCCGGCAAGGCCTGCGCAGCTCGCGCGGCCCGACAACACAACGGAGCGAGACTTGCCGGCTGCCGCGCCGCCGGGCCACGAGGCCCGCGCGTGACGCGCGCATCGCGCACGCTCGCCGGGAGCACGGCGATGAGTACCTTCACCAATCCCCTCAAGGAACGCCTCAAGGACGCCGAGCCGCTGTACGGGCTATGGCTGTCGATGGGCAGCGAAACGGCCGCCGAAGCGCTCGCGCACGCCGGCTTCGACTGGCTGCTGATCGACATGGAGCACACGCCCAACGACAGCGGCGACACCATCGCGCAACTGCGCGCGATCGCGGCGGCGCATCTGCCGACCGAGCCCGTGGTGCGCGTGGCGGCCAACGAGCCGTGGCTCGTCAAGCACGTGCTCGACGCGGGCGCGCGCACGGTGATGTTCCCGAATATCGCCTCGGCGGCCGAAGCGGCGCGCGCGGTGAGCACGACGCGTTATCCCGACGCGCAGTCGCCGGACGGTCAGCGCGGTGTCGCGGGCGTGGTGCGCGCGGCGGCCTACGGCATGCGGCGCGACTATCTGCACGGCGCGAATGCGCAGATCGCCACGCTCGTGCAGATTGAATCGGCGGCGGCGCTGGCTGAGGTCGAGCAGATCGCGGCGGTGCCGGGCGTCGATTGCCTGTTCGTCGGGCCCGCCGATCTCGCCGCGAGCCTCGGTCATCTCGGCGACTCGAAGCACCCGGACGTGGTGGCCGCGATGACGCGCATCGTCGCCGCGGCGCGTGCTGCGGGCGTGGCGGCGGGCATCTTCGCGATGGACGCGGCGCAGGCGAAGCAGTATCGCGAGATGGGTTTTTCGTTTATCGCGCTGGCCGCCGACGTGATCTGGCTCGTGCGCGCCACGCGCCAGGCCTTGCAGGAGGCGCGCTCATGAGGCGTCCGAAGGGATGGGAGTGTGCGGCGCGGATCGCGTTGGCGACGTCGGTGATGCTGGCGGCATCTTGCTTCGGCGGTGCGGCGTTCGCGGCCGATAACGGTGCGAAGGTGGAAGCGAAGCCGGACGCGAAGCAGGACGTGAAGCCCGCCACAAAATCCGCAGCAAAGCCCGCGATTTCAACCGCCGCAGCGGGCGCCGAAGACGATCCGCAGACGGCCAGCGCCGTCGCCGACTACAACGCGGGCAATCTCGCGGCCGCGCGCAAGGAGTTCCAGGCCGCGGCGGCGCGCGGCAACCGGCTCGCCGAATTCAACTACGCGATGATGCTCGTGAACGGCGAGGGCGGTCCCGCCGATGTGAGCGAAGGCCGCAAGTGGCTGCGCAAGGCCGCCGACGCGAACATGTCCCACGCGCAGTACGTGTACGGAAAAATGTACGACGACGGCGACTTCGTCGAGCGCAATCCGGTGGAGGCGCATCAGTGGTTCCTGAAGGCCGCGAAGCAGGGCCACGTGCAGGCTGAACTCGCGCTCGCGAACCAGTTCCTCGACGGACGCGGCACCACGCGCGACAACAAGCAGGCGTTCTACTGGTACAAGAAGGCGGCCGAGGGCGGCGACATGACCGCGCAATACGTGACCGGCTCGTTCTACGAACGCGGCGGCGACGGCGTGCCGAAGAACCTCAACGTCGCGCGCGCCTACTACGCGGCGGCGGCGGCGCAGGGCGATCCGGTGGCGCGCCTCAAGTTTCAGCAGTTGAGCGAGCAATTGATGAAGTCCGCGCCCGCGCAGCCGCAGTGAAGTCGTCGTGAATCCACGCTAGATCGCGTCCAGAAATGACAAACGCGCCGGTGAGAACCGGCGCGTTTTGTTTTTGCGTTTTGTGCGGCGCGATCAGCTTTGCATCAGCCGCTTCTGCCGCCCGACGCTCATGATCAGCCCGATCGCGATGCCGAGCGTCGTCAGCGCGGTGCCGCCGTAGCTCATGAACGGCAGCGGCACGCCCACCACGGGCAGGATGCCGCTCACCATGCCGATGTTGACGAACGCGTAGGTGAAGAACGCCATCGTCAGCGAACCGGCCAGCAATCGCCCGAACAGCGTCGCGCCGTTGGCCGCGATATAGAGCCCGCGCGCGATCAGACACATGTAGAGCGTGAGCAGCACGATGCCGCCCGCCATGCCGAATTCTTCCGAGAACACCGCGAAAATGAAGTCGGTGTGCTTCTCGGGGATGAACTCCAGGTGCGACTGCGTGCCCTTGAGCCAGCCCTTGCCGAGCGGCCCGCCCGAGCCGATCGCGATCACGGCCTGAATCGTGTGGAAACCCTTGCCGAGCGGGTCGGAGGTCGGGTCGAGCAGCGTGCAGATGCGGTGCTTCTGGTAGTCGTGCATCAGCGGCCAGTTGACCTGAGGCTGGCAGATCTTGTCCTGGAACGCCGCGATCGAGGCCACCGCGATCACGCCCGCGATCAGCACCGGCACGATCAGCTTGAACGAGAGCCCCGCGAAATAAATCACGAACACGCCCGAGGCGAACACCAGCACGGCGGTGCCGAGGTCGGGCTGCTTGGCGATCAGGGCGACCGGCACGAGCAGGATCGCGAAACCCACCACGAAGTCGTACCAGCGCGTGACGCCCTCGCGGCGCTGGTAGTACCACGCGAGCATCAGCGGCGTGGCGATCTTGAGAATTTCCGACGGCTGGATGACCACGCCCACGTTGATCCAGCGTTTCGCGCCCTTGCGGGTGAGCCCGAATAGCGCGACCGCGATCAGTAACGCGATGCCGAAGGTGTAGATCGGCACCGCGAAACGCATCAGCGTATTGGGCGGCACGTTGGCGAGCACCCACATCAGCACGAAGGTGAGCATGATGTTGCGCAGCTGGTCTTCGACGCGGCCCGGCACATCGAGACTCGCGCTGTACAGCGTGACGATGCCCACGCACAGCAGCAGAAACACCGTGAGCGCGAGCGGGCGATCGAAGCCCAGGAACATCTTGCGCAGCGTGTCGAGCACGGCGCGCTTGTCGATCTTGTCGAACTGGAGGAGAGGCATGGTGTGTCCTTACTCGTCGGCGTTGCCCGTGGCGGCCTTGGGCGGCGGCGCGAGCGTGGCGTTGCCGGACTCGCCCGCATGGCGGCGCGGACGATGCGGGCCGGGGCCGAAATGGCGCGGCAGCGAGGCGGCGGCGGGACGCGCGGCGGCGCCGTCGTCGGCGACCGAGGTGCCGCCGTTCACGGCGTCGGCGCTATTGACGCTATCGGCGTTCGTGCCGGTGCCTGCGCTGTTGCCCGCGCTATTGCCTGCGCTATTGCCTGCATTGGCGCGCGGGCTGGCGGTGTTGCCGGGCGCGGCGGGTTTGGCTTGCGGCGCGGCCGGCGCGCGCGCGCCGCTCGCGGCGGAGGCGTTCGACGCCGTCTCGGCGCTGGCGGCAGCCGAAGCCGCCGCAGCGGCCGATGCCGCTTCAGCCGCCGACGCCGCGCCGGGGAAGGGCAGCGGCGTGAAGCCTGCGGCCACCTTCACGCTCGACACGGGCGCGCTGGCGGGCGCGGCCGCCGAAGCGCCGCTCGCGCCCGAGGCGGCAGCAGCGCCGGATGCACCCGCGGCGCCCGCGACACCCGACGCCTCTTGCGCCTCGCCGCCGATCACGGGCGCGGACGCGTCCTGCGTCGCCGACGCGGCAGCGGCCACGGCCGCCTGTTCCGCACCCGGCTTCAGGCGGTCGACGAGCCAGTAATCGAGCACGCGGCGCGCGATCGGGCCCGCCGACTGCGCACCCCAGCCGCCGTTTTCGACGATCAGCGCGAGCGCGATCGTGGGCTTGTCGGCGGGCGCGAAGGCCGTGAACAGCGCGTGGTCGCGCAGATGCTCGGCGACCGCGTGCGCCTGATACTTCGCGCCTTGCAGCGAGTACACCTGCGCCGTGCCGGTCTTGCCCGCCGAGGTGTACGGAGCGTTGCGGAACAGCTGATACGCGGTGCCCGACGGGTTCATCGTCACGTTTTCCATGCCGCGCTTCACGACGTCGATATCGGCCTGCTTCACGTCGAGCCGTCCGCTTTCGGCGGGCACGGTCAGATGTTCGGCCTTCGTGATCGGGTTCTCGATGGCCTTCACGAGGTGAGGCTTCATCAGAATGCCGTTATCGGCGAGCGTGGCCGTGGCGTGCGCGAGCTGCAGGATCGTGAACGAGTTGTAGCCCTGACCGATGCCCAGGCTGACGGTCTCGCCTTCGTACCACTTCTGCTGCTCGGGCTTGCGATAAGCCTTCTTCTTCCATTCGGTCGAGGGCAGGATGCCGCGCGCCTCGCCCGAAATGTCGATGCCGGTGAGCTGGCCGAAGCCCAGCGGCTTCATGAAGTTGGCGATGGCGTCCACGCCCAGGTCGTGCGCGAGCATGAAGAAGTAGGTGTCGTTCGACACCATGATCGCCTTGTTCATGTCGACCCAGCCCTGGCCGGAGCGCACGTCGTTGTTGAAGCGGTGGCCGCCGAACATGTAGTAGCCCGGGTCCGAGAAGCCCCATTGCGGCGTGCGCTTGTGCAGCGTGAGCGCGGCGAGCGCCATGAACGGCTTGTAGGTCGAGCCCGGCGGATAGGTGCCGTGCAGCGGACGGTTGAGCAGCGGGTGATCGGGCGAGTTGTTGAGTTCGTCCCAGGTTTGCTGGTCGATGCCGTCGACGAACGAATTCGGATCGAAGCTCGGCGCGGAAACGAAGGCGAGAATGTCGCCCGTCGACGGTTCGATGGCGACGAGCGCGCCGCGCTTGCCCGCGAAAGCCTGCTCGGCCACCTGCTGCAAGCCGATGTCGATCGACAGCACGAGGTTGTTGCCCGGCGTGGCCTGAGTGCGCGAGAGCGTGCGCACCGGGCGGCCGCCCGCCGTCACTTCCACTTCCTCGAAGCCGGTCAGACCGTGCAGCTCGGTTTCGTAGCTCTGCTCGACGCCGATCTTGCCGATGTAGTCGGTGCCGTTGTAGTTGTTCGCATCGAGACGCGGATCGTAATGCTCGGGATCGCTGTCGTTCTTGTCGCTCATGTCGTCGATCCGTTCCTGGTCGCGCTGCGAGATGCGGCCGATATAGCCGATCACGTGCGCGGCCGTCGGACCGAGCGGGTACTGGCGGAACAGGCGCGCGCGCACTTCCACGCCGGGGAAGCGGAAGCGCTGCGCGGTGAAGCGCGCGACTTCGTCGTCGGTGAGGCGCGTGCGGATCGGCAGGCTCTCGAAGTTCTTCGAATCTTCGAGCAGCTTCTTGAAGCGGCGGCGGTCGCGCGCATCGATCGGGATCACGGTCGAGAGCTGATCGATCGTGTTGTCGAGCGTGTCGGTGAGCTTCGACGGCGTGATTTCGAGCGTGTACGCGGAGTAGTTCTTCGCGAGCACGACGCCGTTGCGGTCGGTGATGATGCCGCGGTTCGGCACGATCGGCGCGACCGAGATGCGGTTTTCGTCCGCTTGCAGCGAGTATTTGCTGTGGTTCCAGACCTGCAGATAGAGGAAACGGAACGCGATCAGCCCGAAGCAGACGAACACGAACAGGCCCGCCGCCGCAACGCGCAGGCGGAACTTCGTGAGCTGCTGCTGAGTGTCCTTGAATTCGGTCATGCGATCAGGCGACGAGGCCCGCGCCTCGCGCGAGCGCTGCGGCGGGCCGGTAAGAAGAGTGAGTCATCGGGCGTCTTGCAACGGCGAGCGGCGCGCGGCCGCTCAGATGGGCCGCGTGTCGTCGGGATCGACGGGGCGGCGCTGCGGCAGCAGCAGCAGCACGCTCGTGACCGGCCACAGCACGGCCTCCACGAAACCGCTGATCAGATAGCCCCAGCCGGGGAACGACGCGCCCATCAACAGGCGGATCACGAACGGCACGACCTGTGCGCCCACGAGCAGCGGCGTGACGGCGAACATCTGCAGGCCGATCGACATCCACAGCACGCGGCGGTGAATCGTGATCGCTCCGAACGAAAGCAGCGTGTAGGCCAGCGCGTGTTCGCCGAGCAGATTGGCGTTGTGCACGTCCATCAGCAGGCCGAGGCAGAACGCGATGCCCATGCCGACCTTGCGCGGCTGATGGATGTTCCAGAACAGCAGCACGAGCGCGACGAAGTCGGGCACGCCGGGCAGCTTGCCCCACGGCAGCAGGTTCAGCAGGAACGCCGCCGCGAGACTGAACGCGATGAAGTACGGATTGACCGGTTGAAGAATGTATTGCGGACGCGGCATCAGTGACTGCCCCCTTGTGCGGCAGGCTTGGCCGGCGCGGGTGCCGGCGATTTCGCGGGCGCGGGCGCGGGTGCTGACGATTTCGCGGGCGCGGCGTTGCTCGTGGCGGCCGCCGCACTTGCGCCCGCGCCTGCGTTGGCGGCGGCGGGCTTGGTGTCGGCTTTCTTGTCGGCGCCCTTGGCGGCCTTCTTCTTCGCTTCCTTGGCTTCCTTCGCGGCTTCGGCGGCGGCGGCATCGGCGGCTTCCACCGGATTCGGCGGAAGTTGCGCCGTGACATGCAGCACCAGCACCTGACGCGCGCCGCGCACGGCCGCGAGCGGCACGCATACCACGCGCGCGAAGGCCGTATCGGCCTGCTTGTCGACGCGCAGCACCTTCGCGACCGGCAGACCTTGCGGATACACGCCGTCGAGGCCGCTCGTGACGAGTTCGTCGCCGGCCTGCACGTCGGCGCTGATCGGCACGAAACGCAGATCGAGCAGATCGCCGCGCGCCGTGCCGTAAATCACGCTGCGCAGGCCCGTGCGGACGATTTCCACCGGCACGGCCTGATCCTTGTCGGTCACGAGCGTGACTTCGGATTGCATCGGGAACACGCGGGTGATCTGGCCGATCACGCCGTCTTCGGTCACCACGGGCGAGCCGTTCTGCACGCCCTGTTGCGAGCCGCCGCCGATCACGACCTTCTGCGTGAACGGATCGCGCGTGTCGTACTGGATTTCAGCGGGCGTGGTCTGCGCGCCGATGCGCTGCGACAGTTGCAGCAGCGCGCGCAGATGCGTGTTTTCCGCCGCGAGCGAGGCCGCCTCGTTGGCTTGCTGGGCGAGCTGGAGATTGCGCGTGTGCAGCTGCGTGTTGTCCTGACGCAGCGAGGCGCTCGTGACCGCGAGGTCGGCGGCGCCCATAAACAGGTCGCGCGGCACGAGCGCGGCGCGCTGCAACGGATAGAGGCCCGCGCCGAGCACGCCGCGCACGACTTCGAGCGTCTTGAAGCGGGCGTCGGAGACGAGCAGCGCGATCGACAGCACGACGAAGAACAGCAGTCGTGCGAGTGCCGATGGGCCTTGTTTGAACAGAGGCGGCGGACTGTATTCCATGGTCGGCGCCGGGGGCGTGAGCGGTTCGGTGAAACTAACGGTGAAACTGGCGGCGCGACGGCCGGACCGCGAAGCGCGGCGCGAGCGCCGCCTCAACACGGGCGGCGCGAACGGCACGGTCAGCGCGGACGGTGGAACGGGGCAGGGGCTGCCGCCACCGAACCGTCAACCGAGCGACAGTTTCACCCACTGCGGCGCGATAAGTCGCACCAGATGCGGCGCCAGATGTGACACCACATTCAGCGCCAGGTTCCAGAGCTGGGGCGCCGGATCGCAAATGCGCCGTTGCGCCCGCAGCGTAGGGCTGCACGCTTACTCGTACGAGAAGATGCTGCCGAGCTTGTCCATGCGCTCGAGCGCCATGCCCGAACCGCGCACGACGCAGGTGAGCGGATCTTCCGCCACCAGCACCGGCAGGCCCGTTTCTTCGGCCAGCAGACGGTCGAGGTCGCGCAGCAGCGCGCCGCCGCCCGTGAGCATCATGCCGCGTTCGGCGATGTCGGCGCCCAGTTCCGGCGGCGTTTGTTCCAGCGCGATCTTCACCGACGACACGATCTGGTTCAGCGGATCGGTGAGCGCTTCGAGGATTTCGTTGCTCGAAATCGTGAAGCTGCGCGGAATGCCTTCCGACAGGTTGCGGCCCTTGACTTCCATTTCCTTGACTTCGGAACCCGGGAAGGCCGAACCGATTTCCTTCTTGATGGCTTCGGCGGTTTGTTCGCCGATCAGCATGCCGTAGTTGCGGCGGATGTAGTTGACGATGGCTTCGTCGAACTTGTCGCCGCCCACGCGCACCGAACCCTTGTAGACGATGCCGCCCAGCGAGATCACGCCCACTTCGGTCGTGCCGCCGCCGATGTCGACGACCATCGAGCCCGTGGCTTCCGAAACCGGCAGGCCGGCGCCGATTGCCGCGGCCATCGGTTCTTCGATCAGGTAGACCTGCGAGGCGCCTGCGCCGTGCGCGGCTTCCTTGATCGCGCGGCGCTCGACCTGGGTCGAACCGCAGGGCACGCAGATGATGATGCGCGGCGACGGCGAGAACATGCGCGATTCGTGTGCAGTCTTGATGAACTGCTTGATCATCTGCTCGGTGACGGTGAAGTCGGCGATCACGCCGTCCTTCATCGGGCGGATGGCCTCGATGTTGCCCGGCACCTTGCCGAGCATCTGCTTGGCTTCCTTGCCGACTGCCTGAATGGTCTTTTTGCCGTTCGGGCCGCCTTCCTGGCGGATGGACACGACCGAGGGTTCGTCGAGGACGATGCCCTTGCCGCGCATGTAGATCAGGGTGTTGGCGGTGCCGAGGTCGATCGCGAGATCGTTGGAGAAGTAGCTACGCAGAAAACCGAACATTCAAAAATCCTGTCTCGCTGGTGGCCGACCTGTGGGACGAGCGGGTCACGGGCGGCAGCGGAAAAAATAACAGCCTCAGGACGGGCGGAAAGTGCCGCCGCGAGGAGCCTGAAACTGCGGGAATGGTGACCGGAGGCAACCCCGTTGCGCGCCTGCTGAACGCAAATTGCTGCGATCAGGGTTGAAAGGCGGGCGCAAGGCGGTCCGGGTTTGAGTCGAACGCGTAATGATACCTTATAATTTTGCCTGTTTTGCAGGATCCGAAGGTCAGTTTTTGACCGCGTCGAAGCTTTCTTCCACAGTCGGATCCGGCGCGATAAACCGCTGTTGCAGCACCGAATTTTCCGCACTGCTTCAGCCTCATTTTTTCCGGTGACCGCATGGCCCTGACCCTGACCGATGTGAAGCGCATCGCGCATCTCGCGCGCCTCGAACTGGCCGAAGCCGAGGCTGGCAATACGCTCGAGCGCCTGAATAACTTCTTCGGGCTCGTCGAGCAGATGCAGGCCGTGGATACCACGGGCATCGCGCCGCTCGCGCACCCGATCGAGCAGATCGAGGATGTCGCGCTGCGCCTGCGCGAGGACGCCGTGACCGAAACCGTGGACCGCGACGCCTTCCAGCGTCCCGCGCCCGCGGTGCAGGACGGACTGTACCTCGTTCCGCGCGTGATTGAGTAAACACGCTGGCATTTAGCGTCAATTTCGAAGAAATCCGAGTTATCGGACTTTAACTTCGCGGACTTTAACTTCGCGGACAGTCAGTTCCGCGAACGGCGGCACACCCGAAAGGCCGGGCGCGAGGCGCACCGGCGCGCAGCGCCCTCGCGGCGCGGCACGGAATGCGAAGCGCCGCCACGTTCTTCCAGGAATCACGCAATGCATGACAAAAGCTTGACCGAACTGCGCGCCGCGCTGGCTGCGAAGGAGTGCTCCGCAGTCGAACTGGCCCAGCATTTTCTGAGCCGGATTGAGGCGCATCAAGACCTGAACGCTTTCGTCGACGTCAATCCCGACGCGACGCTCGCCCAGGCCAAGGCCGCCGACGCGCTGCTGCATTCGGGCCACGCAGGCCCGCTCGCCGGCATTCCGCTCGCGCACAAGGACGTGTTCGTCACGCGCGGCTGGCGCTCGACGGCCGGCTCGAAGATGCTTGCAAACTATGTGAGCCCGTTCGACGCCACCGTGGTCGAGCGCCTCCAGCGCGCGGGCATGGTGACGCTCGGCAAGACCAACATGGACGAATTCGCGATGGGCTCGTCCAACGAGAACTCGCACTTCGGCGCCGTCAAGAACCCGTGGGACAAGAACGCGGTGCCGGGCGGCTCGTCGGGCGGTTCGGCCGCCGCCGTGGCCGCGCGTCTCGCGCCCGCCGCAACGGGCACCGACACCGGCGGTTCGATCCGTCAGCCCGCGTCGTTCACCGGCATCACGGGCATCAAGCCCACGTATGGCCGCGTGTCGCGCTACGGCATGATCGCGTTCGCCTCGTCGCTCGACCAGGGCGGTCCGATGGCGCAGAGCGCCGCCGACTGCGCGCTGCTGCTCAACGCGATGGCCGGTTTCGACGAGCGCGACTCGACGAGCCTCACGCGCGACGACGAAGACTACACGCGTCACCTCGGCCAGCAGTGGGGCGCGAACGCGAGCGCCGACAAGCCGCTCGCGGGCCTGCGCATCGGTCTGCCGAAGGAATACTTCGGCGCGGGCCTCGCCGACGACGTGCGCGCCAGCATCGACGCCGCGCTCAAGACCTACGAGTCGCTGGGCGCGACGCTCGTCGAAGTCACGCTGCCCAAGACCGAACTGTCGATTCCCGTTTATTACGTGATCGCGCCGGCGGAAGCCTCGTCGAACCTCTCGCGTTTCGACGGCGTGCGCTTCGGCCATCGCGCGGACCAGTACACCGATCTGCTCGACATGTACAAGAAGTCGCGCGCTGAAGGCTTCGGCCCCGAAGTGAAGCGCCGCATTCTGGTGGGCACTTACGTGCTTTCGCACGGCTACTACGACGCGTACTACCTGCAAGCTCAGAAGATCCGACGCATCATTGCGCAGGACTTCCAGGAAGCGTTCAAGCAGTGCGACGTCATCATGGGTCCGGTCGCGCCGAGCGTGGCGTGGGATCTGGGCGCGAAGGGCGACGATCCGCTGCAGATGTACCTCGCGGACATCTACACGCTGTCGACCAGTCTCGCGGGCCTGCCCGGCATGAGCGTGCCGTGCGGTTTCGGCGCGGGCGCGAACGCGCAACGTCCGGTCGGTCTGCAGATCGTCGGCAACTATTTCAACGAGGCCCGCATGCTGCAGGTCGCCGACGCTTTCCAGCGCGCGACCGACTGGCATCGCAAGGCGCCGGCAGGGGTGTGAACATGGCAACACAATGGGAAGTCGTTATCGGTCTTGAGACGCACGCGCAGCTGTCGACGGTCTCCAAGATCTTCTCGGGCGCCTCGACGCAATTCGGCGCAGCGCCCAACACGCAGGCCTGCCCCGTCGATCTCGCGCTGCCGGGCGTGCTGCCGGTGATGAACCGCGGCGCCGTCGAGCGCGCGATCCAGTTCGGCCTCGCGATCGGCTCGACGATCGCGCCGCGCAGCATCTTCGCGCGCAAGAATTACTTCTACCCGGATCTGCCGAAGGGCTATCAGATCAGCCAGTACGAGATTCCGGTCGTGCAGGGCGGTCAGATCACGATTCAGGTTCCGGCCAACGAAAAGGCCGGCAAGGAAGCCTACGAGAAGACCGTCAACCTCACGCGCGCGCATCTGGAAGAAGACGCGGGCAAGTCGCTGCACGAAGACTTCGCGGGCATGACGGGCATCGACCTGAACCGCGCGGGCACGCCGCTGCTCGAAATCGTCACGGAACCTGAAATGCGCAGCGCGGCGGAAGCCGTGGCCTACGCGAAGGCGCTGCACACGCTGGTCGTGTGGCTTGGCATCTGCGACGGCAACATGCAGGAAGGTTCGTTCCGCTGCGACGCTAACGTGTCGGTGCGTCCGGTCGGTCAGAAAGAGTTCGGCACGCGCGCCGAAATCAAGAACCTGAACTCGTTCCGCTTCCTCGAAGAAGCCATCCAGTACGAAGTGCGTCGTCAGATCGAGCTGATCGAAGACGGCGGCACGGTGGTGCAGGAAACGCGCCTCTACGACCCGGACAAGCGCGAGACGCGTTCGATGCGCAGCAAGGAAGACGCGCACGATTACCGCTATTTCCCCGACCCCGACCTGATGCCGCTCGTGATCGACGCGGCGTGGGTCGAGCGCGTGAAGGGCGAGATGCCGGAACTGCCGGAATCGATGCAGGCGCGCTTCGTCGAGCAGTACGGCCTGACCGCGTACGACGCGAACGTGCTGACGTCGAGCAAGGCGATGGCCGCGTACTTCGAGGCCGTGGTCGCGAAGGCCGGCGCCGCGCAGGCGAAGGCCGCCGCGAACTGGCTGATGGGCGAAGTCTCGTCGCAGCTGAACCGCGAAGACCTGGGAATCGGCGAGTCGCCGGTTTCGGCCGCGCAACTGGCGCTGCTGCTCGCGCGCATCGCCGACGGCACGATCTCGAACAAGATCGCCAAGGAAGTGTTCCAGGCGATGTGGGACGAGAAGGCCACCGACGAAGCCGCGGCCGACCGCATCATCGACGCGAAGGGTCTCAAGCAGATTTCGGATACCGGCGCGCTCGAAGCGATCATCGACGAGGTGCTCGCCGCGAACCCGAAGTCGGTCGAGGAATTCCGCGCGGGCAAGGAAAAGGCGTTCAACGCGCTGATCGGCCAGGCGATGAAGGCCACGAAGGGCAAGGCCAATCCGCAGCAGGTCAACGAGCTGCTCAAGAAGAAGCTCGGCTGATCGTCTTGCGGCCTGTCGGCTGAAACGCGGGCGCACGGGCGGATCGAATCGCCCTGCGCCCGCGCCTGTTTTGACGACGCGTCTGTCATGGCGCACGAATCCAGCAGCGGTCACCCGAACCACGAGGAGAGCAGAGCATGGCGAAGTCACCGTCCCCGTCCCCGAGTCTCGACGATTACCGCGTGCCGTACTTCGGCGACAAGAAAGCCGACAAGTTTTCGCTGACCGATTTCGATCCGTCCGCGAAGCCGTTTTCCACGGGCAGCAAGGAAGGCGACCGCGACCATCTCACCGAGGTCGGCGAGAAGATCGACGTGCAGCAGGAACGCCTGCATGCGCAGCGTCACGACCGCGTGCTGCTGGTGCTGCAAGGCATGGACACGAGCGGCAAGGACGGCACGATCCGCGGCGTGTTCCACGAAGTCGATCCGCTCGGTCTGCGCATCGTGGCGTTTCGCGCGCCCACGCCCATCGAGGCGTCGCGCGACTTCCTCCGGCGCGTGCACTTGCAGGTGCCGGGCGCGGGCGAGCTGGCGATCTTCAACCGCAGCCATTACGAGGACGTGCTGGTGCCGCGCGTGCTCGGCCAGATCGACGCGGACGAATGCGAGCGCCGCTACGCGCAGATCCGCGACTTCGAGCGCATGCTCGCCGAGACCGGCACGACCATCATCAAGTGCATGCTGCACATCTCGAAGGACGAGCAGAAGCGCCGCATCCAGGCGCGCATCGACGATCCCACGAAGCACTGGAAGTTCGATGTCTCCGACCTCGAAGCGCGCAAGCATTGGGACGCGTATCAGGCTGCGTACCACGACGCGCTCGCGGCCACGTCCACCGACTACGCGCCGTGGTACGTGATTCCCGCCGACTCGAAAACGCATCGCAACGTGATGGTGGCCGAGCTGCTGCTGCGTCTGATGGACGGCCTCAAGCTCGAATTTCCGCCCGCCAAACCCGAACTCAACGGCATGAAGATCGAGTGAACTCGACTGAGCGCCCGCAACGCCAACAACGCAAACTTCAAGGAAACACAACATGCTGCGTGTGATCACCGCGAACCTCAACGGCATCCGCTCGGCGGCGAAGAAAGGCTTCTTCGAATGGTTCGGCGACCAGAAAGCCGACGTGCTCTGCGTGCAGGAAATCAAGTGCTCGCAGGACGACATGACGCCCGAATTCCTCGCACCGCACGACTTCAAGGGCTATTTCCAGCACGCGGTGAAGAAGGGCTATAGCGGCGCGGGCGTCTACACGCGCCACGAGCCGGACGACGTGATCATCGGCTTCGGCAGCGAGGAATTCGACGCCGAAGGCCGCTACGTGGAAGCGCGCTTCGGCAAGCTTTCCGTTATTTCGGTGTACGTGCCGTCGGGTTCGAGCGGCGAGGAGCGCCAGGCCGCCAAGTACCGCTTCATGGACGCGTTCATGCCGCATCTGGCCGAACTCAGCCGCGAGCGCGAAGTGGTCGTATGCGGCGACGTGAACATCGTCCACAAGGAAATCGACATCAAGAACTGGAAGGGCAACCAGAAGAACTCCGGCTGCCTGCCCGAAGAACGCGCGTGGCTCACGCAGCTGTTCGACGACGTGGGTTACGTGGACGTGTTCCGCACGCTCGACCAGCGTCCCGAGCAGTACACGTGGTGGAGCAACCGCGGCCAGGCGTACGCGAAGAACGTGGGTTGGCGTATCGATTACCAGATCGCCACGCCGGGCATCGCGGCGACGGCGAAAGACGTGTCGGTGTTCAAGGAGATCAAGTTCAGCGACCACGCGCCGCTGACGATCGACTACGACTGGAAGATGAAGAAGTAAGCGCGCGTCGTTACGCGATTGTCGTTAATCGCGGGCAAAAAAATGGGCGCTTCGGCGCCCATTTCGTTTTGCAGTTCACGCGTATCAAGCGCGCCGCGCTCAAGGCGACGCCACCACCTTGCGCTTCTGCACGGCCGGCATGCCTTCGTAATCGGGCAGGGCGGCGAGCGGCTTGCCGATGGCCTTGGCGTAGAGCGGCATCATGTCGGCCAGACGCTTGGCGATGTCGGCGCGCCGCGCGGGCGTGTACGGATGCACGTAGATGAAGCCCTGATCGCGATCGGCGCGCGTGACCATCGCGAGCTTGTCCCAGAGCGTGAGCGCGGCGCGCGGATCGAAGCCCGCGCGCGCGGCGATGTCGCTGCCGATCACGTCGGCTTCCGTTTCGTCGGCGCGGCCATAGTGCATCTCGACGAGCCGCGAGCCGATGCCGAGCGGGAACATGCCGAGGTCCGCGAGACCGAACAATTGCGGCACCGCGCCCGATTCGATCTGCGCGGCCTGCTGTTCGCCAAGGCGCTCGCGCACGTGCTCGCGCACCGCATGCGCGATCTCGTGGCCGAGCAGCATGCCGAGTTCGTTGTCGTTGAGCTTCACGCGGTCGAGCAGGCCGCCGTACACGACGATCTTGCCGCCCGGCAGGCAATACATGCGGATGTCGGGCGAGCGCACCACGGCCACTTCCCACTTCCACGATTTGACGCGGTCGCTCCACTTGAGCGCGTAGGGCGCGAGCTTGTCGACGAGCTGGCGCACGTGCTGCACGTGCGGATCGCTATCGGGATAGAGGCGGTTCGAATGGGCCGCGCCGCGCACGATCTCGTTGTATTCGGCGGTCGCCTGCGCTTCGAGCATCGGCGACGGAATCAGGTTGCGGAACACTGCGATGTTGCCGAAGCGGACCACGCGGCCGGTGTTCGGCACGCCGTTTTGCGCGCTGCCCGATGTGGCGTTCGGCGCGGCGCTGCCCGCGCTGGCGCCAGCCGATGCGCCGCTGGTCGCCGCGCCCGCCGAGGCGTTCGGCTCCGCGGCCGGCAGGGACGTGGCACTGGCCGAGTTCGCGGCGGGATTCTCCGCAGCGTGCGCCGCCTGGCCGAAACTCGCCTGCAGCGCGGCGGCGAGCGTCAGCGCGAGCGCGCGCAGCGCGGTGCGAAGGTGTGGGCGCTGTCGATCCGCCGCGCCGCGCGCATCGCTTCCTCCCGGACGGCATGGCGTCGATCGGGAAGCGAAAACTGCTGGCTGAAGCGGGGTCACGACCGGTTTCTCCACGGGGCGATACGAATGAGCAGGAGCATACCCGGTACGGCGAGCAGCGTGCAGACGACGAAGTAATCGAACCAGCCAATTTTAGCGACGACATAACCGCTTGCGGCGGACGCGAGCGTGCGCGGAATCGAGGCGAGGCTCGTGAACAGCGCGAACTGCGTGGCGGTGTAGCGCGGATCGGTGGTGCTGGCGATATAGGCCGTGAACGCGGCGAGCGTGAGGCCGGTCGCGAAGGTCTCGAAGCCGTAGACGAGCGCGAGTGCCACCGCGCGCGGATCGAGCGTGAGCTGCGTATGCGCGCCGAACACGCTCGTGACCTGCGCGACGCCGTGGCTCACCGCGACCACCACGTCGTAGATCGCCGCGAGCGAGGGCGAGCCCGGCCCGAGCTGCGCGAGCCACGCGAAGCCGAGCGTCGAGACCATCTGCAGGAAACCGAAAATCCACAGGCCGCGCCCGATGCCGATCTTCACCAGCGCGATGCCGCCGAGAATGCCGCCCGCGAGACTCGCGCCGAACGCGGTCATCTTGGCGATCACGCCGATCTCGGTGCGCGAATAGCCGATGTCGAGAAAGAACGACGTCGAGAGCGTGGTCGCCATCGTGTCGCCGAGCTTGTAGAGGAAGATGAACGCGAGCACGAACAGCGCGGCGGCGAGGCCGTCGCGGTTCACGAATTCGGCGAACGGCTGCACGATGGCTTCGCGCAGATTCTTCGGCGGCGCGCCGTGAATCTCGGGCTCCGTCACGACGAGCGAGAGGATCATGCCCGGAATCATGAACGCGGCCGTGACCACGAACACCGTGCTCCACGGCAGATGATCGGAGAGGATCAGCGCGAGCGAGCCGGGCACGAGCGCGGCGATCTTGTACGCGTTCACGTGCACCGCGTTGCCCAGACCCTGTTCGGTGTCCTTGAGCAGTTCGCGCCGGTAGGCGTCGACCGAAATGTCCTGGCTCGCGCCGAAGAACGCCACCAGCGCGGTGAGCGCGGCGACGGTCCAGATCGAGTCTTTCGGGGAGACGAAACCGAGCGCGGCGATCGCGCCCGCCACGAGAATCTGCGTGACCAGCATCCAGCCGCGCCGACGGCCCGGCTTCCAGCCCGGCAGGCGCGGCACGTAACGGTCCATCAGCGGCGCCCAGACGAATTTCCACGTATAGGGAAACTGGATCAGCGCGAAGAGGCCGATTTCCTTGAGATTGACGCCCTCGGAGCGTAGCCACGCCTGCACGAGATAGACGAGCGTGAACAGCGGCAGCCCCGAGGTGAAGCCCAGAAACACGCAGATGAGCATGTGCCTGTTCAGGTACGCGCGCCAGCCCGGATGTTCCTCGTGAGCGTCGACGTCGTGCGCCTCGTGGGCGTCGTGCGCTTCGTGCAGTTGCGCTGCGGGCGCGTGGCGCGCCTCGTTTGCGTCCTGAGTGGTGGCCTCTTGGGGCGGATTCGGCATGTCGTCGGGCGGCGGCGCGGGTGTGTCGGGAAGAAGTCGGCGAGAAACGCGCGGCGCCGGTCCCGGCGTCAGCGCTTCTTCACGCGATAGACCGCAAGACTACCACGCCAGTTCACACCCCATCGAACGGTCTGGCCCCCGTGCAGCACGGCGCGATCGAGAATTTCGATGCCGACTTCGGGCGCGAGCGCCTCGAAATCCTTCACCGTGAGCACGCGCACGTTCGGCGTGTTGTGCCATTGATAGGGCAGCGACTTCGAGACCGGCATGCGTCCGCGCAGCACCGAAAGCCGATGCGGCCAGTAGCCGAAATTCGGGAACGAGACGATGCATTCTTTGCCCACGCGCGCGGTCTCGCGCAGGATCGCGGCGGTCTGGTGAATCGTCTGCAGCGTCTGCGAAAGAATCGCGAAATCAAAACTCGCGTCTTCGAACAGGCGCAGGCCGTCTTCCAGATTCTGCTGGATCACGTTGATGCCGTTCTTCGTCGAGGCGAGCACGCCCGCGTCGTTGATCTCGATGCCGTAGCCCGTGCACTCCAGCTCCTCGCCGAGCAGCGAGAGCAGCGCGCCGTCGCCGCAGCCGAGGTCGAGCACGCTCGAACGAGGCTCGATCCAGCGCGCGATGGTGCGGAAGTCGGGACGGGCGGAAAGACTGTCGAAAGCGCTCTGGTTCATGCGCCCACCTCAGCAGCAATGCGTTCGTAATAGGCGCGCACGACGTTGTGATAGCGCGCGTCGTCGAGCAGGAAGGCGTCGTGGCCGTGCGGCGCGTCGATCTCCGCGTAGGTCACCTGACGTTTGTGGTCGAGCAGCGCCTTCACGAGTTCGCGCGAACGCGCGGGCGCGAAACGCCAGTCGGTCGAGAAGCTCGCCACGAAGTACTTCGCTTTCGTGTGCGCGAGCGCGCGGGTCAGATCGCCGTCGAAGGTGCGCGCGGGATCGAAGTAATCGAGCGCGCGCGTGATCAGCAGATAGGTGTTGGCGTCGAAGTAGTCGGCGAACTTGTCGCCCTGATAGCGCAGATACGACTCCACTTCGAACTCCACGTCGAAGTTGAAGTTGTATTCGTTCTGCGCGCCCTCGGCGCGACGCAGCGCGCGGCCGAATTTCTCGGCCATGTCGTCGTCGGAGAGATAGGTGATGTGGCCGATCATGCGCGCCACGCGCAGGCCGCGCTTCGGCTTCACGTTATGCGCGTAGTAGTCGCCGCCGTGGAAATCCGGGTCTGAGAGGATCGACGAGCGCGCCACTTCGTTGAACGCGATGTTCTGCGCGGAGAGCTTGGGCGTCGAGGCGATCACCAGACAGTGGCCGAGGCGGTCCGGGTAGCGCAGGCTCCAGGCCAGCGCCTGCATGCCGCCGAGGCTGCCGCCCATCACCGCCGCGAACTTCTCGATGCCGAAGCGATCGGCCACGCGCGCCTGTGCGTCGACCCAGTCTTCCACGGTGACGACCGGAAACTTCGCGCCCCACGGCTTGCCCGTGGCGGGATCGATGCTCATCGGGCCGGTCGAGCCGAAGCACGAGCCCAGATTGTTCACGCCGATCACGAAGAAGCGGTTGGTGTCGAGCGGCTTGCCGGGCCCGACCATGTTGTCCCACCAGCCGACGTCCTTGGGGTTGTCCGCGTAGACGCCCGCGACGTGATGCGACGCATTGAGCGCGTGACAGACGAGCACCGCGTTGCTGCGCGCGGCATTGAGCGTGCCGTAGGTCTCGACCACGAGGTCGTACCCGGCCAGCGCCGTGCCGTTCTGCAGTTGCAGGGGCTCGTCGAAATGCAGTGTTTGAGGAGCGACGATGCCGATCGATTCCATTCGTTCCGCCTGTGTTTTTCGGGCGGCTAAACGGTGTCGGCGAGCGCGGAGTGCGAAAGAGTTGGCGCAGCTGACGACCTCTTTAGCCGCATTTATATCGAACTCCGCCGGACCCATGTCCCGGGAGTTCACGCGCCCGCAATCGAGTCAGCAAATCGGCGCGTGGGTGAAGCAAGTGAACGCAGAGTATAACGGAAAACGCTGGCGTCAATGCGGCGGACGGGCGGCTGCAGGAGCGGCGGCGCGCGAGGCCGCCGCCCGCGCGCCGCCGGGCTCACGCAAGCTCAGACGCCGTTCGGATGCGCGTTGCGCCAGCGTCGCAGGCCGAAGGCGGCGACGATCATCAGGATGCCGTAGAGCACGGCGTAGGCGGCGATCACCCAGATCAGCGAGAGCGCGCCCGCGCCCGGAAACATGACGATGAAGAAGCCCACGGCCGCCGACAGCAGTCCCGAGAGGCCGACCGCCCACGGATGCGCGATCGCGCGGCGGTACTGGAACGCGTAGATGATTTCGAAGATGCCGACCGCGAGCGCCCAGAAGCCGATGATCATCACGAGCACGATGGCCGTTTCGCCGGGCCAGAAGAACGCCACGAGGCCCGCGATCACGCCGATCAGGCCGACCACGACGTAGGCCCAGCGCCGCGTGCCGCCGCCGCGCGCGCCGTAGAGCAGCGCGAAGGCGCCGTCGACGATCGCGTAGGCGCCCCAGACGATGGCGAGCGTGATGACGGTGAAGCCCGGCCACATGAAGGCGAGCACGCCGAACACGATGGCGGCGATGCCGCGCGCGAGCAGCCAGCCCCAATGGGCGGACAGTCCCGCGAGGATGGGCAGGGCGGCCGGGGGAATCGGCGGAATGGAGGAAGTCGGGCGGACGTCGGGTCGGTTCATGCGTGCTTCTCCTTGCGAAAGGAAGCGAAGCGCACGGCCGCGCTGGGCGAAACGACGCGCCCGGACCTGCCGACAACACCGGAAAAGCCCGCCTCGCCGCGAAAAGGACGAACGAGGACGAAAAAAGACGAAACGGGCGGGCGCGGCCGCGCTACTGAAGAATCACGCGAATCTGTTCGTCGGCGTGCTCGCTGGGCGAGCGCGTGAAGCCGCTTTGCGCGTAACGGTGCCAGCAGCCGATCACGTAGCGCACCACCAGATTCGCGCGCACTGCCGGATCGTAACCCTTTGGCGCCGCCGCTGCGCCGGGGTTGTCCGCCGCGCTTTCCGCGAGTTCGGCGATGCCCACGCGCAGGCACTGGCGCAGCGTGGCCTCGATGCGGTCGAGCATCTGGTTCACGCGTTCGGCGAGGCGTTCGTGCTCGCCCACCAGCGCTTCGCAGGTCAGCACGCGCGTCATGCCCGCGTTTTTCGCCGAGAACTGGACCAGCATCAAGGCGATGGCGCGCGCCTGGAGCACGCCGCTCGGCTCCTTCGCGACGATCTGGTTCACGAGCGCGAACAGCGTCTGCTCGATGAAGTCGATCAGACCTTCGTACATCTGCGCCTTGCTCGCGAAATGGCGATACAGCGCCGCTTCGGAGACGCCGAGCTTCGCCGCGAGCGCGGCGGTGGTGATCTTCTCGCCGCGCGGCGCTTCCAGCATGGAGGCGAGCGTCTGGAGAATGTGCACGCGGCGCTCGCCCGGCTTCGGACGGCCGGCGCGGCGCGGCGGTGCATCGGGTGAGTCCGGTGATTCTGCTGCTACGACTGCGTCACGCGTTTCGGTCGGCTGCATGAATGTCGCCCCTGAGTCCGGCTCGCGGCCCGTGGCGAGGCCGCCGGGCCGTCGAATCTTGCGGTGTGTTGTGCGTCTGGATGCGTGCCGACTCCCGCGCTCGCTCCAGATTCGTGTGCTGCGTGCTGCACGGCGCGCCCGTGGTCCGTCGGGCGCGTCGGTCGTGATGTGCTGATGTGCGTTAGCGCGTTCAGCCGCGCGGTTCGTCGCGCAACTGCCCGCGCAGTTGTCCGCGCAGTTGCCCGGTACGCAGGCCGCGTCCCAGCGATTTTAGCGAACGAATGCGATGGTCGACATAGTGAGGCCGTCCGCCCCGCGCGAGCGCGACGGGCAGATGGCCGGTGATCCATACCGTCTGGATGCCGAGGCGCCGGTAGCGCTTCAGATGCCCGCGCGTGTCCTCGACGAGAATCGCGTCCTCGAAGGCGACGCCGATGTCGCGCAGCGTCTTGCGCAGCATCGACGCATCGGGCTTGGCGCGCCAGCGCTCGCGCGTGCGCATGTGTTCGATGGCGAGCACGCGCTCGAAGATCCGCTCGATGCCGAGCGCGCCGAGCACCGCGTGCGCGTAGTCGGTCGGGCCATTGGTCAGCACGATCTTGCGGCCGGGCAGCGCGCGCAGGATGCGTGCGAGGCCGCGTTCGGCGTGCAGCATGGCGGGCAGATCGTCGAAGGTATGGACGACCTTGAGGAAGTCGTGCGGGTCGATCGCGTGATGACGGAGCAGGCCGAGCAGCGCCGCGCCGTAGCGATGCGTGTAACTCGTGCGCAGATGGTTCGCGACGTCGCGGCTCACGCCGAGCGAGTCGATGATGTACTGCGTCATGCCGCGGTTGATGGCGGGAAAGACCGCGCGCGACGCGCCGTGGAGCGTGTTGTCGAGGTCGAACAGCCAGACCGGTCGATGCGCGGCGCGCGTCGGCCGACGGCGCGGCGGGCTGCGACGGGTGCGGATGGCGTTCATCGAAGCAAAACAGAGGGGGGGGAGACAGCACAGGCGGCGCGTCCAGCGCCGCCTGTGCAGAGGGGGGTCAGTGGGAGCGGATCATCGTGCCGAACGGCTGTTCGGTCAAAATCTCCAGCAGCACCGAATGCTCGATCCGCCCATCGATGATGTGCACGGACCGCACGCCGCTCTTGGCCGCGTCGAGCGCCGACGAAATCTTCGGCAGCATCCCACCCGAAATCGTGCCGTCCTCAAACAGCGCATCGATCTCACGTGCCGAAAGATCGGTCAGCAGATTGCCCGACTTGTCCATCACGCCGGGGATGTTCGTCATCATCACGAGCTTCTCGGCGTTGAGCACGACCGCAAGCTTGCCGGCCACGAGGTCGGCATTGATGTTGTACGACAGACCATCCTCACCGAAACCAATCGGCGAAATCACCGGAATAAACGCGTCGTCCTGAAGCGCCTTCACGACGGCCGGGTTGATCGCCTCGACTTCGCCCACCTGGCCGATGTCGATGTACTGACCCGGGTTGTCGCGGTCCGGCATCATCAGCTTGCGCGCGTGGATCAGGCCGCCGTCCTTGCCGGTGAGGCCGACCGCGTGGCCGCCGAAATGGTTGATCAGCGTGACGATGTCCTGCTGCACCTCGCCGCCGAGCACCCACTCGACGACTTCCATGGTTTCCTCGTCCGTGACGCGCATGCCCTGGATGAAGGTACCTTGCTTGCCGATCTTCTTGAGCGCCGTGTCGATCTGCGGGCCGCCGCCGTGCACGATGACCGGGTTGATGCCCACGAGCTTCAGCAGGATCACGTCGCGCGCGAAGCCTTGCTTGAGCCGCTCCTCGGTCATGGCGTTGCCGCCGTATTTGATGACCACGGTCTTACCGTGGTACTGACGGATATAGGGCAGCGCTTCAGCCAGGATTTCGGCTTTCAGGGTGGGCGCGATCTGCGTGAGGTCGATGGGCTCGGACATGGCGGCGGAGACTGGACAGAAAACGGGACAAAAACGAGACGGAAAGCGCGGGAAGGATCCGGCGAAACCGGCCGCGCGGGTCAAACAGGCCGAATTGTACAGGACTGGCGCGGCGCAACAGGGTTTGCGGCAGGGTTTTCGCGAGGGTGCGCGGCGGTGCGGCGTAGCCGATGGCTGAGGCGGGAAATCGGGAAAGATATGCTGATTTCGCGTTTATTGTTGGTGAAATATCCTGCGTTGCGGCGATTGCGCGGTAGCGTGCGGGCGAAAATGGGCGAGGACGGACGCGTGCGGCGTTGTCTGCATCCAACGCGCAGGAACACCGCCCGGCGCCGCGCCGCACTGTGGCATCATTTCCTTACCGCCGACGCCGGCTCACGAGGAGCGCGCCATGACCGCCTCCAAGCCCCACGCCGCCAAGCAGGGCGCGGCCCGGGGCGCAACTTCGGACGCGAAATCGGCCGCGAATTCGGCTGCGAAATCAGCCGAACTTCGCGATGCGACGCGCAGCATCCGCTGCCCGCGCTGCGGCAGCCGCTTCGACTGCGGCCGTCACGCCGAGCCGTTCGACTGCTGGTGCAAGTCGATGCCCGCGCTGCCGGCGAGCCAGCTCGATCCGCGCGGCCGCTGCCTGTGCCCCGAATGCCTCGCCGCCGCCGTCGCCACGGGCCATGTGCCGGCTGGCGGGCCGCAGGACGGCTGAACTTCCGCCAAGCGTCACGCTTGCCCCTTACGCGCTGGCCGCCTCGCGAGATTCCCGCGCGAGCGCCGCCAGATCGGCGCTCACCGCGTCGAGCACCGGCGTCCAGTCGCGGAACTGCTTCTGCCGATACAACGTGGTGTTCGGATACCACGGGCTGTCACGGCGATCGAGCTGCCAGACCCAATGCGGATTCACGTCGAGCAGCACCCACGCGCGCTTGCGGAGCGCGCCCGCCAGATGCGCCGCCGACGTGCACACCGAAATCACCAGATCGAGCCCGTCGACGAAGGCCGCGGTTTCGTCGAAGTTCGGCCATTCGGCGCTGTAGTCGGCGATGGCGAAGCCCGCCGCGCGCGCCGCCTCGACATCGGCTTGCGCGCCCGGCTGCAGCGAGTAGAACGCAACGTCGGACGCCATGCCCGCGAACGCCTGCGCGAAGCGTTCGAGCCCGACGCGCCGATACGGATTGCGCTGATGCGTGAGGCTGCCGGTCCACGCGAGGCCGACCTTCAGGCGGCGCGGACCGGCGTCGGCCGCGAGCCGCTCGCGCCAGTACGCGGCGCGCGCCGGGTCGGCCGTGAGATAGCCGGTCGGGCCGGGAAGGGTGTCGTCGCGGGTATCGAAGAGGAACGGCAGGCTCAGCAGCGACACTTCGCAGTCGTGCGGCGGCAGCGCTTCGACCGGCCCGCCCGAGCAATAGAGATCGACGTGGCCGGCGAAGCTGCGCGAGAGCAGCGCGCCCATTTGCGGAAACGAATTCCAGACCAGCTTGCCGCCTTCGCGATGCACACGCTCGGCGAGCATCGGCACGTAACGGGCGAATTGCAGCAGGTCGCCCATGCCCTGTTCGCCCCAAAGCAGCAGCGTGCGTCCGGCGAGCGGCTCGCCGTGCCATTGCGGCTTCGCAAACGCGGGCCGCCCCGACGCGAGTTCGCGCGAACCTCGCCAGCGCAGTTCGTGGCCGGCCCAGCCCTCGGCATAGTCGCCGCGCAAGAGCTGCAGGATCGCCAGATTGAAACGCGACGAGGCTTCGTTGGGCGCATACTCGCAGGCGGCGCGCGCCGCGCGCTCCGCTTCGTCCCAGTCTTGCGCTTCCTTGCACACCATCGCGTAGTTGTTGATCGCGAGCGGGTCGTGCGGCGCGAGCGCGAGGGCGCGACGGGCTGCGTCATGAGGTCGCGCAAGATCGGTGTCGGTCGGGCGCAGCAACGCGAGATTGATCCACGCACGGCTGTTGCCGGGGTCGGCCGCGACGGCATCTTCGAGCAGCCGATCAACCTCGCCTCTCTCTGATTTGATAAGCATCAAAGAGATTGCAAGATTGTTGCGAAGATTTGGAAACGTCGGGTCGATTGCCAGCGCGCGGCGGTATGGTTCGACGGCATCGGCGTGACGATTGGCGAATTGCAGCGCGAGTCCGGCGGCGAATTGCGCCGTCACGCGAGCGGGCGCGAGACGCGCCGCAGCCAGCGCGAACCGCAGTGCGGCGGGCGCTTTGGCGGGTTCCTGCACCTGGGCCGCGATGCGCATCAGCGCGTCGTCGTCGAGTGAGAGCAGAGTTGCGCGGGCCTTCGTCAACAGCGCGTGCGCTTCGTTTTCCGCCTCGCGGTCAGCAGCCGGCGCCGGGTCCGTTCGCGCGGCGGCATCGACGAAATCGAGAAAGAGATTCCACATTGGCGGAAGCAAATTGTGGGCGTCCGTTTGCATAGGTTTATCGGCCTTAGATGAATAACGCGGCTTCAGGCAAATCTATTTCGAGCAGATTCGACTATGAGCAATATTCAAACAAAGCTGCTCAGGTTAAGGAATCGGACAAGTACGAACAGGTAAACTGACAGCATGCATCGAATAACCGTCAGTGCTAGCGTCAATCTCAGCCATCTGTTCTGGCTGCGCAGTCTCGCCATCATCGGCCAGCTCTGCACGATTGCGTTCGTACAATTTTTCTTCGGCGTGCAACTGCCGCTGCCTGCCATGCTGTTCGTGATCGCCCTCGAAGTGGCGTTCAACGGCGTGACCTGGCTGCGCGTCACGCAGGATCGTCCCGAGTCCAATCTCGAACTGTTCGGCCAGATCTGGGTCGACCTCGGCGCGCTCTCGGCGCTGCTGTTTCTCTCGGGCGGCACCACCAATCCGTTCGTCTCGCTCTATCTGCCCTCGCTCGCCATCGCGGCGGCCGTGCTGCCGTGGTATCTCACGGCGTGGCTCGCGTGCTTCGCGGTGGCCTGCTACGTGCTGCTCGGTTTCGACAACGTCCCGCTCAATCTCGACAACCCGTCGAACCTGTTCGACTACTACCGCGCGGGCACGTGGGTGAACTTCATGGTGAGCGTGGCGCTGATCGTCTGGTTCGTGGCGCGCATGTCGCGCGCGCTGCGCCAGCGCGAGAACGCGCTCGCCGACGCCCAGCAGCGCCTCCTGCGCGACGAACGCGCGGTCGCGCTCGGCGTGCAGGCGGCCACGGTCGCGCACGAGATCGGCACGCCGCTCTCCACGATTTCCATGCTGACCGAAGAGTTGCGCGACATCGCGCGCACGGACAAAGGCCTCGCGCCCTACGGCGCCGACCTCGAACTGCTCGACAGGCAGATCACGCTCTGCACCTCGGCGCTCGCGCGTCTGCGCAGCCGTGCGTCGTCGGCGGGCAGCCGTCAGCCTGTGGGCGAATGGCTCGATCCGTTCGTCGAGCAGTGGCGCCTGCGCCAACCGCACGTGAAGTTCGAACTGCTCGGCGAGCCGCCTGCGGACCTCTGCCTCGAAGACACCGTGGCGGTCGGCCAGATCCTCACCATTTTGCTCGACAACGCCGCGCGCGCGAGCCGCGATTTCGTTTCGCTGCGCGCGTACCCGTCGCCGCGCGTGGCGGGCTTCATCGATTTCGAAGTCTGCGACGCGGGGCCGGGCATTCCGGCGTCGCTGCGCGCCTCGCTGGGCGCCGCGCCCGTGGAGAGCACCCAGGGCGGCCATGGCGTGGGGCTGTATCTGGCGTTTTCGTCGGCGGCGCGGCTGGGCGGTTCGATCGAACTGACCGACGCGGCGGCGGGCGGCGTGGCGTCCGAAGGCGGCGCAGCCGAAGGGAGCAGTGGAGCAGTCGCAGCACATGCTGCGGCCGCGGTGGGCGGCGGCACGCGCGCGCGCAAGGCGCGCGGCACGCGTGCGGTGCTCCGGGTGCCCGTGAAAACGGGCGACCAGGCACAGGCGCCGGCATCGCCGGGCGAGACGGACCAGGCTGCGGGCTCGCGCGATGGCGCGGCGGCCAAGGGTTCGGATATTGAATCAGGCGAGGGGCCGGCCCGGCCCGACGCGGCCTAAACAACACGGAGAAAGTGGCATGAGCGATATGAATTTTCTGGTGATCGACGACGACGAAGTCTTCTCCGACATCCTGGCGCGAGGCCTCACGCGGCGCGGCTATCAGGTCCAGCAGGCGCACAACGCCGACGAGGCGGTGCGCTTCGCCAACCAGCAGAAGTTCTCGCAGATCACCGTCGACCTGCATCTGGGCAACGACTCGGGTCTCTCGCTGATCGCGCCGCTGCGCGACCTGCAGCCCGACGCGCGCATGCTCGTGCTCACGGGTTACGCGAGCATCGCCACGGCGGTGCAGGCGGTGAAGGACGGCGCGGACAACTATCTGGCCAAGCCCGCGAACGTCGAAATGATTCTGTCGGCACTGCAAAGCGACGCGAGCGCGCTGCAAGCCGAAGCGGCCATTGAGCATCCCACGCCGCTGTCGGTTGCGCGTCTCGAATGGGAGCACATTCAGCGCGTGCTGGCCGAGCACGGCGGCAACATCTCCGCCACGGCGCGCGCGCTCAACATGCACCGCCGCACGTTGCAGCGCAAGCTCGCCAAGCGGCCGGTCAAGCAGTAACGCCGCCGCCATGAAAAAAGCCCTGCAATGCAGGGCTTTTTTTGTTGGCGAGGCGCGCGGCCGTTACAGCACGTAGCGCGACAGATCTTCATCCTGCGCGACTTCGCCGAGCGCCTTGTCGACATAGGCGGCGTCGATCGTCACGCTCTGGCCCGCATGGTTGCCGGCCGCGAACGACACGTCTTCCAGCAGCTTTTCGATGACCGTGTAAAGGCGGCGCGCGCCGATATTCTCGGTCTTCTCGTTGACCGAGTAGGCGATTTCCGCGAGGCGGCGAATGCCGTCTTCCGCGAAATCGAGCTGCACGTCTTCGGTCGCGAGCAGCGCCTGATACTGCTTGACGAGGCTCGCGTCGGTCGAGACCAGAATCGCTTCGAAGTCCTTCACGGAGAGCGATTCGAGTTCCACGCGGATCGGGAAACGGCCCTGCAGTTCGGGGATCAGATCGCTCGGCTTCGACAGATGGAACGCCCCGCTCGCGATGAACAGGATGTGATCGGTCTTGATCATCCCGTACTTCGTGTTGATGGTGGTGCCTTCCACGAGCGGCAGCAGATCGCGCTGCACGCCCTGGCGCGAGACTTCGCCGCCACCGCTGCCTTCGTTGTTGCGCGACGCGATCTTGTCGATTTCGTCGAGGAACACGATGCCGTTCTGCTCGACGTTCTGCACGGCCTTCTGCTTGACCTCTTCGTCATTGAGCATCTTGGCCGCTTCTTCGTCGGTGATCAGCTTGAGCGCTTCCTTGACCTTCACCTTGCGGCGCGTTTTCTTGCCGCCACCCAGATTGGCGAACATCGAGCGGATCTGCTCGGTCATGTCTTCCATGCCCGGCGGCCCCATGATGTCCATGCCGGCTTGCGGCATCTCAACGTCGAGTTCGATTTCCTTGTCGTCGAGCTGGCCTTCGCGCAGGCGCTTGCGGAAGGTCTGGCGCGTGGCATTGTCGCCGCCTTCGGCCGGGGCCGCCGCGTCGGACGTACCGAAGCCGACCGGGCGCGCGCCCGGCAGCAGGATGTCGAGGATGCGGTCTTCGGCCTGATCGGTGGCCTTGCTGCGCACCTTGCGCATTTCCGTTTCGCGGGTCTGCTTGACGGCGATTTCGATCAGATCGCGCACGATGCTGTCGACGTCGCGGCCCACATAGCCCACTTCGGTGAACTTGGTGGCTTCGATCTTGATGAAGGGCGCGTCGGCGAGCTTCGCCAGACGGCGCGCGATTTCGGTCTTGCCGACGCCCGTCGGCCCGATCATGAGAATGTTCTTCGGCGTGATTTCCTGGCGCAGCGGGTCGGCGACCTGCTGGCGGCGCCAGCGGTTGCGCAGCGCGACGGCCACGGCCTTCTTCGCTTTCGCCTGGCCGATGATGTGCTTGTCGAGTTCCGAGACGATCTCGGCGGGGGTCATGGTGCTCATCCTGATTCCTTCTCGTCGGTTCGGTCTGGGTACGCTTACTCGATCGTCTCGATCACGCGGTTGTGATTCGTGTAGATACACATGTCGCCCGCGATTTCGAGCGACTTTTCGACGATCTCGCGCGGCGAGAGGTCGGTGTTCAGCACGAGCGCGCGGGCCGCGGCCTGCGCATACGCGCCGCCCGAACCGATCGCGCAGATGCCTTCTTCGGGGTCGAGCACGTCGCCGTTACCGGTGATGACGAGCGTGGTGGTGGCGTCGGCGGCGATCAGCATCGCTTCGAGACGGCGCAGCATGCGGTCGGTGCGCCAGTCTTTCGCGAGTTCGACGGCCGCGCGGGTGAGATTGCCCTGATGCTTTTCGAGCTTGGCTTCGAAGCGGTCGAGCAGCGAGAACGCGTCGGCGGTGCCGCCGGCGAAGCCGACCATCACCTTGCCGCCGTAGATGCGCCGGACCTTCTTCGCGCCACCCTTCATGACGATGTTGCCGAGGGTGACCTGACCGTCGCCGCCGAGGGCGACCTTGTCGCCGCGTCGCACGGATACGATGGTCGTGCCGTGATATTGCTCCATGTGCGTTCCTTTTTACCGTTGATGCCAGCGTGTTGCGTGGACTTCGCGCGGCGGCATGCGCGCCGCGCCTGCGGATCCGGTTACGCGCCGTACGCGGCGCGAGGCGCGCGAGCGGGCGTGTCGGTAGAAGTTTAGGGCGGCGGCGGGCAGTTCAAGGTCTGACAGCGCAGAAAAGCCGCGACGGCGTTTGCGGCGGCGCGCACACGCGGAGCAAGGGAGAGAAAGGGGGACGCAAATGAAAAAGCGCACGGGACTCCGTGCGCTTCGAAAGAAGGCAGTCGATCGGCACGCGCCGCGTGGCGGCGCCGGCGGCCAATCAGTCGCCGAACAGCTTCTGGCGCAGTTCGCGGCGCTCTTGCGCTTCGAGCGAGAGCGTGGCGGTCGGGCGCGCGAGCAGACGCGGGATGCCGATCGGCTCGCCCGTTTCCTCGCACCAGCCGTAGTCGCCGGAGTCGATGCGCGCGAGCGACTGCTGCACCTTCTTCAGCAGCTTGCGCTCGCGGTCGCGCGTGCGCAGTTCGAGCGCGTGCTCTTCTTCGATCGTCGCGCGGTCGGCCGGATCGGGAACGATCACGGTTTCGCGCAGATTCTCGGTGGTCTGGCCCGCATTGCGGAGGATTTCCGCCTGCAGCTGTTCGAGCCGGTTCTTGAAGAAGGCGAGCTGATCCTCGTTCATGTAATCCTTGTCGCTCATCTTCAGGATTTCGGCTTCGGTCAAGAGTCGTTTCGTCGTCATCTGGCTTGCTTCTTCAATGAGTGAGGCAAAACTGGCACATCTTGCCTGCACTTGGGTGTTGCCCGCAGTGGCTGACACCACGATTGCGCGCGCTGATTGCGCGCCAAACTGCGCGCCGGCGGGCACGGACGATGCATTGTCGGTGACGCCTTAGCGCCGCTGCGGGGCCGAACTCCTCTGGAAACCGTTCTTCAGATGCTCCTGAGGCATATTTCGTACCGGCTGCGCGCTGCGACGCGATGCGCGGCCGGGGAGGCGCGTTTTTCCGGGATAGCCTGTCAGGCCATGTCCGGGTGGCGCCCTGTATTCCAGTGGGGCCGTATTGTAACCGAACCGCAAACTCGCGCTGTAAGCGGGAAATCCCTGCGTCGGCGGCTTTCGTCTGCGCTCGATATCCAGAAAATATAACGCGCCAATCGTGAAAAAGCGATGGTCGGGTACGTTATTTGACGCCTTATGCGTGAATCGTCGCGAGAAAGGCGGCTTTAAGGCCGTTGTGCGCCGCTTTTCGTGCGCTTCGAGTCGGTTTTAGTCCGTTGCGCGCCAGTTTTGTGCCAGCTTCGGGCCAGTTTCGACGTGGGCCTGAAGACGTGTTTCAAAACCGCGATCGTGGCGCGCGCAAACAAAAACGCCCGGCGCGAAGCCGGGCGTGATGCGGCGCGCACGACGAACACGCCGTGCCGGAGTCCGTGCTTACTTCACGAGACAGGCGTCGAGGCCGTCGGTGATCAGATCCTGCGGCAGTTCGATGCCGATGAACACCATCTTGCTGGTCTTCTTCTCGATCGGCAGCCACTTGGCCGCGAGGTCGCTGCCCATCATCTGGTGCACGCCCTGGAACACCACCTTGCGGTCCACGCCCTTCATGTAGAGCACGCCCTTGTAGCGCAGCAGGCGCTCGCCGTAGATCTGCAGGATGCCGCCGAGGAAGTCTTCGAGGCGGTTCGGATCGAACGGCTTGTCGCTGCGGTAGACGAACGACTTGATCTTGTCGTCGTGATGCGCGTGGTGATGGTTGTGATGGCCGTGGTCGTGGCCTTCGTGCGTGCACTTGCCGTGATCGTGATCGCAATCGGCGTGGTCGCCGTGATCGTGACCATGATCGTGATGATCGTGCGCGTGGTCGTGCTCGTCTTCGGCGAGGAAGTCCGGGTCGATTTCGAGCTTGGCGTTCAGGTTGAAGCCGCGCAGATCGAACACTTCCTTGATGTCGGCCTCGCCGAAATTCACCTGGCGCACCTGCGCCTTCGGGTTCATGTGCAGCACGCGGTGACGCAGGTCGGCGACTTCCTTCTCGTCGACGAGGTCGGCCTTCGTGATGAACAGGCGATCGGCGAAACCGACCTGGCGCTGCACCACTTCGTGCTCGTCGAGCTGCTTGTTGCCGTGCTTGGCGTCGACCAGCGTGATGATCGCGTCGAGCAGGAATTCGTCGGCGATCTCGTTATCCATGAAGAAGGTCTGCGCGACCGGACCCGGATTCGCGAGGCCCGTGGTCTCGATCACGACGCGCTCGAAGTCGAGCTTGCCGTCGCGCTTTTGCTGCGCGAGGTCGGCGAGCACGCGCGAGAGGTCGCCGCGGATCGTGCAGCAGATGCAGCCGTTGCTCATCTGGATGATCTGCTCGTTGCTGTCCTGCACGAGAATTTCGTTGTCGATGTTCTCTTCGCCGAACTCGTTCTCGATCACGGCGATCTTCATGCCGTGGTTTTCGCCGAGGATGCGCTTGAGCAGCGTGGTCTTGCCGCTGCCGAGGAAGCCGGTCAGGATCGTGACGGGAATCATGCTGTTTGCCATGCTTTTTGCCTGGTAAGTGTCTCGTGTGGGCGCGGCGCCGCGCGGACGCCCGCGTGCCGGAATCTCGCGGTGTTACAACATAACTATCTATTGAAACATATCTGCGGCGAGGGCGCTGGCGCGGCTTCGAATCGGGGTCGAAACCGCATCGAGGCTGCCATTAAAGCGCCGCTAAGCGCCGCTCGCGAACTCAAGCGCAGATAAGGCCGCCTCAGGCGATTTGCAACAGCAGGCCCTTCAGATACTCGCCTTCCGGGAACGCCGTGAGCAGCGGATGATCGACGCCCGCGCCGAGGCGCTTGACGATGCGCGCATCGACCTTCGCATCGGCGGCCGCGCCCGCGACGATCTTCTGGAACAGCTCCGCGTCGATCGCGCCCGAGCACGAGTACGTGAACAGCAGGCCGCCCGGACGCAGCAGCTTGAAACCGGTCAGATTGATGTCCTTGTAGGCGCGCGCGGCGCGGTCCACGTGCTCGCGCGACGCCGCGAACTTGGGCGGATCGAGCACCACGAGGTCGAAGCGCTCGCCTTCCTCGTGCAGTCGGCGCAGCGTCTTGAAGGCGTCGGCGTCGAGCCAGGTCGCGCGGTCGGCGTCGAAGCCGTTGGCCTGCACGTTCTTTTGCGCCGTGTTCAGCGCCTCGCCCGACGAGTCGATCGACACCACGCGCTTCGCGCCGCCCTTCATCGCCGCGAGCGAGAAGCCGCCCGTGTAGCAGAAGCAGTTGAGCACGTCGCGGTCTTGCGCCCAGGTCTGCACGAGCGCGCGGTTGTCGCGCTGATCGACGTAGAAGCCGGTCTTGTGGCCGTTGCGCACGTCGACGTGATAGCGCACGCCGTTCTCGCTCGCAATGATCGTTTCGGGCGGTTCGTCGCCGGCGAGCAGGCCGGTGATCTGTTCGAGTCCTTCCTTGTCGCGGATCGAGACGTCCGAGCGCTCGTAGACATTCGGGCAGCCGGTGACCGAGGTCAGCGCGTTGACGATGGCGTCCTTCCACGCCTCGACGCCCGCCGCCATGAACTGGCAGACGAGCTGGCCGCGCGCGTTCTGCGCGACATCTTCGGTGTACCAGTCGACGATCAGGCCGGGCAGGCCGTCGGCCTCGCCGAAGATCAGGCGCACGGCGCCGGTGTCGCGCACCATCGCCTGACGATGGGCGAGCGCGCGCTGCACGCGGCGCTTGAAGAACGCGTGATCGATGGGTTCGTTTTCGTCGAAGCTCCAGACGCGCGCGCGGATCTGCGAATGCGGGCTGTAGGCGGCGCGCGCGAGGAAGCGGCCGTCGTGGGCGCGCACGATCACCGTGGCGCCAGACGCGGGCTTGCCTTCGACGCGCTCGATCGCGTTCGCGTAGACCCACGGATGGCGGCGCAGCAGGGATTTTTCTTTCGACGGCTTGAGGGTGACGATATTCATGATGGCTTCGCTAAAGGTGATGCGGCGGCGGGCGTTGCGCCTGCCGCTTGCGGGCGCGCCGCGTGGTCGTTGAGGATCACGCGCGCGCCGGAGTTTCTGGACCGGCCGCGCCGGAGGTGCCAATGGCCGCCTAGTCCCGCTTTTTCGCGCGTGGATGGGCGGTGTCGTAGACCTTGGCGAGATGCTGGAAATCGAGCGACGTGTAGACCTGCGTGGCCGAAATGCTCGCATGGCCCAGCAGTTCCTGCACCGCGCGCAGATCGCCGCTCGATTGCAGCAGGTGCGTGGCGAACGAGTGCCGCAGCACGTGCGGATGGACGTTCGCCGGAATGCCCGCCGCGAGCGCCGCGCGCTTGACGCGCTCGCGCACCACGCCGGGCGCCATGCGGTTGCCGCGCACGGAGATAAAGAGCGGCGCGTCGTCGTGCTTGATCCACGAATCGCGCACCGCGAGCCAGGCGTCGAGCGCGGCGAGCGCCTTGCTGCCCACCGGCACGATGCGATGGCGGTTGCCCTTGCCGTGCACTTCGACTTCGGCGGCGTCGCGCTTGAACCAGCTCGCCGACTCGTAGCCGTCGCGGCGGATATAGCGCACGTCGAGCCCGACCAGTTCCGCGAGGCGCAGGCCCGACGAGTAGAACAGTTCGAGCATCGCGTGATCGCGCAGCGCTTCGATGCTGTCCGCGCCGGTGCTGGCGGGCGGCGGCGCTTCCATGAGGCGCGTGGCGTCGTCGACGGACAGCGCCTTCGGCAGCGTCTTCGCCCGCTTGGGCGCGCGCACGGCCGCCACGGGATTTGCGTCGAGGTCGACGCGTCCCGCGTACCAGCGGTAGAACGCGCGCCACGCCGAGAGCCGATGCGCGATCGAGCGCGCCGCGAGCCCGCCCGCGTGCGCGCGCGCGACCGCGCCGCGCACCTCGGCGGCTTCGACGCGTTCGAGCGGCCGGCCGTTGGCGAGCTTCTTCAGCTCGTCGAGTTCGTGCGCGTAGGCGCGCAGCGTGTGCGCCGACAGGCGGCGCACGTGCTCAAGCTCGGCGAGGTAGTCGGCGATCGGATCGGACGCGTTCACGGCTTCAGTGCGGTTGCGGTGCGGTTGCAGCGCGGCCGCGTCAGTGCGGCAGCAGGCGCGAGAGCGCCGAGCTTGCGAGTGTGCCGATCTGGCGCAGGAAATCGGTCGCCATGCCGTCGTGGAAGCGGCGCGGATCGGGCGAACCCATCACGATCAGACCGAAGGCGTCGCCGCTCGGATCGTCCTCTTCTTCGTTCGCGCGGCGGCGCAGCGCGACGATCGCGACCGACTGCGGCGGCTGCTCCTCGCCTTCCGCGCCGGGCGCGGCGGCGAGCCACTGCGCGGCTTCGAAGCCGGTGTTCGCGCCGCAGTACGGCACGTCGAGGCTGTTGGCGAAGAGGCGCACTTCCTCGCCCGTGTGCTTCGCGAAGCTTGCTTGCGCGTAGGCGTCGGCGACATCCCAGACGCGCAGCGCCGCGAGCGGCACGTCGAATTCGGCACGCAGTTGCCCGGCGATCGTGCGCGGCAGCGCATGCGGATCGCGCTCGGCGACGACCTGCGAGGTCCAGCGCACGAATCGCGCGGCGATGCTGTCGTTCTCGTGGCCGTAGCGCAGCAGCTCGGCCAGACGCAGCTCGAGATGCTTGTTCTTTTCGCGCAGCATTTCCATCTGGCGCTCTTGCAGCGACACGGCGGCCTTGCCGTGCGGATTGCCGAGCTTGATCGTCGCCAGCAACTCGGCGTGCTCGACGAAGAAATCAGGGTGGGCGAGCAGATAGTCGGCGACTTCGCGATCGTTCATGTTGTAGGCGCTTTCGGTGAAGAAGCGGCGCGCGGCGGCGCGCCATGCGTGATGCGATGCTGCGGTGTTGCTGCGTGGTTACTGCTGATGAGTGATGCGTGGTCCCCGCTGCGCCTCAAACGAAGTCGATCGGGCGCGCGCGGGTTCCGGCAAACTCGCGCCGACTCAGACGGTCAGTTCGATTTCGCCTTCGAAGACGGTCGTGGCCGGACCGGCCATAAAGAGCGCCGAGCTTTCGTCGCGCGCGCCGTTCCAGTCGATCGTGAGCGTGCCGCCGTGCGTGTGGACCTTCACGGGCGAGTCGAGCAGGCCGCGGCGAATGCCCGCCGCCACTGCCGCGCACGCGCCCGTGCCACACGCGAGCGTCTCGCCCGCGCCGCGCTCGAACACGCGCAGACGCACTTCGTTGCGCGACACGATTTCCATGAAACCGGCGTTGACCTTGTTCGGGAAGCGCGGATGCGTTTCGACGAGCGGACCTTCGGCGAGCACCGGATACGCTTCGACGTTCTCGACCACCTGCACCGCGTGCGGATTGCCCATCGACACCGCGGAGATCCAGCGCGTCTGCCCGTTCACGTCGATCGGCCAGAGCGTGTCGTTGCCTTCGCGGCGGCCTTCGAGACCGTTCGCGTCGAAGGGCACGCGCGCCGGTTCGAAGATCGGGCTGCTCATGTCGACCACGACTTCACCGTTCGGCTGCATGACGAGCGTGACGACGCCGTTCTGCACCTGCACGCGGATGCTGTCCGCGCTCGTGAGCCGGCGATCGCGCACGAATTTCACGAAGCAGCGTGCGCCGTTGCCGCAATGCTCGACCTCGCCGCCGTCGCAATTGAAGATGCGATAGCGGAAGTCGACGCCGTCGATCGTCGGCTTTTCGACCAGCAGCAGCTGATCGGCGCCCACGCCGAAGTGGCGGTCGGCCAGCGCGCGCACGCGCTCGGGCGTGAGCGCGAGGTCTTCGGTGTAGCCGTCGAGCACGACGAAGTCGTTGCCCGCGCCGTGCATCTTGGTGAATTTGAGTTTCATGCCGTTATTGTAAGCGACGCGCGAGCCTGTGCCCGCGCGCCTTCAGTCGTGGCGAGACGCTTACGAGTAGACACTCGGTTCGCCGTCCGGACGCGTCTTGAAGCGCTTGTGGACCCAGTAATACTGCTCGGGAATGCGCGGAATCTGCTCCTCGAGGAAGGCGTTCATGCGGCGCGCGTCTTCTTCGTCGTTACCCGTGGGGTAATTGTCCCAAGGTTTGAAGATTTTCAGCCGATAACCTTTGTAATTGGGCAGCACCTCGCCGATGAACGGCACGACCTGCGCATGGCCCACTTTCGCGAGACGCCCGACTGCCGTGAGCGTGCACGCGGGCACGCCGAAGAAGGGCACGAAGGTGGAGTTGCGCATGCCGTAGTCCATGTCGGCGCCGAGCATCACGGGTTTCCTGTCGCGCAGCCAGCGCAGCACGGCGCGCGCGCTGTCCGCGCGGCTCACCATTTCGGCGCCGAAGCGGCTGCGGCCGGCCTTCGCGGCGGCCTCGAACTCGGGGTTCGAGAACGGCTGATACAGCGAGCCGCAGGGGCGATGCAGCGAGTAGTTGAGGAACATCGAACCCGCCTCGATGCCGACGAAATGCAGGCCGAGGAACAGCGTGGGCGGCAGGTCGGGATCGGTGAGATCGACTTCGCTGTCGAGCTGGATGAGCTTTTCGAGCTTCTTCGCCGAGCCGAACCACTGGACGCTGCGCTCCATATAGCTGCGGATGGCCTGGCGGAAATGCTTGCCGGCCACGTCCTCGCGCTTTTCGTCGCTCCATTCGGGGAAGCACAGGCGCAGGTTGGTGTGCACGACGCGCTTGCGGCGGCTCGGGATCTGATAAAGCAGCCAGCCGAGGCCGTCGCCGAGACGCGCGACGAAACCATAGGGCAGGATCGCGAACAGTTTGAGCAGACCGATGGCGAAACGGGAGCCTAGCTTGCCGAGCATGATGCGGCTCCCATGAGTGAAATGAACGAACTGGAGAAGGCGATTGACAACACGCGCGGCGACTCTGCGACAAATTAGGGAAGTCGCTATAATACGGGCTTCGCCGAGTTAACTGACAACTTGCGGGGCGAAGCCGGTTTGCCGCACATCGTTCAATCGACCGATCTGCAGGCCCACCGGTCAGGTAATCCGCTAAAGCGTCGCCGCTTCGAGGCCCGAAGCTGGCAACGTGAGTACCACCGTCACCAGCTACAAGGAGCCTTACACGTGGCAAACGACTATTTCTTCACCTCCGAATCCGTTTCGGAAGGCCATCCGGACAAGGTCGCCGACCAGATCTCGGACGCGATCCTCGACGCCATCCTCACGCAGGACAAATACTCGCGCGTTGCAGCGGAAACGCTCTGCAACACGGGTCTCGTCGTGCTCGCCGGTGAAATCACCACGACGGCCAACGTCGACTACATCCAGGTCGCGCGCGACACGATCAAGCGCATCGGCTACGACAACACCGACTACGGCATCGACTACCGCGGTTGCGCGGTGCTCGTCGCCTACGACAAGCAGTCGCCGGACATCGCCCAGGGCGTGGACCGCGCGCACGACAACAACCTCGATCAAGGTGCCGGCGACCAGGGCCTGATGTTCGGCTATGCGTGCGACGAAACGCCCGAGCTGATGCCCCTGCCGATCCACCTTTCGCACCGTCTGGTCGAGCGCCAGTCGAACCTGCGCCGCGACGGCCGTCTGCCCTGGCTGCGCCCGGACGCGAAGTCGCAGGTTACCGTGCGCTACGTCGACGGCAAGCCGCACGCGATCGACACGGTCGTGCTGTCCACGCAGCATTCGCCGGACATCGACCTCGGCACGCTGCGCGAAGCCGTGATCGAAGAAGTCATCAAGCCGGTGCTGCCGGCCGACCTGATCAAGGGCGACATCAAGTTCCTCGTGAACCCGACCGGCCGTTTCGTGATCGGTGGCCCGCAAGGCGACTGCGGTCTCACGGGCCGCAAGATCATCGTCGATACGTACGGCGGCGCGGCTCCGCACGGCGGCGGCGCGTTCTCGGGCAAGGATCCGTCGAAGGTCGACCGCTCGGCGGCCTACGCCGGCCGTTACGTCGCGAAGAACATCGTGGCCGCCGGCCTCGCGTCGCGCTGCCTGATCCAGGTCTCGTACGCGATCGGCGTGGCCGAGCCGACCTCGGTCATGGTCAACACGTTCGGCACCGGCAAGGTCTCGGACGCGACCATCACGAAGCTCGTGCGCGAACACTTCGACCTGCGTCCGAAGGGCATCATCCAGATGCTCGACCTGCTGCGTCCGATCTACGAAAAGACCGCTGCTTACGGCCACTTCGGCCGCGAAGAGCCGGAATTCTCGTGGGAAGCCACCGACAAGGCGCTCGCGCTGGCCGAAGCGGCCGGCACGGAACCGGTCGTCGCGCTGGCGTAAGCACGCCGTCGTTCGATGCCGCACCAGCGGCGTCGGACGCGCATGAAAAACCCCGCAGGGCTCGCGCCTGTGCGGGGTTTTTTGTTTTTAGCGCGGATTTCAGCGCATCGCGAAGCCAAACCAGCCCTCGCTGCTCGCGCCCATGCGGCGCGGCCGGCGCGTGTTGCGCGCCGTGTGGACGGTCGAGGGCGCGGCGAGCGTGCGCAGCGTCGTGTTCGGACGATAGAGCAGCGTGCGCAGCGAGAAGTGGCGCGAACCGGCGCGCTGACGCAGCACCGAGAAGAACGCATGGAACCAGGCGCGCATGCCGTCGACGGGGCGCGCTTCGCGCACATGCTGGGCGAGCGCGCGCGTGCGCGCGGCGTGATGGCGCAGCGCGCGCACGACGTGGCGGCGGGGGCGCGCTGCCTTCAGCGCGGCGCGAGTCATACGGCGGGTATCGAAAAGGGTATCCATGGTGTGTGTGGAATCAGGTTCGGTTTGCGCCTCGCGCGACATGATGCTTCGAGCACCAAACGTGCCTGTTTGCGAGGGAGTCACGATAGCGGAATTCGCGCGGCGCAACGCGGGGCGTGCGCAGGGCGTAAAGATGAGCGCCGGGATCGGCCGGGAGAGGCGAGCGCCTTGCTGGGCAAGGCCTGGCTGGCGGTCCGTCCGCGCATTGGAGGTGAAGTGCGATGAAACTGCATGCGCGCAGACTACACGCGAATCGTGACGCCAGAAAGTCGGTTAATACCCGCGTGTGCTCAAGAAAGAGGCATGTCATCGCGCCCTTTCTCGCCATCGCGGTGCGTGTGCGCCATCGGCGTGCTCCGCGCTTGTCCGCCGCTTGTTCGACGTTTGTCCGACGCGTGAGCGGGATTTCGTGCGCACTCACATCATCCAGATGGCTAACGCTTGCCTCCGCGCAAGCCGCACGCTTTACAATCGAACGATCGGCGCGCGCTGGGGCCAGCAGGCCTCGCGGCGCCGCCGCTGCGCACGTCGCGCGTCATCGGAGCCGCTTCGGTGCGCAGCCTTCGCAGGCCTCGAATAACGGAAGTCTCATGTCAGTTCACTCAAAGAAAGAACAGGTGCAGGCGCTGCGCGAGCGCGGCTTCGTGGTCGTGCCGGGCCTCGTCGCGCCCGAGCGTTGCGACGAACTCAAGCGCATCGCGCAGGAGCAGTTGAAGGCGGCGCAGGCGCCGGTCGAATTCGAAGCCGACCTGCGCTATCCGGGCGCGCCGGACTCGAAGGACGCGCCGGGCGGCCATACGGTGCGGCGTCTGCTCGACGCCTACGGGCGTCATCCGCAATTCGCTTCGTGGGCCACGTCGCCCGAGATCGCGGGCTGGATGGAGCTGTATTTCGGCGAGGAGCCCGTGCTCTCGCGCGTGCATCACAACTGCATGATGACCAAGCATCCCGCGTACGGCAGCCTCACGGGCTGGCATCGCGACGTGCGCTACTGGTCGTTCGAGCGCGACGACCTCGTTTCCGTGTGGCTCGCGCTCGGGCCGGAAACGGTCGAGAACGGCGGGCTGTGGTTCGTGCCGGGCTCGCATACGGCGCCGTTCACGTCGTCGAGTTTCGACGCCGCGAAGTTCTTCCGCTCCGACGTGCCCGAGAATCAGGCGTGGATCGAGCAGGCCATCTCGCCTACGCTGCAAAAGGGCGACGTGGTGTTCTTCCACTGCAACACGCTGCATTCGGCGGGCCAGAATCAGAGCGATGACGTGAAGTTTTCGCTCGTCTACACCTATCACGGCGCGAGCAACGTGCCGCTGCCGGGTTCGCGTTCGGCGTCGAAGCCCGAGGTGAAGCTGGTTTGACGTTGCGAAGCCGGCGACAAGAAAACGGGCGCGTGCATGGCGCGCATCACGCATCGCGCCCGTTGTGCAGCAGCGCCTGGCAACAGCGCCTGGAAACAGCGCCTAGCGGCGGCGGCCGCTGAGCGCGAGACCGCTGATGCCCGCAATGGTCGCGGCCACGCCGGCTATGATCAGCGTCATCGTGCGGTCGGTGGGCCCGCCCGTCACGAGGCGCGAAACATCGTTCGAGAACGAGTGAAACGACTGGCCGCCGAAGTACAGCAGCACCACGCCGCAGGCGATCAGCGCGAACGAAACCGCTTTCATCATAAGAGACCTCCCGGGGGTTGGACGGACGCCGCAGTGTAGGCGAGCCGCGCGGCGGCGTCCATGTTCGCATCCCACATGATGGGCCTCTGCACGCATCGCGCGGATTGGCTAACATGGCAGCCCGCGCGGTGTGTCGAGCGGGGCGCAAACCGCTGCTGGAGCGGCGTTCGCGCCCATCTAGCGCCGCCGCTGGACTTCCTGAAAACCTGTTCTCGTCGAGGATTCAAACGATGGCCTACGAAGCAGCTGCTGAACGCTATTCGGAGATGCAATACCGCTTTTGCGGCAAGTCTGGACTCAAGCTGCCGGCGCTCTCGCTCGGCCTGTGGCACAACTTCGGCGACACCACGCCGATTTCGACGCAACGTGACATCCTGCGCACGGCCTTCGACCTCGGCATCACGCACTTCGACCTGGCAAACAACTACGGCCCGCCGTACGGCAGCGCCGAAACCAATTTCGGCCGCATTTTCAAGGACGATTTCCGTCCGTACCGCGACGAGCTGCTGATCTCGTCGAAGGCGGGCTGGGACATGTGGCCGGGTCCGTACGGCCAGGGCGGCGGCTCGCGCAAGTACGTGCTCGCGAGCCTCGACCAGAGCCTGCAGCGCATGGGCCTCGATTACGTCGACATCTTCTATTCGCACCGTTTCGACGTGGAAACGCCGCTCGAAGAAACCGCCGGCGCGCTCGCCACGGCCGTGCAGCAGGGCAAGGCGCTGTACGTGGGCATCTCTTCGTATTCGGCGCAGAAGACGCGTGAAATGGCGAAGCTGCTGGCCGAATACAAGGTGCCGCTGCTGATCCATCAGCCCTCGTACAACCTGCTCAACCGCTGGATCGAGCACGACCTGCTCGACACGCTCGAAGACATCGGCACCGGCAGCATCGCGTTCACGCCGCTCGCGCAGGGCCTGCTCACGAACAAGTATCTGAACGGCGTGCCGGAAGACGCGCGCGTGAACCGGCCGGGCGGCGGCTCGCTCAAGAGCGAGCACCTGAGCGGGCAGAACATCGAGCACGTGCGCAAGCTCAACGATCTCGCGCAGCGCCGTGGCCAGAGCCTCGCGCAGATGGCGATCGCGTGGACGCTGCGCGGCGGCCGCGTGACCTCGGCGCTGATCGGCGCGAGCCGCGCGGAGCAGGTGCGCGAGAACGTCGCCGCGCTGAAGAACCTCGAATTCTCGGCGGAGGAACTGGCCGAGATCGATCGCTACGCGACCGAAGGCGGCGTGAATCTGTGGGAAAAGCCGTCGACCGATCAGCACATCTGATCGTGCGCGCCTGCTTCGCGGGCGCTTGTGCAGCACCCTCGCGCCTCGCTTTCTGCGAGGCGTTTTTTATTCGGCACCGGTGATGGCACGCGAGCGCTGTAATGCGCGGTGACGAGGCTTGCGGCGCTGAAGGCCGCGCGTCCTGGGACTGTCATGGAGCGCTGCTAACGTCGCGGCAGTCTTTGCACTGAGGATTGCCGATGGAGTCGACGAGCGCCGTGCGCACCCTGGGCGAGTTGCCTGCTGCGCCGCCTGCTGTTCAACGCGATGTACCACCTGGTGTACCGCCCGCCGTCAAGCCTTCCACCGCGCCGCGCGCGTCCGCCCGGACCGCCACGCGGCGCGCGCCCGATCTGCGCGCCAACGCCGCGCTCATCGCCGCCGCCACGCTCGCGCTCGCGTATCAACTGTTCGGTTTGCCGCTGCTGCTGCGCGCGGCGGGCGGGCCGTCCTTCGCGCTGATGGCGACGCTCGTGCCGGTCGTGCTCGCCACGCCGATCCACTGGGGCTTGATTCACGAAGGCATCCACGGGCAATTGCTGCGCTCGCGGCGCGCCAACGAGATCGTCGCGCGGCTGCTGGCGATTGGCATGGCGATGCCGTTCGACGCCGTGCGTTTCGGACACCTGATGCATCACCGCTTCACGCGCGAGGCCTTCGATCGTCCCGATGTCGACGATGCGCGCGGCCCGCGCTGGCTGCGCCGCCTCGCGTGGTACGTGCGGCTGCTCGGCGGGCTGTATGTGGGCGAACTGCTCGTGCCGCTGCTCGCGTTCGTGCCGGTGCGTCTCGCGCACGCGCTGGTCGCGCGCGGCGTGGGCACGCCCGGCGAAAGCGCGAGCGCCGAGGACATGCAGGTGCAGCGTCTCTTCGTGAATCACGCGACCGATCCGCAGAAGCGTCGTCGCGCGCGGCGCGACTGGCTCGGTTCGCTGGCGCTGTATGCGTGCGCGTTCGCGCTGTACGGGAAGGCGTGGCCGGTGCTCGTGGCGGCGATGTTCGCGCGCGGCCTGTGGCTCTCGCTCGCCGATAACCTGCCGCATTACGGCGTCGCGCTCGACGAGCCGGGGCGCTCGCGCGACTTTCGGGTGCCGCGCGTGATCGGCGTGTTGCTGATGAACCATCATCTGCATCGGCAACATCATCTGCATCCGACGCTGCCGTGGGCTGCGCTGCCGGTGCTCGCTAACGCCGAATATGCCGATGTCGACGAACACGGCGACGCCGCGCCCGCGCAGATGCGCGAGCCGTACTGGCGCGCGGCGCTGCGTCAGCTCAAGGGATTGCAGCCGGGAGTCGGTGCGGGCGGTGCGCGCTGAAACTGAAACGCGCGGCGCGCGTCATCGGCACGCACGCCAAGGCGCGGCTGAAGACACCTGAGCGCGCCAGAACGCACTCAAGCGGATTCAGGCGCCATCAAGCGCACTCAAGCGCCATCAAGCACGCTCAACAAGCACGCGAAACACGCGGAACCCCCAAAAGCCCGCGCATCCCGCGCCGCCTGGATCGCTGCGATGCGCTACATGAGCACAGGCAGCGTTTCGACCAGCGCGACCGCGACCATGGCGCCGATCAGCGCGCCGATCACGCGCAAGGTGTTGTGCCGGAATTCGGTCGCGCAGGGCAAGGCGCCGAGAAAGAGCGCGCCGGCGAGGGCCATCGGGATGATCATCACGAAATCGCCGATCGTGAAATATCCTTGCATGCTCGTCTCCTTTTTTCGTGGGGCGGCAGGGCGCGGCGCGTTCAATCGAGGTTTCTTCTATCGCACGGTGTGCGGCGCTGCGGCTGCGGGCCTGAATCGAGTATAGGTGAGGCTTGCAAACCGGACGCCTCGCGCGCGGGCCGCGTGTGCGTCGCCGCACAGCCGCGCAGGCCCGCGTGGCGGGACCTGGCGGCGTCGCAGCCGACGCCGTGCGGCGCGTGCACGCAGCGCCTTCAGGTTACGAACAGCTTTCGAATCGATGCGGGGTGCTTCAAATTACGTTTAAAACGCCACCGAAGCGCCACCTGAAACGCCGCATTTGAGCGATCACGCCGCTCCGTCGCGTTCCCGTGCGCGCAGCACGCACGCCAGCGCCAGACCTGCCACGAGCAGCACGGCGACCAGACTCGCGACGCCGCCCCAGCCCCAGCCGGCCCAGAAGTGGCCGCCCACCGAACCCATGATGCTCGAACCCAGGTAATAGGCCAGCAAGTAGAGTGCCGCGGCCTGGCCCTTCGCTTCGCGCGCGAGGCGGCCGACCCAGCCGCTCGCCACCGCGTGGCCCGCGAAGAAGCCGATCGTCAGGCACGCGATGCCCGCGGCGATCGCGTAGAGCGGCGCGAACATCGTCAGCACGACGCCCGCGAGCATCAGCGCGAGGCTGGCGATCAGCACACGTCCGCGACCGAAGGTGTCGGCCATGCGGCCCGACCACGGCGAGGCCACCACGCCGGTCAGATAGACGAGGAAGATCGCGCCGATGGCCGCCTGGCTCATGCTGTACGGCGGCGCGATCAGCCGGTAGCCGATGTAGTTGTAGAGCGTGACGAAGCTGCCCATCAGCACGAAACCCATCACGAACAGCACGGGCAGGCCGGGCCGTCCGAAGTGGCGCATGAGCGCCGCGCGGTGATGCGAGAAGCCGAGCCCGCGCTTGGGCACGAAATGGCGCGACGGCGGCAGCAGCGAACGGAACGCGAACATCGAGCAGAGCCCCAGCACGCCGATCACGGCCACGGCCACGCGCCAGCCGAACAGGTCGGTGCAGATGCCGGTGATCACGCGTCCGGCCATGCCGCCGATGGCGGTGCCGCCCACATAGAGGCCCATCGAGAGGCCGAGGCCCTCGGGATGCATTTCCTCCGCGAGCCAGGCCATTGCGACCGCGGGCACGCCGCCCAGCGCGATGCCTTCGAGCATGCGCAGCACGAGCAGCGTCTGCCAGTGGGGCACGAACGCGACGGCGAGTGTCAGCAGCGACGAGGCCGTCAGCGAGGCCGTCATCATCGTGCGGCGGCTCCAGCCTTCGGAGAAGAAGCCCGCGACGAAGATCGCGCCCGCGAGCGCGGCCGTGGAAAACGACAGCGAGAGGCTGCTTTGCGCCGGGCTCACGCCGAAGGTCTGCGAAAACGCGGGCAGCAGCGGCTGCACGCAGTAGAGCAGCGAGAACGTGGCGTAGCCCGCGAACAGCAGCGCGAGGCTCGCGCGCCAGAAGGCGGGCGTGCCGCGCTCGATATAGGGAAGGGTCGCGCTGGGGGAAGCGGCGGAGGCGCTGCTGGGCGCGGTCTTGCGGTCGGCGCCCGGTGATGCGGTCACGACTGGAACTCCTGCGGAAAATGGCAAAGGCGCAACGATACGCCTGTTGCACGATCCGTGCCGCGCCAATTTGCAGTGCGCGGCGAGCGGCGCGTGGTGCGCTTTGCGAAAGCCTCAGTCGTGCGAAACAGCGGACGGGGCTGCGTTCGTCGTTGCGTGCGCCGTTGCGTCTGTCGTTGCGTGGGCAACCGAAGCGGGCGCGGGCGCGGGCGCTGCGCCATCGACCGAAGCCAGCGCCGCCGCGTTCCACCCGCCGCCCAGCGCTTTCACGAGCGCGACGCTCGCCGCGAGCCGCCGACGCGCGATCGTCACCGCCTCGCGCTCGTTCGAGAGCGCCGTGGTTTGCGCCACCACCACATCGAGATAGGTGATCGCGCCGTTCTTGTAGCGATCCTCGACGATCGCGAGCGTGCGCTTCGCGGCATCGACGGCGCGGTCCTGCGCCACCGCTTCCTGTTCGAGCACGCGCAGCGCCGCGAGGTTGTCCTCGACCTGGCCGAACGCATCGAGCACGGTTTGCCGATACTGCGCGACGCTGGCGTCGTACTGCGCGCGCGCCTCGTTGCGCACCGCCTCGCGTCCGCCGAAGTCGAGCAGCGTGCCCGCGAGCGCCGGCCCGAGCGACCAGAAACGCGCGGGCGCGACGAGCCACTGGCTGTAGTTCGTCGCCTCCAGGCCGCCTGTGACCGCGAGCATCAGGCTCGGGAAGAACGCGGCCGTGGCCACGCCCACCTGCGCGTTGGCGGCGGCCACGCGGCGCTCGGCGGCGGCGATGTCGGGGCGGCGCTCCAGCAGCGTCGACGGCACGCCAGGCGGCGACGCGAACGGCTGCGCCGACAGCGGCGCGCCGGGCAGCACGGCGAGCGTGAACGTGGAAGGCGGCTGCCCGACGAGAATCGCGATGGCGTGTTCGAGCTGCGCGCGCTGCACGCCGAGATCGATCGCCTGCGCTTCGGTGGTCTGCAACTGCGTCTGCGCCTGGCCGACATCGGCGTCGGTGGCGATGCCGCCGTCGTAGCGATGCTGTGTGAGCGCGAGCGACTCGCGATAGGCGGCGAGCGTGTCGTCGAGCAGGCGGCGCTCGCGGTCGATGCCTCGGAGTTCGAAGTAATCGGTTGCGAGTTCGGCCTGCATCGAGAGCAGCACGGCCTGCATGTCGGCGGCGCTCGCCTGCGCGTTGGCGCGCGCGCTTTCGACGCTGCGCGCGACGCGTCCCCAGACGTCGGGCTCCCAGGTGGCGTCGAGGCCCACGCTGTAGTCGTTGATGGTGCGCCCGGCCTTCGAGGTGTAGGCGAGGTTTTCCGACGTGCGCGTGCGCGAAAAACCGGCGCCGGCCGTCACGACGGGAAAGAAGCTGGAGCGCTGCTGCGCGACGTTCGCGCGCGCCGCGCGAAAGCGCGCCTGCGCGGCCTGCACGTTCTGATTGGCTTCGCCGACGCGTGCTTCCAGCGCGTCGAGCTGGGCGTCGCCGTAAATCTGCCACCACGCGCCGCGCGACGCGGCGTCGGCGGGCTGGGCGGGCGTCCAGCCGGTGTTGTCGAGTTTCCTGGCGTCGACTTCCTTATACGTGGCCGCGACGTCCGCCGTCGGGCGCACGTAGTCGGGGCCGACCTTGCAGCCCGCGACGAGCGCGCTCAGCGGAACCATCCACGCGGCCATGAACGCGGCGCGCACCGCGAGATTGAACACGCGCCGCGTCATGATCCTTCCGCCTCCGAACCGGCGGGTTGGGCTGGCTTCGTGTTCGCCTTCGGCGCGACGATCCGCACGGGCGTCCCGTCGACGATCGAATCCTGCGGATTGACGATCACGCGAGCCTGCGCGTCGAGCCCGTCGGCGACCGCCACGCGCGTGCCGAAGTCGGTGCCGAGCGTGACCTTCACGAGCTTCACGCGCGCGTTCGCGTCGACGGTCGCGACCATCACGCCGTGCGGGCGGAACAGAAACGCGTTGCCGGGCAGCGTGAGCGGCGTCGCCTCGCCGTCGAGCGCGAAATGCACCTGCGCGTAGGCGCCGGGCAGCAGCGCGCCGCTGGCATTGTTCACGTCGACTTCGACGAGCATCGTGCGCTGCTGCGGATCGACCGCTCCCGCCGTGCGCGCGATCACGCCCGGATAACGCGCGCCCTGCGTTTCGTTGAGCGTCAGATACGCGTGCGCGCCGGGCTTGATCTGCTGCGCGTAGGCTTGCGGCACGTTTGCGTAGACGCGCAGCCGGTCGGCCTGCGCCACGTGAAAAAGCTCCTTCTGCGGACCGCCCGAACTGCCCGCGTCGATCAGCGCGCCGACGTCCACGTTGCGCGCCGTGACGATGCCGTCGAACGGCGACGTCACGCGCTGATACGACTGCAACTGCGTGAGCCGCGACACGTTGAAACGCGCCGCATCGAGCGTGGCTTTCTTCGCGAGCATGTCGCCGACTTTCTCGTCGGTTTCCTGCTTCGAGACCGAGCGGTTTTGCAGCATCTGCGTCCAGCGGTCGGCCGTGGTTTTCGCGAGCGCGTAGTTCGCTTCGGCGTTGGCGAGATCGGCGCGCGCGGCGCGCAATTGATCGTCGACTTCGGGCGCGTCGATTTCCGCGAGCAGTTGGCCCGCCTTCACGTGCGCGCCGATATCGGCGGTCCACTTGCGCAGATAGCCGTTGGTGCGCGCGTAGATCGGCGTGTCGAGAAAGGCCTGCACGTTGCCGGGCAGCACGAGGTCGAGCGCGTGCGCCGAACGCTGCGGCGAGACCACCTGCACGCTGAGCACGCTGGCCCGTTGCGCGTCTTTTTCGAGCGCCGCGTGCGCGCTGTGACGCGACCAGATGCCTTGCGCCGCGAGCGCGATCACGACGAGCACCGCAAGCGCGAACGGCCAGCGCCGCGCGCGGCGAGTTTCGCCAGGTTCGCGGGAATCGGGAGGCGGCGCTTCAGCGTGCATGGTCGATCCGCGTGAAAGAGAGAAGGGATGAGGTCATCATGGTTTCGGAACGACGTGTTCGATGGCGCGCTGGCGGCGTGCGCCGAGCTGGCGATAGACGAGCGAAAACACCACGGGCACGAACACCAGCGTGGCGAGCGTGCCCACGAGCAGGCCGCCGATCACGGCGCGCCCGAGCGGCGCGTTCTGCTCGCCGCCTTCGCCGAGCCCGAGCGCCATCGGCACCATGCCGATCACCATCGCGAGCGCGGTCATCAGCACGGGACGAAAGCGCGTGTAGCCCGCTTCGATGGCGGCGCGCGCGGCGTCGCCATGCTCGCGCAACTGTTCGCGCGCGAAGCTGATGACGAGAATCGAGTTCGCCGTGGCGATGCCGATGCACATGATCGCGCCCGTGAGCGCGGGAATGGACAGCGTGGTGTGCGTGAGGAACAGCATCCAGACGATGCCCGCGAGTGCGCCCGGCAGCGCCGTGATGATGATGAACGGATCGAGCCACGACTGGAAATTCACCACGATCAGCAGATAGACGAGCACGATCGCGAACACGAGTCCGCCGAATAATCCGGAGAACGAATCGTTCATCGTCTGCACCTGGACGCGCAGCACGATGGCCGATCCCTTGGGCAGATCGGCGCGCGCGTCGTCGATGATCTTGCGGATGTCGTCGGAGACCGCGCCGAGATCGCGGCCGTCGGCGCTGCCGTAAATGTCGATGGCGGTCTGCGCGTTGTAGTGCGAGACCACGGCCTCGCCGGACTCGCGCCGCATGCTTGCGAGCGCGCCGAGAATATTGCTGCGGCCGTTCGCGGTGAGCGGAATGTTGGCGAGCGACTGTAGCGAATCGATCGTGTATTGCGGCGCTTCCGTGACCACGTTGTAGCTCACGCCGTTCATCGGATTGAGCCAGAACGTGGGCGTGGTCTGCTGGCTGCCCGAGAGCGTGATGAGCAGATCGCTCGCCACGTCTTTCTGCGTGAAGCCCGCCTGTTGCGCGCGCGTGCGGTCCACGTCGATGAAGATGCGCGGCAGGTCGGCGGGCTGCTGGATGCGCGCATCGGCGAGACCGGGCACGCTGCGCAGTTTCGCGAGCAGGCGCGCGGCGAAGGCGCGGTTGGCCGTGGCGTCGCGGCCCGTGATCTGCACGTCGATCGGCGCGGGCATGCCGAAGTTCAGCGTCTGGCTCACGATATCGGCGGGCAGAAACGCGAACTGCACGCCGGGGAATTCGTCGTTGAGCGCGCGGCGCAGTTCGCGCACGTAGTCGGCGGTCGGGCGATGGTCTTCGTTCAGCGAGATCAGCACGTCGGCGTCCGAGGTGCCGATGGTGCCCGTGTTGCTGTACGAGAGATTGATGCCCGACACCGGCAGGCCGATGTTGTCGATGATCGAATGCAGCTCGCGCGGCGGAATCAGTGCGCGAATGCGCGCGTCGACGCGATCGGTGAGCACCGCGGTTTCCTCCACGCGCATGCCGGTCTTCGCGCGCAGATGCAGCGCGATGGTGCCCGCGTCGACTTGCGGAAAGAAGTCGCGGCCGAGAAACGGCATCAGCAGCAGCGAGGCGCCGCAGCAGACGAGAAAGAGCGTGACGAAGCTCACCGGACGCGCGACGCGCGCCGCAAGAAACGCGCGATAGCGCACGCGCGTGCGCTCGAAGCCGCGCTCGAACGCGAGGTGCACGCGCATGAACGGATTGCGCGTGCCTTCGCGATGAAAGTCCTCGCTCTTGTGATGCTGGCGCAGCAGGTATTTCGCGAGCGTCGGCACCAGCGTGCGCGAGAAGAAATACGAGGCGAGCATCGCGAACACCACGGCTTCCGCGAGCGGAATGAACAGATAGTGCGCGACGCCCGTGAGCAGGAACATCGGCACGAACACGATGCAGATCGAGAGCGTCGAGACCAGCGTGGGAATCGCGATCTGATGCGCGCCGTCGAGAATCGCCTGTTCGAGCGTCTTGCCCTGTTCGAGCTGCTGGCTGATGTTTTCGATCGCGACCGTGGCGTCGTCCACGAGAATGCCGACCGCGAGCGCGAGGCCGCCGAGCGTCATGATGTTGATGGTTTCGCCGAGCGCCGCGAGCGCGATGATCGAGGTGATCATCGAGAGCGGAATCGACACGGCGATGATCAGCGTCGCGCGCCAGTTGCCGAGAAAGAGCAGGATCATCAGCGCGGTGAGCGCGGCGGCGATCAGCGCCTCGCGCAGCACGCCCGTAATCGAGGCGCGCACGAACAGCGACTGGTCCGCGACCGGATCGATGTTCAGCGACGGCGGCACGAGGTTGCGTAGCTGCGGCATCATCGCCTTGATACGGTCGACGATATCGAGCGTCGACGTGTTGCCGCTCTTGTTGATGGTGAGCAGCGCGGCGCGCTGGCCGTCCACGCGCACGATGTTGGTCTGCGGCACGAAGCCGTCGCGCACGTGCGCCACGTCGCGCAGATAAATCGTGCCGTTCGCCGTGGTTTTCACGGGAATGTCATTGAGACCGGCGAGGGTATCGGGACTCGCGTTCATCAGCACCGAATACTCGGTCGCGCCGATCTTCGCGGTGCCCGACGGCAGGATCAGGTTCTGCGTGCTGATCGCGCTGACCACGTCCATCGGCGAGAGATTGTGCTGCTGCAATTCGCGCTGATCGATGTCGACCATGATCTGCCGCTGCTTGCCGCCATACGGCAGCGGCGCGCTCGCGCCGGGCACGGTGGCGAGCTGGGTCTTCAGGAAGTTGTTGCCGTAGTCGAACAGCTCCTGCTCGGTGAGCTGCGCGGAAGACAGCGAGAGCCGCAGGATCGGCACGGTCGAGGCGTTGTAGCGCAGGATCGACGGCGGCGTGATGCCGGGCGGCAGCTGGCGCAATTGCGTCTGCGAGAGCGCGGTCACTTCGGCGAGCGCTTCCTGCACGTTCGCGTGCGGCTGGAAGAAGATCTTCACGACCGCGATGCCGTTGAGCGAAGTCGATTCGGTGTGCTCGATGTCGTTGACGGCCACCGAGAGACCGCGCTCGTAGTTGAGCGCGATGCGCCGCGACATCTCGTCGGCGGGCAGGCCCGTGTAGGTCCAGATGACCGAGAGCACGGGAATGTCGATATTCGGGAAGATGTCCGTGGGCGTGCGCACGATCGTCAGGGGTCCGACGATCAGCAGCAGCAATGCGAGCACGACGAACGTATACGGGCGCTTGAGTGCGAGCCGGACGATCCACATGGAACGGCGATTCCTTCGCTCTGGGGCGATGCGCCGCGCCGTGGCGTTTCGGGCGGCGGATGTTTATCCGATTGATCCGATCGCTATCGGGGTGCTCGGTGGCGGCTTGCCGGGCGGCGCGCCGTTTGTCTCCTTGGGACTGGACTATAGCGCCTGAGCGCGCCCGTGTGCAGGGGTTGCTTCATTCGTGCGCGTCGCCGACGGCCGCGCGATGGCGCGCAACGCCGTGCCGGAAAGGCGAAAAGACAGGCGCGGATTCACCATCTGGTACAGTCAGCGTTTCGTAAGTGGCGCGGATTGATGATTCATTCGCGCTCGATTGGCGCCTGATTCACGCGCGAATCGTGCTGGATCGACGTGTCGGATCGATGCGTTGGCGACGCAACGGCCGTTCGCGCGGCGCTCGCTGGATTGGCCGAACAGCGCCATGGAATGCGCTGTATTCGACGCTGCACGAACACGCGCGGCGTGCGAAAGTAGTGCGAAATGACCAGCATGCCTGTCTTTGACGGGCTTCGCCATTGTTCGGCCCCCCTATTTTTTTGCTTTGCGGGCGTGCCCAAACAGGCAACAATGGGGAAACCGGTGGGTGCAAGCGGGCCGCCGGAGCAGGTTGGATGCATGCGCAACCTCGTGGTGTGCGCAGCGGTTTTTGTCAGTACACTGACCGGCTTTTCCTGCGAGAAAGCCGGCAATGGGAACGGGGAAACATCATGCAAATCGGTTCTATCGTCCGCACCGTCCATATCGCCGTGCCTAACGGGGCACGCGGCATCGTGCAACGTATTCTCGGCGACATGGCCATGGTCACGTGGTACACCGGCGAGCCCGGCGCGTCGAAAGAGCTCAATACCGAGCCCTTTTTTCTCGAAGACCTGATCGACACGGGCGAGCACGTCATGCCCGCCGGCGCGAAGGTGCATTGAGCCTCGCGGGGCGGCTTGCGCCTGCCTGCGCCTGCTCTCCACGCTGTTCACGCCTCACACGCCGTCCACGCTGCACACGTCCTTCCTCGAAGCGGGGCTTGTCCCCGCTGCCTGCCTGAGCGCCCGGTTTAACGTTTGACTGCGAGGCTGCGCGCCGCACACGGCGCGCGCGGCCACGGCAATCCGGATCGGCTTGCGATCCGCTTTCGGCGCGCGTCAAATCCCGCGTTTGCGGCTCGCCGCCGCGCCCCGCACGATGCACAATGCGGGGATGAACGACGATACCTCCTTCCCCTCCGACGACCCGCAATCGGCAGAATCGGCACACGCCGGCGCGCAGCCCGCGCCGTACGCGCGCCTGACGCCCGAGTGCGTGCTCGACGCCGTCGACAGCGTGCTGATGCCCGCGGGCGAGCGTACCGATGGCCGCATGCTCGCGCTCAACAGCTACGAAAACCGCGTCTATCAGGTCGGCGTCGAGGACGTGCAGCCGCTGGTCGCGAAGTTCTATCGGCCCGAGCGCTGGAGCGACGAAGCGATTCTCGAAGAACACGCCTTCGTGGCCGACCTCGCCGCGCGCGAGATTCCGGCCGTGCCCGCGCGCGTGCTGGAGGGCCGTTCGCTGCATGAATTCGAGGGTTTCCGCTTCGCGCTGTTCGAGCGGCGCGGCGGCCGCGCGCCCGAACTCGACCGCAGCGACGTGCTCGAATGGATCGGCCGATTCATCGGACGGATTCACGCCGTGGGCGCGACGCAGCCGTATCGCGCGCGCCCGTCGATCGACATTCAAAGCTATGGCTACGAACCGCGCGACTGGCTGATCGAGCACGACTTCGTGCCCGCCGACGTGCGCGGCGCGTGGCAGACCGCGATCGGACTCGCGCTCGAAGGCGTCGAGGCGGCGTTCGAGCGCGCGGGCGACGTGCGCCAGTTGCGTCTGCATGGCGACTGCCATCCGAGCAACGTGCTCTGGACCGACGCGGGCCCGCATTTCGTCGACTTCGACGACAGCCGCATGGGCCCCGCCGTGCAGGATCTCTGGCTGCTGCTGCCCGGCGACCGCGAAGGCGCGTCGCGCGCGCTCGCCGATCTGCTCGCGGGCTACGAAGATTTCAGCGAGTTCGATCCGCGTGAGCTGCATCTGATCGAAGCGCTGCGCACGCTGCGTCTGATTCACTATTCGGCGTGGCTCGCGCGCCGCTGGCACGATCCCGCGTTCCCGGCTGCGTTTCCGTGGTTCAACACGCAGCGTTACTGGGAGGAGCGCATTCTCGAATTGCGCGAGCAGATCGGCGCGATGCAGGAAGGGCCGCTCTGGCCGGTTTGAAGCTCGCGGTTAATCCGCGCCGGGATTGGATATCGAATCGGGCGGCGCATCGGGCATCGTTCCGGGTATGGATGCCGGTTTCGATGCGGGCTTCACGATCAACTGCGCGCGCAGGTCGCGCGCCATCGTTTCGAAGGCCGGGCGCATCTGCGTGAAGTCGTCGGCGCTACAGACGTCGCTCGCGAAATGCGTGCGCCCGGTGCGCGTCACGCGCAGCACGTTCGCCTGCGCGTCGAGCCGATACTGCGAGCGGTAATCGACGAACGCGTTGCCCGCCTGTTGCGGCGACGGCACGTCGAGCACGCGCAGACTCGCGGGCAGCGCGATGCGCGCGCGCTCGGTCACCTCCACGTTGCGGCACACGAACGGCTGCGTGCGGCGCGTTTCGCCGAGCCAGTAGCGCAGATTCGCGTCGAGCCCGCCCACGAGGCTCGTGAGCGTCGGCACCGGCGTGGTCATCTGCGGATCGACGAAACTGTCGAGCGTGCCCGTCAGCGTGACGACGAGCGGCCCGCCCGTCGCGTCGAGCGGACTCGACGCGAGCGTGGCGCTGCCGCGCAGATTCGCGTTGCGCAATTCCCATTGCAGCGATTCCTCGCGCTGCGCGGGCGTTTGCAGACGCAGCACGCTGCGCGTCTGCTCGGCGGCCCAGCCTTCCGATTGCAGCCGATAAACGAAGCGCGCCGAGCCGTCGGGCGCGACGGTGATGTCGAGATCGCTGTCGCGCTGGGTGATGGCGGTGGCGGGCGTGCTCATCAGCGTGCCGTCGCCGGCCAGCACGGTCTGGCGGTTCATGTCGGTCGACGGCAGATAGCCGAATTCGACGTTGCTCGCGGTGGAGTCGGCGAACATCTGCAAATCGGGCAGCCACGTGATGACGTGATTGATCACGCCGAAGCCGGGCACGGCGGGCAGCGTGTAGATCGTGCCGCTGTTGAGCAGCGCGGGCGTGTTGCGCACGCCCACGGCGTCGAGCAGCGCGCCGTAGAGCGCGACGTGATCCTTGCAGTCGCCGTAGCGGTTCGCGAGCACCTCGCTCACGCGATGCGGCACGATCTCGCCGCGGCCGATGTTCATCGCCACGTAGCGGATATTGCGGCGCACCCAGTCGTAGAGTGTCTGCGCTTTCGCGCGTTCGGTGGTGTCGCGCGCGGTGAGCGTCTGCGCGAGCTGCACCACGGCGGGGTCGCGCGCGCTCGCGTCGATGGCGGCCTCGCGATAGACGCGCGCGAAGGCCGCGTAGTCGGGGAAGGTGGAGACCATCAGCCGGTCGCCGTAGCTTACGTAGGAAACCGAACCATATTCGAGGCGGCCGAAACTGCTCTTGTCGTAGCGGAATTCGTAGCGCGTGCGGCCGTGCGCGGTCACTGGTTGGATCGACGTGAAGCCGCGTGCGTCGGCGTAAAGCGGCACGCTGGCGGGCAGGTCGTAGATCACACGGAAATGGTGCGTGGGCGCCATGTCGGGCGGCGTGAAGTCGCTGAACCAGCCGGGCACGAGCGGCACGCGCTGGGTCTTGCGCCACGTGAGATGCACGCGCGCGCCGGGCTCGACGGCGGGGAACACGATGACCTTGTCCTGCACATCCTGGAACATCGGCGCGTCGAACGAACGCACTTCCTGGACGTCGCGGATCTGGTCGGGACGCACGTCGTGGCGGCCGCCCCGGGCGTCCTCGGTCCACGCTTCGAGAATCTCGACGTGCGCCATCTCGCGGTTGAACCACACGTAATACTGGCCCGCGCGCGCGATGCCCGCCTCAGTGTTCACGCGCAGCGTGAGCGTGTCGGTCTTGGTGTACGAGCCGTCGGCGTTGATGACGAAGGTCTGGGTTTCCGCCTCGTTGGTGTAGGGCGCCTGGCTCGCCGAACCGGATGTCGAAGCCGGAGCCGAAACCGGCGCGGCGGCCGGAACGAGAACGGCGCTCGCGCCCGCTTCGAACGGCGCGCGCAATTCGGCCGCGCGCGTGCCGCCGGGCGCCGCGAGCAGGGCAAGGCAAATAACGAGGACGTAGCGCATGGCGGCCTTCTCGGGGGCTTCGCTGCGGTTGAGGGGGATTGCCTGCTTGTGCTTGTCGGTTGTGCTTGTCTGGTGCCCTTGCTGGTCTCTTCTTTGCCGCCCTGGCGTGTTTGCGCGCCACCCCTCACTTAAAAGTCATGCTATTCGCTTGTCAAGCGGCGCCCCCGCACAAGCGAGCGGATGGCCGCACGGCGGGTTTCGTCGCGGGCCGGCTTTCGAATATGTAATAATAACTATTCTCATTTGTAAGCTTGGCTGCGGCGCATGCCGCGGCGCCGTGTCTGGAGTTTTGCCGTGAATGCCCGTCTCGACGATGCCGCGATCGAATCGCCTCCCGTCCGTTCCGCTGTCAACGCGTCCGGGCAACCGCTGGACGCCGCCGATCTGGCCGCGCGTCGCCAGCGTTCGCGCCGCGCGACCTTCATCAAATGGCTGCGCAAGGTGCACGGCTGGGTGGGCCTCTGGGGCGCGGGGCTGGGCCTGTTGTTCGGCGTAACCGGTTTCCTGCTCAACCATCGCGCCGGGCCGATGAAGATCTCGTCGGGCGCGCAGCAGGTCAAGGAGATGCAGGTGGCGCTGCCCGAGGAGCGGCCGCAGTCGCCCGAGGCGCTCGCGCATTGGCTGCAGCGCGAGCTCGCGTTCGACGGCAAGCCCGGCAAGATCCGCCGCGAGAAGGCGCATCCGGTCGCGTGGGGCGATCGCAGCGTGGTGCAGCCCGAATCGTGGCAATTCGCGCTGATGGGGCCGCGCCAGAGCCTCGCCGTCGAGTACTGGGTGGGCAACACCACGGTCTCGGTGCGGCGCACGCAGAGCGCCTTCTTCGCCACGCTCAACAATCTGCACCGCGGCGTGGGCATGGGGATCGGCTGGGTGCTGCTGATGGACACCATCGCGGGCAGCCTGATCCTGCTCTCGCTGACCGGCGTGCTGCTGTGGACCGAACTGAACAAGCGCCGCACGATCGGCGTGGTGCTGGTCGCCGGTTCGGTGGCCGCCGCGTTCGCCGTCGGGTTGCTTTGACGCCACGGATCGCTAACGATTTACCCTGAGCCGCGCGGCGTCGACGCGGCTCGAATCACCCTCGGCCCGCGCTCGCAGGGCCGCAGTCAAGCGCTTTTGTTCGCTCTCCTGTCCTCCGTCATGGGCCTGTTCGGCCCATATGCATTTCTGTCTCATATTGCCAACACTCGCGCTGGGCACTAACGTTCGGGCGTGCCGAACTTTCGGCATGTAAGCGCTTCGTGCACGCACGCAGGAAAACCATCGCTACGGGGACCCATTCAGCGATTGCCGGCCGCCTTCGAGGCGGCGCAGGCACGTGTGCGCACGACATGACGGACATAGCTTCCCAAGGAGACCGACCAATGAGCAGCGTTGCGGATTCGACGCGCGGCACCGCACCCGCACCCTTCTTCTCTAAGGAGGCCACCATTGCACCGCCCGGCTTTTCACGCTGGATGGTGCCGCCCGCCGCGCTTGCGGTGCATCTGTGCATCGGCCAGGCGTACGCCTTTTCGGTGTTCAACTCGCCGCTGACGAAGGTGATCGGCGTGACGCAGTCCTCGCCGGACGACTGGACGCTCACCTCGCTCGGCTGGATCTTCTCGCTCGCGATCGTGTTCCTCGGCCTGTCCGCCGCGTTCGGCGGCAAGTGGCTCGAACGCGTCGGCCCGCGCCGCACGATGTTCACGGCGGCCTGCTGCTTCGGCGGCGGCTTCCTCGTCTCGGCGCTCGGCGTCTATCTGCATCAGATCGTGCTGCTGTATCTCGGCTATGGCGTGATCGGCGGCATCGGGCTGGGCCTCGGCTACGTCTCGCCGGTTTCGACGCTGATCCGCTGGTTCCCGGACCGCCGCGGCATGGCGACCGGCCTCGCGATCATGGGCTTCGGCGGCGGCGCGATGATCGCCGCACCGCTCTCCGTGATGCTGATGAAGCACTTTTCGAGCGACACGAGCGTGGGCGTCGCGCAGACCTTCGTGGTGCTGGGCATCGCCTATTTCATTTCGATGACGATCGGCTCGATCGCGATCCGCGTGCCCGCGCCGGGCTGGCAGCCCGCAGGCTGGACGCCGCCCGCGACCAGCGGCAAGCTGGTGTCGCGCTCGCACGTGCATATCGACCAGGCGCTCAAGACGCCGCAGTTCTACCTGATCTGGCTGGTGCTGTTCCTGAACGTGACGGCCGGCATCGGCATTCTCGGCCAGGCGTCGGTGATGATCCAGGAAAGCTTCAAGGACACCGTGACGGCGGGCGCCGCAGCGGGCTTCGTCGGCCTGCTCTCCCTTTTCAACATGGGCGGACGTTTCGTCTGGGCGTCGGCGTCGGACTGGGTCGGCCGCAAGAACACGTACTTCATCTTCTTCGTGTTCGGTGCGGTGCTCTACTACGCGGTGCCGCAGTTCGCGCAGAGCGGCAACATCGTGTTCTTCGTGCTCGCGTACTGCCTGATCCTCTCGATGTACGGCGGCGGCTTCTCGACCGTGCCCGCGTATCTCGCGGACATGTTCGGCACGGCTTTCGTCGGCGGCATTCACGGCCGTCTGCTGACCGCATGGGCGGCGGCGGGCGTGGCGGGTCCGGTGCTCGTGAACTACGTGCGCGCCTACCAGGTGGCGCATGGCGTGGCGAAGGCCGATGCCTACACGATGACCGTGCACATCATGGCTTCGCTGCTGGTGGTGGGTTTCCTCTGCAACCTGCTGGTGCGCCGCGTCGACGAGAAGCATCACATGAGCGACGCGCAACTCGCGGCCGCCGGTAAATAAGGAGTCGACCATCATGACGAACGCAACCGTGCAAACCGCGAAGTCCTCGAACAAGGCGCTGATGGCCGTGTTCTGGCTCTACGTGCTGGTGCCGCTCGTGTGGGGCGTGACCAACACGCTCGCGCAGGCGATGAAGCTGTTCGGCTAAAGCGCCGATCGCGACATAAGCGCGACATAAGCGCGACACCAGCGCAACGCGACAACGATGACAAGCGCCCGCCAAGGGCGCGAAATCCGCAGCACCCTACGGGCCGCCGGCGCAAGCCAGCGGCCCGTTTTTCATGCGCGCGTGCGCTTCACACGTGACACGATCCCGCGCTGGCGGCCTGCTCGCGCGCGGCCTTCGCGCCTTCCACCTGGAGGATCGTCGGCAGCGAGACGCCGTTCTTCGCCGCCGTCACTTCCGCGAGAATCGACACGGCGATCTCCGGCGGCGTGCGGCTGCCGATATAGATGCCCACCGGCCCATGCAGCCGCGCGAGTTCCGCGTCGCTGAGATCGAATTCCTTGAGCCGCTCGCGCCGCGCCGCGTTGTTGCGCCGCGAGCCCAGCGCGCCCACGTAGAACGCGGGCGTCTTGAGCGCCTCCATCAGCGCGAGGTCGTCGAGCTTCGGGTCGTGCGTGAGCGCGATCACGGCGCAGCGTTCGTCGAGCTTCATGTCGAGCACGGTGTCGTCGGGCATGGTGCGCACGAGCGTCGTGCCGGGCACGTCCCAGACGTCGGTGTATTCCTCGCGCGGGTCGCACACGGTCACCTGATAGTCGAGCCCCACGGCGATCTGGCAGAGATAGCGCGAGAGCTGCCCCGCGCCGATCACGAGCATGCGGTAGCGCGGGCCGTGAATGGTGAGCAGGCGGCGTTCGTCGAAATCGATGCCGTCGGTGGCGCTCGCGGGACCGAGCGTGGCTTGGCCGCTCGCGATGTCGAGCGTGCGCGCGACGAGTTCGCCGCGCTCCACCGCGTCGAGCAGCGTGCGGATGCCCGAGGCCGCGCTGAGCGGTTCGAGCACGAGCTGGATCGTGCCGCCGCAGGGCAGGCCGAAGCGGTGCGCCTCTTCGGCGCTGATGCCGTATTTCACGGCTTCGGGCTTCGTGATGTGGACGCCTTCGCGGCGCACGCGGTCGATCAGATCGTCCTCGATGCAGCCGCCCGAGACCGAGCCGGCCACGAGGCCGTCGTCGCGCACGACGAGCATCGCGCCTTCGGGACGCGGCGACGAGCCCCACGTTTTCACCACCGTCACCAGCAAGGCGCGGTGGCCTTCGTCCAGCCAGCGAACGCTGGATTTCAGGACTTCGAGATCCACGCTGTCCATGATCGTTTCCTCTTTTGCGTTTCCTCGCCGCTCGCCGATGGGTCGTCGGCGCTTGCGGCTTCCGTATTCGTGTCCGCCGCCTCGCCGGGCGCGGCGCTTTCGTTGGCTTGCGCGTTCGCATCGCCGCCCGCATCGCCACTCGCATTGCCTCCGAGCTGCTCGCCGAAGCGCTTGAAGAACTCGGCGGCGATCTTGCGCGCCGCGCCGTCGACGAGCCGCGAGCCGATCTGCGCGAGCTTGCCGCCGACCTGCGCGCTGGCGGTGTAGCTGAGCGTGGTGGCGTCGTCGCCAGCCGGTTCGAGCGTCACGCGCGCGTCGCCCTTGCCGAAGCCCGCTGCGCCGCCCTGGCCTTCGAACTGGATCGTATAGCTGCGCGGCGCGTCGATATCGGCGAGCTGCATGCGGCCTTTGAAGCGCGCCTTCACCGGCCCGACGGCGGCGGTCAGCGCGACAGCATACGCGTTTTCTCCGTCGGCCTCGATGCTCTCGCAGCCCGGAATGCACGCCTTCAGGATGGCCGTGTCGTTGAGCGCTTCCCACGCGCGCTGCTGCGGCACCGGCAGCGAGTGGGTTTCGGTCAGCTCCATCGTGTGGCTCCTTGATGTGGGGCGCGCGGCGGCGGCGCCTCGCGCAGGCTGCGCCCGAGCGCGTCGAGGCAGTCGAGGTTGTGGACCGGATAGTGCGCGTCGACGTGCGGCAGCATCGCCTGCACGCCGCGCGCTTTCGGTGCGAAATCGCGGTAACGCAGCAGCGGATTGAGCCAGATGACGCGATGCGCGAAGCGGTGCAGGCGCGCCATTTCGTCGTCGAGCGCGGCGGTGGCGTCGTGGTCGAGGCCGTCGGTGACCATCAGCACCGTGGCGCGGCCGCCGAGCATGCGGCGCGCCCAGCGCCGGTTGAATTCGGCGAGCGTCGCGCCGATGCGCGTGCCGCCCGACCAGTCGGCGACCTGCGCGGCGAGTTGCGCGAGCGCGATATCGGGATCGCGTTCGCGCAGCGCGCGCGTGGCGTAAGTGAGGCGCGTGCCGAACAGGAACACCTGCAGGCGTTCGCGCGACTGCAGCAGCGCGTGGCAGAAGTAGAGCACGGCGCGCGAGTAGGCGCTCATCGACCCGGAGATGTCGAGCAGCAGCACGAGCGGCAGC
>NZ_CAJZAR010000059.1 GCF_914484835.1 Paraburkholderia tropica
GGGTGCCCCTATGTGATTCGTCAAGCGGTAGGGGCGGATTTTGGTTGGTAGAGGGTACCGTCGCGGAGCATGGCGAACAGCACGTCGCAGCGTCGTCGAGCGAGCGCGATGAGCGCCTGATTGTGGCGCTTACCCTGCTGGACCTTGCGCGCGTAATAGTCCCTTGAGATTGGGTCGCGCAGGGCAGCGAAGGCCGAGAGGAAGAGCGCTCTCTTAAGTACCTTGTTGCCCCGTCTGGACGGGTGTTCGCCACGGATGGACGAGCCCGAGCGTCGGGTCACCGGGGCGAGGCCGGCGTAGGCGGCGAGATGCGCAGCCGACGCGAAGGCCTTGTGAGCGACTTCAGTGAGGAGTCTGGCGGCGGTCCTGACGCCGACTCCCGGCATGCTGGTCAGGACCGGCCAAAGAGGGTGTGCGTGCACCAGGCGTTCAACTTCGCTGGCTACTTCCTCGCGTTGCTTGCGCAAGGACGCGAGCTGCTGGGCAAGACGAGGCATGACGATGGTTGCCGCCTGAGTGCCAGGCACGATTACAGCCTGTTCGCCGAGCGCCTGGGCGATTTCGGCAGCCAGGCTCTTGCCCATGCGAGGTGCGAGTTTAGTAAGGCGATTTGCGAGTGTTTTTTCGCTAGTTGAGGCGAGCTCGGCGGGCGACGGATATCGCTCAAGCAGATCGAGCACGGCCGGATGGTCGAGGCGCGGTCCCAGAACCCGTTCCAGCGCCGGATGGATCTGGGTGAGCAGGCCTCGAATGCGGTTGCTGGTCTGGGTAATTTGAGCGGCGAGATCGTCGTCGAAGCCGCACAGCATGGTGAGTTCGGCGAGCGGTTCGTCAGCCAGTCGAAGTGAGCGCAGCGTATGCGGCATCGAGCGCGCGGCTTCTGCAATGATGGCGGCATCGCGGGCGTCGGTCTTGGCTTCACCAGCGTGCAGGTCGGCGATGCGGCGCATAGCCAGACCCGGCAGATATGCGACCAGGACACCTTCATCACGGGCGACTGCCACGGGCAACGCGCCGATGGTGGCGGGCTGATCGACGACGAACAGGAGTTGGCCGTGTGTCTTGAGTTCAGTGATGAGGGCGCGCAGTTTGGCCTCATCGTTAGGCAGTGCCTTGTTGTACAGGCGCTTTCCGCTCCGATCGAGGGCGACCGCGTGATGGTGGCCTTTGCCAACGTCGACGCCGACGAATACGTCGACTGAGCTATGTTGTTGGTGTTCTTGCATCGAGGGCTTTGCAGGTTGAATGGTTTGGCCCGCAACATTGGTGGCAAGTCTCGGCATCCACGTTACGGACGGCCTCAACAGATCCTGGCCGAGCCCCTATTAGCGATCACCAGCCACCCACCAGGCCCGGTGACAACACCCCCCGGATCATGACTGCGACTGGGGGCGAGAATCATGCCGGGCCTAGCTGGCCAAATCCTCGATTGTCGAGGAGTGAAGATAGTAACGAGGGCGTCGCTGGGGCGTCGAAATTTGCCTTTGGCGATCCCGTCAAAACAACGAGGAACCCACAACAATCGCGCTCACCTTCTGCAACGCATCGAGGAATGGTTTTGTCCCGCGGCGACTTCGGCCTGAACACGGCCACGGATACGCCGACGCTCACCGTCGTCGCCATCCGCCACACCTTCTGACGTGAGATACACGCATCGCCGAGGCGCTCAGCACGCGCGCGGCGCTTCGCCGATAATGCTTCGTCGATCCATCGAGGAGTCCGCGCGTGAAGGTCAGCGAAGCCGTCAACAGCCGCAAATCGGTGCGTCAGTTCTTGCCCGATCCCGTCGATCCGCAGGTGATTCGCGCCGTGCTCGCCGCCGCGTCGCGCGCGCCGTCCGGCGGCAATCTGCAGCCGTGGCACATCCACGTCGTGGGTGGCGAGCGGCTCGCGGCGTTCAAGTCGATCATGGCCGTGCGTATCGCCGAAGCGCCCGAGGGCGAGCGCGGCGAGTACGACGTCTATCCGCGCGAACTCACGCCGCCGTATCGCGACCGGCGTTATCAGGTGGGCGAAGATCTCTATCGCAGCATCGGCATCGCACGCGACGACCGGCCAGGCAGGCTGCGTCAGTTCGCGCGCAATTTCGCGTTCTTCGACGCGCCGCTCGCGCTCTTTTGCAGCGTCGACCGGCAGATGGGGCCGCCGCAATGGTCCGATCTTGGCATGTTCCTGCAGACGGTCATGCTCCTGCTGCGCGAAGCCGGCCTGCATAGCTGCGCGCAGGAATGCTGGGCGCGCTATGCGCGGACGGTCGGCGACTTTCTCGCGCTGCCGGATGAGCGCATGCTGTTTAGCGGCATGGCGATCGGCCATGAGGATGTCGCGGCGCCGATCAACCAGTGGCGCTCGGCGCGCGTGCCGCTCGACGCGTTCGTCCAGTTCGACGGCATCTGAACGTCGCGAATCACCGCGCAATACCGCGATTTAAGCTATTTGAAAGCTGATTGCGTCACGGCGTGACGCAATGCCTGTTTTCGGTGCGTCAGGGCGCGGATGATGCGATCAAAGCGCCGCGCGGATGCGTTCGGCGACCGCTTCCAGTTGCGCCTTGTCGGCCATGTCGCGCGCGTGCATGCGCAGTTCTTCGCCGTTGCGGCGCGGAATCAGGTGGAAATGTACGTGCGGTACGGTCTGGCCGGCGGCCGCGCCGTTGAATTGCGCGATCATCAAACCGTCGGGCGTGAGCGCCTTGCGCAGCGCCGCGGCGAGCGTGTGCACCATCGCCATCGCCGCGTTCAGCGCCTCGGGCGACAGCTCGTAAATCTCTTCCGCGCCTTCCTTCGGCAGCACCAGCACGTGGCCTTCCGATTGCGGCATCACGTCCATGATCGCGACGGCGGCGTCGTTTTCGGCCAGTTTGATGGAGGGAATTTCGCCGCGCAGCAGCTTCGCGAAGATGTTGTTGGTGTCGTATGCCATGGGTTTTCCTCGGGTTTTCTTCGAACGTCTCGTGCGAGCGCGCCGCAGCCGCGCCCGTTTCTCCGGGCCGATCTCGTGGCCGATGCCGCAGCCGATCTCGCGCCCCAGCCGCCGATTATCGCCTGGCCGACGCCCGAAAGCGGGCTGTCCGCGTCCCTGCACTTTTTTTGAAGCGGGTGCATCATAGAGGTTCTCGCAGCGAGCGCGACGACGAAGTCTTGATAGCAACCTCTTGCATGTGGCCGGAGTGAGGCGCAGGGCGCCGGTTCCGGTCTTGACGGAGCACGTATGGCAACGACCGATCTCGAAGCAGCCCAACCCGCCCGCGAGGCAACGGGTTCGGGGGCCTGGCGATTTACCGCCCAACTCCTGGCGCGCGCCGACGTCAAGTTCAACGGCACGCGGCCGTGGGACATGCGCATACACGATCCGCAGGTGCCCGAGCGCGTGCTGGCGCTCGGCAATCTCGGCCTCGGTGAAGCCTATATGGACGGCCAGTGGGATTGCGAGCAGCTCGACGAATTCTTCTCGCATGTGTTGCGCGCGCATCTAGACGACCAGATCGATCCCGCTCGTCTCGTCTTTCACGCGCTCAGGGCGCGCCTCATGAACCGCCAGACCGCGCGCCGCGCGTGGAAGGTCGGTCAGCAGCACTACGATATCGGCAATGCGTTTTACGAGGCCATGCTCGACAAGCGCATGACCTACACTTGCGGTTACTGGCAGGGCGGCGCGAAGACCCTCGATGAAGCGCAGGAAGCCAAGCTCGACATGATTTGCCGGAAGCTCGGCCTGCAACCGGGCATGCGTCTGCTCGACATCGGCTGCGGCTGGGGCAGTCTCATGAAGTTCGCGGCCGAGCACTACGGTGTCTCGTGCGTGGGCGTGACCATTTCGAAGGAGCAGGCCGCGCTGGGTGCAGCCAGTTGCGAAGGGCTGCCGGTGGAGTTCCGGTTGCAGGACTATCGCCTGCTCGACGAGAAGTTCGATCGTGTCGCCAGCGTGGGCATGTTCGAGCACGTCGGGCCGAAAAACTACCGCACGTATATGGAAGTCGCGCATCGCTGTCTCGACAGCGAAGGGCTGTTCCTGCTGCACACGATCGGCAAGAATCGTCGCGACACTACGCCCGATCCGTGGATCGACAGATACATTTTCCCCAACGGCGAATTGCCGACCATCGGTCAGATCGCCGATGCCTCGGGCGGCTTGTTCGTCACCGAGGACCTGCACAATTTCGGCGCCGATTACGACCGCACGCTGATGGCGTGGCACGCGAATTTCGAAGCCGCGTGGCCGCGTTTCGAAGCCGAAATGGGCCAGCGCTTCTATCGCATGTGGCGTTACTATCTGCTGTCGTGCGCGGGTGCGTTCCGCGCGCGCGATATTCAACTCTGGCAGTTCGTGCTGTCGCGCAATGGTCGGATGGGCGGTTACGCGCGCCCCGAATTGCCGACGGCGGAGTAATCCGCTACGTGTGAAAAAGGCCTTGTTTCAAGGCCTTTTTCGAATGCAGTCGTTTGAAAGCAAACCGCATGCGCCAATGGCGAGGCGGTTTTTTTATTCGTCTGAGCGCTTACCGGATTTAACGCATGACAGCGGCGACCGTTGCGATGCCGAGTATCGTCATCAGCACCGAGGCGCACACATGAATGACGATCTCGCCCGCCGCCCAGCCGAAGCGACCTTCCTGAAGATGCGCGACGACTTCGGCGGAGAAGGTCGAAAACGTCGAGAGGCCGCCCATGCAGCCGGTGATGACGAACAGGCGCCATTGCGGCGAAACCTCGGGCAGACGCATGAACGCCGCGACCGCCACGCCGATCACGTAACCGGCGATCACGTTGGACGCGAGCGTGCCGAGCGGCAGCGAGGGAAAGAGCGCGTTCAGCCGCAGGCCGAGCACCCAGCGCAGCAGCGAACCGAGCGCGCCGCCGATGCCGACGGCGAGTATGGACAGATACATGTCAGGGGTCGTGGTGAGCGCATTGAACGGCGCGCACGGCGTAGCGGCGCGCTCCGGCCTGGACCCCAAAGTGTAGCAGCGCGGCTCTGCCCCCGTGCGCGCCGTGTGCCGCGTCAGACGAGCCCGCCGTTGGCACGCAGCGTCTGACCGTCGACCCAGCCGCTGTCCGGGCCCGCGAGAAACGACACGACCGAGGCGATGTCCTCGGGTTGGCCGAGGCGTTCGAGCGGCGGCATGCTCGCGAAATGGCGAATCTGTTCCTCGGTCTTGCCTTCGAGAAAGAGGGCGGTGGCGACCGGCCCTGGCGCGACCGCGTTCACCGTGATGCCGCGTCCGCGCAGTTCCTTCGCGAACACGCGCGTGAGCGCTTCGACCGCGCCCTTGGTGGCGTTGTAGATGCCGTAGCCGGGCAGATTGAGCGCGAGCGCCGTGGTCGAAAAGTTGATGACGCGTCCGCCGTTCGCGAGCTTCGCGGCGGCTTCGCGCATCGTGTTCAGCGTGCCGCGCACGTTGATGTCGAACATTTCGTCGTAGAGTGCGTCGGTCGAATCGGCGAGCGTGGCGATCTTCATCACGCCCGCATTGTTGACGAGCACCGTGGGCTGGCCGAGTTGCGCGAGTGTCGTCTCGAACAGCGCGCGCACTTCGTCGGCCTTCGCGATATTGGCTTTCACGGCGATCGCGCGGCCGCCCGCCGCCGTGATCGACGCGACCAGGGCGTCGGCTTCGCGTGCGCTCGACGCATAGTTGACGACCACCGCATGGCCGTCGCGAGCCAGCCGCGCGGCCACGGCGGCGCCAATACCGCGCGACGCGCCGGTGACGATGGCCACGCCGCGCGCGGTGGTGGAGTTTGTGGTTGCGGTGTTCATGCTCGATCTCCGTTCGATGGGTGTCCGCCGCAGCGGGAATGGAGTCGATCATGCGGGAATTCGCGCCGCCGGTCATTGCGCGGCGGCGGGTTTCATCATTCCATTTCGATTAACAATCGAGCGGGCGCGCGAGAAGGTTAGTGAACATTGAATCTGCCTGCACACGCGCCCGCATCGAAGTTCAGTACGCGATGCAGACCGATTTCGTCTCGGTGTACGCGTCGATGATCGCGCGGCCATGTTCGCGGCCGATGCCCGACGACTTGAAGCCGCCGAACGGCAGCGCCGGGTCGACCATGTTGTGCGTATTTACCCAGACCGTGCCCGCCTGCACGCCATCGACCACTCGCAGCGCGCGATCGAGCTGATTGGTCCACACGCTCGCGCCTAATCCGTACTCCGAAGCATTGGCGGCCGCGATCGCTTCCTCGACGTCGTCATACGGCATCGCCACGAGCACGGGGCCGAACACTTCTTCGCGCACGACCGTGAGCGGCCGGTTGCCGGCGTTCGCGATCACGGTCGGCTCGACGAAGAAGCCCGCGCGCTGACCATCGCCGCCGCCCGCGAGAATCTCACCGCCTTCCGCGCGGCCCTGCGCGATCATGCCCGCCACCTTGTCGCGATGGCGCGCGGACACGAGTGGCCCCATCTGCGTGGCCGCATCGAAACCGGAACCGAGCACCGTATTGCGCGCGACGGCCGCGATACCGCCGACGATCTCATCGAAGCGCGCACGCGGCACATAAAGGCGCGAGCCTGCCGTGCAGACCTGACCGTGATTGAAAAAGATCGCGCCCGCCGCGCCTTCGATCGCGCGTTGCGGATCGCAGTCGTCGAGCACGATCACGGGGCTCTTGCCGCCGAGTTCGAGCGAGACGCGCTTCAGATCGCTCGCGCACTGCTTGCCGATGAGGCGGCCCACTTCGGTCGAGCCGGTGAACGTGACCTTGTCCACTTGCGGATGACGCACGAGCGCCGCGCCCGCCGTCTCGCCCTGGCCCGTGACGACGTTGAACACGCCCGGCGGAAAGCCCGCTTCGTGCGCGAGTTCGGCGAGGCGGATCGCGGTGAGCGGTGTTTCCTCGGCCGGTTTGAGCACGACGGTGCAGCCGCAGGCGAGCGCGGGCGCGATCTTCCACACGGCCATCAGCAGCGGAAAATTCCACGGCACGATCGCGGCGACTACGCCGGCCGGCACGCGCCGCGTGGACGCGTTGTAGCGCACGCCCGGCGGAAACGCGAGCGAGAGATCGACGGTGCTGCCTTCGATCTTGGTCGCCCAGCCCGCCATGTAACGCAGCCATTGCACGCTCCCGCCCACTTCGAGCATTTTCGAAAAGCCGAGCAACTTGCCTTGATTGAGCGTTTCGAGCGCGGCGAGTTCGTCGCCATTTTGCTCGACGAGATCGGCGAGCTTGAGCAGCAGACGCTCGCGCGCGGCGGGCGGTAGACGTCGCCATGTATCGGCTTCGAAGGCGCGGCGCGCGGCGCCGACTGCTGCGTCGATGTCGGCATCGCTGGCGTCGGGCACCTGCGCGATTTCATTGCCGCTGGCCGGGTTGAAAACGGCTAAGCTGCGGCCGTTGCCGCTCTCGACGAAGCGTCCGTCGACGAACATCTGCGTACGGATCGTGTGCGTGAAATCCTGGCGGTCCATCTTGTCTCCTTGATTCGTTGATGGGTTCAGCGAAGTTCGATTGCGCCGCGTGTGGCGAGCGCGGATGGCGTGACGTAATGCGTGCTGGCGTCGCGACGGTTGGCGAGTGCATACGCACAGGCGAGGTTGAGCGTGGCGCCGAGCAGATAGAGCGTGTAGAAGCCCTGGCTAAAACCCCAGGAGGTGGTGGCGAGTGCGGCGCCCGCAAGCATGCCGCCGTGATGAACGACGCCAGGACAGCCCGCGTGCGCGGCGCGTTGTAGACGCGACGAGCGGATCAGCGCGGGCAGCGTGAGCGCGTCGAGCAGCGCGAAGGCTGGCGCCGCGAAGTTCGCCCAGGCCGAAGACGCGTCGAGCGTGAGCGCGGCGAGCAACAGGCCGCGCAAGACAAAGAGCGCAAGCAGCGCATGCCGATGATCGACGCGATCCGCGATCCAACCCATCGCGATGACGATGCCGAGCGAAGCGGCTGCATGCGAAAGCGAAAACGGCCCGGCGGCGCAGATCGAAAAGAGTTGAAAGCGGGCGAGTACGCCGCTCGATAAACCGGCGAGCAGGGCGGCGGCGAGCATGGGCGCATTGCCGCCCAACGCGATAGTCAAATCACGGCGTTCAATTGAACGATTGGGAATCCTTTGCAAATGCTGCGCTCGCAAATCATTCCACGCTGGAATCAGCGTCGCGACGCCTATCAAAACCAGCATCGCGGCAAACGCGATCGAGATGGCATTCGCTTGCGCCGACGCCGCGCTCATCGCGATCATCGTCGTGATGAGCGCGGCGGCGATGGGCGTGACCGGTCGCGATGCGAATCGCCGTGCAAGCACCGAAGGCAGCAAGGCCATGGCCGCGAGCGCAAGTGCGCTGGCGGCGAGCGCGCCGACATGCGCGCCCGCGTGCATCGCCATCACCATCACGCCCGCCGCCAACGAGGCCGCGCCGCCCGTCACCGCGCACCATGCGCACGCGTCGGCGAGTGTGCCGCGAACGCTCGTGAATGAGAGACGGCGCATGGCTCGCTTACTTCTTGCTGCCGCAGCAGGTGGGAGCGCTGTCGGGCGCGCCGTCCTGCACGCTATGCGGATCGCGTCCGCCCGGCAGATCCATCGCCGGATTGCCGTCGAAGAAGTTATTCGGCTTGAGCATGAAGCCCGCGTATTCCACCGGCATCACCGGGAAATCTTCAGGCTTGCACACATGCGTATGACCGAAGCTGTGCCACAGCACGATGTCTTCATTCTCGACATTGCGATTCGCCTCGATATAGCGCGGCAGACCGTCACCGCCCGCATGCTGATTCGGATAATCGCCGCTCGCATAGCGCTGCGTGGTGTCGTACGGCGTGACCCACACATGACGCGTCGCGAAGCCGCCGCGCTGGCGCACCTTCGAGTTCGGATCGGCGAGCATCAGCGGCGAGTCGTTGACGATGAGCTTGTAGCCCGGATTCGCGCCCACGCGATTCTTCACGTTCGGATTCACGACCTTCCAGAAGCGGCCGGTCTGTCCGTTCGCATTGCGCGCCGCTTCCTGCTCGGTCTTGAGCACGCGCTTCGTGGTATCGAACACATTGCCGTACGGATTGCCTTCGCCCATCGGACGCGGCACGAATTCATGCTCCGTGACCGCATTCTTCTCGCCGTCGACCATCATGTGCAGACGCGCGTTGAAGAAGTGCTGATGCGTCGGGCCGCCGAGATTCTCGGTCACCATGCCGCCCCACGGATACGCGCCGCCATCGGCGACTGCCGAAGTCTGGATAATGCCCGTGAGCTTGCATTCCAGTTGAATCGTGCCGTCCTGATAGAAGTACCAGTAAAAGCCGTAATCGTAATTGCCGACCGTCGCGAAGAACGAAATCACGAGACGGCGCGAGCGGCGCATTTCGAATACGCCAGTACGGAATTCATAATGCTTCCAGAGCGTGCCGTAGTCTTCTTCGTGCAGGCACACGGCGTTTTTCATCGTGAAGCTATTGCCGAAATCGTCGGCGGACGGAATGTCGAAATAGCGGATCGTGCCGAGACAATCGCAGCCGAGTTCGAGTTGATTCGCGAGTTTGCCGAGCCCGTATTCGCCCGCGTCGAACGCGCTTTTCCAGTAGTGATTCGTCGTGGGATCGGAGTAGGGCACGCACATCTCCGTCACGCTCGCGCGATAGATGATGGGGCGCGGTGCGTTCTTGCCATCGTCCCACGTGATCTGGTTCAGCACGAGGCCTTCGCGCGGCGTGAAGCCCACGCGGAAACTCCAGTTCTGCCACTTCACCTGCCAGCCGTCGATCGTGAAGCTCGGACCATCGGGCTGGCTGATCGAGAGCGGCTTCACCGTGTCGCGCGGCTCGCCGAGACTCGGAGTGTCGTAGTTGTGCTTCGCGCGCGGAATCGGAATGATGCGCCCATCGTCGACGAGTTCGATCACCTTCTGTTCGAGCAGATCGACCACGGCAACCACGCCTTCGATCGGATGCGCATAGCCGTTGTCGGTCACGTGCTCGCGGTAATAGCTCACGCAGCGCACGAGACGGCGTCCGCCTTCGTTGGGGCGGTCGAATGCACCCGCCGAAAACGGGTCCACCTGCACGCGTTCGAGATCGTCTTCGGTGAGGCCGCGCTTGAGCACAGCCGCGCGCCATGCCGGATCTTCTTTCACGATGCGCTCGGCATTGATGAAGTCTTCGATCATCACGGGCGGCTGGCCGAACGGCGCGCTTTGCAGCGAGAGCGGCGTGCGCGATTCCACTTTTTTCTCGCGCAGATCGACGACGAATTCAATCGTTTGCGAACGCGTGCGATCGATGGCGATCACGAATGCACAGCGCGAAAAATAATCGCCTTGCCGCCAGGCGAGCACTTCGGCCTTGGGCGGATCGCGCAATTCGGTCACGGGAAAGCGGCCAAATTCGTCGAGCTGTTCGGCGGCCTTCACGATGTCACAGGCGAGCTGCATTTCAGCGAGACTCAGTGGGTCGAGCGGATGCGAATTCGAGGTCGTGTTCATAAGCATTTCGTAAGGATGTCGTTGAGCCGGAACAGCGCCGCTTGCGTCGCGTGCATTCGTGTATGAAGCACTGAATGCAGGGTGTTTCGTTGTGCGAGTCCATGGGCGATGTCGTGCATCCATCGTAGAAACGCCGTATTTTTTTCGCGCTTGCAGAACGCGCCAAAGGGGCGATAGAGTGCGCCATACGTAGAGCGAACGAGAGCCGTCAGGCGAACGGAGCGAGACATGAAAAGAGTGCCTGTGAATAGCGGTTTTCCGATGATTCGCGGCGCCGTGATGGGCCCCATCGTGCGTGCGCTCGACGCCGCCGGCGCCCCTTGCGACGCGCTGCTCGGCGAGTTCGGACTGAGCCGCCGCCAGTTGTCGGACCCTTATGAAATCCTGCCGCTCGGGCGCTATGTCGAGGTGTTCGAACGCGCCGCGCAGGTGCTCGACGAACTGTGGCTCGGCCTGCGTCTGGGCAACGAATTGCAGCTCACGGAACTCGGGCCGGCCGGGCTCGTGTTCATGTCTTCGCCCACGCTCGGCTCCGCAATCCGTAGATTCACCGATGCGCTAGCCTCATGGCAAAGCGCGACGCTCGTCGACCTCGTCAGCGACAACGAATGGCCGATCTGGAGCTATCGCATCGCGCACGCGAACATCTGGCCGCGTCGTCAGGATGCCGAATACAGCGTGAGCGCGATGTGCCACATGATCCGCCTCGTGCGCGGCGCGCAATGGACGCCGGTCGAGATCCATTTCGAGCACGCCGCGCCCGCCGATATCAAGCCCTATATGCGGATTTTCCGCGTGCCGGTGCGGTTTCAGCAGCCGTCGAGCGGGGTGATCCTGCATCCGCACGACCTCGACGCGCCGCTCAAAAGCGCGGACAACCAGCTCGCGCGCCTGATGGAGCGCCACGCCACCGACCTCATTTCGCGCGATACCGTGCCCCACAATCTCGTCGATCAGGTTCGCGATCTCGTCACGCGGCGGCTTGCGCGCGAGAAGCTCGTGGTCGCCGACATCGCACGCGATCTCGGTCTCTCGAACCGTTCCTTGCAACGCCATCTCGCGGAAGCGGGCACGTCGGTGCGCGAGATCATTCGCGACGAGCGCCAGCGCAACGTGGCCGTGCTGCGCGATCAGGATGGCATGACGAACGCGGCGGTCGCGCGCGCAGTGGGTTACGCCGACGCCACCGTGCTCTGGCGCGCCACGCGCAACTGGGCGCGGCCCGACAAATCACGCTGATTTGCCGGCTTCACGCCCTGTTTACAAATAGAAAGCTGGCGCGCCTGTACGCGCGCTTCGATGTTTCCGTTCATTGATTCGTCATCCGAATCAAATTCGGTATTTTTGCCTCGTTAAGTAAAAACCCGCAGGTGCGTTGGCGCACTTTATCGAAAATTTGGCGCGGAAGGCCAGGTCGCCATATTTTTTAGCTGCCTACCATGCGCTCCAATCGAATCGAAAAATGAATCCCGGATGCAACCCGGGTTCAATCGGCGAGCTTCGATTCGACGAGCGCCAGGGCACACGGTTTTCATCGTGTCGTATGGCGAATATCAGACCAGACACCCGCAGAGGCAACGATGAATGAACCGTTTTCAACCGCCGGCCTCGTCGGCGACGACGCCGCTGACGCCTCGGCGCCCCAGCGCAGCCGCCTCGGCCTGTGGCAGATCGTGTTTCTCGTGATTTCGGCGGCCGCGCCGCTCACCGGCATGCTCGGCGCGGTGCCGCCCGCCATCAGCCTTGGCAATGGCGCGGGCATTCCGGGCGCCTTCGTGATCGCGGGCGTGGTGCTGCTCGTGTTCAGCGTGGGCTTCGCTTCGATGAGCCGTCACATCGTGCGCGCCGGCGCGTTCTACGCCTATATCACGGCGGGCCTCGGCCGTCCGCTCGGCATGGCGGGCGCGCTCGTCGCGCTGCTGTCGTACACCTGCATCCAGATCGCGTTGTACGGCCTGTTCGGCTTCTTCTGCACCGTCGTGCTCGGCCCGATGCTGCACAGCGCGCTGCCGTGGTACGCGTATTCGCTCGCGTGCCTCGCCATCGTGCAGATCACGGGTTTGCGCGGGATCGATCTCAACAGCCGTCTGCTCGGCGTGCTGATGTGCCTCGAAATGGGCATCCTGCTGGTGCTCTCGCTCGCCATCGTGATCCATCACGGCGGCCCCGACGGCCTCACGCTCGCGCCGTTCGCGCCGCAACACGTGTTCAGCGGCCACATGGGCATTGCGGTGATGTTCGCGCTCGCATCGTTCATCGGTTTCGAAGCGACGGCGATTTACGGCAAGGAGTGCCGCGATCCGAAAGTGACGGTGCCGCGCGCGACCTATGTGTCGGTCTCGCTGATTCTGGTGTTCTTCGCATTCGTCACGTGGGCCATCGTGTGCGCCTATGGCCTGAAAGACGTGGCCGATGTCGCGACCAAACAGCCCGGCGATTTCTGGTTCATGCAGTCGGCGAAATATCTCGGCGGCACCATGACCACGGCGATGAGCCTGCTGCTGCTCTCCAGCATCTTCGCGAGCCTGCTGTCGTTTCACAACACGATCGTGCGCTACATTCACGCGCTCTCGGTGGAAGGTCTGCTGCCCGCGAAGCTCGACCGCCTGCACCCGAAGTACGGCTCGCCGTATCTCGCGAGCTATCTGCAAACGCTTTCCGTGCTGGTGCCGATCGGCGTCTTCGTGATCGTGGGCGCGGACCCGTTCAATATCGTCTTTAGCTGCACCTCGGCGCTGGGCACGATCGGCATCGTCATGTTGCAGGCGGTGACGAGCTTCGCCGTGGTCGCGTACTTTCGCGCCACGAAAAAGGACACGCGCTTCTGGCACGCGTTCGCGGCGCCGGTGCTCGGCGGTATCGGCCTCTTGTGGATCGGCTTCGTGCTGATCGGCAATCTCGACGCGCTCTCAGGCTCCGATAGCGCCATCGTGCGCGCATTCCCGTGGATCGTGCTCGCGGTCGCCGTGCTCGGCATCGCGCTGGCCTTTGCGCTCAAGCGCGCGCGGCCCAACATCTACGCACGCTTCGGGCAGTAGGGCGCGTCGGTCTCTTCACACGCTTCGTCAACGCTTCATCCAGCACCACCTCCAGCAGTCAACACTGGCAGCAGCTACGCGGGCGGCGCGTGCGAACGACGCGCGCCGTAGCCCGGTCGCGTCCGGCGCATGACGGCCCGCGCGATCTCTCACTTCAAAAGACAACGACATGGCAGATCTTTTCGTCAAGCGCACGGCGCTGGCGCTGGCTTCGTGCACCCTCGCGATCGGCGCGCACGCGCAGTCCACGGTCACGCTCTACGGCACCGTGGACGCCGGCATCGTCTATTCGTCGAACCAGCAAACCACGCACGCCGACGGCAGCACCGACGGTCATTCGAACTGGCAACTGGGCGGCGGCAATCTCGTGCCGTCGCGTTGGGGCCTGACGGGCAGCGAAGACATCGGCGGCGGCACGACGGTGAATTTCACGCTGGAAAACAGCCTGTTTACGCAGAACGGCGCGATGCTGCAAAGCGGCACGCTGTTCAACCGCAACGCGTGGGTCGGCGTCGCGAATGCCAACTACGGCACGCTCACGCTGGGGCGCCAATACGATCCGTTTTCCGATTACCTCGGCGCGTATGCGTCGAGCAATAACTGGGCGACGCTCTACGGCTCGCATTTCGGCGACGTCGATAACCTCAACGAAGCGTTCAACTTCAATAACTCGATCAAGTATCTGAGCCCGAGTTTCGGCGGCCTGACCGTGGGCGGCCTGTTCAGCCTCGGCGGTGTGGCCGGCGACTTCTCGAAGAATCGCGGCTGGTCGATCGCCGCGAATTACACGCACGGGCCGCTTTCGCTTTCAGCGGGCTATCTGCAATTGCATAATCCATTGCAGGCCGCGTTGGGCGGCGAGAGCGGCTATATCGGCGACTTCAGTTGCGCGAATGCCGATGCATCGTACTGCGAACTACAGAATGCGGAGAAGATCGACATCTGGGGCGCGGGCGGCTCGTATGTCGTCGGTCCGGTGACGCTGGCGCTGAGCTACACGCACACGCGTCTGTCGCAGAGCCAATACTTCGCGAGCGCCGCTCAGCCGCAGGGTGCGAATATCTCGTTCGATATCGCCGAACTGAATACGATGTGGCAATACTCGCCCGCGCTGCAATTCGGCTTCGCCTATATTTTCAACGACGCACACCCAGGCGACAGCTCGTCGACGCGCATCCATCAGATCAACCTCGGCGCGGTTTATAACCTCTCGAAGCGGACCGCGCTCTATGCGGTCGCGATCGGCCAGAAGTCGACGGGCGCGGGACTCGGGATCGACGCATCGAGCGGGGCGACGCGCAACCTCGCGCAGATCCCGAATCTCGTGAACTCGGACAGCGACAAGCAACTGGCGGTGATCGCCGGGATTCGCCACAACTTCTGAGCGAGACGGCAGGCGGCGCGAGAAGAGAGCGCCGCCGCGCGTTGCAGTGCGCCAGACGGCGCGCGCGGCGGCGCCTGGCCGCTTCGCGCGCCGGGCGGGCGGATCGGCGCTAGAATGGTCCGGTCCGCTTTCCGCGTGAGCCCTCGCATGAAAGTTGCCCTGTTCGTCCCGTGTTTCATCGACGCGTTCTACCCCGAAGTGGGGATCGCGACGCTCGAATTGCTGGAGCGGCTCGGCTGCGAGGTCGAGTATCCGCTGGAACAGACCTGCTGCGGGCAACCGATGGCGAACAGCGGCGCACAGGCCGACGCGGCCGGCGCGGAGCGCGTGTTCGTGCGCGCCTTTGCGGGCTACGATCATATTGTCGGGCCGTCGGCGAGCTGCGTGAACCACGTGCGCGACCACCTCACCGCCATCGAGCAGACCGACGAAGTGCGCCACGTGCGCGCCAACACGTATGAACTGGTCGAATTCCTGCACGACGTACTCGGCGCGCGCGATTTTCCGTGGGCCGAATTCCCGTGGCGCGTGGGCCTGCACAATAGCTGTAGCGCGCTGCGCCATCTGCACGAAGCGTCGATATCCGAGATCGCAGGTGCGCCGTTTTCCAAACCGCTCGCGCTGCTGCAACACGTAAAGGGCATCGAATTCGTGCAGCCCAAACGGCCCGACGAATGCTGCGGGTTCGGCGGCACCTTCGCCGTGACGGAAGAAGCGGTGTCGGTGCGCATGGGCCAGGACAAGATCGTCGATCATGTGAGCGCGGGCGCGCAGTACATCGTCTCCGGCGACATGTCCTGCCTCATGCATCAGCAGGGCTGTGCGGAGCGCATGAAAGCCGACGTGCGCTTCATTCACATTGCGCAGGTGCTCAACGGAGCGCGCGCATGAGTGCCGATCCCGCTACGAAATCGAACGCGAGCGCGCCCGACACGCCGCGTCAAGCCAATGCGAATACGGGAAAACGCGTCGAGCACGCGAAGCTCGCGGGCTCATTTCTCGCGCATCCCGAACACGTCGACTTTCACGACAAACGCCTTTGGGATCTGCGCACGAAACGCGACGCGCAGGCGCACGCGATACCGGAATGGGAAACGTTGCGCACGCTCGCTTCGCAGATCAAGGCGCACACGCTTTCGCATCTGGCCGATTATCTCGACCAGTTCACGCGCGAGGCCGAAGCGAATGGTGTGAAAGTGCATTTCGCCGATACGGCGGGCGAGCACAACGAAACGGTTTTCCGCATCCTGAACGAGCGCGGCATCACGGCGCTGGTCAAGAGCAAATCGATGCTCACCGACGAATGCGACATGCGCCCCTATCTTGAGCAGCGCGGCATCGCGGTGATGGAAACCGATCTCGGCGAACGCATCCAGCAGCTCGACAAGCAGCCGCCGAGTCATATCGTCGTGCCCGCCGTGCATAAATTGCGCGACGACGTGGCCCAGGTGTTCGGCCGTACCATCGGCACCGACCCGCAGAACAACGACATTCATTATCTGGCCGAAAGCCAGCGCATGAATACGCGTCCATGGTTCGTGCGCGACCGCACGGCGGGCATGACGGGCTGCAATTTCGCAGTGGCGGAGACCGGCACGGTGGTGGTCTGCACGAACGAGGGCAACGCCGATCTCTCGGCCAACGTGCCGCCCATTCATATCGTGTCGATGGGCATCGAAAAACTCATTCCGCGTCTTTCCGATCTGGGCGTATTCATTCGCATGCTCTCGCGCAGCGCGCTCGGTTCGCCGATCACGCAATACACCTCGCATTTCCGCGCGCCGCGCGAAGGCGCGGAACTGCATTTCGTGCTCGTCGATAACGGCCGCAGCGCGCGGCTCGCGATGCCCGACTTCTGGTACTCGCTCAAGTGCATCCGTTGCGGCGCGTGCATGAATACATGCCCGGTTTATCGGCGCAGCGGCGGGCTGTCGTATGGCAGCACCTATGCGGGTCCGATCGGCGCGATCATCAATCCGACCTTCGATCTGAAGCGATTCAGCGCGCTGCCGTTCGCGTCCACGCTCAATGGCAGTTGCACCAATGTGTGCCCCGTGAAGATCAATATTCACGAGCAGATTTATCAATGGCGCGAGGTCATCGCCGCGCAGCATGCGGTGCCGTTCGTCAAGCAGGAAGTGCTGAAGATGGCGGGCAAGCTGCTCGGGAGTCCGAAGCTCTATCGCGCGGCGGTGAGTTCGCTCGACGGCGCGCTGCGGCGGCTGCCGAATTTCGTGCTCTATAACCCGCTGAATATCTGGGGCCGTCAACGCACGCTGCCGCAGGCGCCGTCCACGACGTTCCATGCGTGGTATCGCAAACACCGCGGCAAGGGAGGCGGCGATGGCCAGCCGTGAGAGCTTTCTCGCACGCGTGCGCGCCGCGCAACCGGCTGCGGAGCCGCTGCCCGACGTGCCGCTTTTCGACGCGCCGCCCGGCGACATTCGCGAGCGCTTCACCGCCGGTCTCATGCTGATGGGCGGAAAGACGGCGCAGGCCGCATCGGGCAGCGACGTGCTCGCGCTGATTCAAGCGCGCTTCGGCGCGCAGGTGTCGATCGTGTCGAGCACGCCCGAGGTGCCGGGTACGCGCGCGATCGATGCGCAGACGCCGCCCGCGTCGCTCGAAGACGTGCAGGTGGGCGTCGTGCGCGCGCGCTTCGGCGTGGCGGAGACGGGCTCGGTCTGGCTGAGCGAACGCGAGTACGGCGTGAACGCGCTCGGCTATCTCGTGCAGCATCTTTACGTGCTGCTCGATCCCGCCGCTATCGTGGCGGGTTTGCAGGATGCGTATCGGCGCGACGATTTTCGTCACGCGCGCTATGCGGTGCTGGTCACGGGGCCGTCCGCGACCGCCGATATTGAGGGCGTGCTGATTCAGGGCGCGCAAGGGGTGAGATCGCTGACCGTCGTATGGCTGCCCGCGCAGTGAATCGCGCCGGGCCGCGCGCGCACGACATCGACGCGATCTTGCAGGCCGGGCAGTTACGCGAGCGACGATGGTCATCCACATTCTTCTACTGAGCGGTTTTCTGCTGGCGAGTATCGCGCTGGTGCAGGCCGTGAGCCTGCGTTTCGCGCTGTCCGAGTCGGTGCTGCTCGCGGCCTGGGGTTTCGCGCTGGGCGGCATCTATATGCTGAGCGGCGATCTGTGGCCGCAACTCGCGTCGAGTGTCGTCACGCCCACGTTTGCGCCGCGCCTGCCACCCGAAGCCTATCTCTGGATCTTCCTGCCGCTGCTGCTGTTCCAGGCCGCGCTCAGCGTGAACGTGCGCGAGATGCTCGGCGACGCCGCGCCCATTCTGCTGCTCGCCGTCGTGGCCGTGTTCGTGGCGACGGCGATGGTCGGCGGCAGCATCGGCCTCACGGGACTCGGGCCGGTGACCGACGGCCTGCTGCTCGGCGCGATGGTCGCCACCACCGATCCATCGGCGGTGCTCGCCGTGTTCCGTGAAGTGGGCGCGCCCGCGCGCCTCGTGCGGCTCGTGGAAGGCGAGAGCCTGCTCAACGACGCAGCGGCGATCGCCATCGCGAGCGTGCTGATCGCGGCCATCACCGGCGATGTCGCCGCGGCTACGGCGGGCGCCGCGCTGCGCACGCTTGCCATCGAACTCGTCGGCGGCCTCGCGTTGGGCGCACTGGCCGGACGCGCGATCGCGTACCTGCTGCCGAATCTCGGTGGCGAGGGCAAGGCCGAAATTTCGCTGAGCTTCGCGCTGCCGTATCCACTCTATCTGCTCGCCGACCAGGTGCTGCACGTCTCGGGCGTGGTGGCGGTGGTGGCGGCGGGCCTCGTCATCAGCGGGCTCGGGCGCACGCGTCTGTCGCCGCGTAACTGGGAGCATCTGCAATTGATCTGGGAGCAGGTCGCGGCGATGGCGGGCGCGGCGATCTTCTTGCTCGCGGCCATGCAGATTCCCGCGACATTGAGCGCGGCGCACTGGGGCGATCTGCTCGCGCTTGTCGTGGTGGTGGTCGCGGCACTGCTGGCGCGTCTGGTGGTCGCGTTCGGCATGCTGCCGCTATTGAGCAAGCTGAAGCTCACAGAGCCCGTGAGCGCCGCCTACAAACTCGTGATCGCGTGGGGCGGGTTGCGCGGCGCGGTCACGCTCGTGCTCGCGCTCGGCCTCGCGCAGAACGAGGCGCTGCCCGAGAGCACGCGCCGCTTCGTGGCGATCCTCGCGACCGGCTTCGTGCTCGTGAGCCTGATCGTGAACGGCTCGTCGCTGAAGCTGCTGATCAAGCGCCTGAAGCTCGATCTGCTGTCGCCGCAAGAGGCCGCGCTTCAGCAGCAGGCGGTGCAGTTGTCGTCGATCCGCGTGTCGGAGGAAGTGCACGCGGCGGCGCGCACGTTCCGCATTGCCGATGCCATCGCCGAGGAAGCGTGCAGCACTTTCCGCCGCAGCATCGACCTGTGCGCGACGGCGTTCGATATCGAGGTGGCGCTGTCCGAGCGCGAGCGGCTCGCGATCGGTCTCGTCACGCTGGCTTCGAAGGAGCGCGATCTGATTCCACGCTATGGCAGCGGCATCATCACCGTGCGCAATCTCGACGCGATGATGCAGAACACCGACGCCATGATCGAGGAGTCGCGCGTGGCGGGCCGCATCGGCTATCAGCGCGCGGCGGCGCGCATTCTCGAAGACACGCCGGGTCTGCGCCTCGGGCGCTTTCTCGCGCGCTGGCTGCATATCACGCAGCCGTATTCGGATGCGCTCGCCGATCGTTTCGAACTCCTGATGTGTCGTCGCGTGGTGCTGCACGAGCTTTACGGGTTTTCGGAAACGAGCCTCACGCCGCTGCTCGGCGCGCGGCTCGCGAAACTGCTCGGCACCATTTTGAAAGGGCGTATCGAAGCGGTGGAGCGCGGGCTCGACGACGTGCGCCGTTGCTTCGGCCACGGCGCGGACGTGCTGGAGCGCCGCATGATGCTGCTCTATGCGTTGCGTGAAGGACGCGCGCGCGTGGTCGAGATGTACGAGGACCGCTCGATCTCGAAGGAGATTTACGACTCGATCCGCCGCGAACTGGATGTAGCGTGGAAGCTTGCGGTGCCGCGCGCGCATCCGGGCGTGCTGCTGCCCTCGGGCGGGGCGCTCGCGCACGAGGACGCCGCGCCGTTGCCGATCGACGAAGCGGATGCTGTGCGCGATGCCGCCGCCGCTGCTGCGCACAGCGAGCCCGTCGCGCAAGTGTCGGGCGACGAAAATACGAACGAAGTCGTGAACGCAAGCGCGCAGGAAAGCACGCAGGAAATCACGACGACAAGCGCCGCCGAACCGCGAGCCGAGCCATGACCGAACTCGGCTCCGCTGCGCTCGTCTTCGTGTTGCTGCTTGGCGGCGCCGGGCTCGGCGTGTTGCTCAAGCCGTTGCTGCCCGAGGAGCATCGCAAGCACGAGACCGTGCAACTCGTGCAACTGGTGGTCGGCATGCTGGTGACGTTCGCGGCGCTCGTGCTGAGCTTGCTGACCGCCTCGGCGAAAACGAGCTACGACACCGCCACCGACGACATGCGCGCCTACGCGGCGGAACTCATCCAGCTCGATTCGCGTCTGCGTGACTATGGCGAAGGCGCGGATGCCGCACGCAAGGCGCTGCGCATCTACACGGCGGCGGCGATCGCGTCGACATGGCCGCAGGAGAGCGCGCCGCCGGGCAACTATTATCCGCGCGTGCCGGCCGCGCGCGAAGACGAACTGGAGAGCACGCAACTCGGCGCGATGCTGAACACGGTCGCGCATCAGATTGCGCTGTTCGAGCCGCACGACCGTTATCAGGCGGCGCTGGCGACGCGGCTCGGCGACCTGTTCGCGCGCGTGCGCGACACGCGATGGCGATTGATCGAGGAGGCGCACGGCACGATTTCGCGTCCGTTCTTCGCCATGCTCACGCTCTGGCTCATCCTGATCTTCCTGAGCTTCGGGCTGGTCGCACCGCATAACTCGCTGGCCGCCGCGATGATCGTGCTGGGCGCCGTGTCGATTTCGTCGTCGGTGTATGTGATCGTCGATCTCGACACGCCGTTTTCAGGGCAGATCATCATCGAGAGCGACGCGATGCGCGACGCGCTCCGGCATATGGATGTGCCGCGCGAACCCGGTGTGCTGCTGCCGCGCGCGCAATGATACGCGGCGTTGCGCTAGACTCGCGCGCATCGATTGGAATCAGGAACAGGAGGTCACCGATGCCGCGCAAGACACTCAACGCATCGCGTTTGCAGGACGAAGTGAAGCGCCGCCTTCAGCGCTTGCAGGAAGTGGTGGAGGACGGCGTGAAGATCGTCGTGCCGCGCCCGCAATGGCAAGCCGCCGACCGCGCGGGCTGCAACTGGACGATGAAGCATTTCGGCAACGCGGCCGGTTTCGAGGCGAGTATCGCCAGCGTGCTCGCGCAGGTGCAGGCGGAGTACAACCTCGCGGCGGAAGGCGAGGAAACGGACGACGACGAGGAAGAGGCTTCGCGCCGCGCGGCTGCCGATCCGTTCGGCGGCGCGGGCGCGTCGAATGCGCCGGTCAATCCGTTTGGCGAGACGACGCGCGCGGCGAAGGCGAATCCGTTCGGCGAGGCGGCTTCCGCGAAATCGGACGGCGACCCGTTCGGCGCGCCGTCGAGTTCCGACGACAGCGCGAACGAGCCGCCGCGCAAGCGCCCGGCGAACCCGTTCGGCGACTGACGCCGCTTAACTCTCCGGCGTGGCCGTCTTGCGCGGACGGCGCGGGCGGGCCGGGGTTTTCTTCGGCGCTTTCTTCTTCTTGGGCGCATCCGCTTCGGCCGCCGGGGATTCGGCGGGCTCGGCCGTCGCCGTGGCTTGCGGCGCGGCATGTTCCGTCACAGGCGCTTCGGCGTGCGCGCCTTCATGGGCGCCGTCGTGCGCGATCTCGGCGGCAGGCTTGGCCGCCTTCTTGCGCGCGGTGCTCTTGCGCGAGGCGGTCTTGCGGGCGCGGCGGGGCGAGTCGGGTTCCGTTTCGGCCGGAGTGTGCGATTCGGCTTCGGCTGCGCCGGACGCGTCGCTGTCGAACGGCGGCGTCTCGAACAGCGGCATCGCCGCGTCGTCCTCGCGCGTGTCGGCGAACAGATCGCCGTGACGCGTCCCGGACTCGAACACCTGCACGTCTTCGTGCTCGTTTGCCTCGAACGCCACCGTGGCGTCGTTCGATTCATGCGATGCGCGCGCCTCGTCGGCCTGCGCCTGCGCGTTGCGGCCGTTGCGGCGGCCCTTGCGGCGCGAGCGCGATTCGTCGTTGCGCGGCGCGGGCGTTTCCTCGGCAGCGGCCGTCGCAGAAGCCGGCGCGTCAGTAGCGGTGGAAGTCGCGGCGGCAGCGGGCGCGCTCGTGCGCGTCACATAGGTGCCCGACTTCTCGTCGCGGCCCACTTCGAGCAGGCCGCGCGCCTGCGCTTCCTCAAGCAGGTTGCCGAACGCGCGAAAGCCATAGCGCGCCTCGTTGAAGTCGGGGCGGCGGCGCTTGATCGCGCTCTTGAGCACCGACGCCCAGATCTTGCCGCTGTCGCCGCGCTCGTAACCGAGCGCATCGAGCGTTTCCACGGCGAGCGCGATGGCCTTGGCCTTGCGCTCCTCGCCGCGGTCCTCGGCGTTGTCGGTCTTGGCCTGACGCTCGTCGCCGCCCTGGCGTTTCGCGTTCGCGCCGCCGTCGCGGCCCTTGCCGCGCGACTGCTGCTCGCGCACGAGTTCGCGCACCAGGTCGTCGTAGAAAATGAATTCGTCGCAATTCGCGACCAGCAGATCGGAGGTGGAGTGCCGCACGCCCACGCCGATCACCTTCTTCGCGTTCTCGCGCAGCTTCGAGACCAGCGGCGAGAAGTCGGAGTCGCCGCTCACGATCACGAAGGTGTCGACGTGCGATTTCGTGTAGCAGAGATCGAGCGCGTCCACGACGAGGCGAATATCGGCGGAATTCTTGCCGGACTGGCGCACGTGCGGGATTTCGATCAGCTCGAAACTCGCTTCGTGCATCGAGGCCTTGAAGCCCTTGTAGCGTTCCCAGTCGCAATAAGCCTTTTTCACGACGATGCTGCCCTTGAGCAGCAGGCGTTCGAGCACCGGCTTGATATCGAAGCGGTCGATCTTCGCGTCGCGCACGCCGAGCGCGACGTTCTCGAAGTCGCAGAACACCGCCATGCTGACGTTTTCCTGAGGGGAGGCCATGTGATTCGTTTGTTCCATCTACGGTACGAACGCACATGATAGCCCCTCGCGCGCAGGCGGGCGAAAAACCGGCGATGGGCCGTGCGCGATCGAGACGATTTCGGTATCAATCTGCGATATCGATTCAGTATCAATCGGCGGCGTCGATCCGCTATCACTCCGCTGTTCGGCGGGCCATTTCAGTTCATCTATGAAACGGCGCTGGACGTTCAATCCGTTGCGCGCGCAAGCATGATGCTTTTCTGTGGTTTTTGCACGACCGTGCCTGAAAGCCCGCATTTTTCATGGATTCGTCATACACCTTACTTAAGCTTTCGCGGCCCATTCGGTCTGCATCGGATGGGTACCAATAAAACCGATAACGACTCGACACAACAGAGGACTCCCATGGCTGTTTGCTTCAAGGGCAAATTCGGCGCGTTCTGCGCGACCGTCTTCGCCGCGCTATTCGTTGCGCTTTTCGTGAGCGCGTGTGGCTCGTCGGTGAATTCCAGCGTCGCGGGCACGACCCAGCAGATCCGCCACGTTTTCGTCATCACGCTCGAAAACGAGAACTACACGACGACGTTCAACGCGAGCACCAAGGCGCCATATCTGGCGAATACGCTGACCTCGCAGGGCGCGCTCGTGCAGCAGTATTACGGCACGGGTCACGTCAGCCTCGACAACTACATTTCGATGATCAGCGGCCAGGCGCCGACGCTGCAGACCGACAACGACTGCACGACCTATGAGGACTTCAACCTCACGGGCATGACCTCGGACGGCCAGGCGATCGGCACGGGCTGCGTGTATCCCGCAAGCGTGAAGACGCTCGCCGACCAGCTCACGGCCGCGAACCTCACATGGAAGGGCTACGAAGGCGACATGGGCAACGACCCGGCGCGCGAAGCGGCCACCTGCGGTCACCCGACGCTGAACACGACCGACCTGACCAACACCCAGGAAGCGCCGAACGCGACCGTGCCGCTCGGCGATTCGTACGCCACGCGTCACAACCCGTTCATGTATTTCCACTCGATCATCGACTCGCCGGACTGCGAGAAGAACGTGGTGAACCTGGACAACCTGACGACCGACCTCAAGACGGTCGCGACCACGGCGAACTTCAACCTCATCACGCCGAGCACCTGTGACGACGGCCACGATTCGCCGTGCGCGAACGGCGCGACGGGCGGTCTCGTTTCGGCCGATGCGTTCCTGCAGAAGTGGGTGCCCATCATCATGGCGTCGCCGGCTTATCAACAGGATGGCCTGCTGATCATCAACTTCGACGAGAGCAGCTATGCGTCGGTGAGCATGCCGAGTTCGACCGAGGTGGACTTCACCTTCGCGGGCGACACCTGCTGTAGCCAGCAGGAAGGTCCGAACCTCGGCACGTTCCCGCAATCGGCGACGATGGGCACGGTGCCCGCCGCGTATCTGACGAAGCTCGGCATGACCGTGCCGTCGGGCGTGACCGGCAACATCGACCTCGTGCTCACGAAGACGAGCTACGGCGGCGACCGCACGGGCGCGGTGATGCTCTCGAAGTTCATCAAGCCGGGCACGGTGTCGACGGTGCAGTACAACCATTATTCGATGCTCAAGAGCATCGAGGACATGTTCGGTCTGAGCCACCTCGGCTATGCGGGGCAGTCGGGGCTGGTCGGTTTCGGCAAGGACATTTTCACGAGCCTCTAAGCCGATGACCGTTTTCCACGCACGTCAGGCGGCGCGTCGCGCCGTCGCGACTGCGCTGGCCGCCGGCGCTACCGCGCTGGCGGCTGTTGCTGCACCGGGCATCGGTGTAGCGCACGCGCAGTCTTCGCAAACCCAGCCTTCGCAATCGCAGCCCGCGCTCAGCGACGTTGCATCGCTCGGCAAGCTCATCTTCAACGATCCGTCGCTGTCCGCGTCGGGCCGCATGTCGTGCGCGAGCTGCCACAGTCCCGCGCATGCCTACGGTCCGCCCAATGGGCTCGCCGCGCAACTCGGCGGCAGCGACCTGCGCTCGCAGGGCTCGCGCGCCGTGCCCACGCTCGGCTACGTGCTCAATCGCACGCCGGTATGGACGCACGTGCAGGCCGCGAGCGTGTTCGAGCGTCTGACCGATGCCGACAGCCCGCCCGCTGGCGGCTTCGCATGGGATGGCCGCTACAACACGCTGCACGATCAGGCGCTGTTCCCGCTGTTCAATCCGAACGAGATGGCGAATCGCGACACCGCGGACGTGGCGGCGAAACTCGAACGCGCGCCGTATGCCGCGCGTTTCAAACAACTGTTCGGCGAGACGATTTTCGTCTCGAAGGATGCGGCCGTGCATCAGGCGATGCAGGCGGTCGAGCGCTTCGAGCTTGAGGAGCCGGGCTTCCATTCGTACACGAGCAAGTTCGACGCGTATCTCGACGGCAAGGCCGAATTCACCGCGAGCGAAATGCGCGGCAAGAAGCTGTTCGACGATCCGAACGGCGGCAATTGCGCGTCGTGTCATATCGATCAGGTGGGCGCGAACGGCGCGCATCCGCTCTTTACCGATTTCCAGTTCGAAGCGCTCGGTGTGCCGCGCAATCCCGAACTGCGCGCGAACCGCGATCCGAAGTATTACGACAAAGGCCTGTGCGGCCCGGTGCGCACCGACGTGTCGAGCAACAAGAATTACTGCGGCCTCTTCAAGACGCCCACGCTGCGCAACGTCGCCACGCGCGGCGTGTTCTTTCACAACGGGCGCTTTCATACGCTGCGCGACGCGCTGCGCTTTTACGTGGAACGCGATACGAATCCCGAGAAGTGGTATCCGAAGGATCGCCAGGGCCATGTCGTGAAGTTCGACGATCTGCCCGTGGCCGAGCGTGTGAATGTCGATATCGTGGACGAGCCGCTGACGCGCAAGCCGGGCGGCAAGCCCGCGTGGAATGCGCGCGATATCGACGACGTGATCGCGTTCCTCAAGACGCTCGACGATGGCTATCTGCCGAGCAATCCGCCGACGGCAGGCGCGCGGTTCGTGAAGGTGAGCGCGCCGATCAAGCGGCAATAACGTTTGCGGGCGCGCGTGAAGACTCGCGGCGCGCGCATTGAAAAATGCGCGCCGCGATTCAAGCAAACTTCAATCTAACTTCAATCAGACGGCGGGCGCGATATAACCGAGCAGGGCGCTGGCGGCGGCCGCTTCGTCGCGCAGCGCGCGCCCGATCGGACCATCGGGCGCGGCGTCGAAACCGCCCGTCGCGCCGAGCGCCGTGAGCACCGCGCAGAGCTTGCCGGTGTGATCGAACAGCGGCGCGGACACCGCGCTGATTCCCTTGAGATTCGTATCCTTCACGCTCGCACAGTGCGCGCGTTGCACGGCGCTGCGCAGCGTGCCGATGGGATCGCGCGCATCGAGTTGCGCGAGCAGATCGGCGTCGGCGTGCGCGAGTTCTTCCTGCGCCTGCGCGAGCACGCGTGAATCGTCGAGCAAGCCTAGAAAGACGCGTCCTGTCGACGACCACAGCAGCGACATCACCGAGCCCACGCGCACGTTCACCGTCACGGGCAGACCGGGTTCCTCGAAGCGGATGATCGTCGGTCCCTTGTTGCCCATCACCGCGACGAACGACGTGACTTCGAGCGATGCACGCAGCCGCACGAGCGCGGGCTCGACGATACGCACAGGATCGGCCTGACGCATCGCGGCCACGCCGATCATCATCGCTTCAGGCCCGAGCTGATATTGCTGCGTGGCGCTGTCCTGCGCGACCAGTCCTTCCTCGATCAGACTCACGAGATAGCGGTGCACTTTCGCGGGACTCTCGTTCACGAACGCGGCGAGCCCCGAAAGACTCGCGCGGCCGCCAAGGCGCGCGAGGCCCTTGAGCACGGCCATGCCGGTTTGCGCGGACTGCACGCGCTGGCGGCGTTCGCGCGTGACGGGCGCGGCGCTCGTTTCGCTCTCTACGTTCGTTTTTGAGGCGGACGAAGCGGGGGCGGACGAAGCGGGGGCGGCGCGCGATGCTTTGCGTCGCGCGGGAGCGCTCGCGGCGGAAACAGCGGGCGTGGACGTTGCGGTTTTTTTCATACGGCGATTCTAGTGTCAGGGCCGCTTCGCGCGAATGGCGACGTGGGCCGAGGTTAACCCCTATCTCGCAATTACGCAATGCGTACTAGAGTTACGCAAAACGCAATCAACATGATTCGACGCTTTCAGCAGGAGGCAGGACGATGAGCGAGACACCTTCACAAACGTCCGGGCGCTGCCCGTTTCCGCACGCGGCGCTGGCCGCACAATCCCCACAATCCACGCCGGACGCCGCGCGCTGTCCGATGCACGCGGTGAGCGCGAACGCCGCCGCATTCGACCCTTTCAGCGACGGCTATCAGCAGGACCCGCCCGACTACGTGCGCTGGGCGCGCGAGCAGGAGCCGGTGTTCTACAGCCCGCAACTGGGCTACTGGGTGGTCACGCGCTACGACGACATCAAGTCGATCTTTCGCGACAACCTCACGTTCTCGCCGTCGATCGCGCTCGAAAAAATCACGCCGACCGGACCGGAAGCGAATGCGGTGCTCTCGTCGTACGGCTATGCGATGAACCGCACGCTCGTGAACGAGGACGAGCCCGCGCACATGCCGCGCCGCCGTGCGCTGATGGAGCCGTTCACGCCCGAGCATCTCAAGCATCACGAGCCGATGGTGCGCCGTCTCACGCGCGAGTACGTCGATCGTTTCATCGACTCGGGCCGCGCCGATCTCGTCGATCAGATGTTGTGGGAAGTGCCGCTCACGGTGGCGCTGCATTTTCTCGGCGTGCCCGAAGAGGACATGGATCTGCTGCGCCAGTATTCGATCGCACACACGGTCAATACGTGGGGACGTCCGCGCCCGGACGAGCAGGTCGCCGTCGCGCACGCGGTGGGCAACTTCTGGCAGTTCGCGGGCAAGGTGCTCGAGAAGATGCGCCAGAATCCCGATGGCCCCGGCTGGATGCAATACGGTATCCGCAAGCAACAGGAACACCCGGACGTCGTCACCGATTCATATCTGCATTCGATGATGATGGCCGGCATCGTGGCCGCGCACGAAACCACCGCGAACGCCACGGCCAACGCGATGAAGCTGCTTTTGCAGCATCCGCAAGCGTGGCGCGAGATCTGCGAGGACCCGAGCCTGATTCCGAACGCGGTGGAGGAGTGCCTGCGCCACAACGGTTCGGTGGCCGCATGGCGGCGGCTCGCGACGAAGGACGTGCGGATCGGCGGCATCGATATTCCGGCGGGCGCGAAGCTGCTGATCGTGACCTCGTCCGCGAATCACGACGAACGTCATTTCGCCGATGCCGATCTGTTCGACATCCGCCGCGACAATGCGAGCGATCACGTCACCTTCGGCTATGGTTCGCATCAATGCATGGGCAAGAATCTCGCGCGCATGGAGATGCAGATCTTTCTGGAGGAGTTCACGCGACGCTTGCCGCATATGCGTCTCGCCGAGCAGTCATTTAGCTATGTGCCGAACACATCGTTTCGGGGTCCGGAACATGTGTGGGTCGAATGGGATCCGCGTGACAATCCCGAGCGCGCGAATCCGGCGCTGCTGGGCGCGCACGTGCCGGTGCGCATCGGCGAGCCGTCGACGCATGCGTTGAGCCGTCCCGTCGTGGTCGAACGCGTGGAGCGCGTGGCGGACGATATCGTGCGCCTGCGTCTGGTCGAGCCCGATGGCGGCGCGCTGCCGCGCTGGGCGGCGGGCGCGCATATCGACGTGGAATGCGGCGAAACCGGCGTCTCGCGCCAGTATTCGCTGTGCGGCGATCCGGCCGACGCGGGCGCGTTCGAGATCGCCGTGCTGCGCGAAGCCGCAAGCCGCGGCGGTTCCGCCTGGGTCCACGACACGCTGCGCGAGGGCATGCGTCTGAAGATTCGCGGTCCGCGCAATCACTTCCGGCTAGACGAGGAAGGACGGCGCGCGATCTTTATCGCGGGCGGCATCGGCATCACGCCGGTCAGTGCGATGGCGCGCCGCGCGCGCGAACTCGGCATCGACTATGAACTGCATTACAGCGGCCGCTTGCGCGCGGGCATGGCGCTCGTCGACGAACTGAAGTCGCTGCATGGCGACAGGCTGCATCTGCATGTCTCCGAGGAAGGCACGCGCAACGACTTCGGCGCGCTGCGCGTGGATGCGCACACGCGCGTCTATGCGTGCGGGCCGGCGCGCATGCTGGACGCGCTCAAAGCCGCGAGCGCGGCGTGGCCCGAAGACGCGCTGCGTGTCGAGCACTTCGCGGCGAGCGTGGGCAAGCTCGATCCGGCCAATGAACACGCCTTTGAAGTCGAGCTCAAGGATTCGGGACTCGTGTTGCCCGTGGCCGCCGATCAGACCGTGCTGGACGCGCTGCGCCGCGCCAATATCGACGTGCAGAGCGACTGCGAGGAAGGGCTGTGCGGCTCGTGCGAAGTGCGCGTGCTGGCGGGCGAGATCGATCACCGCGACGTCGTGCTCACGCGCGCCGAACGCGATACGCAGACGCGCATGATGGCCTGCTGCTCGCGCGCGAAGGGGCAGCGCATCGTGCTCGAACTTTAGCCGCGCCCAGGATTGCCGCGCGAGCGAGACCGCATCAAGACTAAAAAGATATCGATTGGAGACAGCAGCATGAGCAAGACCGTGGAGGTGACGGGCGTCGTCGACGCGAGCCGGTTCGGCCCGTATCAATTACTGGTGGTGGCGCTTTGTGCGCTGTGTCTCGTGATGGACGGCTTCGACGTCCAGTCGATGGGCTATGTCGCGCCGGTCGTGATCCGCGAATGGGGCATCGCCAAGGAAACGCTCGCCCCCGTGTTCGGCGCGGGTTTGTTCGGCATGCTGGTGGGCTCGCTCACGTTCAGCGCGCTTGCCGACAAGATCGGCCGTCGTCCCGTGCTAATCGGCGCGACGCTGTTTTTCTCGGTCTGCATGATCGCCACCGGCTTTGCGCAGACAATTCCGCAGTTGATCGCGTGGCGCTTCCTGGCGGGACTCGGCCTCGGCTGCATCATGCCGAACGCGATGGCGCTCGCGGGCGAGTACAGCCCGCGCCGTATGCGCGTCACGCTGATGATGATCGTCTCGTGCGGCTTCACGCTCGGCGGCGTGGTGGGCGGCCTCATCACCGCCGCGCTGATTCCGGCCTTCGGCTGGCGCGCGGTGTTCTTCGTGGGCGGTGCCATTCCGCTCGCGATGGGCGTGCTCATGTGGCTCGCGCTGCCGGAGTCGATCCAGTTCCTTCTGTTCCGCCAGAACCGCAACGCGCGCGGCGCGGCCCGCGTGCGTCAGCAACTGGCGCGCATCGCGCCCACGCTCGCGCTGCCCGACGACACCGTGTTCACGAGCGCCGAAACACGCTCGCGCGGCCTGCCGTTCGTCGAGTTGTTCAAGGAGGGCCGCGCGCGCGTTACGGTGCTGCTCTGGATCGTGAACTTCGCGAATCTGCTCGATATGTATTTCCTCTCGAACTGGCTGCCGACCGTGATCCGCGACGCCGGTTACTCGACCCAGACCGCCGTGCTCGCGGGTACCGCGCTGTGGGGCGGCGGCGTGATCGGCACGCTGCTGCTCGGACGCATCATCGACGTGGCGGGTTTTACGCGCGTGCTGGCCAGCACCTTCCTGATCGCCATCGTGGCGACGGCGGCGATCGGCAATCCGGCGGTGATGGTCTCGGTGGTGGCGATGTTCGTGGCGATCTTCCTCACGGGCTTTTCGATCATCGGCGGCCAGCCCGCGCTCAACGCGCTGGCCGCGACCTACTATCCGACTTCGCTGCGCTCGACCGGCATCGGCTGGAGTCTCGGCGTGGGGCGCATCGGCTCGGTGGTCGGTCCGGTGCTGGGCGGCGCGCTGCTGCATCTGAACTGGTCGTCGTCGGCGCTGTTCATGGCGGCGGCCGTGCCGGCCTGCGTTTCGCTGATCGGCATCGTGGCGATCCATCGCGCGAGCGGCAGCGAAGCCGGCGCTCGGAGCGCAGCGGTGCAGGCGGAATGAGGCGCCGCGCCGGACATAGGATTCGTGCAGAGGATGCACGCACGCAATTGATGCATCGCGATTAATCCTCACCCGATTAATCGCGCACGATCGAGACGTTTTTCGTCTCGATCGGACCCCGCCAGTGAACCTTCGCCCGCGCGCACATGCGGGTTTCTCCGCACCCACTCCGGGCGAATGCCGACTTCCGGCCAGACGAATGCCGGCTTCTTCGAAAACGAATTGTTGGCTACGCGCTGCTCCACCACACTGGTGCCTGTCGCGACGCGGTGCGAGATGACGCCGCGCGCAGAAAACAAGGCAAAAAGAGGAGGTGACGGTGGAGAGGCGAGCGGCGCGCAAGATCAGCGACATCGCGCGGCACTGGGCGCAAACGACGCCCGCTGCCACGGCGATACGCGAAGAGGGCCGGGAAACCGGCTTCGGCCAGCTCTGGCACAACGTGGAGTCGGCCGAGCGTTTCCTGCGTGAGCAGGGCGTGGGCACCGGCGACCGCGTGATGGTGGTCGCCGAAAACTGTTCCGCCGTGATCGCGCTGCTGTTCGCGCTTTCGGAAATCGGCGCGTGGCCGGCCATCGTCAACGCGCGGCTGTCCGAGCGTGAAATCGAAACCATCCGCGCGCACTGCGGCCCGCGCCTCGTGCTGTTCACGCATGCCGCGTCGCCCGACGCGCTGCGTCACGGCGTGCGCTACCGCGCGAAGGAAATCGCGCCCGAAGGCCTCGGCCCGCTGATGATGGCCGACCCCGATCCCGCCGCCACGCGCGAGCCCGAAGCGCTCGTTCACGAAGTCGCGCTGCTGATCTACACCTCGGGCACGACCGGCCAGCCCAAGGGCGTGATGGCCACGCATCGCGGCCTGTTGCATTTCGCGCGCGTCTCGGCTACGTCGCGCGACATGAGCCCCGCCGACTGCGCTTACGCGGTCATGCCGATGTCGCATATCTTCGGCCTCGCCACGCTGCTGCTCGCGACCTTCGAAGCGGGCGCGAGCCTGCATCTGGCCGCGCGCTTTTCCGCCGAGGAAGTGGTGCGCGCGCTCACGGCCGCCGAAATTTCCATCCTGCAAGGCGTGCCGACGATGTTCACGCGCATCGTCGCTTATGTGCGCGAGCATGGCGGCGCCGTGAACGCACCGCGTCTGCGTTATCTCTACACGGGCGGCGGTCCGCTCGATCCCACACTCAAGCAGCAGGTCGAAACGCTGTTCGGCATGCCGCTGCATCACGGCTACGGCATGACCGAATATGCGGGCTCGCTGTTCATCACGCGCATGGACCGGCCGCGCAAGGATGTGTCGTCGGGGCAGATCGTCGAAGGCGCGGAACTGCGCGTGGTCGGTCCCGATGGCCGCGATGTCCCGCGCGGCGAAGCCGGCGAACTGTGGGTGCGCGGTCCCGGCGTGATGAAAGGCTACTACCGCGAACCGCGTCTGACCGAGGAAGCCATCGACGCCGAAGGCTGGCTCAAGACCGGCGACCTCGGTCGTCTCGAAGCCGACGGCGCGCTCTTTATCGTTGGCAGATCGAAGGATCTGATCATCCGCTCGGGCTTCAACGTCTATCCGATCGAAGTCGAATCGGTGATCAACACCTACGACGCGGTGCGTTTGTGCGCCGTGGTGGGCCGCACCGACGCCGAGGGCAACGAAGAAGTGGTGGCCTTCGTCGAGCCGAAGGAAGGCGCGACGCTCGATATCGACGCGCTGCAACGCTATATCGGCGAGCGGCTTTCGCCCTACAAGCGGCCCGCGCAGATCGTGCCCATCGACATGATTCCCACCACGGCGAGCGGCAAGCTGCAAAAGCAGCCGCTGCGCGAACTCGCCGCGCGCCGGCGTTGAACGCACGCCTATCCCATTCAAGCACGCAAACTCAGGACCGACAATAATGATTCGCGACCAGGAAACGATGAACGTTCTGCTCGATAACGTCGCGCGCTTCGTGCGCGAGCGTCTCGTGCCGAACGAGGAACGCGTGGCGGAAACCGATGAAATTCCCGCCGACATCGTCAATGACATGAAGGAGATGGGCCTGTTCGGCCTGACGATTCCCGAAACCTACGGCGGCCTCGACCTGACGATGGAAGAGGAAGTGCTGGTGATGTTCGAACTCGGCAAGACCTCGCCTGCGTTCCGCTCGATCATCGGCACGACGGTGGGCATCGGCTCGCAGGGCATCGTGATCGATGGCACCGAAGAACAGAAGGCCACGTGGCTGCCGAAGCTGGCGACCGGCGAAGTGATCGCGAGTTTCGCGCTGACCGAGCCGGGTTCGGGTTCAGACGCGGCCTCGCTCAAGACGCGCGCCGAACGCCGCGGCGATCATTACGTGGTGAACGGCACCAAGCGCTTCATCACGAACGCGCCGCAAGCGGGCATGTTCACGCTGATGGCGCGCACCAATCCCGAGGAACCGCGCGCAGGCGGCATTACGGCGTTTATCGTCGATGCGAAAACGCCGGGCATCAGTTTCGGCCGCCGCGACCGCAAGATGGGCCAGAAGGGCGCGCATACCTGCGACGTGATTTTCGAAGACGTGAAAGTGCCTGCGCAAAATATCATCGGCGGCAAAGAGGGCGTGGGCTTCAAGACGGCGATGAAAGTGCTCGACAAGGGCCGCATTCATATTGCCGCGATCTGCGTGGCAGTGGCGCAGCGCATGCTCGACGACGCGCTGCGCTATGCGATGGAGCGCGAGCAGTTCGGTCAGGCGATCGGCGAATTCCAGCTCGTGCAGGCCATGCTCGCCGATAGTCAGGCCGAACTTTACGCCGCGCGCTGCATGGTGCTCGACGCTGCGCGCCGCCGCGACGAAGGCAAGAATGTGAGCACCGAAGCCGCGTGCGCGAAACTGTTTGCTTCGGAAATGTGCGGACGCGTGGCGGATCGCGCGGTGCAGATTTTTGGCGGCGCGGGTTATATGGCGGAATACGGCATCGAGCGTTTCTATCGCGACGTGCGTCTGTTCCGCATTTACGAAGGCACGAGCCAGATTCAGCAGATCGTTATCGCGCGCAATATGATGCGGGAGGCGGGCGGTGAATTGAAGTGATTTGAAATAGAAAACGGCGGCGCCATTCAACATTCAAATGCGCCGCCGCTTTTTTTTGCTAAAACGAAACGCGTTATTCGAGCCGGCCAATGCCATCCGCGACCAGCAGATCGACGAGCTTGCGCGCGAACAGCGGCAGCGCGTCGCGATCGTTCACGCAGATTTGCAGCTTGCGCACGGCCCATTCGTCGGTGAGCGGCACGATCTTGAGCGCCATGGTTTGCGCATGGCGGCGCGCGCTGCCCTCGGGCAACACGCCAATGCCGATATTCGCCTCGATCATGCGGCACGCCGCTTCGAAATTGCCGACCTGAATGCGCCAGCGAATCGTGCGCTGCAAATCCGATGAGGCGCGTTTCAGAAACGCAAAGATCGCGCTTTCGTCGGGCGGCCCAACGAAATCGTAATCGAGCGTGTTGGCAAATGCCGTTTCACTGGCCTGCGCAAGCGGATGGGAAAGCGCGGTAACCAGCACGAGACGATCGCGCCGATAAGGCATGACCTGCAAACCTTCGGTGCGAATCTCGCCCGCCACGATGCCGATATCGATGGTGCCATCCTGCACCGCACGCACGATATCCGGGCTCAGGCGCTCGTGAATATCCACGTACACATCGGGATGATTGATCAGATAGGTGCGCAATACGGCGGGCAGGAATTCGCTCATCGCCGTGGTATTGGCGAAAACGCGCACGTGGCCTTTCACGCCCTGCGAATATTCCTGTAGATCGCCGCTTAATTGTTCGAGTTGCTTGAGCACGCGGCGCGCGTGTGCGAGCAGCGTTTCGCCGGGCGCGGTGAGCGTCACGCCCTGGCTCGTGCGCGACAGCAGCTTGACGCCAACCTGTTCCTCGAGATTCTTGATGCGCGTGCTCGCCGCCGGCAGCGACAGGTGCGCGCGTTCCGCGCCGCGCGTGAGGCTGCTGGCCTCCGCGACGTGCGTAAAGAGCTTCAGGTCGACTAGATCGAAATGCATTGCTCCGCCTGGATGGTGACAGTGCGCGCGTCGGTTCACAGTACGCGTGCCCATGCGCGGGGCATCGGCGCGCATCGACGCACACTGACCATTATTGCGCCGCATTGCAACATGCGCCATTAGCGAAATCACGGGTTAATCGTGGACGAAATGGGCGTTCGGCATATCCAAATTGTGCGTGCGCGCGCGTTGCGTCAAGCTGCAAAACACACTGTGCGCGGCCGGTTACGCCCAAAGCGCGCATTCAATCGCGATCATTCGAATAACGCCCCGTGCAAGGCGGGCTGGAGGAAGACAAAAGATGACGACGCAACGGATGCTGGACGGCAAGGTGGTGGTGGTGACGGGCTCGGGCGGCGGCATCGGCCGCGATATCGCGCTCGCGATGGCGCGTCAGGGCGCGAAGGTCGTGATCAACGACGTGGGCGCATCGCTGGCGGGCGAGGGCCATAACGACGGCCCCGCGCAGGCCGTGGTCAAGGAGATCCAGGCGTTCGACGGTCAGGCGACCGCGAACACGGATAGCGTCGCCGACCCGCAAGGCGCGGCGCGCATCGTGCAGAACGCGCTCGACGTGTTCGGCCGTATCGACTGCGTGGTCAATAACGCGGGCATTCTGCGCGACCGCTTCTTCCACAAGATGAGCGAGGAAGAATTCGACGCCGTCGTGAAAGTGCATCTGTACGGCTCGTATTACGTGTCGCGCGCGGCCGCCGATCATTTCAAGGAACAGCGCAGCGGTGCGTTCGTGCATATGACGTCGACTTCGGGGCTGATCGGCAATCTCGCGCAGGCCAATTACAGCGCAGCGAAATTGGGTATTGCGGGCCTGTCGAAATCGATCGCGCTCGATCTGCAGAAGTTTGGCGTGCGTTCGAACTGCATCGCGCCGTTCGCGTGGAGCCGCATGATCAATTCGATCAAGATCGATTCGGCCGAACAGGAAGCGCGCGTCGAAAAGATCAAGCAGATGACGCCCGCGAAGATCGCGCCGCTCGCCGTGTTTCTCGCGAGCGAGGAGGCCGCCGACGTCACGGGCCAGATCTTCGCGGTACGCAACAACGAAATCTTCCTGATGAGCCAGCCGCGTCCGGTGCGCTCGGTGCATCGCGGTGAAGGCTGGACGCCGCAGAGCATCGCCGAACATGCGATGCCCGCGCTGCGCCAATCGTTCCATACGCTCGACGTGTCCGCCGACGTATTCAGCTGGGACCCGATCTGATGTCGCGCGCGGCGCGCGTGATCGACGCGGACCAGCTCGATCTCGCGCAGTACGTGCGCCCCGGCGATACGGTGGCGTGGGGGCAGTGCGGTGCGGAGCCGCTTGCGCTCACGACGCGGCTGATGGCGCAGCGTCACGCCATTGCCAGGCGCACGGAATCGGGCGGACGTTTTCGCGTGTTCGTCGGCGCGACGTGGTCCGACGTGCTCGATCCCGCGTGCGCGGACGTGGTCGACTTTCTGGGCTACGGCGGCGCGGCTGCGAATCGTGCGCTCGAACGCGCGGGCGTGCTCGACATTCTGCCGGTTCACTATTCGCAGTTTCGCGAGACGCTCACGCGCGGGCCGAATCGCGTCGATGTGCTATTGCTGCAAGTCGCGCCCGCGGATGAAGCCGGGCGTTACAGCCTCTCGGTCGCGCGCGAATATCTGGTGCCGCTGATCGACAGCGCGCGCGTGGTGATCGCCGAAGTCAATGCGGCGGCGCCGTGGACGCACGGCGAGCGCGTGCTGCTCTCGCACGACTTCGACGCGCTGATCCACACCGAGCGGATGCCGCTCGAAGCGCCGCTCGCGCTCGCAGGCGAGGTGGAAGCGCGCATCGCTGCGCACGTCGCTGCATTGATCGAAGATGGATCGACGTTGCAACTCGGCCTCGGTGCGCTGCCCGAAACGATTGCCGGGCACCTGCACGATCGCCGCAATCTGGGCGTGCATACGGGGGCATTCGGCGACGCGCTCGCCGATCTGATGGAAGCGGGCGTGGTGACGAACGCACGCAAGACGCGCGACGCGGGCGTGAGCATCGCGGGCACGCTGATGGGCACGCGTCGCGCGTATCGCTACGCGCATCGGAATGCGAAGGTGCGGTTTCGCTCGACGGCCTATACGCACGATATCGACGTGCTCGGCAGCATCGACCGTTTCGTGGCGATCAATTCGGCGCTCGAAGTCGATCTGACCGGCCAGGTGAACGCGGAGGTCGCGGCGGGGCGCTATGTGGGCGCGGTCGGCGGTGCGCTCGATTTCATGCGCGGCGCGGCGCGTTCGCGCGGCGGCATGGCGATCGTCGCGCTCGCGTCGAGCACGCGTCAGGGCAGCCGCATCGTCGCGCGGCTCAACGGTCCGGTGAGCACGCCGCGTAGCGACGCCGCGATCATTGTCACCGAGCACGGCGTGGCCGATCTGCGTGGACTCACGCTCGCGCAGCGCGTCACACGCATGCTGGAGATTGCGCCGCCCGAGCATCGCGAGGCGCTGGCCGCCGCGCACCACGCGCAGCGCGAGCCGATCGTGGCCTGAGACGCGAACAACAAAAGATGATTGTCGGTAACCGAAATCAATAACAAGGATTCCGAAATGAGACGAGCAGCAATCGTAGCGCCCGTGCGCACGCCGGTCGGCACCTTCGGCGGCAGTCTGCGCCCCGTGAGCGTGGAGGCGCTCGCCGCCACCGTGCTGCGCGAGACCATCGCGCGCAGCGGCATCGACGCCGCGCGTATCGAAGATGTGGTGTTCGCCCAGTCGTACGCGAACAGCGAGACGCCGTGCATTGGTCGCTGGGCCGCGCTCGAAGCAGGCTTGCCCGTGGAAGTGCCGGGCATGCAGCTCGACCGCCGTTGCGGCGGCGGCCTGCAAGCGGTCGTGACCGCCGCGATGATGGTGCAAAGCGGTGCCGCCGACGTCGTGGTGGCGGGCGGTGTGGAGAGCATGAGCAACATCGAGTACTACACCACCGATATGCGTTGGGGCGCGCGCGCCGGGTCGGTGCGCATGCACGACCGGCTCGAACGCGGCCGCGAGCGCTCGCAGCCCGAGGCGCGCTTCGGCTACATCTCGGGGATGATCGAGACGGCGGAGAACCTCGCGAAGCAATACGGCATCACGCGCGAGGAAGCCGACGCTTATGCGGTGCGCAGCCATCAACGCGCGGCGGCCGCATGGGAGTCGGGGCGCTTCGCGGAAGAGGTCGTGACGGTGTCGGTGCCGCAACGCAAGGGCGATCCCCTTCAGTTCGCGCGCGACGAAGGCGTGCGCGCCGACGCGAGCGAGGCCTCGCTCGCGAAGCTCAAGCCGCTCATCAAAGGCGGCACGGTGACGGCGGGTAACGCGAGCCAGCAGAACGACGCGGCCGCCGCGTGCCTGATCGTCGCTGAAGACCAGCTCGACAAGCTCGGTCTCACGCCGCTCGGTTATCTGACCGGTTGGGCCGCATCGGGTTGCGAGCCGGCGACGATGGGCATCGGTCCGGTGCCGGCCGTCAAGAAGCTGCTGCAAAAGACCGGCCTCACGTTCGATCAGCTCGATCTCGTCGAACTGAACGAAGCATTCGCGTGCCAGGTGCTCGCGGTGCTCAAGGGTTGGGGCTGGCACGACGAGTCGCGTCTGAATGTGAACGGCTCGGGCATTTCGCTCGGCCATCCGATCGGCGCGACCGGCGTGCGCATGCTCACCACGCTGCTCTACGAATTGCAGCGCCGCAAGGGCCGCTATGGGCTCGAAACGATGTGCGTGGGCGGCGGGCAAGGGATCGCGGCTATCTTCGAGCGCGCGGTCTGACGCAGACGGGCGCGGCCCGATCACAAGGAGGAGACAACCATGCTGGACCGGCTCAATGCGCAGCTCGAACGTCTGCACGCGCATCCGTTCTACGCGGGGCGTTTGCCGCGCAAGGTCGCGAACGCCGCTGAATTCGCCGAGCGTGTGCCGCTGATGTCGCGCGCGCAACTCGTCGCCGAAATGGCGAAGCCTGGCTATGGCGCGTTCGCACCTGCGCCGTCCACGCCGCCCGTGCGCGTGCATCTGACGCCGATGGGCGCGTCGCTCGTGCCGATCTTGCACAGCGCCACCGATCTGCGCACGATCGAAGCTGCGTGCGGCCAGCATCTCGATGCGTGCGGGATCGGTCCGGGCGATGTCTGCATGGTCACGTTCGGCTATCACCTGTTCGTCGCGGGACTGTTCTATCAAAGCCAGATGGAGGCGCGCGGCGTCGCGTGCATTCCGCACGGACCGGGTGAAACCGAGCGCGCTGCGCAGGTCGCGCGCCAATGCGGCGTGACGGTGCTCGCAGGCAACCCGTCGCACGCGCTGAAACTGATCGAAGCGGGTTGCCCGATTCCGCGTGTGTTCTTCGCGGGTGGCGAGGCGTTCAGCGGCAACGCGGAGTTGTATGCGCGCGTGCGCGCGGCGATGCCCGATACGCTGTTGATCGATAGTTATTCGTTGTCCGAATGTTTGCCGGTCGCGCGAACGTTCCCGGGCGATGGCGACAGGAAAGGCGTGCATGTGTTCGACGAACTGCTTTACGCCGAAGTGATCGATCCCGATAGCGGCGCGGTGCTGCCCGACGGCGAGCGCGGCGAACTCGTCCTCACGCATCTGAAGAAGGAGTTGCAGCCGCTCGTGCGTTATCGCACCGGCGATCTGACCGTGCTCGAACGCACGCCGCCCGTGCACGGCCGCACCGTGTCGTTGCCGCGCGTCGTGTTCGGCCGCGTCGATTCGATGGTGAAGGTCAAGGGCGTGAAGGTCTACCCGTCCGAACTGAAAACGGTGCTGCTCGGCGTGCCGGGCGCAACGGGCGCGTATCGCCTCGTGCTGAGCCGCAAGGCGCACGGCGGCGACCATCTCACGCTGCTCGTGGAAGGCGCGCCCAACGATCTGCAAGCCGTCGCCGAGCGCTTCAAGCGCCAGACGCTTATCCATGCCGACGCGATCGAAGTCGTCGAGAAGCTCGACGGCCCCGCGCTCGTCGAAGACAACAGGAGAGAGACAGCATGAACGCAAAGACAGCCGCGTCGCCGTGGCGCTACGTGGTGGGCGGCCATAGTTACGCCGACTTCTCGACCTCGGTATCGCCCGCCGTCGAACGTGCGGTGGCCGAGCGACGCGCGCCGCCCACGGTGCTGCTGAACGTGTTCAACAGCGACAGCATCACGGTGGGCGTGAACGAAGATCCGAACCAGGTGCTCGATCTGCCGTTCTGCCGCGAGAACAACGTGCTGGTGCGTCGGCGCGTGAGCAGCGGCGGGGCGATTTACGCGGGCAGCGGCTCGGCGTTTCTCGCGCTCTATCTGCCGGTCGATTTGCCCGGCGTGCCCGCGACGGCGGCGCATGCGTTTCCCACGGTGCTCGGTCATGTGGCCGAGGCGCTGCGCGAAGTGTTTGGTCTCGCCGCCGCGTACCGACCGCTCAACGATGTGGAAATCGACGGACGCAAGCTTGTCGCGACGTCGCTGAAAATCGAGAGCGGCGTGCTGACGTTCCGCATTCTGCTGAACGTGAAGGCAATCGACACGGCCATCGCCGCGCGCGCGATGCCGATGGCGCCTGAAAAAGTGAAGGATAAGAAGCACAAGGATCTCGGCTCGCGCTACACGTATCTGGAGCAGGAGTTGGGCCGCGCCGTGAGCGAGGCGGAATTGCGCGCGTGGGTGGAGGCGTGCGTGCGGCGCATCTTCGGCGACATCGCGCTCGAATCTGGTGATCTGAACGCCGACGAACGCGCTTACGCGCGGCAATATGAAAGCGAACTGATCGATGAGGCGTGGTTCCATCAGAAAAGCGAAGCCACGCGCTACGGTCCGCACGCGCGCGAAGGCGATCGTGTCGTGCGCGGGCGCGAGAAAGCACCGGCGGGTTTGATCTGGCTGAGTCTGCTGGTGCGCGGCGATGTCGTGCAGCGCGCGATCGTGAACGGCGACTGGCATCCGCGTCCTTTGCGCTCGGTCGATTGGCTCGAAGACGGCTTCGCGGGGCTCGCCGCCACGCGAGATGCATGTGGTCAGCACATCGAATCATTTCTCGCGCGCGAGGACGTGGAATTCGCGGGCGTCGAACCCGTGCATCTGCTGACGGCGCTCGACAAGGCGCTGGCCGAGTTGGCTAGGTCGGCGGAGTCGGCAAATCACCGCGCGCAAGCCGGTTCGGCGGGAGCCGCAGCATGAGCGATCACCTGGACAACACGACGCTGCGGTTCACGCAAAACGATGGCGTGGCGACGCTCTCGTTCAATCGTCCTGAAGCGAAGAACGCGCTGAACACGGAGATGCGCAACGCGCTGCACGACGCCGTGGTGCGCATTCGCGCGGACCGCTCGATACGCGCCGTGGTGCTGCGCGGCGAGGGCGGCGACTTCTGCTCGGGCGGCGACGTGCGCGGCATGAACGTGACGAGCGCGCAAGCGGGACGCGAGCGCATCGACGATCTGCACGGCTGGGTCAGCATGCTGATCGATCTCGATCGCCCGGTGATCGCCGCCGTCGATGGCGTTTGCTATGGCGCGGGTTTCAGTCTCGCGCTGGCCGCCGACTTCGTGATCGCCAGCGAACGCGCGCGCTTTTGCATGCCGTTCATGAAGGTGGGCCTCGTGCCCGACTGCGGCGCGTTCTACACGCTGCCGCGCGTGGTCGGACTCGCGCGCGCGAAAGACCTTGTGTTCACGGCGCGCGAGATGCGAGCGGCCGAAGCGAAGGAAGCGGGCGCGGTGCTCGAAGTCGTCGCGGCGGAGCAGTTGCACGCGCGGGCCGCGCAGATCGCGGCGTGTCTTGCGAATGCGTCGCCGGTCGCGTTCGGGCTCGCGAAACGCGCGCTCAATCAATCGCTCGGCAGCGACTTGCGCGCGATGCTCGAAATCGAAGCCGCCGCGCAAGGCATCGCGTTCACCACCGAGTTTCATCGCGAGGCCGTGAGGCGCTTTCGCGAGAAGGAAACGCCGCTGTTCCAGTGGCCGGCCAGCACGTAAGCAAACACGAGCAAACGCTCGCTTTTGCTCAATCACTTCACGCCATTCACGTTAATCGCACCGTCATGACGATCGACTATCACACGCTGCGCAACTGGCCGTTCCAGGACGTCGAGCAGACTTACACCGCGCGCGACGCGATGTTCTACAGCCTCGCCGTGGGCTACGGCGCGAATCCTGTCGATGCCGACGATCTTGCGTTCGTCTACGAAAAAGAACTGCGTGTGCCACCCACGTTCGCCGTCGTACTCGGCTTTCCTGGCTTCTGGGCGCGCGATCCGAAAAGCGGCATCGACTGGGTGCGGCTGCTGCACGGCGAGCAGGGCATCGAGATTCACCGGCCGCTGCCGGGTGAAGCCACGGTGATCGGCCGCTCGCGTATCACGCGCGTGGTCGACAAGGGCGACGGCAAGGGCGCGCTGCTCGAAATCGAACGCAGCCTCACCGACAAGGCCACGGGCGAGCGCTACGCCACGCTGCGCCAACTCACGTTCTGCCGTGGCGACGGCGGCTTCAGCGCGCAGGGCGGTCCGAGCGACGAAGCGCCGCCCGCGCCGCCCGCCGTGCCCGATCGCGAAGCCGATTACGTTTGCGAACTGCCGACGCGTCCCGAAACCGCGCTGCTCTATCGACTCTGCGGCGACGATAACGCCTTGCACGCCGATCCGCACGTCGCGCACGCGGCCGGCTTCGAGCGGCCGATCCTGCATGGCCTCGCGACCTGGGCCGTGGCGGCGCACGCCGTGCTCAGGACGCTGTGCGCGAGCGATCCCGCGCGCCTCGTGCGCTTTCACGCGCGCTTCACGGCGCCGGTCTATCCGGGCGAAACGATCCGCACCGAAATCTGGCGAGACGGCAACGCGGTGAGCTTTCGCGCGCGCGTCGTCGAGCGCAATATCATCGTGTTGAACAACGGCACGGCGACGCTGCGCTGACGTTCGCGCCACGCTTCGTTCGTCCACCCCCATTCGAATTCGAAGGAACTGCAGTCATGGCCCGTCAACCCAAACCGCTGGTGCGCTCCGATATTGCGTACAGCACGCCCGATCGCATCGTCGTGCGCGGCAAGAGCCTGCCCGATGAAGTGCTCGGTCATATGAATCTCGGCGATTTCGCGTTTCTGCAACTGACCGGCAAGGCCGCCACGCCGCAGCAATCGGCGATGTTCAACGCCATCGTTATCACGCTCGTCGAGCATGGCATGACGCCGAGCGCGATCGCGGCGCGCATGACCTATGCGGGCGCGCCCGAGTCGCTACAGGCGGCTGTGGCTGCGGGACTCTGCGGGCTCGGCTCGGTGTTCGTCGGCAGCATGGAAGGCGCATGTCGTATGTTGTCCGAAGTATTGCCTTACGGCACGCAATGCGACGACCTCGACAAACTCGCCGTCGAGACCGTGGCCGCGTGGCGCGCGCGCGGCACGCCGATTCCCGGTCTCGGTCATCCGCTGCACAAGCCTATCGATCCGCGCACGCCGCGCCTGTTCGAACTCGCGGCGCAAAACGGCTTGTCGGGCGACTACGTGAAGCTCATGCAGTTGATCGGCAAGGAAGCGGAGCGCGTGTCCGGCAAGGCGCTGCCGATCAACGCAACGGGCGCAATCGGTGCGATCTGCTGCGAGTTCGGTTTCCCGTGGCGCATTGTGCGCGGCTTCGGTGTGATGGCGCGCGCGATTGGTCTCGTCGGCCATTTGCTCGAAGAGGGCGAGCGGCCCATGTCGTTCGAGTTGTGGCAGCGCGTGGAAGATGAAGCCTCGGCGCATTTGCGCGGCGAGGTGTGATGAACGATGCGCGGACGGTGAAGCAACGAAAGCCGTCTGCAAGCGTTAAGGAAAGCGGAAGGGCCGATTCGGCAAAGCCAACTTCGCGAAACGGCGCGCGCGCGGCATAGTAGCCGCATTGCCGCTGCCGCAAGGAGGAAAACCGTGTCCGATTCATCCACGCCACCGCTCGACGCGTGGCTCGACAAGACCGAAACGCTCAGCGACGGCATCACGTCGTTTCCATTGCGCGCGCTTGCCGCCACGCTCGATCGCGAGCCGCCCGGCGAGTGCGTGCCGCCGCTCTGGCACTGGCTCTATTTCCTGCCGGTCGCGCCGCTCGCGCAAGTCGGCGCGGACGGCCATCCGCAGCGCGGTGGTTTTCTGCCGCCGGTCGCGCTGCCGCGCCGCATGTGGGCGGGCGGCCGCCTCACGTTTCATGCGCCGCTGCGTGCGGGGCAACGCGCGCAACGCTCGTCGACGATTGCGAACATCGAGGACAAAACCGGCCGCAGCGGCCGCCTCGTGTTCGTCACGGTGCAGCATCGTTATGAAGCGGCGGACGAACTCTGTATCGAGGAGGAGCACGACATCGTCTATCGCGACGCGCCGCAACCGGGCGCGAGCGCGCCGAAGCCCGTGCCTGCGCCGACGGGTGAAACGTGGTCGCGCGCGCTGAGCGCCGATGCCGTGATGCTGTTCCGCTATTCGGCGCTGACCTTCAACGGTCATCGCATTCACTACGATTTCCCGTATGTGACGCAGGAAGAGGGCTATCCGGGGCTGATCGTGCACGGACCGCTGATCGCCACGCTGCTGCTCGATCTCGTGCATCGCGAGCGGCCCGACGCGACTGTCGCGACCTTCGCGTTTCGCGCGGTACGTCCCACGTTTTCGGGCAATACGTTCACGCTGTGCGGCCAGCCCGCGGCGGACGGGCGCTCGGTCGAACTCTGGGCCAAAGACCACGACGGCTATCTGACGATGCAGGCCACGGCCACGTTCGCCTGATCGCCGCTATTCACTCACGCACCTTCCACGCAGACAGACTCATGACCGATCATCCCAGCCGCACGCTCGCGGCGTTCGTGGCCACGCTCGACTATCGCGCGATTCCGGCGCACGTCGTCGAGCGCACCGTCAATCTTTACGTGGACTGGCTCGGTTCCGCGCTCGGCGGCAAGGGCGCGCGGCCGGTCGAGACCCTCGCGCGTTTCGCTCGTACGGCGCGCGGCGCGCACAGCGCCCACGATGCGTGCGAGGTGGTGATCGACCGCACGCGCACCACGCCGTATTTCGCGGCGATGGTCAACGGCGCGGCCTCGCATTTCGTCGAACAGGACGACGTGCATAACGGCTCCGTGCTGCATCCGGCGACCGTCGTGTTTCCGGTGACGCTCGCGTTGGCGCAGGCGCTTGGCGCGTCGGGCGCGGAGTTCATCGCGGCGTCGGTGGCGGGCTATGAAGTCGGCATTCGCGTCGGCGAATTCATGGGACGTTCGCACTACAAAATATTTCACACCACAGGCACGGTCGGCACGATCGCGGCGGCCGCAGCAGCGGGGCGTCTGCTCAAGCTCACGCCCGACCAGATGCTCGACGCGTTCGGCTCGGCGGGCACGCAGGCGAGCGGGCTGTGGGAGTTTCTGCGCGACGCCGCCGACTCCAAGCAACTACACACGGCGATGGCGGCAGCCAACGGCTTGATGGCGGCGCAACTGGCGGCCGACGGCTTTCGCGGCGCGCAGCGCATTCTCGAAGGCGCGCAAGGCATGGCAGCCGGCATGTCGAGCGACGCCGATCCCGCGAAGCTCGTCGATCGTCTCGGTGAACGCTGGGCCACCGTCGAGACCTCGTTCAAGTATCACGCGGCCTGCCGCCACACGCATCCGGCCGCCGACGCCTTGCTCGCAGTGATGGCCGAGCATCGGCTCACGCCCGCCGATATCGCGGCCGTGATCGCGCACGTGCATCAGGGCGCCATCGACGTGCTGGGCAATGTCGTGGTGCCGAGCACGGTGCATCAGGCGAAGTTCAACATGGGCACGGTGCTGGGCCTGTGCGCGTATCGCGGCTACGCGGGCGTGAACGAGTTCGAGCACGGTTATGCCGAAGCCGATATCGCCGCGTTCCGCGATCGCGTGACGATGGCGCTCGACGAGGAAGTGGACCGCGCGTATCCGGTGCGCTGGATCGGCAAGGTGACGGTGACGACGCACGATGGCCGTACACTGCGAGGACGCGTCGACGAACCGAAGGGCGATCCGGGCAATACGCTTTCGCGCGAGGAAATCTCGTCGAAGTTCGTGCGGCTGGCCGCGTTCTCGCACGCGGCGAGCGAGCAGGAGGCGCGTGCCTTGCTCGATGATGCCTGGTCGATTGCGGATTGCGCGCGTGTGGGCGCGTTGTTCGACTCGATCGAGTCGAAGGCGATGGCCTGAGCGCGCTTCGTCGACTCGACCGCAACGTATAAAAAGCGCCGGGTTTTCCGGCGTTTTTTATGGGCGAGACAAATGCTTCAACGCCGTTTATCGCGCACGAACCGCAAGGCGAAGCGCACGAGTTTCGGCATCGTTTCGGGCCGCAGCAAGCGCGTGTCGTAGCCCGAGAAGCGCCGGTCGTTTTCGGCCAGGCACAGACGCATGAGTTCCGGCACGCTGATATCGACATCGGTTACCGACTGCGCGCCGTTCATCGTGAAGTTATTGTCGTGCTGATGCTCATTGCCGTCGGCATCCATTGCGCGTGCGAGGCCCACGCGCTCCCAGCCCAGAAATACCCAGACCGCAGCCACGCGTAACTCGAAGCCGATGCGCCGCCACCACGACAGCCGCGCGCGATGCCAGCCGATCCAGTTCGCGAACAGCAGGATATGGCGGCACTCTTCCTGCATCACCGGTTCGAAGGTGTCGATCAGTTCGGGCGGGAAGAGGCCCGAGCGCTTCGCGACTTCGAACAGGCCGAAGGCGAAGAAGCTGTCCACGCATTCGCTGTAGCCGGTGACGAGATAGGCCCACTCGGCATCCTTCGGGAACACATAGGGCGGCTCGCTTGCGAGCGCGATGCCGTATGCCGCCACGAGGCGCGAGAGCACGTCTTTGTGGCGGTTTTCTTCCCATGCGTTGAGCGCGAGGGCTGCGCGCATGTCGGGGTCGTCGAGCGAGGCGGCGTAGGCGGCCATGCGCAGCCGCGCCTTGCCCTCGGTCTGCACCGCGATGTCCCAGATCGGCAACTCGACGATGCGTTTGAGCGCGGCCGGTTCGAGCACGGGCCATTCGAGCACGGCAGGGCGGTACGGATTGAAGGTCTCGCGAAACATGCGGCAGGTTTCGCTGCGATGCAGATCGGAGCCGGGTGTGAGCGGGCCGCTCGCCTTGCTGGTCCAGTGACGGGTGGCGTAGTCCGCGGCGTCGAGCGCGCCACGGTCCGGGCGATGCTCCGGCAAGGGCGGCGCGCTGAAACCCGGAATGAGTTGCGCAGTGTCGAAGCTGTCGATGACCTGATCGTCCATCTGAAAGCGGCTCCAGGTTGGGCGGAATACGGCAATGACGCGAACACAAAATAGATGCGCGCTGAATACGGTATGAATGCGCGTGCCGATTATTGCCGGTCATTCGGATGCTGGCGCAATTCATGCCGATCATGATCGGTAATTGTGTCACTGATCGGCACTTGGTGTGCGTAAAGAGACCCGATTCAGGTCAGTGGATTCGGCTTGTATGGAGCGGGGAAGTCGCCTATGCGCGTGGCGCGGAGTTTGTCCCTGTTTTTAGGGTGAAAACCGCGTGCGACAGGTGTCGATCGTTTCGCTTTAGTGAACGATTGTTCTAGTCATTTCGATAAAAAGCGTAATAGCGGCGCGCCGCTTTATGTCATTTTCATCGCGGCAATCCATGCGAATTACGCTGTGTATTAAATAGCACACGTACAGAGCGCGAGATTCCCATTCGATATAGCCTGTGCCGGAGGTTCGATTCGCCGCCACGCGGCGCATCACTGCTTTTTCGTCGTATGGAAGTCGAAACAGGGGGCGTCGCGCGCGGGCCTTGCCATGTCGGCGGCCTCACGCGGCGCCAGAGCCCGCCCTAACCGGAAGCTAGCCCGTGCGCATCCTGTCGATATTCGGAACGCGGCCCGAAGCCATCAAGATGGCGCCGCTCGTGAAGCGTCTTGAAGCGGAGCCCGGCGTGCAGTCGGTCGTCTGCGTGACCGGACAGCATCAGAGCATGTTGCAGCAGGTGCTCGACCTGTTCGACATCGTGCCGGCGCACAACCTCGCCGCGATGACCACCAATCAGACCTTGAACGGTCTCGCCGCGCGCCTGTTCACCGGCCTCGACGACGTGCTCGCCAGCGAGCAACCCGAGCGCGTGCTCGTGCATGGCGACACGACCACGAGCATGGCGGGCGCGCTCGCGGCGTTTCATCGGCGCATTCCAGTCGGGCATGTGGAAGCGGGCTTGCGCACCGGCAATCTGTTCGAGCCGTGGCCCGAGGAGATGAACCGGCGCGTGGTGGATGTGGTCAGCGATCTGCTGTTCGCGCCCACCGCGAGTTCGCAGGCCAATCTCGACGCGGAGGCGCTCACCGGGCGCGTGGTCGTCACCGGCAATACGGTGATCGACGCGTTGCGCCTCATGTGTGCGCGGCTCGAAAGCGATAGCGCGATGCGCGAGCGCATCGACGCGCAATTTCCCTTTCTCGAACCCGAAGAGACGGGCAGGCCGCTGCTGCTCGTCACGGGGCATCGGCGCGAGAGTTTCGGCGCGGGCTTCGAGCACATCTGCGCGGCGCTCGCCGCGCTCGCGCAGACGGACAAGATGCAGATTGTCTATCCCGTGCATCTGAATCCGAACGTGCGCGGCCCCGTGCTCGCCACGCTCGGCAATGCGCCCAACGTGCATCTCACCGATCCGCTCGACTATCCCGAGTTCGTGCGGCTCATGCAGCGCGCGGCGATCGTGCTGACCGATTCGGGCGGCGTGCAGGAAGAAGCGCCCGCGCTCGGCAAGCCGGTGCTCGTGATGCGCGACGTGACCGAGCGGCCCGAGGCGCTCGCGGCGGGCACGGTCAAGCTGATCGGCACTGATCGCGCTGCGATTCAGCGCGCCGTGCTCGACCTCGTCGATAACGAGGACGAGCGCCGTGCGTTCGCGCGCCGCGTGAATCCGTATGGCGATGGCCATGCCTCGGAGCGCATCGTCGCCGCGCTGGTCGGCAAGCCGTTCACGCCGTTTGCAAGCCACGCCTTGCCCGGCTATCTGCATCCGGTGCTGGCCGCGCGTCCCGAAGCGTAGTGCGCTTCGCGTGTGCTTCAGACGCGCTTCGGCCGCTTCGTGCGCGGTCCGTGCAGCGCCGACCACAATGAGGTCCATGACGTGATATCGAATTCGACTTCGCATCGGGTGGGAATGGTTGGTGATGCTAAAGAAAATCGGCGGGAGCGAGGCTTGACGCATAGACCGATGCGGCGCGGCGGCGCGTATGCAGCCACGCTGCTGGGCACGATCTGCCTCGCATGGTGCGCGGCGGCGCGAGCCGCGCCCGGCGATCTCGCCGCTGCGTTCGCGCAGCTTGGCGCGGGGCGCGTGGAGTCGCGCACGGTGTCGCTCGCAGACCTCGGCGTGCGCGAGCCCGTCGTTTTGCGCGCGCCCGACACGGCGCAGGAACTCTATCTGCCGGTGCCCGCGAATCTGCCGATCGACAACGCCACGCTGCAACTCGACGCCAATTATCTGCGCGGCAACGGCGGCCGCACGACTTTCGTGCTCTCGCTCGATGGCTCGCCCGTGCAGGCGCGCACGCCCGCCGACGCTCAGGGCGACGGCTCGCTGAGCATCGGCGTCGACGGCGCGCCGCGCGCGTCGGGCTTCGTGCGCGTGGGGCTGCAATGGTCGTCGGTGCTCAACGATACGTTTTGCACGGACCAGACGGCCATCGCCAATCTCTGGCGCGTCGCGCCCACGACGCGGCTCACGTATCAGTTCGATACGTCGAGGATCGAGGACGTGCGCACCGCGTGGAGCGCGCTGCCCGCCAAACCCGTCGTCGCGATCGGCGCGGGTAAGCTCGATTCCGCCGCCTACGACGTGGCATGGCGGCTCGAAGCCTTGCTGATGCGCGGCGGCGCGACGCCCGTCACGCAGATCGTGCCAGCAGTCGGCGACACCGTGCATCTGGGCAGCGTGCAGGTGCCCGCTGCGTTGCAGGCGGTGCCCGCGTTCGCGGCGCTCGCGGCGGGCGGCGATCACAAGCTCGCGAATCCTGCCGAACTCGGCGCGTTGATCGCGCTCGCGCCTGCGGGCGTCTTCGCGCCGAACGTTGTGGTCGCCGACGCCGCTTTGCGCGCGCGCACGGCCGAGGCGTTCGACGCGTTGCGTGCGCAGGTGCAAGCGGTGTCCGCCGATGCGGGCGCCGAGTTCGACGCATGGCGGCAGCGCGCGGGCGGCAAGTTGCTCTCGGGCGCATCGGAGGGGGAGAAGGAGGAGAAGGGGGAGGTCGCGCTCGCGCATCTGGGCGGACTGCCCGCCGTCGTGGTTGGCGACGACCTCGGTGTGAACGCGCTCTCGCGCGTGTGGAGCGGTATCGACGCGTCGAAGCGGCTCGTCGTGCACGAACTCGCGCCGTCGCCGAACCTGAGCGCGGGCGGCGACAGCGACCGTCTCGCTCTTTCGCTGATCGGCGGCACGCCAAGAACGTTAGAGGTACTGACGAGTGCGGCGTGGGAAGCGAATTTCGATCTCGCGGCCGTGAGCGGCAACGGCAAGATCCCGCGCCGTGTGGTGCTCGATCTCGCCGCCGCGCCCGCCGCCGACCGCAACGGCCAGACCGCGTCGATCTTCTTCAACGGCGTGCTGATCGGCTCGCATCTGCTCGACACCGACGGCCGGGCCCAGCGCGTGAGCGCCGACATTCCGGTCTACGCGCTCGGCACTACCAACACGCTGCGCGTGCTGTTCCAGCGTCAGCCCGCGGGCGGCTGCCGGCCGCGCGAGCAAGGTTATCCGGCGGCGGTGTTACCGAGCAGTTATCTGGTGCTCGGCAAGGGGCCGCTCGGCGAGGATTTCACGGGCATGGTCGCGCGCTTCTCGCAGTCGTCGAGCGTGCTCGTGCCGCAAGCGTATCTCGCCGATCCGCTCGCGAGCCTGCCGCGCGTGGCGCGTCTCGCGAATGCGGTCGGTGTGTTGCCCGCACGCGCGAGCCTGCAGGTCGTCGCCGATGGCCAGGCCGCGCAGCCCTCGGGAGCGTTCCTGGCCGCCGACGTGCCGCTCAATCAGGAAGCGGGCCACGCGAGTTTCGCCGATGGCCGCATCACGCTGAAGGGCCGCGGCGGCTCGACGCTCGTCGATATGTCGGGGCTCGCGCAGCTCGGCGTGATCGAAGTGGCGCGCGCGGGCAGCACGCCGGGCGTGCTCTATCGGAGCGTGGGCGCGCCGCCCGTGTTGCCCGCGAGCCTGCAACTGCTGCAGGGCGACGTGGCGATCGTCGATGGTTCGGGCGTGGTCAAGCAGTTCGATACGCAGTACGCGGGCGGCGTGCCGCCGGCCGACGATCAGCGCGGGTGGTTCACGCGTCACTGGACGGCCTGGGGCGTGCCGACCCTCGCGATCGCGCTGCTGCTGTTGCTGCTGATCGGCGCGGGCTGGGCGCGCAGCCGCGCACGCAAGCGCACGGCGGCCGCGGCGGCGCAGGCCGAAAGTTCGAGCGCGCACGCGGGCAGCGGTCCCGACGACGGAGGGCCGGGCGCGGCCGGTGGCGGTGCGAATCCGCAGGGCTGAGCGTGAACTGGACCTCAATCGACTGGTGGCTGAACTACGTCGCCGGCCGCTATTACCAGGGCATGGAGTACCTGGCGGCGGCCGTGGCGGTCATCATCCTGCTGTCCAGCGTCGACGACCTCTTTATCGACGCGTGGTACTGGGTGCGCCGCACGATCCGCCACTTCACGGTCGAGCGCCGCTTTCAGCCCTTGCGCGCCGAGCAGCTCTACGACCGCGAGCAGCAGTGGCTCGCGATCATGGTGCCCGCGTGGCGCGAGGAGGACGTGATCGCGGCGATGGTCGAGAACGCCGTGAAGGTGCTCGATTACCGCAACTATGTGATTTTCGTCGGCACCTATCAGAACGATGCGGCGACCATCGGCGAAGTCGAGCGCATGCGGCGGCGCTACAAGCAACTGCATCGCGTGGAGGTGCCGCACGACGGGCCGACCTGCAAGGCCGATTGCCTGAACTGGATCGTGCAGGCGATCTTTCGCATGGAAGGCGAGGCCGGCATCGAGTTCGCGGGCGTGATTCTGCACGACAGCGAGGACGTGCTGCATCCGCTCGAACTGCGCTTCTTCAACTATCTCTTGCCGCGCAAGGACATGATCCAGTTGCCGGTGGCGTCGCTCGAACGCGAGTGGTACGAACTCGTGGCGGGCACCTATATGGACGAGTTCGCCGAGTGGCACGCGAAGGATCTGGTGGTGCGCGAGAGCCTCGCGGGCGCGGTGCCGTCGGCGGGCGTGGGCACCTGTTTTTCGCGCCGCGCGCTCGCGGGTCTCGCGGCGGAAACGAATAATCAGCCCTTCAATACCGAAACGCTCACCGAGGACTACGATGTGGGCGAGCGGCTCGGCCGCATGGGCATGCAGTCGATCTTCGCGCGCTTTCCCGTGCAGTTCGCCACGCGCCGCAAGTCGTGGTTCGGGCTCGGGCCGGTGCGCGAATTCACGCTCACGATGCCGCTGTGCGTGCGCGAGTATTTCCCCGATACGTTTCGGACCGCTTATCGTCAACGCGCGCGCTGGACGCTCGGCATCGGCCTGCAAGGCTGGGAACAGACCGGCTGGGTCGGCTCGTTCGCAAACCGCTATCTGCTCGCGCGTGATCGCAAAGGCATTCTCACGGCGTTTGTCGGCATCGTCGCGTATGTGCTGCTGGTGCAGTTCCTGTTGTTCACCTTCGCCGATCTGCTCGGCTTGCGGCCCGATCTGATCGCGTCGCCGTTTTCCAATTCGCCGTTTCTCACCATCGTGCTCTGGGCCAACGGCGTCGCGCTGCTGATGCGCGTGGTGCAGCGCGTGTATTTCGTCTCGCGGCTCTATGGATGGGAGCACGGGCTGTTGTCGGTGCCGCGCATGGTGATCGGCAATTTCGTGAACTTCATGGCTGTGTCGCGCGCGTGGAAGATGTATCTGAACTATCTGGTGACGGGCAAGCGTCTCGTGTGGGACAAGACGATGCACGACTTTCCGTCGTCGGATGGCTTCAAGGACCGGCGTCAGCGGCTCGGTGAACTGCTGGTGTCGTGGCAGGCCATCGCGCCGGAGGAACTCGACAAGGCGCTCGCCGAGGAGCACGCGCAGGAGGCGCCGCTCGGCCGCGTGCTGATGGCGCACGGATGGCTCGACGAGGAAACGCTCGCGGAGGCGATTGCGTTTCAGGCCGACCTGCCGCGCGCGGCGCTCGACCGCGCGAAGCTCACGCTGCACGCGCGGGACGTGCCGATCGAACTCGCGGTGCGCTATCGCGTGCTGCCGCAGGGCGACGACGGCGCAGGGCACCTGATCGTGCTCTGCGCGAGTCCGCTGACGAGCGAGGCGCTGGCCGCCTTGCGCGCGAAGACGGGGCGGCCAGTCGTGCAGCGTATCGCGCGCGAAGGCGAGATCGCCGATGGTTTGCGGATGCTGCGCGGCGTGCCCATCGCGCAATCGGAAGAGGGCGATGCGGAGTCGAGTCGCGCGTTGCCGTCCGGGAAAGCGTCCGCTGTACCGTTGCTCGGCGATCTGCTGATCGAACGCGGCGCGGTGAAGCGCGCGGATTTCGAGGCCGCGCTGCAACGTTATCGTCCGGCGGAGCATGGGCGTATCGGCGACTATATGGTGGAGCAGGGCGTGATTTCGCGCGAGTCGCTGACGCAGGCCATCGCGGAGCAGGAGCGTATGCGTGGCGCGGTGCAGGCGGCATCATGAGAAGGAATCCGAATCGATCGAATATCGGCTCGATGGGGCCGGTGCCGCGCGCACTGGCGCTGGCCGCCGTGTGGCTGAGCCTCGGCGCGAGTGCGCCGGTGTGGGCGCAAGCGTCGCCGTCCGCGCCGACGGGCGGCGCGGCGCTGCCGCTTTCGGGCGCGGCTTATCGCGTCGCGCAACAAGGCTACGAGGCGTTCGGGCGGCACGATTACGCCGCCGCGCAGCGCTACGCGCGCGAGGCGATACGGCAGCGGCCCGATGTGGCTTCGCTGCGTCTGCTGCTCGCCAATGCCGAGGCCGCGCAAGGCGATTGGCGCGCGGGCAGCCGCACGCTCTCGGAGGCCATCGCGCAGCTCGGGCCGGAGCCGTCTCTGGTCGCGCGGCGTCAGGCGTTCGATGCGCAGATTGCGGCGCAGGCGCGACCGTCCGCGTCGCGGGGGACGCAAGTGGCGCAAGCGGCTCAAGCAGGGAAACGCGCGCGTCCCGCGCAACCGGGACAAGGCTCGCCCGACAATCTCACGGGCCGCGCCTTCGTGCTCGCGCAGGACGCTTATCGCGCCTATGACGCGAAGGATTACGCGCGCGCGTCACGCGAGGCGAACGAGGCGATCGCGCTGCGGCCCGACGTGCTGCGTCTGCGCTTGCTCGCGATCGATGCGGCGCTCGCGCAAGGACAGGACGAGGCCGCGTGGCAACTCGCGCAGGATGCCGCGCCGCGCTTCGGCAACAGCACGGAACTGCGTGCTCGCCGTTTGCAGGCAGGCGCGCGGCTCGCGCCGAAGTTCGCCGCCGCCGCACAGGACGCGCAGCAGCGCGGCGACCTCGACGATGCGGCCACGCAGGCGCGCCAGGCGATTGCGTATGCGCCTGACCGGATCGGCTACCGGCTTCAACTGTTCGGCATCCTGATCGATAAGAACGACATGCCGGCGCTCGACGCCGCCGCAAGCGATGCATTGAGCGCGAATATCCAACCCACGCTGATGCTCGACGTGATGCGCGGATACGCACGCGCGGCGCAAGGGCAAGCAGCGCAGGCCGACGCCGATTTCGCGCAGGCGCTGCAAGCCGACGACGGCACGCCGCGCGAGCGGCGCGTGGCGCGCGTGATCGTCGCCGATGTGTGGACCGCGCAAGGCGTGCCGCAGCGCGCGCTCGACCTGCTCGCGCCGCTCGGCACGCAAGGCGACGACACCGATGTGTGGATCGCGGCGCGCCGCTACACGGCGCGTCAGGCGCTGGCGCATTTGCAGCCGGAGAACGTCACGCAAGGTGCGTCTCAGGTCGCGCACGATGCGCGCCCGGTGCTCGACTGCGCGGTGGACGCGAGCGGCGCGGCCTGCGATATCTATGCCGCCGATGCGGGCTTTGCGGCGCGGCGCGCGTCGATTCTCGCGGCGCAGCGCGGCGACAAGGACGCGGCGGTGCAATACGCGCGCGCCGCAGTCGAGGCCGCGCCGCGCAATCCGCAGCATCGCGTCGAACTGATCGATGCGCTGGTCGCGCAAGGCGATCTGGACGGCGCGCGCCGCGAAGCGCGCGCGGCGCTCGATGCCGGTTTGCTCGACGCGATGCCGCCGCTCTCCGCCGCGTATCTCGCGCAGCGCGCGGGCGCCGACCGTCGCGCCTTCGAATATTTCTCGCAGGCCGACGCAGCAGGGCAACTGCCGCCGCAAGCCGCCGGCGACGCGGGCTACAGCGCCTATCGCGCATGGTTCGACCAGGCCGCCGCGCGTTACTTCGAACGCGCGATCGACTACGGCACGGCGCCGCCCGATGGCGTCGCGCCCGCCACGCTGCTGCAATTGCAGGACCTGCGCAACGCGCACGCCGACGTCACGCGCGACTGGGGCTTCATCGCGTCGATCAACTATCGCGGCGCGGGCTTGCAGCCTGGCGTGACGACCGGCTCGGTGCCGGGCTCGTACAACAACTGGCAGATGGGCGCCGAAGCTTACTGGCGTCCGTTCGGCTCGCTCGGCGACCGCAATTTCGAAGTCTATGCGCGCGTCTACCAGGACTTCGGCGCGAAGGGCGACGCGCCCAGCGGCGTCTCCACCGCGCTCGGCGCGATCGGCATGCGCGCGAAGCCGTTCGAATCGATCAACGCGGTGATCGCCTTCGAACGCCTGATCGCGATCGGCTCGCGCGCGCCCTCGGACTGGCTCGTGCGGCTCGCGTATTCGGGCGGCTTCGGCACCGAGCGCCGCCTCGATGTGCCGTCGTGGTGGACCGTGCAGGATTACGCCGAAGTCGGTCACTACCTGAGCAACGGCTGGAACTACGCGACCGGCTATTTCGAAGCGGGCCGCACGTGGCGGCTCGACGGCATCAGCCCGAAACTCACCGTGTTTCCCTATGGCGTGATCGGCATGGACTACGATTCGAGCATCAATCACAGCGTGCCCGTGGGCATGGGCGTGGGCGTGTCCGCGCGCTACTGGTTCCGCGATACCTTCTACGACGCGCCGCGCTCATACGTCGATGTCTCGGTGCAATACCGCTGGCGTCTCACGGGCGACGACCGCGCGGGCGGCGTGTTCTTCGGCGCCGTGCTGTCTTACTGAGGGAGGGCGACATGCTGAGGCGCATCACGCAGGGTGACGCGACGCTTGACGCGCGCGCACCGGGTCTCGCGCGCCGCGGTGCGCGCGTGGCCGTGGCCGCGCTCTGCGCGCTCGCGGCGGCGGGCTGCACGCTGCAAGTGCCTGCGCACGCCGACGCGCTCGCGCAAGGCGTGGTCTGGCAGCCCGACGACGATCATCTCGATCTGCACGGCAACTGGGACAAGCTCGGCGTGAACGAACTGCTGGTGCAGTGGATCGCCGTCGACGAGGTCGCCTATATGGCGGGCGCGGGACTGCCCGCGCCGCGCGTGCCCGACTGGGTGCGCATTTCCAATGAGCCGTGGGCGCGCGGCGTGATCGTCGGCCTCGCGGGTTATGCGGACGAGAAGAAAGCGCGCGCGAACATGGAGGAACTCGTCGAGCGTTCGCTGCGGCTCGCGAAGGTGCGTCCGCCCGTGCATATCACCGGCTGGTATTTTCCGGTCGAAGCCGATCCCACCTGGGCCGACGCCGCGCGCATGGGTCCGCTGCTCGAACGCTTGCCGAAGCCGCTGTGGATCAGCGTGTATGACACCAGCAACATCGGCGGCGAGGCGTTCGCGAAGTGGCTCGACGGCTGGCTGCCGCGCGATGTCGGCGTGCTGTTGCAGGACGGTTGCGGCGTCTATGCGCGCGGCCCGGCGGCGGCGCGCGAATACGCGGATGCGCTCGCGGCGCATCTGGGCAAGAAGCGCGTGAGGATCATCGCGGAGGCGTTCAGGCCGAAGCAGGGCGGCGGCTTTCGCGCGGCCACCGCCGCCGAGCTGGCGCCGCAACTGGCGGCGTATCGCGGCTATCGCGTCTATGTGTTCGACGGGCCGCATTATCTGTCGCCGGAACTCGTCGACGGGTTGCTTGCGATACGTAAAGGCGCGGCGCGTTAGGCGGCGCGTTTTGAATCGCGCGCAGCGAAAAACGCCGCGCAAAAATCAACGCAACTGCGCAAACGCGATCAGCAGCACCATCGACCCGATCGCGCCATCGAGCACACGCCACGCGCTCGCGCGGCGGAACAGCGGCGCCATCGCTCGCGCGCCATAACCAAGTCCGATGAACCACACCGCGCTGACGGCCATCGCACCGATCGCGAAGGCCAGCCGCGCGCCTTGCGGCTCGCGCGCGCCGGCCGTGCCGATCAGCAGGAAGGTGTCGAGATAGACGTGCGGATTGAGCCACGTGAACGCGAGCGTCATTAGCATGATGGGCAGCGCGCGCTGCTCGGGCGCGTTCGCCTGGGTCTCGGCGTCGAGCACGGCGTGCGTGGGCTTCACCGCGCGCCGCAGCGCGCCGATGCCGAACCACACGAGCCACGCGAGCCCCGCATAGAGCACGAGATGCACGAAGGTCGGATAGCGCTCGACGAGCGCGGACGCGCCGCCCACCCCCGCGCCGATCAGGATGAAATCGGACAGCGTGCAGAGGATCACGATCTTGCCGATATGCGAGCGCAGGATGCCCTGGCGCAGCACGAACGCGTTCTGCGCGCCAATGGTGACGATGAGCGAGGCGCACAGCGCCGCGCCGTGAGAAAAAGCGAGCCAGTTCATGATGATGGGAAACGATGCGGTCGTGCCGGGCGGCGCGACGTGGACAGGAGCTGCGAATGGCGTTAGTCTGCGGCCGGAAGCGGCTTAAGCAAAGCTGATTTTGTTAATCCAGATTAAGGAACGCTAATGCTCGATTATGCGCTGCTCGATGCGCTCGCCGCCGTGGTGCGCCACGGCTCGTTCGACCGCGCGGCCGGCGCGCTCAACATCACGCCCTCGGCGGTTTCGCAGCGCGTGAAGCTGCTGGAGGAACGCGTCGGTGCGGTGCTCGTCAAGCGCGGCCAGCCCTGCGTGGCGACGGCGGCGGGCGCGCTGCTGTGCCGCCACACCGAACGCGTGCAATTGCTCGAAGCAGAGCTGGGCGGCGGCATGCCCACGGTCGCAGGCGCGATCGACGCCGCGCGGCCGACCTTGCGCGTGGCCGTCAACGACGACAGCGTGGGCACCTGGTTCATCGACGCCGTAGCGGCCTTTTGCGTGGAGCGCGGCATCCTGCTCGATCTGGTGATCGACGATCAGGACCACACGGCGCAGCGCATGCGCGACGGCAGCGTGCAGGGCGCCGTCACCACGCAGGCCGAGCCCGTGCAGGGCTGCCGTTCGACGCGTCTCGGGCGCATGCGCTATCTCGCGGTCTGTTCGCCCGAATTCTTCGCACGCTATTTTGCCGATGGCGTGGGGCGCGAGTCGCTGCGCCGCGCGCCGTGCGTCGAATTCAATCCGAAGGACCAACTGCAAAAGCGCTTCGTGCGCCGGATCACGCGCGCGCAGGTGGACGCGCCGCTGCACTGGATTCCGCACGTCGCGGGCTTTTTGCGCTGCTGCGTGAGCGGCCTTGGCTGGGGCATGTGTCCCGAACGCATGATCGCGCCGCATCTCGAACGCGGCGAACTCGTTGAGCTCACCCCGGGCCGCGCGCTCGACGTCGAACTCTATTGGCAGAGCTGGCGTCTCTCGATCGGCTGGCTCGACGATTTCGGCGCGATGCTGCGCCGCCAGGCGGCGGTCTATCTCGATCAGGGCCGCGCTTGAGCAGCCGGTTCGGCAACGCTGCGCAGGCGGCGCGTGCATGGCTTCACGACGGCGGCATGCGTGATTCACGGTATCCGCCTTTCACCCGCTATTAGCCGCCATTTGAATTGTTGTTATCCGTGCGGGGAATCGCCGTGACTATTGGATGACGCGCGCCGCGCCCAATTGGTGCAATCGCGTGGGAATGCCGTGGCAATGGGCTTGAAATCCCTCATGACAAAACGGCTAAAGCGCAATTCATTTTTCATTAATGCCGCGCGGAATAGAGGCGTGTCTCACAATTCAGATCTGTAAGGCGCGCGGCGGCGCGTGCGACAATTCGCGGCGCTGCGGCGTGACTATCCGCGCGCGAAATCCCACTGTGCATCGGTCTTAAGACGGCCATGCGTTTCATTGATCGGTCAACGGCGGCCAATCTGCGCGCATGTGCGTTGCTATGCGGCATGGATTCAGGCCGTTTCCCGCTCAGGCCCGCCACATAAGGCGCTGCGGCTGCTGCGCGGCGAATGTGTTGAATAGCTTAATAGTATTGCTAATAGGCAAATTTGCTCGTCTTAGTACTTGCCGTCCGGTTACTTTTTCCTGGTGGCAATGTTAAAAATCAACAAATTCACGAAAAAAGTTCCGAATGTAAAGAAACCATCATTGCGCTCAGATAGTCAGACTTGAAAAATCGACGTCTCGTATTTCGTGATTCAGAATTATCGTGTGAAAATTCAGTTTTTTCTGTGGACGGCGAGAATCGCGCGCTATAATCCCGGCGTGGTAGAGTGCTTATTCGACCGGCATATTTGAATCGTTTCCGCGTGCACGAGGTGCATTATGACGAAATTAGATACCGGCAGCGCATGGCAACAAACCATTGATCTTCTGACAGCCGCTTCGGAGCCTATCAGTCCCGACGGCGAGCCCATGGGCTTCAGAAGCTGCAAACCGGTACCCATCACACGCAGCGCATCGGAGGCGGCCAACCGGCGCCGCGCCACGGTGCGGTCGTGGGATGCGCAGGGCATTACCTTGATCCGGCGTCACGATCCGGACAGCATCACCGTATGCTGGAGCGACGCCACTTACGGGCGCTACTCCGATCAGTTGTGGCGGGTGTGCACCGCGCGTCGCAGCGCGGTGTGCGCGTTGACCGGCGAGAAGATCCGCCGGGGCGACGCGGTGTTCCGTCCGAGCCCGAATCGCCGTCATCGTCCGGCCAACGCCGACGCGATGATCCTCGCGAGCAAGCTCGACGCGTTTCCGAATGGCGTCGTCGCCGCGCGTCTCGACGAGGCGCTCGCGGCCTGAAGCTGTGCAACCGGGCCTCGGGCCCGCGCGCGGGCTGAAGGGTGGAGCGGGTGCAGGCAGCAGCAGGCGCATCCGCAGCAGTAGCCTCGCGGTGCCTCATTCGTGCTACGTGGTTTTTCTTCAAGACAGGCCGGTTCGTCCGGCCTGTCTTGTCTCGTCTCTACTCATCCGTACTCATCCGTACTCCTTCCCACCGGGTTGCACGTTTGCTGGCGCGTTGATGGCGGCGGTAGCGCCGATATCGTCGCTATGACGTCGCACATGTGACAAGCCCCCGCCGCATCGCTGCGACGGGGGCTTGTTTTTTGCTGCTCGCCTTGCGTTCGACGATTCCGTCTGACGATTTCCGCGAGGCTTAAGCCGGCGCGTCTCGCGGCGTTTCTTCCTCAATCGTCTCGCGCGTTTCGGGCATCACGAGCCACACGAGCACGACCGCCGCAGCACCCGCGGCCGCGAGGCCGAGGAAGCTCACGGTATTGCCGAAATGGTCGGCGATAAAGCCCGCGAGCGCCGTCGAGAGCGTGGCGCCGATGCCCGCCGACAACCCGAACAGCCCGATACAGAGGTTGTAACGGCCCTTGCCGCCCGCCACGTCGGCGGCGATCAGCGGCAGCATCACGCCGAACACGGCGGCCGAGAGGCCGTCGAGCATCTGCACCGGCACGAGGAAGTACGGGTTGCCGACGGCGGCGAACAGCAGCGCGCGTATCGGCAGGGCGCTGAAGCCGAGGATCAGCACGGGACGGCGTCCCCAGAGCTGCGAGGTGCGCCCGACCCACGGCGACATCATCGCGACGATCGCCTGCGGCACGATGATGCAAGCCGCAATCACGAGCTGCACGTTGTCGCCCATGCCGGCCGTCACTTCGCCCGCCGCGAGGTTCAGCATCGCCGCGTTCGAGAGGTGGAACAGCACGACGCAGGCCGCGAACGTGAGCATGCGCTTGTCACGCAGCAGATCGAGAATGGTCTCGCGCGCCTCGCCATCCGCAGCGGTCTCGCCGTTGCCGGGCCTCGCGGACTTGAGCGGCTTCGGCGCGTTCGCGTGCTTGTCGTATTCGATCATCGCGAGCGCGACGAGCGCCGGCAGCGCCAGCGCGGCCGTCAGCCAGAACACCGCGCGCGGCGAGATGTACTCGCCGCACAGCCCCATCAGCCCGGCGGCGACGGCGCTGCCGATGGACGCCCAGCGCGCATTGCGCCCGAGCCGGTCGCCGAGATTCTGGCGGCCCACCAGCGCGAGCGCGAGCGCGGCCATCGCGGGCACCAGCATGCAGCTCGCGAAGCCGTGGAACACCTCGGCGGCCATCACGGGAACCACGGTCGGACTGGACGCCAGCAGCACCGCCGAGGCGATGATCGCGATGATCGCCCAGGCCGCGGCGGCCTTCTTGTTCTTGAGGGCGTCGACGGCCGCGCCGCCCGGCACCTGGCTCACCATCGCGCTGATCGTGCCGACCGAGAGCGCGAGGCCGATCTCGCCCTGCGTCCACTTGTGCGAAGCCAGATACGAAGCGATGAACGGCCCGAAGCCCGTCTGCACGTTCGCGACGAAGAAGTTCAGCCAGTCGAGCGCGCGCACGCTGCGCAGACTGGGGGTGAGTTGCGTGGTCTTCCCGATCATTGGGCACCGCGCGCGGGAGCGGCCGGGGCCGGATTCGGGCTGACGGCGCGCACCGGCTGATCGTTCGCATAGGGCGGCGAGGCGTCTACCTGCTGGTCGCTCATCTCGATCTGCGCTTCGAGCGCGTTGTTCTTCGTGACGAAGTGCAGCGCCGACCAGTCGGCCGCGATCGTGTGGCGCTTCTCCAGCGTGCCGCTCACGTCGAGCACGACCGCGAGCGGATCGGCGCCGCCGTCGAGCAATACGTCGACCACGCGGCCCACCTTGGCGCCGTTGGCGCGCTCCACCGTCGCGTCGATCAGCGGCAGGCGCGTCGGGCTGGCCTCGCCGACGCCCGGCTGCGCGCCGCCGGACTTGGGCCGGTCGGTCAGTTGCAACTGCGCGGGCGTGAGCGCGAGCGTGATGGCGGGCGTCTTCGGCTGCGGATTCACGCGCACGGCGCTCCACGGGAAGCTCGCCTTGCGGTCGCCGATGCCCATGAAGCCTTGCAGATTGACGACGACCTCCTGCGGCTTGCCGCCGGGGCCCGCGACCATGTCGACGGCGCGGCCGACCACCTTGCCGTCGGTTTTTTGCACTTCGCTGTCGAGCAGCGTGCGGAAGGTGCCGCGCTCGATCACGTGGCTCTGCACGAGCGGCGGCGGCGGCGGCGCGACCGGCGCGCTGGCCGGCGCGGGCGGCGGCGGCGCGGGGCGCTTGCGGCGCACCGGCGCGGGACGCGGCTTGCGCGGCGCGGGCCTGGCTTCAGGCGTTTCGGTTTCGCTGGCGGCTTCGGGCGCGGAGGCTGCCTCGGGCTCGCTCGCGATATCCGGCTCGCTCGCGGCCACGGGCGCCTCCGGCTCGGGCGGCGGCGGCGAGCGGAACAGGCTGCATCCCGACAGCACGGCTGCGACGAGCAGAGCGGAAAGGGTCGGAAGATTTACAACAGGACGTGCGAAACCGCCTCTCATCAACAGGAACTCCTTGGAGCGCCAGCGCGGGCTTGCGCACAGGCGCGCCGCGCGGCGGGGTCAAACCGGGTCGTGAGAGTTTAACCCGCGCGACGGCGCAATCCGCTTAAAACGGCCCTTTTTGCGTCTTTCCAGCCCTTTTATCCCGCGATTTCGACGACAAAAGTGCGTCGAAGCGGTGAAAGCCGCGATTTTCCCGCAGCGCGGGCGGAGCGTGCCGGTTTCGCATCCGGCCGGTTCGGCTGGCGGGGTCGCGCAAGATGCGGACCCGCCGCGCGGGCATCCGATTCGTCCATCGGTCCGCTGCCCGCAGGCCGCCGCGCGCCGCCCGAAGCGCCGGGGTAAACGCGGGGGCGGCCCGCCCGCCGGGCCTTGTTCACGGCGATATAAGCCTCGCGGCATGTCCTCAATGCGATTTACGCGATGGGAGCGCATGACGCGTTCGCCTAACCTTCGATCCAGCATAAAAACATGTCCACCGATAGAGACAGCGCTTCCCAAGGCGCGCCCGGCTGGCGTCGACACGACAACTCAACAGACGAGACGAACCTGATGACGGGACCACGCGCATCAACGCCGGTCCGTTTCAGCATGCTGATAAAGGAGGCACTCATGCTCGACCCCCACGCCCGGCCATTGGCCGACGCCGCCGAATTGACCGCGGACCTCGCCGTGGTCCGCGACGGCGATCCCCGCGACACGCTCGACGCCGCCCGCGCGACGAGCCTGCTCGAACGCTATTTCGACATCGCCGCGCGCGGCAGCTCGGTGCGCCAGGAGGGCATCGCCGGCGTCACCACCTTCCTCGCGATGGTCTATTCCGTGTTCGTCGTGCCGGGCATGCTCGGCAAGGCGGGCTTCGACACCAGCGCGGTCTTCGTGGCCGTCTGCCTGACCACCGCGTTCGGCTCGCTGCTGATGGGCCTGTGGGCGCGGCTGCCGATCGCCATCGGCTGCGCCATTTCGCTGACGGCGTTCACCGCGTTCGGCCTCGTGCTCGGCAAGGGCCTCAAGCCCGAAGTCGCGCTCGGCGCCGTGTTCCTGATGGGCCTCGTGTTCACGGGGATTTCCGTCACGGGCGTGCGCTCGTGGATCCTGCGCAACCTGCCGCATGGCATCGCGCATGGCACGGGCATCGGCATCGGGCTGTTCCTGCTGCTGATCGCCGCCAATGACGTCGGCCTCGTCGTCAAGAATCCGGGCGCGGGCCTGCCGGTCTCGCTCGGGCACATCACCTCGCTGCCGGTCATCCTGTCGGTGGTCGGGCTCGCGGCGATCTTCGGCCTCGTGCGCCGCCGCGTGCCGGGCTCGATCCTGATCGTGATCGTGGCGATCTCCGCGCTCGGGCTCGCGCTCGATCCGGCCGTGACGTTTCATGGCGTGTTCGCGTGGCCGTCGCTGTCGGCGCCCGGTCATGCCTCGCTGATCGGCGCGATGGACATCAAGGGCGCGCTCTCGCTGACGGTGCTGCCGAGCGTGCTCGCGCTCGTGATGACGGCCGTGTTCGACGCCACCGGCACGATCCGCGCGGTGGCCGGGCAGGCGGGTCAGCTCGACGCCGACGGCCGCATCGTCAACGGCGGCCGCGCGCTGACGGCCGACTCGGTCAGCTCGATCTTCTCGGGCTTCTTCGGCGGCGCGCCGGCGGCGGCTTACATCGAATCGACGGTGGGCGTGGCGGCGGGCGCGAAGACCGGCATGGCCGCCGCCGTGGTGGGCGTGCTGTTCCTCGCGGTGATGTTCTTCGCGCCGCTCGCGGGCCTCGTGCCGTCGTACGCCACCGCGCCCGCACTCATGTACGTGGGCCTGATGATGCTCTCGAGCGTCGCGCGCCTCGACATGAGCGACATGGTCGATTCGATGGCGGGCCTCGTCTGCGCCGTGTTCATCGTGCTGACCGCCAACATCGTCACGGGCATCATGCTGGGCTTCTCGACGCTGGTGATCGGTCGCGTGGTGAGCGGCGAGATCAAGAAGCTCAACGTCGGCACGGTCATCATCGCCGTGGTGCTCGCGGCGTTCTATCTGGGCGGCTGGGCCATCTGACGCGCGTTGCGCTCCGAGGGTCCAGTCTTCGGCGGGACGCCGCTACGGCGGTCCGTCCGGTCGGCTTCACGGCTCGCGTTCGCCTGGCGGCGGCGCGGGCCGTGCGGCATTTTATGGGCGCGCGAAGCGTGGATTCATTAGTGCTCGCCGCCGCATCGATTGTGCGATGCCGCGTGATTTACCGCGCGAACCGCGTGATTAACGCGTATTCGACCCCGTCATTCAGCGGCCGATTTACTGGGCGATTTGCGGGCGGATTTGGCCGGTTGATGGCCTGTTTTACTGGCCGATTTATTGCCGGAACCGGCAAAAATCGCGCGCCTTGACTTCCGTGTCTCGCGTCCTATGCTAAACCGCATGGTTAAGTATGAAGACGACGCGTTGAACCGCACCTTCGCCGCGCTCGCGGACCCCACGCGGCGCGCGCTGCTCGCGCGGCTCGCCCAGCAGGACGCGCTCTCGGTGAGCGCGCTCGCGCAGCCGTTCGCGATGTCCTTGCCCGCCGTGATGAAGCATCTCGACGTGCTCGCCGAGGCGGGCCTCGTCACGCGCGAGAAAACCGGACGCACAGTCGCGTGCCGCCTCGCGGCCGCGCCGATGGAGGACGCGATGCAGTGGCTCGCGCACTACCAGCGCTTCTGGAACGACGCACTCGATCGTCTCGCCGCTTTCGTGGAGGAAGACGCATGTCCAGCCGACCCGAGCATTTCGCCGCTACAGGCGACGCCAGCGCTGCAAGCGATGCAGCCCGTGCAGCCGACGCCGCCCGAGGCGTCCCCGTCCTCATTCTCCGCCGCCGACTCGATGCGAACGCCTGCAAGGTCTACGCGGCATGGACGCAAGCGGCGCAACTGATGCGCTGGATGCATCCGCTCGACACGACCTGTCTGCACGCCGAGGCCGACGTGCGCGTGGGTGGACGTTTTCGCGTGATCATGCGCTCGCCCGACGGCGAGGAGCACGACGTGAGCGGCACGTATCTGGAGGTCGTGCCCGAGCAGAAACTGGTGTTCACGTGGGCGTGGCGCAGCACGCCCGAGCGCGAATCGCGCGTGAGCGTCGTGCTGCGCGCAGAAGGCGAAACCACCGAACTCACGCTGCGCCACGAACGTCTTTTCGACGAAGAGACGCGCGACGCGCATCGCGATGGCTGGTCGAGTGCGTTCGACCGGCTGGTGGAATTGTTCGAGTAAGCATCGACGATCAACCGAAGGAGGAAGACATGATAGAGCCGCACAAGATTGTTTCGGAGGCCGAATGGTTGAAGGCGCGCGAGGCGCTACTGGAAGACGAGCATGCGTTCACGCATGCGCGCGACGCGCTGGTCGCCAAACGCCAGGCGCTGCCGTGGGTCAAGGTCGAGAAAACCTATACCTTCGAGACGCCGCACGGTCCGCGCACGCTCGCCGAACTGTTCGGTTCGCGCAGCCAGTTGCTGACCTATCACTTCATGCTCGGACCGGACTGGGAAGAGGGCTGCCCGGGCTGCTCGTTTCTCTCCGATCACGTCGACGGCATGCTGCCGCATCTGGAGCATCACGACGTGACCTATGTGGCCGTCTCGCGCGCGCCGCTCGCGAAAATCGCGGCGTTCAAGGAACGTATGGGCTGGCGGTTTCCGTGGGTGTCGTCGTTTGGCAACGCGTTCAACTTCGACTTCAACGTGTCGTTTTCCGAAGCCGACAAGGCACGCGGCAAGGCGCGCTACAACTATCGCGAACAGGACTACGTGAGCGACGAATTGCCGGGTATCAGCGCGTTCTATCGCGACGAAGCGGGGCAGGTTTATCACACGTATTCGGCGTATGCGCGCGGCGTCGAGTTACCGATCGCGACTTACGCGATGCTCGAATTCACCGCGAAAGGCCGCAACGAAACGCACGATATGAACGAGTGGATGCGCCACCACGACCGCTACGAGGACAGCCCGCAGACGCACGCGTGCTGCGCGCACGACAAGTCGGAACATTGAGCGGATGAATCTCGCCGTCAGGCGGCGAAGGCGCGCGGAAAGTGCTGCGAAACGTGAATGAAAGCACCAGGGGCGAGCGCCGCACTGCGGCGTCGCGAACGCGAGAGTCGGCTTAGAGCGACATCTCGAACGCGGGGCGCAGCAGCACTTCGATCGCCATCACGATCAGACCCATGGCAGCGGCGGCGAGGGTCAGCGTGCCGTATTCGTCGTAGCGCGCATCGTAGAGACAAGCGACGACGAACAGAATGGCGAGCAGGTTAGTCAGCCAGTCGAAGTTCAGCGCGAGGAGCATCGGCATATCCGGGTGCCGATCCGAAGAAAACGGGCCGGCGGGTAGTGCAAACCGGCGCGATTCTAGCGGATGGACCTTACGGATACGCAACAATACCGCCCACTACACAGGTATTTTTGCAGCGCTCATCCACCGCGGACCGACACCGCCACCGCCATCTCATCACGAATCCATTCCGTGACCGAGCTACGTTTCGGCTGCCACCCGAGCAGCTTGCGCGCGCGTTCGCCGCGCACGCGGCTGTTCGAGCCGAGTCCATACGACGCCATCTCATAACCCCATTCCCCGATCGCGTCGTTCAGCGGCCAATCTTGCGGCGCGCCCAACCCCATCTTCTGCGCGAGCGCCTCGGTCATCGAGACGAAGTTCGCTTCGCCGCTGTCGACGAAATAGAACGTGCCCGCCGGGGTTTTCTCGATCGCGAGCCGATAAAGCTCCGCCACATCGTCGACATGCACGTTCGACCAGATGTTCAGCCCGCGCCCCACATGACGCATGACGCCGCTCTTTTGCGCCTGGCGAATCAGCCGCGGCAACTGCACGCTCGCCGCGCCCGGCACCGCGCCCACGCCGTAGATCAGCGTGTTGCAGAGCACGGCGCTGCGGATGCCGCGCTGCGCGCCCGCGAGCACGAGATCGTCGATGGCCACGCGCGGCGCCTTGTCGGGCGTCGGCGCGGGCAGGGCGTCTTCGTAAAAGATCTTGTCGGTCGGCTCGCCGCCCGAGGCGTCGCCGACGATGCTCGATCCGCTCGTATGCAGCAGCGGCTTGCCCGAACCTTCGAGCGCGTCGAGCAGCGCTTCGACCGCGCCGCGATGGTCGCTGTCGGCGGCGTTGATCACCGCGTCGGCGGCGCGCGCCTCGCGCATCAACAGGTCGCGGTCGTCGAGACCGCCGCGCACCGGCGCGATCTTCAGCGCGTCGAGATCGGCGAACTGTTCGGGGCGGCGCACCAGACCGCGCACCTCGTGGCCCGCGCGCGCGAGATGCGCTGCGATCGTGCCGCCGATAAAGCCGCCTGCGCCCGTCACGAATACTTTCATGGAACTCTCCTGGTTGCGCCCGGCGCCGCGAACGGCGGCGGGGCGAATGGTCGTGTCAAGTGATCTCGCAATCAGTATCGCGGCATTCGCGCTTTGCAAAAACCGTGTTAGTCTCAAATGAATCTTGACTGCGGATCAATAATGAAAACATCGACCGACGAATTGCTCGTATTCGTCACCGTGATCGATGCGGGGTCGATCACCGCCGCCGCCGAAAAACTCCAGCAGACCGTGTCCGGTGTGAGCCGGGCGCTCACGCGGCTCGAAAAGCAGCTCGGCGTGGCGCTGATTCTGCGCACCACGCGGCGTCTGCAACTGACCGAGGAGGGCGAGCTGTTTCTCGAACGCGCCCGTGCGATCCTCGGCGCGATGGAGGACGCCGAAGAGGCCGTCACGCGCCATCGCGAACAGCCTTCGGGGCGGCTGCGCGTCGACGCGGCCACGCCGTTCATGCTGCACTGTATCGTTCCGCACGTGAGTGCGTTCGCGGCGCGCTATCCCGAGATCCAGCTCGAACTCACGAGCAACGAGCGCATCGTCGATCTGCTGGAGCAGCGGGTGGATATCGCGATTCGCATCGGCGCGTTGCAGGATTCGACGCTGCACGCGCGCTCGCTCGGCGTGAGCCGCCGCCGTGTGGTCGCGAGCCCCGCGTATCTCGCGGAGCACGGCACGCCGCGCTCGCTGGCGGCGTTGCGCGAGCAGCGGCTGATCGGCTTCACCGCGCCCGTGCAGTTGAATCGCTGGCCGCTGCGCGAAGTGGAGCCCGCAAGCGGCGACGCCGACGCCGAAGGCGGAAATCAGGCGCCTTTGTTCGACGAAACCGCCGAGCCGGGCATCGCGATCCAGCCGACGCTGTCCGCGTCGAGCGGCGAGACCATCCGGCAACTCGCGCTCGCGGGCGCGGGCATCGCCTGTCTATCCGATTTCATGACCGCCGACGACCGCGCGGCGGGCCGCCTCGTCACGCTGCTCGACGACGCGCTGCTCGTCGAGCGTCAGCCGATCCACGCGGTCTACTACCGCAGCGCCGCGCTGGCCGCACGCGTGCAATGCTTCCTCGCGTTTATGGGGGGCAGGCTGGAGCTGTAAGCCCGGCGCGGTTTCGCGCCGCGCTCATGGATAGTCCCAGGGTGGCCAAGCGGTTTTGAGAGTTGTCTATACAGGCGCGCCAGGCTAGACTGCGCATCAACTTGTATAGACAGGATTCGATCATGCTTCTCACGCCCGGCCATCTGACCCTGCCCCAACTGCGCCAGATCGCGCGCGAATCGGTGAAACTCGAACTTGATCCGGCCAGCTACGCCGGCATCGACGCAGGCGCGCGCGCTGTCGCCGAGATCACCGCGAAGGGCGAGCCCGCCTACGGCATCAACACGGGTTTCGGCCGTCTCGCGAGCACGCATATCCCCACCGACCAGCTCGAACTGCTGCAACGCAACCTCGTGCTCTCGCACGCGGTGGGCGTGGGCGAGCCGATGTCGCGTCCGGTCGTGCGCCTCTTGATGGCGCTGAAGCTGTCGAGCATGGGCCGTGGTCACTCGGGCATCCGTCGCGAAGTGATGGACGCGCTGATCACGCTGTTCAACGCCGACGTGCTGCCGCTGATTCCCGTGAAGGGTTCGGTCGGCGCCTCGGGCGACCTCGCGCCGCTCGCGCATATGTCGGCGGTGCTGCTCGGCATCGGCGAAGTGTTCATTCGCGGCGAGCGCGCCAGTGCCGAAGCGGGTCTGGCCATCGCTGGCCTCAAGCCGCTCACGCTGCAAGCCAAGGAAGGCCTCGCGCTGCTCAACGGCACGCAGGCCTCGACGGCGCTCGCGCTCTACAACATGTTCGCGATCGAAGACCTGTACCGCACGGCGCTCGTCTCGGGCGCGCTCTGCGTGGACGCCGCGGCGGGCTCGGTCAAGCCGTTCGACGCGCGCATTCACGAACTGCGCGGCCATCGCGGCCAGATCGAGGCGGCGGCTTCGTATCGCGACCTGCTCGAAGGCTCGGCGATCAACCTCTCGCACCGCGACTGCGGCAAGGTGCAGGACCCGTATTCGCTGCGCTGCCAGCCGCAGGTGATGGGCGCGTGTCTCGACCAGATGCGCCACGCGGCGCAGGTGCTGCTGATCGAGGCGAACGCCGTCTCCGACAATCCGCTGATCTTCCCGGAAACGCTCGAAGTGCTCTCGGGCGGCAACTTCCACGCCGAGCCGGTCGCTTTCGCCGCCGACAATCTCGCGCTCGCGGCCGCCGAAATCGGCGCGCTGGCCGAGCGCCGCATCGCGCTGCTGATCGACGCGACGCTTTCGGGCCTGCCGCCTTTCCTCGTCAAGGACGGCGGCGTGAACTCGGGTTTCATGATCGCGCACGTGACGGCGGCGGCGCTGGCCTCGGAAAACAAGACGCTCGCGCATCCGGCGTCGGTCGATTCGCTGCCGACTTCGGCGAACCAGGAAGACCACGTGTCGATGGCGACCTTCGGCGCGCGCAAGCTCGCCGATATCGCCGACAACACGGCCAACATCCTCTCGATCGAACTGCTCGCGGCGGCGCAAGGCGTCGATCTGCGTGCGCCGCACCAGACCAGCCCGGCGCTGCAGCGCGTCATGCATTCGGTGCGCGCCGAAGTTCCGCACTACGATCTCGACCGCTACTTCGCACCCGATATCGCGGCCGTCACGCGTCTCGTGCAGGCCGGCGTGATCGCGGCGCACAGCCCGTTCGCGTTCGAATCGCAGGCGAGCTGAGTGTCGTTGAGCGCCGCTAGCCTCGCCCGTCCCGTATGAACGCGCCCGCGTATCAAGGCATCAAGGACTTCATCCTTGCGCGCATCGATGCGGGCGAGTGGGGCGAGGGCGACCAGGTCCCGTCGGAGAACGAGCTGGCGCGCGAGTTCAAGGTCGCGCGCATGACCGTGAACCGCGCGCTGCGCGAGCTGACCGCCGAACAGGTGCTCACGCGCGTGCAGGGCGCGGGCACCTTCGTCGCGCGGCCGAAGTACGAATCGACGCTCGTGGCGATCCGCAGCATTTCCGATGAGATCGTCGCGCGCGGCCACCGTTATCGCGCCGAGGTGCTCGAACTCGGGCCGCTAGCCGCCGACGAGGCGCTCGCGCTCGAAATGGGCTTGCGTCCGCATGACACCGTGTTCCGTTCGCGCGTGCTGCACTTCGAAAACGACGAGCCCGTGCAACTGGAAGAACGCTGGGTCAATCCCGCGCTTGCGCCCGATTACGCGGAGCAGGATTTCACGCAGACCACGCCGAACCAGTATCTCGTGCGCGTCGCGCCATTGCAGCGCGTCGAGTACCGCATCGAGGCGCTCGCGCCCGAAGGCGATACGCGTGCGCATCTCGCGATGGGCGAGGCCGAGCCGTGCCTCGTGCTGCATCGGCGCACGTGGTCGCGCGCGCTGGTGGCGTCGGTGGCGAATCTCTGGCATCCGGGCAGCCGGTATCGGTTCACCGGGCATTTCTAGGCGCGTTCAGGCGCGCCTCACGCGTTCTCTTTCTGTTTTCTCTCTTGCCTTGCGCCGCTTGTTTGAATTCATTGGCGGTCCGAAGTAATTCCCTGTCCTTTCGACTCGCCGATCAACATGCCGACGCGGACGCGTCTAGCGGGTTACGACCCCGCTAGAGCGTTGCGGCGACGCGGCACACGTCTTGCGGCGGGTTGCATCGCACCGCGCGATGCGGCAACCTTCAGGCATCGGCCAGGCGCATCGATGCTGATGCGGCCTTCGAGGAGGACCTCCGCAATGGAAGATTCCGGGGCAACGCTCATGCCCATGTGGCGCGCGAACCTCGCGCTGCTGACCCGCGAGGTGGGCGCGATCACGCGGCTCGCACGCATGATGACGTTTTCCGCCAGTCATATGAAGCTGATCGTCACGGGACAGCGCGACTTCAGCGCGGAGTTCGTGCGCGGCGTGGAAGCCGTCACGGGCTTGCGCGAAGGCTGGATGGACGAGCCGCACGACGCATCCGACGTGCCCGACGAAGCGCGCGAGGCCATCGCCGGCGAATCGCCGCGCGCGCGTTTTCGCGGCACGGCGCATCCGGTGCGCAAGGCGCCGGTGTTGCGCTCCGAACCCATCTTCGGGCAGGCGGGCGCGCGCCGCGATGCGCCGCAGGACGCCCAGGCGCAGCGGCGTCTGGCCGGCACGCGCAAGATCCGCGAACTGGCCGCGCAGGACGTACGCAAGCTCGAACGCCATCTGAGCATGCTGCCGGTCGATCCCGAGGCGCTGCGCTCGCGCATCGAGGACGTGATTGGCTACGCGGAACCCGACGAGCGCGTACGCGCCGATCTTGAAGGGCGGCTCGAACAGATCGAGAAGCATCGCGAACTGCTGCTGCGCCACATTTCGCGTCTGCACGCGCTGCTGGTGCGTCTGGGCGAGGAGTGAGGGCGAGGTTCACATCGCGCGCGCATTCGCGATCGCTTGAACCCTCACCTTTGGACCCGCCGCCTTTAAACCCGCCGCTTTAAACCCGCAGTTCGGCCAGAATCTGCTCGGCGAGAAAATCGCACGGCGGGCGGTTCGAACTCGCGCTGCGCGCGAGCACCACTTCGAGTTCGGGCAGGTCGGGCAGGCCGTGTGGACGTCCGAGCGTGGCGAAAGTCTCGGGCACGGCGCAGCGCGCGAGCGGCGCGACGGCGAGGCCCGCCGCGACCATGCTGCACAGCCCCATCAGGCTCGGGCTTTCATACGACGTGCGATAGGTGATGCGCGCGCGCTCCAGCGCCTGGATCGCGTTCGCGCGCGCGACGCTGCCCGCGCTGAAGAGGGCGATGGGCAGCGGCCGCTCGCGCCAGACCTCGCGGCCGATCGCGGCCGTGGCGGCAGCGGGCGGCCCGGCCCAGACCATCGGCTCGAAGCGGATGAATTCGCCGGACAGGCCGCGCGCGCTCGTGGTGCCGGTCGTGCCGGTGATACACGCCAGGTCGATCTTGTTTTCGCGCACCAGCGGCGCGAGCGCGCTGCTCGGCAGCCCGACCACCTGAATCTCCACCTTCGGCCAGTTCGCCGAGAACTTGCGCAGCACGGGCGGCAGCAGCGACGACGCGTAGTCGTCGGGCATGCCGATCGACACGCGCCCCGTCACCTCGGGATGCGCGAGCGTCGCCCAGGCCTCGTCGCGCAGCGCCAGCATGCGCCGCGCGTAGGCGATCAGCGTGTGGCCGTCCGGCGTGGGCGTGACGTTGCGCGGCGCGCGGATGAAAAGCGGCTTGCCGAGCGTGTCTTCGAGCGCGCGGATCTGCATGCTCAGCGCGGCCTGCGAGCGGTGCACGAGCGCCGCGCCGCGCACGAAGCTGCCGGCGTCGGCGACGGCCACCACCATGGCGAGCACGTCCAGATCGAGGGTCTTCATCGGTATAAGAAAAACTGATCGAAAACTTCAATATAACGCGTTTGTCTGAAGGCCGCGACGTCCGTATTCTGGGGACTGAGCTGTCCGCCTTACCCCTTGTCGTTTTCAACTGGTTTTCCGCCATTTAGCCGCCGCCTCAACCGAGATCCGCGATGTCGATGACTCCGCCTGATGATTTGAACTACGAACGATTCCGCGCGCTGGGACTGCGTCTCGACATGTCGCGCGGCAAGCCCGCGCCCGAGCAGCTCGATCTCTCGCAGGCGCTGTTCGACGCAGCGGCGTCGACGGACTTTCGCGCGCGCGACGGCTTCGACTGCCGCAACTACGGGCTCGGTGCGGGCTTGCCCGAGGCGCGCGAACTGGGCGCGGAACTGCTCGGCGTGAGCGCCGCGCAGGTGGTCGCCGCAGGCAATTCGAGCCTCGAACTGATGCACGACGCGTTCGTGTTCGCGCTGCTGCACGGCGTGCCGTCGGGCGAGGAGGGCGCGAAGGGTGCAAAGGGCGCCGAAGGCACGCCGTGGCGCGCCCAGGGCGAGATCGCGTTCCTGTGTCCCGCGCCGGGCTACGACCGTCACTTCGCGATCTGCGAGGCGCTGGGCGTGCGCATGATCGCCGTGCCGATGAACGACGACGGCCCGGACATCGACGCAATCGAAGCGCTCGTGCGCGACGACGCCTCAATCAAGGGCATGTGGTGCGTGCCGCATTACAGCAACCCGACGGGCGCGACGTATGCCGACGACATCGTGCGCCGGCTCGCGGCGATGCCCGCCGCCGCGCCGGATTTCCGCCTCTTCTGGGACGACGCCTATCGCTTCCATCATCTGACCGATACGCCGCACGCGCCGCACGACATGATCGCGGCTTGCGCGGCGGCGGGGCACGCGGACCGCGTGCTGATGTTCGCGTCGCTCTCGAAGGTGACCTACGCGGGCGGCGGGCTCGCGTGGCTGGCGGCGTCGCCGCGCAACGTGGCGTGGTGGCTGCGCCATACGGGCGTGCGCTCGATCGGCCCGGACAAGCTGAACCAGTTGCGCCACGTGCGTTTCGTGCGCGACCGCGCGACGCTCGACGCGCTGATGGCCCGCCATCGCGCGCTGCTCGCGCCGAAGTTCGACGCCGTCGATGCGGTGTTCCGCGCGCGCCTCGCGGGCGTGCCCGAGGTGAGCTGGAACGCACCGCAGGGCGGCTATTTCATCAGCCTGTATGCGCCGCCGGGTTGCGCGCGGCGCACGGTGGAACTCGCGGCCGAGGCCGGGCTCGTGCTGACGCCTGCGGGCGCGGCGTTTCCCTACGGCGTCGATCCGCAGGACCGCCATTTGCGGATTGCGCCGTCGTTTCCGTCGCTCGACGAGGTGCGGCTCGCGGCCCACGGCATCGCGCTGTCGCTGCTGCGCGCGATCGAGGAGCAGGGCAGGCGCGCTGCTTGATCCGCTTGATCCGCTTGATCCGCGCGCGGCGGCGGCACGGTCGGGCGCCGCGCGGCGCGACAGGCGATGTGCTACAACGAAAGGCGAGGGCCTTCGTTCTGGTGAGGTTGCCGTGGCTGCTGCGCGTTTTGCCCGTTTCGCCGATGCCGCCGCGCGTGGCGCGTGCGGGTGGAGGGCTGGGTGTTGAGCGTGGCGCGCCGTCGAGGCGGTGTTGCGCTCGCGTCGATACTCGCACTCTGCGCGGCGTGGCCTCTCAGCGCAGACGCACAGCAAAGTCCCGCACCGCCGCCGCCGCTCGATAGCGCCACCGACGATCAACCCCCGGCGACACTGGAGCGCGACGTCCACGTATTCATCGTGCAAAAGGACGGCTCGGTCGAGGAGCACGACGATTCGACCTTGCGCGCGAACACCGGCGCGGGCGTCGATGCCATCGCCCAGCGCTACGTCTGGTTCAATAAGGATATCGAAACAATCACGGGGCTCACGGCGCAGACCATCGACCCGGACGGCGCCACGCACACGGTCGGTCCCGCGAATATCCGCGACGTGCAGGAACCGCGCTCGGCAGGCGCGCCGACCTTCGAGGACGGCGTTTTGCGCACGGTGATCTTTCCGGGCGTGCAGCCGGGCTCGCGCGTGCGTCTCGCGTTTTCGAAGCGGCGCACGAAGCCCTTGCAGGCGGGCACGTTCTCGTACTTCGCGGTGCCGGAAGATCAGCCGACGCAGTTTCAGCGCCTCGTTTTCGACCTGCCCGCCGATGTGCCGCTCTACGCCGACGCGCGCGGCTACACCGCGCAAGCGCCCGTGACGGAAAACGGCCGCACGCGCTATGCGTTCGACCACGAGCACGGCCCGTATCCCCCGCAGGAGGCGGGCGCGGTCGCACGTGTGAACTGGGGCGCGCGGCTCATGGTGACGACGGTGCCGGGTTTCGCGGCCTTCGCGGCGCGCTATCGCGAGTCGGCGGCCGATCCGTCGGCGACGAGTCCGGCCATCGCGGCGTTCGCGCAATCGCTGACGGCAGGCGCGAGCGATCCGCGCGAGAAGGCCGCGCGCCTCTACGACTGGATGCGCCTGAACATTCGCTACGTCGCGCTGTTTCTGGGCGAGACCGAGGCCGCGCCGCATCGCGTGACGGATATCCTGCGCGACCGCTACGGCGACTGCAAGGATCACGTCGCGCTGTTCACGGCGCTGCTCGCGGCGGTTGGCGTGCGCGCCGAGGCCGCGCTCATCAATCTCGGGCCGGTCTATTCGCTGCCCGACGTGCCGGGTTACGGCGCGGAGGCGATCAACCACGTCATCGCGTATCTGCCCGATCTCGGCGTGTTCGCCGATACCTCGTCGGGCGGCGTGGCGTTCGGTTTTCTGCCTGCGGGCGTGATGGATCGCCCGGCCTTGCTCGTCGACGACGGCGTGCTCGCGCGCACGCCCGCCACGCAGCCGCGCGCGCGTTCGGCGCGGCTCGATATCGATGTGAACGCCGACGGCAACGCCGCGTACCGCTATCACGTGGAAGACGCGGGCGCGAGCGCCGAACCCGAGCGCAACACGTTTCGCCGCGCCACGCATCAGGTCGCGCAGCAGATCGCCGCGCAACGTGTGCGTCTGACCGGGCTCGCGGGCACGGCGCATATTTCCACGAGCGCGCTCGACGCCACCTCGGGATCATTCGGCACGAGCATCGACGGCACGCTAGATCACTTCGTCTGGCGCGACGGCACCACGGCGCTGCCCGCCCTGAGCAGCCTCTCGGGCGGCATCGCCACGCAGATCGACACGTGGCTCGCGGTGCCGCGCCGCACGCAGCCGTGGGCCTGCGTGGGCGGCGATTACGAGGAAGACGCGCAGATCGTGCTGCCCGCGTTCGCGCGTGTGACGGACCTGCCGCGCGACGCCAGCGTGAGCGTGCAGGCCGACGCGGCCCGCCTCGTCTACAGCGCGCGTTACGTGTTCGATCCGCTCACGCGCACGGTGCAGATCGCGCGGCGATTGTCGGCGCAATTTGGGCAGCAGGTGTGTTCGGCGCAGCAGTTCGAGCAGATGCGCGACGCGCTCGTGCGTATCCAGCGCGATACGCATGCGCAGATCGTCGTGCGCGCGCGCTGAGTCAAGCCGAGTCGATCAGGATGACTGATTAATGAAGGCGAGGCCGGAAAGACGGCGCTCGAAGCGCGTGGCTCAACCGCCGCGCGTCGTGATCGGCACCCACGCACCTTGCTTGACCTGATAGAGCGTGGATGCGCCGCTCTTGAGCGCGCCATGTTCGTCGAAGGCGATACGGCCGGTCACGCCGTCGAAGGCGAGTGCGCCGAGCACGGGACGGTAGACGTCGGGTTTCGCCGACTTCGCGGCCACCATCGCGTGGATCGCGGCCCAGGCGGCGTCGTAGCCGAAGGGCGCGTAGGCGAGCACGTCGGCGCCGAAGCGGCTGCGGTACTTCTGCGCGAAGCGCGGGCCGTCGGGCAGTTGTGCGAGCGGGCGGCCGTATTCCCACGCCATCGCGCCTTCGCCGGCCGCGCCCGCGAACTCCAGGAAGTCGGGGTTGGCCACGCCGCCGCCGCCCACGAACTGCGTTTTCATGCTGCGCGCCTTCATCTGCTTGACGAGCGACGCCGCCTGGTGCGCGAGGCCGCCGAAGTAGAGCAGGTCGGCGTCGGCGGCCTTGATCTTCGAGAGCTGCGGGCCGAAGTCGTCGGACTCCGTGACGGCGAACTCGCGCGCGACCACATTGCCGCCGTGCTCCTTCACGGTGCGCTCGAACACGTCGGCCTCGCCCTGGCCGAAGGCGCTGCGGTCGTCGATGATCGCCACGCGTTTGGCCTTCATCACGTCGATAGCCCACGCGCCCGCGATGCCCGCGTTCTGCGCGTCGTTCGAAATCACCGTGAAGGTGTTCGCGAAGCCCTGCGCGGTGATGACGGGATTGGTCGCGGCGGGATCGATCATCGGAATGCCCGCGCTTTCGTAGATGCGCGAGGCGGGAATCGCCGTGCCCGAGTTGAAGTGGCCGATCACGGCCGCCACGCCCTGATTCGTGAGCTGCGCGGCCGACTGCACGCCGACGCGCGGATCGGCGCGGTCGTCGAGCGCGACGAGTTCGAAATGCGCGGTCTGGTCGCCGATCTTGAGGCCCTGGGCGTTGGCCTCGTCGAGCGCGAGCTGCACGCCGTTCTGCAGGTCGCGGCCATAGTTCGCGTAGTCGCCCGAGAGCGGCGCGACGAAGCCGATGCGCACGGTCAGCGGACCCGCCGCCCAGGCCGCGCTGTCCGGCAGGGCGAGCAGCGCGCCGCCCGAGGCGGCGGCGAACGCACCGGCGCAGGCGAGCCGCGCG
>NZ_CAJZAR010000060.1 GCF_914484835.1 Paraburkholderia tropica
GCGCGCACGCGCGGCGGCCCGGCGACTGCGCGGCGCGTTACGGCGGCGAGGAATTCGTGCTGCTGCTGCCCGAGACCAGCGCGGCGCAGGCGCTCGCCCACGCCGAGCGGCTGCGCGCCGCGCTCGAGGCGCTGGCCGTGCCGCACGAGGACAGCCCCAACGGCGTGCTGACGGCGAGCGTCGGCGTGGCGAGCACCTCGGAGCGCGGCTTCGAGAACTGGCGCGCGCTGATCGAGGCCGCCGACGCCGCGCTCTACACGGCCAAGCGCGCGGGCCGCAACCGCGTGGCCGTCTGGCAGCCGAGCGTCGCGCGCGAGCCGCAGGACGCCGGGCCGGATCTTTGAGCCCTCCGCGAGCGTGTGATCGACGTCAAATATTACCCGGGTGATATTGCATCGATTAATTTACCCGGGTAATATTCGCTGCGTGAATCGAACGGAGAAAGCGATATGGCAGCGGCTCAACACACTCAATCCACGGCGGCGCACGGCGTCACGGCTTTTGCGGGCACGCGCCTGCTCGCGCGCGGCACGCCGCTCGACGTGGCGCTCGCGGTGAAGGCGGAACTGGAGCGCGGCGACGCGGCGTCGGTGCTGGTGTTCGACGACCGCGACGCGCGCCCGGTCGAATTCGATCTGCGCGGGCGTCCCGCCGACGTGGCCGCGCGCCTCGCCGCCGACGCCGCGTGGCAGGCGCGCTCGCAGGAAGGCGCGCAGTCCGGCGAAGATTCCGGCGAGACGGAACCCGCCGACGACGCGCCGCGCGGACGCGGCCGTCCGAAGCTCGGCGTGGTGGCGCGCGAGGTCACGCTGCTGCCGCGTCACTGGGACTGGCTGGCGGCGCAGCCGGGCGGCGCGTCGGTGGTGTTGCGCAAGCTGGTGGAAACGTCGCGGCTCGCGGGCGAGGAGAAGCATCGCGTGCGCGCCTCGCGCGAGGCGGTGCACCGTTTCATGACGGCGCTGGCGGGCAATCTGCCGGGCTACGAGGAAGCGTTGCGGGCGCTTTACGCGGGCGAACGCGCGCGATTCGAGGCGTGGAGCGTGGACTGGCCCGAAGGCGTGCGGGACTATGTGCGCGAACTCGCGCAGGATGCGTTCGCCTGACGACGCGTGCGGCTTGCTGCCCGCCCGATGCTGCATGCAGGCCGCGAAAATCCGACGCACAAAAAAAACCGCTCAGGCCAGAACGGCATGAGCGGGAAGTCGGAGAGTTTACAACTTACAACCTCTGCATGAACTGTCATGGGGTCACGCAGAGACTTCAGTCTATGCGTGGCGTATCTCGCTCGATATAGGATTAGTCCGAAACTCTTATCGGAGCGAGGCGAGCGATCGACCACGAACTCAGGCGCGAGTCCGCCGCCCGCGCCTGTTTCGTCCGGCCCACATGCGCGGATGCCCGCCTTGCCACGCCGATTGCGGCTCCGTACACTCGCGCCTGATTTCCATCAAGGGCATCAGCGAATCCGCGGCGTGCACGCACGCCCGAACCGGTTCGCGCCCCGTTCCGATAAACAGAATCCGATCCGGCCCGCGCCGCGCTCGCCCCGTCGTGCGAGGTGTGCAAGGTGCGCCGGCCCATCACGGCACAAGAGGAGCTCCCGATGTCCGATTCCTATTTCCCACGCTGGCGCGCGCAGACGGGCGTCAAAACCGTCGTCGCGCCCGACGAGCGTCTCGCCTGGCCGCAGATGTTCGCGATGGGCGTGCAGCACGTCGTCGCCATGTTTGGCTCGACGGTGCTCGCGCCGCTGCTCATGGGCTTCGATCCCAACCTCTGCATCTTCATGTCGGGCATCGGCACGCTGCTGTTCTTCGTGGTCGTGGGCGGGCGCGTGCCGAGCTATCTCGGTTCGAGCTTCGCGTTCATCGGCCTCGTGATCGCGGCCACCGGCTATAGCGGCCACGGCGCGAATCCGAACATTCCCGTCGCGCTCGGCGGCATCATCGCGTGCGGCGTGGTCTATGCGCTGATCGGCGTGCTGGTCTCGGCCATCGGCACCAAGTGGATCGAGACGCTCATGCCGCCGGTCGTGACCGGCGCGATCGTCTGCGTGATCGGCCTGAATCTCGCGCCGATCGCCGTGAAGGGCGTGAGCGGCTCGCAGTTCGATTCGTGGATGGCGCTCGTCACGGTGCTGTGCGTGGGCGGCGTGGCCGTGTTCACGCGCGGCATGCTGCAACGCCTGCTGATTCTCGTCGGCCTGATGATCGCCTACGCGATCTACGCGGTCGTGACCAACGGCATGGGCCTCGGCAAGCCGATCGACTTTTCGATCGTCGCGAACGCCGCCTGGTTCGGCATGCCGAAGTTCAGCGCGCCCGTGTTCGATCCGCACGCGATGACGCTGCTCGTGCCGGTCGCCGTGATTCTCGTCGCGGAAAATCTCGGCCACATCAAGGCCGTCTCGGCGATGACGGGCCACAACCTCGACCGCTACGTGGGCCGCGCGTTCATCGGCGATGGCCTCGCGACCATCGTCTCGGGTTTCGCGGGCGGCACGGGCGTGACGACCTACGCGGAAAACATCGGCGTGATGGCCGTCACCAAGATCTACTCGACGCTGGTGTTCGCGATTGCCGCGCTGATCGCACTCGTGCTCGGCTTCTCGCCGAAGTTCGGCGCCGTGATCCAGACGATTCCGGGCCCGGTGCTCGGCGGCGTGTCGATCGTCGTGTTCGGTCTGATCGCGGTGACGGGCGCGCGCATCTGGGTCGTCAACAAGGTCGACTTCTCGGACAACCGCAATCTGATCGTTGCGGCCGTCACGCTGGTGCTCGGCGCGGGCGACTTCTCGCTCAAGCTCGGCGACTTCGGTCTGGGCGGCATCGGCACCGCGACGTTCGGCGCGATCGTGCTCTATGCGCTGCTGCGCAAGAAGCCGGCGCAGGAAGCGGCGGTTTGATCCGCGCGAGTTTTCGTGCGCTTCGCCAGCACGAAGCAACCCGCTCCGCGTGGGCATAAAAAAACGCGACGACCCGAAAGGGCGTCGCGTTTTTTATTGGGCTGCGGGGATCCGCTTCAGCCGCCTCAGCCTCGATTGCGTCCGCGCGTGGTGATCGCCGTTTCCGTGAGATCGACTTCGCGCATCAGCTTCGCGAGCGTTTCGTCGTTGATCGTCTGCTTGTTGCGCAGTTCGAGCAGCGTCGCGCGTTCGGCGCGCATGGCCGCGAGCCGCATCTGCAATTCGAGCGATTCGGCTTCGCGCGCGTGCTTGCTGAGGTCGCGGTCGGCATCGAGTGTCGCGAGGCGGCGGCGATAGGTGTCCATGACGCGCGCCGTGGTGTCGGCGGCGTAGGCGGACTGCGATTCGTTCATGTCCTCGGTGGCGGTTTCGTGCAGCGCATCGACGGCGCGGATCGCGGCCTGCGCGGCCTGCACGCGCGCGGCGCGTTCCTCGGCCACGTGCGCCGGATGCGCGCCGCGCCGCACGCCGCGCAGCAGCAACGGCAAGCCGACGATCGCCACCAGCAGCGACGCGAGGATCACGCCCGTCGCGATGAAGATGGCGCTGTCGCGGCCCGGCAGCGGCTTGCCGCTCGCGAGCGCGACGGGCAGCGAGAGCACGCCCGCGAGCGTGACCGCGCCGCGCACGCCTGCGACCGTGGTGATCGCAACGGTGCGCAGGCCCGGCACCGCATTGGTCACGCCGTGACGCGCCGCGCCGCGGCTCGCCACCCAGCGCAGCAGCCAGACCCAGCCGAAGCGCATCGCGTAGAGCGCGATCAGCACGGCGCCGATATAGCCGAGCAGACGCAGCATCTGCACGTTGCTCGTGTGATGCGCGTCGAGCAGCGCCTTGCCGAGAATGCCCGGGAATTGCAGGCCGAGCAGCGTGAACACCATGCCGTTGAACACGAACTCGATCATCGACCACGTGCTGGTCGCGCGCACGCGCGCCGACACCGGACCCATGTGCGCGACGCTCGTGTAGTTCATCATCATCCCGGCGGCCACGGCGGCGAGCACGCCCGAGACTTCGAGATGTTCAGCGAACAGGTAGGCCGCGAACGGAATCAGCAAGGTCATGACGACGCCCGGCGCGGGGTCGCCGTCGGCATCGACATTGAGAAAGCGCGACGACATGAAGCTGAAGAACCAGCCGATCGCCGCGCCCACCGCGAGGCCGCCCGCCGCGATCAGAAAGAAGCTCAGCGTGGCCTGGCGCAGCGAGAACACGCCCGTGAGCGCCGCCGCCACCGCGAACTTGAGCGCGACGAGGCCGGAGGCGTCGTTCATCAGCGCTTCGCCTTCGAGGATGTGCATGAGCTGCGCGGGAATCTTGTCCTTGCCGGCGATGGCCGAGAGCGCGACGGCGTCGGTGGGCGAGAGCACGGCGGCGAGCGCGAAGGCGACCGGCAGCGAGATCTGCGGCACCAGCCAGTGCACGAAATAGCCCACGGACACCACGGTCAGCAGCACGAGGCCGAGCGCGAGCAGCAGGATCGCGCGGCGCTGCATGAAGAACTCGCGCTTGGGCATGCGCCAGCCGTCGGCGAACAGCAGCGGCGGAATGAACAGCGCCATGAAGACGTCGGGATCGAACGTCACGTGCGGATTGATGCGCGGAAACGTCAGCAGCGCGCCGATGGCGATCTGTAGCAGCGGCAAGGGCAGCTTGATGGGCAACAGCCGCACGATGATCCCCGAAAGGGCCACGGCGAGGAGCAGAATGAGAACGGTGAAAATGGTTTCCATCGATGAGCTGCAAGACGAGCAGGGATGGGAGGGCGCGCGGTGCGTCCCCCATTCATCCGTTTAGTGCGGAACGTGCCGCGGAGCGCGGCGAACGATGCGATGCATGCCTGACGAGGCAGGCGGCGGTTGGCGGTAAGTGTAGCGTGTGCGCGGCCGCATGCGCCGCGAAGCGTGCAAGCCACTTGTAGGGCAAGCTCGGCGACAGGGCCGGCATGCACGATTCTGGTGCGCGCGGGGACGCATCATGCCCGCCGCGCGCGCACGCGCACGGTGCGCGGTGCAGGCTTCGATGCAAGGCGGGTCGCAGCGTGCGCACGGACCTTGCTTTATCGCCTGCCAACGACGCAACGCATCGGCCGCCGGTACGCACGCCCGCGGCGATCAACTTGCGCGAAGAGGAAGGCATGATCACAGAGCAGCAGGACAAGATGGCCGCGGCGCCGCACGGTTTCACCCTGAGCGTCTCGTCGGGTCTCCAGCGCTATAGCGCGCAACATGGCGAGCTTGCGCTCACCAGTGTGTTTCAACCGGTTTTCAGCCTGTCGCACATGCGTGCGGTCGGCTACGAAGGGCTCTTGCGCGCGCACGACGCGCTCGACCGGCCCGTTTCGCCGCTCGACGTGTTCGGCGCGGCCGCGCGCGTCGGCGAGGCATTGCAGGTCGACCGGCTCGCCCAGGGGCTGCATCTGGAGAACTTCTCGCTGCTCGGCGCCGAGCGCGAGTGGCTGTTTCTCAACGTGCATCCGGGCACGCTGATCGAGCCGTATCACGCGGCGGCGCTGCTCGCGAATCTGCGTCGGCTCGGTTTGCCGCCGCGCCGCGTCGTGCTCGAAGTGCTCGAAGCCGAGGCCACCGATCTCGACGCGCTCGCGCACGCCGTCGCCGAATTCCGCGAACGCGGCTTCCTGATCGCGCTCGACGACTTCGGCGCCGGTCACGTCGATATCGGCCGCGTGTGGCAACTGAATCCCGACATCGTGAAGCTCGACCGCATCATGCTGATGCACGCCGCGCATCGCGCCGACATGGCCGCGACGCTGCCCGCGCTCGTCACGCTGCTGCACGAGGCGGGCAAGCTCGTGCTGATCGAGGGCGTGGAGACGGAGCACGAGGCGCAGATCGCGCTCGCCTGCAACGCCGACTTCGTGCAGGGCTTTTTCTTCGCGCGTCCGGCGCCGGGTTTGACCGACGCCACGCACGCGCTGAACGTGATCGCCGAGGCGACGGAGCGTTACCGCGAGCAGACCGAAGCGCGCGAGCGCGGCACCACGAGCCGTCTCGCGCCGTATGTGCGCGCGTTCGAGCGCGCGGCGGAGCGGCTGACCGCGGGCGAGCCGCTCGAAGAGGTGTGCTGGAATTTTCTCGCGCTCGATCACGCGGCGCGCTGCTTCCTGCTCGACGCGAGCGGGCGTCAGGCGGGCCGCAATGTCGTGCTGCGCGTCGATCGCGCGGAGCAGGGCGCGCGCTTTCTGCCGCTCGACGACGCGCAGGGCGCTAACTGGCTGCGCAGGCCGTACTTCCGCGCGGCGCTGGTCGCGCCGGGACGCGTGCATGTGACGTCGCCGTATCTGTCGATCAACGAGGCGCTGCCGTGCGTGACGCTCTCGATGGCTGTGCAGGTCGGCGACCGCCTGTGCGTGCTGTGCGGCGACGTCGACTGGATGGCGGAAGAACTGGCCTGAGCGCTTCGATCACGTCGATAAAAGCGAAAACGGCGCGAGCCCTTGCAAGCCCGCGCCGTTCGCACGATGCGATTTCACCCCTGAAAACAGGGCTTATTTCGCGACGACCACCGGAATGCCGCGCAGCGCGCCCGCGCCCTTGAACGCGGCGAGCGCCTCATTGACGGCCGCGCTCGTCTTCACGTCGATGCCCAGCCGCGCCGCGAGTTCGCGCTCGCCGCGCTTGACCGACGCGAGGTTCGCGAGCTTCACGTGACCGTAGCCGCGCACGCGCTGATGCAGGCTCGCGAACTTCGCGAGATCGGCGGCGCTGTCCGCGGTCACATGCGCGTGTTGAATCAGCACGCCGCGCAGCGTGGCCTCGTAGTCGTCGGCGAGCGCGCGTTCCATGCGGCGTTCGAGCGTGTGGCCGAACGGATCGAACCACGTGCCGCGCACGCCGCGTCCCTTCGCGAGCAGCGCGAGCGCGCGCCAGAGCCACTGGCCGAACTGCATCTTGCGCGGCGGCTGGCCGTGTTTTTCGCGTGCGATCAGCGGCGGCGCGAGATTGAACTTCACCGTGAAGTCGCTGCCCGCCTGGCCTTCGAACTGCGCTTCGAGCGCGGCGCGGAAGGCCGGATCGGCGTGCAGGCGCGCGACTTCGTATTCGTCCTTCACCGCGAGCAGCTTGTAGAACGTGGCCGCGACCGCGCGCGCGAGCGCCTGATCCGCCGATTTGTCGGCCTGACGCGCGGCGTCGGTCAGCGCGCGATAGCGCTTCGCGTAGCCCGCGCCGCCATAGGCGAGCAGACGCGTTTCGCGGTCCGCGATCAGTTCGTCGAGCGTTTGCGTGAGCTGGCGCGCGGCGAACTTCGCGTCGCGGGCTTGACTCGCACGCTGAGTGTCGAACGTTTTGAGCGCTTCCAGCGCGGCCGGATCAGCGGCGGCGAGACGGCCAATCGAGAACGCAAACAGATTCGCCTGCACGGCCACGTTGTTCAACTCGATCGCGCGCGTGAGCGCCGCGAGCGACACCGGCACGAGACCGAGCTGCCACGCGAAACCGAGCATCAGAATGTTCGCGCCGATCGTGTCGCCGAGATAACGTTGCGCGAGCGCCTGCGCATCGCAGCTTGAAAGCGGATCTTGCTCCGGCGTCGCGCCGTTCGTCGCCGCGTGACGCATCTTCGCGAGCAGCGCGTCGGCGTGCAGATTCGCGTCGGGGTTCTGCACGAACGACGCGTTCGGAATCGCATGCGTGTTCACGACGATGCGCGTGCGGTCGTGGCGCACCGTTTGCAGCGCGTCGGCGCTCGCGCCCACCACCATGTCGCAGGCGAGCAGCAAGTCGGCCTGCTGCGTGTCGATGCGCACCTGGTTGAGCAGCGCGTCGGTGGCCGCGAAACGCACAAACGACAGCACCGATCCGCCCTTTTGCGCGAAGCCCATGAAATCGAGCACCGAAGCGCTCTTGCCTTCCAGATGCGCGGCCATGCTGATGAGCGCGCCCACCGTCACGACGCCCGTGCCGCCCACGCCGGTCACGAGGATGTCGTAGGGCGCGTTGTCGAGATGCGTCGACGGCATCGGCAACGCGTTCACGCGCGCGGCCAGCGCCTGCGGATCGAACGCGGCGCCCGCGGCCTTCTTGAGCTTGCCGCCCTCGATCGTGACGAAGCTCGGGCAAAAGCCGTTCACGCACGAATAGTCCTTGTTGCACGACGACTGGTCGATGCGGCGCTTGCGGCCCAGTTCGGTTTCCACCGGCTCGACCGAGAGGCAATTCGATTGCACGCCGCAATCGCCGCAGCCTTCGCAGACTTCCTCGTTGATGAAGAGACGCTTGTCCGGGTCGGGGAACTCGCCTTTTTTGCGGCGGCGGCGCTTTTCGGCGGCGCAGGTCTGGTCGTAGATCAGCACGGTCACGCCGGGCGTTTCGCGCAGTTCGCGCTGCACCGCGTCGAGTTCGCTGCGGTGATGGAAGGTCGTGCCCTTCGGAAACTGGCCGTGATGGCCGTCGTATTTCTCGGGCTCGTCGCTCACGACCACGAAGCGCGAGACGCCTTCGGCTTCCACCTGACGCGCGATCTGCGGCACGGAGATGCTGCCGTCGACGGGTTGGCCGCCCGTCATCGCCACGGCGTCGTTGTAGAGGATCTTGTAGGTGATGTTGGCCTTCGCGGCCACGGCCTGGCGAATCGCAAGGATGCCTGAATGAAAGTAGGTGCCGTCGCCGAGATTCTGGAATACGTGGCGCGTCTTCGTGAACATCGAATGCGCGGCCCAGTCGACGCCTTCGCCGCCCATCTGGATCAGGCCGGTGGTGTCGCGCTCCATCCACGAAGCCATGAAGTGACAGCCGATGCCCGCTTGCGCGATCGAGCCTTCAGGCACTTTCGTCGAGGTGTTGTGCGGACAGCCCGAGCAGAAGTAGGGCGTGCGCTTCACGGCGTCGGCGACATTGGAGAGGATTTGCGGCGCGACCAGATCGACCACGCGCTCGCGGCGGTCGAGCATCGGTTTGTGCTTCGCGAGCCACGCGGCGAACACCGGCAGGATGCGCGAGGGCCGCAGCTCGCCGAGTTCGGACAAGAGCAGCGTGCCGTCTTCCGCGTGCTTGCCGATCACGGCCGGGCGCGCGCCTGCCTTGCGGTTGTAGAGATGATCCTTGATCTGCTGCTCGATCACGGGGCCTTTTTCCTCGATCACGAGCACGTCGCTGAGACCGGAAACGAAGGCGTCGATGCGCGACATCTCCAGCGGAAACGAGAGCCCCACCTTGTAGATGCGCACGCCCGCCTGTTCGAGATCGTGAACGGTGAGGTCGAGCCGGCGCAGCGCTTCCATCAGGTCGAGATGCGCCTTGCCGCAGGTGACGATGCCCACGTTCGCGTGCGGGCTCGGCGCGATCCATTTGTCGATGCTGTTCGCGCGCGCGAAGTGGCGCACGGCGTCGAGCTTGGCCGCGAGACGCTGCTCGATCGCGAGGCTCGGCAGATCGGGCCAGCGGTTGTGCAGGCCGCCGGGCGGCGGCGTGAAAGCTGCATCCGCATCGGCGGGTTCGGGCGCTTGCCAGTCGGTCTTGAGCGCGTCGAGATCGACGGTCGAGCCCGACTCCACGGTTTCCGAGATCGCCTTGTAGCCGACCCACGCGCCCGAGTAGCGCGAGAGCGCCCAGCCGTAGAGGCCGAATTCGAGCATGTCCGCGACGTTCGACGGATTCACCACGGGCATGTGCCAGGCCATCAGCGCGAAGTCGCTCTGATGCGGCATCGACGACGACACGCAGCCGTGATCGTCGCCCGCCACCACGAGCACGCCGCCGTGCGGCGACGAGCCGTAGGCGTTGCCGTGCTTGAGCGCGTCGCCCGCGCGGTCGACGCCGGGGCCTTTGCCGTACCACATCGCGAACACGCCTTCGACGGTGCGTTCGGCGTCGGCTTCCACGCGCTGCGTGCCGAGCACGGCCGTGCCGCCCAGTTCCTCGTTGATGGCGGGCAGGAAGCGTACGTCGGCGGCTTCGAGCAGTTTCTTCGCCTTCCACGCCTGCTGGTCGACCATGCCGAGCGGCGAGCCGCGATAGCCGCTGATGAAGCCTGCCGTGTTCAGGCCGTGCGCGCGGTCGAGCGCGCGCTGCATGAGCGCGAGGCGGATCAGCGCCTGGGTGCCGGTCAGGAAGATGCGGCCGCGCGTGGCGGTGAGGTTGTCGGTGAGCTGGTAATCGGCGAGGGGCGGCGAAGCAGGGGTGTCGCCAAACGCGGGACGCGCGGTCATGGGGGAAGTCTCCGTTCTTGTGTCGCGAGCGCTGCGTCTGTGCGTCTTTGAATGCGCTCGCTGAAGACTCCATTTTTTCTCGCCAATAGCGGAAGTTTTTTGCTAACTCCGCGGGCGCGTTCGTTGAATGCGCCAAAGCCTGCTCGCGATGTCGCGCTTTGGAGGGAAATTCTCTTTCGTCGCGTGTCGGGCGTGCGATGCGTGGCCGAACGTGCGGTTGGATTCAGATCACGTGCGGTCCGTCAGGCCGGGTCTGATCGAAGGGCGTGACATCGTGAAAGTGCGCGTAGTCCATGCGGCTCACGCCGCCCGCGTCGCTCATCAGATCGACGTAACGCTGGCCGAAACGCACCTGGCCGTCCGACCAGATGTAGCGCGCCTGCATGGTCTGCGCGGTCGATTCGTCCGAGCCCTCGATCACGACGTGCAGCGTGGCGGCCTGCTGCGCGAGCGACTCGGCCGTGGCGCCGTGCAGCGGGCTGGTTTCGTCGATCACGTGCATCAGGTTCCAGCCGAGCGTGAACAGCGGATGCTGGTCGCGCACGAGCTTGAGGTCGTAGATGCGCCGCGCGGTGTAGCCGTCCGACGAGGTCTCGATGCGGATCAGGCGCAGCTTCGCGCTGGCTTCGGCGATCACGTTCTGACGCGCGTTGGCGGCGCGCGCCATCAGCGTCATGCGGCCTTCGATCGGATGCACGACCACCTGGCGCGCGAACAGGATCTTCGCGCGCGGCCGCGAGAAACGCGCGAACACGAGGCCGGTCGCGAGCGCGATGCTCGACATGCCGACGAAGATCTCGAAGGTGGCGACGATGTGCGCGTAGAGCGTCTGCGGATGCATGTCGCCGTAGCCGACCGTCGCGAGCGTTTCGACGCTGAAGAAGAACGCGCCCGTGAAGCCGTGCGGATACTGGTTGGCGATGGGCGCCGTGCCGAGCTGGTAGAGGCAGGCGAAGAACGCGTTGGCGACCACGAACAGTGCCGCGAGCGAGGCGAAGAAGGTGGGCCAGCGCATGGTGAGCGCCGTGTGATAGAGGTCCTGCCAGCCGTGCAGCGGCATGCCGTAGACGAGCACTTCGCGCGAGCCGATATGGAGGCGGCGCGGTGCGGGGCCGCGCGGGCTGGCGGGATCGTTCGCGGCGCGCGTGCCGGCGCTGCCTCGGCGCTTGCGGTCGTCGTCGGTGGCGGCGTGTGCGCCAGCGTGGGCGGCGGCTTGTGCGGCTTCCTCGTTCGCGCTGCCCTCCGGCGATTCGGGCGTCATGGCGGTCCTTCAGGGTCGGAATGGCGAGAGCGTAGCAATGCCGCGCGGGGCCGACAAGCGCGATCCGTGCGGCGAGGTGGGGGGGCGTTCGGGAGGCCCCTAACCACGTCACGGCGGACGTGCGCGCCCTGGCGAACGAATACACCGCCGAGGCGCTGGCGGTGCTGGTGAACCTGATGCGCCACGCCGGGAACGAGGCGACGAGGCTTGCGGCGTCGCGCGAACTGCTGGACCGCGCCGTTGGCAAACCGACGCAACGCGCCGAGGTGAGCGGCAAGGCGGAAACCGCGCCCGCCGACTTCAAGGCGATGACCGACGAAGAATTATGGGCCGTCGTTTACGCGGGCCGCGCCGAACGCGAAACCCAGGCGAACGGGTAATCGCGCCACCCGCTGCGTTTGATTTTCAATCAAAAAATTCAAGGACAAACCCGCCTGCTGCATCCAAATGGGATTCATCTGATTCTGCGTTTTCGCGGGCCTCGGTAGCGTCGATCGGCTGTTCGCACACTTTATGGCGCGATGGCCCGAAGTTGACCCAGCCCGTTCGCGTTGGACACCTCTACCATCGCCCAGCCAGGAAACGCCTATGCCCAGATAGAGCGATTTACGTTTTTCCCTGGACATATGCGCCACCCGCAAAAAACAACCGGAACAAAAGGAGAATCACTGATGGGTATTCCATTCCCAGGTACGCTTGCAAGCGCAGCCGACTCGCTTCTCCAGACCATGCCCGTGCCACTGCCTTCGCCGGTTCCGGCTACGGGTTCCGCCGGAGGCGCAGGTGCTGGCACGGGCGCGGGTGGTGGTCTGGACAGCCTTCCACGCGACCGGAGCCGCGAGCGCAACAGGCCATGCAAGTGCCCGCCGGACAAAGGCGATGAAGTCACACGCAGGTATGGTATGAGTCCGAAAGCTCGGCGCTATCAAGCCCGTATTACCGGTTACGCATATGGAATTGATACGGATGCCAAAGGTCGCGAAACTCGCGGGGGCTGGAACAAAGAATGGAAGTGGCTTGGAACTGATTTCGATGGGTTTGTGAAGGCGCAGTGTTTATTGCAAGAGGCGAAGGATGACTACGATCAGTTTTTAGATGAAGATGATGAACCGATCTTCTGGTTTACCGGCTTCAAAAGTATGGCTGATACTATTGCAGATCAATCCATAAAGGTTCGCGCAAATCCACCATCGAGACTGATGTGGTATTTCGGCACGCCACGGGCAAGAGACTACATGATGCCGACACTGGTCAAAAATGGCGTCCCTTCCGTCTATCAACCTTGAGATTGAAATGAATCTATTTGCACAGTACAGGGATGTCCCCAACTTACCAAATGCCGATTTCGAATTTCATCTGCGTCGATTAAGGCCTGTCATTGATGCACTGGCGGTTCAGGATGAACTACTTAAGGGGTGGTACATTCAGGGGAATAGTGCTGAGGAAGCGCTTCTATATCGCGTTTATGGAGACGATCATCAACCCCTTCTCACGGCCATCGAGGAGATGGGAAAGGAATATCAGGGAAAATCAAAGAGTGATCCAAAATCAATTGGAATTTGGAATGGAGCAAACCAGAGAGATGGCGCTTCATTCCTGATATCTATGGATGGTGGCGAGAATTTTTCGCAACAATTTGACTTCAATGTAAAAGAAAGATCAAGTAAATTATCTCGACTTGGGGATTATCGTTCTGCAGCAGAGATTGTCAAAAAAGTTGTTGAGGTCTATGCCCCATCCTATGCTATTTTCGGGCCGCGTAAATACTTTACAAACGCAGTTTTTGATAATCGCCCCGGTGTAAGCTGGATGCTCTACCTGCCTCACGTTCTCACGCCAGCCCAGGTGCCCGAAGCGCGCGCCCTGATTCCGGTCATGCGCGACGGCCAGCAGCAAGGCACGATCATTGTCAGCGTGACGGATGAAGTGTTCGATGTGAACAACCGGGCACACGTCAAGGCTGCGAACGACATTGAAATTCGTCTTGCCGATCAGGACTTGTTGCCGCGCTTCATCGACCTTTAAGGTCACGCCCCGGCAGCCAGTGTCGCCGGGGCTTCAATTAATCCGCCTTTCCACATACATATGCTGCCCACGCTTCCATCATCGGGCGGGGCGCGCTCCCCAATTGTCAGCAGGCGGCCCGTTCTCTGTCGCCAGCGTGGACGGCACGCCCGACATGTCAGGAACGTTTCGAGGTGGTGGAGGTGGCGAGGCTCGTTGCTGATCGCCCACAACCGTGTGAGACGGTGCGGCGAATCATAAGACAGAGGCGGGTGGCGTTGCTCGAATTTGCCTACACAGCGCCTACATGACCCCGGAAAGCAAAAAGCCCAGTCGGTGAGGACTGGGCTAAGTGCTTGAATTTTTTGGTGCCGGAAAGAGGAATCGAACCCCCGACCTTCGCATTATGAATGCGCCGCGCGTGGCGATGCGTCGATGCGCGCAGGTGCGAGCGTGCGGTGCCGCGCACGCAATCCGCGCTGTCGCACGTTTAACGCGACACGCGACACGCACGCGCTTCACCCGCGCGTGCGTCGCGTCGATGCCCGCCGCTCACGCGACGGCTTGCGGCTCACGCGAACCGCGAACCGCGAACCGCAAGCCGCCTAAGGAAACGCGTGCGGCTTCGGAATGCCCGCGCCGTGCTCGATGTCGGCGATGGCCTGGCGATGCGCGGCGTCGATCGCTTCGGCGCTTTGCGGAAAGCCCGCGTTGCCGCCGATCGTGATCCACGGCTGCACGGCTGTGTCGCGATGGGTGATCTGATATTCGGCGTCCCAGCGTGCGCCCTGCAGTTCGAGCGGATGCACGTGGATGGCGTAGACGCCGTAGAGAAAGAGCTGTTCGGTCATGTCGACCCTCCTTTCGACCGCGCCGGCGCTCGCGCGCCGCGTGCGGTCCCGTGCAGAGCGGCGGATTCGCCGATGCGGCCCGCGCGCGGACAAAGGCGCACGCACGCGGGAAACCGTCCGGCGCGGGATCGCCTCGCCGGACGGAGCAAACGAAGGAAGTGGGCTACACGCGGGCTACACGCGCTAAATCGATAATCCGACCGGGCGGCCGATTCGAACGGATGCGAACCGATTCGAACGACCCGCGCGCTTACAGCTCGAGTTCGCCGAGGAGCCGATGCGCGAGCGCCTTGGCTTCCTCCAGCGCTTCCTCGGGCGTGCCGGAAGCGGCTTCCACTTCGTAGATCGCGTTCTCGAGATCTTCGCCGTCGTCGCGCGCCAGGGAGACCTGGCCCTGGTACTGGCCGGCGTTCATGGGTCGCACGGAGGCGACTGCCGTGTAGATCCCCTTGGTGTAGGTGACGTCGTCCATAGCGGGCTCCAGCGTGCTTCTCGAGGAAGGGAATCCCATGCTAGCACGTTGATCGCGCGCCTGCGGGACAGCCACGTGACGCCCGAGCGGCGCTTTCGTGTCAGGCTTCACGATGGTGCAAAGCCCCCGCGTTTCAGTCCTCCAGCAGCGCGACGACCTCGTCGAGCGACGGCGAATGCGCGCCCGCGCGGCGGCACGCGGCGGCGCCCGCAGCCAGCGCGAACGACAGATGCTGACGCCACGTGCGCTGCGGCGTGCTCATCAGGCTGAACAGCAGACCGCCGATGGACGCGTCGCCCGCGCCCACCGTGTCGGCGACCTGCACGCGCGGCGGCGCGGCGTCGATCACCTCGTCGCCGACATAGAGCGTCGCGTGCTGCGCGCCGCGCGTGACCAGCAGCGTCGCGGCGGGATTGAGCGCGCGCACGGCGGCGATCGCCTCCGGCTCGCTCTTGCCCGCGAACAGCATGCGCAGATCTTCGTCGGAGACCTTGATGAGGTCGGCGAGCGCGGCCATGCGATGCAGGATCGGCTCGTAGCCGTGCGCCATCAGGTTGCGGTAATTCGGATCGAAGCTGATCTTCACGCCTTGCGCGCGCAGTTCGGCGGCGAGCGTCGCGAGCGTTTCGCCGAGCGGCTGACGCACGAGGCTGATGCAGCCGAAGTGCGCCCACTTCGCGTGACGACGCCAGCCCTCGGGCAGCTTCGCGGGATCGAAGGCGAGGTCCGCGCTGTTGTCGCCGATGAAGTAGTACGCGGGCGGATGCGTCTGATGCACGATCGCGAGCAGCGGCGCGCGCTCGACGCGCTGCATGAAGCGCATGTCGAGACCGGCGGCGACGCTCGCGTTCCAGAGCTCGTCCGAAAAGTTGTCGGTGCCGAGCGCACCCGCGCAGGCCGTCGGCAAGCCGAGACGCGCGACCGCGCGCGCCACGTTCCAGCCCGCGCCGCCCGGATGCGCGCGCCAGCTGGAGTCCATGCCCGGCGCGCCCGTGTGCGCCGAACCCTCGGGCGCCGCGCCGCGCACGAGATCGGTGAGGATGTCGCCCGCCGAAATGAAGGCGGGGAAGCCGGTCGAGAAGTCGGGGCCAGTGCTGCAAGTGCTCATCGCGTGTTCCTTCGCTGAATCTGTCGCTGGTGCGTTGCGGTTGCGCTGCGTTTGCGTCGCGTTTGCGTTGCCGTTGCGTCGCGCGGTGCGTGCGCGATGCCGCGTCGTGCGGCGCGAAATCAGGCCGCGCCGTCCGTGCCGTTGGCACGTGCGTTCATGCCGTCGTTCGCGTCCTCTTCCTCGCGGCCGACGATCGGCGCCATGCCGCGTCCGGGCAGTGCGTTCAGGACTTCGTAGCACGCGCCCATCGTGTGATAGTCGGTCTTGCCCGCCGGGCTCTTTTCGTCGCTGTACTTGCGGTTGTCGCAGGTGAGGATGCGATACCACGCGCCATAGCGATGATCGACGAAATGCTTCCAGCTATAGCGCCAGATTTCGTCGTACCAGTCCCAGAAGCGTTCGTTGCCGGTGCGCTTGCCGAGCAGCGCGGCGGTCGCGAAGGTCTCGGCCTGGACCCAGAAATACTTGTCGTGATCGCAGACGGTGTAGTCGGGGCCGAAGCCGTAGTACAGACCGCCGTGATCGTTGTCCCACGCGTGCATCATGGCCGCGTCGAACAGCTCGATCGCGCGCGGCAGCAGCCACGGCAGCGGGCGATGGCGTTCGAGAATCAGCAGCAGCTTGGCCCACTCCGTCTGGTGGCCCGGCTGGAAACCCCACGGACGGAAGATGTTCGTGCTGTCTTCCTTGTTGTAGTCCCAGTCCACCGACCAGTCGGCGTGAAAGTGCTCCCAGACGAGCCCTTGCGAGAGCCGCGCCTGGCGCAGCGTGATGTTCGACGCGACGCGCTCGGCGCGGTCGAGATAGACCAGATGGCCGGTCGCCTCGTAGGCCGCGAGCAGCGCCTCGGTCGTGTGCATGTTGGCGTTCTGGCCGCGATAGCTCGTGACGATCCAGTCGGCGCTCGCTTCGTCGGCGTAGAGGCCCGCCGCGCCGTCCCAGAAGCGGTGTTCCATCAGCTCGAAGGTGGCGGCGATCATCGGTTTCGCTTCTTCGATGCCGGCCATCGCGGCGTGCGCGTAGGCGAGCAGCACGAAGGCGAGGCCGTAGCAATGGCGCGTGGCGTCGAGCGTGCGCTTCTTGCCGTCGCGCCAGTCGACCTCCCAGTCGTAGCCCTGATGCTGCGGGTCCCAGTGCGCTTCGCGCAGGAACTGCAGGCCGTGGCGCGCGTAGTCGAGATGCTGCGCCTCACCGGTTTCGCGATACGCCATCGCGTAGTTGAAGACGTAGCGGCAGCTGCTCACGAGATGCCGCGAGTGCGCGTTGTAGATCGAGCCGTCGTCGCGGAAATAGTGGAAGAAGCCGCCCGACGGGTCGTACACGTTGGGCGCGTAGAAGCGCAGCGTGTCGGCGATATGGCCGAGCAGGAAGGCGCGGTCCCGGAAGCTCGCGACGGCGGGCGCGGCGGCCTGGGCTTCAACGGTGAGTGCGGTGTCGGAAGGCTTCGTCATGGCTTTCTCATCTCGGCTTCGGATTGCTTCGTTTTACTTCGTATTGTTGCTGGCGAATGTGGCGGGATTTCGCGCCGCCGCTTCAGGTGCATCAGGTCGCTTCGGGCAGCGTCTTGCCGCGCCGCGCGACGCTTTCGGGCGCGGGCGGCGGCGTGGAGTTCTGCGCGGATTTCAGTGCGGATGTTGGCGCGGACGTCGGCGCTGCGCCCGCCGTGCTCGCGCGCTCGACGAGCCGCACCGGCAGCACGATCTCACTCTGTTGTGGCGTTTCTTCGAGCAGCAGTTCGACACCGCGCCTGCCGAGTGCTTCCTTGTCGACGGCGAGCGTCGTGAGCGCGGGCGTGGCGTGCGCGGCGGCGGCGATATCGTCGAAACCGACGATCGCGATGTCTTCCGGCACGCGCAGGCCGCTCGCCTGGCACACGCGCAGCGCGGCGAGCGCGGCGGCGTCGTTGTAGGCGAACACGGCGTCGGGCGGCGGCTCGCCGCGCAGGCGCGCGCCGTCGAGCAGACGCTGCATCGCGAGCGCGGCCCCGGTGTCGGGATCGAGCCCGCCTTCGATGGTGGTTTCGAGCGAGGGATCGAACAGCAGCCCCGCTTCGAAGAACGCGCGCCGGTAGCCGAGCGCGCGCTGCGCGATGCTGTAGTGCGCGAGCGAGCCGCCGATGAAGGCCACGCGCCGCCGCCCCATCGCGAACAGATGATGCATGGCGAGCGCGGCGCCCGCGGCGTTGTCGATGTTCACCGAGCGCAGGCCCTGCGCCCACAGGTCGATCAGCACGAGCGGACGCTGCAGCGCGACCAGCGCGGCGAGCGTTTCCGGCTCGACGAAGCCCGCCACGGCGACCGCGTCGGGCGCGTGCAGACGCAGTTGCTGGATGGTGTCGTCGGCGGGACCGGCGGTGAGCAGCGCGGGCACGATGCCGTGCTCGCGGCACGCGTCTTCCACGCCGTGCAGCACGTGCGAGAAGAACGGGCTGGCCGCGAAGTTGTTGTGCTGGCGATGCAGCAGGAAGGTCAGGCGGCGGATGCGCGGACGCAACTGCGCGCTGTCATAGCCCAGCGACTGCGCGATCTCGACGATGCGCGCGCGTGTGGCCTCGGACAGGCCCGGCTGGTTCTTCAGCGCGCGGGAGACCGTGCCGATCGACACGTTGGCCGCCTGCGCGACGTCGCGAATGGTTGTCCCCATGATTCCTGTTGGCCCTGGCTGGTGTGTCAGGTGTGCGCCGATTGTATAGTAAAAACTGGGCCGCACAACGTTGCATCGTGCCGAAAAGCCCCCGTAAATACCCGTAATCACAGGAATAAACGTAAATTGACATGTTTAGTAAAACTGCCTAAACAAAGTCGGTTTTCGGAACGCCGGGCACGTCGGTTGCTGAATGTCGCAGGTCATCATTCGAAACGGAACGGAGGCATCATGCTCGGCACCTTGCTTCTCGTCATACTGATCCTGCTGCTCATCGGCGCCTTTCCCGCCTGGCCGCACAGCCGGTCGTGGGGCTATGCGCCATCCGGCACGCTGGGCGTCGTGGTCGTCGTCGTGGTCGTGCTCGTGTTGATGGGGACGATCTAGCGGCGCGCGATGCCGCATCAACGCAACGAGGCCGGCGCGGAAAAGATCCGCGCCGGCCTCGTTTTTTGTCCGTGAGCGTGGTTGAAGCCGCGCGCGCATTCAGTCTGCGCGTTCAGCCTGATCAGTCCGCTGACATGCCGCCTTGCGCCGCAGCTGAAGCCGGCTGTGCCGCCGCGAGCGCGGGCAGCAGCGCCGCGCTTTCGCCGCCGTCGATCACCACGAGCCCGCTCGCTGCCTGCTTCGCGCGCCGCTTGGCGATGGCGGCCAGCGAGGCGATCGCGTCGCTGCCGTGCTGCGAGCCGTCGCCCGGCGCGATATGCACGCAGCCGACCGCCATCGTCACGAAGGCGAAGAAGGCCGGATGCCCCTGGCGGTCCTCGCCGTGGATGCCGCCCGCGAGCCGGTCGGCGGGCGCGTAAAAACGCTGCGCACCGACGTTGAAGGTCTCGATCGCGTGAGCGACGCGCTCGCGCCAGGTCTCGCTCTGGAACAGGATCAGGAAGTCGTCGCCGCCCACGTGGCCGAGAAAGTCGCGCGTGGGATCGCAGGCGTCGGCGAGCACCTGCGCCGCGAACTTCAGCACCTCGTCGCCCTGCCAGTAGCCGTACTGATCGTTGAACGGCTTGAACTGGTTCAGATCGACGTAGCAGGCGTGAAAGCCCGCGTCGTGCGAGAGCAGCCGGTCGATGTGCGAGCTGATCGGAATGTTGCCGGGCAGGAACGTCAGCGGATTCGCGTAGCGCGCCGCCTGGATGCGCACCTCGGTGACCGCGCGCACGAGGCTTTCGCCGGTGCCGAGTCCGGCGTAGCGGCCGCTGTCGGTGATCACGAAGCCGTCGGCGAGATAGCGCTGGTCGTCGCTCGCGAGCAGCGACGCCATCTGCTCGACGCTCATGGTCTGCTCGATCAGCACCGGTGCCGCGTTCGCGAATTGCAGGCAGGCCTTCTTGCCGAACAGTTCGCGGTGATAGGGCAGCGCGTAGCGGTCCATGAAGGCGCGGCGGTTGATCAGCGCGATCGGCGTCTCGCCTTCGACCACGGCCACCGCGTGCAGCTCGGGCAGGCGGTTGAACAGTTCCAGCACGTCGTTGTTGGTCGCCTTGCGCGGCAGCGCGGGCGCGTGCACGCGCATCTTCTCGGCGGGCGCGCCGCCGTTGCCGCCGCCGATGCTCGCACCTGTGTGGCGCGTGGCTTCGGGAAACACGGCGATGTGCTGCGCGCGCAGCGCGTCGCGCGCGCGTTCGGCCAGCGTGCGCGGCGGACGCGCCTCGGGTCGTCCGAGAAAGAAGCCCTGGCCGGTCGCGATGCCCATGTCGCGCAGCACGATCAGATCGGCCTCGTTCTCGATGCCTTCGGCGACGAGCCGCGCGCCGCTCGCCTGGGCGAAGTGCTGCATCGCGCGCACGGCTTCGAACTTGAGCGCGTCGTTGGCGATGTCCTGGATGAAGAAGCGGTCGATCTTGACGACGTCGGGCTGCAACTGCACCCAGACGTTCATGCTCGCGTTGGCGCTGCCGTAGTCGTCGAGCGCGAATTGCGCGCCCGCCGCGCGCAGCGCCGCGACCACGTCCTTGAAGCCGCGCACGTCCTCGACCGCGCACTGCTCGGTCAGCTCGATGACGACGCGATGCGCGTCGAGCGTGCCGTCGAACAGCGCGAGCGTGTCGCGGCCGTGGTCGGTCAGGTCGCGCAGGGCGTCGGCGCTGAAATTGAGGAACAGCTTGCCGTGGCAGCCGAGCTGCGCGAAGGCGGCGATGCAGGCCGCCGCCGCCGCGTGTTCGAGCGCGAGCGTGCAGCCGGTGCGGTTCGCCTCGGCGAACAGGGCGGCCGGCGATTCGAGCGGCGAACCGGCGGGACCGCGCACGAGGCCTTCGTAACCGAGGATGGCGCCATCGTCCAGATCGACGATCGACTGGAAGACGGCGCGCAGCTGGCGCTGGGCGATCAGGGCCTCGATGCCGGCCGGGCTGGCGGACAACGGAATAGCCATCGGAGCCGCGGTCCCGTGGACCGGCGGCGTGGACGCGCGTGCAGACATGGAAAGAGCCAAGACAGGCTTTGACGACAGAATTAACGGCAGCAGACTCTGCCAATTAAATGAACTTTTAATGACAGCGATGCGAAAAGGGGGCGCGGACCGGGAGGCTAACGTTTGCGCGGTCCGGCGATGTCGCTCGGCGGCGTCAGGGGCGCGACCGGACAGCGATACGGGGGGCGACGACGAGCGCGCGCGAGCGGCGCGGGTCAGTCGGATAGATCGGAGCGGGCGGGGTGTGGCTGCGTGATGAACCGCGCAGCGAGGGGAAGGAGGATGCAGCCAGGCGCGCGGCGGAACCGGTCCGCCGCACCGCCATCGAGGGGATTACCGGCGCGCCGTCGCCGTGCGTTCGCCGCTGGCGCGCGATTCGTCGCCGGCATCGGCTGCGCGTTCGGCGCTCATGTCGCGCGCGCCCCAGCGCTGGGCCAGCGCCGCGCACACCATCAGCTGGATCTGGTGGAACAGCATCAGCGGCAGCACGACCGCGCCCACCGCGTTCGACGCGAAGATCACCTTCGCCATCGGCACGCCCGCCGCGAGACTCTTCTTCGAGCCGCAGAAGATGATGGTGATCTGGTCCGCGCGCGAGAAGCCGAGCTTCCTGCTCGTGAACATCGTGATGCCGAGCGCGAGCGCGAGCAGCACGGCGTTCACCACGACGAGGCCGCCGAGCGCGGCGAGCGGCGTGTGATGCCAGAGCCCTTCGTTGATCGCTTCGGAGAACGCGCCGAACACCACCAGCAGGATCGAGCCCTGATCGACGAACTTGAGCACGCCGCGATTGCGCTCGATCCAGCGCCCGATCACGGGACGCAGCAGCTGGCCCGCGACGAACGGCACGAGCAGCTGCAGCACGATGTTCCAGACCGTGTGCCACGCCGAGGTGCCGCCGGCCGTCTGATTCGTGACGACGAGGCTCACCAGCGCGGGCGTGACGAAGATGCCGATCAGGCTCGACGCCGACGCGCTGCACACGGCCGCCGGCACGTTGCCGCGCGCGATCGAGGTGAACGCAATCGACGACTGCACGGTGGAGGGCAGCGTGCAGAGGAACAGCACGCCCATATAGAGCGCGGGCGTGACGAGCGGCGAAAGCAGCGGCTTGAGCGCGAGGCCGAGCACCGGGAACAGCACGAAGGTGCTCGCGAGCACGACGAGGTGCAGGCGCCAGTGCGTGGCGCCCGCGACGATCGCTTCGCGCGAGAGCTTCGCGCCGTGCAGGAAGAACAGCAGCCCGACGGCGACGTTGGTGAGCCAGTTGAACGGCACGGTGGCCGCGCCATGCACGGGCAGCAGGCTGGCGAGGATCACGGTGCCGACGAGGCAGAGCGTGAAGTTGTCGGGCAGGAATTTCGGACGAGCCATTACACAATCTCGGGTGCGCGCAGCAGCGCCTCGCTGTGCGCGGTTCGATGGGCGCACAACGGATCATCGGAAACGCTATTGTCGGCGCAAGGCCATTGAAAATGCAAATTCATTTGAAGAATTGATTAATGAGCAGTGCGCATGAAGTGTCGGATTTCAGGCGTGATTTCGCGCTGTGGTCTGACGTTTGCACCGGGTTTTGCCTGGGTTTGTCTGATGTTGTCCCGGGTGTCGCCGAGGGGCGACAACGGGCTCGCAAGCCGACGGATTCCTCAGGCAAAAACGGGGTCGCGAAGCACGCCGAACGATCCACCCCGCGCGAGCGCAAAGCCCCGCCGGGCGGCCTTCTGCAAGCATGAACCGAACCTGCGCACAGTGCGCAGGAATGCCGAAAAATCAAGCAGTAACATGGTGTTACAACCCTTCCGCGGGCATAACATTTTTTGGCTCGACACCCCTACCGGGCGCCCATAAATTACCGTCAAGGAACGTCAGGCGACTGTTGTGACGGCAATCGTTACGCGCCGCGTTTCCCGGAATTGGCCCGCCATGGCCCGAGTGGCTGGACGCCATGCTGAAAGTCGGGCAGGTGATCGACACAATGCGTGCAGGGTTGTTACGGATGGGGCAGTGGATCGTGGGGGCCGTTTTAACGGCCCTCGTCGCGCTCGCCCATGCACAACCCGGTTTCCATGGCGGCGGCGGCGGTGGCGGCTTTGAGCGCGCGCCCGTCGTGCGCGAAGCGCCGCGCGGCTACGGCGGCATGCAGGGGATGCGAGGCATGTCCGGCATGCCCGGCATGCGCTATGCCCCGCACGGCGGCGCCGCGTCGATACGCGTGGCCGATCAGGGCGGCTGGCGCGAGCGCGGCGGCGGCCGTCAGGCCGGGCGTCGCGACAGCGGCGGTGAGCGCGGCTACGGCGGCAATCCCTACAGCAATCCTTATGGCAACGGTTTCGCCACGGGCGGCGGCTATCACGGCCCGATCCAGCCCGTGAGCGCGGAAACGCGTCAGGTGCCGCATCCGCCCGCGGACTCGCCGGTGCGTGCCGGTTCGATCCGCGAAGACGTCGCGCGCTATAACGAGGAGCGCGGCGGCGGTTTCCGACCGTATACGCGCGGCGGCGGTGACGTGCCGCGTCCGCCGATGTCGTCGCCGTATCGAAACTGAAGCCACGCAACTAACAGCCCTCGCGCCACCCCCACCACCCCCACCCCCGAGCATCAGCGGAGCGACCGGTCCTCCTCAGACCGCGTTCCATTTCTCGCTGATTCTTTCCATCGCTCCCCGATTTTTCCCCGTCCGTACGCCGTCCGGCTCACTTCCGTTCGTCTTTCAAACGCGCTTTCGGCGCGCTTCCTGTTTTCTTCCCGCTTACTTCCGACCTGTCCGATCGCGTGCGTTCCGCGCCGCGCGAAAGCCGCGAAAGCGCTTCCACAGGCCGCTTGCCCGGCTCTCATCCCAAACTGACGCGTGGATACCACACTTTTTAGGAAATCACTCGTCATACGGAACCCTTTCGTCATCAAATCTCGCCTTCGCTACGGCGGCGCGTCATCGGAAGCGCCGGCGCGCGTGAAAACCGGGTCAAAGCCCCGCCGATCAAGGCGAGGCCTCCGGCGACGCGGATGTTGCAACGCAGCGAATGATGCGACGAAAACAGACCAGGCAGGTTTCGCGGGCGACAAACTAATCGGGCCGATATACCGGCGATAACAACCGATATTTTTGTCCATAAAAATGGTCCGCAAAGATGGATCCGCCCAGAACGGCCACGTCTGCGAACGACTAGAAAACCAACGGTTTGCGCGAGCGCCATCGCCGCCAGTTTCATTTTTTTGACAAGGACAGGAGAACTCATGAATACAGCCGTCAGCCACGCGCTGCGCACGCCTTTGCGCACGTCCCTCAAGGCGTGCGCCATCGCCGCCGTTCTCGCCGGCGCATCGTCGTCGGCGTTCGCGCAATCGAGCGTCCAGCTTTACGGCCAGGTCGACGAATGGGTCGGCGCCACGCGCTTCCCCGGCAGCCAGACGGCGTGGAACGTCGGCGGCGGCGGTATGTCGACGTCGTACTGGGGCCTGAAAGGCGCCGAAGACCTCGGTGGCGGCTACAAGGCGATCTTCGCCCTCGAAAGCTTCTTCCGCGCGCAGAACGGCCAGGACGGCCGCTTCTCCGGCGACACCTTCTTCGCGCGTAACGCCTACGTCGGCCTCGAATCGCCGTACGGTACGTTCACGGCGGGCCGCCTGACGACGCAGCTGTTCGTCTCGACGATCCTGTTCAACCCGTTCATCGACTCGTACACCTTCTCGCCGATGGTGTACCACGTCTACCTCGGCCTCTCGACGTTCCCGACCTACACGACCGACCAGGGCGTGGTCGGCGATTCGGGCTGGAACAACGCGGTGCAGTACTCGACGCCGAACTTCAACGGCCTCTCGGGCTCGGTCATGTACGCGCTCGGCAACCAGGCCGGCGACAACGGCAAGAAGAAGTGGAGCGCCCAGGCGCTGTACTTCCACGGCCCGTTCGCGGCCACGGCGGTCTACCAGTACGTGAACTTCAACAGCACGCCGGGCGACATCGGCAGCATCGTGAGCGGCGAGACGACCATCGTCGGTCTGCGCAGCCAGGGCGTCGCGCAGGTCGGCCTGTCGTACGACCTCAAGTACGTGAAGTTCTTCGGCCAGTACATGTACACGAACAACAACAGCGACATCAGCAGCTGGCACGTGAACACGGCGCAGGGCGGCGTTTCGGTGCCGGCCGGCCCGGGCACGGTGATGGCGTCGTACGCGTACTCGCGCGACAGCGGCGGCCTGAACCAGACGCACAACACGGCGGCGGTCGGCTACGACTATCCGCTCTCGAAGCGCACCGACGTCTACGCGGCCTATATGTACGACCACTACGACAACATGTCGTCGGGCATGACCTACGGCGTGGGCCTGCGCGCGAAGTTCTAAGCGCGCGGCGTCACTACGCCTTTCCGCCTGCCGGGACCGACCCCGCGCTGTTCGCAGCGCGGGGTTTTTTTATTGCGCGCGCAACGGCGGCAGAGGGCGCGGGCCTGGGAGTTTGGCTACCAGGATTTGATAAAGCGCGCACAATATCGCCGATTGTTTCCTGATTAACCTGATTTTTGCGGGAAGAAAGACGCGATGGATACCCTCGTCAGCATGAAAGTGTTCCGGCAGGTGGTCGAGGCGGGGAGCTTCGTGGCGGCGGCCGAGCGCATGAGCATGTCGGCGGCGATGGCGAGCAAGCATGTGATGCATCTCGAACAGCAGCTCGGCGCGCGCCTGTTGAACCGCACCACGCGCCGCGTCGCGCCCACCGAGGCCGGGCGCGAGTATTACGAGCGCGTGGCCCAGGCGCTCACCGAACTCGACGAAGCCGGTCAGGCCGTCGGCGCCGCGAGCGTGGTGCCGCAGGGGCGGCTGCGCGTGTCGTCGCTGACGGCGTTCGGGCTGCGTCACGTGATGGGCGCGGTCGCCGACTACGCCGCCGATTTCCCGCAGGTGACCGTCGATATCACGCTGTCGGACCGCGTCGTCGAATTGATCGACGAGGGCTTCGATGTGGCGATCCGCGCTTCGCCCTCGGGCCTGAAATCGTCGTCGCTGATCGCGCGGCCGCTCGCCACCGCGCATATCGTGCTGTGCGCCTCGCCCGAGTATCTGCGCCGCCACGGCGTGCCGAAGACGGTCGCCGATCTCTCGAAACACAAGTTCGTGCATTACGCGGGCGCCTCGGCGGCCGAACTCGCGCCGTTCTCGGAGGCGGGCGCGCGCCCGAAGCCGAGCGGCAACCTGATCGTCAATCACCTGGAGGCGCTGCGCGTGGTGGTGTTGCAGGGCGGCGGGCTGTCGATGCTCGGCACCGAGGTGATCGGCGACGATATCGCCGAGGGCCGACTCGTGCCGCTGCTCGTCGACGCGCTGCCGCCGCGCGAGCTGCCGATTTATGCCGTCTACGCGAGCCGTCGCCATCTGTCGGCGAAGGTGCGTTCGTTCGTCGATTTCCTCGCCGCGCGCTTCGGCTCGCGCGCGCTCTGGCCGGGCGTGGAGGAGATCCGCGCGGCGGCCTTGCGCAAGACCGTGTAGCCGCGCGAGAGGTTGGAGCGCGCGGCGTGCGATCGGACGGGCGCCGCCGCGCCAAGCCTTACCGTCCGATCCCCAGCCGCGCCTTCGCCTCGCCGTATTCCTGCTTCAGCCGCTCGACCAGTTGCGCCACCGACGGCACGTCGTCCATCAGGCCGACGCCCTGGCCCGCGCCCCAGATGTCCTTCCACGCTTTCGCCGCACCGCTGTCGAAGCTCATCTTCGTCTTGTCCGATTCCGGCAGCGCGTCCGGATCGAGCCCGGCGTTCACGATGCTTTCGCGGATGTAGTTGCCGTGCACGCCCGTGAACAGGTTCGTGTAGACGATATCGGCGGCCTTGGCTTCGAGGATCGCGTGCTTGTACTGCTCGACCGCGTGCGCCTCCTGGGTCGCGATGAAGCGCGTGCCCATATAGGCGAGATCCGCGCCCATGGCCTGCGCGGCGAGGATCGAGCCGCCGTTGGCGATCGCGCCCGAGAGCACGATCGGGCCGTCGAAGATGCGCCGCACTTCGCCCACCAGCGCGAACGGCGAAGTCGTGCCCGCGTGGCCGCCCGCGCCCGCCGCGACGAGAATCAGCCCGTCGACGCCCGCTTCGAGCGCCTTGCCCGCATGGCGCAGATTGATGACGTCGTGCAGCACGATGCCGCCGTAGCTGTGCACCGCGTCGAGCAGTTCCCTGGGCGGCGCGCGCAGGCTCGTGATGAAGATCGGCACCCGATGGTCCACGCAGACGCGGATATCGTGTTCGAGCCGCGCGTTCGACTGATGGACGATCTGGTTCACGGCGATCGGGCCGATGACGGCGTCGGGGTTCGCGGCCTTGTGCGCGGCGAGCTGCTCCTCGATCTGCGTGAGCCATTCGTCGAGCAGCTCGGCGGGGCGCGCGTTGAGCGCCGGGAACGAGCCGACGATGCCCGCCTTGCACTGCGCGAGCACAAGCTCGGGATAGCTCACGATGAACATCGGCGAGGCGACGACGGGCAAGGACAGGTTCTGCAGGACGGCGGGCAATGCCATGACGGGATCTCCTTACATCGCTGAATAAAACGGTCGTTCGATTATAGGTGCGCGTGTTGCCGCGTATGCCGTGCGCGCCGCCGCATCGACTGGAGGGAGTGTTCGGTTTCTAGCTTTTCGGGCCCGAAAGCGCCGCTGCCTGCCGCGTGCCACTCCTACAATGTCGCACAGACCAACAAGCACATCCGGGAGACAAGCCATGCCGTTCGATGGATTCACGCCCTTCACCGTTCCCACCGCGAGCGGCGTCGAGATCGCGGGCATCAAGGGCGGAGACGGACCGCCGCTGCTGCTCCTGCACGGCCATCCGCAGACGCACATGATCTGGCATCGCTGCGCGGAGGATCTGGCGAAGCACTTCACCGTGATCGCCACCGATCTGCGCGGTTACGGCGCCTCGTCGAAGCCGCCGAGCGACGCCACGCACGCCGCCTACTCGAAGCGCACGATGGCCGCCGATCAGGTCGCGGTCATGCGCCACTTCGGCTTCGAGCGCTTTCTCGTCTGCGCGCACGATCGCGGCGCGCGCGTCGCGCACCGCATGGCGCTCGACCACGCGGACGCCGTCGAGCGCCTGATGCTGCTCGACATCGCGCCCACGCTCGCCATGTACGAGCAGACCAACCGCGAATTCGCCACGCTCTACTTCCACTGGTTCCTGCTGATCCAGCCCGAGCCGCTGCCCGAAGCGCTGATCGGCGCCGATCCCGACGCCTATATCGAGCGCGTGATGGGCAGCCGCCACGCGGGCCTCGCGCCGTTCGCGCCCAAGGCGCTCGGCGCATACCGCGCGGCGCTGCGCCAGCCCGGCGCCGTGCATGCGATGTGCGAGGACTATCGCGCTTCCGCGACCATCGACCTCGAACACGACCGCGCCGATATCGAGCGCGGCCACAAGGTGGGCTGTCCGCTGCGCGTGCTGTGGGGCGAGCACGGCGTGATCGAGCAGTGCTTCGATCCGCTCGCCGAATGGCGCAAGGTGGCGCGCGACGTGAGCGGCCGCGCGCTGGACTGCGGCCACTACATTCCCGAGGAAGCGAGCGTGGAATTGACCGCCGAGATCCTGTCGTTCTTCGAAGCGACCGAGCGCCAGGACTGAAGACAGGATTGAAACGCCAGGATTGAAGCGCGCGGCGGTTATCCGAGCGGCGGCAGGCGGCGCGGCACGGGCGTCGACTTGACGATGGCCGTGCTGGTTTCCGCGCGCTCGGTGACCTTGTTGAGGATCTCGTCGAGCTGCTCGATGGAATGCAGCCAGATGCGCGCGATGAAGCAGTCGTCGCCGGTGACCTTGTCGCATTCGATGAATTCGGGGATGCGGCGGATCACGTCCTCCACCAGATGCAGTTGCCCCGGCAGCGGCTTCACGCGCACGACGGCCTGCAGCGTGTAGCCGAGCGCGCGCGGGTCGATGCGCACCGTATAGCCGCCGATCACGCCCTGCGCTTCGAGCCGCCGCAAGCGCTCCGAGGTGCTGGGCGCCGACAGCCCGACGAGGCGCGCCAGTTCGCTCACGCTCGCGCGCGCGTCCTCCACGAGCGCGGCCAGCAGCGCGCGGTCGATCTCGTCGAGTGCGGCGGCGGGTTGCGGGTTCGGTCGCTTGTTCATGATGCGGTTCCTCCAGATTCCCGGCTCGTTTGCGTCTCGCGCCTTCATTTCGAAGGCAGGCGGGCGTTTGCGCCTTAGTTTAGCTCTGTATCCTGCGCGGCGGCCTGTGTAGACTTTCAGGCATAAACAGACGCATTCCACGAACGAGGAACACGCACACATGGCCACTCCCGAAATCCGCCGCGGCGCGGGCGAGATGATCGTCGCGATGCTGATGTCCGGCACCATCGGCTGGCTTGTCGTCGATTCGCAGCAGGCGCCGATCAACGTCGCGTTCATGCGCTGCGTGCTCGGCGGCGCGACGCTCGCGCTCGTCTGCGCGGCGCTCGGGCTGTTCCGGCAGCGGCTGCCGTGGCGCACGCTGGCGCTCGCGATGGCGGGCGGCGCGGCCATCGTCGCGAACTGGGTGCTGCTATTCGCCGCTTATTCGCGCGCGTCGATTTCGATGGCGACCGCCGTCTACAACACCCAGCCGTTCATGCTGGTCGGGCTCGGCGTGCTGGTGCTGCGCGAACGCGTGAGCGCGTCGACGGTGGTGTGGCTCGCGCTGGCCTTCGTCGGCCTGGTGGGCGTGGTCGAGGTGCCGCCCGCCGTGCTCGCGGTGCCGGGCCAGTACCTCGTGGGTGTGGCCTGCGCGGCGGGCGCGGCCTTGCTCTACGCGATCTCGTCGATCATCACGCGGCATCTGAAGGGCACGCCGCCGCATCTGATCGCGCTCGTGCAGCTCGCGTTCGGCGCGTTCGCGCTCGCGCCTTTCATCCACTACGGCACGCTGCCCGCGACGCCCGTGCACTGGGCGCAGATCGTCACGCTCGGCATCGTGCACACGGGCATCATGTACGTGCTGCTCTACGGCGCGATCCAGAAGCTGCCGACGGCGATGACGGGCGCGCTCTCGTTCATCTATCCGGTGGTGGCGATTCTGGTCGACTGGTTCGCGTTCGGTCAGCGGCTCGCGTGGATTCAGGTCGCGGGCGCGGCGCTGATCCTGCTCGCGGCGGCGGGCGTCAATCTCGGCTGGCGGATCGTGCCGGCGCGCAGCAAGGCGCAAGGCGCGTAACGCGGCACGCCAAATTCGATCGAGGCGAGATCAAGCGAACGTGGCGCGGTGGAGGCGGGCGTTCCCACGCTGGCCGCATAATGGCGCGGTTTCAACCGCCCCACGCCGCTCCACGCGTCAGCCGCATGACCACGCCTTCCTCATCGCCCGATCCGATCCCCGACACGCGTCGCGACACGCGCACCGCCCGCGCCGAACTCAGCCAGGACGAACGCGACCTGCGCCGCGCCAAGCGCCGCGCGCTCGCGCTGCTGCTGGGCGCGGCGCTGGTGTTCGTCGTCACGGCGCTGTCGCCGCCGGGCGTGGTGATCGACGGCATCAAGGCCGTGAGCGAGGCCGCGATGGTGGGCGCGCTGGCCGACTGGTTCGCCGTGGTCGCGCTGTTCCGGCGCGTGCCGATTCCGTTCATCGCGCGGCGCACGGGCGTGATTCCACGCAACAAGGACCGCATCGCCGACGAACTCGCCACCTTCGTGCAGGAGAAGTTTCTCGACGTGAGTTCGCTCGTCGGGCTAATCCGCCGCCACGATCCGGTCGAGCGTCTGTCGACGTGGCTGCGCGCGCCCGAGAACGCGCGCCATCTCGGCGATTACGCGGTGCGGCTCATGTCGGGCCTGCTCGGCCTCACTGACGACGCGCGCATCCAGAGCTTCATCCGCGACGGCCTGCACGCCGCGCTCGACAAGGTCGATCTCTCGAAGTCGGCGGGCGCGCTGCTCGACACGCTCACGAAGGACGGCCGTCATCAGGAACTGCTCGACCAGATGCTCGATCAGCTCGGCCAGTTGCTGAGCGAGGACAGCACGCGCGCCTTCGTGGCGACGCGCATCGTCGACGGGCTCAAGGGCGAGTTTCCGAAGACCGAGAAATTCCTGCCCTCGGAATGGATCGGCGAGAGCGGCGCGCGCGTGCTCGAAAGCGCGGTGAACCGCTTGTTGCTGCAAGTGAGCGAGGACCGCGAACATCATCTGCGCGTGAAGTTCGACGAGATCGTGCAGCGCCTGATCGTGCAATTGAAAAACGATCCGGCGTTTCTGCGCAAGGGCGAGGAACTGAAGACGAGTCTGCGCGAAGGCAGCGCGCTCAACGACTACACGCGCGAGTTGTGGGACAGCCTGCGCGCGTGGCTGCGCGACGATCTCGAACGCGAGGACTCCACGCTGCACGCGAAGGTGGCCGCGACGGGGCGCTGGCTCGGCGAGGCGCTGGCCGCCGACGCCGATCTGCGCGCCTCGCTGAACAGTCATCTCGAAGACGCCGCGCGCGCGATGGCGCCGGATTTCGCGCGCTATCTGACGCATCACATCCGCGACACGGTGCGCAACTGGGACACGGCCGAAACCGCGCGCCTGATCGAACTGAAAATCGGCAAGGATCTCCAGGAGATTCGCGTGAACGGCACGGTGATCGGCGGCACGATCGGGCTCGGCTTATATCTGTGCTCGCATCTGTTCGACTGGTTGCGCGTGCATATCGGTCTTTGAGCGGCGCTGGACGATCTGATTATTCGATTCGGATAGCGAACTAAATTACGCGCCGTGAATTTCGCCGATTTCACCTGCATAAATGCGCGATTGCGCATGAGCGATGCGGGCTTTGACAGGGCATTTCGCTGCTGCCCCGTTTTTAGGGAAATCACTGATGCTGCGCGTATTCTCGCGCGAGTATGATCGGCTCGACAGTTTGATCACGTCAGAGCACGATACTCACGCTCGTCCCCGAAAAAGGACGAGCGTTTTTTTTGGCGCGGCTCAGACCGCGCCGGCGGGCGCCTCGATGCCGTCCTCGCGCAGCACCAGCGCGCCGCTCTTTGCCAGCTCGCCGGTCAGCTCGCGCAGCAGGGCGGGCCAGGCGCTTTCGGGCGCGAGTTGCTGCGCCGCCGCGCGAATGATCGACGCGTTCGCCACCATCGCCTCAAGCGCGCCGTAACTCAGGCTGCGCACTTCGAGCAGCTTGAACACGATCAGCACCTTGAGCGCATTTTTCGCGTTGCGCGCCGGATCGGCACGCAGCCATGCGAGACGCGAATGCGCGCGCTCGAGCGCGGCGCGCGCGTCGGCGAACGGCGCGCCGTGGCCCGGAATCACCACGGCGATATCGAGTTGCGCGATGGCGTCGAGCACGGCTTGCTGCTCGGAAAATCCGCTGCCGCCGTCGAGTTCGGGAAAGATCACGCCGAAGCCGTTTTCCCAGAGCGCGTCGGCGCTGATCAGCACGCGCGGCTCGGGCGCGTACAGCATCAGCGAGTCGGGATCGTGGCCCGGCGCGCCGATCACCTGCCAGTCGAAACCGCCGAGCGCGATCTGCTCGCCCGCCGCGAGCGTGCCGGTGAAGCTGAAGCGCTCGCAGGTCTGCGCGGTGGCGTCGAAGGTGAGGCGGGCTTCGTCCCACGTGCGCACGGCATCGGCGCTGGCGACGGGTATCAGCGTCTCGCAGCGCCATTGCGCCTGCGCCTGCAATTGCGCGTTGCCGCCGCAATGATCCGAATGCAGATGCGTGTTGACGATCACGTCGAGCGCGCGGCCCGCGAGCGCGTGCTGCACGAGCGCGACGGTCTGCGCGGCGTGCGTGGCGTAACCGGTATCGACGAGCGCCGCGCGCGCTTCATCGACGAGCAGCACGTTGTTCGACGAGAGCCAGCCGCGCTCGAATACGCGGATCGAATCGGGCAGCTTCATGGCGCGGACGTCGCGGTGCGTGCGTCAGGCTTCGGCATCACGAGAATCGTCGCGCGGCCGATCACGAGCGTCTCGCCGCGCTGATTCGTGGCCGTGCCGTCGAGCTTCACGAGATCGCCGTTCAGGCTCGCCTTCCAGTGCGCGTCGACCACGCGCCATTCGAAGGTGATGACGTCGTGCGCGTGCGCGGCGCGCTTGAGCTTCATGTCGAATTCGAGCCCGAGCGGCTGCGCGTGCTGCGAATAATGCGTCGCGAGCAGCGCCATGAAATGCGCGGTGGGCTGCGTGCCCGAGGCGATCAGGCCGCCGAAGCGGCTTTGCGCGGCGTACTCGTCGTCGTGATGCAGCGGGTTCAGATCGTTCACGAGCGTGGCGAACGATTTCACAGAGTCGGGCGAGAGCGCGAGCGTCGAGCGAAACGTTTCGCCGATCTGCACGATGCGGGCGGGCGCGGTCATGGCGCGTCCTTGCCGTCGATGTTGCCGCTGCTTTCACCGCTGTTATCGTCGCTGTTATCGCTCGTGCGATTGGCGCTGAAGCGCTCCGCGATCCAGTTCGCGTGACGCGTTTCGATCGCGTCCCAGACGGCGCGCTTCGCGGCGTCGTCGAACGTGGACCACAGCGCGATCTCGTCGATGGTGCGCAGGCAGCCTTCGCACAGGCCGCTCGGCTCGTGCATGCGGCACACGCTGATGCAGGGCGAGGGCGTGCCCATCGCCGATGCGGAGTTGAACGCGGCGCCGCTCATGCGTCGCGCAGCGCGACGTCGACCACGGGCGCGCCGGTCATCGCCGCGAGTTCCTGCGGCGACAGATTGAACACCGCATGCGGATGCCCGGCCGCGGCCCACAGGCTGTCGAGCGTGAACAGGTCGGCGTCGATCAGCGTGATGGGCTTGGTCGCGTGGCCGATCGGGCAGACGCCGCCAATCGCATAGCCGGTTTTCTCGCGCACGAACTTCGCATCCGCGCGGCCGATTGCGCCGACGTGCGCCTCGACTTTCTTTTCGTCGACGCGATTCGCGCCGCTCGCAATCACGAGCACGGGCGCGTCGTCGGAGCGGCGGCGGAACAGGATCGACTTGGCGATCTGCGCGACTTCGCAGCCGAGGCCCGCGGCCGCTTCGGCCGAGGTCTTGCCGGTTTCGGGCAGCAGCACGACCGGCTTGGCGTGGCCGTGATCGCGCAGCAGCAGCGCGACGCGTTGCGCCGAGTCGGGCAAGGCGTCGATGCCGTCTTTCGCGGAGTTGATGAGCGTTTCCGTCATGTCCTGAGATCCTTCGTTGCAGGGTTGCGCAGTGGGGTGGGCTGTCACGCGCACGCGGCGGCGTTCTGCCGTTTCGCGAGCAGCGCCTTGCCCGCGCGCGAGACGTTCGGGCGGCCGATGGCCGTCGAGATGAAGTCGCCGGCGGCGACCACCTGGTCGAGGTCGATGCCGGTGCGGATGCCGAGGCCGTTCATCAGATACAGCACGTCTTCGGTCGCGACGTTGCCGGTCGCGCCCTTCGCATACGGGCAGCCGCCAAGGCCCGCGACCGACGCGTGGAAGATCGCGATGCCTTCTTCGAGCGCGGCGTAGATGTTGGCGAGCGCCTGGCCGTAGGTGTCGTGGAAGTGGCCCGAAAGGCGCTCACGCGGGAACACTTTCGTGACGGCTTCGAACACTTCGTGCACGCGCTTCGCGGTGCCCACGCCGATGGTGTCGGCGATATCGATCTCGTCGCAGCCGAGCGCCGCGAAGCGCTCCACGACGTCGACCACGGAAGCGACCGGCACCTCGCCCTGATACGGGCAGCCGAGCGCGCACGACACGCTGCCGCGAATGCGCACGCCGTTCGCTTTCGCCGCTTCGACGACGGGCGCGAAACGCTCGATGCTCTCGGCGATCGAGCAGTTGATGTTCTTCTGCGAGAACGCCTCGCTCGCGGCGCCGAAGATCACGATCTCGTCGGCGCGGGCCGCGAGTGCGCCTTCGAAGCCGCGCAGGTTGGGCGTGAGCACCGAATAGATCGTGCCCGCGCGGCGCGCGATGCCGTCCATCACCTGCGCGCCGTCGGCCATCTGCGGCACCCATTTCGGCGAGACGAACGAGGCCGCCTCGATGTTCGCGAAACCCGCTTGCGCGAGGCGGTCGATCAGTTCGATCTTGACCGCCGTGGGCACGAATTCCTTTTCGTTCTGCAAACCGTCGCGCGGTCCGACTTCGACGATCTTGACGGCTTGCGGCAGGGCGTGAGTGGGCATGGGTGTCTCCGGTTTTTTGTGGGTTCGGCGATGCTTAGTAGCCGCGCGCCGCGTGCACGACGCCGCTCACGGTTTCGCCGCGCGCGAGCGCCTCGATCTTGTCGGCGATCTGCGAGATCGCTTCGTCGCGCAAGGTCAGCGCCGAGCTATGCGGCGTGATCGTGATGCGCGGCTCCTGCCAGAACGGATGATCGTGCGGCAGCGGCTCGGTGCGGAACACGTCGAGCGTGGCCGCGGCCAGCGTGCCGTTCGTCAGCGAATCGAGCAGGTCCTGTTCGTTCAGATGCGTGCCGCGCGCGACGTTCACGACATACGCGCCGCGCGCGAGCTTGCCGAAGGTGCGCGCGTTCAGCACGTTCTCGGTGTCGGGCGTGGCGGGCAGCAGGTTGACGAGCAGCTTCACGTCGTCGAGGAAGGCGTCGAACTGCGGGCCGTGCAGCTCGCCCGAGAAGGTCTCGATGCCGTCGAGGTGTTTTGCGCTGCGCGAGAAACCGCGCACCGGCACGCCGAGCGCGGCCACCGCGTGCGCGACCTGCGCGCCCAGCACGCCGAGCCCGAGCACGCCCACGGTGAAGGTTTCGCGCGGATGCGGCGCGAGCACGTGCCATTCGCCGCGCGTCTGCTGCTGCGTGTAGTCGTCGAAACGGCGCAGATAGCGCAGCACCGCGTGCTGCACGTATTCGGCCATTTGCGGCGCCATGCCCGAGTCTTCGAGGCGCACGAGCAGCGCGTCTTTCGGCAGCGTGCCGGGATGCTCGCGTTCGAGCGCGAGGATCGCATCGACGCCCGCGCCCAGGTTGAACACGGCCTTCAGGCCGGGGCGCGCGGCGAACAGCTCGCGCGGCGGGTGCCAGACCACGGCGTAGTCGGCGGGGGCGGTATCGCCCGGTTGCCAGGCACGCAGTTCCGCGGCGGGCAGCGCGCGGGACAGGCCCTGGAGCCAGGCGGAAGCGTCGGATTGCGGGAGCCAGAACAGAATCTTCATCGTGCTTTCGAGCGTGCTGCGCGTTGTGTGACGAAGTCCGGCGGCGGGCGGCAGGAGCGGGAACGGCAGCGGCCACGGCCCGCGACGGAATTCGGTGACGGAAGACGGCGGCCGCCGTTTCTGCAACGGCCATCGCCAGATTGAGTCAGCATTCGCTCCATTCTACTTTTTCGAGCCGGAGCTGGCCCGGCTTTCTCGGCGCGGGCGGCGACGCGGCATCCTGACGGGCGTCGGCGAAAAAGCAAAGCAAAAAAAATTGGTTCGGCGCGCGCGGGTCGCGGATCACAATCCTTGCTCGACCTCTCGATGCGAGGAAAAAATCATGCTTTCGTGCGCTCAATCCCGCTGGCCGCCGCGACTCGTCACCGTGCCCGGTTTGCACGGCAGCGACGGCGCGCACTGGCAGACCTGGCTCGAACGCCAGTTCGCGCACTCGCTGCGCGTGGAGCAGGCCGACTGGGACGCCCCCGATCTGGCCGTCTGGAGCGAGGCGCTGCGCGAACGTCTCGCGCGCGAGCGCGGGCCATTTCTGCTCGCGGCGCACAGCTTCGGCTGCCTCGTGACCGCGCACGCGCTGCTGCAGGGGACGCTCGGCGCGGACGTGGCTGGCGTGCTGTTCGTCGCGCCCGCGAGCCCGGAGAAGTTTCGTTTCGCCGGGCCGTTCGAGGCGCGGCGCCTCACCGTGCCGTCGATTCTGATCGGCAGCGAAACCGATCTGTGGATGCCGCTGACCGGCGCGCGCCAGCTCGCGCAGCAACTGGGCAGCGCGTTCGTGAATCTCGGCGATGCGGGGCATATCAACACAGCGGCGGGCTTCGGTCCGTGGCCGCGCGCGAAGTATTTCATCGATACGCTCGTGCATTGCGAGGCGCCGAAGCGTCTGCGCGACGATGAAGCGCCCGCCGACGGGCTGCCTGAAGTGAGTCGCGAGGAGAAGCGCGAGGATCGGCGCACGGCGCAGGAATGGCCGGGCTTGCCAGGCGCGCAGGCGTTTGCCTGAAAAGATTGCCTGAGGAAATGCCTGAAGGGATTGACCGAAGGCGGCGGGCGCGATTAACGCATCGAGCGATGCGCGCGCCCCGCCTTGACACTCACCATCACACTCACTGCCCGAGCCGCGCCGCCGCGCCCGCATCGGGCTGCGCGTGTAAATGCGCCTCGCGCAGCAGCCGCGCCGTGTGCAGCGCGATCATGCCTTCTTCATCGGTGGGAATCGCGAACACCGGCACGCGGCTGCCGCTCGCGGTCACGCGCTCCTTGCCCGCGTCGTTCGCCGCGGTATCGAGCGCGATGCCGAACATCGACGCGAGCCGCTCGCACACCTGCGCGCGCACGGGCGCCGCATGCTCGCCGATACCCGCCGTGAACACCAGCGCATCGAGCCCGCCGAGCACTACGGCGAGCTTGCCCACTTCCTGCGCGATCCGGTACGTGTAGAAGTCGACCGCGAGCTTCGCCTGCTGGCTGTCGCTCGCGAGCAGTTCGCGCATGTCGCTGCTGATGCCCGACAGCCCCTTGAGCCCCGACTCCTGATACAGCAGCTTCTCGATCGCCGCGTAATCCATGCCGTGCGCCATCATCCAGAGCACGGCGCCCGCGTCGAGCGCGCCGCAGCGCGTGCCCATCGGCAGGCCGTCGAGCGCGGTGAGGCCCATCGTCGTTTCCACGCTCTTGCCGTCCTTCATCGCGCACAGGCTCGCACCGTTGCCCAGATGCGCGACGATCACGCGTCCGCGCGCGATATCCGGCGCAACCGCGTGCAGATGATGCGCGATGTACTCGTACGAGAGCCCGTGAAAGCCGTAGCGGCGGATGCCTTCCTCGTAGTAGTGGAACGGCAGCGCAAAGAGCTGCGCCATGATGTCGTTGCCCGCGTGAAAGGCCGTGTCGAAGCACGCCACCTGCGGCAGCTCGGGCGCGGCGACGCGCACCGCGCGTATCGCCGCGAGATTGTGCGGCTGATGCAGCGGCGCGAGCGGCGTGAGCGCGTCGAGCTCCTCGATCACCTGATCGTCGATGAGGACGGCGTCCTTGAAGTGCGCGCCGCCGTGCACAACGCGATGGCCGATCGCGGCAGGCGGCGTGTCGCGCAGGCCCACGGCAAGCACGAGGCGCAGCAGGCGGAACGCGGCGTCGTGGTCGGCGACCTGCGCGACCGGAAATTTTTCGTCGACGATCAGGCGGCCGTCGGCCATATGCGCGACCACGCGCGGCGCCACGCCGATGCCTTCGATCTGGCCGCCCGCGCCGTGAATCGCGCGCGCGCCGCTTTCGGCGCGCGGATCGTCGATCACGCGATACACCGAACACTTGATGCTCGACGAGCCCGCGTTCACCACCAGCACGATTTGCCCTTCGGCAGGGTGCTGGCCCGCGTGCTGTTCGCCAAGCTGGGCGGAAGTGAGGTGAGCGGTCACAGTGCCTCCGCCGTCATGCGCGCGCGCCGCGCGTGCGCGAGCAGCACCGCGATCGCGCAACTGCCGATACGCGAGCGCACGGTGTCGGCGCGGCTCGTGAGGATGATGGGCACGCGCGCGCCGAGCACGATGCCCGCCGCTTCCGCGCCCGCGAGAAAGGTGAGCTGCTTGGCGAGCATGTTGCCCGCTTCGAGGTCGGGCACGAGCAGGATGTCGGGGTCGCCCGCGACCGGCGACGTGATGCCCTTGATGCGCGCGGCTTCGGCGCTGATCGCGTTGTCGAAGGCGAGCGGGCCGTCGAGCAGGCCGCCCGCGATCTGCCCGCGGTCGGCCATCTTGCAGAGCGCGGCGGCGTCGATCGTCGAGGGCATCTTGTCGGAGACGGTTTCCACGGCGGCGAGGATCGCCACCTTCGGCGTGCCGATGCCGAGCGCCTGCACGAGGTCGATCGCGTTGCGCACGATGTCGGCCTTGTCGGCGAGCTTGGGGAAGATGTTGACGGCGGCGTCGGTGATGAAAAGCGGCTTGTGATACGTGGGCACGTCCATCGCGAACACGTGCGAAAGGCGGCGCTCGGTGCGCAGGCCGTTCGCGCCCGAAGCCACTTCGTGCAGCAGTTCGTCGGTGTGCAGGCTGCCCTTCATGAGCAGTTCGGCCTCGCCCGCGCGCACCGCGTGCACGGCGCGCTCGGCGGCGGCGTGGCTGTGCGGCGCGTCGACGATCACGACGTTGTCGAGCGAGAGATTGGCCTCCTGCGCGACCGAGCGGATCTTCTCCTCGGGGCCGACGAGGATCGGCGAGATGAGACCGAGGTTGGCGGCGTCGAGCGCGCCCGTCAGCGACGACACATCGCACGGATGCGCGACGGCGGTGGGCACGGGCGGCAGGCCGGCGCAGCGGGCCAGCAGAACCGAGTACTTGTCGGGCGATGCAGTCATGTCCGTCTCTTCGAAGGGCGCTACGTTGACTGAAACCACACGGGAAAACCGGATGCCGAAAAGGCGCGCGCAGCGTCGATGCGGCATGCGTATGTTGCGGCGCGCAAAGCGCTAACAGTGTAGTCCAGCGTGCGCGGGGCCGGTCGAAAAGTGCGCGCCCGGCGCACGGGCGCCGCCCTGCCGCGCGCGCGCCGATTCGTCGCGCATCGCCGCACATCGGCGTCCACCAAGGCGCCGCGAGCCGCGAAAAACAGTGCCGATACCGATTGCCGCAGTGCGCGCACGCACGCCCCGCGCACGTCCGATCGGCCCGATTGTCACGCCGCATTCACGGCGCGCCGCGATGATGGGAGGACGACCCGATCCGGCACGCCTTGACTTTCGTCCGGGTGCTGCCTAGATTGGGATACTGCATTGCAGCACGGCACGGCGGCCGCGCTCGCCCGGCGGTTTTGCCGCCTGCCGGGTTCGCGCCGCGCGTGCGCCAGTTCATGCCTTGCGCCGTCAGCCGATCCGTAGCGCCTGTGCTTCGCCGGCCCGGCGCCGGACGCGCGCCGCCTCCCAGGACCGCTCGCGCGGCCTGCGCGAGACGCCCCGCGCTCCCCCTTAAAGGAGATTCGTGTCGTGGCAGTTCCCGCCCTCTCGCCTGCACTCTCGTCCGATACCGGCGCGCCGCAAGATGCCGCGCCCAACGCCTTCTGGCCGCTCTGGCCGCTGTCTTCGCCGCTGACCTCGCTGCCTTCACCGTTTCCTTCGCTCTCGTCAATTTCGCCGCTGTTCACGCCGCTCGCCAATGCCTTCGCCGAATCGGCTGAAGCCGCGCAGACGGCGCTGAAGTCCGCCTTCGGGCCGGCGTTCGGCGCGGCCTTCGATCCCGCGCAGAACCCGCTGTTCGCACAGGCGCAACAGGCCGCGCAAGCCGTGAGCGCTGCTTCGGCGGGATCGGCGGCTTCAGCCATTGCGCCGATGCCCGCGATGCCGGCTCTGCCCGCCGCCGCGCCCGCCGCGATCCAGCCGCTCTACGACTACCTGTTCGACGCCTGGCAGCGCAGCGTGCTGTTCCTCGACGTGCTGCGCGAGCGCGGCAACCAGACCTACATGCACGAGAAAGCCGGCATGCCGCCGGTGCTCGCGTTCGACTACGACGTGATCGTCGACGGCCGCGAACTCGACGATCCCTGCAACTACGCACTCCTGCGCATCAAGCCGGAAGAAGGCGTGGAAACCGATCCGCGCATGCGGCCGTTCGTCGTGATCGATCCGCGCGCGGGCCACGGCCCCGGCATCGCGGGCTTCAAGATGGACAGCGAAGTGGGCATCGCGCTGCGCAAGGGCCATCCGTGCTACTTCGTGACGTTCTTCCCGGTGCCGACCGACACGCAGACGATCGAATCGGTCGGCAAGGCCGAGGCCGTGTTCCTGCAGAAAGTGCGCGAGCTGCACGCCGACGCCGACGGCCAGCCCTTCGTGATCGGCAACTGCCAGGGCGGCTGGGCGGCCGCGCTGCTGGCCGCGTCCGCGCCTTCGCTGGTCGGTCCGCTGATGCTCGCGGGCTCGCCGCTTTCGTACTGGGCCGGCGTGCGCGGCAAGAATCCGATGCGCTATTCGGGCGGCATGCTCGGCGGCTCGTGGATGTCCTCGCTGGCCGCCGATCTCGGCGACGGCCACTTCGACGGCGCGCACCTCGTCACCAACTTCGAGAACCTCAATCCGTCGAACACGTTCTGGGGCAAGCTCTACAACCTCTACGCGAAGGTCGATACGGAGCGCGAGCGCTTCCTCGAATTCGAGCGCTGGTGGGGCGGCCACTTCCAGTTGAACCGCGCGGAAATCGACTGGATCGTGCAGAACCTGTTCGTCGGCAATCACCTCACGCGCAACGAGGTCTACGCGAAGAACGCGCGCGCGCCCGTGGATCTGCGCAACATCCGCACGCCGATCATCGTGCTCGCTTCGTGGGGCGACAACATCACGCCGCCGCAACAGGCGCTGAACTGGATTCCCGATCTCTACGCGAGCGTGGACGAGATCGTCGCGAACGAGCAGGTGATCGTCTATTGCCTGCACGACAAGGTGGGGCACCTCGGCATCTTCGTGTCGGCCAGCGTGGCGAATAAGGAGCACACCGAACTATTTTCGGCGCTCGATCTGATCGACGTGCTGCCGCCCGGACTCTACGAGGCGCGCATCACCGATTCGACGCCGGAAGCGGGCCGTCTCGAAGCGCTCGAAGGGCGTTACGAGATCCGCTTCGAGCGCCGCACCATCGACGATATTCTCGCGCTCGACGATGGCCGCGACGACGAGCAGCCGTTCGAGGTCGTGCGCCGTCTCGCGGAGAGCAATCAGCGTATTTACGATCTGTTCGTCTCGCCGACCGTGCGTGCGTCGAGCAATGCGCTGAGCGCGCATCTGCTGCGCGAGTCGCATCCGTCGCGTGTGGAGCGCAGCTTCTTCAGCGATGCGAATCCGGTGTTCGGCGCGCTGCCCGCCGTGGCCGACGCGGTGCGCGCGCATCGCAAGCCGGCGGATCGCGACAACCCGTTCACGCTGCTCGAAAAGCAGGTGTCGGCGAGCATCGAGGCCGTGTGGGATGCGTATCGCGACGCGCGCGACACGTGGACCGAACGCACCTTCTACGGCCTCTACACCGCGCCGTGGGTGCAGGCATGGGTGGGCGTCGCGCCGAACTTGCCGCTCGATCCGATCGCGCCGCCGCTCACGGCGCTGCGCAAGGAGCTCGCGCAGATGCGTCTGCGCGCGGCGCACGCGCACGTGCACAAGGCGACGATGCTCGACGTGTTCATGCGCATCATGGCCTTTCTCGCCGACGAAATGCACGTGGTGCAGTACCGGCCGTTCCAGAAGATGCGCGATCTGGCGCGCGAGTATTTCGGCGATCGTCAGCCGAGCATCGCGGAACTCAAGGAAGCCGCGCGCCGCCAGGGCGCGATCGTGCAGCTCGACGCGCAGGCCGCGATCGACGCGCTGCCGGATCTCGTGCCCGAGGCGCGTGCGCGTCGGCTGCTGATGTCGGCGGTGTATCAGGTCGCGAGTGCGTCGGGTCCGCTCGAAGGCGAGCGTGCGGAGCGTTTCGCCGAAGTGCAGCGCGTGCTCGGGCTGGAGCCGGGCAGCGAGAAGGAGCCGCTGCCGCCGCCGCCGAGCGGCGGCAGTGCGAGCGGTGGCGCGGGTGGCTCGGGTGGTGTGAGCAGTGGTTCAGGCTCGTCGACGTCGACGACGGGCGGCGCGCCGGTGAAGGCTTCGGCCGAGGTGCATGAGGCGCATGAAGCACACGAAGTACCGAAGGACGAAGCCAAACCCGCCGCCGCGAAACCGCGCCGCGCGCCGAACGCGAAAGTGAAGGCGGCCGTCGAAGCCGCGGTGCAGGCCGTCGAGGCGCCCGAGGCGAAGCCGTCCGCCAAGACCGCCACGAAGACCGCCGCGAAAGCGGCGGCCAAACCCGCGGCGAAAACGGCGGCCAAAACCGCCGCGCGCCGCGCCCGTCCCGCGAGCGCGCCCGTTGCCACGCGCACGGCGCGTCCGGCTGCGGGACGCCGCCGCGCGGCACGGTCCGCGGGCGAGTGAAGCCGATAGATAGCGCGAGATCATCCGCGACGACGCGCGGCGCGTGCATGAAGGCGCGCCGCGCGTGAGTTTGTCACCGCGCTTATCGGCGTGTTTGCACGCCCGTTTATCCGCGAATTTACCCACGAATTTCCGCACTGAGCCGTCCCCGAACCCTGCGGTGAAATCCGCCGCGACATCACCAGCGAGGTCCGTCATGCACCCACTTCCCGACCGGCCGCTCGCCGGCATGCGCGCGCTCGTGACGGGCGTCGCGAACGCCGAATCGATCGCGTGGGGCTGCGCGCGCGCGTTCGCCGAACTCGGCGCCGAACTTGCGCTCACCTATCTCAACGACAAGGCGAAGCCCTACGTCGAACCGCTCGCGCAGGAACTCGGCGCGACGCTGCTGCTGCCGCTCAACGTCGAGGACGACGCGCAACTCGACACCGTATTCGAGACCGTGCGCGAGCAGTGGGGCTCGCTCGACATCGCGCTGCATTCCATCGCCTATGCGCCGAAGGCCGATCTGCAAGGCGGTCTGCTCGATTCGTCGGCGCAAGGTTTCGCGTATGCGATGGATGTGTCGTGCCATTCGTTCATCAGGATGGCTAAACGTGCCGCGCCGCTGATGCCGCGTGGCGGCACGCTGTTCGCCATGAGCTACGACGGCGCGAATCGCGTCGTGCCCAACTACAACCTGATGGGGCCGGTGAAGGCGGCGCTCGAAGCGTCGTGCCGCTATCTCGCGTACGAACTCGGCCCGCTGGGCATCCGCGTGCATGCGGTGTCGCCGGGACCGCTCAAGACGCGCGCGGCGTCGGGGCTGCCCGACTTCGACCGCATGCTCGCCGAAGCGGTCGAGCGCGCGCCGCTCGGCGAACTCGTCGACATCATGGATGTGGGCTACGCCACGGCGTATCTCGCGACGCGTTACGCGCGGCGGCTGACCGGCAACACGGTGTATGTCGACGGCGGCGCGCACATCATGGCGTGAGCTTCACGCGCTTGCTTGCCGCTCACCTGGGATACGACAATGCCTCGCGATTTGCGAGGCGTTGTCGTTTGCGGCGCGTGAGTCGTGTGCGTGAGTCATCTGCGTGAGCCGTCTACGCGAGACGGCGCTCACGCGGCAGGATTACCAGCGGCGATAGCCGTCGTCGCGGCCATAGTCGCCACGGCGGTCGCTGCCCCAATGACGATCGTGCCAGCGATGATCTTCCCAACGGCGATCGCCCCAGCGACGATCGTCCCAACGGCGGTCGTCGTGCCAGCCGACATAGGTCGGCGCTGCATAGACCGGCGCGGGCGCGGCATACACGGGCACGGGTGCGCCGATGGCGAGGCCGACCGAGACGCCGGCCATGGCGGTCTGCGAAACGGCAAGGATCGTGACACCGGCGCCCAGGGCGGCAATCAGCTTCGTCTTCGTGTTCATTCGAGTCTCCTTCGCTGGATGAATGGACGACTCCAATCTAGCCCGCCGCGCGCCGCCGAAAATTACGAACCTGCAACAATCGTCTCGGCTTTGACAGCGCGATGAAAGGGCGCAAGCCGCACCTCGCATTCGCCAAAGCCCAATGGTGACGGGCTTTGCGGGTGATCGGGCGGAACCTGCCAGGCGATTTTTGAAGGTGCGGATCACGCAAATTGTTGCGTCTTTACCGCTTCGTAACGTGGGCGGCGCGCAGGCGCACGCAAAAAAGCCGGGGACTTGCCCCGGCTTTTTTCCATCGCACGGCCAGCTTGCCGCGCGGTTCGTGCGTTTCGAATGCTTCGAGCGGCCTGGCCGCCGCTTACTGCACGGTCACCGCGCCGAAGTTCTGGCGGCCGAACGGGCTCACCTGATAGCCGTTCACGTTCGCGCGCGTGATTGCCGCCGCGGTCGGATAGCCGAGCGGAATCCACAGCGCCTGATCGTGGATGATCTTCTGCGCGCTCTCGTAGAGCTTGGTGCGCTTCGCCTGATCGGCGGTCGCCTTGCCGTCGGCGATCAGCTTGTCGAGCTGCGGATCGCAGAAACGCGCGAAGTTGATGCCCGACTGCACGGCGTTGCAGCTAAAGAGCGGCGAGAGGTAATTGTCCGGGTCGCCGTTGTCGCCGGCCCAGCCCATGAACAGCGTGTCGTGCTGACCCTGCTTGGCTTCCTTGATCAGCTCGCCCCACTCGATCACCTTGATCTCCGCCTTCACGCCGATCTTCGCGAAATCGGCTTGCAGCAGTTCGGCGCCCGCGCGCGGATTCGGATTGAGCACGCTGCCGTTCGGACGCACCCAGATCGTCGTCGAGAAGCCGTTGGGCACGCCCGCCTGGGCGAGCAGCGCCTTGGCCTTGGCGATGTCGTGCGGATACGGCTGGATCGCCTTGTCGTAGCCCCAGGTGATGGGCGGCCACGGATTGGTCGCGGGCGTGGCCGTGTTGTCGAACACCGTCTTCAGATACGTCGTGCGGTCGAACGCCATGTTCAGCGCCTGACGCACCTTCGGATTGTCGAGCGGCTTCTTCTGCGTGTTGAGCGCGACGAAGGCCGTCATGAAGGCGGGCGTCTGCACGACCTTGAGCGCCTTGTCGCTTTTCGCGTCGGCGACATCCTGCGGCTTGGGCGAGAGCGCGATCTGGCATTCGCCGGCCTTCACCTTCTGCGCGCGCACGGCGGCGTCGGGCGTGATCGCGTAGATCAGGCGGTCGACCTTCGGCTTCGGCCCCCAGTAGGACGGATTCAGGTCGTAGCGGATCACCGCGTCCTTCGTGTAGCTCTTGAGCTGGAACGGGCCGGTGCCGACCGGCTTCGCGTTCAGGTCGAGCGGCTTGCCCGCCTTGAGCAGCTGATCGGCGTATTCGGACGAGTAGATGGACGCGAAGCCCATCGTGAGGATCGAGAGGAAGGTGGCGTTCGGCTCGTTCAGTTCGAACTTGACCGTGTTCGCATCGACCTTGTTGACCGACTTGATCAGCTTGGGCAGGCCCATCGACTGCGCGTGCGGGAAGCCGCTCGGGCCGGCCACCTTGTGCCATGCGTTATTGGCGTCGAGCATGCGCTCGAAGGTGAAGACGACGTCGTCGGCGTTCAGCGTGTGCGTGGGCTTGAACCATTCGGTCGTCTGGAACTGCACGTTCGGGCGCAGATGGAACGTGTAGGTGAGGCCGTCGGCGCTCACGTCCCACGACTGCGCGAGCGCGGGCACGACCTTCTTCTGCGCTTCGTCGTAATTGACGAGCGAGTTGAAGATCACGTCGGCGGAGGCGTTGGTCGTCACGAGCGAGTTGAACTGCACGACGTCGAAGCCGTCCGGGCTCGACTCGGTGCAGACCGTGAGCGGTTTCGCGAGCGCGGGCGTGGCCGCGCAGGCCAGCGCGCACAGGGCGGCCGCGAGCACGGGGGCGGGCGAGGTGAAGCGCATGGAATCTCCGTTTTGCCAGGGTCTTGCCGTTGGTGTGCGGGCCGGGTTGCCGCGTGGCGAGAGGGCCCGATCGGGGAAGCTTATCGCAGTTAGCCCCCCCGCGATCGGCAGGCCGATCGCACCCCCCCACGAGTGGGGGGGTGATCGCCCCCCCCGCGATCGGCGGGCCGATCGCACCCCCCCACAAGTGGGGGGGCTGGGGGGGGCTACTGAGCAGTACGCGGCTTGCGCGGCGCGCGCTCGAAAGCGCGGTCATACAGCCAGCGCGGCAGCGCGCCGAGCAGCGCGGCGACCACGCGCATCGGCCACGGGAACACGGCGAAGGCGCGCCCGCGCGCGATGGCGTCGGCGGCGCGCGTGGCGAAGCGGTCGGCGTCCATCAGGAACGGCATGCGGTACGGGTTCTTCGCGGTCATCGGCGTACGGATGTAGCCGGGCGCGATGGTGACCACAGGCACCTTGAACGGGCGCATCTCCACGCGCAGCGCTTCGAGATAGGCGAACGCCGCGGCCTTCGACGCGCTGTACGCGCCCGAGCCCGGCAGCCCCCGCACGCCCGCCACGCTCGCGATGCCCACGAGCGTGCCGCGCCGCGTCTGCGCCATGGTTTGCGCGAACGGCTCGAAGGTGGCGACCATGCCGAAGTAGTTCGTATCCATCACGTCGCGGAACGTGGCGAGCTCGCCTTCGCCCGTGAGCGCACCGCGGCTCACGCCCGCGTTGGCGATCACGATGTCGGGCATGCCGTGTTCGGCGATGAACGCGCGCGCGGCGGCGGCGAGCGCATCGGCGTCGCGCACGTCGGCGGGATAGATCGAGATGGGGTGCTGCGGATGAGCCTGGAGAAACGCCTCGAGCGCGTCGGCGCGGCGCGCGACGAGCCCGAGGATGGCGCCGCGCCGCGCGTATTCGGCGGCGAGAGCGGCGCCGATGCCGCTCGACGCGCCGGTGATGAAAACCTTGAGCGGGTGTGTCATGCCGGCGCGCGCGCTCACATCTTCTTCGCGCGGATCTGCGAAACGATGAAGTCCATGACCTGCAGCGTGTCCGGCAGCGCCTTGTCTTCCGTCGATTGCATCAGCGCCGGGCCGGTTTCGTACTTGCCCTGGATCGCGATGGTCGGCACGCCGTCGATCTTGTACGCGTCGAGCATGGCCTTGTCGCGCTGGAGCGCGCTCTGCGTCGAGAACGAGTTGTACGCGTCCATGTACTTCTTCGGATCGACGCCTTGCGTGGCGAGGAACTTCTGCTGGTCTTCCGGCGTGAGCAGGTAGTTCTTGTTCACGTGGATTTCATGGAACACGGCGGGCGTGAGCTTCTGCGCGAGGCCGAGCGCGTCGAGCGCGTAGTACATCTTCGAATGCGGGACGAAATCGTCACGGAAGGCAACCGGCACGCGTTTGAACACGACGTCCGGGCCCTGCTTCTTGATCCACGATTCGAGGTACGGGTCGAACGCGTTGCAGTGCGGGCAGCCGTACCAGAAGAATTCGATCACTTCGATCTTGCCCGCGGGCACGTCGAGCGGCTGCGGCGCCTTGAGCACCGTGTAGTCCTTGCTGGCGACCGGCGCGGCAGGCGAGGCGTGCGCGGCGCCGGCGATCATGGAGAGCGAGAGCAGGAGCGATCCGAGAATGCGTTTCATAGCGTGTTGTTCCACTGGACGAGGCCGGCGGCGTCCGGCCCGATGGGTGCGGCGCGCTGGCTGCGCGCGGCCGCGGCGTTACTGGATGAGATCGCGCCGCGGGCTGCGCGCTCCGCCACCGACGCTTGCGCACACAACGGTGCGGACGGCGCGGGGGACGGGGCGCGCGGCGACGCGGCGCGGACGGCGGTTACTGCTTCGAGAAACGAATGACGGCGGTGTCGATACCGGCGTCAGACAGGCGCTGACGGGTCGAGTTCATGTCATCGAACTTGGAGAACGGACCGATGCGCACGCGGTAGTACGTGATGCCGCCCGCGTCGCGCTGCGTGACCTTCGACTCGAAGCCCTGGAAGGCGAGACGCGCGCGCTGCTGCTCGGCGTCGGACGAGGTCTTGTACGCGCCGACCTGCAGGAAGTAGCCGGTGTTGGCGTCGGCGGCCGACGGCGCGGCGGAGCCGGGCTGAGCGGGCTTCGCGGCGTTCGGCGCGGGAGCCGCGTTCGGCGACTTCTGCGGCGGGTTGTTCGCGAGCTGCTGCGCGGGCTGGCTCGGTGCCTGCGGCTTCTTCGCGGGCTGTGCGAGCTGGCTATTGTCGGTCGTGGCGCCCGTCGAAGGCTTGGGTGCGACCGCAACGCCGTTGTTGTTGGCGGCATTGTTCGCGCCGTTGTCGGCCGAACCCGACGGCGGCACTTCGACGATCTGCGGCTCGTCGAGCATGCCCGACGACTGCGACTGGTTCGTGGTCTGGCCCGGCGCGGTGTTCGGCGGCGTGCTTTGCGCGGCTTGCGGCGTCACCGGCTGACCCGGCGTCTTGCCTTGCAGCGGACGGTTCGGATCGTATTGTTCGCTCTGGCTCGCGTCCGAAGCGGCCGGCGGCGCGACCTTCGAGACGAACGGCGTGGGCGAGCGCGTGATATAGAGCGCCACCACCACCGCGATCGCAAGGCCGACAATCAGGCCCAGCACGACACCGAGAAACGTACCCCCGGACTGTTTCGACTGCTGTTTTGTAGTGCGGCGCGGTTTTGCCATCGTCTGAATCACCTGCAAACAAGAGAATCCTGGAATGGCGCGCCCGCTCGCGGACGCGCCCCAAACATGTCGCTTCACGGGATCATGGGTCGCGCCGCGGCACAGCGCGGCGCGACCCATGCATCCCCTGCGTTACATGCGCTCGGGCGCCGACACGCCGATCATCGCGAGACCGTTCGCGAGCACCTGGCGCGTGGCTGCGAGCAGCGCGACGCGCGCATCGCGCTCGGCCGCGTCGTCGACGAGAACGCGTTCGGCATTGTAGAACGAGTGGAATTCAGCCGCGAGTTCGCGCAGATAGAACGCGACCGCGTGCGGCGCGAGTTCGCCGGCCGCGTGCGTGAGCATGTCGGGAAATTCGGCGAGCTTGGCGATGAGCGCGAGCGCGCGTTCGCTCGACAGCGGCGCGAGGTCGACCTGCGGCAGCGCGTCGAGCTTGCCGCCGAACTTGCCTTGCCAGTCGCCGAGGATCGACGAGATGCGTGCGTGCGCGTACTGCACGTAGTACACCGGGTTTTCGTCGTTTTCCTTCAGCGCGAGGTCGATGTCGAACACGAATTCCGTGTCGGCCTTGCGCGAGATGAGGAAGAAGCGCACGGCGTCGCGGCCGCGGCGGATGGTCGCTTCGTCGAGTAGATCCGGCGAGACTTCGCTGCCCGGATTCGCGCCGCCCGACCATTCGATCAGGTCGCGCACCGTCACGTAGCTGCCCGCGCGCTTGGAGATCTTCACTTCCTGGCCGTCGCGCATGACGGTGACCATCTTGTGCAGCACGTAGTCGGGATAGCCCTTCGGAATGCCGACGCCGAGCGCCTGCAGGCCGGCGCGCACGCGCGCGATGGTGCCGTGGTGATCCGAGCCCTGGATGTTGATGACCTTGGTGAAGCCGCGCTCCCACTTGGTGACGTGGTAAGCGACGTCCGGCAGGAAGTACGTGTAGGTGCCGTCGGACTTGCGCATCACGCGGTCCTTGTCGTCGCCGTAGTCGGTGGTCTTGAGCCACAGCGCGCCGTCCTGCTCGTAGGTCTGGCCCGAGGCGACGAGCGACTCGACGGTCTTCTCGACGCGGCCTTCGGTGTACAGCGACGATTCGAGGTAGTAGCGGTCGAACTTCACGCCGAACGCCTGCAGGTCGAGATCCTGCTCGTGGCGCAGATAGGCGACGGCGAAGCGGCGGATCGCTTCGAGGTCTTCCGGGTCCTTCGCGCCCGTGACGGGTTCGCCGTCCGTGGCCGCGACGGTTTCGCCCGCGAGATAGTCGCGTGCGATGTCGGCGATGTATTCGCCGTTATAGGCGGCTTCCGGCCAGCCCGCGTCGCCCGGCTTCAGGCCGCGCGCGCGCGCCTGGGTGGAGACGGCGAGGTTGCCGATCTGCACGCCCGCGTCGTTGTAGTAGAACTCGCGGTGCACGTCGAAGCCTTGCGAGCCGAGCACGTTCGAGATGGCGTCGCCGAGCGCGGCCTGGCGGCCGTGGCCGACGTGCAGCGGACCCGTGGGGTTGGCCGAGACGAACTCGACCAGCACGCGCTTGCCGGCTTCGCGCTGCGAGCGGCCGAACGCGGCGGCTTCGGCGAACACGGCGCCGAGCACGGCGCGCTTGGCCTCGACGGTCAGGCGCAGGTTGATGAAGCCGGGGCCGGCCACTTCGGCGTCGGCGACCAGGCCGGCGGCGGCGGGCAGCGCCTTCACGGCGTCGACGATCTGCTGGGCCAGCGCGCGCGGGTTGGCGCGCAGCGGCTTGGCGAGCTGCATCGCCACGTTGCAGGCGACGTCGCCGTGCGCGGCGACCTTCGGACGCTCGAGCGCGATCGTGGGCACGACGAATGCGGCTTCGGTCGTGCCCTCGGTGGCTTTCGCCACCTGGGCGACGGCGTCGGCGAACAGAGTCTCCAGGGTGTGTTTCTGTGCGGGCAGCATGCTTGTAGCAGGTCCTGTGCGGGTAGTTGGGTGCGGGGCCGGCCTGCTGGAAGCGCAAAGGCCGGCGCGTGCCGTCGAATTCGGGTGAGGGCGGGGCGCCGCCGCCGGCCATCGCGGGCCAGCGCGCGCCGCACGCGGATCGCGGCGGTGGCCGTGGCACTCAAGCGGGCCGGGCGGACAGGGCCGCGCCCTGCGGGTAATTCCGTCCAGACGGATTTTAGCAGGTGCTAATATGTGAAATGAGATGCCCGGCAGGCCCAGGCTCGCCAGTTACGCTTTTCCGCGGGTGCTTTTTCGGTCGCCGCGCTCCAGTCGCAGCGAGTTGCCGCAACGGCGTCCGGCCCATGGTCAAGCGGACATCAAAATCATAAAGGGAACAGACATGCTGGTTACATTCAAATGCCACGCGGCGCCTGACGTGACGATGCTGGAAAATCTCGCGCAATATCTCCTCGGCATTATCGGCAAGCGCCTCGGCGCACGCGGCGTGATTACGCACGACGAGCTCGACACGGCGATCGGCAAGCTCGAAGCGGCCATCGCCATCGACAAGAAAGACCGTGCCGAGCACGAAGGCCACTTTCACGAAGGCGAGGAGGGCCGCGAGCATCACGAACTGCAGCCGGGTCTCGCGCAGCGCGCGTTTCCGTTCCTCGACATGCTGCGCGCGGCGAAGAAGGAAGACAACGACATCGTTTGGGGCATCTGAAGCGCCCCTTGCGCGAGCGGCGGTGAGCGTCGGGCCTTAAAGGCCGCGCCGCGCGCCGGCCGTGACGCCCAGATGTGAAGCCTGAACGTGAAGCGCAAAAAGAAAGAGCCCGCTCGATGCGGGCTCTTTGCTTTTCTACTGGCAAGCTGGCGTGGTACGCGATGACCTGCCCGCCTGCAATTACTCGCTGGCGGCAGCCGGCGCGCTCTCGGCCGCCGAGGCCGCGCCCTTCTTCGCCTTCTTTTTCTTCGGCTTCTTCACGTGTTTTTCAGTGGGCGCCGAATACGACGACACCGCGCTCGACTCGTGCGGCGCGGCCGGCTGGGCGAACGACGGTTGCGCGAGCGCGGCGACGCCAAAGGCGGTCAACATCAACACCAGCTTCTTCATACGATTCTCCGAAAGGCGATTTTTTTAAGGACTTGCTGATGATCGAGCCGGCGCGGCGCCGGACGATGCGCGCCGCCGCGTCAGGCCAAGGTGAAGCGCTGCCATCTTACAAAGCCGAAAAATAGCGCGCGCGTAATATTCAGCCTATCGAATGGCATATGTCGGCTGGCCACAACGGCCGCGCGCGGGCCTTGCGGCCGCGGCGCGCGAATGTCATGTCGCGAGGAGGTTCAGCGCTGACCTTAGAGCAGCGGCGCGAGCGCGCGGCGCGCGTCTTCGTCGGAGAGCGCCATGCGGCGGCCGAAGTCGGCGAGCTGATCCTGGGCGATCTTGCCGACCGAGAAATACGTGCTGTCCGGGTTCGCGAGATAGAAGCCCGAGACGCTCGCCGCCGGCAGCATCGCCAGCGACTCGGTCACGCTCATGCCGATCTCGTTGGCCTGCAGCACGTCGAACATATCGCGCTTCACGAGGTGGTCCGGGCAGGCCGGATAGCCCGGCGCCGGACGAATGCCCGCGTACTTCTCGGCGATCAGCGCGTCGTTGTCGAGCGTTTCGGCCGACGCATAGCCCCACAGATCGCGGCGCACGCGCGCGTGCATCGCTTCGGCGAACGCTTCCGCGAAACGGTCGGCCAGCGCCTTGAGCATGATCGCGCTGTAGTCGTCGTGATCCTTTTCGAACTGCGCTTCCTTCACGTCCACGCCGATGCCCGCCGTGACCGCGAACAGGCCGATGTAGTCGGCCTTGCCCGAGTCCTTCGGCGCGATGAAGTCGGCCAGACACCGGTTCGGGCGCATCACGCCGTCCACCACCGGACGCACCGACTGCTGACGCAGATTGCGCCATGTCATCGCGACTTCCGTGCGCGATTCGTCGGTGTAGATCTCGATGTCGTCGTCGTTGACGGTGTTCGCGGGCAACAGCGAGATCACGCCGTTCGCCTGCAGCCAGCGGCCCTGGATCAGGCGCGAGAGCATCGACTTGGCGTCGGAGAACACCTTGCGCGCCGACTCGCCGACGATCTCGTCGTTGAGGATCTGCGGATACGGACCGGCCAGATCCCAGGTCTGGAAGAACGGACCCCAGTCGATGTACTGCGCCAGTTCATTCAGGTCGTAGTTCTTGAACACGCGGCGGCCGATGAACTTCGGCTTCACGGGTTCGAAGTTCGCCCAGTCGATCTTCGTCTTGTTGGCGCGCGCGGCTTCCAGCGTGACCATCGGCTGCGCCTTCTTGTTGGCGTGCTGGTCGCGGATGCGCTCGTAATCGCCCTTGAGTTCGTCGATGTACTTCGCCGCGCCTTCGTCGGACAGCAGGCTCGACGCCACCGACACCGAGCGCGACGCGTCCGGCACGTACACGACCGGGCCTTCGTAATGCGGCGCGATCTTCACGGCCGTGTGCACGCGCGAGGTGGTCGCACCGCCGATTAGCAGCGGAATCTTCTTCACGCGGAAGTAGTCGTCGCGCTGCATTTCGCTCGCGACGTAGGCCATTTCTTCGAGCGACGGCGTAATCAGGCCCGAGAGGCCGATGATGTCCGCGCCCTCGACCTTCGCCTTCGCGAGGATCTCGTTGCACGGGACCATCACGCCCATGTTGACCACTTCGAAGTTATTGCACTGGAGGACAACCGACACGATGTTCTTGCCGATGTCGTGCACGTCGCCCTTCACGGTCGCGATGACGATCTTACCCTTCGCGCGCACGTCCGCGCCCGATTCGGCGAGCAGACGCTTTTCTTCCTCGATGAACGGAATCAGGTGCGCGACGGCCTGCTTCATCACGCGCGCCGACTTCACGACCTGCGGCAGGAACATCTTGCCCTGACCGAACAGGTCGCCGACGACGTTCATGCCGTCCATCAGCGGGCCTTCGATCACGTTGATCGGACGGCCGCCGCCGCCCATGATCTTCTGGCGCGCTTCCTCGGTGTCTTCGACGATGAAGTTCGTGATGCCGTGCACGAGCGCATGCGCAAGACGCTTCTCGACGCCCTGATTGCGCCACTCCAGGTTCTCTTCCTTCTTCGCCGCGCCGGTCTTGAACTTGTCGGCGATTTCGAGCAGACGGTCGGTGGCGTCGTCGCGGCGGTTGAGCACCACGTCTTCCACGCGCTCGCGCAGTTCGGCGTCGAGATCGGCATACACGCCGAGCTGGCCCGCGTTCACGATGCCCATGTCCATGCCCGCCTGAATCGCGTGGTAGAGGAACACGGTGTGGATCGCCTCGCGCACCGGGTCGTTGCCGCGGAACGAGAACGACACGTTCGAGACGCCGCCGCTGATCTTCGCGTGCGGCAGGTTCTGCTTGATCCAGCGCGTGGCTTCGATGAAGTCCACCGCGTAGTTGTTGTGCTCCTCGATGCCCGTGGCGACCGCGAAGATGTTCGGGTCGAAGATGATGTCTTCGGGCAGGAAGCCGACTTCGTTCACGAGCACGTCGTACGAGCGCTGGCAGATCTCGATCTTGCGCTGGTAGGTATCGGCCTGGCCGGTTTCGTCGAAGGCCATCACCACGGCCGCCGCGCCGTAACGGCGGATCAGCTTCGCGTGATGGATGAACGGCTCGCGGCCTTCCTTGAGCGAGATCGAGTTGACGATGGCCTTGCCCTGCACGCATTGCAGACCCGCCTCGATCACGTCCCACTTCGACGAGTCGATCATGATCGGCACGCGCGCGATGTCGGGCTCGGAGGCGATCAGATTCATGAAGCGGACCATCGCCGCCTTCGAATCGAGCATCGCCTCGTCCATGTTGACGTCGATGATCTGCGCGCCGTTTTCGACCTGCTGGCGCGCGACCGCGAGCGCCTCGTCGAACTGGCCGTTGAGAATCATGCGCGCGAACGCCTTCGAGCCGGTCACGTTGGTGCGCTCGCCCACGTTGATGAACAGCGTGCCGTCCGTCACGTTGAACGGTTCGAGGCCGGAGAGTCGCAGGGTATGGTCAGTCATGGCGGGGGACCGGATCGTCAGGGTTCGTCGGTTTGTCGTTTAGGGTGGCAGGGCGATTCAGCGGCGCTTCATTCAGCGTCGCGATACTGCCCCGGCCAGCGGCGCGGCTTGACCTCGGCGAGGGCTTTCGCAATCGCCGCGATGTGATCGGGCGTGGTGCCGCAGCAGCCGCCCGCGACGTTCACGAGGCCCGCCGTGGCGAATTCCTTCAGGAGCCCGGACGTATCGGCGGGCAGTTCGTCGAAGCCGGTGTCGCTCATCGGGTTCGGCAGGCCCGCGTTCGGGTAGCACGACACGTAGGTGTCGCACAGCTTTGCGAGTTCGGCGATGTACGGGCGCATCAGCGCCGCGCCCAGCGCGCAGTTCAGGCCGAACGTGAGCGGCTTCGCGTGGCGCAGCGAATTCCAGAACGCCTCGACGGTCTGGCCCGAGAGAATGCGGCCCGAGGCGTCGGTGACCGTGCCCGAGATCATGATCGGCAGGATCTCGCCGGTGTCGTCGAACAGCTGGTCGAGCGCGAACAGCGCGGCCTTCGCGTTGAGCGTGTCGAAGATCGTCTCGACGAGGAACAGGTCGCAGCCGCCGTCCATCAGCGCCTTCGCCTGCTCGTAGTACGCGCGGCGCAGTTCTTCGAACGTGACGTTGCGCGCGCCCGGATCGTTGACGTCGGGCGAGATGCTCGCGGTCTTCGGCGTCGGTCCGATCGCGCCCGCGACGAAGCGCGGCTTGTCGGGCGTCGAGTACTGGTCGCACGCGGCGCGCGCGAGTTTCGCCGACTCGATGTTCATCTCGATGGCGAGCTCGCCCATGCCGTAATCGTCCTGCGCCACCGTGGTCGCGCCGAACGTATTCGTTTCGATGATGTCCGCGCCCGCGGCGAGATACTGGTCGTGAATCTCGCGGATGATCTGCGGCTGCGTCAGCGAGAGCAGTTCGTTGTTGCCCTTGATGTCGCGCGGATAGTCCTTGAAGCGCTCGACGCCGCCTTTGCCGCGATAGGCGGCTTCGTCGAGCTTGTAGCGCTGGATCATCGTGCCCATCGCGCCGTCGAGAATCAGGATGCGCGAGGCGAGCAGCGCGGGCAGCGCGGCGCCGCGCGTGTAGCGGGGTTGCGCGGGAGCATTCGCGGCGGGACGCGAGACGGTGTCGGCAGGCTGGTTCATGGGTCGCGAGCGGGCGTGGAGCCGGTTGGACGGGGAAACCCGTTATTGTAGCCGCAGCCGGGGCGCCGCGCTGGCGCGCGAGGCCTGGCGCGGCTCGCGGGACAAGCCGCGCTCAGGCGCGGCGGCGGGGCGGAAACCGGGCGCAGCAGGGGCGCGGAGCGGGCAGCCGCGACGGAAAATCGGCGCGGGTGCGCCGGAAAAGGAAAACCCCGCGCGACCGCGAGGCCAGGCGGGGTTTTCCGGGCGGGTGCCGCCGCTATGCGACGCCGCCTCGCGGCGGCGCGCCGGGAGGGTCAGTGGAGCACCACGGGTTGCTGCATCAGACTGTCGAACTGTCCGAGGAATTCGTCCACCTCGTCGAGCGACTGGTCTTCATCCATCAGCTTCTGTACGTCTTCGCGAAAACGCGCGGCCATTGCGCCGTCGATGAAGATCTCGCGTCGCGAGTTCTTGTCGACGATCTCATACCCGCCCGAACGCATGGCGACATGGCCGTCCTGCGGCGGAAACTCGACAACGCAATAATTCGGACTGTTGTAGATCATCTGCATGGCGACACTCCTTTTTCCTGTGCTCCCTCACTGCTTGAGTTGATACATGGAGCGTTCGTTCTGGAATTCAAGGGGTGGGTTCCACTGCACCTCTTGTTTTCGACTGCTCTCCCTCGGGTTTCCTTCTCATTGTTTGTTGTTCCGTCTGTTTCAGTCTGTGCTTCGTGATGCTACCGGGTGCAACTTCTTAGACCTGCTGGCGAAGAAACGTTTCAAGCAAGGCCGCGAATCCGTGCGACTCCTCTACGGGGGCCAGATGTGCGGCGTCGAGCAATTCGTAGCGCGCGCCTTCGATGGCGCGCGCGAGCGCTTCGGTCTGCGCGGGCGGCGTGCCGCTGTCGTGGCGGCCCGCGACGGCGAGTGTCGGCACGCGCAGTTGCGCGAGCCGCTCGTGGACGTCGAAGTCGCGCAGCGCTTCGCAGGCGCGCGCGTAGCCTTGTGCAGGCGTCCGTAATAACACCTCGCAAACCTGCGCGACGATATCGCGATGCGTGTGGCGGAAATCGGCCGTGAACCAGCGCGCCATCGTCACGTCGGCGAGCGCGACGAGACCGTCGCGGCGCACGCATTCCGCGCGTTCGCTCCAGCTTGCGCGCGCCTCGGGCGCGGTGCGGCTCGCGGTGTCGCAGAGCGTGAGCGAGAGCACGCGCGCCGTGTGGTCGAGTGCGAACTGTTGCGCGATCATGCCGCCCATCGACATGCCGACGAGATGCGTCGCGCGGATGTCGCGGTCGTCGAGCAATGCGGCGAGATCGGCGGCGAGTTCGCGAAAGCCGAAGGCCTCGTGCGCGATGGCGCTGCCGCCATGGCCGCGCACGTCGTAACGCAGCACGCGATGGCGATGGCGGAAGTGTCCCGCGAGCGTATCCCATACCGTGAGATCGCCGCCCAACTGGTGGATGAACGTCAGCGCCGGGCCCCCGCTGCGGTCTTCGAAGACGTAGCGCGTATCGATGCCGTTGACAGTCGCTTGCATGCGTTCCTCCTTCACCGTAGTGGGTTGGGAGTCAGGCCGATTGCGAGGTACTGCCCAAACGCACGCTTGTCGCAAGCGGCGCGCCTGAAAGAGCGGCGTGCCGATACGGGCTGGCGTTCGTGGTCCAGGCCGGGATGAATCCCGGACGTTCGTGAGGCTCCTGTCTATTCCTGTCTGCCGCGCCGGTTCCGTTCGACGCGAGGTTCGACGCGAGGTTTGACGTTATGCGTTCAAGGCGTGTTCAACGCGGTGCAACGTGACGCGCGACGCTGGACGCGTCGCTGTGTTCGTGACGGCCTCCCTCGAGCCGTTTCTTCAGTTCTTTCTGGTGCTCGCCTTGCAGTCGTTCCGCATGATTGCTGCATGACTTCGCGGGGCGCTCGATGTCGGATGCGAGGCGCTGCGCCGCGTGTGGGCAGGCGGTACGTGGCCGTCTGCGCGCGTGGCCAAAGCGCGTCGCTTTGACGATTCCAGTATGCGCTATTTCGCAGAATCTTGCGGGCAGAAGGGCCGCTTTGGTGTTGCGCGCGCGCCTTCTTTGTGCGCGTGTGTGTGTTGACGCGCGCAACGCCGCTCAGGGGTGCAGCGGGGCATCGGCAGGCGGCGCGGATTGCGTCGATGGCGATGTCGCGGGCGCTGCCGCGGGTGCTGTCGTTTCGGGCGACGGCGGCGGCTGCGAAACCGGCGGCGCGGCGTTGCCGTCGTCGCTGGCGGGCGCCGTGGCCGCGCCCGGATTCGAGGTGTCCGGCGCGGGCGTACCACTGGCTGGCGGCGGATTCGTCGTATCCGCCGCTGGTGCGTTTAGTGTGCCGTTTGGTGCGGCGCCTTGCGTGGCGTTTGGCGTGGGATTCGGCGTGGGATTCGGCGCAACGCCCGGCGCTTGATTCGCCGCTTCGTTGCTCGCCGCGCTTCCCTTGCCGCCGCCCGGCGGCACGAGCGCGCCGCGCCAGATCAGTTCGAATTCGCTGCCGTTCGGCTCCGTCTGCATCAGTCGCACGGGCAGCCAGCCGAGCGACGGCGCGAGCCAGACGTCGATGCGGCGCTTGTCGCCGTCGTGACGCGGCAGGCGCATGAAATGGCGCGCCGTGACGTAGCCGTGATCGGTGCTCACCGTTTCGTCGCCGATCGTGGTGATGGGCCAGGTTTCGCCGCTGTCGTTGTCGGCGACATAGAACTCGCGCGTGACGCCGGGCTTGTACGTGTCGGGATCGCCGCGCACGAGGCTCGCGAGCTGCATGACCATGCTGAAGCGGTCCTGCGCGCCGTCGGGCAGCGCGAGCGAATTCGGCGTCCGCGTAAAAACGATCTGCTTCTGGTCGCGGTTGAAGATGGTGAAGTTGGCCGGACGATGGCCGCGCTGTTCGATGTACTGCTCGGGCGCGAGGCCGAACGCATCGACGTGACCCTTGCTCGTCCAGCTAAAGGTGCCGACGAAGGGCAGCGGCACTTCGACCACCATCTCGTAGTGCTGGCCGTCAGTCTTCCAGTGGATCGTGCCGGGCTGATTGCGCACGCCGTTATAAAACGTCTCGTACTGCAATTCGCCCGACGGCGGCACCGAAAACTTCAGGCCGTGCGAAGCCTGCGCCGCCTGTGCCGACGGATGGTTGCCATTGCCGCCGCCCGCTGCCGCGGTTGCGGTGCTGGCCGCCACTGGCGCGGAAGCCGCCGATGCCGCGTCGGCGCTCGATGCGGCTTGCGGCGTGTCGGGCGCGGCGGCGACTTTCGGATGCGGCTGAGGCGGCGCGACGGCTTGCAGCGTGTGTGGTGGCGGCGCGGCGCGTCTGGGCGCGGCCGGTTTGGCGGGCCGGGGCGCGGGCGTCGCGCCCGCGGGCCGCGCCTGCTGCTCGATGCGCTCGGTCTTGAGCAGGCGCACCTGCACAGGCACGTGCACTTTCGCAGCCGACGGCGGCGCGCCGTGATGACGCTCGAACCACTCGGCGGCGAGCCAGTGCAGCGCCGTCACCGCGACGAACACGGCCACCCAGCGCCAGGGGCGCGCGCGGCGCGTTCCGGCGTGGTCGCTGCGGTGGTCGGTGGCGGAGGTGGACATCGGTTGGCGGTCGCGGCGTCGGATTGGGTGAGCGGTAGCGTGAGAATCGGTCGCTTGAGTCCTAGGCGTTACTGTGACACGGCGCGTCAGACCGCTGCAAAAAGGGCGCGTGAACGCGTCGGTGAGCGCGTTGGTGAGCGCGCCGGAAATGCGCCAGAAACCGCGTTGGTAAAAACGCGCACGGCTACACGCGCAAAACTGCAATTCGGGAGCACGCGGCGTGCCGTCGCCTGAAGGCGCTCAGCGCTCCACAGGGCTGTACCCCAATTCGTACGAAAGCTTGTCTGCGCACGCGCGCAGCGCCATGTCCACCGCGCCGTTCCAGCCGATATCGAACGCGCCTTCGTGGCCGAGCGCGATCAGCCCGAGCGCCAGTTCGCCGCTCGCGTCGAACACCGGCGTGCAGAACGCGTGGATGGTCGGCAGCAGCATGCCTTCCACGCGCGCCGCGCCGTGCTCGCGCACCTCGGCGAGCGCGCGTTCGAGTTCTTCGGCCGTGCGCGGCGTCGAGCCATAGGAGAAGTGCTGCGCGCTGCCCAGTTCGCGCTCGATCATCGGCGCGGTCTTGCTGCGCGGCAGGTAGGCGGCGAACAGCAGGCCGGTCGCGGAGCTGAGCATCGGCATGACGTCGCCGAGCTTGAGCGACGCCTTGGCCGGATGCGTCGATTCGAGCCAGTGCACGACGGTCGGCCCCTGGTTGCCCCACACGGCGATGCCCACGGTGATGTCGAGCGCATCGCGCAGTTCGGTCAGCGCGATGCGCGCGAGCTTCACGCCGTCCACGCGCGCGAGCCGCGCAAGGCCGAGCTGCAGCGCGAAGCCGCCGAGTTCGTAGCGCCCGGAAAGCGGGTCCTGCGCGACCATACCCAGGCGCAGAAAGCTCACCAGATAGCGATGCGCCTTCGCCGGGCTCATGCCCGCGCGTTGCGCGAGGTCGCGCAGCATCATCGCGCGCGGCTCGTTCGTGAGCACTTCGAGCAGCCGGAAACCGACTTCGATCGACTGGATGCCCGAACGCTGCTTTTCCTCGCCGCCTTCGTCGCCGCTTTCACTGCTTTCACCGCTTTCGCCGCCTTCACCGGCTTCGTTGATGTCGTCGAGATCGGCATCGGCGAGAGGCTGGGCCACAGTGGCGGCGAGAGGCGGGGCGCTGGGCGCGGTGCGGGCGGACTTCGGCATGAAAGCGTCGATGAGTGTCGATGAGAGTCGATGGATGGCGATGGAGCGTGAAGCGGCGCCGGAGGCGGCCGGCGCGAAGGGATTCAGCGCGCCGCTTGGGTCGCGCCGATTCACCATCGTAGAATACATTTCCTCTATCGTCATCCACGCCTCACCACATGAAACTTGCCACGCTGAAGGACGGCACCCGCGACGGCCAGCTGATCGTCGTTTCCCGCGACCTGCGCAGCGCCGCCATCGCCGATGCGATCGCGCCCACGTTGCAGCGCGTGCTCGACGACTGGCGCTTCTACGCGCCGCAACTGCTCGATCTCTACGAAGCGCTCAACCAGGGCCGCGCCCGCAACACCTTCAGTTTCGACGCCCGCGACTGCATGGCGCCGCTGCCGCGCGCCTATCAGTGGGCCGACGGCTCGGCCTACGTGAACCACGTCGAACTGGTGCGGCGCGCGCGCGGCGCGGAGATGCCGCCCGAGTTCTGGACCGATCCGTTGATGTACCAGGGCGGCAGCGACGACTTCATCGGCCCGACCGACGACATCGTGTGCGCCTCGGAAGCCTTCGGCATCGACTTCGAGGCGGAAGTGGCGGTGATCACCGGCGACGTGCCGATGGGCGCGAGCGCCGACGAAGCGCTCAAGGCCGTGCGCCTCGTCGGCCTCGTCAACGACGTGTCGCTGCGCAACCTGATTCCGGCCGAACTTGCGAAGGGTTTCGGCTTCTTCCAGAGCAAGCCGGCCACCTCGTTCTCGCCGGTTTTCGTCACGCCCGACGAACTTGGCGAGCACTGGCGCGAAGGCCGCGTGCATCTGCCGATGCTGGTCTACTGGAACAACAAGAAGGTCGGCCAGCCCGACGCGGGCACCGACATGGTGTTCCACTTCGGCCAGCTGATCGCGCACGCGGCGAAGACCCGCAATCTGCGCGCGGGCGCGATCGTCGGCTCGGGCACGGTCTCGAACAAGGACGCGAAGCGCGGCTACTGCTGCATCGCCGAGAAGCGCTGCCTCGAAACCATCGAGCACGGCGAGGCGAGCACCGGCTTCATGAAGTTCGGCGACTCGGTGAAGATCGAGATGCTCGACGAAGCGGGCAAGTCGATCTTCGGTGCGATCGATCAGGGCGTCGCGCCGCTCGGCGGCGAGTAAGCGCGTTTGGGCGCGCATAGGAGCGCGCAAGACGCCTGAAAGGGTTTCGCCGGATGCCGCGCGCGCCGCGTGCGGCTACACTGGCGAACGCGTTGGAGAACGCGCGCCGCCTGGCGCGGCGCGCGTCGACATGCCGGGGGAATCCCGGCGCAGGAAGTCGTAAAACCAGGCCGTAAAACAAGCTGGAAAAGCTGTAGCCGCATCGAAGCCGTACGCAGAATACGCTCGTCGAACATTACGCGATCCGCGCCGCCGCGAGGCCACCGCGCGATCGACCGGAGACACCATGCCGCGCTCTCGCACCCGCCGCTTTTCCCTGGGCTTTGCCCTGCCGCTCGCCGCTTTCATTGCATCGTTTTCCGTACCCTCGGTCGCGCTCGCGCAGATCAAGATCGGTCTCGTGCTCTCGCTGACCGGTCCTGCCGCGTCGCTCGGCATTCCCGCGCGCGACACCGCCGCGATGCTGCCCACGCAGATCGCGGGCCAGCAGGTGCAATACATCGTGCTCGACGATGCGTCCGACACGACGCAAGCCGTGCAGGACACGAAAAAACTCATCGACGAACAGCATGTGGACGCGATCATCGGTTCGTCGATCACGCCCAACACGCTGGCGATGCTCGACGTGATCGCGCAAGGTGAAACGCCGACGATCTCGCTGGCGTCGTCGGCGAAGATCATCGAACCCGTCGACGACAAGCGCCACTGGATGTTCAAGACGCCGCAGACCGACGCGATGATGGCGGGCGCGATCGCCGAACACGCCGCCGCGCACAACGTCAAAACGCTCGCCTACATTGGCCAGGCCGACGCGCTCGGCGACGCGTTCTACGCCGAAGTCGCGAAGGCGGCGCAGGCGCGCGGCATCCGCATCGTCGCGAACGAGCGCTTCAACCGCACCGATGCGAGCGTGACGGGGCAGGCGCTGCGCATCGTCGCCGCGAAGCCCGACGCCGTGGTGGTGGGCGCGGCCGGCACGCCCGCCGCGCTGCCGCCGAAGGCGCTCAAGGAGCGCGGCTACAAGGGCCTCGTCTATCACAATCATGGCGTGGGCAATCGCGATTTCCTGCGCGTATGCGGCGCCGACTGCAACGGCACCTTCCTGCCCGCGAGCCCGGTGCTGGTCGCCGCGCAACTGCCCGAGGACCGGCCCGAGCGGCGTCTCGCGCTCGACTACATCGCGCGATTCGAAGCGCGTTACGGCGCGGGCTCGGTGTCGGCGTTCGGCGCTTACACGTGGGACGCGGGCCTGCTGCTCGGCAGCGCGATTCCCGTCGCGCTGAAGTCGGCGGCGCCCGGCACGGGCGCGTTCCGCCACGCGCTGCGCGACGCCATCGAAGCGACGCGCGGGCTGCATACGACCAATGGCGTCGTCAACATGAGCACGACCGATCACCTCGGTCTCGATGCGCGCGCACGCGTGATGGTCGAAATCGAAAACGGCAAATGGATCTATCAGCCGCAGCGTTGACGCGCTCATGCACGCGGCGATTGGCGATTCGCCTGGTAATCCGAATCAATTGACGGGGGCATTGACCATGCGCCTCGCGAAACCGGCAAGGAGCCGCTGATGAACGATCCTTTTTACGCCCGCTATCACGCCTTGCACGTGCGGCGGCACGAGCACGGCATCGTCGAGATCGTGATGAGCGGCGCGGGCACCAACAAGAGCGGCCTCGCCACTGCCGACGCGAACATGCATCGCGAACTCGCCGAAATCTGGCGCGACGTCGACCGCGACCCGGACGCGCGCGTGGCCGTGATCCGCGGCGAGGGCAAGGGCTTTTCGGCGGGCGGCGATCTCGCGCTCGTCGAGGACATGGCGCTGCATTTCGACGTGCGCGCGCGCGTCTGGCGCGAGGCGCGCGACCTCGTCTACAACGTCATCAACTGCAGCAAGCCGATCGTTTCGGCGATGCACGGGCCGGCCGTGGGCGCGGGCCTCGTCGCGGGGCTGCTCGCCGATATTTCGATCGCCGCAAAGAGTGCGCGCATCATCGACGGACATACGCGTCTGGGCGTGGCGGCGGGCGATCATGCGGCGATCGTCTGGCCGCTGCTGTGCGGCATGGCGAAGGCGAAGTACTACCTGCTGCTGTGCGAGCCGGTGAGCGGCGAGGAAGCGGAGCGCATCGGCCTCGTGTCGCTGGCCGTCGACGAAAACGATCTGCTGCCGAAGGCGTTCGAGGTGGCGAAGCGTCTCGCGAGCGGCTCGCAGACGGCGCTGCGCTGGACCAAGTACGCGCTCAACAACTGGCTGCGGCAGGCGGGGCCGAACTTCGACACCTCGCTTGCGCTCGAATTCATGGGCTTCTCGGGGCCGGACGTGCGCGAGGGCGTGCAGTCGCTGCGCGAGCGTCGCGCGCCGGACTTTCCGGGCGGCGATCCGTTCTGAGCGGTGACGGGGCGCGGCGCGTCGCGTTTGTTATCGCTTGTTTCCGCTTGTTGTCGATGCTCACGCGCGCGGTATGATCGAAACGTGCTGTGCATACCATGAGTCACACGGGCGCGCCGCGCGCGAGCCCGTTCATCATTGCGAGGGAGATCCGCATGACCGATTCCGCAGGCGCCGTTCCGCCGTTCCCGGGCTTTCCCGGTTTTCCGCCCGCCGAAATGCTCGACCGCATGTGGGGGATGATGCGGCTCACGCCGTTCGGCAGCGCGTTTCCCGGCAGCGAGCCGGGCGCGGGCCAGGGGCTCGGGCCGTCGCTTTCGATGATGTCCGACATGATGACGCCGCTGACCAACATCGAGGAACTCGACAAGCGCATCACCGACCTGCGTGCCGTCGAGCAATGGCTCAAGCTCAATCTGAGCATGTTGCAGTCGGCGATCCAGGCGCTCGAAGTGCAGCGCGCGACGCTCTCGACGCTGCGCGCGTTCGGCGCGTTCGCGCAGGCGCAGATGAGCCCGCCGCCCGAGCCGGAGCGCGCCGCGCCGCATCAGGCCGAAGCGAAGCCGGGCGCGAGCGCCGACGGCGACGCCAACGCGCCGGACGATGCCGCGCCGCCGCCGGGCTTCGATGCGTCGGGGTGGTGGAATCTGCTGCAATCGCAGTTCAATCAGCTTGCGCAGTTCGCGATGGCGCAGCCGGCCGCGGCGGCGCAGGCCG
>NZ_CAJZAR010000061.1:0-99226 GCF_914484835.1 Paraburkholderia tropica
CACGCCGCCGAGCGCGAAGCGGCCACGCTGAGCTATGCCGAACAACGCGCGCTCGACCTGGGCCTCGCGCTCGCGGGCGGCGCGCACACGCTGCTGCTCGACGAACCCACGGCGGGCATGAACCGCGCCGAGGCCGCGCGCGCGATGGCGCTGATCCGCGCGACCACGGCGGGCAAGACGCTGCTGCTCGTCGAGCACGACATGGACGCCGTGTTCGGTCTCGCCGACCGCGTCTCGGTGCTGGTGCAAGGACGCGTGATCGCCACCGGCACGCCGCAGGCGATCCGCGCCGATGCGGCCGTGCGCGAGGCGTATCTGGGCGCGGATTTCGGTGCAAACGGCGGTGCAAACTTCGGCGCGTCATCATCATGAGCATGACGAACGAAGCGCTCCTCGAAGTCGCGGGCCTGCGCGCGTGGTACGGCGCGAGCCAGGTGCTGCACGGCGTCGATCTGCGGATGCATGCGAGCGAGGTCGTCGCGCTCGCGGGCCGCAACGGCTCGGGCCGCTCGACCTTCGCGAAGGCGCTGATGTCGATGGTCGCCGCCGATGGCGCGCGTCGCTTCGCGGGCGCCGATCTCGCGCCGCTGCGGACCTTCGAGATCGCGCGCCTCGGCCTCGGCTACGTGGCGGAGCAGCGCGACGTGTTCCCGACACTGAGCGTCGACGAGAACCTGCGCCTCGGCGCGGTGAAGCCGCGCAAGGGCCGCCGCGCGCCGCGCTTCACGCTCGACGACGCGCGCGCGCTGTTTCCGATCCTGCACGAGCGCCGCGCCGCGCGCGCGGGCGTGCTCTCGGGCGGCGAGCAGCAGATGCTCGCGCTGGCGCGCGCACTGATGGGCGATCCCGATCTGCTGATCGTCGACGAACCGGCCGAGGGCTTGTCCGCGCAAATGACCGCGCGTGTCGGCGACGCGTTGCGCGCCTTGCGCGAACGCGGCGTTGCCGTGCTGCTGATCGAGCAGCGGCTCGCACTCGCGCCCGCGCTCGCGGATCGCATCGCGGTGATGGGGCATGGGCGCATCGTGTTCGAGGGCGCGCCGGGCGAACTCGCGCAGCGCGAGGACATCGTGCGCGAATGGCTCGGCGTCGGCTAAGGATCGTTGCGCGATCAACTAGCTGATGCGACGCGCGCGAGCGCCGTCATCGGGCCGATTTGCGCGAGCGTGTCGCACTGCTGCGCGTCGCGCACGAACAGCGAACCGGCGAAGCCGAGCGCGTTGATCGAGATGCCATCGACGCGCTCCTGCGCGCGCGGCACCATCAGCATCCAGCGGCGCGTGACGAGCAGGTTGTAGGGCGCGCGCTGATGCGCGAGTCCATCGATATCGATCGCGCCGATTCCCACTGCGTCGAGCAACGCGCGATAGGTCTGCCATGCGTTGCGCGCGGCATCGTCGGCGCTGCCTTGCAGGAGATCGAGCGTGGCGAACGCGTGCGCGAAGGGCAAGTTCGGCACGCACGAGAGACCGTTTTCCTTTTGCGCCGATGGCCATAAAACTTCCATCGGCACGGCGGGCCCGCGCGCATCGAGCGGCAGCGGCACGGCCTGCAAATGCTTGTGCGGCTGACTCGCGCCTGCTGCCTCGCCGCCGTTGTAAAAACCGAGTGCATCGAAGCCGCGCAAGGCCACGAGCAGCGCCGCGAAATCATCGCGATCGAGCAGCGCTTCCTGCGGCACGAAACGCCGCGTGACGATCAGCAGATGATCGTCGATCACGTTGTACTTGTTGAGCAGCGCGAGGTGTGTCGGCGTGAGCGCACCGACGCAGAGATCGTCCTCGCAGGGCAGAAACGGATTGCGGCGCGGAGCGGCGGGCGCATTGCCCTGAGAGACCTCGGTGCGCCGCGCCATCTCCTTGCGTGCGAGGCTCGACACCTGGCGCACGGCGAAACGCACGCCGCCTTCGTCGAGATGCGTGAGCACGGTCTCGATCGGTTTCAGCGCGCCGCATTGCAACGCGTGGCGCGTTTGCGCGTCGAGCGCGGCGCGCAGCGTGGTGGCGGTGAGCGGCGTCGAGGTCATCGGCGAATCATGGGCGATTCATTGACGATTCACAGGCAAACGCGGCGCTCAGGCCTTGTAGCCGATCGCGCGCAGCAGATCCTTGCGCCAGCGCACATCGTCCTCGGTCTCGACGCCGAGCGGCGGCGCGCCGTCCACCACGCCGACGATGCCGCGTCCACGGTCGGTTTCGGCGATCAGCACCTCGGTCGGATTGGCCGTCGCGCAGAAGATGCGGCAGACCTCGGGCACGGCTTTCACGGCGTTGAGCACGTTGACCGGAAAGAAGCCGTCGCCGAGAAACACGATGAAGCTATGGCCCGCCGCGATGCGCAGCGCGTTCTCCGTCGCCATCTCGACGAGCGCCTCGTGCGTGCCCGAGCGGCGCACGAGGCGCTTGCCCGACGCTTCGCAGAAGGCCAGCCCGAACGCGATGCCCGGCGCCGCGCCGTAGAGCGCTTCGTGCAGGTCCTCGACCGTTTTGATGAAGTGCGATTGCCCGAGGATGAAGTTGGTCGCTTCGGGCTTGACGATTTCAACCGTGGAAAGCTGCATGGCGAACCTCGCGCGGACGTCTCGAAGGCAGGTCCTTCAAGCATGGTTCGAAGTCGCGGCCAATGCAAGCGGCGCGGATCGGACATGAAAAAACGGCCGGCGCCTGTGCAGGCAGCCGGCCGTTTTCCGTGCAGGAAGATCGTTGCAGCGAGCTTACGCGGCCTTCGCCGCCCGTTTCTTGCCTTCGACGTCGGGCAGGAACACCGTCAGGATGCCGATCAGCGGCAGGAACGAGCAGACCTTGTAGACGAAGCCGATGCTGGTGGCATCCGCGAGCTGGCCGAGCACGGCCGCGCCGATGCCGCCCAGACCGAACGCGAAGCCGAAGAACAGGCCCGCGACCATGCCCACCTTGCCCGGAATCAGTTCCTGCGCATAGACGAGGATCGCCGAGAACGCCGAGGCCAGCACCACGCCGATGATCACCGTCAGCACGCTGGTCCAGAACAGGTTCGCGTAGGGCAGCAGCAGCGTGAACGGCGCGACGCCCAGGATCGAACCCCAGATCACGTATTTACGGCCGATGCGGTCGCCCACCGGGCCGCCGATGATCGTGCCCGCAGCCACGGCGGCGAGGAACACGAACAGGTGGACCTGCGCGGCCTGCACGGGCAGATGGAAGCGGTCGATCAGATAGAACGTGAAGTAGCTGTTGATGCTCGAGAGGTAGAAGTACTTCGAGAACACCAGCAGCACGAGGATGCTGATGGCCATCGCCACGCGTCCACGCGAGAGCGCGACGGCGGGCGCTTCGGCGCGCTTCTTCTTGAGATTCGGATGCGCCTTGTACCAGCGGCCGATCTGCGTGAGCACGAACATCGCCACCAGCGCGGCCACCGAGAACCACGCGATGCTGCGCTGGCCGTGCGGAATGATGATCACGGCGGCGAGCAGCGGTCCGAGCGACGAGCCCGCGTTGCCGCCCACCTGGAACAGCGACTGCGCGAGGCCGTGGCGGCCGCCCGAAGCCATGCGCGCAACCCGCGACGACTCCGGGTGGAACACCGACGAGCCGCAGCCCACCAGCGCGGCGGCCACCAGCAGCACGCCAAACGAGGGCGCCACCGACATCAGCAGCAGGCCGCACAGCGTGAAGCCCATGCCGACGGGCAGCGAGTACGGCATCGGGCGCTTGTCCGTATAGACGCCGACGAGCGGCTGGAGCAGCGACGCCGTGATTTGATAAGTGAGCGTGATCAGGCCGATCTGCGTGAACGACAGCGCGAAGTTGTCCTTGAGCATCGGATAGATGGCCAGGATCAGCGACTGGATCATGTCGTTGAGCAGGTGCGAAAAACTGATCGCGCCGAGCACGCTGTAGACCGTGCGCTGCACGGCGGGCGTGGCGGGTGTTGCGTTGGCGGTGGACGCTGCGGACGCAGCGGCCGCGCCGGACAGGGCGCGCTTGTCGAGGCTGGTTTCCATATGTCTTGAGCAGGAGAGCATCACGCGGGCGTCGTCTGAAAGCGCGAGGCGATCAATGCGGCGACGGCATGAAAGGGTCGTATATAGGAGTTATGAAGCGCAGTGTAATGTGTCTTGGACGAATCGTACGGACAAGTTTTGTCGCGAATCGGACACGCGGAAAAGCGCAATCGCCGCGACGCCTTGCCGCAGGCGGCCGCGCGGCGAGGGAAATTTCGCGCGGCAATTTTGGCGGCAAATTTTGGCCGGTTATAACCCGCCAGGATGCGCGAATACTTTCGCGCAACATACGGGGCCGGAATGCGGGCGATGCGGCCAGCGCGACACGTCAGGACATTAAAGATCGCGCGGCGCCGTGCCGTTGACCGGAGTTGAGGCGTTGCGCCATGCATGAGCCGCCACGAGCGGCCAGCGAGAGGCGTCGGCGGGTTTCGGCGGTTATCGCGGAGCCGAAAAACAGCTGACGCGGCGCGCGTCGTACAACAAGCTGGAGACCGATAACGATGAGAGCAATGACTGAAGCGGGCCGCCACGCGGGGTTCGTGCCGGACGAGTTGGGGGCGCCAGGCGGCAACGGCGCGGCGGGGAGCGGCAAAGGCAAGGGTAGCGGCAAGGGCAAAAAGCAGCGCGCCGCCGTCAACACGCGCGCGGACGCGTCGCGCCTTTCGGTGAAAGCGACGCTGCGTTTGGCGTTCGCGGTGGTGCTGGTGGGCACGCTCGCGATCGGCGCGTTCTCGCTCACGCAGATCAGCCGCCTCAACGATTCGACGGAATCGATCTACGAGCAGGGTCACGTCGCGAGCCGCGCCGCCGAGGAAGCGCGCGGTCACGTGCTGCGCGCGAGCCGCTCGCAGAAGATGCTGCTCACGGCCACCACGGCCAGGGAGCGCGACGAACTCGGCGACGGCATCGAAAAGGATCTGTCCGCCATCGTCGACGAGATGAAGGTGCTCGACGACCATGCCTCCGGCACCGCCGCGCTCGCCTCCCAGAAACAGTTCAGCGGCGCCGTGCAGGCCTGGAGCGGCCATCTGCGCGACTTCGTCACGCTCGTGAAGGCGCAGCCGCTCGATCTTTCGCAGATGAGCTGGCAGGTCGGCACCCAGGACGTCTCGCTGCTGGTCGAAACCGAAAAGCTCGAAAAACTCGTCGATCAACTCGTCGAGCAGCGCGGCGCGGCGGCCAAGGCGACCATCGCGGCGTCGGCGTTCATCTTCAAGTCGTCGTTCGTGATGATGGCGGCGGCCACGGTCGCGCTGTTCGTCGTGGCGTTCTTCGTCAGCGAATGGGTCGTGCGGCGGCTGTCGCGCGCGCTCGGCGGCGAGCCCGCGCATGCGAAGGCGATCGCCGCGCGCATCGCCTCGGGCGATCTCGCGCAGCCGGTCGTCGTGCGCGAGCGCGACGCGCAAAGCATGCTCGGCGCACTGCGCGACATGCAGCAGGGTCTCTCGACGACGGTCGCGGAAATTGCCGCGAGCGCGGAAGCTATCGCCGCTGCTTCGGGCCAGATCTCGACCGGCAATCTCGATCTTTCGCAGCGCACCGAGGAGCAGGCCGTCGCGCTCGAACGCACGGCCAGCAGCATGGAGCAGCTCACATCGACGGTGCGCCTGAACGCGGAGAACGCGCAGCAGGCCAGCACGCTCGCAGGCAACGCGTCGCAGATCGCGGAGAAGGGCGGCGCCGTGGTGGGCCGCGTGGTCGCGACGATGGGCGAGATCAACGAGAGCGCCAAGAGCATCGCGGACATCATCGGCGTGATCGAGGGCATCGCGTTTCAGACCAATATTCTCGCGCTGAATGCAGCCGTGGAAGCGGCGCGCGCAGGCGAGGAAGGGCGCGGCTTCTCGGTGGTCGCGGGCGAAGTGCGCAATCTCGCGCAGCGCAGCGCGGCGGCGGCCAAGGAGATCAAGACGCTGATCAGCGCCTCGGTCGAGCGCGTGGCGAACGGCTCGACGCTCGCCACCGACGCAGGCAACACGATGGACGAAGTCGTGAAGGCGGTGCGCCGCGTGAACGACATCATCGGCGAGATTTCGGCGGCGTCGAGCGAGCAGCGCGCGGGCATCGAGGAAATCAGCCGCGCGGTCACGCAGATGGATTCGGGCACGCAGCAGAACGCGGCGCTCGTGGAAGAAGCGACGGCCGCTGCGCAATCGCTCGACGATCAGGCGAAGGTGCTCAAGCGGCTGGTCGGCAAGTTTCATCTGGCCTGACGCATTATTCGTCGTGGGCAGGTAAAGCAAAACGCCGCGTTTTACGCGGCGTTTTTTCATGGCGATGCGCTTACTTCGCGTCGCGCTCGATGATCCACTCGTGCGCGGGATCGTTATGGAAATGCCACTCGCGCGTGGGGCCCGCCATCACGTTCAGATAGTACGAGTCGTACCCGTAGGGCACCACGACAGGGTGATAGCCGCGCGGCACCATCACCACGTCGTGATCCTCCACGGCGAGCGTTTCGTCGAGATCGCGCGCGTCGGTGTAGACGCGCTGAAACGCGAAGCCCTGCTGCGGATTCAGGCGATGGTAATACGTCTCTTCTAGCGCGCTTTCCTGCGGCAGCCGGTCGGCGTCGTGCTTGTGCGGCGGATAGCTCGACGAATGCCCCGACGGCGTGCGCACTTCCACCACGAGCAGCGATTCGGCGGGCTCGCTCTGCGGAAGAATATCGCAGACGTAGCGCGTATTCGCGCTCTTGCCGCGCGTCGAGCGCTTCATCTGCGAAGGCTCGATCAGGCGCACGGGCAGCGTGCCTTTGGCGGGCGCGCTCGCGACGCCCACTTCGGCGTCGCGCGTCGCGCGCACGGTGGCCTTCACGCCAGGCGGCACGTAGAGCGCGACCGGCGCGGCGTCCTCGAACACGCTGTCGCGCGAGCCGAGGCTCGAATAGCGCTCACCATTCGCTTCGATATCCACGGCGCCCGAGAGCACGACGATGCAGCTTTCACGGTCGGTCTCGTGCACGTAGACCAGTTCGTCCTTGCCCAGCCGGTACGCGGCGAAGCCGACATAACGCCAGCCCGCGCTAACGGGCGTGACGCGCGCGATTGTCTGGCCTTCGCGCGCGGCCTTGACGAGCAGGCTCATGCTGCCTCCTTCGTTCGGGAAAGTGTTTCGATATCCGAATCAACCAGCGATCGCAGCGTGCGATAGCCCTTCTGCGCATATGCATACGACGGCGCGATCACGGGATCCTGCTCGGCTTCCACGACGAGCCAGCCGCGATAGCCATGCTGCTTGAGCTTCGCGATGATCGACGCGAAATCCACCGCGCCATCGCCGGGCACCGAAAACGCGCCCGCAAGCACCGCATCGAGAAAGCTCCAGTTGCGATTGCGCGCGAGCTTGACGACGGCGGGGCGCACGTCCTTGCAATGCACGTGGCACACACGCGCGATGTGCTTGTCGAGTTCCGTCACCGGATCGCCGCCCGCGAAGGTGATATGGCCCGCGTCGAACAGCAGGCCCACGGCGTCGCTCGTGCGCGCCATCAGCTTGTCGACATCGGCGGGCGTTTCCACATACGCGCCCATGTGGTGGTGATACGCGAGGCGCACGCCGCGCGAGAGCGTGTGACGCGCGAAGGCATCGACGCGCGCGGCGTAGTCGTCCCATTGCTGCTCGCTGAAAAAGCGCGGGCGCTGATACAGCGGACGCGGCGCGCCCTGGATCGAATCGGCGACTTCGCCATAGACCATGACCGTCGCGCCGTTCTGCGCGAGCAGATCGAGATGGCGGTCCACGGCGGCGATTTCCTCTTCGACGCTGCGTTTCGCGAGCATGCCCGAATACCAGCCCGATACCAGCGACAAGTCGTATTGCGCGAGCAGCGCCTTGAGCGCCTGCGGCTCGCGCGGAAACTTGTTGCCGAGTTCGAAGCCTTCGTAACCGATCTCGCGGCCTTCGGTCAGCGCCGTGGAAAGCGGCGTCTCGCCGCCGAGCGAAGGCAGGTCGTCGTTCATCCACGACAGCGGATTGATGCCGATGCGTACGTCAAATGCGCTCATGTGCGTTCCTCGATCTGTGGAGCGTCGCGTGCTTCATGCTTCGTTCTGGGTAGCGTCGTCGTGCGGACCGCGCGCGCCGCGCTCGGCCACCTGCTTGACATAGCGCTCGCGTGCCTCGCGCACCGCCGCGCGCGGCGAGACTTCCGGCACCGCCACTTCCCACCACCAGCCGCCTTCCTCGGTCGTCCGCGCCGGATCGGTGTCGATGCACACGAGATAGGTGCGCGTCGCCGCGCGTGCGCGTTGCATCGCGGCTTCGAGTTCCGTCACGTTGGCGACGTGCTCGGCCTGCGCGCCCAGCGCGCGCGCGTGCGCGGCGAAGTCGATCTGCGGCGCGCCGAGCGGGCCTTGCGCGCAATCGTCGAACAGGTTGTTGAAGGGCGCGCTGCCGCACGCCTGTTGCAGACGATTGATGCAGCCGTAACCGCGATTGTCGAGCACGACGATGATGAGCTTCGCGCCGAGCATCACCGAGGTGGCGATCTCGCTGTTCATCATCAGGTAGCTGCCGTCGCCGACCATCACGATGACTTCGCGTTCGGGCCGCGCGAGCTTCGCGCCGAGGCCGCCCGCGATCTCGTAGCCCATGCACGAATAGCCGTATTCGACGTGATAAGCGCCGGGCCGTCCCGCGCGCCAGAGCTTGTGCAGTTCGGCGGGCAGCGTGCCCGCCGCGCAGACGACGATATCTTCGGTATCCGAACGATTCGACGAGCGCTGCACGGCGCCGATCACATCGGCATCGTAGGGCAGGGCGCCGCGTTCCTGCTCCGCGTGCGTGAGCGCCGCGACGCTCGCGCGCCAGGCGTCGGCGAGCTGTGTGGCTTGCGCGGTCCAGGCGGCGTCGGCGCGCCAGTGTTCAAGTTGCTCATCGAGCGCGGCGAGCGCGAGCTTCGCGTCGGCCTGCACGGCGATTGCGTCGAGCTTGAGCGTGTCGAAGCCGTTCGCATTGATGCTGATGACGCTCGCGTGTGTGAACAGCGAGTTCGAACCGGTCGTGAAGTCCTGCAGGCGCGTGCCCACGGCGAGGATGCAATCGGCGTCGCGCGCGAGCGCATTGGCAGCGGGTGAGCCAGTCACGCCAATCGCGCCCGCATTGAGCGGATCGTTCCACGCGAGCGCGCCTTTGCCCGCCTGGGTTTCGGCGACCGGAATGCCGTGCGCGGTAGCGAACGCGCGCAGCGTTTCGGTCGCGCGCGCATAGAGCACGCCGCCGCCCGCGACGATCAGCGGCTGGCGCGCGCGGCTCAACTGCGCGAGCGCCGCGTCGATTTCGCTCGCGATGGGCGCAGGCGTGTGGAAATTCACGAGGCGCGGCGTGAAGAAGCTCGCCGGATAATCCCACGCGGTGGCCTGTACGTCTTGCGGCAGCGCGAGCGTGACGGGGCCGCACTGCGCGGCGTCGGTCAGCACACGCAGCGCGCGCGGCAGGGCGCTCAGCAACTGCGCCGGGTGCACGATGCGGTCGAAGTAACGCGAGACCGGCTTGAGCGCATCGTTCGCGGAGAGGCCGCCGTCCTGCTGATCCTCGATCTGCTGCAGCACCGGATCGGGCTCGCGCGACACGAAGATATCGCCGGGCAGGAGCAAGAGCGGCAGACGGTTCACATGCGCGAGCGCGGCGGCGGTGACGAGGTTCGTCGCGCCGGGGCCGATGGAAGTCGTCACGGCCATCATGCGGCGGCGGAAGTGCGCCTTCGCATAGGCAATCGCGCTGTGCGCCATCGCCTGCTCGTTGTGCGCGCGCAGCGTCGGCAATTCGTGGCGATACTGATAGAGCGCTTCGCCAAGGCCCGCCACATTGCCATGGCCGAAGATCGCGAACACGCCGCCGAACAGCGGCTCGGTGCGGCCCGAGCCGTCCTCGCAAGCGACGCGTTGCGCCGCGAGCCAGCGCACGACCGCTTGCGCGGCGGTCAGGCGCACGGTGGCGGTCTGCGGATTTTGTGCGGCGCTTGCCGGGTTGTCCTGCGCGGCGTGGGCGATCGGAGCGATGCGTTGATTCATGCTGCTTTCTCCTCGCGCACGGCATGATGCGTCGACGATCCGCTCGCCGCCTGCGCGTCTTCGCGCGCCGCGCGCCACGCGGCGATCAGCGTTTCGAACGCGGTGCGCACGCGCGCGATCACGGTCTTGTCGTCGATATCGCCCTTGAGCCACGCGTAGCTCGGCTCGTAGAAGATCGTGCGGCCGACCGTGAAGCCGCGGCAGGTTTGCGAAGCCGCCGCCGCCTTGAAGCCGCTCATCAACTGATCCATCGGCGCGGAGAGACCGAGCAGCACCACGCCGCGGCAATGCGGATCGCGCTCGGCGATCAGCGCATCGACTTCGCGCCATTGCGCCGCGTCCACCGGTTCGAGCTTCCACCACTCGGGATAGAGGCCGATGTTGTAGAGCCGCTTGAGCGCGCGCGTGATCGTGCCCGGCGCATTCGGCTTGCCATCGAGCTTCGGCGGAATCACTTCGAGCAGCAGTTCGTGGCCGCTCGCCTGCACGGCGTCGTAGAGCGCGCGCAATTGCGCTTCCTGTTCGAGACGCTGCTCGATGGGCTCGTCGGGATGGAATTGCACGAGGCACTTCACGGTATGGCCGATGGGCCAGCTCGCGAGCGTGGTGCCGATCGAGCGGCCGTGATCGAACACGAGCGGCACCGAACCCGGCAATTCGACCGGGCGGCCGATCCACCAGTCGCGGCCCGTGGCGGCATTGAGCGCGTCCTGGCCGTAACGGTCGTCGATCAGCACGCCGATCTTGCCTTGCAGGCCGAGCGCGCTTTCGGTTTGCGCGACCGCTTCCACATACAGATTCTTCAGATACGCGATGCGCGATTCGTCGGCGCCCGTTTGCTGCGCGAGATCGAAGAACTGATTGCGATGATCGAAGGCGAAGCCGAGCACTTCGTCGTGACGCTTGCGCGCGGGCGTGACGCGATGCAGGCGCGCGAGCGTGGCGTCGCGATCGGGACGGCGCATGCGCACGGGATCGGCTTGCGCTTCGCTCAGGAAGTAGTCGAGTTCGGCGGGCGTGGGCATCGCGGGCGCGCAGCCGTGGCGCGAAACCACCAACGCGCCGCACGCGTTCGCGGCGCGCGCGCAGTCTTCGAGCGACGCGTCGCGCAGCCAGCCCGAGAGAAAGCCCGAGGCGAACGCATCGCCCGCGCCGAGCACGTTGAGCACGTCGACTTCGACGCCGCGCTGCATCGGCACGTCGTCGAGCGAATCGGGCACCGCGCCTTCGACGATCTGGCAGCCGAGCGGCCCGCGCTTGACCAGCAGCGTCGCGGACGTGACTTCACGCACGCGCTTGAGCGCATCGACGAGGGCTTCCTTGCCGCCCGCGATACGGAACTCTTCCTCGGTGCCGATCACGAGATCGAAGTTCGGCAGAATGCGCTGCAAATGTTCGCTTACGCCGGCGCTCGCGACGAAGCGCGTCTCGCCGTCGGCCTTGCCCGTGAGACCCCAGAGCACCGGACGATAGTCGATGTCGAGCACGGTGCGCACGTTGTTGCGGCGCGCGTAGTCGAGCGCGGCGAGGCTCGTGCGGTTCACCTGCTCGGTGGAGAAGTGCGTGCCGGTGATCAGCAGCGCCTTCGCGGAGGCGATGAACGCTTCGTCGAAGTCGGCGGGATCGACGGCCATGTCCGCGCAATTCTCGCGATAGAAGATCAGCGGAAACGTATCGCGGTCCTTGATGCCCAGCAGCACGAGCGCGGTGAGCCGTTCGGGATCGATGCGCACGTGGCTCGTATCGCAGCCTTCTTTCGTGAGCGTTTCGGTGAGAAAACGGCCCATGTGGTCGTCGCCGACACGCGTGAGCATCGCCGATTGCAAACCGAGGCGCGCGCAGCCGAACGCGATGTTCGCGGACGAGCCGCCCAGATATTTGGCGAAGGTGGAGACGTCTTCGAGCCGCGCGCCGACCTGCTGCGCGTAGAGATCGACGCCCAGCCGGCCCAGACACACGATGTCGCGGCTGCGGCCCGGCGCGAAGCGGCTCGGGGTGGTGGGGATGATAGCCATGAGCATTCCTGATGAGTTCGGTGCGGGGCGGGCCTGCTCAGATCGTGGCGCCGTCGAGTTCGGCGATCATCTTTTGCATTTCGGCGCCGCCGGCCATCATGTCGAGCACTTCGTTCTTGCTGATCGTGTCCTTCGTATAGGTGCCGAGCGAGCGGCCGCGATTGAGCAGCGTGAACGAGTCGCCGATGGGGTAGGCGTGATGCACGTTGTGCGTGATGAAGATCACCGAGATGCCTTTGGCGCGCGCCGCGTGAATCAGCTTGAGCACGTTGAAGCTCTGCTTCACGCCGAGCGCGGCGGTCGGTTCGTCGAGAATCAGCACGCGCGCGCCGAAGTGAATCGCACGCGCGATCGCGAGACACTGGCGCTCGCCGCCCGACATCGTGCCGATGGCCTGATGCGGATCGCGCACATGAATGCCCATCTCCGAGAGCCGGTCTTTTGCAATCTGCGCGCTCGAATCGAGATCCATCACGTTGATGAAACCGAACAGCTTTTTCTGCGGCTCGCGGCCCATGAAGAAGTTGCGCGCGACCGAGAGCAGCGGCACCAGCGCGAGATCCTGATAGACGGTCGCGATGCCGAGATCGAGCGCGTCTTTCGGCGACTCGAAGCGCACGGGCTTGCCGTCGACGAAATACTGGCCGTCGGTGGGCGCATGCACGCCTGCGAGCGTCTTGATCAGCGTGGACTTGCCCGCGCCGTTGTCGCCGAGCAGGCAGTGCACCTCGCCGCGCTTCAGGCGCAGCGTGACGCCGTTGAGCGCGATGACTTTGCCGAAGTACTTGCTGACGTTTTCGAGCGCGAGAATCGTGTCGCTGCCGGGGGCGGAGGTGTTGAGTTCGTCGGACATGGTCAGCCTCCCGTTACGATTGCGCGACGCGGCGGCGCACGTAGTGATTAAAGAGCACGGCGATCAGCAGCATCATGCCGAGGAACACGCGGAACCAGTCCGAGTCGATGTTCGTGTAGGTAATACCGATCTGCACCACGCCGAAGATCAACGCGCCGAACGCCGCACCGATCACCGAGCCGTAACCGCCCGTGAGGAGCGTGCCGCCGATCACCGCGGCGATGATCGCTTCGAATTCCTTTTGCAGACCACGGTCGGCAGCGGCCGACCCGATATCGCAGACCTGGAGCACCGCGAACAGGCACGAGCAGAACGCGGTCAGCATGAACAGCGAGATCTTCACGCGCTTGACCGGCACGCCCACGTTCTTCGCGGCGTTCGAGTCGCCGCCCACGGCGAGAATCCAGTTGCCGTAGCGCGTCTTGGCGAGCACGAATGCGCCGATGATGACGAGCGCGAACCACCAGAGAATCACCTTCGGCACGCCGTTGACGAGCGGCTGGCCGCTGTCGAGCATCTTGCCGATACCGATATGCGCGAGCGCCACGAACAGCCCTTTAAATGCGGTGCCGTGAAAGAGCAGGTTGGTCACGTAGTCGGCTTTCGCGACATCGCCCACGCCTGAGACGATGGTGCGGTCGGCGAACATGATCGAGAGTGCGAGCGTGAGGCCGCGCAGGATGAACAGGAACGCGAGCGTGACGATGAACGAGGGCAGCCGCGTGCGCATCACGAGGTAGCCGTTGAGCGCGCCGAGCGCGGTGCAGCCCACGAACGCGAAGATGATCGAGAGCGCGATGGGCCAGTGGAAGTACATGGTGGGAATCGCCACCATCATGCCCGCGAAGCCGATCATCGAGCCGATCGAGAGATCGAACTCGCCCGCGATCATCAGCAGGCACGCGCCAACAGAAAGGATGCCTAAGTAAGCGGCGACCTGCGACCAGTTCATCACGCCGTCGAGGTCGAACATGCCGGAGCCGCCCGCGCCGATCGCGAACACGGCGAACACGAGCACGGTGCCGGAAATCGCAGCGAATTCGGGGCGGCCGAGCAGATGGCCGAACCACGATTCGCGACGCACGCGTTCATCGCCATGCGAAGCGCTCGCCTGAGCGGGCTGGGGCGAGCGCGCGTCCTGCGCGTCGTCCGGTGCATGCGAGGGAAAGTGTTTGCCGGCTACACCCATGATGTCTCCTGTGTCCCGGACCTATGTGCCGAAATGGCTTGACTGGCCCGGTGAATGACGCGCGGCGAGGCTGGCGAGAGGCGAGTCGGTATCGCGTGTAGCGAACCGCCGCCGCGCGTGGCTGACGAAATGACCTGACGGATCAGCGGTACTGACCCGCGTACTTCACAACCTTGTCCAGATTCTCCTTGGTGATGAAGCCCGGACCCGAGCGAATGTTCTTCGGGCCATAGGACGGTTGCAGACCGTAGGTGTCGAGGCGCTGCTTGAACTTGGGATTCGCTTCGAGGATCTGGCGGATCTTCGCCGGATCGGTCGTGTGGTCCTTCTTCACGATCGCGAGCACGGCCACCGGAATGTAGCCCTGGAGATACGGCTGCTGGTCGATGGCGAACTGGATCGTGCCCGCGCGGATCGCCTTGGCGATCTCATCCGAGAAGTCGAAGGTGCAGAAGTAGATCTTGCCCGCGAGGCCCATCTGCTGAACCGCCTTGAGCGTGGCGGCGGCCGGCACCGGACCGAGCGTGAGAATCGCGCCCGTGTTCGGATGGTTGCGCAGATACGCGCTGACCTTCGACTGGATTTCCGTCGGGTCCTGGCCGGAGTCGATCGTCGAGGTCTTGTAGTCGACGCCGATGGCGTCTGCGAAGCCGCGGCAGCGGTCGAACGAAACGGTATTGGTAGCGATGTGGTTCACGCAGAGGAAGGACTTCACGCCCGCGGCCTTGGCCTTTTCGCCGGCCGCGTGGCCCGCCACATATTCGGGCTGGCCCACGTGCATGATCGCGCCCAGTTGCGCGCTTTGTTCCTCGGTGCCCGAGTTGATCGTCACGAGCGGAATCTTCTTGGCCGTGACCTTGCCGATGGAGCTTTTGAGCACGTCGAAGTCGGCGATGGTGGTGATGACGCCGTCGTAATTGCGCGCCGCCGCCTGTTCGACCAGGCGCGCCATGTCGGCGATGTCGCCGTTGGGCGGATTGCGGTAGTCGGTCTCGACGTTGAAGTCTTCGTCGGCCTGCTTGATGGCGTTCTTGATCACGTTCCACCACGAGTCCGAATCCGGCGCGTGGCTGATCAGCACGAAGTGCGCGTCGGCGGCCTGCGCCGTTTGTGCGCCCACTGCGCTCAAGCCGCTCAGCCCCGCTGCCAGCGCGAGCGCCGCGGCTAAACGTCGGAGCATGGTCTTGCCCTTGCGTTGCGTCATTGTCTCCACCTTTCTCGGTCTGTCGTTCGTTTTTGAGGTGAGCGCGGTGCTTGTCTGAATTGCGCGTCGACACGTTGCTCATGGACAAGATTAGGCGATCGTCCGAGCCGTTGCAACAGAAATTTCATTGCAAATAAAAATGGAAAATCTGTTCCATTCATGAGGCGGCGTGCCTATAATCGGCTCCGTTGGCTTGCCCTCAAACGCCCGCCCAGCAAGGGTTTTGCGGCACTGCGGCAAGCCAGGGGAAAAACGATCATGGCCGACGAGACAAGCGACGCCGTAGCAGGCGTCGACGAATTGATGCAGCGCATCGCGCACGACTACGAAGCGCTGCCGCGACAGTTGAAGAACGTCGCGACTTACATTGAACAGAACCGCGCGAGCGTGATGATGGACCGCACGAGCGACATCGCCGCGAGCTGCGGCGTGCATCCCTCGGCGGTGGTGCGCTTCGCGCAGCGCTTCGGCTTTTCGGGTTTCTCCGATCTGCAGGCGGTGTTTCGTCAGGCGTATGCGGGCCAGGGCGGCTCGCCCACGACCTACCAGCAGCGCATTCGCCAGTTGATCGACGAGAACGATGGCAAGACCGATCCGGCGCTGGGCGGCGCGGTGGCGCGCGAGTTCATCGGCGCGTGCCGCAGCGGTCTGGACGAACTCGAAGCGGGTCTCGACGACGCGCAGTTCGACGCCGCCGTGCGCATGCTCGAACACGCCGACAACATCTACGTGATCGGCGTACGCCGCTCGTTCGCGGTGGCGAGCTACATCGTCTATGCGTTGCAGCACACGCGCAAACGCGTGCATCTCGTTTCGGGGCTCGGCGGCATGTATCACGAGCAGATCCGCAGCGTGAAGAAGGGCGACGTGGTGATCGCCATCAGCTTCGCGCCGTACGGCAAGGAAACGCAGTACTGCCTGCGCGTGGCGCAGCAGCATCAGGCGAAAACGCTCGTGATCACCGACAGCCAGCTGTCGCCACTCGCGCGTCACGCGGATGCGCAACTCTATGTGAAGGAGGGGAGCGCGTTCGCGTTCCGCTCGCTGACCAGCACGTTTTGCCTGTGCCAGGCGCTGTTCGTGGCGCTTGCGTACCGGCTCGAACTCAACGTAGAAGAATCGACCGACACCGGAGGATACGATGACTAGTGGAGCAGCAGGCAAGGCGCTGGACGTAGCGGTTTTCGGCGCGGGACGCATCGGCCGCATTCACGCGGCGAATCTCGCGCGCCAGCCCGGCGTGCGCCTGAAGTACGTGATCGACGTGAACCGCGAGGCGGCCCAGGCGCTCGCGGCGCAGCACGGCGCGCAGGTGGCGGGTATCGACGAAGCGTTCGGCGATGCGTCGATTGGCGCGACGGTGATCTGCTCGTCGACCGATACGCACTCCGAACTGATCATGCGCTCGGCGGCGGCGGGCAAGCATATCTTCTGCGAGAAGCCCGTCGATCTCGCGATCGGACGCGCACGCGAATGCGCCGACGCCGTGGCGCGCGCGGGCGTGGTCGCGATGATCGGCTTTCAGCGCCGCTACGATCCCACGTTCGCGGCGCTCAAGCAGCGTCTCGACGCGGGCGAGATCGGCACGCCGGAAATGCTGGTGGTGACGAGCCGCGATCCGGGCGCGCCGCCCGTGGAGTACATCAAGCATTCGGGCGGCATCTTCAAGGACATGCTGATCCACGACTTCGACATCTTCCGCTGGATTCTCGACGACGAAGCCGACACGGTGCACGCCACGGGCAGTTGTCTCTCCGATCCGGCCATCGCCGAAGCGGGCGATATCGACTCGACCGCCGTGACGATCCGCACGAAGCGCGGCCGTCTTTGCCAGATCAACACGGCGCGGCGCGCGGCGTATGGCTATGACCAGCGCTTCGAGGTCCTCGGCAGTGACGGCATGCTGCAGGCGGGCAACATCAAACCGACCGAAGTAGTGGCGTGGTCGAAGACCTCGGTGGCGCAGGACGTGCCCGAGGCGTTTTTCCTGGAGCGCTATCGCGCCGCGTATGCGAGCGAAATGGCGCACTTCCATGAGGCGGTCACGCAGGGCAAGCCGGTGCGCACGACGGTCGCCGATGGGCTCAAGGCGCTCGAACTCGCGGAAGCGGCGGCGCTTTCGTGGCGCGAAGGGCGCGTGGTGAAAGTGGGCGCTTGATGCGCTGACGATGGATTGACGCAGTGTGATGGACGTCGCGATTGCATCGCGGCGTCTTTCGAATAGCAAGGATTACGAATTATTGTTCAGGAGACGGACTATGCAGGCAAACGATCGTGCCCGGCCGTTGCGCGTGGGCGTGGTGGGACTGGGGCGGCTCGGACGGCGACATGCGCAGAATCTCGCTTACCGCGTGCCGGGCGCGGTGCTGACGGCGGCATGCAGTCCGCTCGACGACGATCTCGCGTGGGCGCGCGAGACGCTGCCCGAAGCACGGCTTTACACCGACTACGCGCAGTTGCTCGCCGATAGCGAAATCGACGCGGTCTGGCTCGTCACGCCGTCGTCGCTGCATGCGCAGCAGATCGTCGACGCGTTGCGCGCGGGCAAGCATGTGTTCTGCGAAAAGCCGCTGTCGCTCGACGTCGCCGAATGCGAGCGCGTGGTCGAAGAGGCGCGCCGCCATGCGGGCCAGCAGGTCATGATCGGCTTCATGCGCCGGTTCGATCCGAGCTATCACGACGCGTTCGACAAGGTGCGCGCGGGCAAGATCGGCAAGCCGTTTCTGGTGCGCTCGCAGAACTGCGATCTCAACGATCCCGACGGCTTCTTCGTGCGTTTCGCGCCCACGTCGGGCGGCATCTTTCTCGACTGCACGGTGCACGATATTGACGTCGCGCGCTGGCTGCTCGGCAAGCCGCGCGCCACGCGCGTCTATGCGGCGGGCGCGATCGCGCTGCACGACGGTTTGCGCGAATTCGGCGACGTCGACAACGGCGTCGCGATCTGCGAATTCGAAGGCGGCAAGCTGGCGATGTTCTACGCCTCGCGCACGATGGCGCACGGCAACGATACGTCGAGCGAGGTGATCGGCACCGCAGGCGCGTTGGCCATCGGTCATCTGCCGCGCAGCAACCGTGTCGAGATTTACGACGCGCTCGGCGTGCGCAGCGAATGTACGCCCACGTTCTTCGAGCGCTTCGAGGAAGCGTTCCTGATCGAGGCGCAGGCGTTCGTGGCGTCGGTGCGCGCGCGGCTCAACGGCGCGACGGCCGAGGCGGCGGGGGCGAGCGAAGGCGCGACGCTGGAGGACGCGCTGGAGGCGACGCGCATCGGTTGTGCGCTGCGAGAATCGCTGCATACGGGGCAGGCGGTGACGCTCTGAATCGCACGGGGTTCGTGCGCGAGCGGAGCAGGGCGCTGCTGCGGTAAAATCGCCGCTATCTGATGAGACGTCGAGTCAGTTCGCGTTTCATCAAGCAGAGAACAAGCGCCAGCGCCGCGAGCAGGTTCGGCGGCGCGTCACCGAAGGATGCAACCCCGATGCAGATTCAGGTTCACAAGGAAGTGGATGCACGCGGGCTGAACTGCCCGCTGCCGATCCTGCGCGCCAAAAAGGCGCTCGCCGACATGGAAAGCGGCCAGATTCTCAAGGTGCTCGCCACCGATCCCGGCTCGCAGCGCGATTTCGCCGCGTTCGCGAAGCAGACCGGCAACGAGATCGTGGAGAGCACGCAGCAGGACAAGACGTTCGTGTTCCTGATGCGCCGCCGCTAAGCCGTCCACGCGCCGCCCAGGCGCATAAAAAAAGCCCGCAATCGCGAGATTGCGGGCTTTTTTCTGTCCGGCGGCGCGGCAAGAAAGCGGTTTAGCCTTCGAGCACCGGGTTACGCGTGCGCAGGTATTCGGCGAAGTCGTCGCCCACTTCGGGGTGACGCAGCGCGAATTCCACGGTCGCCTTCAGGTAACCGAGCTTGCTGCCGCAGTCGAAACGCGTGCCGTGATACTTGTACGCCAGAACCTGCTCGTCGGCGAGCAGCGACTGGATCGCGTCGGTCAGTTGCAGTTCGCCGCCCGCGCCCGGCTTGATCGAGCGGAGGTGGTCGAAAATGCGCGGCTTGAGCACGTAACGGCCCACCACGCCCAGGTTCGACGGCGCGACTTCGGGCGCCGGCTTTTCGACGATGCCCGAGAGCTTGACGATCGAGTCTTCCCACTCCTTGCCGTCGACGATGCCGTACGAGCGCGTTTCCGAGGGCGGGATCTCTTCCACGCCCAGCACCGAGCTATGGTAGTGGTCGAACACTTCGACCATCTGCTGCATGACGGGCGGCGTGCCGTACAGCAGGTCGTCGGCGAGAATCACGGCGAACGGGTTGTCGCCCACGAGCTTTTCCGCGCACAGCACGGCGTGACCGAGACCGAGCGCTTCCGGCTGACGCACGTAGAAGCAGTCGACGTTGTTCGGCTTGATGTTGCGAACCAGTTCGAGCAGCTTTTCCTTGCCGCGCGCTTCGAGTTCGGCTTCGATCTCATACGACTTGTCGAAATGGTCCTCGATCGCGCGCTTGCTGCGCCCGGTCACGAAGATCATTTCGGTGATGCCCGCCGCGACGGCTTCCTCGACCGCGTACTGGATCAGCGGCTTGTCGACGACCGGCAGCATTTCCTTCGGGCTCGCTTTCGTCGCCGGAAGGAAGCGCGTGCCGAGGCCCGCCACCGGGAATACCGCTTTCGTTACTTTTAGCATGTCTATAGTCCTGGTCGTGGTGGGATGACGCCGCCCGCGCGCCGCCATCCGTCACCTTAGCCGATTCAGGCAGGCAGCCGCGCGAGTTGCGCGGTCAGCTTGCCGAGCGTGGCCTGGAATTCTGCCAGTCGTTTCTGCTCCTGTTCAACCACGGCAGGCGGAGCTTTCGCAACAAAGCTTTCGTTTCCGAGCTTCGCATTGCACTTCGTCACTTCATTCGACAGCCGGGTGATTTCCTTCGAGAGCCGCTCGCGTTCCGCGGCCACGTCGATTTCCACCTTCAGCACGAGCTTGTCTGTTCCTACGATAGCAACCGGCGCGCCCGCCGAAGCAGCGTCCAGCGCAGCTTCGTCGGCGATGATCTGGACCTCCGAAAGCTTCGCGAGCGCCTGCGCGTAAGGCGCAAACGTGGCGAGGCGTTCGGCGTTGCCCGTGGCCAGCAGCGGCACCTTGACCGCGGGCGAGAGGTTCATCTCGCCGCGCAGGTTACGGCAGGCGTCGATCACGGTCTTCAGGTCGGCGGCCCATTGCTCGGCGGCTTCGTCGACCTTCTTCGAGTCCGCGAGCGGGTAGCCCTGCATCATGATCGATGCTTCGCCTTCCGCCGCGCCTTGCGGGTACGCGTCGGTCAGCGGCGCAACCTTTTGCCACAGCGCTTCGGTGATGAACGGAATCACCGGATGCGCGAGGCGCAGCACGGTTTCCAGCACGCGCAGCAGCGTGCGGCGCGTGGCGCGCTGCTGCTCGGGCGTACCGGTCTGGATCTGCACCTTCGCCAGTTCCAGATACCAGTCACAGTATTCATCCCAGACGAACTTGTAAATGGCATTGGCCACATTGTCGAAGCGATAGTCGGCGAAACCCTTCGCGACTTCGGCTTCCGTGCGCTGGAGCTGCGAGACGATCCAGCGGTCGGCCTGCGAGAAGTCCGTGTAGCCGCCCGGGCCGCAATCGCCCGGTTGGCAGTCGCCGGGCTTCGAGAAGCCGCAGTCGTGGCCTTCGCAGTTCATCAGCACGAAACGCGTGGCGTTCCAGAGCTTGTTGCAGAAGTTGCGGTAGCCCTCGCAGCGCGCCAGGTCGAAGTTGACGTTGCGGCCGAGCGTGGCCATCGACGCCATCGTGAAGCGCAGCGCGTCGGTGCCGTAGGCGGCGATGCCGTCCGGGAATTCCTTGCGCGTCTTCTTCTCGATGGTGGCGGCCTGCTTCGGGTTCATCAGACCCGTGGTGCGCTTGGCGACCAGCGTTTCGAGGTCGATGCCGTCGACGATGTCGATCGGGTCGAGCGTGTTGCCCTTGCTCTTCGACATCTTCTGGCCTTCGGCGTCGCGCACGAGACCGTGCACGTAGACCGTCTCGAACGGCACCTGGCCGGTGAAGTGCGTGGTCATCATGACCATGCGCGCCACCCAGAAGAAGATGATGTCGAAGCCCGTGACCAGCACCGAGGAGGGCAGGAAGGCCTTCAGCTCGGGCGTTTCAGCGGGCCAGCCGAGCGACGAGAACGGCACCAGCGCCGACGAGAACCACGTGTCGAGCACGTCTTCGTCGCGCTTGAGCGCGCCCGTGTAACCCTTGGCGTCGGCCTGCGCGCGGGCTTCCTCTTCGGTCTTCGCGACGAAGATTTCGCCGTTTTCGCCGTACCACGCCGGGATCTGGTGGCCCCACCAGAGCTGACGCGAGATGCACCAGTCCTGGATGTTTTCGAGCCACTGGTTATACGTGGTGGTCCAGTTTTCCGGCACGAACTTGATCTGGCCGTTGCGCACCACGTCGAGCGCGGTTTCGGTGATCGACTTGCCCGGGTTGAACGTGCCTTCCGGCGCCGGCTTGGTCATCGCCACGAACCACTGGTCGGTGAGCAGCGGTTCGAGCACGACGCCCGTGCGGTCGCCGCGCGGCACCATCAGCTTGTGCGGCTGCACCGATTCGAGTGCGCCGAGCGCTTCGAGGTCGGCCACGACCTGCTTGCGCGCCTCGAAACGGTCGAGGCCGCGATATTTTTCCGGCGCGTTGTCGTTGATCTTCGCGTCGAGCGTGAGGATCTCGATCATCGGCAGGCCGTGACGCTGGCCGACCTGATAGTCGTTGAAGTCGTGCGCGGGCGTGACCTTCACGACGCCCGTGCCGAATTCGCGGTCGACGTAGTCGTCGGCGATCACGGGGATTTCGCGGCCGGTCAGCGGCAGCTTGACCAGCTTGCCGATCAGGTGCGCATAGCGTTCGTCTTCAGGGTGCACCATCACGGCGGTGTCGCCGAGCATGGTTTCCGGGCGCGTGGTGGCGACGGTGAGCGTGGCCGAGCCGTCCGCGAGCGGATAGCGGATGTGCCACAGATGACCGTTTTCCTCTTCGCTCGCCACTTCGAGGTCGGAGACGGCGGTGCCCAGCACCGGGTCCCAGTTCACGAGGCGCTTGCCGCGATAGATCAGGCCCTGATCGTAGAGGCGCACGAACACGTCGCGCACGGCGGCCGACATCTTGTCGTCCATCGTGAAGTATTCGCGCGACCAGTCGATCGACGCGCCGAGGCGGCGCACCTGGCCGGTGATGGTCGAGCCCGACTGCTGCTTCCATTCCCACACGCGTTCGACGAACTTCTCGCGGCCGAGGTCGTGGCGCGAGACCTTCTGCGCGTCGAGCTGGCGCTCGACCACGATCTGCGTGGCGATGCCCGCGTGGTCGGTGCCGGGGACCCACAGCGTGTTTTCGCCGAGCATGCGGTGAAAGCGCGTGAGGCCGTCCATGATCGTCTGGTTGAACGCGTGCCCCATGTGCAGCGTGCCGGTGACGTTGGGCGGCGGCAACTGGATCGAGAAGTTCTTGCGGCCGGGCTCGAAGGTCGCGGCCGCGTAGCCTCGACGCTCCCACTCGGGGCCCCAATGGGCCTCGATGGTCTGGGGCTCGAAGCTTTTCGCTAGCGTGCTGTCGCTCATGGGTGGAATCTGCCGAAAAAGAGATGCGGAAACGGTCAATTATAAGGGGAAGTGCCGCACCCGCCCCGACGCATCGAGAGCTTGCGTGGCGCGCATGGGCTGGGCGGTGGGCGGCGCGGGCGTTGCGCGCCGTGACAGGCGCGCGCTTCGGGCCCGGATTCGGCGATGAAACGGGGCACCGGCGCGGGCACCGAAGCGGGTAACGCAGCGTGCACTGAATCGGCCACCGAAGCGGTGACCGATTCCGGCACTGATTTGCGCCCCGGTCCGCGGAGGGCGCCGCAGGCGGGTGGGATTTATAATGACGGCCGGCTTTCCCGTCGCGTTGCCCCGCGCGCGCCTCACTCCTCGCTATTCCATGCCCGAACTGCTCGCGAACCTGAACCCCGAACAACACGCCGCCGTCACGCTGCCTAACGAACCGGCGCTCATTCTGGCCGGGGCGGGCAGCGGCAAGACGCGCGTGCTCATCACGCGCATCGCGTGGCTGATCCAGCAAGGTCTCGCCTCGCCGATGACCATCCTCGCCGTGACCTTCACGAACAAGGCCGCGCGCGAAATGATGAGCCGTCTGCAGGCCATGATGCCGCTCGACACGCGCGGCATGTGGATCGGCACCTTCCACGGTCTCTGCAATCGCATGCTGCGCGCGCATTATCGCGACGCGGGCCTGCCGCAGACCTTCCAGATTCTCGATACGGCCGACCAGCTTTCGGCCATCAAGCGCCTGATGAAGGGCCTGAACGTCGACGACGAAAAGTACCCGGCGAAGAATCTCCAGTACTTCATCAACAACGCGAAGGAGCAGGGCCTGCGCCCGAAGGACGTCGACGTCACCGACGACTTCAACCGCAAGTTCGTCGAACTCTACGAAGCCTACGACCAGCAGTGCCAGCGCGAAGGCGTGGTCGACTTCGCCGAGCTGCTGCTGCGCTGCTACGAGCTGCTGTCGTACAACCCGCCGCTGCGCGCGCATTACCAGAGCCGTTTCCGCGACATTCTCGTCGACGAGTTCCAGGACACCAACAAGCTCCAGTACGCGTGGCTCAAGCTGCTCGCGGGTCAGGGCAACGCGATCTTCGCGGTCGGCGACGACGACCAGTCGATCTACGCATTCCGCGGCGCGAACGTCGGCAACATGCGCGACTTCGAGAACGAGTTCCGCGTGAAGCACATGATCAAGCTGGAGCAGAACTACCGTTCGCACGGCCATATTCTCGATGCGGCGAACCATCTGATCTCGCATAACTCGCGGCGTCTGGGCAAGAACCTGCGCACCGATGCGGGGCACGGCGAGCCGGTGCGCGTCTACGAGGCGGCCACCGATTCGCAGGAAGCGGGCTGGATCGTCGAGGAAATCCGCGCGCTGATCAATCAGGGGCTCGCGCGTCACGAGATCGCGATTCTCTATCGCAGCAACGCGCAGTCGCGCACGATCGAGCACACGCTCGTGAACGCGGGCGTGCCGTACAAGGTGTATGGCGGCCTGCGATTCTTCGAGCGTCAGGAAGTGAAGCACGCGCTCGCGTATCTGCGCCTGATCGACAATCCGAACGACGACACCGCGTTCGCGCGCGTCGTGAACTTCCCGACGCGCGGCATCGGCGCGCGCTCGATCGAGCAGCTGGCTGACGCGGCGCGTCTTTACAACTGCTCGATGGCCGCGGCGATTCCCTACGTCACGGGCAAGGCGGGCACGAGCCTCGGTTCGTTCGCCAATCTGGTCGCGAAGATGCGCGCCGAAACCGCGCAGATGAGCCTGCCGGAAACCGTCGAATACACGGTGCGCATGAGCGGTCTCGCCGAGTTCTATCAGACCGAGCGCGAAGGTCAGGATCGCCTGGAGAACTTGCAGGAACTCGTGAATGCGGCCACGGCGTTCGTGAGCGAGGCGGGTTATGGCCTCGACACGCCCGCGCGCTCGATCCCGCTGCGTCCGGGCGCGAGCAACGTGCCGGAAATCGTTTCGCAGGACGGCGAAATCGAAGTGCTCGACGCGGCCACGATCACCGATCCCGCGCAGAATCCCGACGTCATGACGCCGCTCGCGGGCTTCCTCTCGCACGCGTCGCTCGAAGCGGGCGACAACCAGGCGCAGGCGGGCCAGGACGCCGTCCAGCTGATGACGGTGCACGCGGCGAAGGGCCTGGAATTCACGGCGGTGTTCATCACCGGTCTCGAAGAGGGCCTGTTCCCGCACGAGAACAGCGCGATGGAAGCCGACGGGCTGGAGGAAGAACGCCGCCTGATGTACGTGGCGATCACGCGCGCGAAGGAGCGGCTCTATATCTCGTTCGCGCAGAGCCGCCTGCTGCACGGCCAGACGCGTTACAACGTGCGTTCGCGCTTCTTCGACGAGCTGCCGCAAGAATCGCTCAAGTGGCTCACGCCGAAGGTCGAGGCGGGCGCGCGCTGGGGCGGCCGCTCGGATAACGCGGGCTGGGGCCGCGACTGGTTCTCGCGCGGCGGCAATGGCGGAAACGGCGGCGGTAATAGTGGCAACGGCGGCGGCTCGCGCGATCGCGACGCCTACGTGGCCGACAAGACGCCGCTGCCGTCCTACGCGAACGAACAGCGCGCCGCCGATGCGGGCTTCCGCGTCGGCCAGGCCGTGTTCCACACCAAGTTCGGCGAGGGCGCGATCATCGCGCTCGAAGGCAGCGGCACCGACGCCAAGGCGCAGGTCCGCTTCAAGCGCCACGGCGAGAAGTGGCTCGCGCTGGCGGTGGCCAAGCTCCAGGCTGTGGACTAAAGCTCAAGCAAAAAGGGCGTGCCAGGGCGCACGCCCATCACGTTTTTTCGGACACTCCCGACGATGAACACTCCCATCCGTCCGCTCGGCGTGCTCGCCGCGCTGCCCCAGGAACTCGGCGACCTGATCGCCGCCATGCAGGCCGAATCGGGCGTCGTCACGCGCACCTTCGGCAAGCGCGATTACCACCTCGGCACCGTGCACGGCGCGCCGTGCGTCGTCACGCTCGCGCGCGTCGGCAAGGTGGCGGCCGCGGCCACGACGAGCGCGCTGATCCATGCGTTCGACGTCGATGCCATCGTATTTACGGGCGTGGCGGGCGGCGTGGGTGAAAATGTGCACGTGGGCGACGTGGTGGTCGGCGAAACGCTGCTTCAGCACGACATGAACGCCGAGCCGCTGTTTCCGCGTCACGAGATTCCGCTGCTCGCGCGCTCGCGCTTCGACGCCGACCGCGCGCTCGCCGATGCGCTGGCCGCCGCGTGCGAGCGCTTCATCGCGGAAGAGGGCGACGCGCTCTCGGCGCAATTCGGCGCCGCGCTGCCGCGCCTCGCGAACGCGCGTCCGGGCCTGCATCGCGGCCTCGTGATCAGCGGCGATCAGTTCGTGGCGAGCGCCGCCGCCGTGGGCGCGCTGCGTGCGCTGCTGCCCGACGCGCTGGCGGTGGAAATGGAAGGTGCGGCGATCGCCCAGGTCTGCCACGAATACGACGTGCCGTGCGCGATCGTGCGCACGATCTCCGATACCGCCGACGAGCACGCGAGCACCTCGTTCTCGTCGTTCCTCACCGATATCGCCGGGACGTATTCGACCGGGATTCTCAAGCGTTTTCTCGCGGCGTACACGCCCGTCGCGCGCTGATTCGCGGCGGCGGGCTCAGCGCTCGCCGCTTTCGCCCACCGCCTCGCGAATCTGTTGCAACGCCGACGCATCCTCGATAGTCGGCAGATCGCCCGGATCGCGCCCTTCGGCGAGCGCCGCGATCGCGCGGCGCAGCAGCTTGCCCGAGCGCGTCTTCGGCAGCATCGAAACGAAATGCACGCGCGCGGGCCGTCCGATCGCGCCGAGCTGGCGGTCCACGGTCGTCGCGATCGCTGCGGCGAGCTTGTCCGCCGCCTTCGGATCGGCCGCCGCCGCCGCGTCGCGCAGCACCACGAAGGCGAGCGCGGCCTGACCCTTCACCGTATCGTTCACGCCGACCACGGCCACTTCCGCGACCGCCGCGTGCGACGAGATCGCCTCTTCGATCTCGCGCGTGCCGAGCCGATGGCCCGCGACGTTGATGACGTCGTCGGTGCGTCCGAGGATCGTCACGTAGCCGTTTTCATCCTGCACGCCCCAGTCGAAGGTCGAATAGACCTGCTGGCCGGGCACGCTCTCCCAGTAGGTTTTCACGAAGCGCGCGTCGTCGCCCCAGACCGTCTGCATGCAGCCGGGCGGCAGCGGGTAGCCGAGCGTGATCACGCCTTTTTCGCCGCTCGCGCAGGGCTCGCCAGTGTGCTCGTCGCGCAGCACGAGGTCGTAGCCGTAGCAGGGCACGCCCGGCGAACCGAGTTTCTGCGGCAGCGCTTCCACGCCGCCCTGGATCGCCAGCATCGGCCAGCCGGTTTCGGTCTGCCAGTAATTGTCGACGACGGGTTTGCCGAGCGCGTCCGAAATCCATTCGGCGGTCGGCTCGTCGAGCGGTTCGCCCGCGAGAAAGAGCGTGCGCAGGCTCGACAGATCGGCGGCGTGCAGCAGCGCCGGGTCCTGCTTCTTGAGCACGCGGATCGCCGTGGGCGCGGTGAACATCAGGTTGATCTTGTGCTGCTCGACGAGACGCCACCAGATGCCGCCGTCGGGGCGGATCGGCGTGCCTTCGTACATCACCGTGGTCATACCCGCGAGCAGCGGCGCGTAGATGATGTAGCTATGGCCCACGACCCAGCCGATGTCCGAGGCCGTGAACATCGTGTCGCCCGCGCGGCCCTCGAAGATGTATTCCATCGACGCGGCGAGCGCGACCGCGTAGCCGCCCACGTCGCGCTGCACGCCCTTGGGTTTGCCCGTGGTGCCGGAGGTGTAGAGGATGTACGAGGGCTCGTTCGATTCGAGCCACTCGCAGGGAATCTGCGCGTCGTGATATTGCTCGCGCAACGGTTCGTAGTGCACGAGATAGGGCGCGTCGAGGCGTTCGGGCGCGAGCTGGCGGTCGATCAGCAGCACATGCGGCGGCGCGTGTTCGGCGCGCGACATCGCTTCGTCGACGAGCGGCGTGTAGTCGATCACCTTGCCGCCGCGCGCGCCGGCGTCGGCGCTCACGAGCAGCACGGGTTTCGCGTCGTCGATGCGCGCGGCGAGACTCGGCGCGGCGAAACCGCCGAACACCACCGAATGGATCGCGCCCAGCCGCGCACAGGCGAGCATCGCGAACACGGCTTCGGGAATCATCGGCAGATAGATCAGCACGCGGTCGCCGCGCTTCACGCCGAGCGAGCGCATCACGGCGGCCATGCGGTTCACTTCGGCGTGCAGGTCGGCGTAGGTGTAGCGGCGCTCGATGCCGGTTTCCGTCGACACGTAGACGAGCGCGTTCTGCTGCGCGCGCGAGGCGAGATGGCGGTCGACGGCGTTGAAGCAGAGGTTCGTGCGGCCGCCCGCGAACCAGCGCGCGAAGGGCGGATTCGAGCGGTCGAGCACGGCGTCGAACGGCGTTTCCCAATGGATGCGCGCGGCTTCGCGGCGCCAGAACGCGTCGGGCTGTTCGATCGACTCGCGGTGAAAATCGCGGTAACGGTGCATGAGGGGCTTCCTCCCGTGCGAGGTGGCGCGGACGGCTGGCGGCCGGATCCGGCTCTGGAGAATCGAGCATAGTGCAGCGCAATGCGCGCGGGCAACGCGGGTTCACCCGTGGGCGCGCGGCGGGTCGTGTGTTTTGCCGCGTGCTTGCCTTGTGTTTTGCCTCGTGTTCTGCCGCGCGTTCTGCCGCATGTCTTGTGTGCCGCGATGCCTGCGTCTGCGCCGCCCGGACGGATCAGGCGGGCTCGTCGGCGCAACCGGCCTGCGCGGTCAGCGCTTCGCCGTGCGGCAGCGACAGCGCCTGCGGACGCGCATGCCAGCGCCGCAGCCAGCGGCATGCCGCCGCGACGGCCGGATCGAGCTGGGCGCGCACGGCAGGGCGCAGGTCCGCGCCATAGTCCGAATGGGCGATCGGCTGCACGCCGATCAGCACCAGCTCGCGCGGATAGCGGCCCTTGAGCTGCGCGCAGGCGAGCGCATCGGCGAAATCCATCTGGTGCAGATTGACGGCGCGGGTGCGCAGATGCGCCGTGGCGGCGTCGCCGGCGCGCACGCACAGCGTGCCGGGCGACGCGCCGAAATCGGCGGCGTTGAACACGATCATGCGCTGCGCCGATTCCACGAGCGGCAGCAGCGCGCGTCCTTGTGTGCCGCCGTCGACGCACTCGACATGCGGCGCGCACTGCCACGCCGACGTGAGCCGTTCGAGCGCGCGCACGCCGAAGCCCGCGTCGCCCCATTGCACATTGCCGATTCCGAGCACGACGATGCGCCCCGCCGTATGCGCGCGCGCCGTCGTTTCCGACAGCGCCGCATGGCCGGGTGCAAAGATAAAAGGAAGGTGCTCGGCAAGAAAACCCACGCTGACAATCCGATCCAGGACGTAAAAATAAGAATAGTCCTAGGTGCTGCCGGTTTCGGGTTTGACGACCGTCAATGGCGCGGGGATTCGGCCTGTTTCTGAGACAAGTTTTTCAAGGCTGGACGGTCAGCCGTCGGGCAATGCCTGGAATCTGGCAAGAACTGTCATGCGATCTTCAGGTGCGCGCATCGGTGCGCGCAACGAAAAAGAGCGCCCGGAGGCGCTCTTGCGGTTTCCCGTGCTCACAGGCGTCGGCGGACCGGCTGGCCGCGCGACGCTTGCGCGCGCATCGCGCGATCAGGTGCCCGGCTTCACCACCACCGTGCAGGTCGTGCCCGCGGCGAGGACCATGTCGTCCGGCACCTTGTCGATATGGATGCGCACCGGCACGCGCTGCGCGAGGCGCACCCAGTTGAAGGTCGGGTTCACGTCGGCGAGCAGTTCGCGGCTTTGCGGATTGTCGCGGTCGTAAATGCCGCGCGAGATGCTTTCCACGTGGCCTTCGAGCGTGCCGCCGCTCATCAGCTTGATGTCGGCCTTGTTGCCCACCTTCACGTGCGGCAGCTTGGTTTCCTCGAAGTAGCCGTAGACCCAGAACGAGTGGCTGTCCACCACGGCGAGCTTCGCCTGGCCCGCGATCGCGTAGTCGCCCTTGAACACCTGCAGATTGGTGATGTAGCCGTCGACCGGCGAGATCACACGCGTGCGTTCGAGGTTGAGCTTGGCGGCGTCGAGCGCGGCGATCGCCTGCTGATACTGCGCCTGCGCCGAATTCGCGGTGTGTGAGGCGTTTTCGCGGTTTTCCTGCGAGACCACGAGGCTGTCCATGTCGGCGCGGCGGCGCGCGTCGTCGAGCTTCATGGTCAGCTCGGCCTTGCGCGCGGCCACGGCGGCCTCGGCCTGCTCGACGGCGATCTGATAGTGCGACGGGTCGATCTGCATCAGCAGGTCGCCCTTGTGCACGAACTGGTTGTCCTTGACGGGCAGCTCGACCACGGCGCCGGAGACGTCGGGCGCGATGTTCACCACTTCGGCGCGCACGCGGCCGTCGCGCGTCCAGGGTTCGTCCATGTAATGGACCCACAGCGCGCGGCCCACGAGGATGGCGATGACGAAGATGATCGCCGTCGCGATAAAGCCAATGATATTTCTGATAGTCATGATTCTACGTAGCCGGTTCAACGATAGACGGCGAGTCCAAGCACGCAGCACACGACCACGAGCAGACTCACGCGAAACAGGGACGGGTGCCAAACGAGACGGTACAGGCCGGTGCGGGCCAGTACGGAATCGAGCACCCAGGTGATCGCCGCGCCCAGGATAAAGAGCAGGACGATCGCCGGAATGTAGGCGTCGAGAAACGCAACGTCACGAGGCATGATGGGCTCCTTGCGCATTGCCGGAAGAGGGGGCCGCGCCTTGCTGGCTGAACGGCGCGAGCGGCGACTGCGGATCGATCAGCGCGGTGCGGATGAAATGCAGATGGCTGAGGATGCGCTGCACCGGATGGCGTTCCTCGCGCGGCGCTTCGTCGTTCAGCACGCGTTCGAGCAGTTCGCGGCAGGCGCCGATCGCGCCTTCGTTCGCGGCGAGCGCGGCGGCGTAACGCTTCGCGTTCGGTTGATCGAACAGCGCGCTCAGGTTCTTGAGCGTCGCATCGACGTGACCGCGCCAGGCCGTGTCCTTCGCGAAGCGCGGATGCGCGGGCAGCGCGGCCAGTTCCTCGCGCAGATCGATCGCGGCATTGCCGGTTTCGAGCGTCGCGAACATCCAGCGCAGCGTGTCCTGGCGGAACGCCTGATCGCTGCCCGCGAGTGCGTTGAGCTGGAACATCAGGTCGCGCGTGCCGCTTTCGAAGCGGTTGCGCAGACCCGAAAGACCGGTCAGCCGCGCGCGGCACGCATGCACCACCTGGCCGCGCAGATTCGCGAGCAGACGGTTGCGCAGCCACGGCGTCGAAGGCGGCAGCAGCACCGCGAACGCGGCGGCCGAAACGACCATCGAGAGACACAGCGCGAGCGCGTCGTTGATATAGCCGGTCGGGTTGTACTGCACCACGTTATCCGGGCCCGCGAGGAAGCACAGGAAGATGCAGTAGCCCATGCCGTAGCCCGCGTAGGCCGGGCGCGTCGTCAGGAACACGCCGAACGCGAGCGCGGGCGCGAGCGCCACGCACAGCATCGGGAAGCCGTCGATGTGCGGAAACACGCCGAAGGTCAGGATCATGCCGACGATCGACGCGAGCATCGTGCCGCCCGCCATCTGGCTCGCCATGCGCGCGGGCTGCGGCGAGGCCGAGGCGAGCGCGCAGGTGGCGGCGGCGTTGAGCACGAGGTTCGTGCCGCTCGGCCAGGCGGTGGCGATCCAGAAGGCGCCCAGCAGGCCCATCACGATCGCGGCGCGCAGGCCGTGCACGCCCGCCGCGACGAGGTTGGTTTTGGGCACGTAGCGCGCGATCCACTTTTCGCGCGCGTGGGTGTCGACGGCGAGCGAGGCGTAGGTCGCCGTGTACTCGTTCATCTCGTGCACGAAGCGGTAGAACAGTTCGGTGGCCGTGTCGAAGTCGAGCAGGTCGGCGGGCGCGTGGGCATCGCCTGCTGCTTGCGTCGCGGCTTGCGTCGCGGCTTGGGCTGCGGCTTGCGCGGCTGCGAGTTGCGCGCGCGTGTCGCGCACGCGCTTGGGCAGCGTCGCGCGATACGCTTCGAGCTGCGCGGCGACGTGCACGGCGTCGGCAGCCTTCAGCACGGGCTCGCCCGCCTTGTCGAACAGCGGCGCGATCTCGCGGAAATACGGTTCGAGCGCTTCGACGGTCGCCAGCTTGCCTTCGGCGCGCAGACGGTTCATCAGCTGATGCAGCGCGTGAAAGCGCGTCGAGGCCGTCATGAACTCGGTGTTCATGCGCGCGAGACGACCGGCGCGCATGCGCGAGTCGGGCGATTCGAACACGGCGCTGCTGCGGCTTGCCTCGAAGCCGACGATATCGGCCACGAAGCGCGCGTTGGTCGCTTCGATCTGCGAACGGTCGACGCGGCCGCCCAGCGACGCCGACACGTAATCGACGAACGACGAGAAGCGGCGGCGCACCGTCGAGCGCAGCAGCTCGCCGGTGTAGCGCGGGAACACCACGGCGCTCACGAAACCCGAGGCGAGAATGCCGAGCGAGATTTCGGCCACGCGCGTCATCGCCGACATGAAGGCGCCGTCGGGATGCTGCGAGGCCGGAATGCCGATCAGCGCGGCCGTGTAGCCCGCGAGCACGAAGCCGTACGAGCGGAAGTTGCGGTTGCGCGCCGCGCCCGCCGTGCAGATGCCGACCCACAGCGCCGTGCTGGCGATGAAGAGTTCGGGCTGCTGCGCGAATAGGCCGATCAGCGCGAGCATCACGACGAGCCCGACGAGCGTGCCGCAGATCCGGTAGAAGCTCTTGGCGAACACCGCGCCGCTTTGCGGCTGCATGACGATGAACACCGTCGTCATGGCCGTGCGCGGCGAGGGCAGGTCGAGCTTCATCGCGATGCCGAGCGCGAGCAGCGCCGCGGCGATCGCCTTGAACAGATAGAGCCAGACGAGGCCGTCGGTGCGCGCCCAGTCGGCGAACGCCTTCACGACGCTCTGGCCGTCCCGCGCGGAAGTGGGAGAGGAGGCTTGCATGGGCGTGCGCCTCAGTTCGCCGGGCTGGCCGACGTTGCCGACGTGGCCGCGCCCGCGCCGCTATCGGCGCTGTCCGCGCTGTCGGCGGTCTCGCCGCTGGACTTCGGCGCGAGCAGCGCGGCGGGCATCAGCGGCACCGAACGCGTCTTCTTGCCGTGCGCGGGCAACTGCTCGGCCTGCGTCGGGCCTTTCGCGGACGGATCGTTCGACGCGTCGACCACGCCGCCGCCCAGCGCGACCACGAGGGTCGCGTGCGCGCCCAGGCGCTCGGCCTGAATACGCGCGACGCCTTCCTGCGCGCGCAGCAGCTGCGCTTGCGCGATCAGCACGTTCACATAGTCGGTCAGACCACGGCGATAGCCTTCCTGCGAGAGGTTGTAGTTGCGCTGCGCGGCCGCGACCGAGCGATGCGCGTCTTCTTCCTGCGTCGCCAGCGAGCGCATGCGCACGACCTGGTCGGCGATTTCCTTGAGCGCGGTGACGATCGTCTGGTTGTACTGATCGACCGCGAAGTCGTATTCCGCCGACTGCGCGCCGAGCTGCGAGCGCAGACGTCCGCCGTCGAAGATCGGCAGCGAGAACGCGGGACCGGCCGCGTAGCTGCCGCTCATCGACTTGAGGAACTGGAACAGCGGGCCGGCGGCGGCATAACCGCCCATCGACACGAGCAGGTTCACGTTCGGATAGAAGTCGGCCTTGGCCACGTCGATGCCGCGCGCCTGGGCCGCCACGGTCCAGCGCGCCGCCACGACATCCGGGCGATGGCCGATCAGCTCAGCCGGCAGCGCCGAGGGCAGACCGGCCGGCGCGGACAGCGCGAGCGCCGGACGCGTGATCGATTCGCCCGCGCCCGGACCCTTGCCCGCGAGCGCGGCGAGCTGGTTCTTGCCGAGCGCGATCGACTCTTCGAGCGCGTCGATCTGGCGCTCGTACTCGGGCAGCGGCGTTTCGGCCTGGCTCACTTCGAGCTGGGTGCCGATGCCGCCCTTCAGGCGGCGCTGCGCGAGCGCGAGAATCTTCTGCTGTTCGCCGAGCGTCTGCTTGGCGATGTCGAGCAGCGCGTAGTTCATCGACATTTCGATGTAGGCGCGCGTGACGTTCGCTTCGAGTTCGAGCTGCGCGGCGCGCGCGTCGGCGGCCGTGGCGTGCGCCATGTCGAGCGCGCGCTCGGCGTTGTTCTTGTCCTGACCCCAGAGATCGAGGTGATAGGACAGGCCGAGCGAGGCCGTGTTGTTCCACGTGTTCGAGTTCGCGAGCGAGCCCGGACCGTAATAGATATTGTCCGACCAGTGCTGGCGCTGCACGGACATACTGCCGTTGATTTGCGGCAGCAGCCCGGCCTGGGCGACGCCCGCCATCGCGCGTGCTTCGCGAACGCGCGCCTGCGCGGCCGAGAGCGTCGGATTGCCGGCGATCGAGGTTTCGATCCAGGCGTTGAGCTGCGGGTCGTTATAGGCGCGCCACCAGTCGCTGGCGGGCCATTGGGCGTCCGTGTTGGCGGCGCGGATCGCTGCGCCGGCGTCCAGATCGGCCGCTTCCACGTGCTTCGCTTGCGGTGCGATTCCCCCGGTACTGGCGCAGCCCGCGATTATCAACGAGAACGTAAGAACCGTGAGTGCGGCGAGTCCTTTCGGTACCGGTGACTGCACGTTTTACTCCTTAACTTGGCTATAGATCACTGTGCGTCATTATATTTTTTGCTCGATTGGCGAATAACTGGTAAGGATGCAAGGCATTTTTACGGGATGTGAGATAATAGATTTTACGAAACGTGTAACAATTCGTCCGTCAGATAGAGGATTGGTATGGATACGCTTCAAAACATGCGGGTATTCGTGCGGGTGGTCGAAGCCGGCAGCTTTACGGGCGCGGCCCAGCACCTGAATACGACGACGGCGTACGCGTCGCGCGCGGTCTCCGATCTGGAGGCGCATCTGCGCACGCGTCTGCTGAACCGCACGACGCGCCGCATCGCGCTCACCGAAGCCGGCGAGCGTTATCTGCAGCGTTGCGAGCAGATCCTGGCCTACGTCGATCAGGCGGAAGCCGAGGCCGGCGACGCGCATGCGCGCCCGTCGGGCAAGCTCAAGGTCCATGCTATGACGAGCTTCGGCCAGCACTATGTGGTGCCGGCGGTGGGGCAGTATCAGCAGATGTACCCGGACGTGCAGGTGGAATTGACGCTCGCGCAGCGCATGCCGGATCTGCTCGACGAGGGTTACGACGTCGCGCTCGTGCTGGCGACCGATCTGCCGGACTCGGGCTTCGTCTCGCAGCGCCTGACCAGCGCGTTCAGCATCGCGTGCGCGTCGCCGGCCTATCTGGAGCGGCGCGGCGTGCCGCAGAAGCCCGCCGATCTTGTCAACCACACCTGTCTGCAACTCGTGACGCCGGTGTTTCCGGTGTCGCAATGGCAGTTCAGCGGCCCGAACGGCAACGAGACGATCGAGCTGGGCGCGACGCCCACGTTCCAGGTGAATGTGGCCGAGGCGCTGGCCGTGGCGGTGAGCGAGGGCATGGGCGTGGGCCTGCTGCCGATCTATTCGGCGATCAGCGGTCTACGCAGCGGCGAACTCGTCTGGATCCTGCCCGAGTACACGTCGCAGGAAATGAACGTCTACGCGATGTATCCGTCGCGCCAGTATCTCGACGCGAAGATCCGCACGTGGGTCGAACTGCTGCGCGAAAAGCTGCCGACCACGCTGGCCGAGGATCAGGCCGAACTGCGCCGCTTCGCGCGCACCTGAGACCTGGCCTGAGCGTTCAGGGCGGTCTGGCGGGCGGCTTGTGACACGCCGTTACAGCTGCGGGTTCTCGCAACACTTGCTTACGCACGGCCGCGAGCCGGCTTGGTAAGGTAGCGGGACTGAAACGTCAATTCGCCAGAACCCGAGGATTTCCATGGATACGCATCTGATGATCGGCATCGCCGTGATGATGGGCCTGATCGGTATCGCCGCGTCGCGCGACCTGCTGCGCATGCGCCGCGCGCAGCTTCAGCCCGTCACCCTGCGCGTGCAGCGTCCGGTCGACCGCTCGCGTCCGCTGCGCTGATTTTTATGTCGATCGGCGCAATTTCGCCGCTGATCCACGCCCGATCCACGCCTGATCCACGCGATCCTTGCAGGCCGGCTCCGTTCGCGAGCCGGCTGTCTTGAAGCGGCGACGCTTCGTCTGACTCAAACCTCCACCACCTTATCCCACGCGAATGCCGGATTCTCCGGCAGGCCCGTGCGCCGGTCGCGATAACCGCGCGGATTGCACACCACGCGCGTGCCGTTGACCGTGTAGTCGAAGCACGTATGCGTGTGGCCGTGCACCCAGAGCGCGGCGGGCGGCCCGACGAGCGCGCCGAGATCGTTCACGAATCCCGCTGACACCGGATCGTTCGCATAACGCGCCGCCAGGCTTAGCCGATGCGGCGCGTGGTGCGTCACCACGATCGTCTTGCCCGCGAAGGGCTTCGCCAGTTCCGCCTCCAGCCACGCACGCGAGCGCGCATGCAGCGCGAGCGAATCCGCGGGCGTGAAATCGCGCGCGAGCGCCTGCGGACTGTCGGGCCAGGACACCTGAATCAAGCCCTTGAAATCGAGCATCACGCGCATCGCCGCCGAAATGGCCGCCTCGCGCGCCGCGTCGCTCGCGCCGAACAGCGCGAAATCGGCCCACAGCGTCGTGCCGAGCACGCGAAAGCGGCCCTGCGGATCGACGTAGACACCGTTGTTCAGGAAGTGCACGTTGTCGAGCGTGGCGGCGGCGTCGCACATCGCGGCTTCGAGCGCGCCGAGTTCGCCGTCGTAATACTCGTGATTGCCCGGCACGTAGATCACCGGCACGTCCGCGTCGAAAGTTTCCGCGGCCCAGCGCAGCCCGAGCCCGTGATTGTGGATGTCGCCCGCGAGCACGACGAGGTCGGCGTCGGCGTGCGGGATCAGGTCCGGCTCGTCGTTTTCCAGATGCAGATCGGACAGCACGCGAACTTTCACATCGGCTCCTTGCGCGGTCAGCGCCTTCGATACCTCATCCACACACTCAGCGACGCATTCAGCGCACCACCTTGCCCGGATTCATCAGATTGAGCGGATCGAGCGCCTGCTTGATCGCGCGCATCATCGACAGTTCGACGTCGCTCTTGTAGTGCGCGTTTTCGTCGATCTTCAACTGGCCGAGGCCGTGCTCCGCGCTGATCGTGCCGCGATGACGCGCGACGCTGTCGTAGACGATGCGGTTCAGCGTCTTCTCGTTTTCTGCAAGAAAGCGCTTCGGGTCGCCGCCCTCGGGCGCCTGCACGTTGTAGTGCAGATTGCCGTCGCCGAGATGGCCGAACGTCACCATGCGCGCGCCGGGCACCGTGCGCGCGATCTCGGCGTCGGTTTCCTCGATGAAGTGGCCGATGCGCGAAATCGGCACGCCGATGTCGTGTTTCACGTTGAGCCCTTCCTGCGCCTGCGCGAGCGGAATGTGCTCGCGGATATTCCAGAACGCCTGCGATTGCGTGAGGTTTTCGGCGACCACGGCATCGTCGACGAGACCTTGTTCGAGCGCCGCTTCCATCAGCTTTTCGAACAGCGCGCGGCCGTGTTCCTCGCTTTCGTTATCGGAGAGTTCGAGCAGCACAACCTGCGCGTGGCGTTGCTGGAACGGATAGCGCAGCTGCGGGAAATGGCGGCCGACCAGCTGCATGCAGAAGTCCGACATCAGTTCGAAGCCGGTCAGCAGCGGACCCGCGTAGCGCTGCGCGAGCGAGAGGAAGTCGAGCGCGGCGTGGGCCGAGCCGAGCGCCGCGAGCGCGGTGACGCGCGCGGCCGGCTGCGGATGCAGCTTCATGACCGCCGCCGTGATGATGCCGAGCGTGCCTTCCGCGCCGATGAACAGATCGCGCAGATCGTAGCCCGTGTTGTCCTTGCGCAGTCCTCGCAGGCCGTCCCAGAGTTCGCCTTGCGGCGTCACCACTTCGAGGCCGAGACACAGTTCGCGCGTGTTGCCGTAGCGCAGCACGCCGGTGCCGCCCGCATTGGTCGAGAGATTGCCGCCGATCGTGCAGCTGCCTTCGGCCGCGAGCGAGAGCGGGAACAGACGGCCCGCATCGGCGGCGCGCGCCTGGACTTCGGCGAGGATCACGCCCGCTTCGACGGTGATGGTGTTGTTGTGCGCGTCGATCTCGCGCACGCGGTTCAGGCGGCGCAGGCTCAGCACCGCTTGCGCGCCGGTCGTGTCGGGCGTCGCGCCGCCCGCGAGGCCGGTGTTGCCGCCCTGCGGCACGATCGCGACGCGATGCGCGTGCGCGAGTTTCACGACGTCGGCGACTTCCCCGGCGTTCGCGGGACAGAGCACGGCGCAGGCCGCGCCCTGGTAGCGCTTGCGCCAGTCGGCGAGGTAGGGCGCGGTGTCGTGGGCGTCGGTGAGCACGTGTTGCGCGCCGATGGCGGCGGCGCAGGCGTCGAGGAAGGCTTGCGGGGCGAGGGCTTGGGTGTCGGTCATGGTGAATCGGGTGTCTCGGGGCGGCGCGGCGGCTGCGCGCGGGCGATGTTGTTCGGTGCGGGCGGCTGGCCTGGATGGCGCTGCTTGCCGCGCGCTTGTTGATCGTCGTGGCGGCGTGGCGGCGTGGCGGTAGGACGGCCAAAAGGCTAGTTTGACACGTCGGACGCCGTATCGGGGGCGGCGCGGGCAGGGCGCGCGTTGTTGCCTCGCCGTTCGCACGTGGGGGCGGGCTTCACAGCGCGGACGAGGCCGGACGGTGCGTTGAGGTTACTTGACGGGACTTATTGCGCGCCGCGTTTCGCGCGCCGGGCGGCGCGCTTGTAAGGCGCGACGTAGGCGAGCGCGCACGCGAAAAATCCGCAGGAAAGCGCGACCTCGACCCAGCCGAGCAGATTGCCGGGCGCGCGATCGGTCATGCCGCGCACGATGCCTTCGGCGAAATAAAGCAGCACCAGCATCGACGCCCATTGCAGCGTATAGAGCCGCCGACGCAGCACGCCGGGCAGCGCGCAGGCGAGCGGCAGCGCTTTCAGCACGAGCGCGCTGCCGCCGGGCCGCAGCGGCGCGAGCCGCCATTCCCAGGCGAGACACAGCAGCGTGAGCGCGGCGAGCATGGCGAAGGCGCCGAGCGCGGCGAAGCGTCGGCCCGCGACGCGGTCCGGTGCGCGGTTTGCTGCGGCGTCGCTCGCAAAGGTTGATGTCGATTCCGCTTCCGTGTCGCGCATTGGCGCATTGTCGCGACGCGAATTCGCCGATGACGGTAAAGTGCGCGGCTCCGCAGCGGACGCGGCGGACGCGGTGGACGTGGCGGACGTCGCAGACGACACGGACGATGCAGCGCGTCGCGATTCGTCGCCGAGATCCGCGTTGTTCGCGTTGCGCATGTTGTTCGCCTTGTCCGCTTCGTCCGCGTGGTTCACGGCCGTTCGCCTTGCGCGAGCGCCAGCGCCGAACGCGCGAGCCGCACGCCGAGCGCGACCGCGAGCGCCTTCTCATCGGCGCTGAGGCCGTGGCTGCGTCCGTCGGAGCGTGCGTGATGCGACGCGCCATACGGCGTGCCGCCGCCCTCGGTCGACGCGAGCGCGCTTTCGGTGTACGGAATGCCGACGAGCAGCATGCCGTGATGCAGCAGCGGCAGCATCATCGAGAGCAGCGTGCTTTCCTGGCCGCCGTGCAGGCTGCCGGTGGACGTGAACACGCAGCCGGGCTTGCCCGCGAGCGCGCCCGCGAGCCACTGCGGCGTGGTGCCGTCGAGAAAGTACTTGAGCGGCGCGGCCATGTTGCCGAAGCGTGTGGGCGAGCCGAGCGCGAGACCGGCGCATTCCTCGAGGTCGCGCAGTTCCGCGTAGGGCGGGCCGTCGTCGGGAATGTCGGGCGCGGTGGCTTCGCAGACCGTCGATACGGGCGGCACCGTGCGCACGCGCGACTCGGCGCCCGGCACGCTGTCGATCCCCTGGGCGATGGCGCGCGCGAGTTCGCGCGTGGCGCCATGGCGGCTGTAGTAGAGCACAAGAATCGGTTTCATCGGACCTCGTCGGTGGACGGGATATTATAGGGGTTGGGTTCGCGGCCGATGCGGCCCAACGGTTGATGCTTCCTCGTCAGACGCACCTCGTTAGACGCATCGTTTCAGCAGGGCAGGCCAATGGATGTGTTGTCGAAACTCCGAATCGATCTCGATATCGTGAAGCGTCTCGCGCGCTTCGCGGCACGGCGCAGCCGCGAGGATCGCATTCCGCAGGTCGCGGGCAGTCTCACGTTCACGACCATGCTCTCGCTCGTGCCGCTCGCCACCGTGGCGTTCGCGCTGTTCACGGCGTTTCCTATCTTCGCGTCGTTCCAGAATTCGCTGCAGGTTTTTCTCGCCGATCACCTGATGCCGACGCAGATCAACAGCCAGATCTTCAAGTATCTGAATCAGTTCGCGTCGAAGGCCAAGGGCCTCACGACCATGGGCATGATCGTGCTGTTCGTGACCTCCGTCATGACGATGATGACGGTCGAATCGGCCTTCAACCTGATCTGGCGCGTGCGCAAGGCGCGGCCGTTCGCGCAGCGCGTGCTGGTGTACTGGGCGATTCTCACGCTCGGACCGATCCTGATCGGCGTGAGTCTGTCTCTCTCGTCGTATCTGTTCACGCGCTCGCTGGCCATCGCCACCGAGCAGCACGTCTCGATGCTGTTCGACTGGCTGCTGATCGGCGCGTCGTTACCGCTCACGGCGCTCGCGTTCACGATGCTCTACGTCTATCTGCCGAATTGTCGCGTGCAGTGGCGCGACGCGGTGGTGGGCGGCGTGGCCGCGGCGATCGCGTTCGAGCTCGCCAAGCGCGGCTTCGGCTATTACGTGCGCCGCATTCCCACTTATACCGCGGTGTACGGCGCGTTCGCGGCCGCGCCGATGTTCCTGCTCTGGATGTACCTGAGCTGGTTCATCACGCTGGTGGGCGCGATGATCACTTCGGCGCTGCCGGAAATCCGCACGGGACGTTTCAACCGGCCGCGTTTTCCGGGCAGCGATCTGCTCGATGCGCTCGAACTGCTCGCGGGTCTCGCCGAAACGCGCGACGCGGGCCGCCCCGGCATGACCGGCGAGCAGCTTGCGCAACTGCTGCGCCGCGACCTCGCGACGGTGACGCGCCTCGTGGCCGATCTCGAAGAGGACGAACTGATCGCGCGGCTGGAAAAGGACGGCGCGAAGCCGCATTACGTGCTGATCGCGAATCCCGCGCGCATTTCCGTCGAGCGGATTTTCGGGCGCTTCGTGATCGACCGCGAGGAGCTGGCGTATCAGCTCAAGTCGAGCGATATCGATTCCAGTACGCTGCTGTCCGCGCTGGACAACGACAAGCTGTCGATTTCGCTGGCGTCTTTGCTTGCCGCGCGCCGCGAACTCGTGCGGCTGGCGGAAGCGGGCGATCCGCCGCCGGCGTTGCCGCATCCGGCGGCGTGAATCAGGTGCCGTGAAGCGGGAAATCTACAGCGAAATCTTCCCGCGACAGATATCCGAGAACATGACCCAATCGCCCATCAGGCTATAGATGGGATGGCGGAAGGTGGCGGGGCGGTTTTTCTCGAATGCGAAGTGCCCGATCCAGGCGAAGCCGTAGCCGCACACGACGGCGGCGGGCAGCCAGAGCCAGTTGCCGGTGGCGATGGCCATGGCGACACAGCCGATCACCCCGAGCGAGCCGATGAAATGCAGCCGTCGCGACATCAGGTTGCTGTGCTCGCTCAGATAGAACGGATAGAACTGCGCGAAATTCGCGAAGTGTTGCTCGGTATGGGTGGCGTGGCTCATTGTCTCCTCCGTTGCGCGGCCGGCGGTCCGGTGAGCGCTTGAGGGCCGAGGCGCAAGGTATGCGCCCGAAAACCGCTTCCGTACATGGCCCAAAGACGCGGCCAAAATCCATTCTGCGGCGAATCGAACGACCGTGCAAGCCGGGCAAACGGCAGGTGCGGCATGCACGGTGGGTATTCGTCGGGCGGCGTGTTCAGGCGATTTCGTGGACCGCTTTTCCGTTGCCTCCCGGCCGCACATTTCAGCGCTGTGTCAGCCGTTGCCCACCCGTGGCGCGGCGAAGCGATAAAGCGCGTCGAGCGTCGCGTCGGGCTGCTCCGTCATCAGCGCGTGGCCGGCGTCGAGCGTGGCGGTGTCCACGGCCACGCCGCCCTGGGCCAGCGCGTCGGCGATGGCGCGGGCGGCGCGCGGCGGCGTCATGGCGTCGCGCTGACCGACGATCAGGCGCACCGGGCAGCGTACTTTCGCGGCGCTGGTCAGGCCGTCGGCATACGCGTTGCAGGCCGCGAAATCCGTGTGAAAAAGCTGCGGCTCGCCGCGCGCGGACACGCGTTCCATCAGACGCTGGTTCATACCGCGCAGCCACGCGCCCGGCCCCGGACTCGACGGCTTGGCCGCGAGCGTCGAATGCGACCATGCGTTGACTAGCGCGATCGCTTCCGGCTCGCGCTCGCGCGCCGCATCCAGCAGCGTGGGCGAAACCGTCATCGGGAACGCGGTGGCGAGCAGCGCGATGCACGCGGCGCGTTCGGGATGGCGCGCCGCGAATTCGAGCGTGACGAGCGAACCCATGCTGTGGCCCGCGACGAAGATTCGCGCGTTCTTGGCCGCGCCCACCGCGTCGAGCAGCGCGGCCAGCCAGTCGGCCAGCGCGCCGATGCTCGTGAGCGCCGGACCCGCGCTGCGCATATGGCCGGGCAGATCGACGGCGAGCACGCTGAAGCCGTGATGCGCGAAATAGCGCGACTGCAGCGCCCAGACGCTGTGATCGTGCTGCGCGCCGTGCACGAAAACCGCGATGGGCCGCTGCGGATCGAACGGGCGCCCACCGGTATAGGCGTAAGCCGCCTTGCCTGCGACATCGACGATCATGACGCCTCCTTGCGCGGCGCGGTGCCGGTGGTGGCGGGCGCTTTCTGCGAAATCTTGAGCGCGCGCTTGAGGTCGTCGATCAGATCGTCGGGGTCTTCGAGGCCGATTGAGAGACGGATCGTGCCCTCACCGATGCCCGCCGCGGCGAGCGCCGCTTCGTCCATGCGGAAGTGCGTGGTGGAGGCGGGGTGGATCACGAGCGAGCGCGCGTCGCCGACATTGGCGAGATGCGAGAACAGCGTGAGCGATTCGATGAAGCGCTTGCCCGCTTCGCGGCCGCCCGCGAGGTCGAAGCTGAACACCGCGCCCGCGCCGCGCGGCAGCAGACGCTGGGCGAGCGCGTGGTCGGGATGGCTCGGCAATTCGGGGTAGGCGACGGCCTGCACCGCCTCGTGCGCAGCGAGAAATTCCACCACGCGCCGCGTGTTGGCCACGTGCCGTTCCATGCGCAGCGGCAAGGTTTCGATGCCTTGCAGCAGTTGCCACGCGGCTTGCGGATGCAGGCAGGCGCCGAAGTCGCGCAGGCCTTCGCGGCGCGCGCGCAGCAGGAAGGGCGCGACGCTGCTTTCCTCGCTGAACACCATGCCGTGAAAGCCCGCGTAGGGCTCCGTGAATTCGGGAAAGCGCCCCGATGCCTCGAAGTCGAACGTGCCGCCGTCCACCAGCACGCCGCCGATGGTCGTGCCGTGGCCGCCGAGAAACTTGGTCGCCGAGTGATAGACGAAATCCGCGCCATGATCGAACGGACGCAGCAGATACGGCGTGGTGAACGTGGAGTCGACGAGCAGCGGCACGCGATGGTCGTGCGCGATCTGCGCGACGGCGGCGATATCGAGCACGTCGAGGCCCGGATTGCCGAGCGTCTCGCCGAACAGCAGGCGCGTGTTGGGCCGCAGCGCCGCGCGCCAGGCGTCGAGGTCGCCCGGTTTGACGAAGGTGGTCTCGATGCCGAAGCGCCGCAGCGTGTAGTCGAGCAGGTTGTGCGAGCCGCCGTAAAGCGCCGCTGACGCGACGATATGCGCGCCCGCGCCCATCAGCGTGGCGATGGTCAGATGAAGCGAGGCCTGGCCGCTCGCGGTGCCGATCGCGCCTGCGCCGCCTTCGAGGGCCGCGACGCGCTCCTCGAACACGGCCACCGTGGGATTCGAGATGCGCGAATACACGTGGCCCGCGCGCTCCATGTTGAACAGCGCTGCGGCGTGGTCGGTGTCGCGGAACGAGAACGACGTGGTTTGATAAATCGGCGTCGCGCGGGCGCCGGTGACGGGGTCGGGCGCGGCGCCGGCATGCAGCGCGAGCGTGTCGAAGCGGGGATCGGACATTCTGGCAGCACGGCCGGCGCGAACCGGCGACGGGTGAAAGGTGAGGGCATCGTATCACCGGCCAGGCCGTGCGGGGACGCATCGGAAACCCGCGCCCGGGGCGGCCTGGCGTGGCTGAAACCGCCGCCAGACGGGGCTTGCGCGCCGCCATGGCCTGGCCGGATGGCATAGGGCGAACGGACGATGCCGCCCGCCGAAACGCCCGCACGCGTGGGCGGAAAATCGAAGCCGACACGCATTTCAGGGCCGATTCACAAGGGTTTCCAGCCGATTCGCGCGCCTTCCCGCGACTTTTCTTTTGCCTCCCTTTCCGCTAGGATCGAAAACAGGTAGGTATCTTTTCAGCATCTCCCCCACGATTTGACGGCATTTCCGTCAACCTTTTTTGCATGCGATCCGGTCAGGCGCGCCCGGGTCGACACAGGAGACACATCATGCGTGTGAGCGATATTCTCAAGGTCAAGGGCAATACGCTCTACACCGTCACGCCCGACACGTCGCTGCACGAAGCAGTGAACACCATGGCCGAGCACGACATCGGCTCGCTCGTCGTCATGGAGTACGGCGATCTGGTCGGCATGCTCACCTTCCGCGAGATCATTCTTACGCTGCGTACGAATGGCGGCAGCGTCGGCACCAGCACGATCCGCAAGGTCATGGACGACCATCCCATCACCTGCACGCCCGAAACCGAAGTGGACGAAGTGCGCCGCATGATGCTCGAGCATCACGTGCGTTATCTGCCGGTCATGGAAAGCCGCTCGCTGATGGGCGTGATTTCGTTCTACGACGTGGCGAAGGCCGTGGTCGAAGCTCAGGGTTTCGAAAACAAGCTGCTCAAGGCCTATATTCGCGACTGGCCGGAAGAGGAGCGTCAGCCGGCGCGTTGAACGCGCGAGCCCGTCCGATCCAGCATGAAAAAGCGCGCGTCAAGCGCGCTTTTTCACGTCTGGCGCCCGACTCTGACAGCATAAATCCCACTCGATGAACGAACGCTCCTTGCCAGCGACGGAAACCACCGCACGCGCGGCAACCGCCCACACTTCACAGTTCGCGCTGCTGCGTCAGCGCCGGTTCGCGCCGTTTTTCTGGACGCAATTCCTCGGCGCGATGAACGACAACGTGTTCAAGATCGGCTTCACGTCGCTCGTCACGTATCAGGCGGCGCGCTTTTCCGGCGTCGATCCGAAGACCGTCGCGTTTCTCATTTCAGCGATCTTCATCGCGCCGTTCGTGCTGTTTTCGGCGACGTCGGGCCAGATCGCCGACAAGTACGACAAGGCCGTGCTCACGCGCTGGGTCAAGACCTTCGAGATCGCGGTGATGCTGATCGGCGCGGCGGGTTTCTGGATGCACAGCGCGCCGTTGCTCTATGTCTGCACGTTCCTGATGGGCGTGCATTCGACCGTGTTCGGGCCGGTCAAGTACGCGTATCTGCCGCAGAAGCTCGCCGAGGACGAACTCGTCGGCGGCAACGGTCTCGTCGAGATGGGCACCTTCGTGGCGATCCTGATTGGCACGATCGTGGGGGGCGTTGCCGCCGGTATCGGCGCGAGCAATGCGCTTTCGGCGACCTCCGCCGCCGCGCAATCGGCGACGCCCGCGGGCGCCTGGTGGCTCGGCGGCATGTGCATCGCCATCGCGCTGATCGGGCGGATCGCCTCGTCGTTCGTGCCGCCGTGCGCGCCGTCGCAGACCGGATTGCGCATCAACTGGAATCCGTTCTCCGAAACCTCGCGCAACCTGCGGCTCGCGCACCGCAACCGCACCGTGTTTCTGAGCCTGCTCGGCATTTCGTGGCTGTGGTTCGTGGGCGCGACGTTCTTGTCGTCGTTCTTCAACTTCGCGAAGGACGTGCTGTTCGCCGACGCGGACGTCGTCACCGTGCTGCTCGCCATGTTCTCGCTCGGCATCGGCTTCGGTTCGCTGATGTGCGAGAAGCTGTCGCGGCGGCGCATCGAGATCGGGCTCGTGCCGCTCGGCTCGATCGGCATGAGCGTGTTCGGCATCGACCTGTTCTTCGCCAGTCACGCGCTGCCCGCCGCGCCGCATCTGCTGTCGGTGGGCGAATTCCTGAGCCTGCCCGCGCACTGGCGCGTGCTCGCCGACCTCTTTCTGCTCGCCATGTTCGGCGGGTTCTACAGCGTGCCGCTGTACGCGCTGATCCAGAGCCGCAGCGAACCGAGCCACCGCGCGCGCATCATCGCGGCGAACAACATCCTGAACTCGCTGTTCATGATCGTTTCCGCGTTGATGGCGATGGGGCTCACGGCGGCGGGCGTCGGCATTCCGGGTATTTTTCTGACCACGGCGCTGCTCAATATCGTCGTGGCCGCCTACATCTACGGGCTGGTGCCCGAGTTTCTGCTGCGTTTCGTCGCGTGGGTGCTCGTGCATACGGTCTATCGCGTGCGGCTCGTGCATGCGGAGCGCATTCCCGCCGAAGGTCCGGCCGTGCTGGTCTGCAATCACGTGAGCTATGTCGATGCGGTCGTGCTCATGGCCGAGAGCCCGCGACCGATCCGTTTCGTGATGGATCACCGGATTTTCCGTTCGCCGCTGCTCGGCTGGCTGTTCCGTCACGCACGGGCGATTCCGATCGCGCCCGCGCACGAAGACGCGGCGCTGCTCGAAAAGGCCTATGACGCCTGCGCGGCGGCGTTGGCCGACGGCGATCTGGTCTGCATCTTCCCCGAGGGCAAGCTGACGAAAACCGGCGGCATGAATCCGTTCCGCCACGGCGTGACGGAGATCCTCAAGCGCACGCCCGCGCCCGTGGTGCCGATGGCGCTGCGCGGGCTCTGGGGCAGTGCGTTCTCGCGGCATGCGGCGTCGGGGCAGGATCGGCCGGTGCGGCGCGGCCTGACGAGCCGGCTCACGCTGGCGGTCGGCGAGCCGATCGCGCCCGCCGACGTCACCGTCGACGGCCTGCAGCAGATCGTGGCCGACTTGCGCGGCGCGCGGCGCTAACGCTTCGTTTGCACGGCGGAACAGGGCGTCACGGTCGGCCCGGTTCGGCTCGGTTTCGGCCCAGATCGCCCCCGGTTGGCGCGCCGAGCGGGGGCAGCCGGGCGGGCCGTCGCGCGGACTGGCATAATATCGGATTCCCCGATTCACTTTGGACGACCGCCATGTCCGGCAACACGCTCGGTACGCTTTTCACCGTCACCACCTTCGGCGAATCCCACGGGCCGGCCATCGGCTGCGTCATCGACGGCTGCCCGCCCGGCATGGCGCTCACCGAAGCCGACATCCAGATCGATCTGGACCGCCGCCGTCCCGGCACGTCGCGTCACGTCACGCAGCGCCAGGAAGCCGATCAGGTCGAAATTCTCTCCGGCGTGTTCGAAGGCCGCACGACGGGCACGCCCATCGCGCTGCTGATCCGCAACACGGACCAGCGCAGCAAGGACTACGGCAACATCGTCGAGACTTTCCGTCCGGGCCACGCCGATTACACCTACTGGCAGAAGTACGGCATTCGCGACTATCGCGGCGGCGGCCGTTCGTCGGCGCGTCTGACGGCGCCGACGGTCGCGGCGGGCGCGGTCGCGAAGAAGTGGCTGCGCGAACGCTTCGGCGTGGAAGTGCGCGGCTACATGAGCGCGCTCGGCGAGATCGCGGTGCCGTTCGTCGAGTGGCAGCATGTGCATGAGAATCCGTTCTTTGCGCCCAACGCCGACGTGGTGCTGCAGCTCGAGGACTACATGGACGCGCTGCGCAAGGACGGCGACTCGATCGGCGCACGCATCAACGTGGTCGCGAGCGGCGTGCCGGTGGGTTGGGGCGAGCCGCTGTTCGACCGCCTCGACGCCGACATCGCGCACGCCATGATGGGCATCAACGCGGTGAAGGGCGTGGAGATCGGCGCGGGCTTCGCGAGCGTCGCGCAACGCGGTTCGACGCACGGCGACGAACTCACGCCCAATGGCTTCCACGGCAATCACGCGGGCGGCGTGCTCGGCGGCATTTCGACGGGGCAGGACATCACCGTGTCGATCGCGATCAAGCCGACGTCGAGCATCCGCACGCCGCGCCGTTCGATCGACAAGGCCGGTGAGCCCGCGATCGTCGAAACCTTCGGCCGTCACGATCCGTGTGTCGGCATTCGCGCGACGCCGATCGCCGAAGCCATGCTCGCGCTCGTGCTGATCGACCACGCGATGCGTCATCGCGCGCAGAACGGCGATGTCGTTGTGACGACGCCGAAGATTCCGGCTAGCGACGCCTGATTCGTTGCGCTCGCAAGCAGTGCGCCGTGTTTACTCGGCGCAGCAATAAAAAAACCGCTCCTTGGAGCGGTTTTTTTGCGTCTGCGAACGGACTTACATGTTCGGATAATTCGGTCCGCCGCCACCTTCCGGCGTGACCCAGACGATATTCTGCGTCGGGTCCTTGATATCGCAGGTCTTGCAGTGCACGCAGTTCTGCGCGTTGATCTGCAGGCGGTCGCTGCCGTCGTCGTTCTTCACGAATTCGTAGACCGCCGCCGGGCAGAAGCGCGCTTCCGGGCCCGCATAGGTACGCAGATTCACATCGACCGGCACCTTCGCATCTTTCAGCGTCAAATGCGCGGGCTGATTCTCTTCGTGATTCGTGTTCGAAATAAACACCGAAGAGAGGCGATCGAATGTGAGCTTGCCATCAGGTTTCGGATACTCGATCGGCTTGCATTGCGACGCCGGACGCAGCATTTCGTTATCGCGATGCTGATGATGCAGCGTCCACGGCACGTTGCCGCCCATCACCTTCTGTTCGAGACCGACCATCAGCGTGCCGAGGTACAGGCCCTTGCTCATCCACTGCTTGAAATTGCGCGCCTTGTACAGTTCCGTGTGCAGCCAGGACTGCTTGAACGCTTCGGGATAAGCCGTGAGTTCATCGCTCGTGCGACCGGCTTGCACCGCTTCGAATGCCGCTTCCGCAGCCAGCATGCCGGTCTTGATCGCCGCGTGACTGCCCTTGATACGCGCCGCGTTCAAAAAGCCCGCATCATCACCGACCAATGCGCCGCCCGGAAACACGAGTTTCGGCAGCGACATCAGACCGCCCGCCGTCATCGCGCGCGCGCCGTACGAAACACGCTTGCCGCCTTCGAGATATTTGCGGATCGCCGGATGCGTCTTGTAGCGCTGGAATTCCTCGAACGGCGACAGATACGGATTCGTATAAGCCAGGCCGACAACAAAACCCACCATCACCTGGTTATTGTCGATGTGGTAAAGGAACGAACCGCCGTACGTATCGTTTTCGAGCGGCCAGCCGGCCGTGTGAATCACGAGACCCGGCTGATGCTTCGCGGGATCGATCTCCCACAGTTCCTTGATGCCGATACCGTAGACCTGCGGATCTGCGTCCTTGCCAAGCTTGAATTTCTCGTTCAGCTGACGGCCCAGATGCCCGCGCGCGCCTTCGCAAAACAGCGTGTATTTCGCGTGCAGTTCCATGCCGAGCTGGAAATTCTCGGTGGGCTCGCCATCCTTGCCGATGCCCATGTTGCCCGTCGCGACGCCTTTTACCGAGCCATCGTCGTTATAGAGCACTTCGGCCGCCGGAAAGCCCGGGAAAATCTCGACGCCCAGCGCCTCGGCCTGCTGACCCAGCCAGCGCGTCACGTTCGCGAGGCTGATCACATAGTTGCCGTGGTTCTTGAAGTTGTCCGGCAGCGCCCAGTTCGGCACAGCCTTAGCCCCGGTTTCGGAAAGAAAAAGGAACTTGTCCTCGGTGACGGGCACGTTCAGCGGCGCGCCTTGCGCTTTCCAGTCGGGAATCAGTTCGTCGATCGCGCGCGGATCCATGACCGCGCCCGAGAGGATATGCGCCCCGATTTCCGAGCCTTTCTCCAGGACGCACACGCCAATTTCGACGCCTTTTTCTGCTGCGAGCTGCTTCAGGCGGATGGCCGCGGAAAGCCCGGCCGGGCCGCCGCCGACGACCACGACGTCGTATTCCATCGACTCGCGTGGGCCGTATTGCTCCAAAAGACTTGCGGGGGTCATTAAAGCTCCTCTTGCCATTAGAATACTTTTTTCGGGTTCGTATTGTCGGGGAACGCTCCGCGAGCCGCAACCCAATCAGCCTACATTAGCACGACCGTTCTATTTTATGCCAGAATGCCCGGCGCGCAGCCGGACAGGCGTTCCGGCACTTATTCATCCCTGAACAGGAAGCGAAAATGGGCCGTTCGATCAATCTGGAAGGCAAGGTGGCGATGATCACCGGCGCGTCGAGCGGTCTCGGCAAGCGCTTCGCGCAGGTGCTCTCGCAGGCAGGGGCGAAGGTCGTTCTGGCGAGCCGCCGGGTCGAGCGGCTCAAGGAACTGCGCGCGGAAATCGAAGCCGACGGCGGCGCCGCCCACGTGGTCTCGCTCGACGTCACGGACTATCAGAGCATTCGATCGGCGGTCGCGCACGCGGAAACCGAAGCCGGCACCATCGACATTCTCGTCAACAACTCGGGCGTCTCCACCACGCAAAAGCTCGTCGACGTCACGCCCGCCGACTTCGAGTACGTGTTCGACACCAACACGCGCGGCGCCTTTTTCGTGGCGCAGGAAGTCGCCAAGCGCATGATCATGCGCGGTAACGGCGGCGGCACGAAACCGGCGTATCGCATCATCAATATTGCCTCGGTGGCGGGGCTGAGCGTGCTGCCGCAAATCGGTCTCTATTCGATCAGCAAGGCCGCCGTCGTGCACATGACGAAGTCGATGGCGCTCGAATGGGGCCGCCACGGCATCAACGTCAACGCGATCTGTCCCGGTTATATCGACACCGAAATCAACCATCATCATTGGTCGACGGAGCAGGGGCAAAAGCTTATTTCGATGCTGCCGCGCCATCGCGTGGGCACGCCTGCCGACCTCGACGGCTTGCTGCTGCTGCTGTCCGCCGACGAGTCCGCGTTCATGAACGGCTCGATCATCACCGCCGACGATGGATTCGGCCTGACCTGAGCGCTTTCCGTTTTCCCGCGAGTGCCGATGTCGCTGCGCCGATGCGCCGCGAATCGTACACTCGCGTCTTTGCGTAACCCGAAGTCGAAGTGCAATTCGTGCAATGAGCGATTACCACCCCGTTTTTGAAATGACCATGCCGATCCGTTGGGGCGACATGGATGCTTTCGGCCATGTGAACAACACGGTCTACTTCCGCTACATGGAGCAGGTGCGGATTTCCTGGTTCGAGCAACTCGGCGTGGCCGGCGAGAGCCGCGAGGGCGGCAACCGGCAGGGTCCGGTGATCGTCAACGCCTCGATGGAATTCCTCAAGCAACTGCACTATCCGGGCGACATCGTCTGCACGATGACGGTGGGCCAGCCGGGGCGAAGCAGCTTCGATACCGGCTTTGAACTGCGCCGCGCGGACGAACCCGACACGGTCTACGCGCGCGGCAACGCCCGCTGCGTGTGGATCGACTACGAAGCGGGCAAGTCGGTGCCGATTCCCGACCCTTTGCGCGCGACCATCGAGAACGCGCCGCTCGTCAAGGCAGGCTGACGCGTTCCGCTACGCGCTCGCGCTTCCCGCGCGCGCCGCTTTCCCTTCCGCTCAATGCCCGAGGAGCCGCTGCAGCAATTCCGTGGCGTTGCCCGTGTCGTACTTGCGCATCAGCCGCGCGCGGTAGACGTCTACCGTGCGTGAGCTGATGTCGAGAATTCTCCCGATCTGCTTGCTCGTCTTGCCCGTGACCAGCTGCGCCGCGATTTCCCGCTCGCGCGGCGTGAGTTCGACGGCGACGCGCCGCGTCGCGCTCAAATCCTCGAACGTCCAGACGCCGGCCGCGTGCGGCGCCTGCCGGTCGAGCGAACGCCCGGTGACGTGGCACCAGAACAGCTCGCCGTTGGCGCGCTTCATGATGCGGTCGTCGGCGTAACTGCCTTGCGCGGTCATGATGGGCGGAATGCGTTCGCCGATGCGCTCGAACTCGTCCGCCGACGGATACAGCACCAGGAACGACTGCCCGATCAGCGCCTCGCGCGGGCAACGAAAGATCGCACAGAGCGCCTCGTTGCAGTCTTCGATGATGCGCTCGCGCGCGAGCACGAGCCCGATGGGCGCGAGGTGGAACGCCGTCTGGTAGTCGAGAGCGGTGGCTGCGGTGGCGGGCGTGGCAGGTTCGGGCATGGCGTGCGATACGGGAATGGCTTTATGTAGTTTTGCGTATTGTGCCGCAACGCCCGCCCAGCGTACGCTTCACAACCATCGGAGGACCGGGTGGACAGGCTGTCGGATTCACGGCAACGCCACTCGCGGATGACTAGAATGGGGCATCCGGGCGCCCACAGCGCCCGCGTGCCGGGCAGAACGAACAGAAACAACGCAAAACGTAGCGACGAATTTCCATTCGAGGAAGGGACACACTGATGAACAAGGTCTATGGAAGCGCGGCTGCCGCGCTCGAAGGCATCGTCAAGGACGGCCAGACGTTCGCGGTCGGCGGTTTCGGGCTGTGCGGCATTCCCGAGGCGCTGATCGGCGCGCTGCGCGATTCGGGCGTGAAGGGCATTACCTGTATCAGCAACAATGCGGGCGTCGACGGTTTCGGCCTGGGTCTGCTGCTGGAAACGCGCCAGATCAAGAAGATGGTCTCGTCGTATGTGGGCGAGAACAAGGAATTCGAGCGCCAGTATCTGTCGGGCGAGCTCGAACTCGAATTCACGCCGCAAGGCACGCTGGCCGAGAAGCTGCGCGCGGGCGGCGCGGGCATTCCCGCTTTCTTCACGAACACGGGCTACGGCACGCTGATCGCCGAGGGCAAGGAAACGCGCCAGTTCGGCGAGAACCATTACGTGCTCGAGCATTCGCTCACGGCGGACGTCGCGCTCGTGAAGGCGTGGAAGGCCGATAAATCCGGCAACCTCATTTATCGCCGCACGGCGCGCAACTTCAACCCGATGTGCGCGATGGCCGGCAAGATCACGGTGGTGGAAGTGGAAGAGATCGTCGAGAACGGCGAACTCGATCCCGATTCGATTCACACGCCGGGCATCTTCGTGCAGCGCCTCGTGCTCAACGCGAGCCCCGAAAAACGCATCGAACAACGCACCGTGCGCGCCGCGGCGAGCGCCTGAGGAGGGAGACGGATCATGGCATGGAATCGTGACGAAATGGCCGCGCGCGCGGCAAAGGAACTGCAGGACGGCTTTTACGTGAACCTCGGCATCGGGCTGCCGACGCTCGTGGCCAATCACGTGCCGGAAGGCGTGGAAGTGTGGCTGCAATCGGAAAACGGCCTGCTTGGTATTGGCCCGTTTCCGACCGAAGATCAGGTCGACGCCGACATGATCAACGCGGGCAAGCAAACCGTGACCACGCTGCCGGGCTCGTCGATTTTCTCGTCGGCGGACTCGTTCGCGATGATTCGCGGCGGCCACATCAATCTGGCGATCCTCGGTGCGATGCAGGTGAGCGAGAAGGGCGACCTGGCCAACTGGATGATCCCCGGCAAGATGATCAAGGGCATGGGCGGCGCGATGGACCTCGTGGCGGGCGTCAAGCGCGTGGTCGTGCTGATGGAGCACGTGGCGAAGGGCGACCAGCACAAGATTCTCGACCAATGCACGCTGCCGCTCACGGGCGTGGGCGTGGTGGACATCATCATTACCGACCTCGGCGTGATCGAGGTGACCGACGCCGGGCTGAAGGTGACCGAACTCGCGCCGGGCGTGACGGTGGACGAGATCAAGGCCAAGACCGGCGCGCCGCTCGACGTGAGCGCCGTGGGTTGAGGCGGAGACTGCCGATAGCAGTGCGGTTTTCGCAGCAGAAGATTGCATGATGGACGCGGGCGGGACTTCGGTCTCGCCCGTTTCGTTTTGGACGATTCCATTCTTGCGCGTTTGCGCGCTCCTGAAACCTCGTCCTGATGGCATAGGCCGTTCGGCACGGTGCCTGAGCGCGGGATTCGCCGCCGGATGGCGCGCCGGGCGGGGCGCGAAGGGCCCGCAAGTGGGTGCGCGCCACGCCGCGCCCGTCCATCCCGGCTCACAAAGGCGTTTAGAATTCGTCCTGAGCCTTCGGGCGCCACCAGCGAGGACCTAGCGATGACCGAATCGTCTGCCGTGCCGCGTCAGCAGTACGTCCAGTGTCTCAGCCCCTCGGGGCTGCACCGCGTCGCGTACACCGAGTGGGGCGATCCCGCGAATCCGCGCGTGCTCGTCTGTGTGCATGGCCTCACGCGCTCCAGCCGCGATTTCGATCGTCTGGCGGCGGCGTTATGCGGCACGTATCGCGTCGTTTGTCCCGACGTGGTCGGTCGCGGGCTGTCGCCGTGGCTGATCGACCCGCGCGGTTATGGCGTCGCGCAGTACGTGGCCGACATGGTCACGCTGATCGCGCGCACGGGCGTGGAGCAGGTCGACTGGTTCGGCACCTCGATGGGCGGTTTGATCGGCATGGCGCTCGCGGGGCTGCCCGACGCGCCCATCGGCCGTTTGCTGCTCAACGACATCGGCCCGCATATCGAGCCGGCCTCGCTCGAGCGTATCGGCGAGTACGTCGGGCGTGACGAGCGCTTCGCGACGCTGCAGGAAGGCATCGACAACGCCGCGCTGCTGGCGGCCTCGTTCGGGCCGCTGACCGCCGATGAATGGCGCGAGATCAACACGCCGCTGCTGCACGAGGTGGACGGTGCGTGGCGCTATCGCTACGACCCGCGTATTTCGGAGGCCTTCAAGGGCGTGACGCCCGAGCAGAACGAGCAGGGCGAGCAGTTTTTGTGGCGCTCGCTGGCGGCGTTCAAGGGGCCGGTGCTCAGCGTGCGCGGCGAACTGTCGGATCTGCTGTCGCGCGAAACCGTCGCGCAAATGGTCGAAAAGGGCCAGCAGGTCGAGAGCGTCGAAATCGCGGGTGTCGGCCATGCGCCGGCCTTCCTCTCGCCTGAGCAGATCGGGATCGCGCGCCGTTTCTTCGCCGGGGAGCCGGTCAGCGCGTCATAATATGAGTTAGTCGCGCGCGCTCCGGTGCCGATCCGGGCGCGTCCGGCACGTTCAACTTCAACAGGAATTTACATGGCAGTCATTCGTCACCACGTGGGTCCGCGTCTTTCGGAAACCGCTGTTTACAACGGTACGGTCTATCTCGCGGGTCAGATCGCCGAGGACACGAAGCAGGACATCGCTGGCCAGACGCGCGAAGTGCTCGGCCATATCGACCGCCTGCTGGGCGAAGCGAACAGCGACAAGACGCTGCTGCTGTCGGTGCAGATCTATATCGCCGACATGAAGGATTTCGCGGGCATGAACGCCGAGTGGGACAAGTGGGTTCCGCAAGGCGCCACGCCGCCGCGCGCGACCGTCGAAGCGAAGCTCGCCAACCCGGAATGCCTGATCGAAATCGTCGTGGTGGCCGCGCAGCGCGACTGAGCGCGCGCCGCTTCTACTGCCGCTTCGGCCACCGGTTCGCCAGGCGTTAATTTGGGTTTCGTATCGTCCGAATCGACCGTTTTACCGTAGTCATAAGCCCGTCCGGTACGCCGGCGGGCCCAGCCTCATGAGCAGCGACACCATTCCTACCGTCCCCGCCGATCAAGCCGGCTCAGCGCCGCAAGCCGCGCTGCCGTCGCTCGACGACGCGCTCGCGTTCGTGCGCGAGCACGCGGGCGACGCGCGTCTCTCGACGGGCGAGCCGCTGTTCGAGCACGCGCAGGGCACGGCGTCGATCCTGAGCCGCCTGAACGTCGATCCACCGGCGGTGCTGGCTGCGGCGCTGTTCAATCTCGCGCCGCATCTCGACGACCCGGAGCGCACGCTCGAAGGGCGCTTCGGCGCCGAAGTCGCGAAGCTCACCTTCGACGTGCGCAAGCTGCTGCGCCTCGGTTCGGTGAGCCGCCGCGCGGCCGCGCAGAGCGCCGCGCCCGAGTCGGGCCGCGAAAGCCGCGACGCGCAGGCCGCGCGGCGCGCTCAGGTCGAGTCGCTGCGCAAGATGCTGCTGGCGTTCGCGCAGGACATCCGCGTGGTGCTGATTCGTCTCGCGTCGCGGCTGCAATCGCTGCGTTATTACGCGGCGGCGAAGATCCAGCCTGCGCCCGAGGTCTCGCACGAAACGCTCGAAATCTACGCGCCGCTCGCGAACCGGCTCGGCATCTGGCAACTGAAGTGGGAGCTCGAAGACCTCGCGTTCCGCTTCGAGGAGCCGGTCACGTACAAGCGCATCGCGAAGCTGCTCGACGAGAAGCGCGTCGAGCGCGAGAGCTATGTGTCCGAAGCCATCGCGCGGCTTCAGCACGAACTGGCGGCGGCGCACATCGACGCCGAAGTGAGCGGGCGGCCGAAGCACATCTACAGCATCTGGAAGAAGATGCGCGGCAAGGAGATCGACTTCTCCGAGCTGTACGACGTGCGTGCCTTCCGCGTGATCGTGCGCGACATCAAGGATTGCTACACGGTGCTCGGCATCGTGCACAACCTCTGGCAGCCGGTGCCGCGCGAGTTCGACGACTACATCTCGCGTCCCAAGCCCAACGGCTATCGCTCGCTGCATACCGTCGTGGTCGGCGACGACGGGCGCGCGTTCGAAGTGCAGATCCGCACCCAGGAAATGCATCAGTTCGCGGAATACGGTGTGGCCGCGCACTGGCGCTACAAGGAAGCGGGCACGAAGGGCTATGGCGGCCAGTTCAGCGCGAGCAGCAGCTACGACGAGAAGATCGCCTGGCTGCGCCAGTTGCTCGCGTGGAAGGACGACGTGTCCGACGAGCGGCAGCCGTGGGAAGAATTGCGTCAGGCCACGCTCGACGACGACCATATTTACGTGCTCACGCCCCAGGCGCGCGTGATCGCGTTGCCGCAAGGCGCGACGCCGCTCGATTTCGCGTATCACCTGCATAGCGAGCTGGGCCATCGCTGCCGCGGCGCGCGCGTCGACGGCGCGATGGTGCCGCTCAACACGCAGTTGCAGAACGGTCAGACGGTCGAGATCGTGTCGGTGAAGGAGGGAGGTCCGTCGCGCGACTGGCTCAATCCGCAACTCGGCTATCTGCAAAGCCACCGCGCGCGCCAGAAGGTGCGCGCGTGGTTCAACGCGATCGAGGCGCAGGAACACATTGCGACTGGCCGCGCGATGGTCGAAAAGACGCTGCAACGCGAGGGGCGCACCTCGGTCAATCTCGACCAGCTGGCCGCGAAGCTCGGTTTCAAGTCGACCGACGAGTTCTTCAGCGTAGTCGGCAAGGAAGAGTTCAGCCTGCGTCACGTCGAGCACGCGCTCAGCGATGCGCCGGTCGCGGAGCCCGAGGAGGAAACGCCCGAACAGCTCACGAAGCGCGCGAGCGGCGCGAACGTGGCGCACGGCGGCTCGTCGGGCGTGCTGGTCGTGGGCGTCGATGCGTTGCTCACGCAGCTCGCGCGCTGCTGCCGTCCCGCGCCGCCGGACGAGATCAGCGGGTTCGTCACGCGCGGCAAGGGTATGTCGATTCACCGCAGCGATTGCCCGACGTTCATCCGCATGGCGCGCCGCGCGCCCGAGCGCGTGCTGCAAACCACGTGGTCCGCCGACGTGATGGGCGGGCGCGGCCAGTCGGTCTATCCGGTTGATATCTCGATCGAGGCCACCGACCGGCAAGGCTTGCTGCGCGACATCTCCGAAGTGTTCGCGCGCGAGAAGATGAACGTGATCGGCGTGAAGACGCAGTCGCGCCGCAACGCGGCCTATATGCAGTTCACGGTCGAGGTGTCGAATTCCGCGCAGATCCAGCGCGCCTGTGTCGTGTTGGGCGAAGTGGCGGGCGTGGTGCGGGCGTCGCGGCGGAGTTGATGCGTATCGATGCGGGTGAGGGAGGGCGCAATGGTTTCTCCCGATTGCGTTCCTCCATGCCGCAACGCAAAAAAGCTCTTGCCAGCTCCGTGAAAACGTTATATAGTCTTGCTTCTTCAGGCTCGTAGCTCAGCTGGTTAGAGCACCACCTTGACATGGTGGGGGTCGTTGGTTCGAGTCCAATCGAGCCTACCAACGAAATCGAAGTTTTGATGTGCGGTTAGCATCGGGGCTTCAAGGCAGTAAAAGCGCTCTGCGCTCAAGGCGAATACGGTTATGACATCGCGAACGTTTACCGAAACTACTTCGGAGCGACGCTAGTCGAGGACCTCTTTCGCCCTGCAATCTGGTTTGAAAAGTGAATGCGGCCCCTCGAAAGCGGGGCCGCATTTTTTTTCGCCGCGAGTTTTGCGCGGGGCTGTTCCCACGAATACGATGTGCCGTCGAGGCACTTCTGGAGAAAAACATGGTTGCGATACGTCTGCCCGACGGTTCGGTTCGACAGTACGATCATCCCGTCACGGTCGCCGAAGTGGCGGCTTCGATTGGCGCGGGCCTCGCCAAGGCGGCGCTCGGCGGCAAGCTCGACGGTGAACTGGTCGACACGTCGACGCTGATCGATCACGACGCATCGCTGGCCATCGTCACGGACAAGGACGCCGACGGTCTCGACATCATCCGTCACTCCACGGCGCACTTGCTGGCGTACGCGGTCAAGGAGCTGTTCCCGGAAGCGCAGGTCACGATCGGGCCGGTCATCGACAACGGCTTCTATTACGACTTCGCCTACAGCCGTCCCTTCACGCCCGAAGATCTGGAAAAGATCGAAAAGCGCATGCAGGAGCTCGCAAAGAAGGACGAGCAGGTCACGCGCCGCGTCGTCTCGCGCGGCGACGCCGTCGACTACTTCAAGAGCATCGGCGAGAAGTACAAGGCTGAGATCATCGAGTCGATTCCGGGCGACCAGGACATCAAGCTGTATTCGCACGGCGGTTTCACCGACCTGTGCCGCGGCCCGCACGTCCCGTCGACGGGCAAGCTCAAGGTTTTCAAGCTCATGAAGGTTGCTGGCGCGTACTGGCGCGGCGACGCGAAGAACGAGCAGCTGCAGCGCATCTACGGCACGGCCTGGACGAAGAAGGAAGATCAGGAACTCTATCTTCACAATCTCGAAGAGGCTGAAAAGCGCGATCACCGCAAGCTCGGCAAGCAGCTCGACCTGTTCCACATGCAGGACGAGTCGCCGGGCATGGTGTTCTGGCACCCGAAGGGCTGGACGCTCTGGCAGCAGGTCGAGCAGTACATGCGCGGCCGCCTGCGCGTGGCCGGCTACGACGAAATCAAGACGCCGATGATCATGGACCGCTCGCTGTGGGAAGCGTCGGGTCACTGGCAGAACTATCGTGAAAACATGTTCACGACGGAGTCGGAGAAGCGCGACTACGCGATCAAGCCGATGAACTGCCCGGGCCACGTCCAGGTGTTCAACCACGGCCTGCGTTCGTACCGCGATCTGCCGCTGCGTTACGCGGAATTCGGTTCGTGCCATCGCAACGAGGCGTCGGGCGCGCTGCACGGTCTGATGCGCGTGCGCGGTTTCGTCCAGGACGATGCGCACATCTTCTGTACGGAAGATCAGATCATCGCCGAGTCGATCGCCTTCAACACGCTCGCGATGAGCGTCTACAAGGATTTCGGGTTCGATCACATCGACATCAAGCTGTCGCTGCGCCCCGAGTCGCGCGCGGGTACGGACGAAATCTGGGATCGTGCCGAACAAGGTTTGCGCGAAGCGCTGACGGCGTGCGGCCTGAGCTGGGAAGAACTGCCGGGCGAGGGCGCGTTCTACGGTCCGAAGGTCGAGTACCACATCAAGGATGCGCTCGGCCGTTCGTGGCAGTGCGGCACGCTGCAGCTCGACATGGTGCTGCCGGAGCGCCTTGGCGCCGAGTACGTGGCGGAAGACAACAGCCGCCGCCGCCCGATCATGCTGCACCGCGCGATCCTCGGTTCGATGGAGCGTTTCCTCGGTATTTTGATCGAGCACCATGCTGGTGCAATGCCGTCCTGGCTGGCTCCGATGCAGGTCGTTGTGATGAATATCGCGGAAAGTCAGGCCGAATATGCAGCAAATCTAGCCCAATCGTTGCAAAAACAAGGGGTTAGAGTGCAGGCCGATTTGCGCAATGAGAAAATTAGCTATAAAATACGCGAGCACACGCTTGAGAAGGTCCCGTACCTGCTGGTTGTCGGCGACAAAGAGCGTGAAGCACAAACGGTAGCCGTGCGTGCCCGTGGCGGTGTCGACCTGGGTGTCATGCCTGTCGACGCATTCGCTGAACGTCTGGCGCAGGACGTCAAGTCGTTCAAGTGAGCCACCTGGCAGCGCGGCTCGTTTTTTTAATTTTTAGAGGAAACGTAACATCGCTACGGATAAGTCGCATCGCATCAACGGTGAAATCTCTGCACCCGAGGTGCGTCTCGTCGGAGTCGACAACGAGCCGCTCGGCATCGTAAAGCTGGCCGAAGCGTTCCGGATGTCGGAACAACAGGACGTCGATCTGGTTGAAATTGCCCCGCAGGCTGTGCCCCCCGTGTGCCGCCTGATGGACTACGGCAAGTTCAAATACCAGGAGGCGAAAAAGCAACACGAGGCCAAGCTCAAGCAGAAGGTTATCCAGGTCAAGGAAGTCAAATTCCGTCCGGGTACCGATGACGGCGATTACAACGTCAAGCTGCGCAATCTCGTCCGCTTCCTCGAAGACGGCGACAAGACGAAGATCACGTTGCGTTTCCGTGGCCGTGAAATGGCCCACCAGGAAATCGGCATGCGCGTGCTTGAGCGTCTGCGTACGGACCTCGAAGAAGTTGGTCAGGTCGAGCAGATGCCGAAGATGGAAGGGCGCCAGATGATCATGGTGCTTTCGCCGAAGAAGAAGAAGTAATGATGGTGTGCCGCGTCTCACACGACGCGGCGGCCAGAAGAATTTGGTAGGACGTGCAGCGCGCCATAGGGCGTGAAGCACGGGAAGCAGGTTCCGGAAATGGCGCCCGCGCGCCGCGCGAAAGTGCGGTAAACGGGCGTTTTTCCTGAAAGCGGCGGCGAGCTTGTTTTTTTAAGGCCGGCCAGCTGCCAAAACAAGTGGAGTGGGTTTCGAAGGGCGGTATGAGGGCAAAACACGAGGTGTTCGCACCGCGTGTGGGAGCCAGCCGCACACCCATGTCCATCAAATAAATGGAGTTTTTCATGCCCAAGATGAAGACCAAGAAGAGCGCCGCAAAGCGCTTCGTGGTTCGTCCGGGTGGTACCGTCAAGCGCGGTCAAGCCTTCAAGCGTCACATCCTGACCAAGAAGACCACCAAGAACAAGCGTCATCTGCGTGGTGCAACGGCCGTTCACGAGTCCGATGTGAAGTCCGTCCGCGCAATGATGCCGTTCGCGTAATCCTCAACCGACAACTCATAGGAGCTACTCATGCCTCGAGTCAAACGTGGGGTTACCGCACGGGCCCGTCACAAGAAGATCATCAACCTGGCCAAGGGTTACCGCGGCCGTCGCAATAACGTCTATCGCATCGCCAAGCAGGCGGTCATGCGCGCAGGCCAATACGCCTACCGCGATCGCCGCAACAAGAAGCGTGTGTTCCGCGCACTGTGGATCACGCGTATCAATGCAGCGGTGCGTCAGCACGACATGACCTACAGCGTGTTCATCAACGGCCTGAAGAAGGCTTCGATCGAACTCGACCGTAAGGTCCTGGCTGACATGGCTGTGTTCGACAAGGCTGCATTTGCTGCGATCGTCAAGCAGGTGAAGGCCGCCGTCGCTGCCTAAGTCGGGTATTGCGCAGGTTCGTTGCAGCAGCGTCCGGTCGTTTCGGTGATGCTGCAACAAAAACGGGGCTCCTCACCGAGCCCCGTTTTTGTTGGTGAAGCGCTTCCTGCGCGCTTCAAGTGCTGTGCTTCACGTGCTGTTCAAGTGCCGAGTACGGCGCCGCTTCTGGCAGTGTCGTCACGACGTCGTCCGCGTGGGTCATCATGGCGGTCGGCAGCGTGCCTCGCTGCTCCAAGTCTCAAACACTGACGCTGAAAAGATGGGATCAATGGATCTGGACCAGATTGTCGCCGACGCGCAACGCGCCTTCGCTTCCGCCCCCGACGTCAACACGCTTGAAAACGAAAAGGCTCGCTTTCTCGGCAAGTCGGGCGCGCTGACCGAACTGCTCAAGGGCCTCGGCAAGCTCGACCCGGAAACGCGCAAGACCGAGGGCGCGCGCATCAACGCCGTCAAGCAGCAGGTCGAGGCGGCGCTCAACGCGCGCCGCCAGGCGCTCGCCGACGCGCTGCTCAACCAGCGTCTCGCCGCCGAGGCGATCGACGTCACGCTGCCGGGCCGCGGCACCGGCACGGGCAGCCTGCATCCGGTGATGCAGACGTGGGAACGCGTCGAGCAGATCTTCGGCTCGATCGGCTTCGACGTGGCCGACGGTCCCGAGATCGAGACCGACTGGTACAACTTCACGTCGCTCAACAGCCCGGAAAACCATCCGGCGCGTTCGATGCAGGACACGTTCTACGTGGACGGCAAGGACGCCGATGGCCGTCAGCTGCTGCTGCGCACGCACACGAGCCCGATGCAGGTGCGCTACGCGCGCACGCACACGCCGCCGATCAAGGTGATCGTGCCGGGCCGCACGTATCGCGTGGACAGCGACGCCACGCACTCGCCGATGTTCAACCAGGTCGAAGGCCTGTGGATCGAAGAGAACATCAGCTTCGCGGACCTGAAGGGCGTGTACAGCGACTTCCTCAAGAAGTTCTTCGAGCGTGACGACATTCAGGTGCGTTTCCGCCCGTCGTACTTCCCGTTCACGGAGCCGTCGGCGGAAATCGACATGATGTTCGAGCACGGCAAGAACGCGGGCAAGTGGCTCGAGATCTCGGGCTCGGGTCAGGTGCATCCGACCGTGATCCGCAACATGGGTCTCGACCCGGAGCGCTACATCGGCTTCGCGTTCGGCAGCGGCCTCGAACGCCTGACGATGCTGCGTTACGGCGTGCAGGATCTGCGTCTGTTCTTCGAAGGCGATCTGCGCTTCCTGCGCCAGTTCGCCTGAGTACGCGACGCGCGCGATAGCACGCTAGAGCTGCATTAGCTGCGCGCGAAGCGGACGCGGCACCGGAGACGGTGCGCGAGAACCCGCTTCGCTGTGGTCACAATCTGTCTGGAACGTAAAACCCCATGCTATTTCCCGAATCCTGGCTGAGAAGCTTTGTCGATCCGAAGCTCACGACCGATGAACTCGCCCACGCGCTCACGATGGCGGGCCTCGAAGTCGAAGGCCTGAGCCCGGCCGCGCCGCCCACCACGAAGATCGTCGTGGGCCGCGTGCTCGAAGTCGTGAAGCACCCGGATGCCGACAAGCTCAACGTCTGTCAGGTCGACGCCGGCACCGGCGCGACGCTGCAGATCGTGTGCGGCGCGCCCAACGTGGCGCCCGGCATCAAGGTGCCCGTGGCGCTGGTCGGCGCGGAACTGCCGCCCGCCGAAGAAGGTGGCAAGCCGTTCGCGATCAAGCTCTCGAAGCTGCGCGGCGTGGAAAGCCAGGGCATGCTGTGCTCGGCGCGCGAGCTCAAGCTCTCGGAAGACCACAGCGGCCTGATGATCCTGCCGGAAGATCAACCGATCGGCCAGGACATCCGCGAAGCGCTCAATCTCGACGACACCATCTTCGAAATCAAGCTCACGCCGAACAAGGCCGATTGCCTTTCGGTGTACGGCGTTGCGCGCGAAACCGCCGCGATCACCGGCGCGCCGCTGCAAGCGCCCGTGTATCCGAAGGTCGAGGTCAAGCTCAACGAAACGCTGCCTGTGAAGATCTCGGCGCCCGATCTGTGCGGCCGTTTCTCGGGTCGCGTGATCCGCGGCGTGAACGCGCACGCGAAGACGCCCGCATGGATGGTCGAGCGCCTCGAGCGTTCGGGCCAGCGCAGCATCTCGGCGCTCGTCGACATCTCGAACTATGTGATGCTCGAACTCGGCCGCCCGTCGCACGTGTTCGATCTCGACAAGATCCACGGCTCGATGGACGTGCGCTGGGGCAAGAAGGGCGAGTCGCTCAAGCTGCTCAACGGCAACACGGTCGAAGTCGATGAAACCGTGGGCGTGATCGCCGACGATCGCGAGATCGAAAGCCTCGCGGGCATCATGGGCGGCGACAGCACGTCGGTCACGCTCGACACGAAAAACATCTATCTGGAAGCCGCTTTCTGGTGGCCGGATGCGATTCGCGGCCGCTCGCGCCGCTACAACTTCTCGACCGATGCGGGTCATCGTTTCGAGCGCGGTGTGGACTGGTCGACGACCGTCGAGCACATCGAACGCATCACGCAACTGATCCTCGACATCTGCGGCGGCGAAGCCGGTCCGGTCGACGATCAGACCGTGAACGTGCCGCAGCGCGCGGCCGTGAAGATGCGCGTCGCGCGCGCGAACCGCATCATCGGCGTGAAGATTGGCGCCGATGAAATCGCTGAGATCTTCACGCGTCTCGGTCTGACGTTCGAACGTAGCGTCGATGCCGCGGGCGAAGAGTCGTTCAGCGTCGCGCCGCCGCCGTATCGTTTCGACATCGAGATCGAAGAAGACCTGATCGAAGAAGTCGCGCGTATCTATGGCGTCGAAAAGATTCCGGCGCTGCCGCCGGTGGCGCGCAGCGAAATGCGCGCGACCAACGAAACGCGTCGTTCGATCCATGCGATCCGTCACGCGCTCGCCGCGCGCGACTACGCGGAAACGATCAACTTCAGCTTCGTCGACGCCGAGTGGGAACTCGATTTCGCCGGTAACGACAAGCCCGTGAAGCTGCTGAACCCGATCGCGAGCCAGCTTTCGGTGATGCGCACGACGCTGTTCGGCAGCCTCATCAACGTGCTGCGCCACAACCTCAATCGCCGCGCGGACCGCGTGCGCGTGTTCGAGGCGGGCCGTGTATTCCTGCACGATGCGTCGATCAAGGCCAGCGAGATGACGGTCGAAGGCTTCGCACAGCCGAAGATGATCGGCGCGCTCGCGTATGGTCCCGCGCTCGACGAGCAGTGGGGCGCGCAAACGCGCGGCGTGGACTTCTTCGATATGAAGGGCGATCTCGAAGCGCTGTTCGCAGGCCTCGGCGCTGCGAAGACGCCGCGTTTCGTGAAGGCCGAGCACCCGGCGCTGCATCCGGGACGCAGTGCGCGCGTGGAAGTCGACGGCCGCGCCGTGGGCTGGATCGGCGAACTGCATCCGCGCTGGATGCAGAAGTACGACCTGCCGCATGCACCGATTCTCTTCGAAGTGGAAGCCGACGCGCTGATGGCGCGCGAGCTGCCCGCACCGACCGATGTCTCGAAGTTCCCGCCGGTGCGACGCGATATCGCGCTTGTTGTGGATCAAAAGATCGAGGTGCAAGCGCTGCTCGACGAGTTCCGCAAGGGCATCCAGGACGAGCCCGCACGGATTGTGCAGAGGGTTGCGTTGTTCGATGAATTTCGTGCAAAATCAAACACTTCCGGGCTTGGCGCGGACGAGAAAAGCCTTGCCTTCCGGGTGACCCTGCAAGATACTGGCGGAACTCTTCAGGACGAGACGGTCGACGCGGCCATCAAGTCCCTGGTGGATCGCCTGGCTCGAGTGTTTGGCGCCCGGTTGCGCGGATAAGCCTCACGGCTCATCACGGACCGACAATCGCTTCCGGTTTGCAGCGTCATTGCAACCGGAAGCGCGCCATTTCAAAGATAGATGAACGAAATGAACTCGAGTGATTTCGAAGCCCTTCTAGCGGCACAGCGTAGCGCCATGATTCGCGACATTCCTGCCTCGTCGGCAAGCGCCACGAACGACACGCCCACGCTGACCAAGGCCGAACTCGCAGAGCTGCTGTTCGACAACGTCGGGCTCAACAAGCGTGAAGCGAAGGACATGGTCGAAGCGTTCTTCGAAGTGATTCGTGACGCGCTCGAAGGCGGCGACAGCGTGAAGCTCTCGGGCTTCGGCAATTTCCAGCTGCGCGACAAGCCGCAGCGTCCTGGCCGCAACCCGAAGACGGGCGAGGCGATTCCTATCGCGGCACGCCGCGTCGTTACGTTCCACGCGAGCCAGAAGCTCAAGGCGCTGGTCGAGAGCGGCGCCGAGGCGAGCTTTCCGCGTTAAGCGAGATCAATGCATGCGCGGGTCATCCCGCGCGCGCCCGCACGGGTGGCACAGCGGCGGGCGTGACTGGATACTACGGACCCTGGCGGCGACGCCAATTTGCGCAACCACCACGACGGCAACCCGGCGATGACATCGACAATCGAAAAGGTCGTCTTGCCTCCGATTCCCGCCAAGCGCTACTTCACGATCGGCGAAGTGAGCGAGCTCTGCGGCGTGAAGCCCCATGTTTTGCGGTATTGGGAGCAGGAGTTCACGCAGTTGAAGCCGGTGAAGCGGCGCGGCAATCGCCGCTATTACCAGCATCACGAGGTCTTGCTGATTCGCCGCATTCGCGAATTGCTCTACGAACAGGGCTTCACGATCAATGGCGCGCGCAACCGTCTCGATTCGCATGGCGCCGCGAGCGACGAACCCGAAGCGAACGAAGCGCCGGTGAGCGAAGGCAACATGGCGAACGTCGATGTCGATCAGCTGCGCAAGGCGCTGCTGCATGTGCTCGATGTGCTTGGGCGGTGAGTGGTGTTGAGTGGCGGTGAAATTGCCCCGCAGCTTCTTTTCCGACGAATTGCACGCAGGCAGTTCTAATTGCGAAAAGGGTCTGTTATACTCTCTAGCTCTCGGGGCGTAGCGCAGCCTGGTAGCGTACCTGCATGGGGTGCAGGTGGTCGGAGGTTCAAATCCTCTCGCCCCGACCAGATATCTCTTTGATTCTGTTCTGGAATCAAGAAAATCAATGGCTTAAAGCAGGGTGTAGCCGGTGTTACACACACTTGTTACACTCCTGCCCGCCATGACAAACCATCTCATCAAACGCGGCAACGTTTATTACTTTCGCCGCAAAGTTCCCGTCGATCTCGAAGAGCACCTTGGCCAAAAGGCCATCATGTTCTCGCTGCGTACGCGCGAGTACGCGGAAGCCAAGCAACTGGCTGCTACACATACCGTCCTTACGGACGCTCAATTTGCTGCGGCCCGAGCGCTGAAGGCGGCCAAGACCCCGGAACCCAACGCCACACCGCCTATGGATTCGGCAATGGCCGACGTATTCCTTGTTGAGGAGGAATGGCGGCGCGAGTACGAGGCGAACAAACAGTGGCACGATGCGCGCTCCGCTGGGGAGCGCGACCAGCGCGAATCCGTTGATGCGATCATGGCCACGTCTGGTATGCCCAGCGTGAGCCAAATGGAGTTTTTCGCAAGCGAAGGCGGCTTCCATCCCGACGACATGCCGACGCCGAAGGAAGTAGCGCTGGTGGTCGCAATGCGACGTGCTGCCGGGACGGCGAACTCCTCCAAGATTGGTCACGCTGGTATAGAGCGGGACGTTGCGCCCGCAATCAGCTTGAGCGGGGAAACCTTGCGACATGTCGTTCCGTCGTGGATCGCTCGCAACGCACCTAAGGCAAACGCGATCAGCCGGACGAATAAGGCGTTGGACCTGTTTGAGGAGGCAGTGGGTCTAATTCCCCTGCGGCAACTCACGAAAGCCCATGGAGCGAAGTTTGTTCGGTTCCTGCTTGATGAGAGCGAGCGAGGCTTTAAGCGGAAAACAGCAAGTAACCACGCTAACGCGATTGGCGTGCTGGTCCGTGTCGCGGTGAAAGACGACCTAATCGACAGAAACCCTTTTGACTTGACCTTTGACAAGACCATCGGTGCCGAGACGCGGACGCCATGGACCGACGCAGAACTTGCGCTCGTCTATATGCACCCTTTGTTTTCCGACCGAATGGATGCGGTGCCAAGGTGGCAGCGCGTAACGCCAGCGGACGGCCGGGCGCTACTGCTGATCCTGCAACATACGGGGGCGCGCATTGGGGAAGTGGCCCAGCTACGCCGCTGTGATTTCCTGGTACAGGACGGCATGACGGCGATTCGTATTACGGCAGAGGCTGGGACGCTCAAGACGAAAGAATCAGAACGCACGGTGCCACTTGCGGCGCACCTTTTGGCGGACGCATGGTTTGGCGCGTGGGTCGCAGGGTTGATGGACGGCACCAGCCCTGGTGCGCCGGCATTCCCCTCAATGGCCGGCCGAACCCGGGGCCCAGGAGATACCGCTGTTCAGTGGTTTTTCCAGTTCCGAAAGGCGGCGGGGCTGCCTGAGGGTACGCTAAACGGAGCGCACCGCTTTCGGCATTGGATACGCTCGGCGTTGGCGGCCAAGCACATCGGTGAGGAGACCGCTGACGCGATAACGGGACACGCAGCGCAAGGTTCCTCGGGGCGGGTGGCGTACACCAAAATCCCCCTTGACGTCATGCTGGACGCACTAAATCGCTTAACGTTTCCGAATCTTTGCTCGGGTAGGGGCAGCTAGACTGTGGTCTTGCGCGAACTATACGGCCGAGTGCGCGGCGGTTGAGGTTGAGTGATCATCTGTCAACCGAAGGTGTCAACCATTTGTCAACCGGTGACACCAGCGAAAGCCTTGTCGCATAAGGGTTTGCGGGTAATTTGAGCCCGCAGCGAGTAAAAACTGTCAACCAAATTTGGATTTTTTATCGCTAGTTGAGAGTCGTGCGCGCGCAATGCCCATGCTAAAGCAGGGCGGGGAAGGACCCGCAAAAAGGACATTAAACTAGCCATCTCCTTTCGCGCGCTCGCCTGTCACTAGAAAAGCATTCGGATGGCGCAGCCGCCGCTGGCTTGGCACAGGCGCGCGACCACCGTGTGCTTGCAGATCATTCCTTGGTGTTGACGTTCACCCAGAATTGACCTGGTCAGGATTCGGTGAACGCCAACAGGCAAAGGTTTGCCGTTCTCGATTAACTCAGTCGCGCATTCTGTAACTACCTGCCTAACTCCGGGCAGTGTCCCGGCTTCGGTTTCTGGCATCCAATCCAAGCTCGGGAACTTAGCGCATAGCTGACGTGTACATGGTCCGCTACGGACCGATGGCGCTGTGCGTGTGCAGATCAGCGGACATTTTGTTTCTCGCGGATCGTGGATTGCTTTCGGCCTGATTCTATAGCTGCCGATAGCATGCAACCAAAACCCCGGTATTTGGCAACTGTCTGTGGTGTGACATGGATTCGGATGGTTATCTTCCAAGCGTTCGCTGACGCCCGGCAACTAAGTCTCGATTAGCAGCACGCGGTTCACGCGACACCAAGAGTCGGGATGTCGATTGAGCGATACGTAAATATAGAATGTTCACTCTTAGTCGCACATGCGAATCGCATAGAAGACAGTTTCGGTGGTGGCTCGCAGATGAGATCTTTGTGTAACATCAGCGCTGCCGCTCAGGGCGGCCGGTTACAAGAAGGCAGGAATGTACTCCTCTTCCTTCCTCGCTAGTGTAAACTCATCCTGAGACCTTAACGTACAACAACAATTTATGCCACCGATCTTTCCGATAAGTGCAGGCGATTACTACAATTCAAATCCGGAAGCGAGTCATTCTGCCGGAGATATTTGGGCTGATCTTCCGACATACGGACTACTTGGGACGCGTCGTCGCGCTGGTATTGTAATCACGCCTCCTTGTGATCTTGCGCAAGGAAAAGTTGAAACAATTACGTATCTTCCGATCATTAATTTAAGCAGCTATTTTTCTATGAGTGCGTTTCTCCCGGTAGTCATCCGGGAGTTACGCGGGCAGCTTACGTTTTTGAAAATTGATGATTTATCCGTAGTTGGTGGACGCTTTGCCTTCCCATCTGGCGATGAACTAAATCGGGCAAAAACAGAAGTTGACGGAATTTTATCAAATAAGAACATAGGTGCCAAAGATATTGGTGCGGCAGAAAAGGCGCGCGCATGTTTGAAGATTTTAGAGCAGATTCTCGATGTGGAGTTGTCGGAATGTGAGGCTGAAATAGTGGGCAGAGCACTTGGCTCTAAAGCCACAAAAACTCTCTATGAGAATTTAATTAAAAATTCGCACGCCATAGATTTGCATTTTCTTCCAAAGGATAATCAACCATCCGAATGGTCTGCCATAAAATCGCATTCACTGGTTCTTTTTAGGTATCCGATCACGGCACCCGTAGAGCTTTTTGATGAGGCGCAGGAGATCAGCAATCGAAACTGGCAATCAGCAGTAGAAAAGGTAGCGAAGAAAGTGCCGGCCGCCGCCGCATTCGCTGAAGTCCGCCCTATGAAAAGAGCTGTTTTGAAAAGTAGCTTCTTTTCCGATTTGCTTACTAGATACGCCGCTATGCACGTGCGAGTTGGATCGCCGGATTTTAGCCAGAATACAATCGACAACTATATTTCCGACCTTGGATTCAAAAAATGAAATATTTCGCGATTACCCAGCAGACCGCCGACTGGTTGTTGAGTAAGCCGACAGTCGTAGACGAGTTGGTAAAATTCATGCTGAATCCAACCGCGATGCGATGTTTAGCTGGCTATGAGTTCACGCAAGGTCCTGTTCGGCTGTCGGGGACGGAAGATTCCAGTATGATTGCGTTCTGGAATATTGACTACCTCGGTGGAACTGGTGCAGAGGCATGGGGTTTTATTAGAATTGACTCATCCGTAGGGCTGAGCGGAAAACCGGAAATTGCGCGAGAGGTGTTCGAGCGTTGCTTATATGTGCTTAACCAGCGCTTGCGCGGGTATCGCATTGATGGAGCGTTTATCCATCGGTCTTATGCTAACGGTACCCACACTTGCTTAGCAGGAAGGGGATCTACCGCGCGGCAGTATAGTGTGGGATTCATTGAGCGAAATATTGACGCTGCGAGCACTGGTAACCGGACGTTTGTTTGTGTCGGCCCGATGCACGACTTTAGCAAGCTATCCGAGTCTGCGGAGCACGAAGGAGCTGCGATTAATGCTCTCTATCGAGAAGTGTCCGATATCCTGATTTCTGCTCGGCGCAACCCGATCACTGATGCCGGTGTACTGCAAGATTTATCTGATGCGCTGTCTGTGTATACATGGGCGGATGGGAATTATCGAGATGAGTATGCCGACGTGGAGATTAGCGCGTCGGATCGAGCTTTTACCGGCGTCGATCTGGTTAAATCTATTGGGATGAGTTACGAGCAGTGGCTCGAAGCAAATAGTCCGCTTTCTAATAACCAACGTCGAATTCTAAACTCAATAGCAATTGATTCTCACCCCCTTAGAATCGTCGGTCCAGGTGGGTCCGGTAAAACATTACTAATGCAGTTGCTCGCGCTTAAGCGCTTGGATATCGCAAAGAAAAGAGATATTTCTCTGCGTGTATTGTATATTGCGCACAACTCTGCAATGGCTGAAAAGGTCGCTCGAAGATTCGATGTTCTTGAAAATGGCAATAAAATTCGTGATGCCAAAAGAACGGTCGATATTATGACGTTGACGGAGTATGGCCTTCAACAATTGGGTCTCGAATTTTCTTCGATTATCGACCCAGATGCTGAGGCGGCGAAGGAATTTCAATTTAATGAATTAGATTCTGCTATTTCTCAGGCGTTTTCTGATATGGAAAATGTCGTGCGAAATAGTACGCTTCTGTCTGAAATCCAGAAAACGCCAAATTTAATGCGGCCGTTTGTAAAGCTGGCTATGGCTGAAATATCGAGTGCAATTAAGGGGCATGGTCTAGAAAATGATAAGCGGCGCTACGTGGAATCCGAGCAACAGTTAAGTCGTCTGCATGGTATTTTGAATGCGGATGAGCGGCTGTTTATGTTCAACGTTTTTGAGCGATATCGTGCCGCCGTTTTTGAAGGTTATCAGGTGCTCGATACTGATGATATTGCGCTTTCGCTTTTAGGGAGACTGCGAACTCCTATTTGGGAGTTAAAGAGAAAGGATCTCGGGTATGACTATGTGTTCGTTGATGAGGCGCAGTTATTCAACGAGAATGAACGTAGGGTATTTCCATTTTTAACGAACGGGAAGGCGCAACACGTTCCCATAGTTTTGGCTCTCGATGAGGCCCAAGATATTTATGGTCAATCAAGTGCTGGTTTTGCCTCGCTAGGTATAGTCGATATGACCAGTGAAAACCTCTCGTCGATTCATCGATCGACTCGGGATATAGTGAAGCTGGCATTTTTTGTTATTCAGAGAAGTACGGATCTTTTTGGTTCTGATTTTCCGGACTTTACGGGAATCGCAGATAAGATGGAGGATGAGAAGCATCCGCTTGTTTCTCGGCCGCGAGTTGAGATTGGAAGCGCAGAGAGCAAGCTCGGCAAATTCGTACTCCGGCGAATTCGAGATCTGCGTAAAGCTAACATTCGCCAGATTGGTGTTATTTGTCACGCGGATCAATATTGGGATGATGTTTTAACCGCACTGCGTGGAACAGATCTACCGCTTCAAATACTTGAGGAGCGAGGAGTACGTTTGCCGTCAACTCAGCCGCTTGTTGTACTTACAAAGCCAGCTTATGTCGGCGGGCAGGAATTCGACGCTGTTGTTGCGGTGGGTCTGGAGCAAGGTGTTGTTCCGCCGCGAGTATCGAATAACGATGCGTTGGCGACGGCAATCGAACAACAAACTCTTCGCGAACTCTACCTGAGCATCACGAGAGCGCGATTCAGGCTAGTTTTTCCGCTAACGACAGGTGCAAGTCCTTCGGCCGTGCTTCAAGACGCGATAGAAGCTGGTTTGCTTGATAACGTTGCCTAAAGGCTGGAATAGTAGAGCGGCGGCCGCGCTTTACGTCGACTTGACGTTGAGTTCGCGGCCGTCGTCTTAAAAAGATCATTTGGGCGGTGGGGGGGGTAGTTCGGATCATTAAGGTATGCCCGTGTGATCCAGCTTCGGGGAAGGCAAAAGCCAGATCAATAGGGTTGATCGTATGTGAGCCAGCCGGTACGATTGATCCACCAACCCAATTGATCCAGTCATGACGAAAGGACGCAAGCTGTACTACGGTCGCATCTCAACCACGGATGGCCAGTCCATCGCAAGTCAGGTCGAAGACGCGAAAAACCACGGTGTCAGCGAGAAAGACACGTTCATTGACGAAGGCGTGAGCGGGTATCACGTTGCGCCACTCGATCGTCCGCAGTGGGCCAAGGTCGAGCACGATCTACGGCACGGGGGCGTGCTGGTGGTTCGCTGGCTTGATCGCATCAGCCGCCGTTACGACGAGCTGCACGCCACGATGCGACGATTGATGGATATGGGTGTACGGGTCGAATGCACGCTCAACGGGATGGTGTTCGACGGCTGCGCAACGGATGCGATCCAGAAGGCGTCACGCGATGCCGTGCTGGCGTTCATGGCCGCGCAGGGTGAGGCGGACTATCTGAACCGGGCGGAGATGCAACGGCGGGGTATCGCGATTGCCAAGGCCGAGGGGAAGTACACCGGACGGCAGCGTGCCCATGACTACGCCGCGATCAAGGCATGGCGGGCCGAACAAGGTGCGTCGATCAGCAAGACGGCAGAACACTTCGGCGTCGGCACCGCGACCGTAAAGCGGGCGTGTGCGGAATAGTCAGGGTCGGTGTTTTTGTGTCAGGAGTCGGCCGGAACCCCGCAGACGGCAGTCCATCCCGCGTTTCGCCGCGGCTGAGGCGAAGACAACCTTACGGGGCCGCCGCCTGTGATATTCACTGCCATCGGCTCCGCCGCTCGCTGGGCGGGTCCCTCGCGCCGGATTTTGTATCTAGACACCGGGTGCAGCCCCAATAGCCATTAGCTGACGTTGGCCTTTTCCCGCATTGTGAAATGCTCGGGGGCTTTGGTAAGGATCGGGAGCCTCGCCCGCTTCCCGGCTCGTTTTTCGTATCGTGAAACAAAGGGGGGTCTTGATACACCCCAAATAGTTGAGGACGCCGCGAGCGTCTTTTTTTTCGTCCATAGAGGCCCACGATGGGGCCAATGCCGGCAATTTAATAAGTTGTATTAATGAATATCAAAGAAAGAGTGGCGCGCTTGCGCCGTCGTAACGCTGGTGTCCGCGTTCTCCGAACCCCCAACCGGGAAGTTGTTGTAGTCGACTTTTCGGAAGTACAGGCAATTACGGCATGGCGTCTGACGCCGTGCACTGTCACACGCAAAGGTGGCACTGAGTACGCGCTAACGGTCGACACCGATTCATTTCTCGCGGCGGTCTTACGGGAGGCCGAGTGAGATTGATCGACGTAGCACCGGGGGCTTGGGCCGCATCTGCGGAGGACATCGCGGAAGTGATGCGCGAGCAGTTCTGGATTGTTGGCGGGCGTGTAGTGCGCTGGGATGGCGACGAGATGATGCCAATGGGCGCGCGGGAGGTTGAGATGCGTTTGTGTGATCAGCGGCAGCGCGCTTATGTGGCCGGTAGGTCGAATGGACGTGCCGCGCGCGTGCCCGCAGACTTACTGGCGCTGGGTATCGCTGAATTCAAGCGCACCGCGCGGAAGCACGGACGGGTGGTTGACCATAAGGTGCGCTGGCCAATGATGGTTCGTGATCGAGGCGGCTGGCTTCCAGTGCCAGTGGCGACGGCGGGTGTTTTGCGTGTAGGTAAGACACTCGTTTGCGTCGAAGGAGATGGCGCGAAGGACGCGCTGGCGTTGGCTGACAACGCGGCATTCGTGCGCGCCGTTGAAGTGGTGATGGCCCCGTTCGCAGAATACCGTTTGGCGGATCAACGGCACCAGGCGCTAGTTCTAGCAGCGATGCTCACGGCGGCGAATCGTCCAGCGCTACGGACAGCTCCGGCTATTGTGATCGAGTCGCCGCTACCGCGTTCAGGCAAAACGCTGCTGGCCGATAGTATTGGCGCGCTTGTGCCCCAGCGGGATGATTACGGCAGCGTCGCTGTATCTATGCCAACGAAAGAGGAAGAGATTGAGAAGCGGGTGTCTGCGTGGTCCGAATCGGACGAGCCGGTTGTCTCACTGGACAACCTGACAGGGCTAGTGGCGAGTGATGCGCTAACGGCGTTGATTACGTCCGGTGTGGCGAAGTATCGCCCGTTCGGATCGAACACCGAAATGTGTACCGTTGATTTTCGCGGGCTGATCGTGATGACAGGGAACAACGCTAAATTGAGCAGGGACTTACGCGCCCGGTCGCTGAACATTCGTATCGACACAGGCAGCCTCGCGCCAGAAACCATCGTGCACGCTTTCCACCCGCTGGAAAAGATCGAGTCCGAGCGGGCTGAGATTGCAGCCGCAGCCATTGGGATTCTGTCGGCGCGTGGTGCGGCGCGCGAGCAGTGGATGCGGGACGTTTCGCCTGATTTCGCTGACTTGATTGCGCCTGCTGTGCGGCGAGCGTGCGAGCTGATGCCGGAGCGTTTTGAGTGGCCCGCCAGCGTTGCGGTGGAAATGTTCCCGACCGATGGCCCGACAGCGGTGGTGTCCGAGTTGTTGGAGGCACTGGTTGGTGCTTCTGACGAGCGCGTGTCGGCGTTCGAAGCAGGTGTGACAGCGGATGAGATGCGCCAATGGACTGAGGTGATCGAAGTCATGGAACCAGTGTTGGCGAACAATCGAAAGGGCTTGAATCGGATCAGCCTTTCGCAAGAGTTGGCCAAGTTAAATGGCGTGCCGTGCGAATTCGGAAGGATCACTCAGACAAAACGGACAGCCACCACAAAGCCGAGATGGCGGGTGGAATTCTCGCCTGCGTTCCGTGAGCAGCGCGCGAAGTGTCTCGTGACGCTGAATATGGACTTGGATTAGGAAAGGTTGGGGGTGGGGGGTGAGGTAGGTCACTAGGTCACAAACCAGACTTTAAGTCACTGCATTCCCAATTTATTCAACAACTTAATGCGAGAATTTACGCCCTGCCGGTAGGTCATCGGTGGGGCATTTTTTATGACCGAAGGAAACAGAAGTGACGAAGTTGAAGTTTGATTTTGAAGTAAGCGGCCGACCTCTGACGGACGGCATTGGTTTTAAACACACGGGCATGAATGCCGCCGAAATCTTGGTACTGAAGGAGTGGCAATGGAAGCAGCAGGGGCGGCGGTGCGCGCTGTGCGGCGCGAAAGTGACGTCGAAAGATGCGGTGTCGGATCATGACCACGCCACAACGGTGGCGCGCGGGGTTTTGCACAGACACTGCAATGCCTGGTTGGGGACGATGGAGACGCGGGGGGAGGCAGCGGCGTATGAGGCAATCAAGGCAAGATCAGAGCGATTCAACGCATCAGATTGGCTGTTTAAAGCTCGGCGGTATTTGGCCGAATGGGCGGCGCTAGTTGCCGAGGTTGTGCCTGTTTACCATGCGTACGGCGCATTGGTGGGAAAGCCATGCCAGCCGATGCCGTGCGGCTTTTCGTCCAAGCTGGCGCGAGCGCGTCGGCGAGCACGCGTGCGCCGCTCTTGGGAAGTGCGGACGAAGTTTTGCCCAAAAACGGCCCGACAGCTACGTCGGCCTGCGCCGGTTGCTGAGTGGAGAGCTGCTGAGCGCAGGCTGGCCGACGTGAGCGGCACGCTTGCGGATTGCATCATGATGGCGTATCAAATCCCGGGATTCAGTCCGGTTAGCCTTTTGGACGCGAAGTGATGCGGTCATCTGGATCGCGACTTAGTTCGCCGGGATTGGACGGTGTTGTCCTCCCGAAAGTGTTACACTGGGCTGTGACATCGGTAACGCAGCGTATTTTTGGACCATTGATTTATAAGGATTTTTGTTGGCGTCGATGGGGTTCAAATCCTCTCGCCCCGACCAGGAAGTTGAAAAAGGACTTACGGTGAAAACCGTAGGTCCTTTTTCTTTTTGCGCTGCATTAAGCGTGCGTCGATACTTTCGCCGCCGTCCTCACACCCGCTTTAAACCCTCCAATACAACGGCGTCCCGCGCGATCGCGGCGAACAAGCCCACAAAGAAGTGCGCCACAAACAAGTGCGCAAGATCCGGCTGTTAATTTTTCTCACATATCGGTGAGAATCATTCGCTATGAGGGACGCGCGCGGACCCTTACGATTAGCGCATCTCACCCGTGCCGGATCTCGCTCATCGCGCGCGACGCCTGCGCGCGTCCGCGCTTTGGCGTTTGCCGCCTCCGCACATCATCGATATCGCCGCTTCCATGAATCCGATCGAACTCGCTCAGCTCGTCTTTCTCGCCGCCTTGTGGGGCGGTTCGTTTCTCTTTATCCGTGTCGGCGTGACGGATCTCGGCGTGGCACCGCTGATGGCGCTGCGCGTGGGTATCGGCGCGCTGTTCCTGCTGCTCGTGCTGTTCTCGCGACGTTCGCCGCGCGAGGCGTTCGCTGCGCTGCGCGAGCGCGCATGGCCGCTGCTCGTGGTCGGTTTTTTCAATTCGGCGGCGCCGTTCTGTCTGTTCGCGTGGGCCGAGTTGACCTTGTCGGCGGGCGTGACGTCGGTGATCAACGCGACCACGCCGCTGTTTGGCGCGATCGTCGCGTACTTCTGGCTCAAGGATCGCTTGAGCGGCCTGCGCGTGGCCGGACTCGCGATTGGTTTCCTCGGCGTAGTCGCGCTGGTCTGGGATCAGATCGCGAACCACGCGGGCGACGGTGCCAGCGCGTCGTCGACGCTGCTCGCGGCGGGCGCGGCGCTGACCGCTTCGGCGCTCTATGGCGTGGCGGCGAGCTACACGAAGCGTCACCTCACGGGCGTCGATCCGCTCACCGTCGCGGCGGGCACGATGACGGCCGCCACGTTCATCCTGACGCCGTTCGCGATCGCCACCTGGCCGCACGCGGCCGTATCGCTGCACGCATGGGGCGCGACGCTCGGTCTCGGTGTGGCCTGCACGGGCGTCGCGTATCTGCTGTTTTTCCGCCTGATCGCCGCGATCGGCCCGGCGCGCACGATCACGGTCACGTTCGTGATTCCGGTGTTCGGCATTCTGTGGGGCGCGCTGTTTCTCGGCGAGCACGTGTCGTTCGGCATGGTCGAGGCGTGCGTGGCGATTCTCTGCGGCACGGCGCTCGCCACCGGTTTCATCAAGCGTTTGCCCGGTATCGGCGCGCGCGCGGATCGCGCCAGCGTGAAGCAGTAAGCGCGTCGCTGCCATATCGTTTCTTCCTCTCGTAGATCGTTGCGAACGCAACGACATGCGTAACAACCTGCGCAACGATCTACGCATCGAGTCGCATCGCAGTGTATCCATCGCACGCGATGCGCTCGCTAGTGACATCCCGCGATTTCCTCATCTCCCCACCCGCATTGCAGGATTCATGAATTGCGCTGAAAGCATTCAATTAGCGATTCCATGAATGCCCGTTCCCGTCCTGCGCACGATCATCCATTCGCCACTACACTGGCGGCACTGTACGGATGATTCATTTGCAAACGCTCGAATTGTCGTGCGGGCTTTGCTCAGCCGATTCAGTTGGCGATGACGTCTGCAACGGCACGTGGCACGTCGCGTGCGCCAGTCGTCGGCGGTGCTGGGAAAGCGTGCGATAGGCGGGCGATAAGCGGGCGATAAGCGGGCGATAAGCGGCCGCGTCGTGAAATGTCGTTCCTTGCCGGGGATGTTCATGACAACAAGTCAATCGGTGACGGCAAGCCGCCTGCTACGCGGCGTGTGCGCGGCGCTGCTCGCCGCGGGAGCGGCCAGCGCGCAGGCCGACCAGTTCGGCATTCAGTTCGGGCCGGGCTGGGCGGACCACGACGTGAAGAAGCTCGACCTCGGCCTCGTCTGGGATCCGGGCTTGCAGTGGTGGCACTTCGCGGGTTTTCACTTCACCGTGGTCGGCGAATTTCACGCGGCCTACTGGCATCTGACCGAAGCCGCCGCCACGCAGCCTTCCATCTGGGAATTCGGCGTGACGCCGGTGTTCCGCATCATCAAGGATACGGGCTGGATTCGTCCGTTCATCGAGGCGGGCGTGGGCGTGCGCATGCTCACGCACGTCGAGCTGACGCCTGACCGCACCTTGTCGTCCGCGTTCCAGTTCGCGGATCTGGTCGGCATCGGCGCGCAGTTCGGCGAGCACCAGAACTATCAGGCGGGTTTCCGCTTCCAGCACATCTCGAACGCCGATATCAAGACCCCGAACCCCGGCCTCAACTTCACCTGGGTCTACGTGCAGTACAACTTCTGAGGCGCTTCGCCGTCTTTCTCCCAGTCCTGCCCCGATTCTTTCCGCGCTGGTTTCTGCCTTTGCCCGCCAGATCCGCGGTGCGGCGCGCCACGGCGCCGCGCCGGAGCCGGTCGCGCGCCGTAACCCGTTACACTATGTTCATGATGCAGTGCACCACGCGCGCTGCATCGCCGGTTTTTTTCCATAGCGATGCGCCGGCGTCGCAGACAAGGAGTGAGGAGCAGGCATGGCAATCGAAACGGTAGGGATCGTGGGAGCGGGCACCATGGGCAACGGCATCGCGCAGGCGGTGGCGGTGGCCGGGCTCAAGGCGGTGATGATCGACGTGAACGAAGCGGCGCTCGCCAAAGGCGTGGCCACGCTCACGCACAGCCTCGAGCGCCTGGTCTCGAAGGGCAAGCTGGAGGCGGGCGCGCGCGACGCGGCGCTCACGCGCATCGAAACCTCCACCGACTATCAGCGCCTCGCGAGCGCCGACCTCGTGATCGAGGCGGCCACCGAGAACGCCGAGCTCAAGACGCGCATCCTCAAGCAGATCGAGAGCGCCGCGCGCGCCGATGCGATCATCGCGTCGAATACGTCGTCGATTTCGATTACCGCGCTGGCGACCACGCTCGCCGATCCGTCGCGCTTCATCGGCATGCACTTCTTCAATCCGGTGCCGATGATGCCGCTCGTCGAAGTGATCCGCGGCTTGCAGACACGCCCGGACGTGGCCGAGTCGGTGCGCGAACTGGCGCAGCGTCTCGACAAGACGCCGATCGGCGTGAAGAACGCGCCGGGCTTCGTGGTCAACCGTATTCTCGTGCCGATGATCAACGAGGCGTTCTTCGTGCTCGCCGACGGCATCGCGAGCGCCGAGGAAATCGACGCGGGCATGAAGCTCGGTGCGAATCATCCGATCGGGCCGCTCGCGCTCGCGGACCTGATCGGGCTCGACGTTTGCCTGTCGGTGATGGACGTGTTCCTGAAGGACTTCGGCGATTCGAAATATCGCGCCTGTCCGCTGCTGCGCGAGATGGTGGCGGCGGGGCAGCTGGGCCGCAAGACCGGCCGCGGCGTGTACGCCTACGACAAGGTGTCCTGAGCGCGCGTCGTGCGCAAACCGGTGCATCGCGATGCGTCACGCGATGCACCGTGACGCCGCCTTTCAGGCGCGCACGCGCACGCCATATTGCGTGACCTGGCGGTACGTGTCGCCGGGACGCAGCACCGTCGCTTGCGCAAGCGACGCGTCCATGTTGATCTGATTCGGGAAGCCGCCCGCTTCGAGGCACAGCGCCCCATGCTTCACGCACGGCACGCCGTGGCGGCCGGGCTGGCCTTCCAGATAATTCCCCGTATAGCACTGCAAGCCGCGCTGATCGGTCGCGACGCTCAGTTCGCGTCCGCTGCCCGGCTCGTACACGCTCGCGACGTGGCGCACGGCGTGCGCGGGATTGTCGCGCAGCACATAGCAATGATCGACGCCGCGTGCGCGTGCCAGTTGCTCGTCGGGCCAGTCGAGCCGCGCGCCGAGCGGCGCGCCGTGACGGAAGTCGAAGGCGCTGCCCGAGACGTCGGCGACGCCGGTCGGGATCATCTGCGCATCGACTTCGAGCACGCTGTCCGCGTCGATCGTGAGGATATGGCCGCGCACGTCCGCGCCCGGCTCGCCGCTCAGATTGAAGTAGCCGTGGCTCGTGAGATTGAGCGGCGTCGGCGCATCCGTCACGCCTTCGTATTCGATCGTCAGCGTGCCGTCGTCGTCGAGCGCGTAGCGCACCTGCACGCTCACGTTGCCCGGAAAGCCGCCGTCGCCCTCGGGCGAATCGAGGCGCATCAGCAGCGCGCCGCGATCGTCTTCGACTTCCCACAGCTGACGATGAAAACCGTTCGCGCCGCCGTGCAGCAGATTGCCGTTTTCGTTGCGATCGAGCGCGTAGTCGATGCCGTCGAGTGTGAAGCGCGCGCCCTGGATGCGGTTCGCCCAGCGGCCGACCAGTCCGCCCATATAGGTGCTCGCGGCGTCGTAGGCGGCGGGCGTGTCGTGGCCGAGCAGGATTTCGCCGAGCCGTCCGGCGCGGTCGGGCGCGAGCCAGGAGACGAGCGTCGCGCCGAAGTCGCTGATCGTCACTTTCATGCCCTGGGCGTTGCGCAGCGTGTAGAGCCGGCAAGCGTCGCCGCCGGGCAGCGTGCCCCAGGGTTCGGGGTTCAGTTGGACGAGACTGTTCATGGGACGATGTGGTGGTGGTCGAGGCGGGGCGGACCGCAATCAGCCCGCGGTGTGCGTTGAAGGAGTGGACGCCGAAGTTGACGCCGATGTTGACGCAGAAGCCGGCGGCGTCACGCTGTCCTGATACTCGCGCGGCGTGCAGCCAAGCTCGCGCCGGAACACGGCGTACATATATTGCAGCGAGGTAAAGCCGCAGCGGATCGCCACTTCGGCGCTCGATGCGTCGCGGCTCGCGAGCATCGCTTTCGCGGCGTCGAGCTTGTGGCGCAGGATTTCCTGGTGGACGGTGCAGTGCCGCTCGCGCCGGAAATACTCTTCGAGCGACGAGCGCGACACGCCCACGTAATCGGCGACCTGCTCGGTCTTGATGCCCTGGCACGCGTACTGGCGGATGAAGTGGCGCGCGCGCATGACGTGCGGGCTCGACAGCGGTTCGTGGCGCGTCGATTCGAGCACGTTGATGCCGACGGGCGGCACCAGAATGCGCCGCCCCGGAAAGCGCGCGCCGCCGAGCATCTGATGCAGCATGTGCGCGGCGGTCTTGCCCATTTCCTCGGTGCCCTGAATCACCGACGACAGCGGAATGCGCGTGAGCGTGCGCGTGAGCGGATCGTTGTCGATGCCGATGATCGCCACCTGCTCGGGCACCGCGATGCCGTGCATCAGGCAGGCTTGCAGCAGTTGGCGCGCGCGCGCGTCGGTCACGGCGATCACGCCGACGGGCTTGGGCAGCGCGTTGAGCCAGACGCCCAGTTGCTCCGAAGCCTGATTCCACGACGGCGCGCTGGTCGCGAGACCGCGATAGATCGGCGCTTCGACGTCTTCCTCGCGCGCGAGCGCCTGAAACGCGAGTTCGCGTTCCTGCGCCCAGCGGTTTTCCTGCGCGACCGGCAGGCTATACATCGCCAGATGCGGCAGCCCCGCGCCGATCAGATGCGTCCACGCGAGCGAGACGAGCTTGCGGTTGTCGGTGGCGATATACGGCAGATCGGCGGGATAGTGCGCGGCGTCCTCGAACGACGAGCCCACGGCCACGACCGGCAGCGGGCAGCCTTGCAGCGCCTCGGCCACGGCGGGATCGTCGAAGTCGGCGATGATGCCGTCGCCCTCGAAGCGCTCGATGCCCGCGAGGCGGCAGCGGAAGTCCTCTTCGAGAAACAGATCCCACGCCACGCGCGTCGAGCGCAGGTAATGGCCGATGCCCGCGATGATCTCGCGGTCGTACACCTTGTTCGCGTTGAAGAGCAGCGCGATCCGATGCGATGTCTGGGAAGCAGGGGCGCGGTTCATGGCGTGTCGCGGGGCGTCTGCAAACCTGCGGTTCGCGGGCGCGGCTGTCTCCGTGTCTGGCGCGGCGCAAGGTGCGCGCGGCGCGGGCTGTTTTAAGTGTGCGGTTATTTTAGGCTCACTGCGGCCTGTGTGCGCGTACGCGGCAGTGCACTGGCAGGAAACGTTACGCGGGTCGCGCAATTTCGCAATTGCCCGCCTTTGCGCGTCGCGGGCAGTATGGCGTCACATTGCAAGGCGCGTGCCGTTGCGCCGCAACATAACCGGAGACGCCATGTCGTATTTCGAAGCCATTCCCGCGATTCGCTACGAAGGTCCGCAATCGGATAATCCGCTTGCCTATCACCATTACGACCGCACGAAGAAGGTGCTCGGCAAGACGCTCGAGGAGCATCTGCGCATCGCCGCGTGCTACTGGCATTCGTTCGTGTGGCCTGGCGTCGACATCTTCGGGCAGGGCACGTTCAATCGTCCGTGGCAGCAGCCCGGCGACGCCATGGAGCGCGCGCATCAGAAGGCCGACGCCGCGTTCGAATTCTTCACGAAGCTCGGCGTGCCGTTCTATACCTTCCACGACACCGACGTCGCGCCCGAAGGCAAGGACCTGAAGGACTACACCGAAAACTTCGCGCGCATGGTCGATTACCTCGGCGCGAAGCAGCAGTCGAGCGGCATGAAGCTGCTCTGGGGCACGGCGAATCTGTTCTCGCATCCGCGTTATGCGGGCGGCGCGGCCACGAGCCCGAACCCCGAAGTGTTTGCTTACGCGGCCACGCAGGTGTGCCACGCGCTCGACGCCACGCACAAGCTCGGCGGTGACAATTACGTGCTGTGGGGCGGCCGCGAAGGCTACGACACGCTGCTCAACACCGATCTCGTGCGCGAGCGCGACCAGTTCGCGCGCTTTCTCTCGATGGTGGTGGAGCACAAGGAGCGCATCGGATTCAAGGGCGCGCTGCTGATCGAGCCGAAGCCGCAGGAGCCCACCAAGCATCAGTACGATTACGATGTGGCGACCGTACACGGCTTCCTCACACAGTACGGACTCCAGAATGAAATCCGCGTGAACATCGAGGCCAATCACGCGACGCTCGCGGGCCATTCGTTCCATCACGAAATCGCCATGGCTTACGCGCTCGGCATCTTCGGCAGCGTGGACGCCAATCGCGGCGACCCGCAAAACGGCTGGGATACCGACCAGTTCCCGAACAGCGTCGAGGAACTGACGCTGGCGTTCTACGAGATCCTGCGCCACGGCGGCTTCACGACCGGCGGCATGAATTTCGACGCGAAAGTGCGCCGCCAGAGCAGCGATCCCGCTGACATGTTCTACGGCCACGTCGGCGCCATCGACGTGCTCGCGCTGGCGCTCGAACGCGCGGCGGTGCTGGTCGAAAACGATCGGCTCGAACAGTTCAAGCGTCAGCGTTACGCGGGCTGGGATACGGAGTTCGGCCGCAAGATTCTCTCGGGCGGCTTCTCGCTGTCGTCGCTGGCGGCCGACGCCGCTGCGCACGGCGTCAATCCGCACCATGCGAGCGGTCACCAGGAGCGGCTCGAAAACGTCGTCAATCAGGCGATTTACGGTCTGCGCTAAGTCGGTGAAGCAGGCGGACGCGCGCCAGTAATCGCGCGCCGCCAGAATAAAGGATGGAGACAATGTTCATCGGTATCGACCTCGGCACCTCGGGCGTCAAGGCCGTGCTGCTCGATCGCGCGGGCGACGTGCTCGGCACCGCGAGCGCGCCGCTCACGGCAAGCCGCCCGCAGCCGCGCTGGTCCGAGCAGGCGCCGCAGGACTGGTGGCAGGCCACGCGCGCCGCGCTGGGCGCGTTGCTCGACGAGGCGCGCCGCAACGGCATCGACACGGACCGCATCGAAGCGCTCGGCCTCACGGGCCAGATGCACGGCGCGACGCTGCTCGATGCGAACGGCGAGGTGCTGCGTCCCGCGATCCTCTGGAACGACGGTCGTTCGGACACCGAATGTATCGAACTCGAACGCGCGGTGCCGGAACTGCACGCGCTGGCGGGCAATCTGGCAATGCCGGGCTTCACCGCGCCCAAGCTGCTCTGGGTGCGCAAGCACGAGCCGGACGTCTTCGCGCGCATCGCGCATGTGCTGCTGCCGAAGGACTATCTTCGCTGGCTGCTCACGGGCGTGTTTGCGACCGATCCGTCCGACGCGGCGGGCACGCTCTGGCTCGACGTCGCGAAGCGCGACTATAGCGACACGCTGCTGTCCGCCTGCGGACTCACGCGCGCGCAGATGCCGCCCGTGGTCGAAGGCAATCAGGTGACCGGCAAGCTGCGCCCTGAACTCGCGAAGGCCTTTGGCCTGCGCGAGATTCCCGTGGTGGCGGGCGGCGGCGATAACGCGGCGGGTGCGGTGGGCGTGGGCATCGTGCGTCCCGGCGACGCCATGTTCTCGCTCGGCACTTCCGGCGTGTATTTCGCGGTCTCGGACGGCTTTCTCGCCAATCCCGATTCCGCCGTGCACAGCTTCTGTCATGCGCTGCCGCGCACCTGGCATCTGATGTCGGTGATGCTCAACGCGGCGAGCTGCCTCGACTTCACCGCGCAACTCACGAACTACGAAAACGTCGGCGCGATGCTGGCCGATGCGCAAGCGCACACGAACGCCGATCTCGACGCGCGCCGTCCGTGGTTCCTGCCGTATCTGAGCGGCGAGCGCACGCCGCACAACAACGTCAACGCGAAGGGCGTGTTCTACGGCATGACGCCGCAAACCTCGCGCGCCGATCTCGCCAACGCCACGCTCGAAGGCGTGGGTTTCGCGCTGCTCGACGGCATGGACGCGCTGCACGCAGCGGGGCTCGTGCCGGAGACGATCACGGTGATCGGCGGCGGCTCGCGCAGCGCGTACTGGACGCAGATGCTCGCTGATATCAGCGGCCGCGCGCTCACCTTGCGTGCGGGCGGCGAAGTCGGCCCGGCGCTGGGCGCGGCGCGTCTCGCGCATCTCGCGCTCGAACCGGATGCGCCGCTCGAATCCGTGTGTCCGCAGCCGCCCGTGCTCGCCGTGCGCGAACCCGATGCCGCGCGTCATGCGTGGTATCGCGAGGCGCGCCGTCCGACATTTCGCGCGCTCTACGCCGCGCTCGAACCGGTTTTCGCCACCGGCGCCTGAAACGCGGCGGTGACGACGAAGTTTCCGCGCGGCCAGCGTAGCCGCGCGGTTTCCTGCAAGGCCCGCAGTTGCATCGCCAGAAGTTGGATCGTTCCCGGTTAGATCGTTTTACGCGCAAGCATCGCGCGCGTGCACTTCATCATCAACTACAACGCCATGACGCGCCGTCGCCGCGCAGTGCGCGGCCGGCGCTCGCCATTACGAGGAGTGGAGACATGCAATTCGCCAAACGCCGTTCGGTTCTGGGGTCGCTCGTTTGCGGCGCCGTGCTCGCGAGTCTGTCGCTGGCCGCGCCGCTCGCCCACGCGAGCAAGGATCATCCGGAAATCGGTTTCTGTATCGACGATCTGCGCGTCGAGCGCTGGTCGCGCGATCGCGATTATTTCGTGGCGGCAGCGGAAAAACTCGGCGCGAAAGTGTCGGTGCAATCCGCGGACGCGAGCGAGGAACGCCAGATCTCGCAGATCGAAAATCTGATCTCGCGCGGCGTCGACGTGATCGTGATCGTGCCGTTCAATTCGAAAACGCTCGGCAACGTCGTGGCCGAAGCGAAGAAGGCGGGCATCAAGGTGGTGTCGTATGACCGCCTGATTCTCGACGCCAACATCGACGCCTATATCTCGTTCGACAACGAGAAGGTCGGCGAACTGCAGGCGCAGGGCGTGTATAACGCGCAGCCGAAGGGCAATTACTTCCTGCTCGGCGGCGCGCCGACCGACAACAACGCGAAGATGCTGCGCGAAGGCCAGCTGAAGGTGCTCAAGCCCGCGATCGATCGCGGCGACATCAAGGTGGTCGGCCAGCAGTGGGTGCCGGAGTGGAGCGCTTCGACGGCGCTGCGCATCATGGAAGACGCGCTCACGGCGAACAACAACAAGATCGACGCGGTGGTCGCCTCGAACGACGGCACGGCGGGCGGCGCGATTCAGGCGCTGGCCGCGCAGCATCTCGCGGGCAAGGTGCCGGTCTCGGGCCAGGACGCCGATCTCGCGGCGGTCAAGCGCGTGGTCGCCGGCACGCAGACGATGACGGTCTACAAGCCGCTCAAGCTGATCGCGGGCGAAGCGGCCAAGCTCGCCGTCGATCTCGCGAAGGGCCAGAAGCCCGCCTTCAACGCGCAATACGACAACGGCAAGAAGAAGGTCGACACGGTGCTGCTGCAACCGACGCTGCTTACCAAGAGCAATGTCGACGTGGTCGTGAAGGACGGCTTCTATACGCAGGCGCAACTGGCGAGCCAATAAGGTCGACTGGCACGCAGTCAGGCAGTGCAGGGGCCCGCGCGCGGCGAATCAACAACGCGCCGCGCGCGGGCGCAGTGAGCGGTGTCGTCACGCTCACGCGAACAAGCAGACCTCGACAGATTGGCGCATAGCGTATGACCGAACCCTTGCTGACGATGCGCGGCATCGTCAAATCCTTCGCGGGCGTGAAGGCGCTCGACGGCATCGACCTCACGGTGCGGCCCGGCGAATGCGTGGGCCTGTGCGGCGAGAACGGCGCGGGCAAATCCACGCTGATGAAAGTGCTCTCGGGCGTCTATCCGCATGGCACCTGGAGCGGCGAAATCCGCTGGGAAGGCGCGCCGCTCGAAGCGCACAGCGTGCGCGACACCGAACGCGCGGGCATCGTCATCATCCATCAGGAATTGATGCTCGTGCCGGAGCTTTCCGTCGCCGAGAACATCTTTCTCGGCAACGAAATCACGCTGCCTGGCGGGCGCATGAATTACGCGGCGATGTACCGGCGCGCGGACGAATTGCTGCGCGAACTGAACATCGACGCCATCAACGTCGCGCAGCCCGTGATGAATTACGGCGGCGGCCATCAGCAACTGATCGAGATCGCGAAGGCGCTCAACAAGCGCGCGAAGCTGCTGATTCTCGACGAGCCGTCGTCGTCGCTCACGGCGGCCGAGACGAAGATCCTGCTCGATATCGTGCGCGATCTGAAGCGGCGCGGCGTGGCCTGCGTCTACATTTCGCACAAGCTCGACGAAGTCGAAGCCGTCTGCGATACCGTCACCGTGATCCGCGACGGCAAGCATGTGGCGACCGAGCCGATGGCCTCGCTCACGACCGACCGCGTGATCGCGATGATGGTGGGCCGCGAGATCAAAAACCTCTTTCCGCGCGAGCCGCACGAGATCGGCGAAGTGATGTTCGAGGCGCGCAACGTGACCTGCTACGACGTGACGAATCCGCGCCGCAAACGCGTGGACGATGTGTCGTTCTCAGTGCGGCGCGGCGAGATACTCGGCGTGGCCGGGCTCGTGGGCGCGGGCCGCACGGAGACCATGCAGGCGATCTTCGGCGCGTATGCGGGCGCGTATTCGGCGAGCGTCATGCTCGAAGGCAAGCCGCTCAAGATCGGCTCGCCGCTCGACGCGATCCGCGCGGGGATCGCCATGGTGCCTGAGGACCGCAAGCGTCACGGCATCGTGCCGCAACTGGGCGTGGGCCACAACATCACGCTCTCGGTGCTGGAGCGTTTCGCGAAGCGCGGCCGCATCGACGCCGCCGCCGAACTCGACACGATCCGCACGGAAATGCAGCGTTTGTCGGTGCGCGCGGCCAATCCCATGCTGTCGATCGCGAGCCTCTCGGGCGGCAATCAGCAGAAGGCCGTGCTCACGAAGATGCTGCTGACCGACCCGAAGGTGCTGATCCTCGACGAACCCACGCGCGGCGTGGACGTCGGCGCGAAGTACGAGATCTACAAGCTCATGTTCCAGCTCGCGAAGCGCGGCGTGGCGATCGTGATGGTGTCGTCGGAGCTGCCGGAAGTGCTTGGCGTGAGCGACCGCGTGCTCGTGATCGGCGAGGGCGAATTGCGTGGCGACTTCGTCAACGAAGGCCTGACGCAGGAACATATTCTCGGCGCCGCGATTCAGAGCGCGCGTGCCCAACCTATCGCAGAGAGTGCAGCATGACCCCAGACGTCACGACCCCCGCCGCGCGCGAAGATCAGTTGCCGGGCGGCAGCGGCCTCGGCCTGCGCTTCCAGCAACTGTTCGCGCGCTACAAGATCCTCGCCTTGCTGCTCGCCGTCGCGGCGATCTGGGTGTTCTTCTCGGTGCTCACGCACGGCGCGTTCGTCACGCCGCGCAACGTCTCGAACCTGCTGCGGCAGATGTCGATCACCGGCATGCTTGCGTGCGGCATGGTGTTCGTCATCATCGCGGGCGAGATCGATTTGTCGGTGGGTTCGCTGCTCGGTCTGCTCGGCGGCGTGGCGGCGATACTCGACGTGAACCGTCACTGGCCGATCGGCGTGACGGTGCCCGTGGTGCTCGCGCTCGGCGTGCTGATCGGGCTGTTCAACGGCTGGTGGTCGACGTATCGTCGCGTGCCGTCGTTCATCGTCGGTCTCGGCGGCATGCTGGCGTTTCGCGGCGTGCTGCTGGGCATCACGGGTGGATCGACGATTGCACCCGTTTCGGATTCCTTTGTATTTATCGGTCAGGGCTATCTGCCGCGTGTCGTGGGCGACGTGATCGCGTTTGCGCTGTTCGTGCTGCTCGCCGTGCTCACGGTGCGTCAGCGCGCGAATCGCCGCCGTTATCAGTTGAGCGTGGTGCCGCTCTGGCAGGACGCCGTGAAGATCGTCGGCGCGGGCGCGATCGTGCTGGCCTTCGTGCTGATGCTCGACAGCTACGGCGGCATTCCCGTGCCGGTGCTGCTGCTGCTCGCGCTGCTCGGCATCTTCACGTGGGTCGCCACGCAAACGGTGTTCGGCCGCCGCATCTACGCCGTGGGATCGAATCTCGAAGCGACGCGTCTTTCGGGCGTCAACACGAATCGCGTGAAGCTCGCGATCTTCGCGCTGATGGGGCTCATGTGCGCGGTGGCGGGCATGGTGAACACCGCGCGTCTCGCGGCGGGCTCGCCGTCGGCGGGCACGATGGGCGAACTCGATGCGATCGCGGCGTGCTTCATCGGCGGCACTTCGATGCGCGGCGGCTCGGGCACGGTCTATGGCGCGTTGATCGGCGCGCTCGTGATGGCGAGTCTCGACAACGGCATGTCGATGCTCGATGTGGACGCGTATTGGCAGATGATCGTGAAGGGCGGCATTCTCGTGCTCGCCGTGTGGGTGGATGTGGTGTCGGGATCGAATCGTCGTTGATGTTGCTGATGTCGCGGACGAAATAGGGCGGCAATAGCAAACGTGATTGATCTCGCGTGAAGCCGGACATGTGACGCACATCGCGCGAATGTGTAGTGGGCGAGTACAACGCGCAGACTAAAACGGGCGGACCATCGGTTCCGCCCGTTTTCTTTTATCGGCCTGACGTTCTATCACGGCCCGCTGGCTGCGGGCATGATGAACGCATGCTTCCGTCGTTCGTCATGGTTTATTGCAGGGCGCGCAGCAATGCGTACGCCTGATGCAGCTTCGAGACGTGTCGCCGGGAATCCTGCCACAATCGTTTCGCCGTGTGCCTCTGGCGCGTGTCTTACGCCGCCCGCCCGGCCTTCTTCGCCACGGTGTCGCGCGCCTCGTGCGCGTCACCGCCGCTCTGTCACTTTTCCGGCGCAACCCGCGTTGCGTCGTGCCGTTCCGCGCGCTGCGGCACGGTGCCGAACAGGAGACAAGTCCGTCATGCCTACCCTCTGCGAAATCTGCAATGCGCGGCCCGCGGTCGCGCGCGTGACCGTCGTGCAAAACGGCGAGCGCAAGTCGATGTCGATCTGCGACTACGACTATCGCCAGCTGATGCGCCATCAGAGCATGGTCAATCCCTTTGATTCGCTGCTGGGCGGCGGCGGCTTGTCGCGCTTCTTCGGCGGCATGGAAGGCGGCGGTCACGATGATGACGACGACCACGGCTTTTCCGCCGAAGTGCCGCGCGAATCGGTCGACGCCACCGACGCGTTCAGCGAGCAGACCCTCGAAATCCTGCAACGCGCCGCCGAGAAAGCGCACGAGTTGCGCCGCACCGAACTCGACAGCGAGCACCTGCTGTATGTGCTCGCCGACACCGACGTCTGCGCGGCGCTGCTCAAGGAGCTGAAGCTGTCGCCGCAGGACATCCAGGGCTATATCGACGCGCACGCGCAACTAGGCACCGCGCGCGAGGATGCGGCCATCGACAAGATGACGATCTCGCCGCGTCTGAAGAAAGCGTTTCAGTTCGCGTTTCAGGCGTCGCGCGATCTCGGCCATTCCTATGTGGGTCCCGAGCATCTGCTGATCGGTCTTGCTGCGGTGCCGGACAGCATCGCGGGCACGCTGCTCAAGAAGTACGGCGTGACGCCCGAGGCGCTGCGCCAGAAAGTGGTGAAGGTGGTGGGCAAGGGCGCGGAGGATGGCCGCGTGGATGCGCCCACCAACACGCCCACGCTCGACAAGTTCGGCCGCGATCTCACCGCGATGGCGCGCCAGGGCAAGCTCGATCCGGTGCTCGGCCGCGCGCAGGAAATCGAGAACACGATCGAAGTGCTCGCGCGCCGCAAGAAGAATAATCCGGTGCTGATCGGCGAGCCGGGCGTGGGCAAGACGGCCATCGTCGAAGGGCTCGCGCAGCGTATCGTGAACGGCGACGTGCCCGAGGTGCTGCGCGGCAAACGGCTCGTCGAGGTCAATATCAACTCGATGGTCGCGGGCGCGAAATATCGCGGCGAATTCGAGGAGCGCGCCAAGCAGTTGATCGACGAAGTGACCGCGAAGAACGACGAGCTGATTCTCTTTATCGACGAACTGCACACCATCGTGGGCGCGGGGCAGGGCGGCGGCGAGGGCGGGCTCGATATCGCGAACGTGCTCAAGCCTGCGCTCGCGCGCGGCGAGCTGAGTCTGATCGGCGCGACTACGCTCAACGAGTATCAGAAGTACATCGAGAAGGACGCGGCGCTCGAACGGCGCTTCCAGCCCGTGCTGGTGCCCGAGCCGACGGTCGAACAAACCATCGTGATTCTGCGCGGCTTGCGCGACAAGCTGGAGGCGCACCATCAGGTCACCTTCGCCGACGATGCCTTCGTAGCCGCCGCCGAATTGTCGGATCGCTACATCACGTCGCGCTTCCTGCCCGACAAGGCGATCGATCTGATCGATCAGGCGGCGGCGCGCGTGCGCATCGGCGCGACCTCGCGGCCCGCCGATATTCAGGAGCTCGAAGCAGAGATCGTGCAGCTCAAGCGCGAGCAGGATTACGCGTCCTCGCGCAAGCGCTACGACGAGGCCAAGAATTTCGAGGAGCGCATCAAGGAGAAGCAGGCGAAGCTCGACGATCTCACCGAGGCGTGGCAGCGCAAGACCGGTTCGGAAACGCTCGAAGTCACGGTGGCGTCGATTGCCGAAGTGGTGTCGCGGCTCACCGGCATTCCGGTCGCCGATCTCACGCAGGAGGAGCGCCAGAAGCTGCTCAAGATGGAAGAGACGCTGCGCGAACGCGTGGTCGGACAGAGCGACGCCGTGGTCGCCGTGAGCGACGCGGTGCGGCTGTCGCGCGCGGGGCTTGGCCAGGAGCATCGGCCGATTGCCACGTTCCTGTTTCTCGGGCCGACGGGCGTCGGCAAGACCGAACTCGCGAAGGCGCTGGCTGAAACCGTGTTCGGCGACGAGCAGGCGATCATCCGCATCGACATGAGCGAGTATATGGAGCGCCACGCGGTCGCGCGGCTGATCGGCGCGCCGCCGGGCTACGTGGGCTACGACGAAGGCGGGCAGTTGACCGAACGCGTGCGGCGCCGTCCGTACTGCGTGATTCTGCTCGATGAGATCGAGAAGGCGCACCCCGACGTGTACAACGTGCTGCTGCAAGTGTTCGACGACGGCCGCCTCACCGACGGCAAAGGGCGCGTCGTGGACTTCAGCAACACGATCATCATCGCCACGAGCAATCTGGGTGCGTCGATCATCATGGAGAACCTCGAGCAGCCCGAGGCGAAGCGCAAGAGCGACAAGGACGTGCGCGGCGAATTGATGAAAGTGCTCAAGGGGCATTTCCGTCCCGAGTTCCTTAACCGCATCGATGAGATCATCGTTTTCCATGCGCTCTCGAAGGACAACATCCGCAACATCGTGCAGATCCAGCTCGACCGCGTGACGCGCACGGCGGCGGCGCAGGGCATCACGCTGAAGATGAGCGCGGCGCTCGTCGATCATCTTGTCGAGGTGGGCTATCAGCCCGAGTTTGGCGCGCGCGAACTCAAGCGACAGATCCGCCAGGCCGTGGAGACGCGGCTCGCGAAGGAGATACTCGGCGACGCGCTGCAATCGGGCGATACGGTCGAACTGGGCTACGACACGAGCGCCGAGGAAGTCACCATCGAGAAGATCGCGGTGCCGCCCGATGTGAAGGAAAGCAAGCCCGCGAAAAAGGCGAAGGGTGACGGAAAAGCCGCGAAGCTCGATGTCGACGAGATCGCGCCGGAGCTTGCCGCCGACGACGCCGAAGGCGATCCGCCGCCACCGCCGCCGAAGAAGAACGGCAAGGGCGCGGGCAAGTCGAAATCGGCGTGATGGGTTCGTAGCGAAACTGGCGTCGTGTGCGGCGCCAGTTTTTTATTGCCGGTATTTTATTCGGAATGCTGATGAATGGCGTTCAGCCGATTTCCCACCAGCCGGGCAGCAGCGCACGCACGTCGGGACGCGCGAAGCGGTCGTCGAGCAGATGCACCACGCCGCTGTCGCTTTCGGTGCGGATCACGCGGCCCGCGGCTTGCACCACCTTGCGCAGCCCGGGTATCAGATAGGTGTAATCGAAGCCCGCGCCATAAAGCGTCTCCATGCGCGCGCGAATCGCTTCGTTCACGGGGTTCACCTGCGGCATCCCGAGCGTGGCGATGAAGGTGCCGATCAGCCGCGTGCCGGGCAGGTCGATGCCTTCGCCGAACGCGCCGCCGAGCACCGCGAAGCCCACGCCGCTGCCGCCTTCCTTGAAGCGCGCAACGAAGTCCTGCTGCTGCGCCTCGTCCATCGTGCGCGACTGCATCCACACGGGCACGTGCGGATGACGCGCGACGAACGCATCGGCGGCGCGTTGCAGATATTCGTAGCTGCTGAAGAAACACAGATAGTTGCCGGGCCGCGCCGCATATTGCGCGGCCACGCGCGCGACCAGCGCATCGAGCGAGCGCTCGCGGTCCTTGTAGCGCGTGGAAATGTCACGCGCGATCTGCACGTCGAGCTGCTCCGCGCGAAACGGCGTGCCGATCTCGACGCTCACCGTGTTCGCGGGCAGGCCGAGCATGTCGGCGTAATAGTGCGTGGGCGCGAGCGTCGCGGAAAACAGCGTGACGCTGTGCGCCGCCGCCACGCGGGGACGCAACGCGCCCGCAGGGACGATGTTGCGGATGCAGAGCGTGGAGCGCGTGCGTTTCGCCGTGCTCGCGGCGGGCAGCGGCGTGACGTCGAAGATCGAATGCGAATCGAAGCGCTCGGCGATACGCACGAAATGCAGCGCGTCGAAGTAGAAGCGTTCGAGCTCGGGATCGCGCACGAGCGCGGGTTCCGCGAGTTGATCGCCGATGGAGCCGATCACGTCGCCGAGCGCGGCGATCAGGCCGTCGGGCAACGCGTCGCTCGCGCGCCACGCGTGCGGCTGCACGGCGTTTTCTGCGTTCCAGTGGCGCGTGAGCCGCGTGAGCGCGCGCTTGACCGGCGCGCTCGCGCCGCGCTTCACGGCATCGACGCGTGTCTGGACGAGTTCGGCCGAGTACATCGCGCGGGCGCGTTCGGGCAGATTGTGCGCTTCGTCGACGAGCAGGCTCGTGCGCCATTGATTGTGCGCGGCGAGCATGAACAGCATCGCGCTGACGTCGAAGTAATAGTTGTAGTCGCCGACGATCACGTCGCTCCAGCGCGCGAGTTCCTGGCCGAGATAGTACGGACAGACCGCGTGCTCGCGCGCCACGTCGCGCAGCGCCGCGCGGTCGAGCCGCACGCGTGCGAGCGCCGCCGAGCGCGCGGCCGGCAGGCGGTCGTAGAAGCCGCGCGCGAGCGGACACGATTCGCCGTGGCACGCGAGTTCGGGATGCTCGCAGGCCTTGTCGCGCGCCACGAGTTCGAGCACGCGCAGCGGCAGCGGCGTGTCGCGATTCGGCTGTGCATCGGCGAGCGTCGCGAGCGCATCGAGCGCGAGCTGGCGTCCCGGGCTTTTCGCGCTCAGAAACAGCACCTTGTCGATGCCCGCACGCGCGCACGCCTTCAATTGCGGAAACAGCGTGCCGATCGTTTTGCCGATGCCGGTGGGCGCCTGCGCGAGCAGGCAGCGTGCTTGCGTGGCGGCGCGCCAGACAGCTTCGGCGAGATCGCGCTGTCCGTGACGGAAGTCCGCGTGCGGCAGTTGCAGCGCGATCAGCGCGGCGTCGCGCGCGACGCGGTGCGCGCTTTCCTGTTCGGCCCACGCGGAAAATCGTTCGCACTGCGATTCGAAGGCGGCGCGTAGATCGGCGGCGTTCGCCTGTTCGGTCAGCGCGGTCTCGCGGCCCGTGGCGATGTCGTAGTAGACGAGCGCGAGTTCGATGGCGTCGAGCCCGAGCTTTTCGCACATCAGCGCGCCGTAGACGCGCAGTTGCGCCCAGTGCAGTGCGCGCTGGTTCTCGCGCATGGCGTCGAGATCGCCGCGATAGGTCTTGAACTCTTCGAGCCGGCGTTGCGCGGGATCGTAGCCGTCGGCGCGGCCGCGCACGGTCAGCGTGCCGACGGTGCCCGTGAGCGCGATTTCGGTTTCATAGCCGGGCGGACGGCGTGCGGCGATGGCGGCGTGTCCGGCGCGGCCTTCGCTCGCGTCGGGCGAGGGCGTGAAGCGCAGGTCGAGGTCGCCGCGCTTCGCGGTGAACTCGCAGAGCGTGCGCACGGCGACGGTGTAGCTCATCGCGTCGATGCCGGATTGGCCGCGAGCGTGGCCGGATCGTTGTTGTCGCTCTCGTCGCTCTCGTCGCTCTCGTCGCTCTCGTCGCTCTCGTCGCTCGCCCAGCGCGCCTGCAGCACCGTGACGGGCATGCCGTGCGCCGCGCAGTAGGCGAGCCAGCGGCGCTGATTGTCTTGCAGGCGGTCGCCGGGGCCTTTCACCTCGATCAGTTCGTAGCGGCGCTCGCGCGGCCAGAAGCGCACGAGGTCGGGCAGACCCGAGCGGTTGGCGGCGGGCTCGCGCAGCAGGCGCTCGAACCACAGGCGCAGGTGCGCGGCCGGAAAGCAGTCGAGCGCGAGGGTGAGCAGCGTCTCGTCGAGCGCGGGCCACGCGACGTAGGGCGACTGGATGCCGGTTTTTTCGACGAAGCGCGCGCGTATCGTCGCGCGGTAGGCGCCGCTGTCGAGTTCGGCGAGGCAGGCCGCGAAGCGTTCGGCGCGACGCGCGACGAAGTCGGCGGCGTGCAGGTCGGCGGGGCCGCGCTGAAACGGATGGAAGAACGCGCCCGGCAGCGGCGCGAACAGCGCGGGCCAGCACAGCAGGCCGAACAGGCTGTTGATCAGCGTGTTCTCGACGTAGAACACGGGCGCGTCGGCGCACGTGAGCGCGAGGCGCGACGCTTCTTCCACGCGCAGATCGGCCCAGGCGGCGGGCAAGGTCAGCGTGAGCGTGGCGTGCGTGGGCGTCGGCGTTGATTTTTCGTCGGATGCCGCGGCATCGGCGTGTTTTCGCGCGCGCGTGCGTTGCAGGCGTCCGAGCGTGCGCGCCGCGCGCTGCGCTTCTTCCTCGTTGACGGGCGCGGCGGCGATCGTCTGCGCGAGCGCCACGGCTTCGTCGCGTCGGCCGAGTTGTTCGAGCACGCGCACGCGCCGGTAGCGCGATTCGGGGTGCGCGCAGTCCACGTAGGCGCGCCAGGCGAGTTCGGCGGCGCTCGCGCGCTCGGCGGCGAGGCCCACGGCGTGGCGCAGACGGTCGTGGCGCGCGCGCAGCCAGGCGTTGCCGTGCGTGCGGGGCGCGAGCGCGTCGAGCGTATCGAGCGCGCAGGCGAGGCCCGTGGCCGGATCGTCGGCGAGTTCGAGCGCTTCGCGGCAGTCGCGCAGCGCCAGATACGCGTCGATGTCGTCGCGCTGCTGGAACGCGCGCGACGCGGCATCGAGCGGCACCTGTTCGTAGCGGTAGACGCCCAGATCGGCGAGCACGAATTCGGTCCAGTCCTGACGCAGATTGCCGAAGAACATCAGGCGCAGGCGCTCGCAGAGCGGGGCGGCGCTGAAGCGGAACACGCTGTCGGCCGAGCCGGGGAACCACGCGGGCCATTCGCGCGCGGCGGGCGAGCCGGTTGCCAGCGCGGCTTCGAGCGCGCCGACGAGGGCGGCGCGCGTGGCGCTGCGCTTGTCCAGCGCTTTCAGGGCTTCCAGTGCGGCGGGGCTTTCGATTTCACGCGAGGCCGTAGCGGCGTCGGCTTGCGCACGCTGCGCGAGCGGGTCAACGAGTCGCGCGGCCAGCACCTGCAATTCCGCCTTCGTGACGAGTGCGGCGAGCGCATCGAATTCGAGCACGGGCGCGCCGTCGAGCCAGCCCGTCGCGACCAGCGGCGCGGCGGCCGCACGCGGACAGCCGATCTCGGCATAGTCGAGCTTGCTGGCGCGGAAATCCGGCCCTTTGCGCATCAGCATGCGCACGAACAGCGCGCGCGAGGCGCGCCGCAAAGCGCCGAAGTCGCGCAGGAAACGGCGCTCCTCGTCGTCGAACAGGTCGGCGCAGCGCGCGTCGAGCCAGCCGAGCGCGCGCTCGAAGTTCGCGAGGTAATAGAACGGATCGGGAGAGTCGGGAAGCACGCGCGGCACTGTACGGATATACAGCAGCGATGATAGCAGGCTCGCGCTGCCGCGCATCGGTTCCACGCGGGCCGCGGGCGGCCGTAGGCTACAATTGCCGCAGCCTGAAAACCGAACCGCGCTTCGAGCGCATGAACACAGCGATGAATAAACGGAATGTCAGCCTCGTCGGCCTCGTGGCCGGCGTCACCTTGCTCGCGGGATGCGTCGCGCAGTACCAGAATCCGGGCGCCTGCGCGCAGGAGATGCGCACGCGGCTGACCCAGACGTCGCTGGGCGAACTCGCCGTCACGCATACCGCCGTGGCGTATCGCGGCAAACGCGTGGTGATCGAGGGGCATCTCGAACGTCCCATGTTGCCGGCTTCCGGGGCTGTCGCGGCGTCGAGTGCGTCGGACGCGTCGGGCGTTTCAGCGGCTTCGGCGGCTGTCGGCGCGAGCGGCGCGCAAGGCGCGAAGGCGACTGCCACGACGGCCTCGGCTGCTGCGGCTTCGCAGGCTTCCGACGCGTCGGCCAAACAGGCGGCGGAACCCAAGCCCACGACGCCCGTCGCGCTGATCGCCCAGAAGCTCGGCCTGCACAAGACGCCGCCCACGCCCGCCGCCGCCGAGTGCACCTACAACCAGACCGGCAGCCTCACGTCGTTCCACTGGCTCGCGCCCGCCGCGCTCGCCAAGACCACGCCCGCGTCCGACGCCAGCGCGGACGACTAAGCGATCACGCGCAAGGCGCGCCGCGCGCGCCTTGCTGTCCCACGCTCCCCTCATCGTCAGAACGCGAAATACGGCCCCGCGCCCGCCGGCGTCGCCTGGGCCTCGATCGCCGTAAAGACGCGCTTGCCGAAGAAGAACGGCAGCCCCCATCCGAACGCACGGCTGTTGTAGCCCGCGAGATTCGCGAATGCCCAGTTGCCGCTCGAAAAGAGCGACAGCGCGCTCGCGATCGAGAGCGCCGCGGGCGCTGTCGCGCCGTCGACGCCCTTGATCGTCGCGCTGAGGCTTTGCGGCGACGACGGGCAATACCAGACGCCGCAGCGCGTCAGCGTCGGGTTGGCGAAGAACAGGCCGTTCGAGCCGCTGTCCAGATAGCTTTGCGCGTAGACGCTGCCGTCCGAGGTCGTCGTCGAGACGAAGCCCGTTGCCGTGTTCGCGCGCAGCACCTTCGCGCCGCCGAGCGTGTTGTTCGGCTGCGAGCCGATGCCGAAGATCAGCGAACCGGTCACGCTCGATGCGCCGCTGTCGGCCACGGCGGGCAGGTCGAGCACGACGCCGTTGTTGTCGGTCGCGAAGGCGGCGACGGGGTTGCGCACCTGCTGCGCGAGCGGCTGCGCACTGGCCGTGCAGTTGCCCGACGGACACGTGTAGTACCACGCCCCGGACGCCTGATTGACGCACGATGCGCCGCAGTCGGCATTGAACGGCCCCACGCCGAGGATGCCGTTCGCGCGCAGCGTCGTGAGCGTCATCATCGCGAGGCCGCGGCTCTGGCAGGCGCTCGGGGTCGTCGGCACGGCCGGGTCGGCGATGACCTGGATCGCCAGCGCCGGGGCCACTTCGCCCGCGAGCCGCACGTCGGCGCGGCGCACCGCGCCCCAGGTGTAGCCGGTGCCGAAGCCCGCGCATTCGCCGGCGATGTCCGCGCCGCTGCCCGCTGTCACCGCCGGCAGATTCAGGCCCGCGGGCAACGCGGAGGCGAGCAGGCGCAGGCCCTGCGAGCCCGTGTCCACCTGCACGTTGCCGATGGTCGCGCAGGTGGCGGTGCCCGGCACGCAGACCGTCACGCTGGTGGTGAGCATGTTGCGCGTCGAAGTCGGCGTGGCCGCGACCTGCACGACGTGCACGTTGGGCGTGGTCGATTGGGGCACGGTGGTGCCGCCGGTGGTCGAGGCG
>NZ_CAJZAR010000061.1:99236-99428 GCF_914484835.1 Paraburkholderia tropica
CGCGCTCGCGGCGGTCGCGGGACTTGCGGAGGCTGCGGTGCCTGCGCCGCCTCCGCCGCCGCATGCGGCGAGCGCCGCGCTCAATACCAGGCCGAAGGCGCACGCCAGCGCCGCACCGCGTGTGCGCGCATGCCATGGGGGATTGTCGTGTGCGTTCATTCGAGGGCTCCTTCCGTCATGCCGGCGGGCAGC